>CBDBLF010000013.1:0-8529 GCA_965206985.1 Spirochaetota bacterium | reverse complement strand
TACTACATACCCCTTGGAATATATGTACAGCTATAGATTTACAATACCAAACTGAGGAATGCTAAAATGGTGGATTTGAAATTGATTGAAATTCAATGTTGTGTTGTTTTAAATTGTAGTGTTAGAGTATTGATTTTAAGAAACTTAAAAGTAATTGTAGTCTGGGCCCTCGAAAGTACCAATGTTGATCATTTTGATTGCTAAGAGATATAAAATTTTAACAAATATTAATATTCTTTTATCATGTCTGAGTTATTGTATTTTTTTTGTTGCTGCTATTTTAATTTTGATGAGAACTGACCTCACATGTGTAGCTAGCAACCACTGCCTCTCAACTGGCATTTCTTTGAATATCTAAGAATATAAAACTAAGACAATTGTGAAACAAAAGACATTTTACTAAATTGGATAATGGTATGAATCTTTCTAACACCTTGTATTAAAAGGTTGAAAGAGTACTGAAACCTTGGCAAAGAGGATTATTAAGTCATTAGATCAACAGGCTTAAGTTCTGTTTGAGTTGATGGATGACCTTGTAGCTAGTTTTCAAAAATTCCACTTGGTAGCTCATGTTCTAATCATTTGACACTACAGACTTGTAGTTGCTCTAGGAATAATTTTTTTTGTAATATGGATGGCACCAATCTATGTGATCATGCCTTTATGTTGTGAAATCTTCTCTTAAATTTCACTATTACACATTTCCATCTACATTGAGTGGCTATGAATATGCTGTAGGTTGATATCATGTGTGGGCCCTGAGCATGGGCCAATCAAGCACACATGCATATAATGAAATGATATTAAACACGTGAGGATTTCCTAAGGTTTCGAAGCCTGTTTTTTATTTCTCTCAAACAACACTTTTATGTGTTTCTTACTTGTTAAAGACAATTAAAGCATAAAAAATCTCAAATTAGATTTGGGTATTCCAAGAAGAATGTGTGTAATAGCTATTTTTTATTTAACTTTTTTTAAAGGTGGGATTAAAGCTTATGCTTTATATCAACAACTATAGCTAATTATTAACATGCTATTGGATATTGCTGTGCAGTTAAATGTACAAGTGTGTACATTTTTATAGTTCTGCAAGCTCCTCCATAATGCCAATTCCTTCCCATTCTCTATTATTTTTTTTAACTATTTTAGTCTGACCACTCAATCTATTCTTGTAGCCACTGAAATGGTCATGAATTGTAAACAAATTATTACTAAATGAATTGTTATCACTAAAGTTTACCAAAATAGGTTAGCTAATATGAAATTCATTATCAGAATTAATATTAGTATTGTCACTCTATCCCTATACATGACTTGTGCAAATGCTCTCTCTCTCCTAACAGCAATTTCAATGGAGGAATATGCTAGCACCCTTCAAGGTCACTTAGTAAGAGGTGTACTTACCCTCCTTGGTCATTTTTTGTTGTTGTTACCATAACTATAAGCTTTTTTTTTTTAAACCAACAATAACCAGTAATAGTCTGACATTATGTGTTGTTTTGTTTTTTTGGTACCATTTATCAGATTCAAATAATCTAGCCATTACTGGGATAGCAGTATTTTCACACTCAGCAATGCTGGCTTTATTTTGACTTTAAAATATTGTAAAAATTATCTGTGTTGTTTTCATCTGCTTTTAAACATTCACTTCTCTTGTGATGATTTTTTTTTTTGTTTTTTTTTTTTTTTTTTTTTTTTATATATTCATTCTTGTTTATATCACCCACTTATCCCTGCCTGCCTGCTCCATCTTCCACTTTATCTTCCCTTCCCCTCATCTCCTCCACTTTCCCCTCCTCTCTGTAGTCCCGCCCCCTTGTCTGATGGACCCCTCTCTGGGCTCCCATGAGTATGTAACTGCCAATGGCATTAAGTTCCACTATGTGGTGAAGGGAAGCCGTTCCAAGCCTCTCATGCTGCTACTTCATGGATTTCCAGAGGTGAGCAATTCAATTGGCTAAAATTAGGCAAGTGGAATATTGTCCCGAATATGATGTTAAAAATACAAAATGTAAACTTTGGAATTACAAGAAATTGCTCCGTCTCAGTGCATTGCAACCTAATAAGTGCATCCTCTTCTGTTCAATGTTCAATGTCAAGCAGCTGCTATATTATGTATAGATTGTGTATTTAAGAATATTGAAATTATTAAGTATTAACTTACTCTGATATGTGAAGAGGGACCAATTATCGTGAATCACTTTGGTATTTCATTTAGCTTCAAACTTTTGATACAGCTGATGGAGGATGGTTACTTTTTTCTTCTTTTTTTTAATTACACAAACAATTAGCTAATTATTAGCATGCTATTGGATAATGCTATAGAAACACACAAGATAAAATAATTCATTGTATTTTTTTCTAGAATATAATAATTTTGTGTGCTCAAAAGAACTGTTCTTTGTTCACTTCTTCTTAAAAATGTTAATTCAAGTACAGGGTATGACTCCCTTATTCCTCTCAGTTCATCTCTCTAACCCTCCTCTTTCCCTCCTCTTCTCCAACTTTGTTCTTCTGTTATTGATACATCAATTTCTTTCATATTGTGTTCTTGTAATATCATAGTTCTGGTTTGCTTGGCGAAACCAACTCCGGGAATTCAGCAATGACTTTCGTGTGGTTGCCATCGATATGCGAGGGTATGCCGACACAGAGAAGCCGCCCAAGAAGACAGACTACTCCACAGATCTGCTGACTAAGGATACTGTCATGCTGATCAAGGAACTTGGTTACTCCAAGTGCACTCTTGTTGTGCATGGCTGGGGGGCATTAGTTGGATGGTAAGAATATCCAAATGTAATAACTTGTCTTCCTCTCACGATGTAACAATGAGAGTTCACTTTATAGCAGTTGCAAATAATGAAATATTCCACTTACAAACCTATTTGGTTTGTTTGTAGGCATAGCCTTATTTCTTAATGGATTTATCAACAGTTAGGAGTACTATATTTTTAATACTGTAGATACTATTTATAGATCATGGTGGTAAAAAGCTTGGCTACAGGTATAAATTCAAAAGCTATTTAACTTGTCTATCCTTCAAGTTGGTATTTGACAAATAATGTTTGTAATGAACTCAAATTTGCTGCTATGAAACTTATGCTTACAAATCACTTTTCCTACTTCGTGAGGAAACACAAAAAAAAATCAAAAACAAAAAATTATTTGGTGGTGAAAAACCACGAAAGGAAACTTATAGTACAAGTAGAGTATAGAATTAATCACTGCTCTGCCTTGCCCTGCACTATTGTGTGATACACTTCTTACACTCTGTTTTAATCCCACAATTAACTATTGCAACTGACTGCTACTTGACCTTAGCTATACTTTTGTCAAAAAAATTTTCAGAATCTTCAAGGAAATCTTTACAAAAGCTACAAACAAAATATTAGTAACATTTTTTTTTGTAGCAAATTCCAACCACGGAAATCATTATTGATGAGATTACCCCAACTAGAAATACAGCATGTTCTTTTGGTGTATTTTTTCAATTTCCTATTATAAAATGGATCAGCTTTTATTGTTCATAATATTATCTTAAATTTATGCTAGTGTAGTGAAGCTTCTGTTGGAGTAATTAAATGTTCTTCTTCACCTGACCCCAGTGTTAACAAACATAGAGGCAATGTATATCTGCAACGTGTTGTAAAGCCACTGTTGGGTACAAGATTAGATGTTTATGTGGTGTTTGTCAGATATGAAATTATTATTATTTTGAAATTAAGTGAATCAGCTTAGTTTAAAAAATGCCATACAGCACTTCATTGATGCGGTATGCTTCTTTAACTTGATATAATTACAACACTGAAAGTTGGCTCATGTTGTTTTTGTTGTTTTAATTTATTTCTTTTTCTTTTAATAGGAGAGTGGCAGAAAAATATCCAGAACTAGTAGAAAACTACATTATTTTGAATGGTCCTCACCCCAAGTAAGCATTTGTCTCTTTCTTTTTCTTTTTTTCCTTTTTTTAATTAATTTTTTTTTGAATTTTTTAATGGTGTGCTTTACTGTCTCTGCTTGACCACCTGTCAATGATTGGGTTCTATCTTTCGGTATATGATGCATGTCTGCCATATATTCAGCAATTTGTTTCTGTCAATCTATTAGTCTAACTGCAGAGTATTGTCATCTCTCTTGTTATTATTCTTATTTACACATTTTCAGAATCTTTGAGGAAAATCTTAACAAAAGCTACAAACAGATTCTCAAATCCTGGGTATGAACTGTGTATACCAACTGGCAAGTTGAGTTAATATGATTCCTTAATTGCTTAATGCCTTCAACTGATTTAAGGTCTTCGTATTATGCCCTCAAGCAGACCACATTGCCCCTCCTCCTCACTATTTATTTGGTATTTTTTGTTGATCCTGTAAGCAGCACTTTCGGAGGCAGATAATATAATTAATATTTTAAGATTAATGTTTAAAAATCAACCTTATGATGTAATGTCAATGACGATCTGCTAATAAGACTCTCAAGTTTACTATGCAAATAATTAGGGTGAATTAAAAGTGAATAATTAATTAATTAGTAGGATAATTGAAAAAATAGTTAAAGTAAACTAATAACTATCTACTAATAAAGATCCCCACATTTTGTAATTTCATACATGTGTGAGTATATTACATATACGGTTTTGATGCTGGAGCCACTGTCTGCTTCAAATTGATATATATTATTCTCGTTTGGTTTTTGTGTTGGTTCTAGGGAATTTTCTTGCACCAACTCATCAAGCTTTCACTTTTGCTCTTTTGTGTGGGACTGATATGGCTCTGATAAACAATGGCTAATATTCTGGATGTTCATAAAGCACTGTCTTAAACTGATTATAATCCTAAACCACTCTCAAACACATTACTGTGCTTATTCATTGGTAACTGATCTTCATCACTTTGATTACATTCCAGTGTTGCCTAATTGCCTTCACTGGGTTTCTTCACAAAAGGATTTTTTGGCCGACTTGGCATCAACTAGGGGTGGGCTAGACCACCAGCTCTTTGTTCTTCACTCTATCCCACATCTGATATGGCTTCCCAGAGAACTGCACACTTCGCTTGTGTAGCACTTAGTATTTAATGAAAGATTCGACTCTTTGAAAGAAGCCTTACACTCCTTAGGCAGATTATTGCCTCTACATCCACCTCATTTTAATGTGTTTAATTTACACTCTGAGAGAAGATTGAAGTATTTGGCCAGTGGGATAATGCACCACCTGAAATAGCAGCAAACCTCATCCCTCTGCTGCTCCTTCCTGAACCCCAACTCTCTGTATCAGGTTGACTCTCGATTTCTCTTTATTTTCTGGAATTTCCTTCAGTATTACTCCATCATGCATTGGACCATAGTTACTGTGGCAGATTTATTATTGCTAAATGCATTAATCTTTATTATAATTATTATTTATTTTAATTGAGAGTGATTTTGATCACTTTAATTAAGTATATGTGCTTATAAAATGTTTGTCTTAGTGTATCATTTTCATTTTACTAGTGAAGTTTTAATATCTGCATTCAAATTCCTAATTTTAATTAGTAGTACTGTAATTATATATTACTTTTACACAAAACATGGGCAATATAATGTTTCACCAGGTCCTGAATAGACATCTAGTCCAGAGCGTGTCCTTAAGCATTGGTGCAGATACATGGAACAGAGTGTTGAAATGTCAATGACATTGCAAAGTGGTTCTACACATCTAAGAGAAGAAAAGGGTTGCTTTGCTCCACATGCTTCTAGTAGACTGCTTTCCCTCTTCCCTTCTGCCACTGGTTAAAAAGTTTGGTCATCATATAAAGTATCATTTTAAACTGTGCCTAATCTTGATTGAGTTCACAATTCATGATTATATATTTTTAATAAAAAAATAATAAATATAAAACTTATTAAATTGCCAGAATATACAAAGATAAACACTGCAAGAAGATAGACTAGCAATACATGATACACTAACCCACCATTTTTTTTGGCATACAGTTGCCTCCTACCCACCCCTCCCTATTTTCTCACACAAAAAATAGGTACTGTCGAATACTAGCTTTATTCCTGTAAAGCTTAAGAGCCTGAAGCTAAATAATTTGACAAATTAATGCTCCATTTTCTATTATGGATCGTCAAATTAATCTTGAAATAATTTGTTGTAGCCACATAAAACATTCCCCAATTTTGTGTGGCTTCTAATGGCATAATTAAAGCAATCAAGCTTTCTACTCAGGTGCTCTAATAACTGCCAGTATGGCTTGAACAAATCCGAAGAGGCAAATGATGGAATCTACCTCACCATGTTGAACATGGGCAAACTCGTCCCTACCCCAAAATGCCTAGATGCATAGCGGATAACTTTGGCTTTTCAATTTTGCACACATTCACACTCAAATGCTCAACCACCAGTGATCAAAACAGCAAAATACATATGTATTAGTACATTTAGTAGTAAAATAGACTAAATCAGTTAAAATTTTAATCAAAGATTATAATTAATATTGATCATCACATTTGAATTATTATGTATTCCACAGTACATGTTCTTCTTTCAAGTGCCCAAGCTGCCGGAACTAAACATGTCAATGAATGATTATGCAGCCATTGAGCAAATGTTGACAGACCCCAAAGGAGTAAGCTATAATTATCACAGGACACTTTTATTATTATTATTATTATTATTATTATTATTATTATTATTATTCTATCAGCAGTCACCTGTGTGCATGTATTGTCATTTGTGCCTCGGAAACCATGTGCCACAGTAATCTTGGTCCCAACCCACTTTATTCACATCACTGGATGTATTGCATCACTAGCACTCAAATAAAGTGTCTGGTGACTTGCCAGTACATTCCATGTCTCATAAGTCTCTGTTGAACGTAATTGTAATACCACATTCACTCATTTAGTTTACTAGAGGTGCATATTCATGAAGTCTTATGTTTTTCTCATAAACAATAGTACCAGGTATTGGGAGAGTATCTGAATGGTCAGTCACTTCAAAAAGTTTTACAACCTTGGTGGTAGGTGTGGGTGTTTTGAAATCTCATTATAAAATTATTTTGGTCCATAATTAGCTGCTTCAACATTCTGAAGCAGGGACACAGAATATACAGGCAAGTCACCAGACCTACATTATTTGTGTGCTGGTGATGCAATACATCCAGTGCTGTGAACGAAGGACCAAGACTAGTGAATTAAGTGATTTAAGTCTGTCTCTCTGCAAATGCCGTATAAGGTAGCGTGTTCTGTTTGAACATTGGAACATTTCCTCTTGATATGTCGTCTTTTGTTTATATATGCATATATTGAAATTGTTATTGCTCCATTACCACAGGGAGCCATCAACAAGGATGCCTTCCCTCCTGAGATCATTGAGGCATATAAATATGCAGTCTCCCGCCCTGGGGCACTCACCGGCTGCATCAATTACTATCGCTGCATGTTGAAGTTTGGGATAACAGACCCCATAGAAGACAAGGAAGACAAGATGGAAGACACTGTAGAGAAGATTAAGATGCCCACTCTCCTGATCTGGGTATGTGTATTATTCTCTCTGCAGTTTAAAATTGTTTTTTAATTTATTATATATATATATAAATATATATATATGTTCAATACAGAAGCTGGCACAGAGCAGCTGATCAAGATGGCACACACTTAATAAAACATTGAAAAAAATTTTTAATTCGGCTCTCCTTTACCATTTGATCTTATATCTTATAAGAATGTGAACTTGCTCAGGCTCTCTAGCATGAATCAGCTTGTGCTGTTAGAAGTATTTCATGCACACTTCGCCCTGCCTGAGGTCTCTGATGGATGGCAGTAGGAAGAAATGTTGAGCATCATCTGTTGAAAGTTTTATAGTACACATATCCCTTGCACTCTGATATATATATAGAAGGAACAAAACTGGAAATTTCCTGCCAAAACCCGCTCACTTATGATATAATGTTTTGACCTAAAAAGAGAGAAAAGAGGAAAAAATGGGAGAAAAGGGGGTAGGGAACCAACTATGACCAGTACTTAACCAGAGACCTTAGCACTGGTTGTGGGAGGAAGTTTCCCAAGAAAGTAACATTTAGACTCTGTGAATAATTATTTAACCGTGAGTAAAAAAAGATGAAAAGCATTTACTGGAGTTCATAGTGCGCCAAACACTACAGCAGAGAATTATTAGTAAAGGTATCCAACGTAATTCTTTCTCTATTTCTTTTAATGAGCATATATGCAATATTGCTCACTTTGTTTGGATTGGAGCTAGATTTTATAATTTTAATTTGAATAAATACACATTGCCTTAATTATGTACAATTTGATTTTCCTTTTGACCCCCCCCCCCAAAACAGGAACTTCAATATTTGTATTATTGTGTAATGTAGTGCGGTGATATTTCAATGGATGTTCTTGTGGTAAACACATTGTGAAATCCTTTTGTTTGTTTGCATCTTTGTTGTTGTTCCCCCCCCCCCCCCCCCCCCCCCCCCCCATCTGTTTGATGAAAATAGTATTTATTGTATTGTATGTCAATATTTGTTTTAATAATGA
>CBDBLF010000012.1:0-5821 GCA_965206985.1 Spirochaetota bacterium | reverse complement strand
TTTTGGATGGAAGGATCAACGATCTTGTTCGCTAGACAAAATCTTTCCATTCTCAACGCTAGAATCTTGTGAAATAATTTGCTTATTGTAGATGGTAGGATAATGGGCCTGTAATTTGAAGGGGTTGACTGATCACCTTTTTTTATGGATTAATATGATATTCCCCTGTCCCCATTGTGATGGTGCTTCCATGGACTGTCTCTTGATCTTAGTGTACAGGGTAGCTAGGAAGTGGTGGCAGGTAGGTAGATTCCTTAGCTGACCATAAGTAATTTTATCCATACCTGGAGCTGATGGCTTCTTGTATCTTTTTAAGAGCCTTTTGATGATGCTGGGAGTTATAGGGGATAAATCAAACTCTTCCGTAATGTTGGGTGGTTGGAATGCAGTATAGACCCAATCTGGAAGGCTTGAATATTTGGAATGTTCACTAAAGTTAACTATAATTAACTTTAATTTACGATAATAACCTACTTCACACTACAGTACTAACAAGTTGCTTTCTTAGCATTCACAGGAATGATATAGTTAATCCTGTACCAACACGTCAAAATTATTGGACCAGGCGAATTTTAATACCATATCCAGATGGGTAAGGTTTAAGAGGCGTGGCTCGTCTGGGTGCTCCACTGTTTTCATTGTTCTCTTGTACTCTGAAGTTATCATGCCTCTGCTGAAAGCTGGGGTACATCTAGGGGTTAGGGTGAACACCTTATCTCCCCTCGCCCAGCGGTTGTTACATTCCACCTCCAGGGTGACTGGAGTGAAGCAGTTGCCAGATGGCATCTATTCCACCATGATCACTCCATTTTTGGATGATGAAAAGAAGTCCATTGACTGGAATGGATTAGATGGTTAGAACTGTAGATATTGAAGTTGTCCATTCCTCAAATATTCAGACCATAATTGGAATTGAGTGGATGTTGTTAGAATGTCCATCTGACCAGCTATTTGCATGCACCAGGGAAAGATCCAAGTAGTTTGGGTGATCTGATGTGATAGTAATTCTTGAAAAAAATGGTTATCCTTGGAATTTTTTTATTGTAAGCATTCCAGGAAATTTAACACAACATATATAGCAGTATAATATTAAGTTTTTTTTTGTTTTTTTTAAATTTTTTTTAATGAATTGACTAAGAACAAAATTATAAAAACTGGTGATACATTTTGTGATAGTCTTTTTTAAATTTTTTACTCTGACTCTCACATAGTTATGACTGAATGGTACATCAAATCTGGTGTTAGTGGACTCTTTTCTGTCAGTCTCTACAGTGAAATGTTTCAGGTAAATACTTTTTTCTCCAGATTTTTATTTTATTTTTCAATTAGTAATTTTTCTTCTTAGCTGTGTATATTGAATATTGGTTGAATTCCCTATCTAATACCTAATCTTACTATAATTCATGTATTGTGTGTCTGTCTGTCTGTGCGAAACACTTCTCCTAGACGCCTGAAACAATCACCCTGAAATTTTCAGGGATTGCTCACGATCCTACAGGCCTAGTTTAGAGAGAATTTGATTAGGGCTAGGGCGTATGTCCATTTAAATATACTTTTCAATTAATGAGTCCCACAAAGTTGTAATCTAATGTTGTAATCTGACCCCATTTTTTAAAGAGCATTATTAGAGGAGTTTATCAACCATACTGTAATCTGATCACACACATACACACGCACACACACACATACACTCAGTTCAGGATACTAATTACTAGAGGTGCATTCATAATATTTACTTTAGAAATTAGGCAAAGTCCAGAAATATAATCTAAGTGAGTTTAAAAGGACTCTAATTAGTAGAGGTGTTATTATTATTAGAAAGTGTGCTAGCACTCTCTATTTAGGGTTGACCTGACCATTATCATTGTCATAATGCTAAACTAATTCATACTTTGCCAAGCTTCTAGATAATAATGATCCACATATGCTATGTTCAGGAACCTCTAAGAAATGTCTGTGTCAAATTTCAATAGCTCCCCCAAAAAGAAGTAGAATAAAAACAAAAAATTGAACTTCTCCTAATTCTCCAGTAACTACTTTCTTATGAGCTGGATTACCGACAATTTGAAAACATTATTACTTGAGCTAATACTATGATCCAACGGGGTTTCGACTGGTATACGTCCATGACCCATCGGTTTTCTTCATTAACTTACAGAAATATGAAGGTATATCAGGATGGACCAATGACATTCACTCTCATGGATGCCATTTTAATTTTATTCCAATTGCTGAGTATGCTCGTAAAAACTGTTTGCTAAACCATCTGCTAAACCTAGTGCCTCTTGACAGACACTTTATACTAACTGAATGCACCATGCTGATTATAGAGTGTGGATCTTCATTTTATTTCTTCCTGACTGGGAAAAGTGAATCTTTTTTCACTGCTATCTTACGGTGAAGTGAATTCTATTCAGATAATATTTCATACATTCAGTTTAATTCATTTTAATACAGTGCAAATAATGCATGCATTATTTGTGTTACAGATAACACCTGCAATGAAGGTATATCGCAATGAAACTATGACTTCCTCAATTATGGAAGCCATGTGTAGTCCTATCTCACAAATGCCTGCCCAAGTACTACCAAATTTCAGATTGTTGACATTGATAAATTGATTAGTTAAAGTGAGGGTGTCATGCAAGATATTGAAAAAAAAATTTTTTTTGGCTGAAACAAGTTCCTTATGCACTCTAAAATCATATAAAATTTTTGGAATTTTTTTACACCTTTCTTCATGACAAAAATAGATTTTGTTTCACTGCAATTTAGATCCTGTAAAATTGACGTCCTGTTGTGGTCGAATTTTGGTTATGCCACTCATGGTGTCTGAGTAGGATTATGTTACAGCAATGCCAGCGTGGATAGTGTATTTTCTGTTAGTCCTGATACAAGTTTTGGTGATTTCAGCCTATCCTGCTCATTTTTCCTAGTTGAGGAACATAGCAAACTCTAAAAGGTGAGGATTCTGAAGAAATAGTTGAGTACTCACAGTTTGAGCCTCAAGCTAGCAAGTCATTGGTAGGGTGTCTTGCTGCTAGCACCTAAGGTAATGGTGACTCACTAGGTGGAGAAAAATGGGAAACACAGTTTGTAGTAACGGATAAGCTGTGTGGCTGTCTAATTCTGTTTTGTGTGTGTGTGTAGGTGTCAGTGCGGGCGGGCACAGGAACAAATGAGTATCAGTACCAGCAGGGAGTGTCTTTGCTGTCGTGAAGTAGGAGCCATATCCCAAAAAATACAGGATAGTGGCATTGATGTAGACTTTGAGACCATGAGCGCTTACAGGGACATAAAAATTGATTCATATTCAAATAATTCTATCCGTTATTATTTAGCAATTATTATCAATGATATTACCCTATACTTCTGATTAATTAGTCACATTGTAATGCATTAATCAGATCTGTTCCTGGATAAGGATATTCAAATCCAGCATAAGATGAAAGGACTCTGCAATAAGCAGATATAAAACGTAGATTCATAATCAAGAAATTAGATATACATTACCATTATACAATTGAGGATGGGAAAATTAATTTTGGATAGAAAGTTAAGCTGTCAATAAATTATTGAAGTCTGAGGTTAGCAGGTCTGAGAGTAGTGCCAGTGTGGACGCTAGGATTTGAATTAATTTGCATTGGGTATAAAAAATTATTTTTCCAGGGAATCAATTCGAATTAATTCAAATTGTTTTTTTGTGTAGTGTGGACAGGCCTTTAGAGGAACCTGAACATAAATATAAAAAATTTAGATTGTTGTGATCTGGAAGCTTGGCAAAGTATGAATTAATTTTCTATTATGCCAATGGTAATGGTCGGGTTTACTCTAAATAGAGAGTTCTAGCTCATTTTCTAATATATATAAATATATTGATAATAGAATTTTTAAAAAATCAGAAGAAATTTCAAGTTTTTTTTCTCTTGTAATTTCTTCAATAACCTTCACAAGACAAACAAGATGCAGGCAGGATGTCCGGTATAGAGCCTCAGTGTAAAGAAGGAGCAATGCTATGGCTATAAAAAAAGCCCTAGTGTTTGCAAAATTTTAAGATGGTCTTAGTTTTAAGTGTTTCATAATACACTATTTAGTGTTGTACTTAACTTATTATGGCGAAAAAATGTCATGTAACTTTGTTAGGTTGCAAAATATATCAAGCAAAAATATTGTCAAAGAATATAGTGATGGCAACCTTAATATTTGGTGGAAGTTAATATTATTTTGACGTTGCTGTGTGTGTAGTTGAGTAATGACGAGAGAGTGGCAGTTGCCCGGAGGGTGAAGGAGAGGGTCGGTGGGCGTGTCCCTGTGGTGGTGGGGGCCACATTTGAAGGCGGGTTGGAGGCGCAAGCCAAACTCATGAATACTGTAGGAGAGTTTGCCGACTCAGCGGTAATCATCACCAATCAAATTGCCACAATGGAAGAGGTGAGACAGAATTGGAATGAATTGTGATGAACTACTCATTCACTGAAAACAAGGAAGATCTTGTTTGCTTGTTTGGGTGGTTCAGAACCTGCACAGTGGAGTGGGCTTGCTATGTGCTGCTAACACTCATAAGGTTGTGTGCATGAGGAGAGAGAGGATTGGAATGAAAGTGGGTAAAGTGGAATGGAATGGAAGGGGAACCAAAGAAAGACACAAGGAAGGGGAGGTATGGAGTGGGGAAGGAGACCCTACATATATGTTATACTTTTATTTGTTTTGTTTTTTTATAAGTGTTTTTTTTTTTTCTTCTTCTTAGAGTGATGAAGTGTGGATGGAAAATTGTCTGAAATTAATGGACATGACAGGGAACCTACCCCTTGGTCTGTATGAAACCCCCATCCCTGAAGTTAGGAGCCTGACCCCAAAAATGGTCAGCTGGATAGCACAGACTGGTCGCTTTAACTTCTTTAAAGAAACCTCTCTGTCTTTAAGTGTTCTCTTTGAAAAAATACAGGCAGCCAAGGCAGTGGAGGGGACACCATTAAAGTATGTGTGAGAATAGTTGCTTTAATGTTTAATTGGGAGTTTTTCTCCTCAATATTATGAGGAATTATAATGGCTTCAGGTATTATCTCCATTTTTTTAAATTTTTCATCTCAATATTAGTTTAATTAACAGATTTAGTAGGATGTAGATATGTTAATTTAAAAAATACTTTTAAAGAGTACTCATGCTCATTGTTTATTTTGCATGGTGATAATACACAGATGAACTGAGCGCGTTTTCCACATAATTTTTATGTTATAGAGTAATCAACCTGGGAGTGCCCGTCCAAGATAAGATAAGAATGCATGAACGAGAGGAGAGCTTAAAATGGTTGCCATGTTAGGTACCAACACCATCCTACTATATGGGAAGACATTTCAATGATCAAAAAAATTAGTGAACTGAGAAAATTACTGATAAAGAAAGAGCTCCACATTCATTTGACACCTGAAAATCTGCACTTCAATAGAGATATTGGACTGGCATTAACAGGGTTGCTGGGTCTCTACCATATAAAATATGAAAACATATGTGGATAACCATGCCTGGTCCATCTGCACACTCATAAAAATGTTTTTAAACATGTCCTTTCTGTCCTTATCCTGGTGGGGTTAAGAACATTCTGGAAAAAATGTCAATACTATATCTAATATTTGAGCTGATATATGTATATGTGAATTAAAAATTATCGGAAGATATTGTCGACTAAGAATCACTGACATGATTATCATTGTGCTCCAATTAATGCCCCTCCTAGATTATATACGGCAAGGACACAATTCATTAGTGACTGCATGGATGGTGGTGGAAAGTAAGTTGATAAATAAGTGATAAACATTTTATA
>CBDBLF010000011.1:0-734679 GCA_965206985.1 Spirochaetota bacterium | reverse complement strand
TAAGATCATCCAGTTTATCGTTTTAGTTAGCTATTCAAGCCATTGGACATTTCTTCTGTCACACAAAACTACTTCACCCGAGGAAGTTCATTGTATTGTCCTTAAAATATTCTTAGCCTTTTGACTTACTCATATTTTAAGGGGGTTACAAATAGTCATAAAATTTCTGAACTTGTCCAATGTCATTTGCCAGGAGGTAAATCAAACTAAATATTGTGCTATTTGTGAATTTTGGAAAAAACTTGTATGCAATCAAATCTATTTTTTACCGACTCTATAAAAGTAGCATTAGAGATTGGACTCATCCAAAAGTCAGACATTTTGTTATTGATGGTAGTTAAAATAGAAGCTAACTCCTCAGAACCGAAAACGAAGTCAAAATAAAAATAGTAAAATGAGCACTTACACTTCTAATGTTGAGCAATGCGCCCTTTGTCCTATGAATGCTGTCTCTCTCTATGGTAGGAGATTGTAAACGATTGGTTTAACCCCCTAAAACTGGACAGTCTTTTTCTTATTCTTTTAGATATTTCTCCTCATATTTTTGAGGTGTCACCCATCCTAAAGCTGAATGTGGCTTCATCGTATTATAAAGATGGATAAACCTGAAGATACTTTTTTGAGCTTCTTCAAAGTTTTGATATTCTGATAAATTAATTTCTTTATATTTAATTGTTTTATTCAATGATTCGGCATGAGCGTTTTCATACACATTACCACGACACATGGAAATATTGATTCTACTTTCTTCTAATAGAGCGATATACTCATTTGAGCAATATCTGACGTCAGCATCAGTATGATGGTAGTAATTTTGTAAATCTCCTATTTCTCTTTTAAGCGAAAGAAAGGCTGCTATGACCAGTTGGGTGTTATTTTTATCAGAAATGGCCGCTCCTACGATACGGCGACTCATAAGCCTCATGAGCAAAGCTAAATAGTGGTCTTTCGAATTAATATCAAAATAGGTTATATCGCCAACAATTACCTTGAAGGGATCAGCTTGCACACTTTTAATCAAATTGGGATATTTTCTGAAATTATGCTTAGATTGGGTAGTTTTTGGCTTCAAAAACACCTTTTTAGTGCATAAAAGTCTATTTTCTTTCATAATTCGGTAAACTCGCTTCTTATTTATTGTAAAGCCTCTATCTTTTAGAATTTGCGTCATCGAGATATAACCTACTTGGTTCAATTGATCACTAATTTCATGGATAGATTTTAGAATCGTTGAATCATCTTTCTTCTCCTTCGACTTATAATAATAAGTTGACTTTTCTAGTTTCATAACTCTGCAACTCCTTGTGATCCCAAATTCTGTGCTGAGGCTATTCTTGATAATTTCTCTTTTTGCCTGTATTCTTGAAGAAGTTTTTCCGTTTTTTTTAAAATCTGATTTTCTATCATTAAGTCAGATAAGGCCGATTCTAAATAGGAAATTTTTTTTCTCAATTCTAACTCAACCCCATTTTTATCTTCAAAGCCTTCGGAAACCAGCTGTCGCTTCCATCTCGATAAAGTTGCGACTGAAATCATCTCTCTCTTAGATATTTCTGCCGTGCTAGTCTGACCTGAAATCATCTCCAAAGCCAATCTCTCTTTTGCTTCCTTACTGTATCTTTGTCTTTTAATCATAGTTTTACCTCCTAAATTTAACACAATAAAGTGTCCAGTTTTAGGGGGTTAAACCAGAGACTATCAAACAATCGCCCGTGATGATTATTTTTTTTGTTGTGAAGAGGTAAAATTAAAAATAACAGATTACCATAAGAAAATATTTGAGAATACAAATCAAAAAACCAAAAAAATAATCTCCAAAATTAACTCTACAAGTGACAAATAATCTTATTAACAATCATATTTCCCGCACAGCCTCATTAAGACTTCGAGACAAGCGCCAATATCTTTTTTTTGCTTGCTATGGAGTATTGCTTTTGGCACAATGGTGCGGGTGTATCATGCGTATAAAGTTGCTTAGTTTTATAATGAGAGATTTTTTGGTTTTGAAAGAAATCCGAAGAGCGGTTGTTCCGGTTTGGTTTTCTTTTGGAGTGGTGTTACTTTTTTCCTGCGGAGGGGGAAAGGTCATCTCCTTTGAAGGGGGGTCTGTTTCTATGAGAGAAGTAAACGAAAAGGCAAGTTCTGAATTATTTAGATTGAGACGACAAGAGCATGATACTAAATTAAGAATTGCTCGTGAAATTGCTGTCAAAAAAATTATAGCCCTTGAAGCAAAAAAAAAGAAGGTGAACAGAAAGACGTTAATTGAGACCTACGTTGAAAAAAATTTTGAACATCCCGAAGAAAAGATGCTCCGTCAATTTTATACTTATAACAAAGAGCGATTTAATAAGCCTTTTCCTAGTGTTCGTGACGAAATCTACGTTCAAGTTGTTGATTATATTAAATCAAATCTAAAAAATAGATATTACCAAGAACTCAGCAAAAATTATAAATTAAATATAGTTTTAAAAGCTCCTACCACTCCTTCTGTTGAAATTGACCTCAGGGAAGAACCATTTTGGGGAAATCCGAAAGCAAAGGTTATTGTTGTCGAATATTCTGACTTTGAGTGTCCGTACTGCGAGAAAATTCAATCAGATGCTCAGCGCATTCGTCGTGAATACAAAGATAAAATTAAATGGGTATTCAAAGACTTTCCTTTAAGTTTTCATCAAAAAGCCAGAAAAGCCCATATTGCAGTAAACTGTGCAAATCAACAGAAAAAGTTTTCTGAATACCAAGAAAAAATATTTAGTGCTGAATTTGACTTATCTATACCGAGTTTACTCAAGGCAGCAAGTCAGGTTGGTCTGAATCCGTCACAATTTCGGGAGTGCCTTTCTGACAGGAATGGTGCTATCTCAAAAGAGATTGATGAAGACATCCAGTCGGGCTCTCAAAATGGCGTAGGAGGAACTCCCACAATGTTTGTAAATGGAAAAATTTCACCAAAATTTAGGTCGTATGATAATATGAAAAAAATTCTAGATGAAGAGCTTAGGCTGTTGGGAGTTAACTAATTTCATCATATCAAATTTTTTTATTAATTAATTAGAATATTTTCTCCTAAGTCGTTAATTTTGTGAGATTGACAATTTTGGGTAGCGGCACCTCTACAGGTGTTCCTGTGGTTGGTTGCTTCTGTAAAGTGTGTTTTTCCAAGAACAAAAAAGATCAGAGGCGTAGGGCTTCTATTCTTCTGCAGAGTGAAGAAGACTATGCATTGGTTGATACTGGGCCTGATATACGCGAACAAATATTAGAGCATAAAATTGCGTGGCTTAATTGCGTATTATATACACATTATCATTTTGATCATATGGGGGGTCTCAATGAACTACGCCCCTTTGCCTTTCAAAGAAAGAAGCCTCTTACGTGTTTGTGCAATAAACAAACTCGTGATGAAATAAAGCGATTATACCCGTATGTCTTCACCAAAAAAAACACCGGGCAAGTTAACCTTGATATTCAAACCTATTCTTTTGATCACAATGAAATATATAAGACCTTCACAATCGGTAAGATTTCCGTTCAACCAATTCGCTTAATTCATGTTCCCCCCATACAGTTGGAATGTGTTGGATTCGTATTTAATCGTAAAGTTGGTTACTTGACTGATTTTAAATATATTTTACCAGAGTATGAAGACTTTTTGTATAACCTTGAAGTTTTAATTTTAGGTTCTCCTCTTTACGGGAAGCATCCAACTCATATATCAATACCAGAGGCTTTTGACTTGATTAAAAAATATAAACCAGAACGAGGGATTATTTCACACCTAGGACATGGTCTGTCACATGAAAGTCTTTTAAAAAAGTTTTCTGATAATATAATTCCCGCTTATGATGGACTTTCCTTTCAACTAAATTAAAAATATGAAGCTTGACTTGCTAGCACATACCAGCACCACTACTGTAGGTGAATGTACGCTCATTTAAATATCAAAGAGAGGATTTATAAAATTGAGACTTTTGTTTATGTTACCTTTTCACGCACTTTCATGATGATGACGAATTGATTATTTTTTTCATAAAATTTCTCTTGCGAGAATAAGACTTCACCTCTTTCCCCAAGTTTATATTGAATTTTTCCTAAAGATTCGTTCAAATTAAAAGATTCTTTCTCTTTCCTATCATCTTTTTTGATATCAATATAAGCACCATCGACCTTAACTACATAACTTTCATCAATAAAAGGAATCATACAATTGAAAGGATTATCATTTTTACTGAGGAAAAATTGCCGTGGTTTTTTGATCATTAAAATAAACTCCCCTATCGCCTCCCCTGGCTGCATATTATTATCCACTTTTTTCTTCTTCTTTGTGAGAAAAAACATTACACCAATCAATAATAATACAATGAGTAGCAAGCTTTCATTTAAATAGATCAATAATATATATAATAAATTCGCACCCCAGAAATATGGCCTAAAATTGATAGGGAACTTCGCTAGAGTGAACCCTTCACTCGCTAGTTGAAGAATGCCAGAGAGAGAATTATTTTCTTTACCAATAATTGCTAAATCAATGATATATTTGTTTTCTAAATTAAATTGATGTAATTCTTTTCTATTGCTTTGATTTGCTATAGAGAATTTTCTTGAGCTTTGATTCCAATTCCATTTTTGATTATGAGAAAAAAGTAGAGGAGGCTTTCCTTTAAATTTATTCACCTGAATAGTAGGTTCCAAGTTTTTGACTTCAATACCTGAGCTGATACTAATGCTAATCTCTTTCTCTACAATTTTTTTTGGTTCATAGAAGATTAAAACTTCTCTAGGGAATAATGAGAAGTCGATTTTGGGGTAGATAATTTTATAGATGATTTTTTTTTGTTTATTTTCAAAAAGGCAATAAAAAGAAGACTCGTGTGGGATTACCTGATGGATAGGGGGTGGCATGACTCTGTAGTCTGCCTTATCTTTATGATTTTTTTTCAAAGAAATTTTCTCTGAATTCCAGTAGGGTATGCATTGAACTCTCATTTTTGAATATTTTTTTTTTGCGTTCAAACTGATTTTTTGCCTTTTTTTTTCATAATCAAACTCATAAATATGATATTTCATATGGGGCTCTAGGTTTTTGAGGAGCTCTTTCGTATTTTTAATCAAATGAATATTGGATACATATTTCAAGAAAGGATGATAAAAAAAATTAACAAGAAAGCTTGTTTCGTATAAATAAAACCTTGGGTGATTTCGTGAAAATTTCTTTAGTTGCTTTGTGATCTCAAATATTTTCTTATGGTAATCTATTATTTTAAAGTAATTCAGTTGACCCAAAAAAATATAAATATCCGAGAAGGAAACTTCCTTCTCAGTTTTCTGAAGCAGTTCTGCTAGTTTCGATACCGTTTTAAATTTGCGAATTATTAACCGATCGTCATTTTTCTTATGATTCAGAAAACGAAGGATTCTCTGATGGAACCTATAGTCTTGATGCTCTTGGGCACTTTCTTCGACAAGAATTAAAATTGTACCCTTAGCACGCTCTTTTCCCTGAGGGGTCAAACCAAGTGGGCACGTTATGTAGAGGAGAAAGCTAAATAATACAAAAAGACACTTTTCTATCATAATGCCCCACCAATATCGTTACAAAAGGTGTTTACTCTTAACGATTCGATAGCTCTTTCTTTGACAAATGAATGAACTTTTTACTCTTATTGTAATTGCTTCACCATTGTTAAGATGGTGCCATGTTGATTGGAAGTATCATAATTTAAATAGTCCATGACATTTTCCATAAAATAAAGCCCAAGGCCACTGGTTCGATATTCATCAAGCGGACGTGCCAAAATTTTTGAACGGGGTACCTGGATTCCTGAGTCTTTGATATATATCTCAAGATAACTTTGGAAGTTTCGAAACTCTGTCGTGATAATCAATTTTTGAGAAATATGCTTAGCGTGTTGAATCACATTCTGAATGGCCTCATAAAAGCTAGCTTCTATACAGCGAGCTTCTTCGTGAGAAAAACCCATATCAAGTGTAAAAAAAAATAGATATCTCCTCATGAAACGAGCATATTTAACCTCTGAGAGAAAAGTATGTTTTGAGGAAAGACAGAAATCATGCTCGCTCATCTTTTATGGACAGGCACAAGAAGAGATATCTACATCAACTGTTGAGCTGACTGATACATTGACTGAACTCATACACAGACGAAAAGATTCAGGAAACCCGTCTTTGCCATCTACCATGCCCGAGGCAGTATTCATCATGCGATCATAGGTTATGTAAAGATCATAATTAGCGGGAGGTAGATTATTAATTTTTTCGTTAGAGTTTTGATATTTCGTCGCTGCTAGGGGAAGTTTTGTTATTTCAAATCTCTCTCCTCTTGGTAAAACCACAAAATAAGATAATCCATTTTTTTTCCCTTGTCCGCCAGGACAGACAAAACCCATTCTTGTGATGGCGAGATCACCCTGGTTATCATTGAAATATTTACGAACCTTCATTAAGATGGTTCCACCTAGACGAAAATAGTTTGCAGTAACTTCATTCTCTGGTGTGGCCGTATTGTCAAAACTATGGTTTATTAGCCAATCTGATGGCCCTACAAAGAACATACGCGATCTTGCTGTGGAGTTCACTAAAACATGATTCATCATTAAATTTTTTAAAAATATACGAACTTCAAGTGTATACGGCCGTTCCCCGGAGTCAATATTTAAGTTTAAATTTTCACTAATGATCGGTAAAAGGTGAGAATTTTTTTTTTGAGTATTATCTTTCAAACTATAGTGATAATATTGCATAATACTTTCTGCCTGAAGAAGCTTACTATCAAATCTTGTGTTGCTGTTGACTTTTTGATTTAACTCATTATATGTAAAGCTTGGTGATGTAACCATATTTCTAGGGTTTAAGCTGAGCATTTGGTATGTTGCTGCACCCACATCATCACTTTTTAATTTTAAACCCTCTCCAAAAAAACTTTTTAGATTCTGTATTCCATTTTCACTTCGGCAAGTTCTTAAAACTGTTTTATTGAAGGCAATATCTGTCTGGCAAAGAACCGAGCGATTCCTCAAAAAGAATGACCAGTCCTCTTCACTTGTTTTACTAGCTTCTTTGTCGACTGTGGTCAACCCCATACTTGCAAAATCAAAGAAAAATCTAAACTCATTTAGATCAATCGGTTGGTTTATTGGGAATGCTTGAGAGCTCACAGAATCATTTTGATATATCTCACTCCATTCATGCGGGTTATTTGTTTCGTATGTACCCTTAAAGATCAAGTTCATTCTGGTATTTGTTAAATGAGATAGAACAGGTTGATTATTGCAAGACGTAGTGCAACAGATAGCAATCAAGAAAGCAAAAGTAATTTCGATACGTTTAGACGAAAAAATCATATTTTAACCTCCTCTGAAATTGAAGCTGACCATAATCCCTATATGAATAAAGTGGCCATCATGGACAACAAAATCAGGATTTTCACTGGGTCGTGATAAATAACTTTCAATTGCCCAATAGTAATTAATGCGTAACCCAATATTGATAAGCTTTCCAGCAGGAAATGTCATTTCAATACCAGAGATAACGGCTGGATGAATGACTTTACTCCTTTCTGGCCAATTCTCAAAATAATTAAACCCTAACCCTAGTTTCAACTGAAATAATAACGGTAGTTCAAAAGGAAGGGAGTAGGTAGCCGCCGCATACGTGGGGACTGAAATTAAGGTAGCGTCTCCACCAGAGGTATAATAAGCGACTGAGGAGCCAACTTCTAATCGGAGAGTATCGCTGGGAATATTGGTGCGTATAAAAGCACCTCCCCCCAAGCTTGTACTCAAGACATTCGCGAGCCGCGTTCCTGGGAAAGGAGTGACTGGACCAAACCAGATTCCTGCTTCAAAGTCAAGGCTTGTTTCATTTAGCTCAAATTGCGAGAATATGGGCAATGAGAATAATAAGCTCACAAAGTAGATAACAGGGAACGAACGAACAAACAACTTCACAATCCACATGTAGCCGTTTTATATACTGGGTGCTATGAAAAGTATTTTTTGTTGTCACTTGAAGAGATATTTTAAATTAGAGTCAAGGGTGTATATTCGTCTATGAAAAAAGTTATTTTGGCATACTCAGGAGGGTTGGATACTTCGGTGATTCTTCACTGGATCAAAGAAAAATATGAATGTAAGGTTATTGCATACTGTGCCAATCTTGGGCAAAATGAAGACCTCTCTGGTTTAGAGGAGAGGGCAAAAAAGACAGGAGCTTCATCATGTTACCTTGTCAATTTGCAAGAGGAGTTTGTCCAAGATTATGTTTTTCCAATGCTCCGCTCTTCCGCCGTCTATGAAATGCGTTATCTGATGGGCACAGCAATTGCCCGTCCTTTAATTGCCAAAAAACAGGTTGAAATTGCGATCAAGGAAGGTGCATACGCGTTGGCTCATGGGGCAACAGGTAAAGGGAATGATCAGGTTCGTTTTGAATTTACAAGTATGAGCTTAGCACCTGATTTAAAAATTATTGCCCCCTGGCGAGAATGGTCGTTCAGAGGAAGAACCGACCTTATAAACTACGCCAACGAAAAAAGTATACCTATCGATATTACACCAGAGAAGCCATATTCCATAGACTCAAACTTATTTCATACTTCGTATGAAGGTGGTATTTTGGAGGACCCCTTCCGAGAACCCAAAGAAGATATGTTTTTAATGACCGTTTCACCCGAAAAAGCTTCTGATAAACCTGAATACATTGAGATTGGTTTTCAAGAAGGCGATCCCATCTCCGTGAATGATACATCACTTTCTTCTGTTGCACTCCTGAGAGCATTGAATGAAATAGCCGGGCGCCACGGTATTGGAAGAGTGGATATGGTAGAAAACCGTCTGATCGGAATTAAATCCCGTGGAGTTTACGAAACACCAGGAGGCACTTTAATTTATCATGCACATCGCGACCTTGAGTCAATCACCTTAGAGAAAGGTTTACAACATCTTAAAGATGAACTTAGCATGAGGTACGCTCGCCTCGTTTATAATGGTCAGTGGTTTTCCCACGAAAGAGAAAGTCTCCAAACCATTATTGACAAAACTCAGCAAACGGTTTCTGGTATTGTTCGTCTGAAGCTTTTCAAAGGTTCCGTTACGGTGGTAGGTCGAAAATCAGATGTCTCACTCTATGACAGTCAATTGGCATCATTTGAATCGAGTGAGCTTTATAACCAATTTGATGCGGAGGGTTTTATTCGTTTGTTTGCTCTCTCTTCAAGGACATCCTATACAAAATAGATTTATGCTCACTTTACAAAAGTTTGTATCAGCTAAGCGGTGGTTTTCTCTCGAATATCCAAGAATGTGGGAGTTAGAAGTGATTGATAATATCCCTGTTTTTTTTGACCCCATTCAAGGTCAAGGAGCTCTTCAGATTTTTTCCGCTCAACTTGGTAATCCAAGAAATATTATTCAAGAACTTGAACCCTTTGACTTTTTAAAAGTCGACAACCTAGCAGGTAAAATGGGGGCTTTTCTTAGAAATCAAAATCTTGCGGAACCAGAAAATGGCTTCAATCTTTACGAAAAAGATCAGATGAGTTTTATTCCTCATGAATATAACTTGGCAGGTCGTTTTTACATGGTCTGTATGCTGCAAAAAGAAAATATTTTTTTGCTAGCCCTTTATAATTGCTCAGAACATCCCACCACTGAAGAAGCCAACATTGTCGGAAAGATTGTTCGTTCAATTAATATTACTTACCGGGTACGTGCTAATTAGGAAACTACAATGTTTCATAGCTCAGTAATCATTTTTTTTTTTATAGGCTGTTTTTACTCCGTCGTCATATATGTCGTCAGGTTTTTTTTTTGAAGATTCAGAATAAAAAACAAATCTTTTTGCCACTTTGGCATAGCTGGATCATTGCTTCTTTTTTACGCGTCTCTGGTTTAATTCTTGGTTACATCTTGATCACTTGGTATGTACAAAAAGGAGATAGCTCGTCACAAGAAATCACTTCTATAGTTTTTGCTTATACCATACCTATTTTTTTGGGACTCTTTGTTGACTTATTAAGAATCATTCGTACCTAAATAATGTGCTCTTTGTCTTATGAATGCTGTCTGTCTCTCTACGGTAGGAGATCGTAAACGAAGCTATCGAACAATCACCCATGGTGATTATTCTTTTTACCGTGAAGAGATAAAATTAAAAATAAAAAATTAATTTCCAAAATTAACTCTACAAGTGACAATAACCTCATAACAATCATATTTCCTGCAAAACCTCCCTAGTTCTTTCTCAACCTAATTCTAGAATTTAGTAAAGAGATTGACAAGATGGCTCTGATTTACAACCATGATGCAGTAGTTTTGTTAGCATATGATATCTTATTTGCTCAGGATGTGTAGCTTTTTTGCTAGATTCTCCAAATGAAGATGGGTTTTATTGTTTACAAAATATTTTTTAAAGAAAATGAATTGGGAAGTGATAGCTCGTCGCATAGCTAAAGAGGTTTTGACAGAAGGTTTTTGTATACATGATTTTAAAATTATTCACTCCCGAAAAAATGTTCATCTCCAAGTCTATTTAGATAACACTAAAAACACGTCAGGCTCTCCCACTGTTGCTGAATGTGCTTCTTATTTAAGGATATATCGTTCTCGCCTGGAAGATTTTATCCAAACGCAAAGCGAAGAAAGCTCCCTCTCTAAAAAACACACGATTGAGGTTTCTTCTCCAAGTGCCGAGAGGGAAATTAAAGTCCCCGATGAGTTAGAACGATTTTCTGCTAGTTTCATGAAAGTTCAATATTTTGAAAAAAAGAATAGGGTTCAATGTAGTGAAGTGCTTTTCTTCCGAGGTTTTGAGGGAAGTAGCCAATTATTATGGCAAATCGCTGACGTAAAGTTTAATAAACAGCAGGGGAAAAGCAAAAAAAATAAGGTAAACCCTATCTTTAAAATTCCTTTACAAGAGATAAGGCAGGTCAACCTTTTTGTTGATCTTAACACAGGAGTCACCAAATGAAGAAAACACAAATAAAAAAGAAAGAAGAGAAAAACCTTTTTGCAACCCTACAAGAGATTGTTGCTCAAAAAAAATTCAAACGTGAAGACTTAATGGAGGTTTTAGAGAATGCTCTGGTCGCAGCGTACCGAAAAAAATACAAAACAAGCGAGGGTGTGGCCATTGATATTTCTGAAGATGGTAATGACATCTTGATAATTTCAAACAGGATTGTTGTTGATAATGTCCTTCTCCCGGGGATGCAAATACATATTGATGATGCTATTAAAATAGACCCGAATGTCCAATTAGGAGACAAGATTGATGTCAAGGAAGACCCTAATGATTATGGTCGAGTATCTGCCCAAACAGCCATTTATGTGGCTTCTCAGAAATTAAAATTTCTTGAACAAGAAAAAGTTAGAGAAAAATTTTCTGATAAATTAGGGGAACTTATTAACGGGTATATTTTACGGAAACGAGGGGATACCGTATATTTAGACCTAGGGTCCATTGAGGCTATCATGCCCGTGAAACATCAGATTCCAGGGGAAAGGTATCGAATTGAAGACAAAGTAAAAGTTGTTCTTCACGATATTGAAGAAGACCGAAATAGGGTTCTCAAGGTCATTGTTAGCCGAGCAGAGAAAAGATTTGTTGAAAAGCTTTTTGAGATGGAAGTACCCGAAATTTATGAAGGTTCGGTAGAGGTTGTCGCAGTGGGCCGTGCTCCAGGTATTCGGAGTAAAGTTGTGGTCAAATCAAAAATTTCCGACCTTGACCCCGTTGGTGCTTGCGTTGGAGTCCGAGGAGTGAGAATTCAATCAATTGTTCGCGAGCTGGGAAACGAAAGAGTTGATATTGTACACCATTCAGAAAATTCAAAAGAGTTTATAAAAAATGCAATATCTCCTGCAAACCCTATTATGGTGAATATTGATTCGACGGAAAACGAAGCCTTAGTTGTGGTTCCCGACAAAGAGCTGTCTCTTGCTATTGGCAAAGAAGGTTCTAATGTAAGAATTGCATCGCATATTACGGGCTTTAAGATCAATGTCAAGAGCGAATCCGATTTCTCACAAGAGATTGTAAACCCAGAAGCACGTAAAAATTTTGAGAAACTTTTTTCTGCTAACGAAAAGAAAGAAGAAGAAAAAGAAAAAGAAGAGGAAGGCACTCCATTAAGTCAACTCCCAGGTTTGACAAAACGGGTTATTAAAATCTTAAAAGAGAATAATATTCACTGGGTGGAAGACTTGCTTTCTCTTGAAGAAGGCGACCTAATTGCCCTAGAAGATATGGGTAAAACAACGACCAAACGAGTTATGGAAATTATCAGCGAAAATATTGAATTTGAGGAAGAGGACGAAAAATCTGCCAATCAAAAAGAAGATGATAAAGATATGGGGAATTAAAAAGATGGTAATTTTTGTCAAGGTAGGCTCATGACCATGGGAAAAAAGCTTGTTATTAAAAAACCAAAAAGGAAGG
Source organism: Spirochaetota bacterium (assembly GCA_965206985.1). Classification (GTDB taxonomy): domain Bacteria; phylum Spirochaetota; class Leptospiria; order Turneriellales; family CBDBES01; genus CBDBLF01. Next base: position 722,217 of record CBDBLF010000011.1, on the reverse strand, counting down.
GTAGTATTTCTGCAAAAATTGCAGAACAACAGAAGAAAAAGAAAGAAGATGCAGTAAAAAAACAAACATCATCGTCCCCTCCTCTTCTTGAAAAGAAGAAGAACTCCACGAATCTACCAAAAGAATCTAATGTCGTAGGGAAATCAGACAAAAATAAGATCAATAAAAGCACTACCATGGGTGGGCAAAAGTTAGATTTTACAAAACAGAGTTTTAATAAAAATCGAGGTAACCTCAGCAGGCAACAACCCAAAGGAGGAAAAAACAAACTCCGAGAAGAAATACTCAAGCATGAAGAACACAAAAAATTTTTTATCAAACAGAAAACTCAAAAAAATAACTTTGTAGAAGGAAGTCACATTCAGAAGCGTTCTTCCGTACCAAAAGAAATCAAAATTACTGAATATACACAGGTGGGAGGTCTTGCCAAAAAGCTAAATATTAAAACCTCAGAACTAATTTCTAAATTGATGCAAATGGGAGAAATGGTAACCATAACACAGTCTATTGATGCAGATACCGCAATATTAGTCGCTGAAGAGTATGGTTGTAAAGTAAGGCTTGTTTCTCTCTACGACGAAACCCTTATTTCTGATGAAGTAGATGCTACTGAAAGTTTAGAAACAAGACCCCCTGTGGTAACTGTAATGGGACATGTTGATCACGGTAAAACCAAACTCCTAGATAATATTCGTAAAACAAATACTGTGAGTGAAGAGTCAGGGGGAATTACTCAGCATATTGGGGCTTATCAGGTAAAAGCAGAAAAAGGTTTGATCACTTTTTTGGATACTCCCGGACATGCCGCTTTTACAGCGATGCGTGCGAGAGGTGCTTCACTCACTGATATCGCCATCTTAGTTGTTGCTGCGAATGATGGTGTGATGCCACAGACAATTGAGGCATTACATCACGCTAAAAATGCAAATGTTCCTATTATCGTTGCGATCAACAAGATAGACTTGGAAGAAGCAAATCCCAAAAAAGTAAGAGAAGAGTTATCCACACATAACATTGTTCCCGAAGACTGGGGAGGTGATACCCCCTTTGTCGAGTTATCCGCGCTAAAAGGCACTAACTTAGAGAAATTAAAAGACATTGTCTTAGTTCAAGCAGAAATGCTTGAACTAAGAGCGAATCATAAAAGGAGTGCTATCGGAGTTACTATAGAAGCCCGACTTGATCCGGGAAGAGGTTCTGTTGCAACCATATTGATCGAAAAAGGCACACTTAAAATGGGAGACTTCTTTGTTGTCGGAACAGAAGGTGGTAAAATTCGAGCGATGTTTGATAGCCGAGGCGAAAAACTTATAGAAGCAGGGCCTTCCACTCCTGTGGAAATTCTTGGTATATCAGGTGTCCCACAGGCTGGGGACCCTTTCCATGTAATGGATTCTGAAAAATTGATGAAAGATATCATTGAAAAAAGGCAGGAGCTTCGCAGACAAGAGCAAGCCCAAAAAATTAAAAAAGTAAAACTTGAAAATTTTGATGAAGTTATTCAAGAAGGCAAACTCAAACAACTCAAAGTAATCATCAAAGCAGATGTACGCGGCTCGGCCGAGGCAATTGAGACCTCTTTGGGTGATTTATCAAACCTAGAAGTAAACATCAATATTGTTTTAACCGGAACAGGAGAAATTAGTGAATCTGATGTCACACTTGCTTCGGCCTCAAATTCAGTCATTATTGCTTTTAACGTAAGGGCAAATTCCAAAGTTAAGTCGATTGCCGAAAAAGAAGGAGTTGCTATCTATTATTTTAAAATTATTTATGAGATTGTAGACAAAATGAAAGAGGCCATTGAAGGTATGCTCACTCCTGACATCCAAGAAAAGATTTTGGGAGAAGTTGTGGTTCGCGAATTATTTAAAATATCAAGTATTGGCACAATTGCTGGTTGCATGGTTTTATCAGGCAGTGCCAAAAAGAATGTAAAAGTTCGAGTTATTCGAGATGGAAATCTTATCTATGAAGGTGGTTTAAAAACGTTAAAGAGATTTAAAAATGATGTCAACGAAGTCAAAGAAGGTTTTGAATGTGGAATTCTAATTGAGAATTTTAATGATGTTAAAGTGGGTGATACCCTTGAGTGCTACGAAGATAAAGAAGTTCGTAAAAAACTTGAAGAGGTAAAAACAAAAACAGTAAGTAAGGATGCAAAAGAAATAGAAAAAGTAGAAAATGACCTCCATCAATAATAATGAATGAAAATCGAAAAAAAAGAATTGAGAAGAGAATACTGCACCTTTTAGCTGAACTATATTTTAGAGAGTTTGAGAATCCAGATATTGGCTTCGTAACTTTTACAAAATGTTATTTATCCGGTGATGTTTCTAATTTAAAGATATTTGTTTCTGTTTACGAGTCTCCTGAATTTCAAAATTTGACGCTCAGAGGTTTACAGAAAATGATTCCTTTGATTCGTAATAGAATTGCAAAAAATATCAGAATGAAGAGAATTCCCCATATTCATTTTGAATTGGATGAATCACTCGAGAAAGCTCAAAAAATAGAGGCTCTGCTGTCTTCTTAGTGGAGAAGGTTGAAAGAATAGGGAAATAATTTGGCTGATATTCAAATAGGAAAATCATATACACTTCTTCGGCCAGCTTTTATTTTAAAAGGAGTTATCATACAACATCACTCTACTGTCGAGGTGACTTCTCAAAAACAAGACAAGACATACACAGTGTGCTACATCGACAAAGAAGGCTACCAGCATTCTTTAGAAAATATTAAAACCGAAGAACTGGGTATTCTTGACAGTTAGTCAGATTTATATTTTAAACTGCTCCAATTTTCTTGGCAATTGTCGCCAACTGCATAAAGCTGGTTCCTTCGTAAATCTTGCCAATTTTTGCATCACGGTAAAGTTTCTCGACTGGGTAATCTTTCGTAAAGCCGTAGCCCCCAAAACATTCGACTGCGAGTGAAGCAACTTTCTCCGCGACCTGACTTGACGTATATTTTGCCATTGCCGCTTCTTTGAGGAAAGGTCGCCCAGCATCTTTTAAGCGAGCGGCATTGTAAACAAGCAATTTAGCAATCTCTACTTGAGTGGCCATCTCAGCTAATTGAAACTGCATCCCCTGGAAAGAAGAAAGAGGTTTGCCAAACTGTATCCTTGACTTTGTGTATTCAATTGAGTGTTGCAGGGCTCCTTCGGCAAGACCAAGCATTTGGGCACCAATGCCAATGCGACCTTCATTAAGCGTTTCAATAGCTACTTTGTATCCTTTGCCCTCCTCCCCGAGTAAATTTTCAACAGGCACCTCACAATCTTCAAAAAGCAGTTCACAGGTAGATGAAGCTCGGATACCAAGCTTATCTTCTTTTTTTGATACTTTAAAACCCGCAAAGTCTTTTTCTACGATAAACGCTGTGATGCCTTTATAGCCTGCATCAGGGCTTAGGTTGGCCATAACAACAAAAATCCCAGCCTCTTTGGCGTTGGTAATCCACAACTTACTGCCATTAAGAATATAGCGATCCCCCTTTTTCTCTGCCTTTAGCTTTAGAGCAAACGCATCAGAGCCAGAACTACTTTCTGAAAGACAATAAGAACCAATTTTATTAGTGGCCATCTGTGTAAGATATCTTTCCTTTAGTGTTGAACTCCCCCATCTTATAATCGCATTGTTGACCAAAGTATTTTGGACATCAATAATAACACTCATAGAAGGGTCTACTTGCGCCAATGCTTGTACAGCTAAAACTGCCATCATAAAGCTTGCACCTGACCCCTCATACTCTTCAGGAATTTCAATTCCCATGAGACCAATTTCAAAGAAACGAGGGACCAAAGAAAGATCAAGTTTATTTTCATCATCCATCTTTTTAACAAGAGGCTGAATGTCTGACCTCGAAAAATCACTCACCATTTCAAAAAAAGACTTTTCATCTTCATCTAAACAAGTGAGAGCCTCTCTTTTTAAAGTTCCCATTTTATATTTTCCATATTTTTTTTTTCAATCTGAAACTTATTATATTAGGGTAAGGAGTCTATCTGTTCCAAAATCTCTTTTTCTTGGAATACCAGCTGCTCAAAAGCCTTATCGTATTCTTCTTGCTTAGGAGGTACACCGTGCCAAGCTGGATTATTTTCCATGAAGTCAACATTTTTACCTAACGTTGTCTCGAAAAGAATAATTCGAGGTTTTTCTTCTTTATCTTCTTTAGCCCACTTGAATGCCCCATCAATTGCTTGGTAATCGTGTCCATTTACTTTTTTGGTAGACCAACCAAAGCTGTTAAACTTGGCTTGTAGGTCTTTAATATCCATCACATTTTTTATAAATCCATCAATCTGTACGCCATTCCAGTCAACAAATGCAATCAAACGACGATTCTTATAATGTGCGGCCGCCATGGCAGCTTCCCATACCATCCCTTCTTGACATTCTCCATCAGAGAGACAGACAAAAACATAATTCTTTTTATTTTGCTGTTTCAAGCCCAAAGCCAGCCCACTAGCATTGGATAAGCCTTGTCCAAGAGAACCACTTGAATTCTCAAGGGTCGATAAAAATTTTGTGGACGGATGTCCTTGCAAGCGACTGCCTAATTTACGAAAAGTATTGAGTTCATCGACAGGCAGAAAACCAGCCAATGCCATTGTTGCGTATTGAACAGCACACACATGACCATTGCTTAATAAAAAATAATCTCGCTCATCACTGAAAGGCCGATTAGAAAATCGGTTGAGATGTTTAAAATAAAGAACAGCAAAGATATCTGCCAAACCAAGAGAACCACCAGGATGACCTGATTTCGCATGATAAACCATTGTGACAATATTCTTTCGGATATTATTAGCGAGCAAAGAAAAATCAAGGTTGCGCATGCTATCTCGTGACTTGCCACGAACTTGGTCTAATAGAGTACTCATAATATCATCACCACTTTTCTTTGGCTTTATGCATCGTCAGCTTGTTTTTCATTTTCTTTTTATAATTTACATCCTACTTGTATTTGAGAGTATGCACCCGTGGCTACCGTTTCTATGAAAAATCTGCTTGAGTCAGGTGTTCACTTTGGTCATCAAACTCGTCACTGGAATCCAAAAATGGCTGAATATATTTTTACATCGCGAAATGGTATCCATATCATAAACCTCCAGAAAACAATCATCTTGGCCAGAAGGGCTTATGAGGCACTTCGCAATCTTTCAGCGAAAGGTGCCCTCATTTTGTTCGTTGGAACAAAAAAGCAAGCTCAATTTGAAATTGAAAGGTCTGCCGAAGTTGCGGGAATGCCGTATATCAGCAAACGGTGGCTGGGTGGCTTACTCACCAATTTCCAGACAGTTAAACGCTCCATCCTCCGTTTCAGGAAACTGGAGGAGGCTTTTGAGGACTCTTCTATTAATAATCTAGTGAAAACCAAAAAAGAAATATTGTTTTTGAAAAGAGAAATTAAACGCATGAGAAAAGACCTCAGTGGAATCAAAGAAATGGACGAACTACCCGATGCCCTGTTTGTTGTTGACTCACGTCGCGAGTCAATCGCTGTTCAAGAAGCTCGTAAGTTGGGGATACCTGTTTTTGGTTTGGTCGATACCAATTCTGATCCTAGTCAAGTTGACTATCCCATACCAGCCAATGATGATGCAATTCGTGCAATAGCCTTGTTTCTTGATATTATGGTGGGAGCTATAAACGAAGGGAAATCAGGTGAACAAAGTGTGAGCATAGAAATTGAAGGCTCCGAAGAAGAAGGAGATTTATCAGAAGATGAATACAAGTTTAGTAAACTGAACAATATTGAAGAGCTTGAGAGAAGATATGGTTCCGATGCAGAAGAATACTCTGAGGTCTAGTATTCTCACAAACACGAGGAGTAAAAAAATATCATGGCGATAAATACTGATGCAATAAAAAAGCTCAGGAGTATGACCTCGGCTGGTGTCCTTGATTGTAAAAAAGCTTTAGAAGAAAGTGGTGATGATATTGAGGGTGCTGCTAAGTATTTGCGAGAAAAGGGAATTATAAAAGCAGTCAATAAAATGAGCCGAGAAGCCAAAGAAGGCAGTGTATTTTCATACATACACCATAATGGCAAAATTGGGGTTCTCTTAGAACTCAATTGCGAAACTGACTTTGTGGCTAATAATGACACATTTAAAGAATTGGGTAAAAATATTTCCATGCATATTGCGGCTTCCAACCCCATACATGTCAGCAAAGAAGAAGTTCCGCAATCTTTAATCAATGAAGAAAAAGAAGTGCTAAGAAAAAACCTGCGCCAAGAAGGAGGAAAGCCTGATAGCGTTATTGATAAGATACTTGATGGTAAGATAAAAAAATACCTGAGTGACATTTGCCTTCTCGACCAACCATTCGTAAAAGAACCCAAGATGACGATTCAAGACCTAATAAAAGAAACAATCTCCAAAGTTGGTGAAAACGTAAACGTGGGTCGCTTCCAAAAATTTTCAATCTAATTTGTGGAGAAATTCGAAAAGAGCATTCCAAAAGATAATTCACAGATAACGAGCCCAATTGTCGATCATAGAAAGCCTTTCAAAAGAGTTCTTTTAAAGCTCTCAGGGGAGGTTCTTGCGAGTGCTAATCTCCATAACATTGATGTCAAAATTGTTCGTTCTCTTGCCAAACAAATTGCTGAAGTCCATAATTTAGAAGTTGAAATTGCCATTGTTGTTGGGGGTGGGAACATTCTCAGAGGCACCCAAGTGGCAAGTGAGGGGCTAGATAGAGTTAGTGCTGATTACATGGGTATGATGGCCACAATTATTAATGGTTTGGCATTACAAGATATTCTCGAAGGAGAAGGTCTCATCACTCGACTTCAAACGGCTATAGAAATTAAATCAATTGCCGAACCTTTTATTCGTAGAAAGGCAATCCGACATCTCGAGAAAAAAAGAGTGGTGATTTTATCAGGCGGAACAGGCAATCCTTATTTCACAACAGATACTACGGCCGCATTAAGAGCAGTCGAACTAGGAGTAGATGCCATTTTTAAAGCGACCAAGGTAGATGGAGTCTATGATGCTGACCCAAGTGAAGATAAAAATGCTAAAAGGTTTTCTTATTTGTGCTTTAGAGAAGCGATTAATCGACAACTAAAAATTATGGACTCAACAGCATTTACCCTTTGCATGGATAATAAAATGCCTATCTTTGTTTTTCATATAGGAAAAGATGGAGAGTTAAAGAAGGTGATCAAAGGAGAAAAAGTAGGCACACTCATAAATGAGGCGGAGGGAATTAAGTATTATGAATAATCCAAAATTACTCATCGAAGAATCAAAACAAAAAATGAAAAAAACAGTGGATTCATTACAGGTAACAATGTCACAAATTCGTTCTGGGAGAGCAAGCTCCGGAATTGTTGAAGATATTAAAGTTTATATTTATGAGCAATCAATGCCCCTGAATCAATTAGCCACAATCACAATTCCTGAGGCGCGTCAAATTTCTATTGATGTATGGGACAAAACAAATATTCCATTGATCGAAAAAGCAATTAGAAGTTCAGGAAGAAGCTTAAACCCCAATGTAGACGGTATGCTCATTCGAATTAATTTACCTGATCTCACAGAAGAAAATCGAAAAGAGTTGGTCAAAATAACAAAACAGAAATTAGAAGATTATAAAGTGGCCATCCGTAATATTCGCCGTGAAACAAACGAAGCCCTAAAAAAAATAAAAGAAAAAATTTCAGAAGATGCTTTTCACATGCATCAAAATGTAGTTCAAAAAATTACCGATCAGCATATCGAAAAATCTGATAAAATCCAAAGTGAAAAAGAACAAGAGATTATGACAATATAAACCCAAGTATTTTATAAAATAGAGAAAAAAAAATTGGTGTCATATTGCAAAACTCTAATTTAAGTACAGTGACCAATGAATCTCCTGTTCTTCTAGAAAAAATAAAAAGCTTGCCAACTCCACAACATATTGCAGTGATTATGGACGGTAATGGTAGATGGGCTTCAAAAAGAAGAATTCCTCGGATTAAGGGGCATGAGCAAGGTGCTCAGAATATAATTCGCTTATTGGACAGTTGTTTTGAGATTGGTATCTCTGTGATTAGTTTATACTCGTTTTCTACAGAAAACTGGAAGAGGCCCAAACAAGAAATTAAGGCTCTCTTTCGTTTATTAGAAAAGTTTATTCGAGAAAAATTAAATAAAATCAAGGCAAAAGAGATTAAAGTCATTGTTTCTGGGGATATTGAAAAATTGCCAAAACGAACGAAGCGAATGATAGAACGGGCCATTGAGGAAACTAAAAAAAATCATAAAATGATTGCTAATTTTTGCTTTAATTATGGTGCCCGAAATGAAATTCATCGTGCAATAAGCCTCCTTATAAAGGAAAAACTTAAAAAATTTAAAGAGACCCTTAAACAACCTAATTTACGTGATTCTTCTCTAGTCGATGTCAAGCCAGAAGATTTTGAGAAATATCTATACACGAGCGAATTACCTGATGTCGATTTTCTAGTTCGAACGGCGGGTGAATTGCGTTTATCTAATTTTTTACTTTATCAATCAGCTTACGCTGAGCTATATTTCACCGATGTGTTATGGCCGGATTTTAGTAGGGCTGAACTATTGAAAAGTATTACTGAATTTCAAAGCCGAGAGCGAAAGTTTGGAGGCCTCCTGGATGAGTGAGACAAAAGCAAGAATTGTCAGCGGCTTTTCTATTGGTTTGGTATATGGATTTTGTTTTAATATTGATCACTTTTTATTTGTATACCATTTGTTTTTTTTAATGTTTGCTGTTTTTGTCCAAATTTTTACGATGAATGAGCTTTATAGCCTTTATCAGAAGTCAACAAAAATTCGACCCCATAGAAAAACTGGTCTCCTTGGGTGCCTTCTAATCACCTCCCTTTTTTACCTAGAGTTATTGAAAGTGCTTCAAGAGAGCGGTCACCCACTATATTCATGGATTTCCAATATAATTAAATTTATGGGAAATCCTTTAGAGTTTATTATATTTATTTTGCTCGGTATATTGTTTGTAAGTTTTTTCATACAAGCGTTCTATCAAAAAATAGAATCATCACTAACCATCAGTTCTGTAACCTTATTTGGTGTGCTTTATGTTTGTGTCCCTCTCTCTCATATTTTGCTCGTGCTAGGCTCTAAACATGCTATTTTTTATGTTTGGCTAATATCGTATGCTACTATATCCAGTGATGTTATGGCTTATTTTGTGGGTAAGTACTTAGGAAAACATAAAGTCGGTCTCCCGATGAGTCCCAATAAAAGTTATGAAGGATACATAGGAGGGTTACTCGCTCAATTGGCCATGCTACATCTTTTCTACACTGTGTCTCAGTATTTCTTTAATGTACCAGAAATGAGTTTTTTAAAGTTGACATTACTCGGAGTACTTATGTTTATCGCAACCGCCCTAGGAGATATCGTCGAGTCCTCCATAAAGAGAGATCTCAAAGTAAAAGATTCGGGTAAGTCAATTTCGGGTCATGGTGGCTTCCTTGACTTGGCGGATGGGATGATTTTTACCATACCATCATTTTATTATTTTTATTTGATCTTAGGTAATATCAAATAAAAAAATATTAATTCTAAGGAAGACGGGTATGATTTTTACCATGCCATCATTGTATTTTTTTTATATGATCTTAGAAAATGTTGCATGAAAAAATATTAATTTTAGGAGCGACTGGGAGCGTTGGGGAAAGTGCAATTAAAATTATTCGCAAATGGTCGATTCGTTTTAGTTTGCTTGGTTTCTCATACCACAGTAACTTTGAAAAAGCCAAGGTTATCCAAAAAAAAAATTCTATAAAATATGTTGCCTGTAGTCACCCTAATATTGCTGATTCAGAAAAAACATATTGGAAACAAATTGGAGTTAAGTTTTTTTGTGATTTAGAGGAAATTCTGGAAATTGACTATGATAAGTTACTCACGGCTGTTGTCGGTGCAGCTGGCGTGAAAGCTACGTACAAGGCATCCCAACAAGGGAAAACTATTCTTATTGCGAATAAAGAAAGTTTGGTCATGGCAGGTGAATTTATAATGAATTCGGCGGATAAAAATAAAACAAAAATTATCCCTGTTGATTCAGAACACAATAGCCTATTCCGTTTAGTTAAAGATACCGATCAAGCGTTCATCCAAAAAGTATATATCACAGCATCGGGAGGGCCTTTCTATCACTTAAATAAAAGTGAAATAAAAGATGTAAAAAAATCAGAAGTTCTTGCGCATCCCAACTGGGATATGGGTTCTAAAATTTCAGTAGATTCGGCGAGTATGGCCAATAAAGCCTTGGAGATTATAGAGGCCTGCCATTTATTTCAATTCACATTAAAAAATATCTCTGCCGTGATTCATCCTCAAAGTTACATTCACGCAATCTTGAAATATAAAGATGGTAGTTATTTCTTTCACGCAAGCGAACCAGATATGCTATATCCTTTGTCACATAGTTTATTTTATCCCGAAGAGCCTAGTGATTGGATACCTTCAAATCATAATATTTTTCCTGATTTAACATTTTCCGAGATTGATCATGATAAATATCCTACTTTTTACCTAGGCCTAGAGTCTGCCCAAAAAGGAGGAGTTTATCCCGCTATCTTTAATGCATCCAATGAAGAAGCTGTTTATGCTTTTTTAAACGATCGAATCAAATTTCATGAAATTTCCAATTATATTGATCAGACTCTCAATGAATATAAAGACTCAAGCCAAATTATAAGTTTAGACGACCTTTTTGAAGTAGATTCATGGACGAGAGAATGTATGAGAAAAAAAATGAGTTAAAATATGGTTATGCAGATTGTTATAAAATACGACAATGTTTAGGAGCATGAAACAAAACTTAAAATATACCGTTCTGATTTATTTATTTCTACTAGCCCCACTATTCATTTATGGGATGCCCAAAGATAAAACCTATGAACAGGCAGAGAAGCTTTTCTTTCAAAAAAAATTTGATAACGCAGAAGCTCTATTAAAAATTATCTCAAATAAACAACCAAGCCATAATAAAGCTCTCTCTCTTATGGGTGATATTTATTTATTTCGAAAGGCGTATCACAAGGCAATCAGAGCTTACGAGCGTGCCGTGGAGGTTTCATCGAGCCCATTTGTCGAATACTTTAGAATGGGGCAAGCATTTCTTGAACTCCAACAATTTGAAAATGCAAAAGACCGGTTTCAGCGGGTCTACCGGTTAAACCCAAGAATTAAAACAGCTTTATTTCAAACGGGCTATATTACTTTATTTCACGAAAGAAATAAACAAAAAACAATTGAATACTGGGAGCAATTTATAACAGAAGCACCCAACGACCTACAGTATGAAAAAGTAAAACGAGTCATTGAATTGCTACGAGACCCCAACTTTAAAATTCCGCCTCATGGTTCTGATCTTTCTCTGAAAGAGGCACTGCTCCTCGGAGCAGGAGCCCTAAAAACGAAATCAGTGAGCATAGAGGATAAAAAGGCTGGTGATGCAAAATCAAAAACAAATAACTCAACAAAAGAGCTACTAGAAGATGAAGAAGAACTCTAGCTTATTTTTTTTTTGATTTCTTTTGCTTTCTTTTGCTTTCTCTTCAGCCTCAATACTTGCTCTGTATGAATCAATACCAGACTTTGCTTTTTTAACCAACTCTGGATCATTCGTAAGGCTTGCGATTCGTCTTAAATCTTCCAAAAGTTTAATTCCAACAAGCATATCAGCAGGAGACTTTGTGGATAAACGGAACTTATTTGCATTCTCTCCAGCAGAAAAGAATAAATTATCTTTGACAAATTGGAGGAATTCTTGTAATTCATAGTAAAACTCCATACGAGGATCTCTAGTTTTTTGAAACTCCCTAAAATCAAACAAATTTTTTCCTGAAATCGCAAACTTTTTCCAAATTTCAGGAAAAGACCATTTCCACTTTGTGGCATCACCATAGGAACGAATCAGGTCATTAATGATTTTTTTGATATACTTCATCATATTCAAACGCTGTTTTACGTTAAAGGGCTTTATCTGATCTAACATTTCATGGTTAAAATTCAAAGACTCATCACTTCTCAGCGTGACAATCGCATCAATATTAGAAAAGATAACTCCTAAATCTTTTTTAGTCGCATCTAAAAAACCATTGTTTTTTGCTTCCATCATTTCTTCAGAAAGTGCGTTCATCTTCAGATGCATTTCGGCCCGTTTGATTGTCATGGAAATAATTCCTACTCGGGTTAGGGGTGCTATTTTTTTTTCTTTCGCTACTCTTTTTTTTAAGGCGGCAATATTGCTATCAAGCTCTGACAAGTCTTTCTTACATTCAGAGATAAGGGAACTATATTTATTCTTTGTTTCTGGATCAATGGACATGATTATGTCATGTTTTTACCTATATGTCGGAGTTTAGGCAAAAAAATCAATTCTACCATCTATTTCGGGAAGAGGAGGAGTAACCCCCGTTGAACCAATATCATTGTCTGGGTTAACTTCTCCAGAGGAAGTTGTTGGTTGTTTTTTGGGTTCTCTCACCTCCTGCTGAGATTCTATGTGTGTTGCTCTCTCTTGGTGATAACTGGGTTGAATATGACTAATTTCACTCATATGTTTTACTACCCTGCCTCCGTATTTTTCTTCATAAGATGCATTATTTCATTTCTTTTATAAAAAATGTATATTAAAAAAGAGATAAAAATAAAAAGCGAAATCAACTGAGCTTGTGTTATACCAAAAATATCTTTTGGATTTCTTCGAATAAACTCAATAAAAAATCGAAATATAGAGTGAGCAGCAAGAAAACAAAATAACTTGGAACCACTTATCCACTCAACCTTTTTTTTGGCCCAAAAGAAAAGGAACAGACATAAAGAAAATATTGATTCAAATAATGGCGTATTGTAGACGATCACATTAGAATCACCGTATTGATTCACAATGGTATGCCACGGGTTCGCCCCATGGGGGAAAGCCATTGCAAAAGGAGCTGGCCAGCTATAGGGGCATTGAATGCCATAACAACCATCCCCCGAGGCAACACAACCAAGACGACCCACCGCATAACCAATGGCTAAAGCAGGCACAAGAATGTCGGAGAGATATAAAAAGCTTATTTTCATCACTTTGGTAGAATAAAAATAAATCAACAACATCACTAACAACAAACCTCCGTACCAAGTAAGCCCTCCTCCTGAAAATAAACGAGCCCACATTTCAGACCAGCCCGACCACTCGTTCCAACTTTCAAACAAAAAAAATAGCTTTGAACCTGAAACACCACCCACAATCGCCAGAATAACGATGGTATCTGCCATTGTTGGATCAAGTTTAAGTCTAAAAAACTCTTTCTGTGCGAAAAAATTTGCCGCTAAAAAAGAGCCAGCCATTAAAATACCAAAGGTGGATACTTTAACCCACTGAAGTGAATCAGGAAAAAAGGGGAACTTTAGAAAACCTTGATCGTATTCACAACCTAAAAAAGGCATGGCGAGAAAAATTGCAAAAGTCAACGTAGCCACAGGCAAGCATAATCGTGAATAAAACGTTGTCAATCATTAAACTTTTTTATTTTTACAGAAGCTACCGAGCCAGCGATTTTGTGGTCATTGACGAATAGTACCGTTTCCGTGTTGAACAGAGAAAAAAATTGAACTCTGACTTAGCACGCTAACCTTCTCATTTATTGAGAATTATTTTAAACTTGGTACCCTTAATGATGAAATAGTTCTCTGAATAATTATTATAAATATGTATTGTCTTATAAAAGCTTCCCAAGTTTCCTTTTCTATCGACTTTAATTTGACTCTTCATTTTACCTGTTTTTCGATCGTACCAAAAGTGGGAGCTGATATCGACGATAAAAATTTTATTTTTTCTAGCTTCTTTAACGAGTAATTGCTTGAGTTCACCAAACTTCCCAAACCTCGTAATAAAAAGACTGTCAAAATATTTGATTTTAAAACTTTGACTTTTTTGATTAAAGGTAATTTTATCATGCTGTATTGCCAGCCCACAGAGTCCTTGAATCAGTTCAAAAAGGATTTCTGGGTGTATCTTTTGACCCAAAATATCTATCTTTGTTGTGCTTTCAAATTTAATATCCGTTTGTTGATTTTTTAACTCATCAGTAAGGGTCATTGCCTTTCGAGTCCAAGAGAGTGTAATCAAAGGTGAATGCAAAATTGGTTCCCGTAAAACAAGAGTAATATTTTGTTTTGCCCGGCTTTTCAATTCACCGATGTAATAATGTTTATCTCTATTTATAAGAGCAGTAAATTGAAACGACATGAAAAATTCATGATAGATGGGGTAGTTACTTTGAATTTGCTGAACTAATTTAATTTTACTTTTTTTACTCCCATTTGACGACAATTCCCAGTCGATCGTTTTACAATTGGAAAAGAAAAAAAGAATGAAAAAAAACACAGTTTTGTGGCAAATCAACACAGGCAAGCTCCCAAAACCTAATACTTAATACTTGATCATTAAAGTTTGTGCTCTTTTTTGAGCAAATTTATTTTTTTCTTAATATACCCTACGTCAATTTCTTCAGAGGCCTTTTCTTTCATTTCCAATGTTTTCATGAAATAATCAAAAGCCAATGAATACTTCTTGAGCTTTTGATAAGTTTCAGCAAGATGGAAGTATATAACTGCATCTACATCCTTTTTTTTTTCAAAAAGTTGAACAGCCAGCAAGAGATGTTTCAAGGCCTGCGAATATCGACCTCTCTTGTAAAGTAGCCAACCCAGTGAATCCAAATAAGCTTCATTTTCTGGTTCGTCCTCTAGGGCACTTAATAATAACTTATTGGCTTCAGAATATTTGATACCTTTTAAAGAATAAATATATCCGAGGTAATTTTTATAAGAAGAGTTCTCAGAATCCACCACGATTGCTTTTTGAAGCCACTTTTCTGCCTTCTTAAAGTTATTTATTTTTTCCATGCTCACACCTAAATAAAAAAAATAACTACCAGGAGTCTTTTTCTGTGGCGTGAGTTCAATGGCTTTCTTTAAATATTTTACAGCATGAGCATAATACTTTTTATTGAGCTGGCTACCTTGGTTGTAGTAGACAATTCCTGTAAGGAAGTTTGCTTTTGGTTTTTTGGGAAACAGATGGAGCCCTTTTGCCAAAATCCAAACTGACCTAGAATATTGCCTCATGGGTTTTAGGTGTAATAACCAGCCTAAGTTTGTGAGTAACTCGTACTCTCTCTTTTCAATTTGTTTTAGCAACGATCTATTTTTTGATTCTATTTTTTTTAGAAATTTTAAAAAAGTCAGCGATTTTGTATAATAAACGATACTACTCTGAACTTCATTGAGTTGGTCCATCGTAAAAGCATGGGCACTATATATGTCGATATAATTTTTAACTAATTCTTTTACTTCTTCGTCTAAAAGTTTTGTTTTATTTCCTTTATTGAAGCGAAGAAGAGCGGGGTCAAAACCAATTGCTTTTGCCTCTTTGTCAATTATATTGAGTGATAGTAGAGCATATCTTTTTGATATGAAAAACACTTTCCTTTGGTTTGCCAGATGCACGATGAGAAAAGCTTCTTTCTTCAGATTTTCGTCATCTTTTAACTTTGTATATATTTTTGCCATGCCAATGTGAGCGCTGAGTATACCGGGTTGCTTATTTAATACGAGACGAAATTGATATTCTGCCTCTTCTGTTTTATTGCTCAGTTCAGCAAGAATACCTTTGACCAACTCAGGAGGCTTTGTAAAGTCATCGATAAAGTGCTTGGCTTCTGCTTTTGCCCTTATGTCTCCCGTCAAATAATAGTTATCAATAAGCTCATAACGAGAAATTTTATGTTTTGGCTTGTATTTAAGAAGATTAAGGTATTGTTCGGTCGATTTATGGATTTTGGCTTGCAATTTATAAAGGTGAGCGAGAGCATACAATGAATTGATATTGGTATTATCAAGTTGGTTGAGTCTTTTGTAATATTTGGTTGCTCTAATATATTTTTTCTGGTCGTAATAGTACTTTCCTAACGTCTGTAAAGCATGGTAGATACTTTCTGAACTAATCTTTTTTTTGGAGGCAACAAGAAGCCTTTTATAGTAAGATATCGATTTGTGTGTGTTCTTTTGTTTTTCATGAATTTTTGCCAAAACCTCAAAAGCACTAATTTCTAGAGGATTGACTTCCAATATTCGTTCGTAGGTTTTTTTTGCTTCTTCAAGCCTACCCAAATTCAAATTTGTTTGACCTAGTATTTCTAATGTTTTTAAATCTTTCGGATCAAGCTTCACTGCTTTTTCTAAACAGGTGATGGCTCGTGATAATTTTCCCATTCTAAAATAAATAATGCCCAAATATCTTAGCGCAATGGCTGAGGCTCCGTAGAGCACAAGGTATCTGTTAAAAAATTGTATCGCAAGCTTATCTTTTTTCTGATAGTAGTATGATAAGGCCTGACTCAAAACTTGGGCAGTGTTAATCTTGTCTGTGGAAGATACTGGATTTTTCTTGCTAATAGTTTTAGTTTCCCCTTGCAGTAACCCAGGAGAAAGGAAGCTAATGCTAAGCATGTAAAGGGAAATTAACGAGTAACACTTCACCACCGCGTGATATAATAACACTGTTCACCTTGACAAGTATTTTATTAGAGGAGCTACCCTAATTCTACCTTGATATTGTGGACAGTCATATCCTCTTAATTTTTTTTTACTAAATACTAAACTGCTTTCTTTGTTCTTGTTCAGGAGACGCTCGACTCGCATCCCAAACCCTCTGGGGCTCAATTTTACAAAGCTTCTATCAGCATGAGGTTTGCATATGACTCGACCCCTCCAAAGACCATTTAATAATCTTTCTGCTAAAAAGAACCTTTTTCTAGAAACTGAATACCATAGCTCCTGTAATTCACGATGAATCAAGGATATCCCCTTTGAGCTTCATTCTGATAAAAGATTGCTAAAATTTCCTTTTTTAATTCTTCATCATATATTGTTCGTTTGAAAGACTTTCAGCTACGCCATACATAATAACTACTTTGCTACGTTTAAAAAATGGCACATTTTCTCCACAGGAAATAATGAGTGGTTATGATCAATGATCTAATCATTCATCTCTGTGTTCTCGAGAAAATAACCCCGCCTTTTTTAAAATTTCACACTATTTTGATTTGTTTGGTTTGCTTACGGAGGTCTTTTATTTCTTTGTCCTTCGAAAGTTCTTCCTTATCTTGAATTTGTCTGATATGCAAGATTCCATTTGCTAAGAGCTGATTCCGAAATATCAAGTGAATTAGCTACCTCATGGATGGGTTCCCATATACAATTAGATGATTCACTGCATCTCTTAAAGTTTTTTGTGTACGTCTTTCATAATTCTATCTCCTCTTGTGGATTCAAGTATCCACTAAAACAGGTTAGGGTCAGTAATAATTTACAATACTCTTCAAACAATTTACGCAACAATGCCCCTTCTTGGCTTCAATTGACGTTAGAAGAATAATTTTAAGATGGCTAATTCCCAAATAATATCATGCCTTTCTTTAAAAATTTCTTCCAGTCTTTTTCCGATAAAATTTCTTCTGCAACATTTGGGTTTTCTCGGATGAGGCCTGTTGCCTGTTCAACTAGTTTATAGTGATATCTTAAATCAGCAATCCGAAATTCAGAAATTCCCGCCTGTCGAACACCCATCAGCTCACCTGTACCTCTAATTTCTAAATCTTTTTGTGCTAGGTAAAAACCATCGTTTGATTTCATCATCGCTGTAAGTCTCATCTTAGCTTCCTTTGTGATTTCCTCAGGGTGAACTAAAATACAAAAACTCTGCTTGTCATCTCTGCCTACTCGACCTCGGAGTTGATGGAGTTGAGAAAGTCCAAATTTATCAGCGTCTCGGATAAGTATTACCGTCGCATTAGGAACATCAACACCAACCTCAATTACAGTTGTGCATACTAATATTTGGGTTTCTCCTCTGGCAAAGTTCCCCATATTCATTTCTTTTTCGTAAATGGGCAACTGACTATGAATGAGACCCAGAGAATATCCTTTAAATATCTTTTTTGTGAGTGCATCGTATTCGGATTTCAAAGAAGCCCTATTTAGCTTATCCGACTCATCAATTAAAGGATATACAATATAAGCTTGCTGACCTTGTTTCACATACTTTTTTACTCCTTCGTAAAGGCGATTTAGTTCTGTCTCTGGGAAAGCCTTTGTTTCGATGGGAAGTCTGCCCTCTGGTTTTTGATTCATTTGAACCGCCTCTAAATCTCCATAAAGAGTTAAGGTTAAACTCCGAGGAATCGGAGTAGCCGTCATTGTGAGCAAGTCGGGTGTTTTACTTTTTGACCTCAATTTTTCTCTCTGTTCAACACCAAAACGGTGCTGTTCGTCAATGACCACAAGACCTAGCTCCGCAAAGGTCAACTTCTCTTGCAGGAGGCTGTGAGTTCCCACGATCAAGAGAGTATTTCCATTTTTGATTCTCTCTATTTTACTCTCTTTCTCTGATTTTTTTTCTCCTCCTAAAAAAATTTCTATGGGAAGAAAAGGAAAAAGAGAAAATAAACGAAGAATATTTTTATAATGCTGTTTTGCAAGAACTTCGGTAGGAGCCATTAAGGCCACCTGAAGACCACTTTCTAAATAATGAAGTGCTAAAATAATAACCACAATTGTTTTACCACTACCCACATCCCCTTGTAAAAGTGCCGCAAAAGGACTCTTCTTATATGCTAAGTTTTGAAGAGTTTGAATTGCGTGGTTTTGACTTTCCGTCAATTTGAATGGCAGAGAATTGACCAGTGTCTGTGCCCAACCTTTGTTATTATTTGATGGGATATGTTTTTTAATAATTTTTTTTCTCTCCTGTTGTTTTTGGCGCATTAAAATGGCAAAGACAAGAATTTCATCAAAAGCAAGCCTTTTTTTTGCCTGATCAACATCTCTCATTTTTTCAGGGAAGTGAATTAGCCTTAACGCATCGCCAATTGACAAAAGATCAAATTGCTTCAGAGTCACCTCATCTAAAAAATCTTTAAGTTTTGAGGTATAATCACTCAATACATCGTGTATCACTTTTCTTAGTATCTTGGTTGTGATGAATACTTTCCTCATACCATCCGTGATTTTATAAAAAGAAGTAATTTTCCCAGTATGAATCATTTCTTCTTCAGTAACAATCTCAAACTCTGGATGAACCATTGATAGTTTCCCAGTAAAAGCGGCTAATTTTCCAGAGAAGGCAACAATTAGACCAGGCTGCAATGTATCTTGATAATATGAGATACCTTGAAAAAAAATTACTTCGATGTGGCAACTCTGGTATCTACACGTAATGATAAGACGTCTTTTCCGGCCATATTTAACTTCTTTTTTTATAATTTGGCCAACGAAAGTGACGATTTCGCCAAAATCTTCTTCTTCGAGGTTAAGAGGGCGGGAACGATCAATGTACCTTTTAGGGATATAAAGGAGAAGTTCTTGAATGCTCCGAATACCGTTTCTTTGGAGTATCTTGAGCTGATCGGGGTAAAAGTATTTAGTTTGAGATAGAGAAATCAATGGGGGTTCATTGAAAGTATCGTTTCAACAGTTGACATATCCACATCAATTTTTTCAGCAATTTCGTCTCTGCCCCAACCCATTTGGGCGAGTCTAATGATGACATCTTTCTTGCTTGCTTTGATTTTTGAAAAATCAATGGAACTGCTAGAGGAAATGTCGGTTCCAACGGCATTGACAAACTCTGCTAGTTTTTTAACTTTTTCCTCGGCATTATTTTCTACTCGGACAATCTGTTCGACACTCGAATTTACAGAATCTTTTAAATCCTCATAGCGTTTTCTCATCACTTCAATTTGATTCTTTCGATTTTCGATATCTTCAAGCAAGTCTTCAATTTGCAAAAACTTCTCTTTAACGAGTTCAATGTCTGCATCATTTTTCTGAATGCCCAACATTTGTGTATTAAGACCTTCCATATGAGCTCGCAAATTTTCTGCTTTTGTATCCAGCTTTTTTAAAAGCAAATCAATTTTTGAGATGTGCTGTGTGAGTTCACTAATATTATGATCTTGCGTGTTGATAGAATCAATTGCCGATGCAATAAGATTTTGCTGATTTAAAAGATCTTCAATTGTTATATCTGTTTTCTCCTTTTCTGTTTCAATTTGCCTTTGTTTATCAAGAACCTCATCGAGCAATTTTTTCGTATCAATTAAATCTCGGTTTCTTTCATCAATTTCATTTTTAACATGAATTAATGAATCTAATTTTACTTCGATCTTGCTCAATCTTTCTTTTTTATTTGATAACATGGAAATTTCTGTGTCTAACTGAGCTTGCACTTTCTTGAATTCATCAACTTGAATGAAAAGCTGGGTAACCTTTTCTTGCTTTTCTTCTATTTTTTCTGATTCTATGCCAAGATTATCAATCATTACTTTTAGCTCGTTCGTTTTATTTTGAATAACTCCCACAACATCTGATTCTAATTTGAATTCTTCTAATGCTTCTTGAAGAGAAGTGATTTGGCTATCCAAACCATCAACATTGATTGCAATGTTCTGCATTTTACTTTGCTCTTTTTGAATATCTCTTACGTGACTCTCTTTAAGGACGCATATATCTGAATCAGCAGATTTTAATGCCTCCATCACCTTATCAAGGTTTTGACTTGCCGCCTCATTAATCTCATTGTTTAAATTACCTATTTTTTTCTTCCCTTCTTTCTCAAAGAACTCCAATTGTTCATATGTGGTTGTCTTTAACTCGCTTTCTAGTTTTTTCTTCTGGTCTTTCAAGTGCTCAATTAAATCTGCCTGTTTAGATTGAAGATCAATTTTCAAGTTAGCGATATCTTTTGCTTCCATTTGAATTTTTTTCAAATTTGTCAGGATGTTCTCATTGAGCTTTTCTGTCTCTTTCTCAACAAACTTTGAAAGTATTTCTCGACTACCTTCAATCATTTCAGTCCGTTTTTTTTCTAGGTGAATCTCTCCTCTATGGACGGTGTCCTTAGCCTCTAGAGAAAGAGACTCCAGTTTAGATTCCCATTTCTCGAAGTTATTCACAAAATCCAGTTGGTAGGAGCCAAACTCTTTTTTTAACTCATCAAGATGACTTTCATGATTCGCACGATAAGCATCTAAAAGCTGCTGTTCAAGTTTCACAAATATGTGTTTGGTCTTCTCCGAAATGGCTTCAAATTTTTCAAAGGTATCTGCGTTTTTTTCCTCGACATGCTCGATATCTCTAAACAATTGCTCTTTATAATCGTTGAGTAATTTCTCCAACATAGTATCTAATCTCTTTTGTGCAAACCTCGTTTTTTCGAGGTAATCTTTCTCCAAATCGATGTGTAATCTTTTTAATTTTTCTTCTAAATCAAATTGAAGCCGCTCGATTTGATTAGATAAGAGGTGTGTTTCATTTTTAATTTTTGCTTCTGCTCCTTCAATCAAAGAGCCGTAATCTTTTGTAGAACTCTCATGCTTTTTTTTAAAATCATCAACACATTGACCGATGTAAGAAACACCCTTTCTCAGCTCATTCTGAGCTAATTCTATATTTTGAAGATAGTCTTCTTTTAGGTGAGTGTGCAAAATTTTCATCTTTTCTTCTAAATCAAACTGGAGTTTTTTAAAGTCATCAGACATGGTTTGATGATTATCATCAAAACCATTTTCCGCTTCTTTAGTTAGTGATAGATAGTTTTTTTTAGAGCTTTCATAGGTTTTTTGTAAATCATTGACGAATTCATCTGCATTGGACATTTCTTCTTTGAGTTTATCTTGTGCAGATTCTGCTTGTTCAAGATAGTCTTCTTTTAGTTGAGTGTGCAAAATTTTCATCTTTTCTTCTAAATCGATTTGAAGTTTCTCGAAGTTATCAGAGGTAGCTCGATGATTATCATCGAAACTATTTTCCGCTTCTTTAGTTAGCGATAGATAGCTTTTTTTAGAACTTTCATAGGTTTTGTGCAAATCATTGACGAATTCATTGATATTGAACATTTCTTCTTTAAGTTTATCTTGTGCAGATTGTGCTTGTTCAAGATAGTCTTCTTTTAGTTGAGCATGCAAAATTCTCACCTTTTCTTTTAAATCAATTTGGAGTTTCTCGAAGTTATCAGACATAGCTTGGTAATTATTATCAAAACCATTTTCCGCTTCTTTAGTTAGCGATAGATAGCTTTTTTTAGAGCTTTCACAGGTTTTGTGTAAATCATTGACGAATTCATTGATATTGGACATTTCTTCTTTGAGTTTATCTTGTGCAGATTGTGCTTGTTCAAAATAATCATTTTTTAAGCTACTATGGAGTATTTTGAACTCACCTGAAAGGCGATTAATTTGACTGACTTCCTCTTTGCCCAATTTAATGAATGTCTCAATTTCATGTGCTCCATTTTTTTCTAGCTGAATGCTTTCTTCAACCATATCTTGATACTTGCCTTCATAATCGACATATATTTTAGCTAAGGAGTCTTCAAGCTTACTTTTTTCGTGGTTAATTTTGTTTGCGTATTCATCTTTTGCCTTGAAATAAAACCCTTTGAATTCTTCTATTTGGCCAGCAATCTTAGAGGCCTCTTTTCTTGTGATTTGCACAATTTCATCTTTTTTCGAAATGGTTTCAAAGTCAAGTTGACGAATCTGATCCCTAAGATTATCAATTTCTCCTAGAAAAGCCTGAGATACCTCTTTTTTTTGCTCTTCAATATTATCTCGAAATGTTTGGGTTCTTTTTTGAAAGTTTTCTTCGGTGACTTGAATGATTTTGAGCAGCTTGTCAACCTTCGCTTGACTGTCCATTGAGTGAAAATCCATATTATCTTTCAACTCTTGGAGCATTCCGGGTATTGATGCAGTAATTTGATTCTCAATTTCGCCAATCTTATCTTCAATGGTAGTACATAACGAAAGATTATGATTAAATTTGGACTCAATATCAGAAGAAAGCTCTTGTCCACTTTTTCTGAGAGAATTTTCAAGAAGTATATATTCTTGCCGAATATCTTCTGTCAGTTTGTTTTGGCGAGAATCTATTTCGTCTTTGACTTCTTTTTCGTAGTAGTCGGCCTTATGCAGAATATCCTGAACCTTTGATTCGACGGACTTCAAGTGTTCTTTCGATTTTTCATCAATAGAGTACTGAAATAATTTGAGTATTTTAGAAGTCTCGGAGTCTGCCTTAGCAAGGCGCTCTTCTAGTTTTTTTACTTTTTTGTAGTGATGATCTATTTTTTCTAAAAAATCACTAATATAACTCAATTGTCCTTTCACAGATTCAGTTGTATTTTCTAATTCACCAAGATATTTTCCCATCGTGCCGAGATTTGCCCTTCTTACTTCAATTTCTGCTAGAATATTCTCAGATTTCCCAATCTCATCTTTAAAGTTTGTGAGTTGCTTTTTTGTATTGATCTGTAAAATATCAAGTTCAGTGGTACCATCTTTCAATTCTTCTGTTTTTTGAAGAACAATGTCATTTAACTGCTTCTCACCTCGTTCGAGGATGCCCTTGAATTTTTTTAAATTGATATTACTTTTATCTAGACGCCTGAGAAGCCAAATGACAATAAGAGAACCTAGAAAAGGTACGCTTAGCTCTACTCCCATTATGTCACGCACATACTTAGCAAGTTCCCGACAACTAAAATTCTATATTTTTATTGTTTGGATGTGTCAAACAGAGCCCATGTTTTCCCAAGAGACAAAACCTGTTAAGCAAACGGCCAAAAGCTCCGCAACTGCGGCAAATACCAACATCCAAGCCAACCAAATAATTGACATCCAGATGAATCAATTCTTAAATTACGCAAAAAGAAAGCTAGAACAAAAAGTGTTTAAGACTTCCCTGGACCCTGTTGTAGTAAGTCTTATCTTCATTTTCTTTTTTCTGATCGGAATCTACATAACAAGCCTCCTCCTACGCATATTTATCTCAAGATATCTACTCCGCCGCATCAATGAAAAAATAAAGAGCCATAATATCAAAACAGAACTTCGCAAAATATTGAGTAGTATCTTCCCACTTTTTGCCCTACTTGGGGGGCGCTTGGGCTTAGTGAGTCTCGAGTCGTTGTTCGATATCAAAGTACTTTTCGTCAAAAACATACTCAACGTTGGACTTATTATTATACTCTCTATTTTATTCAAAAGAATTTTAATGGGTGTAGTTTATATTTGGAGTAACCAATTGTCTGTGGAGAACCATAAAGTGGCCAAACAACTGCTGCCTCTGACCGTGGGTTTTAGTAAACTCGTTATTTTCTCTTTTGCGCTCATTTTAGCTCTATCATTTATGGGAATTAATATTGCCCCTTTTATTGCATCATTGGGCGCTCTTACTTTTGCAGTGGGTTTTGCTGTAAAAGACTCTCTGAGTAATTTTGTTGCGGGTGTTTTATTAATCATTGATAATAGCTTCTTAGTAGGGGATAAAATAAACATACCAGGGATAGGCTTCGGTTATATTCATGAAATTCACTTGAGAACAACACGCATGCTAACTTTTGATAACGAAATTATTGTTATACCCAATAATCTTCTGATGAACAAAGAATATAAAAACTATCGCCTCCCCAACGAAACAATTCGAATTGTCGTAGATTTTTCAGTGGCCTATGGTAGCAAAGTCGATGAAGTAAAAAAAACCATTTTGGAGGTTTTGCATCAAGATTCTGATATCCTTGCTGAGCCTAAGCCGACAGTAGAGTTTATATTGATGGCTGATTTTTATCTTGCTTTTAAGGCGAAGAGTTATATCAACAGTTATGATAATCAATATAATAAGAGAATAGAACTCACCGAGAAAATTTATAACCAACTCAATGCAAAAAATATAATGATTCCATTCCCCACTCATACAATTCAATTAGAAAAAAATAGTGCATTCAAAAATTCACCAGAAGAAGAAAAAGAAAAAACTTAAGCTTACAATATTATGTTAAGACAGACAAATCACGAAGGTAAAATCTCCTGCCCAAAAAAATACGACTGTATTGTCGTTGGTGGAGGTCACTCTGGTGTTGAGGCTGCCCATATTATTGCGAAGGCTGGATTTTCAACGTTAATGATTACAATGAATTTGGACAGTATCGCACAGATGAGTTGCAACCCTTCCATAGGAGGTGTGGCGAAAGGGCATATGGTAAGAGAAATTGATGCATTGGGTGGCTTAATGGGTCTTGTGACCGACCACACAGGAATTCACTTCAAAATGTTAAATCGATCAAGAGGACCAGCTGTCTGGGGACCACGGGCACAAGCAGATAAGAAACTTTATCAAAATAAAATGAAGTTTCTTCTGGAGCAAACACTTAATCTTGATCTTGTACAAGATGTAGTGAATGACTTTCTTTTAGAAAGAGAAAGTCGGACCCAAAAAATTATTGGAGTATTAACATCACGAAATATTGAATATTATGCAAACTGTGTTGTTCTTACAACAGGTACCTTCCTCAAAGGAGTCATTCACTTGGGGGAATACCAAACATCCGCAGGTAGATTAGGGGAGAAAAGTGCAGATAAAATTTCTCCCAACTTGAATGACATTGGCTTTCGTTTGGGTAGGCTCAAAACAGGTACGCCACCCAGACTTCAAAAAAACAGCATCAATTTTTCTATCTTGGAGGAACAAACACCAGATGATCTACCTCAACCATTTAGCTATCATTTTGAATATAAAAATCGGTCATTCCCTCTGTCTCAGGTCAATTGTCATATCACATATACAAATCAAAAAACACATGAAATCATACGAAAAAATCTTTCTAGATCTCCCATCTACGGTGCAAATCAAAGTATCCAATCAAGTGGGCCTAGATACTGCCCTTCCATTGAAGACAAGATTGTTCGGTTTGCAGACAAAGAAAGGCATCAATTATTTTTAGAACCAGAAGGTTTAGAAAACCATGAAATATACGTGAATGGAATTTCGAGTTCACTACCCGAAGATGTTCAGTGGGAGTTTGTGCGGAGTATCCATGGTTTAGAAAATGCTCACATCATGCGACCTGCCTACGCTGTCGAATATGATTATATCGACCCCACTGAGTTGGAACCTTCTCTTCAAACAAAAAAAGTAAGTGGATTATTTTTGGCGGGGCAAATAAACGGAACCACAGGTTACGAAGAGGCCGCAGCACAGGGAATCATCGCTGGCTATAACGTAATTTGTAAACTTAGGCAGCAGTCCCCCTTCATCATTTCGAGAAAAATTGCCTATATTGGTGTTATGATTGATGATTTGGTCACAAAGGGAGTTCTCGAACCATATCGAATGTTTACCTCAAGGGCAGAGTATCGACTCTTTTTAAGGCAGGATAACGCTGATTATCGTTTGATGAAATATGCATATGAACATAATTTAGATGATGGGAGGTATGAAGTGATGACAGATAAATATACTCGATATTTTTCTGTTAAAAAAAATATCTGTGAATGTCGAATTGATAGCGAACTCAAAAGTGAGTTAAGTTCAATGGATGTCGACGTTGAGAAAGGGGCAACTTTAGAAAGTCTATTTCGTCGCCCACAGATGAACTCATCACAAGTATTATCACTTTTTAACATACTCATCCGCAAAAAACCCGATTCTGTTGTAAAAACTTTATCCAACCAAGAAAAAATGACACTCGCCATGGAAATCAAATATGATGCTTACATCGAAAGAGAAAACAAAAGAATCAAAAGACAAAAGGAGTCTGATGAGACAGTCATCCCCGATGACTTAAACTACGATGAACTTGCAAGCATTAAAGACGAGGCAAGAGAGAGACTCAAAAGGGTGCAACCCAAGACAATTGGTCAAGCAACTCGCATGAGCGGAATTGACCCTTCCGTAGTTGATATTTTATTGATATGCATTGCAAATAAAAAAAAGAAAAAAACCTCATCGAAAAAAATTACGGTCTAAATACTTAAAGATTTGTTTTGTAGCTTCCCTCTCACTCATAATGGATAAATCAATAGTAACTTCTGATTCTTTTGGAACTTCATATTTTTCATGTACTCCGATAAAGTTTTTTATTTCTCCTTTTTCTGCTTTGTCAAAAAGACCCCAGTCATCTCTTTTTCGGCATTCCTCAATAGGGGTTGCCACATGCACTTGAATATAACGTTGATTTATCTTGCGATTATATTCTCTACTCTCCTCAAAAGGAGAAATAAACGAAGCAATCACAGTAACTTCATTTCTCTCGAGAATACTAGCGAAATATCCCATCCTTTTTAAATAGATATCTCTTTCTTCTCGTGTGAAGCCTTTTGTGGGAAATAACGTTTTTACATCGTCACCATCTAATCGTTGTATTTGAATACCTTTTTTTTTTAAAAGTGTAAAAATATTATCTGCCAAAATACTTTTTCCACTAAATGGTAAACCTGTGAACCAAAGAACAAATGCCCGCCAACGTTTTTTGCCAAAGGGAATGCGATTCCATAATCTTTCATGAATGTAGAACCAGATAAATTTGACAAACACCTCTACCGCTCCTGCCTTAAGAGCAACACTCCATTCTTTTGTAAAAAAATAAAAAATAAGTATCGTTGCGGATGTATTGGTAATTCGATGCGAGACTGCTTTGAGCACACTCCTTAAGTTTGATTCTGCAAACATAATTTACACCACCACTTGTTAAGAGAGTTACCCACAGAATAGTAAAAAAGATGTGTTTGGCACAACCGAGTCAAAAAACAATTTCCAAAATTAATCCCCAATTGCCAAGTAGCCTCACTCCTATTCGCACATTGATTTGTCTGTCACGCGAAGTGTGAGAATTGACAGTCTTTTTCTTACTCTTTTATAGCTGATTTTGCAATTACAAGGTCTTTGACTATATTTTTTTGCATCGCTTCATTTGTACCACCACCAATCGAAAGTAAAATCGCGTCTCGAAGAAGCTTTTCAACGGGGTATTCCCTTGTATAGCCATAGCCACCAAAAACCTGAATTGCACACCGTGCCACATATTCACCCATCTGAGTAGCAGAAAGTTTGGCAGCAGCAGCCGACAACGATTCTCGAGAATTTGGGTTAACTCTGGAAGCTGTGTCATAGGTCAATGCTCGACTTGCACAGTACCTTGAATACGACTCAGCAATCATTTGTTGTATTTGACCGAAGCTTATAAGTGGTTTGCCAAAAGACTGTCTTACATTAATTGCATAGTTGGTCATCTCGTCAATAGCTCGTCTCCCAATTCCTAAAGATTGAGCCCCCAAAACGACTCTTTCAACTTCTAGATTTCGCATCATATGAGTAAGCGCATTCCTTTCTTTTCCGATGAGGTTTTTTGTAGGTATCTGTGTATCTTCAAAAATGACCTGGCTAGTAGGAGATTGTTTCATCCCCATTTTTTTTTCTTTCTTGCCGATTTTGACCCCCATATTCTTTTCAACGACAAAACTTGTAATTGATCTTGGGTCATCTTTATCAAGTTTTGCATAGACGATGAAAGCTTGGGCGACATCAGCGTTTGTAATCCACTGTTTTGTACCATTCAAAATATAGTACTCTCCCTTCTTTTCGGCATACGTCTTCATACCCAAGACATCAGTGCCAGAGTTAGGCTCTGACATACACATAGCTCCAATGTGTTCACCCGAAATCATAGGAGGGAGATATTTCTTTTTCAGATACTCTTGTGCAGAGTGAAAAAGATTATTAATAAATAACACCTCATGTGCTAAATAACTCAGAGTGAAAGCAGGATCAAACCTAGAAAGTTCTTCGTGTATGATGACCAAAGCAAGCGTATCTAAACCAGCACCGCCTGACTCTTCTGGTACGGTAATACCAAATAAATTGAAATCAGAACCAAAACGTCTCAAGAGGGTCTCGTTAAACTCCTCCTGATCGTCGTACTTTGACGCTTGATCTTTAAGGTTACCTAAAGCAATTTGAGCTACCAACTTACGTAAATCTCTGTGCACTTCTGTAGGGTTATAAAGATCAAAAGCCATAAAGTTTTTTGAAACAGAAAATTTCTAGCCTTCCTGTGCTAAAAGAATATTCGTGCGACGTGTTTTAATCTTGCGATCTTTTTCTACATACTCAATATCTGAAGTGGTGGTCAAAGCAAGAAGTTTTTTAAATTCAGCTTCTTCTTCTCTAAGACTAACATCATCTGGATATAGAACCTTTTCGACTAAAGCCGTCACCGAATTATTGAGAACTTCAATAAAGCCACCCTCAACAGAAAACTTAATTTTTTCTTCTCTCGCATATATGATGAAAATCCCCACATCCAGCTCACTAACTAAAGGAGTATGATTTTTTAATATGCTAAAATTTGAAAATAGCCCAGGAACTACGAGCATATTTGCCTCTCCTTCATAAATAGGCCCTTCAGGACTTATGACACTAAGTTTTAACATTAAGAACTTGAAAAACGATAAAATGAGTCTTACATCCGAGCACCCATTCTTTTCCCCTTTTCAATGACTTCTTCAATTGAACCTACCATCAAAAATGCTTGTTCTGGCAGGTGGTCGTATTCACCCGATAATACCTCCTCAAATGAATCAATCGTATCTTTCAGTTTAACGTACTTCCCAGGCATACCTGTAAATTGCTCGGCAACATGAAAAGGCTGAGATAAAAAACGCTCCAACCTTCTTGCACGATTCACAAGGACTTTATCGTCTTCTGATAGCTCGTCCATGCCCAGAATAGCAATAATGTCTTGGAGCTCTTTATAGCGTTGAAGAACTTTCTGTACCTGACGAGCGATATTATAATGCTTATCCCCAACAATTTGTGGAGAAAGTGCTCGACTTGTTGAATCAATCGGGTCAACGGCAGGGTAAATACCTTTTTCTGATATCTTACGGGAAAGCACCGTCGTGGCATCCAAGTGGGTAAACGCAGTAGCAGGAGCAGGGTCAGTCAAGTCATCGGCGGGGACATATACTGCCTGCACCGAGGTGATGGAGCCTTTTTTTGTTGAGGTAATTCTTTCTTGTAGCTGACCCATTTCTGTTCCCAAAGTTGGCTGATAACCCACCGCAGAAGGCATTCGACCCAAGAGAGCACTCACTTCCGAACCGGCTTGCGAGAAACGGAAGATGTTATCGACAAAAAGTAAGATATCGCTACCTGAATAATCGCGAAACCACTCGGCCATTGTAAGTGCGGTGAGACCAACCCTCAACCTAGCACCAGGTGGCTCATTCATTTGACCATATACCAGACAAGTGCGGTCAATCACGCCCGACTCTTGCATCTCTAACCAGAGATCATTACCTTCGCGTGTTCTCTCACCAACCCCGGCAAATACACTATAGCCACCATGCTGTTTCGCTATATTATTGATCAATTCCATGATCACAACAGTCTTGCCAACGCCAGCACCTCCAAAAAGACCTGTCTTGCCTCCACGGATATAGGGCTCAAGGAGATCAATTACTTTAATTCCCGTCTCAAATATTTCTGTTTTTGGTTCTAAGTCTTCATAATTGGGACTACTCCGATGAATGGTGCGGTATTCATCAACATCAACACTACCCCGCTCATCAACGGTTTCACCCAAAACATTAAAGATTCGCCCCAGATTCCTTAAACCAACAGGTACAGAAATAGCATCTCCTGTATCATAGATGGCCTGATTCCTTTGTATACCGTCGGTGCTACTCAGAGCAACAGCTCTGACCAAACCTCCACCAAGATGTTGTTGCACCTCACAAACTAACTTATCTCCTGATTTTTTGATTTCCAATGCATTGTAGATGTTGGGCAGTTTACTTTCAGGAAACTTAGCATCCAAAACTGACCCAATAACTTGTATTATTTTACCTTCTACTCTTGTTGACATGATTTTACTCCTTTAGACTATATCGTGATTATTCTTTTGTCTTTCTACTTACATATTTTTACTAATTAATGGCAGCAGCTCCTCCCACAATTTCGGAAATCTCTTGTGTAATTTTTGCCTGCCTCGCTCGGTTATAAGCTAACGTTAAATCACGAATAATCTCTGATGCATTTTCAGTCGCATTCTTCATAGCAATTCTTCGGGCAATTTGCTCTGATGCTGCTGACTCAAGTAAAGCCTGAAAAACATTCATTCTGATAGAACGGGGCAGAAGAGATGATAAAATTTTGTTTGCCGATGGTTCAAATATAAAATTAGTAGTGTCACTGTTTTTTGGGGCGTTATTGGCCTCTTCATCAGCACTCGTATTTGATTCAATATGAAAAGGTAAAAGAGGGATGAGCTGAACTGACTGGGATGAAGACGAAACATATTTGGTAGAAATCACCTCAAATTTACCAATATTAGCGACAGCAAACTCTTTAATAAAGTGGTCTGCTATTTCCTGAGCTTCCGCGTAAGATGGTTTATCTTCAATGTGAGTGAAGCTATTTTCAAAGGGGATTCTCGCAAACTTAAATGAGTTGATCACCTTCTTACCAATCAGATGAAATGTATATTCAGCCCCTTGTGAATCAAGATCGGAAGCTCTTTCCTGAGCTAATTTAATCACATTGTTATTAAAGCCACCACATAACCCACGATTAGCAGAAACAACTAAGATGCCTACTTTCTGGGGAGAACCATCATTTCGGAGGAGTGGTTGATCAAAGTCAAAGGATGTCGATGCTACATTCAAGGTTAATTGTTTCAACTTTTCAGAATATATTTTAGACTCATTTACACGATCAACAGCTCGTTTAGACTTTGCCGTGGCTACCATCTCCATCGTTTTAGTAATCTTTTTCGTATTCTGAACAGTAGAAATGCGAACTTTAATTTCTTTTAGGGTAGCCATTCGAACAAATCAGAGAATACTCAAATTTAACCCAAAGTTTTTTTAAAATCCTCTGTGAATTCAGTCAAAATATCTTTGAGTGAGGCTTCATTGGGCAACTGACCTTTGTCAAGAATGTCGGCCAAGATTGAAACGTGACGTTCTTGCATATGAGATAAAAGTTTTTTCTCATAATTACCCACTTCTTGAATGGGAATCTCGTCTAAATAACCTTTCGTGCCTGCATAAATCGAGATGATTTGATTTTCCACAGGATATGCATCATACTGATTTTGCTTTAAAAGCTCAACCAAGCGTTGACCCCGATCAATTTGTTTTTGTGTCACTGCATCAAGCTCAGTGCCTAGTTGGGCAAAAGCCTCAAGTTCACGAAACTGGGCAAGGTCAAGACGAAGTGTACCAGCAACCTTTTTCATGGCCTTAATTTGAGCATTACCACCAACGCGAGAAACGGAGATACCCACATCAATAGCAGGGCGAATACCAGCGGCAAATAAACTTGGCTGGAGATATATCTGCCCATCTGTGATAGAAATTACATTGGTCGGGATATAGGCCGAGACCTCACCTTCTTGGGTCTCAATCACAGGGAGTGCTGTTAGCGAACCACCTTTGTATTTATCACTCAACTTTGCGGCACGCTCCAGCAAACGAGAATGAAGATAGAAAACATCACCGGGGTAAGCTTCGCGACCTGGAGGCCTTTTCAACAATAGAGACATCTGGCGGTAAGCGTTAGCCTGCTTCGTCAAATCATCATAAATACATAGTGTGGCTTTGCCTTGTTCGTACATAAACTCTTCTGCAATTGCGGTCCCTGCATAAGGAGCCAAAAACTGCATAGGGGCTGGATCAGAGGCATTTGCAGATACAACGATCGTATAGTCAAGAGCACCAGATTCTCTCAATTTATCAATCACAGCGGCAACCGTCGATGCCTTTTGGCCAATAGCAACATAAACACAAATAACGTCTTGACCCTTTTGGTTGATTACCGTATCTATCGCAACAGCCGTCTTACCAGTGCCACGATCACCAATAATCAGTTCGCGTTGTCCTCTACCGATAGGAACCATCGAATCAATGGCTTTAATTCCTGTTTGCATGGGTTCGGTCACAGGTTGCCTTTTGACTATACCAGGAGCAATCACTTCAATGGGTCGACTCTTGTTCGTCTGAATAGACCCCTTACCGTCAATGGGGTTTCCTAGGGGGTTGACAACCCGACCGATCATGGCATCACCAGTAGGTATTTCCAATATGCGATCGGTTCGCTTGACAATCATACCTTCTTTGATTTTGAGAAAGTCTCCCATAATGACAACACCCACGGAGCTTTCTTCTAGGTTGAAAGCCAACCCCATTGTTCCATCTTCAAACTCAAGCATTTCGTTGGCCATACAGTTTTTTAACCCGTAAATACGAGCAATGCCATCACCAACTTCTAAAACAGTTCCTACCTCATCGATTTTTAAGTCTTTCCCGTATTCAGATATTTCTTTTTTTAAAACCGATACAATTTCTTCCGTTTTTACTTTCATATTTTTTATCTCGTTATTTACACATCTGCCCAACAACGAGCAATTTCTATTTTGTGGGATGCTACTCTCTTTTTCCAATTTTCTAGGTAGCGAGAAACAGATGCATCTAAATATTGATCTCCAATACGAATTGTAACACCCCCTAGGATGGCTTCATCAACCTTTGTGTCAAATAAGATGACCGTTTCATTCGATATATTTTCAAACTCAAAATTTTTTGTAGATGTCTTTATCAAAGAGGCTAGTTCCTTTGTAATTTCATCACGTATGTTGTCAGGATTTTTTTTTGCCACGGTTATGTTTGCACGAATTTTCCCTGTTTTTTTATCATGAAGACGAGAAAAAATCTGTTGAATACGAAAAAAATCAATTTCTCTCCTTTTTTCGGACAAAACAAGAAGCAGATTCACCGTAACTTCAGAAATCTTCTCTCTAAAACATTTCTGGATTACTTTTTTTTTATTTTCTGGTGAAATCATCGGTGATATAAAAAAATCAAAGATGTCTTTGTTGCAGCGAAGCACTTCAGTAAAAAAAGAAAGCTCTTCTTCTATTTCTGTGGAATTAATATCTTCAATAGAAAATAAAGCATTCGCATAACGACTCGCAATGATATCACTCTGCATAATTCATCACCAAATAAATTTGAGAAACTACTCTCATTCGACTAATGTTTTTTTTTTAATTCATTCACAATCAACTCTTTATGTTTTAGATCGTCGACATTTGTTTGCAAAATTTTTGACACAATTTGCAATGTAGTATTGACGATGCCATTTTGTATTTCTTGAACTACGGCAATTTTTGCTTGTTCAATTTCTTTTTGGGTTTGAGAAATCACCTCTTTTCTTTTTTCTTCAGCTTCTTTGACAATACGAACACCCGCTACTTCTGCTTCTTTTTTGCTTCTTTCGAGTAGCTTGGTAGCCTCACCTTTCGCCGACTCAATCTTCGCTTCATAAGCTTCAAGAAGCTTCTCGGCATCTTCTCTCAATTTTTGGCTGTCTTTGAGCTCACTTTCAACTTTGTCATTCCTCGCATCAAGTGCATGGATGATAGGCTTCCAAGCAAATAACCAAAGAATCCCAAGAACGGTCATAAATGTGACAACTGTCCAAAAGACGAGACCTGGGTTTACCGCCAGAAGGTTAAAAGAATCACTCGCCAAAAAAGGCATCATTAGTTAATTACACTATTTTGCATTAGAAAGATAATAGCCAACGCAAAAAGAGCGGCACCTTCAATAAGAGCTGCCGAGATAATCATCGCCGTTTGCACTTTTGCACCCGCTTCGGGTTGTCTACTAATCCCCTCAACGGCATTTCCACCAATTTTTCCGATGCCCAAGGCCAGCCCAATGACTACAAGACCGGCACCCAAGGCAATGCCCAACAAAGCTATTCCTGTTGCTAAATCCATATTGATTCTCCTTACATGTGTAGTATATTCACCACTGCTTTAATTTTTATTTTTACATTTTTATTTTTACAATAAACAAAGTTTGCATCTTCCATGCATTCTTCAATGCCTATGTTGAGCTTCGGAGATAAACAGACCAGCTAAAAAGGTAAAAATGTATGCTTGTAAAAAGGCCACAAAGATTTCAAGAAAATAAATGGCCGCTGAGGCGCCGACACTGACAGGTGCCAATAGGTAGCTTTTAAATTGAAATATAAAACTCATTAAGATGAGAATAATGATATGGCCTGCCGTCATATTAGCGAGTAACCGGATAGAAAGAGCGACTGGCTTGATTATAAGACCCGCCAGTTCAATGACCCAAAGAAGAGGTGCCAAAAATAGAGGGACTCCTGATGGCACGATATTTTTGATGTAAGCGAGACCTTGATAAATAAAACCTGAAGACAAAATAACCAAAAAAACGAGTGCGGCCAATCCAGCGGTAACACCAATATCACCCGTTGCTGTGATTCCTGGCCACAATTTTACGAGAAAAGGTATTGAGTGATGAGCTCCCTTAGGTTGATGAACCAAGCCAGTGAGTTCCCCAATAATTTGAAATATCTCTCCCATGGGAGGGAAAAGCCCAAGCAAATTGCAAACCACTATGAAGAAGAAAAGAGTAAGCAAAAATGGTTCGTAAGAAGACGAATGGCCACCCATCATTGCCCTACCTACATTATCACGTATAAACGCTACCAAAACTTCAATAAATGCACCAAAGCGAGAAGGCCTTTTATAAGGGCTCAACCTTATTTTGATACCAATAGGAACCAAAAATAAAATTAAAAAAAATGATGCAATCCACATCATAACCACCCTTTTTGTAATCGATATGTCTAAACCATGATACTCTAAATGCCAAAGGGGGGCATCGGCCAAATGGTGATTAATGACTCCACCCAGATTAAACTTGGAGGAGTTATCGTGTTCTGTTTGGGGTATTTGTTCATCACCCTCTACACTTTTTTCTTGAGCAAGCTTTCGGTTTGTTAGGATTTCACTATCAACAGAACTTTCACCGTTGTGATTTAGTATGGGTTGCGAAATAATGCCTCTTCCGAGAGAAAAGATCATCGAAAAAACGAACAAACTTACAACTTTCTTGAAGCTCACCTTAAACACAGAATTAAAAACCGCAATTGCTTCTCAACAAGTCAACCAAAAGTCAAAAAAAATATGGGAGAGAGAAGGATGATAGTACCCCCCTACGACCATCATTAGTTGGTTCAGAATTGGTTCAAATCAAGTTATTTGGTTCAAAAGGCTTGGGTTTACTGGTAGAGCAAGTGAAAGACATTTTCCTAAAAAAGGTGCATCAAAAGGCCGACGTTAAATCATCAAATAAAACAGAGGTTCCTAATGAAGCACCCTTCTCAGGTTATTTGTCTAAACAGGTATTCGGCAGTAATGCGAAATAGTAAAGACAAAAAGTTATACAGAATGCAAATGGTTCATTATGCCAAGAAGCATGGTTTCAAGCCAACAGCCAGAATGTTTAAAACGACTGTAAAAACAGTAAAAAAGTGGTTTCGTAGGTTTGAATCAGAGAAATACGTTGGCTTGGAAGACAAGAGCCACGCTCCACACTACTCACCACATGCAATCACAGACTTTGAAAAGGCTTATGTTTGCTTTCTTAAAAAGAAACGTCGAGGCTTTGGTGCTCAGGAACTGAAGAATGTTTACCAACTAGACTTGAGTGTCAAGGCCATTCGCAGAGCGTGGAGGGAGCAAGCACTCTTGAAAAAAAAGCGTAGAAAACATAAAACGAAGCAAAATTTGCGTGAAATTAAGAAATTATGGGGTTTATTTAAGCAATTTGACGTAGATACGAAGCATTTATACGATATTCCTGAGCTTTGGCCTTATATTCAGGAAAATATTGTACCGAAATATCAATATACCTTCAGAGAAGTTTTTTCTGGCTTACAATTTCTAGCTTTTGCAGATGAGTATAATATGGCATACTCTTGTCTGTTTATGGAGGTAATTTTAGATCATCTTGTAAAATCAGGGGTTGATTTAAAGAAAAATAATACGAGAGGGCAAACAGATAATGGCTCAGAGTTTATTGGTGCTTGGAATAAAAAAGGAGATTCGGAGTTTACAAAAGTATTAGCCAGTTATGGTGTGCCACACCAGACGATCCCTGCTGGAGCGCATACTTGGCAGTCTGATGTTGAAACGACTCATAGATTGATTGAGGATCACCTTTACCTGAATGAAACGTATAATTCAAGAGAAGACTTTCTCAACAAAGCTGGCTCCTATCTATTGATGTTCAATTCAATAAGAAAAAATTCTTACAAAGAGAATAAATCGCCCTGGCAGCTGATCCGAGAGGAAAGCACAACTATTGACAAACAAATATTAAATTTACCACCGTTTCGACTGGACTATTTATTTCAAAAGATGCCAATGGTCGTAGGGGGGTACAATCCTATTCTCCATCCCTAAGTCAAAAAAAATATAATCTTCATAAAAGACCATTTCTTTGGTAAAACCAGGCAATTGAGCAACCGCATCTCCCTTTTTTCAGACAGATTTATTCTCAAAATTTCGCCTCAGTGAATTGAGAATATATAAGTTTTCATAAACATTGATTTGGTTTAACCCCCTAAAACTGGACACTTTATTGTGTTAAATTTAGGAGGTAAAACTATGATTAAAAGACAAAGATACAGTAAGGAAGCAAAAGAGAGATTGGCTTTGGAGATGATTTCAGGTCAGACTAGCACGGCAGAAATATCTAAGAGAGAGATGATTTCAGTCGCAACTTTATCGAGATGGAAGCGACAGCTGGTTTCCGAAGGCTTTGAAGATAAAAATGGGGTTGAGTTAGAATTGAGAAAAAAAATTTCCTATTTAGAATCGGCCTTATCTGACTTAATGATAGAAAATCAGATTTTAAAAAAAACGGAAAAACTTCTTCAAGAATACAGGCAAAAAGAGAAATTATCAAGAATAGCCTCAGCACAGAATTTGGGATCACAAGGAGTTGCAGAGTTATGAAACTAGAAAAGTCAACTTATTATTATAAGTCGAAGGAGAAGAAAGATGATTCAACGATTCTAAAATCTATCCATGAAATTAGTGATCAATTGAACCAAGTAGGTTATATCTCGATGACGCAAATTCTAAAAGATAGAGGCTTTACAATAAATAAGAAGCGAGTTTACCGAATTATGAAAGAAAATAGACTTTTATGCACTAAAAAGGTGTTTTTGAAGCCAAAAACTACCCAATCTAAGCATAATTTCAGAAAATATCCCAATTTGATTAAAAGTGTGCAAGCTGATCCCTTCAAGGTAATTGTTGGCGATATAACCTATTTTGATATTAATTCGAAAGACCACTATTTAGCTTTGCTCATGAGGCTTATGAGTCGCCGTATCGTAGGAGCGGCCATTTCTGATAAAAATAACACCCAACTGGTCATAGCAGCCTTTCTTTCGCTTAAAAGAGAAATAGGAGATTTACAAAATTACTACCATCATACTGATGCTGACGTCAGATATTGCTCAAATGAGTATATCGCTCTATTAGAGGAAAGTAGAATCAATATTTCCATGTGTCGTGGTAATGTGTATGAAAACGCTCATGCCGAATCATTGAATAAAACAATTAAATATAAAGAAATTAATTTATCAGAATATCAAAACTTTGAAGAAGCTCAAAAAAGTATCTTCAGGTTTATCCATCTTTATAATACGATGAAGCCACATTCAGCTTTAGGATGGGTGACACCTCAAAAATATGAGGAGAAATATCTAAAAGAATAAGAAAAAGACTGTCCAGTTTTCACCTCTTCTAGAAAGTTACTGGGCAAGAAGTAAGCAGAGCGAAGGGGTTAAACCAACCTCAGTGAATGCTAGAAAGTTACTGACCAAGGTAAAAACAAGAAGTAAGCCAAAGAGGGAAGATAAATTCTTGATTACCTCTGATGGATATGAGGGATATAGTGATGCCATTCTTTCAGTTTATGGTAAATTTGACTCAATGACTAGAAAGCTTCAATCACCCAAATCTCTATGTTATGGGCAAATAATTAAGAGAATAGAAAAAGGGAGATGTAAGGAAGTTGACAAATCTCTAATCTTTGGTGATCAAAAGCTACTAGATGAATATATTGCAAACTCTTCAGTAAGTCATCAGATGAACACCTTTGCTGTAGAAAGGAAT
Source organism: Spirochaetota bacterium (assembly GCA_965206985.1). Taxonomy (GTDB): domain Bacteria; phylum Spirochaetota; class Leptospiria; order Turneriellales; family CBDBES01; genus CBDBLF01. Next base: position 683,293 of record CBDBLF010000011.1, on the reverse strand, counting down.
AATTTGACTCTTCGCCAACACAATCATAGAATAGAGCGTAAAAGTCAGGGTTTTTCAAAAAAATTCAAATATATGCAGGGGCATAATTCTTTTGTTGCTAATTATTACAATTTCTGCCTTCCACATTCAAGTCTAGCTGAGTATGAGGGAGGAAAACCAATTCAAATCACCCCAGCAATGGCTACAGAAATGACGAATCATAAGTGGTCTATACAAGAATTATTCATCGCAAATAGAAACTTTGATTAAATATGACACGACCCACATAAGTTAGTAAAAAAGAATTGACATCATTGGTTAAGGAATTTAGCTGGTCATTGTGTTAAATGGAGGTTGCTGTGAACTGTAAACTATATTTGTACAAACGGGTCACTCTGGGTGCTTTTTTGTTATTATTTGTGACCCTAACTGGCGGTTTTTCTGAAGAGAAAAAAGTAGAGGCTGACTACATTACGGATCTCAGCTCTAAGGAAGACCAATTGGTTATTCTCGCCTGTAAGAAACTAGGTGAGATTAAATCAAAGAATGCTATTCAAGCATTGGTTAAAACACTTGATGAGCATGAAAATCCTAGGGTTCGAATTGTCGCCGCCTCTTCCCTTGGCCAAACAGAAGCAAAGGGCGATCCAACGGATGCCTTGAAAGAAGCAATTGAGAATGACGAGAGTAATGACGTTGTTTATTCGGCACTTCTTGCGATTGGTAACCTTAAAGATTTTGATAACCCAAATGTGAAGGCTTCACTTGAATATTGTGAAGAGAACAAAAAAGATGACCCCTTCATCAAAGACATTGTTGTCAGAGTTCGTAAATTCTTAGAAGGTAAGTAAGTAGTTCCTGAACGATTAAATTCCACCTTCACAAAAGAGGAGAAGGAGAGATACTCTCGGCAAATCCTACTCTTTGGAATCAAAGCACAAACCTCTCTGAAAAGTGCACGGGTTCTGGTCTTGGGTGCTGGTGGGATAGGTTCTGGTGCATTGCCCTACTTGGTGTCTTCTGGCGTTGGTCATGTTTGCATTATTGACTCTGATAGAGTTGAGCGGACAAACTTGGCAAGGCAGACAATGTTTTCGGAGGCAGATATTGGCTTTCCTAAGGGGCTCATCGCCCAAGGGAAACTCGCGGCCTTGAATCCAAATGTTGAGGTTATCTGGAAGGATGCTCGTTTTAATTCCGATAATTCTGAGAGACTTGCACAAGGTTATCAGCTAGTACTTGAAGGAACAGATGACGTTCACAATAAATTCAGAGTAAATGACCTGAGTCTTAAGAGAAATATTCCTGCTCTCATTGGTGGTCTAGGTAGTACTCAAGGCCATATTTTCCCTGTCTTTAACTCATTAAACCAGACCCATGCTTGTTACCGCTGCCTCTTTGAAACAACTCCCGCTTCTGGAGAAGAACTGCCCACCTGTGCAAATGCTGGTATCCTCAGCCCTCTCCCTGGAGTGATTGGTTCTATGATGGCCTATCTTACTGCCTTATTTTTTATAGAGAAAAAGATGGTTATGAGTTTGTTTCTATTGGAAAAATATAAATGGAGAAGTCTATCACTCAAAAAAAAATCTGATTGTTCTTACTGCTTATGATTCTTGAGAATTGAAAGAAAAAGGCTTGAATTAGTAAGTATAAACCCTCCTCCCCAAACAATTGCTCTACCGCTTCCTCTATCGTATAGGGGCACTTATTGATTTTGAATCAACCTTTTTTTGTTAGCACCATTTGAGCAACAAGACATCATTTTGATTTACCAATTGTTGCTAGGAGAATATAGACTACTTTTCTAGCCACTTCATCATGGAACGAAGTTTATTCCCTACTTTTTCGATAGGGTGCTCTTTCTCTTTCGCTCTAAGTTTTTTAAAATTAATAAAGCCGTCATTCGTGTCTTTGAGCAACTCTTTAGCAAAGATAGAACCATTTTCTTTTTTGATCTCGAGCAAAATTTCTTTCATCTTTTCTTTGACGCGCTCATCAATGACCCTTGGACCTCTGGTCAAATCTCCATATTCAGCAGTATCTGATATAGAATTTCTCATTTTAGCCAAACCGCCTTCATAAACTAAATCAACGATCAACTTTGTTTCATGAAGACATTCGAAGTAGGCAATCTCTGGGTCATATCCCGCCTCAATCAAGGTTTCAAAACCAGCTTGAATCAAATGGGAAATGCCACCACAAAGAACTGCCTGTTCACCAAATAGGTCAGTTTCCGTTTCTTCTCGGAAGGACGTTTCTAGAATACCCGCTCTCCCTCCACCAACTCCGGCAGCATGCGCCAGAGCCCTTTGTTTGGCTTTACCTGTCGCATCTTGATGAACTGCGATAAGCGAAGGGACACCTCCGCCTTCCCTAAAAACACGACGAACCAAATGACCAGGACCTTTAGGAGCAACCATATAGACATCAACGTTCGACTTGGGCTTAATTTGGTCATAATGAATATTAAAACCATGGGAAAAAACGAGAGCTTTGCCCTCTAAAAGGTGTGGCTTGATATCTTTTTCGTAAATATCCGCTTGAACAGTGTCAGGGGCAAGAATTTGAATAACCGTCGATTTTTCAGAAGCCTCGAAAGGAGATAAAACTTCAAAACCATCTTTTTTAGCCTGTTCTCTTGATCGAGAGTTTTCTTTCAAAGCAACAATAACATTCAAACCAGAATCCTTCATATTCTGTGCTTGCGCATGTCCTTGCGAGCCATAACCAACAACTGCAATTATTTCATTCTTGAGTATTGACACATCGCAGTCAGAGTCATAATATATATTAGCCATATTCTTGACCAACTTACTCATCGTTTGCAGGTCATCAATCAATATTTTCTTAAAGCTATAGAAACCAATTACATATCTGACAAATTTCCTTCCCCGGAAACCCCCTGCCTTGCCTTTGGAAGTTTGCCTCAATTGGTACGGTGGACTTATCAAAGGGAAGTTAGGTTTAGATTTTAAGTAGAAAAGATTGTTCCGATAATTTATGAAGAGGTGAAATATGAAAAATAACGAAGAAGAAATTAAAAAGATAAAATTAAATTTAAAAGGAGAAAGGAGTAAGGAGTGATATAATTCGATCCAGAGCCTTATCAATTATACAGATTTTAGAAGCAAAAAATCGGAGTATTTGGTTTAACCCCCTAAAACTGGACAGTCTTTTTCTTATTCTTTTAGATATTTCTCCTCATATTTTTGAGGTGTCACCCATCCTAAAGCTGAATGTGGCTTCATCGTATTATAAAGATGGATAAACCTGAAGATACTTTTTTGAGCTTCTTCAAAGTTTTGATATTCTGATAAATTAATTTCTTTATATTTAATTGTTTTATTCAATGATTCGGCATGAGCGTTTTCATACACATTACCACGACACATGGAAATATTGATTCTACTTTCTTCTAATAGAGCGATATACTCATTTGAGCAATATCTGACGTCAGCATCAGTATGATGGTAGTAATTTTGTAAATCTCCTATTTCTCTTTTAAGCGAAAGAAAGGCTGCTATGACCAGTTGGGTGTTATTTTTATCAGAAATGGCCGCTCCTACGATACGGCGACTCATAAGCCTCATGAGCAAAGCTAAATAGTGGTCTTTCGAATTAATATCAAAATAGGTTATATCGCCAACAATTACCTTGAAGGGATCAGCTTGCACACTTTTAATCAAATTGGGATATTTTCTGAAATTATGCTTAGATTGGGTAGTTTTTGGCTTCAAAAACACCTTTTTAGTGCATAAAAGTCTATTTTCTTTCATAATTCGGTAAACTCGCTTCTTATTTATTGTAAAGCCTCTATCTTTTAGAATTTGCGTCATCGAGATATAACCTACTTGGTTCAATTGATCACTAATTTCATGGATAGATTTTAGAATCGTTGAATCATCTTTCTTCTCCTTCGACTTATAATAATAAGTTGACTTTTCTAGTTTCATAACTCTGCAACTCCTTGTGATCCCAAATTCTGTGCTGAGGCTATTCTTGATAATTTCTCTTTTTGCCTGTATTCTTGAAGAAGTTTTTCCGTTTTTTTTAAAATCTGATTTTCTATCATTAAGTCAGATAAGGCCGATTCTAAATAGGAAATTTTTTTTCTCAATTCTAACTCAACCCCATTTTTATCTTCAAAGCCTTCGGAAACCAGCTGTCGCTTCCATCTCGATAAAGTTGCGACTGAAATCATCTCTCTCTTAGATATTTCTGCCGTGCTAGTCTGACCTGAAATCATCTCCAAAGCCAATCTCTCTTTTGCTTCCTTACTGTATCTTTGTCTTTTAATCATAGTTTTACCTCCTAAATTTAACACAATAAAGTGTCCAGTTTTAGGGGGTTAAACCAATTGGATTAGTAAGAACTGGTTGGAATAGACAGAAATATTCTTTTTGGTTTAGAAGACTAAAACTGGCAAACTATAATATAGAGATTCTTGCAAATCGACCAAGAGCACTCAAAAGTAATAAGCGAGCGATACCTGAAAATGTGATTGAGTTGGCTTCTTGAAGTGGCAAGCTCAAATTTATGACCGAGGAGCAAAATTGACTTCAGAATTTTTACAAAAAGATCAAAGTATTTATTAAAAATTATAACAAACTCTGAATATTAGAAAGATTCGGTTATAAGAGCCCATTACACACAATTATTTATACCACCAAGAATGAGAAGAAACTAGTTTTAAAATACCCTTCAAGCAGTTTACACAACAAAGTCATCTGTTGATTTAAATGTTATTTTCTCAAGAAAAAGCAATTTTTTTTTTCTATTTAAACCACCTCCGTAGCCGCCCAAATTCTTATTTGCGGCCAACACCCTATGACAGGGAACCAAAATAGAGATACGATTGCTACCACATGCCGTACCGACAGCCCGTGATGCCTTGGGCGATCCTACTTTCTGAGCAATTTCCTGATAACTCATGCAGATACCATAGTCAATGCTAGAAATCACTGACCACACCTTCTCTTGAAAAGGTGTGCCACTTTGTTTTACCGATAAAGTAAACTTGCGAATTTCTCCAGAAAAATATTGGGCAAGCTGTTCTTCTAAGGCATCAAAAAGTACACTTGATTCACTCGTTTTATCACTAGAATTGAGGAAGTCAAATTCATCCCAAGCAAGAGATGTAATCGTATTGTCTTTTGATGTCACATAAACATCCCCAAGAGGTGTGGAAATTTTTTTTTTTGCCATAAGAAAAATAACCTACCCCTATTTATTCTTTCTTTTGCCACGGCAAGCTTATTTTCTCTCACTAATTACAATTTCTCGTAAGTGCTCAAAAAATGGGTATTGTGAATCTTGTCGATATCAACCCCAATTTGTTCGATAAGTAGATCATCTGGGTCTCCTGTCATATCTTTGACAATGCAAAGAACAATCTTGTTCTTTACTGGAATTGATCGGTCGTGTCATATTTAATCAAAGTTTCTATTTGCGATGAATAATTCTTGTATAGACCACTTATGATTCGTCATTTCTGTAGCCATTGCTGGGGTGATTTGAATTGGTTTTCCTCCCTCATACTCAGCTAGACTTGAATGTGGAAGGCAGAAATTGTAATAATTAGCAACAAAAGAATTATGCCCCTGCATATATTTGAATTTTTTTGAAAAACCCTGACTTTTACGCTCTATTCTATGATTGTGTTGGCGAAGAGTCAAATTATTCCTTTCTACAGCAAAGGTGTTCATCTGATGACTTACTGAAGAGTTTGCAATATATTCATCTAGTAGCTTTTGATCACCAAAGATTAGAGATTTGTCAACTTCCTTACATCTCCCTTTTTCTATTCTCTTAATTATTTGCCCATAACATAGAGATTTGGGTGATTGAAGCTTTCTAGTCATTGAGTCAAATTTACCATAAACTGAAAGAATGGCATCACTATATCCCTCATATCCATCAGAGGTAATCAAGAATTTATCTTCCCTCTTTGGCTTACTTCTTGTTTTTACCTTGGTCAGTAACTTTCTAGCATTCACTGAGGTCCTCTTGCCTGTTATATGCGCTAAAATGAGCTTTTCTACAGGCAATACTGCAGTAAAAGTCCAGATATCCCCTATTTCATCACTTAATCGCTCAGTCTCTGATAGATTGTATTGTTTTTTAAAGACAAAACCCCAATGCTCGTCTAATTGAATTTCATTGAAAGACAGGTTTTTGTATATATTTTTTTTCAACTTTTAGTGAATCTTCACCTGCTGCTTTAACCCAAGCAAGAACTGTATCCTTGCTGATACCAAAGACTCTTCCGGTAGCTCTAATGCCACAGCCCTCAACTGTGTTTTGTAATACCCGAGTAATGGTTTCTTTGCTTTTCTTGCGACGAAAAAAAATAGTGCCTTTATTCTCTGAAAAGCATCTACCACAAGCGGTGCACTTTAAATAGGCTATTTGTTTGTACTTACCAGACATATAAGCAAAGCGCACATTTCCTTCATTTACCTTATGATACTTATGGCAGTCTGTATTTTGACAGCTAAAACCACTTGTATCAAAGGTATATTTTCTTTTGTTCATAATGAGACATAACCTTAATTTAAGGGAGATAAGTCAATTCCTTTTTTAATTGGAAACTTTGATTAAATATGACACGACCGTATTTTGACAGCTAAAACCACTTGTATCAAAGGTATATTTTCTTTTGTTCATAATGAGACATAACCTTAATTTAAGGGAGATAAGTCAATTCCTTTTTTAATTAGAAACTTTGATTAAATATGACACGACCAATTGATCATGAAAATATTAGATTGACACCACTATCCACCTCAATACTTTAGAATCCGTTTTTTTTATGTATATTGGGGTTATTAAAGACATCGTGAAATATACGTGACATTCTTAAATACAATTTCTGCATATATTTGGGGCAAGCCGACCGTATTCCTTCTCCTCGGAGTGGGTTTTCTGCTCACTCTTCGTTTATTTCTCATACAAATTCGATATCTCTATCTTGGCTTTCGCCTTACCTTTGGCTCAGAATCAAAAAATGAACTAAAAGATAAAGGAGAACTATCCCACTTTCAGGCGCTCACAACCTCTCTCAGTGCGACGATTGGTGTTGGCAATATTGTGGGCGTTGCTGGTGCAATTTTAATTGGCGGGCCTGGTGCAGTATTTTGGATGTGGGTCAGCGGATTCCTAGGCATGTCTACAAAATATGCAGAGTGCTTCCTTGCCTTAAAATACAGGGAATCCACTCCCTCTGGGTTTTCAGGTGGCCCCATGTATTATATTGAGAAGGGGTTAAAACTCAAATGGCTAGCCATTTTTTTTACTATCGCCACTCTTGTTGCAGGGCTGGGTATTGGAAATATGACTCAGGCTAACTCGGCCGTGGGGGAGCTTTACTCCAGCAATTGGAAAGTTCCCCGAGAAATCAGTGCCGCATTAATTTCTATTGTTACCGGTCTGGTAATATTAGGAGGTATTCGAAGAATTGGTAAAGTAACCAGTATTCTTGTACCATTTATGGGGATTTTCTATTTTGTAGCGTCGTTATATATTATTATTCAAAACCACGAAAGCATAGCTCAAATATTTTCGATCATTTTTAAATTTGCCTTTGAGCCACTACCCGCGTTGACAGGTTCTGCCGTAGGATTTTGGCAAGCATCCATCATGGTGGGCATAAGGCGAGGGCTCTTTTCAAATGAAGCGGGCTTGGGCTCTGCTCCCATGGCGGCAGCTTCTGCCAGAACAGCCGATCCAGGGAAACAAGGCTTAGTTTCCATGGTCGGTCCATTTCTTGATACGATTATTATTTGCACACTCACTGCTTTTGTTATCTTAATTGGAATCCAAGAGAATGCCAACTCAATTTTGAGCGAAGCCGTTACGTCAAAGTTACCTGCTACGAAAGAAATGCAATCTCTTTTTTCCCATGCCTTCACAAATATTTCGGGAGACTCTTCTCTCGTATGGTCTCAAATAATAAATCAATGGGGAGTCCAAGCAGAAAAGATACAAGATGTTCTGGTGTCCTCCGTCTTCTTCCACTATTTAGGAACTTTGGGCAGAAATATTGTGACATGGGGCATCCTCCTTTTTTCAATATCTACCATTATTGGCTGGTTTCATTACACCGACCGAGCGCTTGTATATTTAGGCTTACAAAAATATTCTTTTTATTACCGTATCATTTGGGTGTCTCTCACTTTTATTGGAGGGTATACGTCAGATATTCATTTGATATGGGTATTTTCTGATATCGCCAACGGGTTTATGGCACTTCCTAACCTACTAGCACTCTTATTGCTCTCGCCGATCGTCGTAAAAGAAACAAAAAGCTTTCTCTCTCAATACTCCCATAGGTTTGATTTGTTTGCAAATATATATCTTTTATACTTACGAGCTTTACCCAAACATTGGATATCACGTTTTTTTGGTTACTTTGCTTGTTTTGAGTTCCCTAAGTTTTTGATGTCGCCCATTCTAAAAATCTTCTCAAGAGCTTACCAAATCAAATTAGACGAAGCTGAATTTCAATTAAGAGAATACCCATCTCTGAACCAGTTTTTTATACGAAATTTAAAAAAAGGAATGCGTAAAATTCACCAAGGGGAGAGAGTGATTGTGTCTCCTGTGGATGGCAGAATCTTAAATTTTGGTGAAATATTACAAGGGGCTATGATTCAAGTAAAAGGAATTCCGCTCAATTTGAGAGACATTCTAAGTAATCACACACTATACCCGAAGTTCAGACAAGGCATATGGATGACTATTTATTTAGCACCCCACGATTATCACAAAATTCATTCTCCCGTGGAAGGCGACATTATAGGGCACTCATACTCTCCCGGCAGACTTTTGCCCGTGAATGATTTTGCTGTCAACGCTGTTAAAAATTTATTTTCAAAAAATGAGAGATTAACCACTTATATTAAAACAGAACATGGTTTAGTCGCCTTAACCAAAGTAGGAGCGACCAACGTAGGCAAAATCAAATTGGTCTATGACGACTCCGTAAGCACAAATAGTTGGTTTCGTTCTCCTAGCGAATTAAACTATGGTAAGGTACTAGCGATAAAGAAAGGAGAGGAGCTTGCCCGTTTTGAAATGGGTTCGACCGTCATTCTCTTTTTTGAAACAAATCGGGCACAATTTGACAAACTCAGAGAGAAACAAATCGTTAAATTAGGGCAAAAAATTGGTAGCTTTATTTCATGAAAGTTTTAAGAATGGCTCTGAATGAAAACTAAGTTTGTAATTCCTTAGATTTAGATTGGTTTAACCCCCTAAAACTGGACACTTTATTGTGTTAAATTTAGGAGGTAAAACTATGATTAAAAGACAAAGATACAGTAAGGAAGCAAAAGAGAGATTGGCTTTGGAGATGATTTCAGGTCAGACTAGCACGGCAGAAATATCTAAGAGAGAGATGATTTCAGTCGCAACTTTATCGAGATGGAAGCGACAGCTGGTTTCCGAAGGCTTTGAAGATAAAAATGGGGTTGAGTTAGAATTGAGAAAAAAAATTTCCTATTTAGAATCGGCCTTATCTGATTTAATGATAGAAAATCAGATTTTAAAAAAAACGGAAAAACTTCTTCAAGAATACAGGCAAAAAGAGAAATTATCAAGAATAGCCTCAGCACAGAATTTGGGATCACAAGGAGTTGCAGAGTTATGAAACTAGAAAAGTCAACTTATTATTATAAGTCGAAGGAGAAGAAAGATGATTCAACGATTCTAAAATCTATCCATGAAATTAGTGATCAATTGAACCAAGTAGGTTATATCTCGATGACGCAAATTCTAAAAGATAGAGGCTTTACAATAAATAAGAAGCGAGTTTACCAAATTATGAAAGAAAATAGACTTTTATGCACTAAAAAGGTGTTTTTGAAGCCAAAAACTACCCAATCTAAGCATAATTTCAGAAAATATCCCAATTTGATTAAAAGTGTGCAAGCTGATCCCTTCAAGGTAATTGTTGGCGATATAACCTATTTTGATATTAATTCGAAAGACCACTATTTAGCTTTGCTCATGAGGCTTATGAGTCGCCGTATCGTAGGAGCGGCCATTTCTGATAAAAATAACACCCAACTGGTCATAGCAGCCTTTCTTTCGCTTAAAAGAGAAATAGGAGATTTACAAAATTACTACCATCATACTGATGCTGACGTCAGATATTGCTCAAATGAGTATATCGCTCTATTAGAAGAAAGTAGAATCAATATTTCCATGTGTCGTGGTAATGTGTATGAAAACGCTCATGCCGAATCATTGAATAAAACAATTAAATATAAAGAAATTAATTTATCAGAATATCAAAACTTTGAAGAAGCTCAAAAAAGTATCTTCAGGTTTATCCATCTTTATAATACGATGAAGCCACATTCAGCTTTAGGATGGGTGACACCTCAAAAATATGAGGAGAAATATCTAAAAGAATAAGAAAAAGACTGTCCAGTTTTAGGGGGTTAAACCAGATAATGAGATTAAAGATCACCGCAAAATTAGCGATTTTATTTATTATAGCACCTTTTAGCGGTATTCTTTTCATGAGTATTTATTTACATACAAAAAGCAAGTCGGAATTGCTGGAAAACTTAGGATCGAAACTTGAAATCATTGCAAGAACAACAGCATTGAGCATAAAAGAAAAGAATCATAGGAAAATCGTTTCTCTAAAATGGAAAAAAAGCTCTTCATTCAAAACAATAAGGCACCTACTTGATAGAGTCAAAACTAGCAACTCTTTAAAATATGACTGTATCTATACCTTTCAGGTAATAAATCAACAATCACTAGAGCTAAGATTTGCTGTTATGTTACACAAAAAGGTATTCATAGGCAGTCAATATAAAGTTCCTAATATGAATAGAGACATATTTTTAAAAGTAATCTCTGGTAAAAGTGCATATACAGGCCTATACACAGATAATCATGGAGAATGGATATCAGGGCTTGCTCCCATTATAAATAAAAAAAGTGGTAATGTAACGGGAATATTAGAAGTTGATTATAAGTTTGACAAATACATCGAAGACCTTCAAGCTCAATTCCAAACAAACATGCTAATAACAGTTTTTACATTGCTTCTGGGAATAGCACTCAGTCTCCTCATCTCGTCCCGCACTTCTTCTCTCATACAAGGGATGATACATGCATCAAATAAAATTTCACAAGGTGATTATGATATAAATCTCAAAAGAAAAACAAATGATGAGTTTGGCGATCTAATCACCCAATTTAACAAAATGGCCGTCGAACTCAAAGAGCGACTCCATTTATTAAAATACATACCCAATCACACTATCAATAGCATCAAAAAGAACTTATTAGAAAGCCATGGCGAAAAGAAGTTACTCACGGAAAAAAGTGATATCACAATTTTTGTTTCTGATATTAGAGCCTTTACTCCCTTTGCTGAGAAGCATTCACCCACAGAAGTCATTGAAACAATCAATCGTTACTTAAATTTACAAACCAAAATTATTAAAAAGCACGGTGGAAGTATCGATAAGTATGTCGGTGATGAAATTATTGCTTTTTTTCATCACTCTAATCGAGATGTCCAAGCAACCTTGGCCGCTTGTGAAATACATCATGAAATAGAAAAAATGAATATGAATGAAAGTATTCAGAAAAAAAAACTGGAAGTTGGCATTGGAATCAACAGTGGTTTCGTGGTTATGGGCGACCTAGGGAGTGATGAATTTATGGACTATACAGCGGTAGGTATTCATATGAATATTGCTACTCGAATGTGTGCAGGAGCAAAAGCTCAAGAAGTCGTGATATCACATCCAGTGTACGAACGTATTTCGAATTCTGATGTTTTTCATACACTAAAAATTACTTCTCGAGGCAAGGTGCTCTACAAAGGAGTTTCTGAGCCTATTGAGATATACTTGGTTTCAACGTGAATACTTTTTGTTAAAAGATCTTTGCAATTATCTATGAACCATCTCGTAAAGCTAATTATTTTTGCGATCTGTCTTGCCTTGGTTTCTTCATCAATTAAGGAAAAGACAGCCCTATATCCACGAGAAGACAAATCAAAAAATAGTCGTTCCCTAAAAATAAAGTGGCCCATCAGTCATAAAAAAGCGAATAAAATCAGCTCAACATTTGCAGAATCACGATACGATCACTTTCATAATGGGTTGGACATACCCGTTCGTGGAATGGCCGTCCAACCTATCAGCAAGGCAAAAGTCTTGTGGGTTAGAAATCCCAAAAGACGTTTGAACGAGACTCCCTTCGGAGGTGGTAATACTGTTGTTTTACAACACGATGATATATGGAGTGCGTATATGCACTTACAAAAGATTGATTCAGAGAAAGTCTCTCAAGAGCTTCTTTCGGTTGATGACCGCATTGGAGATTCGGGCAGAACAGGACATTCAGGTGGATATCACCTCCATTTTTTTATTTTTGACTTTAAGCTCTCACGTTTCTATAACCCCCTCATGCTCATTAATAAAAAAATAATTAAAGATATTAAACCTCCCCAATTAAAATATTACAGAGTCAGCTCTTCTTCTCAAACAAAAAAAGGAGAACTCGTTCAAAAGAAGATTCCCAACAACACCTTGCTCGCTAAAATTGAAGACAGGGGAATGGGCTCAGAAAAATGGGGGATTTATTACTTAAAAGTATACGATGACAAAAAAAATATTCTGAGAGATTTAAAGTTTGACTATATTCAATTTTTAAATCATCATTGGGTCACATCAAACAAAAAAAAATTTGACGAAATATATTACGGAAATCAATACATACTGCACCGACCTGCTAATATGAAAATCAAGTGGGAAGCAGGCGGACTTCATGGCCCATCGTTAACCCAAAAGAGATAATTCTGACTTCAATTTACATATGCCTTGATGAGCAGGTTCTATTATGTCAACGATTAAAAGAGCTTCGGGAAAGGTAATTTTTAGTTAGTGCATGTTTGATTTTGTCAACTCTCTCTTACACTACGGCAATTGTAATCGTAATTTTTTGTTCATTTTTTACGAAAATTATCGTCCTGAATGCGTAGGGAAATACTCTTTGGGTAGTTTCTCTTGCTATCTCTAATCCTCCACGCTCCTTTTCTTTTGTATGTGCATTCTACCTGCGAGCTTGTGCAGGAACTAGGATTTTTCTTGCTTTTCTGTGTTTTTCTTTGTTTATGTCTTATTATGAAACGATTTATGAAAAGTGATAGAGATCAAGTTATGCTGTTTTCGCATACTATAGCAGACAATTTAGAAGAAAATCACGAGGTTTATGCCTTTGCTGCCTTGTTAGATAAAATTCCTATGAAACCATTTCTTTCTAAGTACTCAAAAGAAGGGGGTCGGGCTTACCATCCGGTTATAATGCTGGGATGCCTTTTTTATGGCTTTCATCGTGGATGGAGAAGCAGCAGAGAATTACAAAAAGCCTGTGAAGAAAACGACGCCATGCGTTATTTAGTTGGTGGTCATAAAGTAAAGTTTCGGTCTATTGCTGAATTCCGTGTTAATTTTGGTAAAGAAATTGGCGAAGTTTTTAATTACTCTGTATCTTTGCTATCCCACAAAAAGAAAAATATTGGTACTGATGTTAAGGTAGATGGAACTAAAATCAAAGCCAGTGCTGCTGACGATCAAACATACAAAAAGTCAGATTTAGAGGAACGTAAAAGAGCTATACAGCAAGAGATCTTAGAGTATCTACGCTCAGGTATGGAATTAGATATTGAGGAAGATAAACTATATGGTAAAGACAACAGTGGCTATGAGCTTAATCCTGAAGAGGTAGATACGATCATTGAGGAGTTTATTCGCTTACAAAAAGCGAGTGAAAAGGCAAAGAGAGAGTCATTAAAAACAGCAGAAGGAAAGCAAAGTGAACCAGCCGAGTTTTCTACATCTGTTGAAAAAGATTCTTCAGAAACTATAGAAGGTACACAGGATATAGAAGCTCTAAAAACAGGAGAAAAAGAAGTTGAGGTCTTTTTAGAAGATACAACTAATTCTCATGCTAACGAGCCAGAATTATTGATAAATGAAGACCAGGCTGCAGAGGATAATGATTCTGTTATGCTTAGGAAAGCTCAAAAGTATGTTACGATCAGTAAAAGTCTGGAAGAGAATCAAGAGTCTGCTTCTGATTCTAAAATAAATCTTACTGATCCAGATGCTAAATTCATGAAACGGAATGGTAAAATTTCTCAAAGCTACAACATTCAAGTTACCTCATCAGAAGGCTATATTTTGGCAGCTGACATTGCTGAAGCTAATTCAGAAAATGATTTAGAGCAATTAGCTCCTACCCTTTCTAAAGCTGAGTCAAACACAGGGACCAGTATACAGACAGCTTCTGCAGATTCGGGTTACTTTCATTCAAGTGGTTTGGAATACCTGGATTCAAAAGGGATCAATGGTTTTATACCTTCACCTGATCAGGTAGCCAAAGAAAGAAAAGGAGAAAAGGGTTCAGGTTATGAAGCTCATCAGTTTAAATATGACGAGGATGATGATTCTTGGGTTTGCCCCGAGGGTAAAACCTTAGAATTTCATAATGAATCTGTGAAAGATAAAAAGAAATATACTCATTATCATGGTAAACCTCCTGACTGTGTCATTTGCCCTGCCAGAGAACAATGTTGTACGAGCGAAGAAGAGTTACGCAGAGGTTATCGCAAATTGTCAGTAGACTCTGGTTTTGCTTTAAAACATGAAATGATCAAGAAGATGAATTCAGAAGAAGCAAAGTCTTTCTATAAAAAGCGAGGTTCTGAAATTGAACCCATTTTTGGAATTTTGAAACAAGCCAAAAAGTTCAGAGAATTCTTGCTCAGAGGCAGTAAAAAGGTTCAAATAGAGGTAAAAATCGCAGCTACAGCATTTAATTTTGGCAAAATGGTACGAGAACAACTTGCATAAACTATAAATTCCTTGACATATTTGAAAAATGAGACTGACGCAGCAAATATCTCATAAAATGGTCGTGTCATATTTAATCAAAGTTTCTATTTGCGATGAATAATTCTTGTATAGACCACTTATGATTCGTCATTTCTGTAGCCATTGCTGGGGTGATTTGAATTGGTTTTCCTCCCTCATACTCAGCTAGACTTGAATGTGGAAGGCAGAAATTGTAATAATTAGCAACAAAAGAATTATGCCCCTGCATATATTTGAATTTTTTTGAAAAACCCTGACTTTTACGCTCTATTCTATGATTGTGTTGGCGAAGAGTCAAATTATTCCTTTCTACAGCAAAGGTGTTCATCTGATGACTTACTGAAGAGTTTGCAATATATTCATCTAGTAGCTTTTGATCACCAAAGATTAGAGATTTGTCAACTTCCTTACATCTCCCTTTTTCTATTCTCTTAATTATTTGCCCATAACATAGAGATTTGGGTGATTGAAGCTTTCTAGTCATTGAGTCAAATTTACCATAAACTGAAAGAATGGCATCACTATATCCCTCATATCCATCAGAGGTAATCAAGAATTTATCTTCCCTCTTTGGCTTACTTCTTGTTTTTACCTTGGTCAGTAACTTTCTAGCATTCACTGAGGTCCTCTTGCCTGTTATATGCGCTAAAATGAGCTTTTCTACAGGCAATACTGCAGTAAAAGTCCAGATATCCCCTATTTCATCACTTAATCGCTCAGTCTCTGATAGATTGTATTGTTTTTTAAAGACAAAACCCCAATGCTCGTCTAATTGAATTTCATTGAAAGACAGGTTTTTGTATATATTTTTTTTGAACTTTTAGTGAATCTTCACCTGCTGCTTTAACCCAAGCAAGAACTGTATCCTTGCTGATACCAAAGACTCTTCCGGTAGCTCTAATGCCACAGCCCTCAACTGTGTTTTGTAATACCCGAGTAATGGTTTCTTTGCTTTTTTGCGACGAAAAAAAATAGTGCCTTTATTCTCTGAAAAGCATCTACCACAAGCGGTGCACTTTAAATAGGCTATTTGTTTGTACTTACCAGACATATAAGCAAAGCGCACATTTCCTTCATTTACCTTATGATACTTATGGCAGTCTGTATTTTGACAGCTAAAACCACTTGTATCAAAGGTATATTTTCTTTTGTTCATAATGAGACATAACCTTAATTTAAGGGAGATAAGTCAATTCCTTTTTTAATTGGAAACTTTGATTAAATATGACACGACCCATAAAATGCACTGAAAAATCCTAGTTCCTGCACAAGCTCCTGCGTTGCATCGCTTTATAAATTTAGAAAATTTTATTAGGCTGTACCTCACGTAAAGCCTAATAAAGAAAACCCAATGAAACAATCTCTTATTTAGGAGGGGTACCTATATTTGTGGACATAAAGCAGATACCTCTTAGTAAAACTAGAAATTTTTCGATTATTGCCCATATCGATCACGGTAAAAGCACGCTTGCTGACCGTTTTCTAGAAATGGGAAATCTCCTAAGAACTCATGGCAAACCCCAAGGTCAAATTTTGGATAACATGGATATCGAGCGAGAGCGAGGTATTACAATAAAGTCGAATTCTGCCAATTTTCTGTATAAAAATCAACAAGGAGGAACCTATCTTTTTAATTTAATCGATACTCCCGGGCACGTTGATTTTTCTTACGAGGTATCGCGCTCACTCGCCGCATGTGAAGGAGTTCTACTCTTGATTGATGCTGCCCAAGGAATTCAGGCACAGACTATCGCAAATTTTTATTTAGCTCTTGAATCAGACCTCATGATTCTACCCGTCATTAATAAAATAGACCTCCCTTCTGCAAATACAGAACAAGTTAAAATTCAAATTGAAAAGTCACTGGGTCTAAATCCCAAAGAAGTTTCGTTGGTTTCTGCAAAAATAGGAACGGGTATGAGTGAGTTGGTGGATATGATTATTAATAAGATACCTCCTCCAACCACTAGCAAAAATGCTCCTCTCCAAGCCTTAATCTATGACGCATATTTTGACCCATACCGAGGAGTAATCGAAAAAATAAGAGTTTTTGATGGTGAACTCAAAAAAGGAGATCACATTCGTTTCATGAGAAAAAAGAAAGAAAGGACTGTTTCTGATGTGGGGATATTCCAACTGGACCTCATTTCTCTTCCTAGTCTGGGTGCCGGTCAGGTAGGCTACATTGTTACCGGATTAAAAAATGTTTCAGAGGTCATGCTCGGTGATACGATTACCTCAAGTTCGAAACCTGCAAGAAGCCCTCTCTTCAAGTATAAAGATATTAAACCCATGGTTTTTTCTGGTTTATTCCCTATTCGCAGTGAAGACTATGAGAAATTAAAAGAAGCTATCGAAAAATTAGCCCTCAATGATGCCGCCCTTGTTTTTGAGCCTGAAAATAGTGATGCCTTGGGTTTTGGCTACCGTGTGGGTTACTTGGGTCTTCTTCACATGGAAATTGTTCAGGAACGATTAGAAAGAGAGTTTAACTTAATCCTTTTGAATACCGCTCCCTCCGTGCGATACCGTGTTTATTTGCAAGAGGAAGGGGGAGGTATTGAAGTCGATAACCCTAGCAAGTTTCCAGAATCTTCAAAAATTAACAGGGTCGAAGAACCTTATGTTAAAGTAAGTATTATCTCTCCCTCCGAATATATGGGTAACGTTCTTGATTTACTGCAAGAAAAAAGAGGTGAGAATCATCAAATGAATTACCTCGACGCAAAAACAATTCAGATTATTTATTTTTTACCCTTATCTGAAATGATTTTTGAATTTTATGATCGGCTCAAAAGTGTAAGCAGAGGATACGCCAGCCTTGACTATGAGTTCCATGAATACAAACCAAATAATTTGGTAAAGCTTGATATTTTAGTTCATCACAACAAAGTAGATGCACTATCGATTATTGTGCATCGTTCGAAGGCCGAACAAAGAGGCCGTGAAATTATTGATTATTTAAAAGATTCCATCAGCAAACATCAATTTCAAATAGCTCTTCAAGCTGCCATTGGTGCTAAAGTTGTTGCCAGAGAAAATATTACGGCACTCAGAAAAAATGTGACTGCAAAATGCTATGGGGGGGATATCACCCGAAAAAGAAAATTAATTGAGAAACAGAAGGCAGGTAAAAAAAGAATGAAAGTAGTAGGTTCTGTGGAGATACCACAGGATGCATTTTTGGCGGTTCTCAAATCGAACTAATAGAGTTTACAAGTGCTGTAAATGTATAATAGAGTTCTTAGAGGTTAGGGAGGAACTAGACGCGAGTTTCTTTCGAGGCTGAGGTGCGGGAAATATGGTTGTTATTCTGAAATTACGGTTATACGTAATTTGACCAGAGACAGCTTTAATCTCCCCTGGGCGTTTTGATAAACTCCTTTGCAAGCTTCTTCTTTCAATTTCATCTCTTCACGATAAAAAGAATAATCATCACGGGTGATTGCTCGATAGCCTCATTTATGATTTCCTACTCTGTAGGATAAATATATGAGTCAGTATCGAACCTGTACGAGGGTATAATGTTAAAGAGAAAATAGTAAAATACGCTTTATTTCACAAAGTTTAGGTCAGTTTTTGGTCGTGTCATATTTAATCAAAGTTTCTATTTGCGATGAATAATTCTTGTATAGACCACTTATGATTCGTCATTTCTGTAGCCATTGCTGGGGTGATTTGAATTGGTTTTCCTCCCTCATACTCAGCTAGACTTGAATGTGGAAGGCAGAAATTGTAATAATTAGCAACAAAAGAATTATGCCCCTGCATATATTTGAATTTTTTTGAAAAACCCTGACTTTTACGCTCTATTCTATGATTGTGTTGGCGAAGAGTCAAATTATTCCTTTCTACAGCAAAGGTGTTCATCTGATGACTTACTGAAGAGTTTGCAATATATTCACTAGTAGCTTTTGATCACCAAAGATTAGAGATTTGTCAACTTCCTTACATCTCCCTTTTTCTATTCTCTTAATTATTTGCCCATAACATAGAGATTTGGGTGATTGAAGCTTTCTAGTCATTGAGTCAAATTTACCATAAACTGAAAGAATGGCATCACTATATCCCTCATATCCATCAGAGGTAATCAAGAATTTATCTTCCCTCTTTGGCTTACTTCTTGTTTTTACCTTGGTCAGTAACTTTCTAGCATTCACTGAGGTCCTCTTGCCTGTTATATGCGCTAAAATGAGCTTTTCTACAGGCAATACTGCAGTAAAAGTCCAGATATCCCCTATTTCATCACTTAATCGCTCAGTCTCTGATAGATTGTATTGTTTTTTAAAGACAAAACCCCAATGCTCGTCTAATTGAATTTCATTGAAAGACAGGTTTTTGTATATATTTTTTTTCAACTTTTAGTGAATCTTCACCTGCTGCTTTAACCCAAGCAAGAACTGTATCCTTGCTGATACCAAAGACTCTTCCGGTAGCTCTAATGCCACAGCCCTCAACTGTGTTTTGTAATACCCGAGTAATGGTTTCTTTGCTTTTCTTGCGACGAAAAAAAATAGTGCCTTTATTCTCTGAAAAGCATCTACCACAAGCGGTGCACTTTAAATAGGCTATTTGTTTGTACTTACCAGACATATAAGCAAAGCGCACATTTCCTTCATTTACCTTATGATACTTATGGCAGTCTGTATTTTGACAGCTAAAACCACTTGTATCAAAGGTATATTTTCTTTTGTTCATAATGAGACATAACCTTAATTTAAGGGAGATAAGTCAATTCCTTTTTTAATTGGAAACTTTGATTAAATATGACACGACCCAGTTTTTAGCATGCTTTTAGTCTTTTTCTATGTAAAATATTACTCAAAATGAGTTTTTTTCTGGATCTCTCAAAAAAACGCTAAAATTTGATAAGATCGAGTTCCAAGCGTTGTATACTTGTAATGATGAGTGGTTATGATCAATGGTCTAATCATTGATGTCTATATTCTTGAGAAAATAGCCCTGCTTTTTTTTAAATGTCACACTCTATTTTGGGTTGTCTGATATGTTTACGGAGGGCTTTTATTTCTTCGTCCTTCGAAAGCTTTTCTTTATAGATGGTTCCCCATATATAATTAGATGATTCACTGCATCTCTTAAAATCTCTTGTGTACGTCTTTTTATAATTTTATCTTTTCTGGTGGATTCAACTGTCCACTAAACGGGTCAGGGTCAAAGCTTGATCATCGCTTTTTATGGACAATTGAAATCATGTTTGCAGGTTTCACTTGCGTAATCAGAATTATGTTCTGAAAATTCTAAGATTGCAGTAGAAATATCCAAGCTGATTAAAAATGATTAAACACGGATTAAATCCAATTAAAGCATTTTTTGCACTCACTTTTGAGCAATTACCAAACTTTCTTCATAAAAAAAATAATGTATCGACCATCTATCTTATGGGAAGACTCATACCCAAATTATTACTGTGATTGATACAAACAAATTTGCAGGCGCCCGTAGCTCAGCTGGATAGAGCGTCGGACTTCGAATCCGTGAGTCGGGGGTTCGAATCCCTCCGGGCGTATTTATAAAATAAACGCTCTGCACATCTCACAATTTAGATAAAAAAATGAGAGATCAGATGGAGATGGGTGTTTTAGCAAGCAAAGAGGGAGAAATAAGTATATATGATTTTGAAAAGCAACAATCCGGCATATCACCCAACCATTTCAATTTTCTGATTTTTTTAGATGCTGGGGTGGGTTTCCCCACAAACTAGATTCTAGTTCATGATGAAATCTCAAAAGCCATGCTGAAGAGTCAAAGAGAATACCAACGCATCGCGTAATCAAAACTATACTAAAAATACTTAGGTTCTAAAATCTCTTTATAGATAATAGCAGACTTTATGTTTTTATCACTAATAAGATATCTTTTCAACTTTTTCTGATTGTCGTTTTTTATGAGGTCCCCATTTCTCTGTGAAACGGCTGTTTCTTTTGTCAATAATTGCCTATTACTCTTTTCTCCTGCCTCAAAATTATTTATTTTTTGGGTAAGAGGTGGGGAGTTTTCGAATATTATCTCCTTTTTAACAGGTTGCTTTGTTATAACTTCCACCTGTTGTTGGACAGGTTCATATTTAAGACTGGGGTCGTCGTACATATCTTCAGAATATTCAGGGTCTTGATACTGTTTCTTACTCTTCTTCGAAGCACCTCGACCAACGAGGAAAAATATCGTGATAATAAGAAAGATTAAATTACGAATTGTGTCAAAGTCTAAATCAGCCACGATAAAACTTAAGAACCATCTTCCGAGACAGAATCATCATTCGCGATACTTTGTCTCATCTCAGTGTCGGCTTGGATATTTTTTAAACGATAGTAATCCATAACTCCCAATTTGCCAGCGCGCAAGGCATCCGCAATTGCCATAGGAATATTTTCTTCCACTTGGATTACCTGAGCACGCATCTCTTCTTGAAGAGCTTGCATCTCATTTTGCCGAGCAATTGCCATCGCCTTTTTCTCTTCTGCTTTAGCCTGAGCAATATTTTTGTCAGCCTCTGCCTGGTCTATTTGCAAGACAGCTCCAATATTTTTCCCGATGTCCATATCTGCAATATCAATTGATAAAATCTCAAAAGCAGTGCCCGAATCAAGACCCTTCTCAAGAACCAACTTAGAAATTGAATCTGGGTTTTCTAGAACTTTCTTATGACTCGCTGCAGAACCAATACTTGATACAATGCCCTCTCCAACACGGGCGAGTATTGTGTCTTCCCCAGCACCACCAACGAGGCGTTCAATATTTGCTCGTACAGTCACTCGGGCTTTAGCGACGAGCTGTATGCCATCTTTGGCTACCGCTGTCACAGGTGGCGTATCAATTACTTTGGGGTTCACAGACATTTGAACTGCCTCAAATACATCGCGACCAGCAAGGTCAATTGCTGTTGCCTGATCAAAGGTAAGCTCTATTTTGGCTTTACTTGCCGAGACTAAGGCATGAACCACGTGCTCAATCTTCCCGCCCGCAAGGTAGTGTGCCTCTAAAAAATCACGCGATAGGGTAATACCAGCCTTTGCACCTTCAATTAATACCCCTACAATAATCTTAGGGGGAACCTTACGAAAACGCATAAAAAACAACTGAATGATCGATATTCTTACACCAGAAACGAGTGCCTGAAACCATAAACCTAAGGGTACGAAATAAAAGAAAAATAAAACAGAAACAGCAAGAAGAAAGATAGTAGTGAAGCTAAAAATAAAGTTCATATATGTCCTCTTTTTGAGTGATTACTGTATAACTCCTAAATTACCAGTGCGTAAGGCATCTGCAATTGCCATAGGAATATTTTTTTCCGCTTGAATTACCTGAGCACGCATCTCTTCTTGAAGAGCTTGCATTTCATTTTGCCGAGCAATTGCCATCGCTTTTTTCTCTTCTGCTTTAGCCTGAGCAATATTTTTGTCAGCCTCTGCCTGGTCTATCTGCAAGACAGCTCCAATATTTTTTCCAATGTCCATATCTGCAATATCAATTGATAAAATCTCAAAAGCGGTGCCCGAATCAAGACCCTTTTCAAGAACCAACTTAGAAATTGAATCTGGGTTTTCTAGAACTTTCTTATGGCTCTCTGCAGAACCAATACTTGATACAATACCCTCTCCAACACGGGCAAGTATTGTGTCTTCCCCAGCACCACCGACGAGGCGTTTAATATTTGCTCGTACAGTCACTCGGGCCTTAGCGATGAGTTGTATACCATCTTTGGCTACCGCTGTCACAGGTGGTGTATCAATTACTTTGGGGTTCACAGACATTTGAACTGCCTCAAATACATCGCGACCAGCAAGGTCAATCGCTGTTGCCTGATCAAAGGTAAGCTTTATTTTAGCTTTACTTGCCGAGACTAAGGCATGAACCACGTGCTCAATCTTCCCGCCCGCAAGGTAGTGTGCTTCTAGAAAATCACGCGATAGAGTAATGCCAGCTTTTGCACCTTCAATTAATGCCCCTACAATGATCTTAGGGGGAACCTTACGAAAGCGCATAAAAAACAACTGAATAATCGATATTCTTACACCAGAAACGAGTGCTTGAAACCATAGGCCCAAGGGTACGAAATAAAAGAAAAATAAAACAGAAATAGCGAGAATAAATATAGTAGTTAAGTTGAAAGCAATACTCATATATGTTCTCCTAAGGTTATGTTGATTCGCTTTTTTGTTTTACGATAATTTGATTAGAAGATATTTTGACCACTTCAATACCAGTCGATATTGCGATGAAATCTCCCTGCGTCATTACCTCAACAACCTCACCGTCAATGTTAGCCTTGCCCACTGGACGTAAAGCAGTAATTGACTTTCCTTGCATCCCTTTTTTAATTTTATTTTCATTTCTTGGAGTTTGGGATAAGATGCTAGCTTCAAGGCTTATCGATCGAAAAAAATTTAAATTAGGTATAAACTTGAGACTCAATAGAAAAAAAACAATGGTCGTTAAGAGACTCAATGTCATCACATTTAAGCCTGTTTCCCAATTATTGATATTAAAGCTCAGAAATAGGGAGGCTAATATGCAAATGAAGCCGAGTACTCCTGTAACTCCAAAACCAGGTATGATAAAGATTTCTACACCAATGAGTAGAACCCCAATAGCAAAAAGTAAAGGCATTTGCCAGTCAGTGTTACCAAGAAAAATCTGAATCAGAAAAAAAGAAGCCAACGAGAGAATTCCAACAGTTCCTCCCACACCCCAGCCAGGAGTTTTCACTTCAAAGATGAGCCCAAACAATCCTATGGTCATTAAAATTCCAAGGATTACTGGTTTTGAGAAAAAATCAAGGATAATTAACGAAGCCGTAATTTCATAACTTTCAACCTTTTTGGGGTCTATTTGTAAATCATTGAATACTGCTTCAAGACTTGTGGCTTGTTTATCGACAACTCCCAACCGAAGAGACTCTTTTTGAGTCAATGTAAGAAGCTTTCCTTTTTTTAAATTGATTCCATGGCGTTTTTTTGTAAGCCTGATATCCTCATCGACCATCGCTTCACAAACAGAAATAGGACGTTTGTTTTTTTCCGCCAGTGACCTAAACTTAGAACGCATCACCGAGACCGACTTCTCTGGTGCCTTTTTCATTTCTCCGTCTTTAATAAAAACGGGTGTCGATGCACCGATCACCCCAGCCTCATTCATATATATAACAGGAGAGACGAGAGAAATTAGAGCACCCGCAGAAATTGCGTTGTCATTGATATAAATAACCAAGTCGGCATTGATTTTTTGCAGACGATTTATAATTTTTAATGCCGTATGCACCTCCCCACCTGGAGAATCAATTTCAAGAATAATCAAGTCGGCCTTTTTTTGGGTTGCTACTTTCAGGTTTTCACGGAGGTATAGATAATACCAAGTATTAATCTCTTGAAATTCCATTTTTTTTATTAAAAAAGGACGGGAATACTTATTTTTTGTTTCACCACCTGAAGCAGGGGAGATAATCGTTAGAGATAAAAGAGAAGAGAGCAAAACTACTAACGGAGCACTCCACCGAGTCAGTTTATCACATAAGTACCAACGATAAGTCATTTTTGTCTAAACAGACCACACCTTAGTGCATGAAAAAAAAGAACAATATATTTACTCGGCATAACCCTTTTTGATTGAAACTGTTACATTATTTTCTTGCAAAAAATACTTCTTCAGCACCCTTTGAATGTCCTTGGATGATATTTGATTGAGTATTTTGATTGACCTGAAAAAATACTGGTAATCATTGAGCATTAATTCATAATAACTTAACGAATCAGCTAAACCTGCATTTGACTCAAGAGATGAAATCAGTTTTGCATAATACCCTACCTTGACCCTTTTGAGTTCTTCAAGTCTAGAGCCTTCCTTTTCGAGCTTTCTAATTTCTTTATTGATCACATCTAGCACCTTTGCATATTTTTTCTCAGAATAGGGTGTCAAAAAAATAGCGTATGTATTTCCGAGTTTTTCTCCGGGGACCCCAGTATACGATCGAATGGACTGCACAAGTTTTTCTTGGATAACCAACCTTTTTACCAGTCTTGAATTCACCCCTCCCGTAAGCAGCTCATTGATAACCTCAAAAGTAGTATAATCTTGATGAAATATCGAAGGCTTATACCATCCTGTAATCATATAAGGCGTATGGTCAACCAATAACTCTGCTACTTTACGGCCTTTGCGACGATTATGTTGGATAGCAGGAAACTCAGCCGATTCTCTTGGTGGAATTCGTTCGAAATATTTTTTAATGATTGCCAATGAGCTTTCAAATTGGATATCACCGACCACGGTAATTACCATTTTTGTCGGTACGTAGCGACTTTCAAAAAAATCTCGTGTCTCTTTCAGACGAAGGTTTGAAATGTTGCTTGCAAAACCAATTACGGGCTTCCCGTAGGGGCTCATGCCGAAAGCAGTTTTGACAAAAATCTCATACAAAAGTGACGAAGGCTTTGAGTCATAGCGCATTTTTCTTTCTTCTTGTATAATCTCTCTTTCAATGTAAAATTCACGAAAAACAGGTTGGAGCAAACGACTACTTTCTAACCAAGCCCAAAGCTCTAAACGATTTTTGGGGAGTTGTATTTGATAATTTGTCACATCAGAGGAAGTGTATGCATTATAACCGACTTGACCAGCGAGTGAATAAGCTTGTGAATCTTCCTCGCTGATTATAAATTTTCTAACCAACTGTTGCAAGCTTTTCAATAATACCTTATCTTTTTTGATGCTTGCTTGTAGCACATTTTTTTGTTTTTTAGGAAGAAGGGGGTCGAATAATTTAGTTTGATTGCGATCGATTCGCTCACCAACATGAGATATCTGTTTAAGATACACCTTTTCTTTGTTAAAGTTTTTTGTGCCTAATTGAGGAGTACCCTTAAAAAGGAGGTGTTCTAGAAAATGTGCAGTGCCTGCTTGGTCAAACGGTTCATCACTCGCCCCTACCCCAATTTTTAAATAACAAGCAATGGTGGGTGTGATTCCATTTTTCATCAAAATCACCCGGATACCGTTGGACAGGGTATGTTTTTTAATATTTTTTGCAAAACGCTTTTCAATTTGTCCAAAATTTATATCGGAAGCAAGTAGTTGCCTTGAAGAAACGATGTGAGAGCTAAGAAGCCATAAAAAAATGAATTGCAGTTTATACAAACTCATTTTACTTATAATTATTTTTAATAAAAAGTGCAATCTCCTGAGAATCTACATCTTGATTGACACGTAGTACGTATGTTCCAAAAAGTCTGTCGTGCAAACCCCTTTCATAATCAGAATATTCCATTGAGATAATCATAAACATCGAAAGAACAGGGATACGAAAAAAACCCCTTAAAAAAGTTCTTAATATACCAATGGATCCTCCTTCTTTGTTGACCACAATGATACCGAATTTTCTTCTCAGAAGTGTTGAGCCTGAATAATATTTATTCCATCTTGACTCAAGATAGGCCAACCAAAATCTCCATGCCGCCCAAATTAGAATGAAGCCGACAAAGAAAAGCAAACCACCTACCACGATATGAGTAGGAGACTCAGCCCCTGGTTCTGATAATAATATTTTTTTTAAAAAGATAGGCATCTGCTCAAGATCAAAACCAAAAGGGATGGGTAGCTGAAATGGCAGTATTTTTTTTAGGAAGCTCAATTGAAAAAACCAAAGCAAAAGTGCAATCCGTAATATTGTTTTCTCATAAAAGTACGTCCAAATTCTATGACCAACCCGTGCTATTTCGATGGGGGGAGGCCTTATTTTCTTCATTGCTTTTGCAACAAATTCTTTCGAGGTTTCGTCATCTACATCAACGAAGACCTGATAGACTTCTTTTATGTCATCATGATTTAATTTTTCTAAAAGTTTATAATCCAATCCCAAACTTTTTTTTTCAAGATCAGTAATTTCCTGCGAAGTTATTGATCTGTCTTTTGACTCTTGATCTTTTGGAGAAGTTTCTGATACGTTTTCCATTTTATTTATATCGCTTTTGGTTGTGAGAAAATTTTTTCGTCATTTTTTGCCAATCTCCGCCAATTCAGATTTAATGCCGGGTAGTATCGTTTTAACATGGTGAAAAACCAAGCCCTTTTCTTCCCAAATCGCATAATAGATGGGTGTCACAAACAAAGTGATCAATGAAGCAAAAGCCAAACCCCACGACAAAGCAAGTGCCATTGGTCTCAAAAAAGGGTCATCTCCACCAATTCCATATGCCGTAGGCAAAAGCCCAAGGGAGGTGGTTAGCGTCGTCAAAATAACAGGACGAAGGCGCGACAAACATCCTCCAATAATGGCATCCATCTTGGGCACTCCGGAGTTACGAAGTTTTTGAATAAAATCAAGCATTACAATTGAATCATTCACAACCACACCAGTTAAACCAACAATTCCCATTGTGGCCAAAAAGCTAAAAGTCAGATCAGGTTGAAAAGTAATTTGATGAATAAAAAAGGCTAGAGAGACACCAATAAAACCCAAAGGAATCGCAGACAGAATTACACGAGGAACTCTTAAATTACCAAAGAGGAGAACCAAAATGATTCCTATTCCTAGGACGGCTACGAGCCCAGAAAAACCAAGATCATTGAGTGACTCTTGTGTATCTTCGTATTCCCCTCCTGCCACGATATCGTAACCAGGGTTGTTTTTTTCGATAGGGCGTATTCTCTTCAAAATTTGATTGTTTACTTCAACAGAACTTGTTTTTGATTCATCAAGGTTTGCTTGAACATATATCGTACGACGAAAGTTTGTGTGAGAAATAACTGGAACTCCTTGCTTTTTTTGAAAAGTTGCCAACTCCGTGATCGGAACTAAACTACCATATTGATTTCTAATTTTTACCTTTTTTAAAGACGAAGGTTTTTCTCTTAGAGACTCAGGAAAAAGAACACGAATGTCAATCTCTTCGTTTGCTTTCTTAATAGAGGTTGAGACACTTCCTTCAAATGCGGTCTGAAGACTGCTCCCAAGTTGAGCGATACTAATTCCTGCGATTGCCGCTCTTGTCTCATCAACTTGAACATGAAATTCTTCTTTCCCTTCTTCCCAATTATCTCGAATCCCATATACGCCACCGATGGTACTCAAAATATTCTTAACTTTTTCAACGATTTTAAGCGAAGTATTAAAATCATCACCACGCACTTCAACCTGAACAGGGGAGCCTACGGGAGGACCACCCCCCATTTGCTCATAGTCTACCTTCTCAAGAATGCGCTTCCCTTTTTTAATTATTGTTGTTTTGGGCTCACCATTCTTAATTTTTAGGATGGAACCAAATGTCCCAAATAATAATAAACTCTTCTCTTTCTTGGGGTCTAAAACCTTTTGAATCGTGCCTACAAATTTTTTTGTATGGATATTCTTTCTTGTGTTTCGATCAAAACATACAAGATGATCTTTAATGGAATACCAAATATAGTTTTTATTTTCGCGATCAAACATTGACCAAAAAGTAGGCTGATCGGAGGGGCGATAATTCTCGACAAATTTTCCCTTGGCAACATCATAAACCCGAATCATACCTGAAAATGTGCTTAGTAAAAGTAGCGTCGTTTCCGTGTCGTAAGTAACACTTTCGATTCGACCAAGTTTCTCTCTCTTAGCGGGTATAAATTTTTTCTTGGAATATGAATACTTTGTCCCTTTTGTAATAGACTTTTTGAGTGTAAGATTGCCTTTTTGGTTGTCCCATATATCGAGCCCGTCTTTGTGACAGACCAGTAGCCAGCTTTGCTCTTTCACAAAAATTACCGATGTAACTTTATTGGAATATAACTTGAGTTTGGTTTTTGAAGCACTTTCAATATCAAGCTGATAGAGGTACCCCTTTTCGGTATAAAAGACAGCGGTTTTTTTATTAGGAGCAAGCACAAACTTCACAACTCCATCACCCTTTTTTAGAGAAATCTTTTTTGAAGATACAGGTTTCTTTTTCTGTAAATCAAATTGAAAAAGTTCATTTTTCCCCGAATAACCAAGGAATGTCTGATTATCAGCAAGCAACCCCCCACCCAACAAAAAATCTTCACTGACTTTCTCACGACGAGAATTTTTGTTGGGCTCTTCCCAGTTGTTTACCCATTGGATTTCAGAGGAGTTATTCACGAGCAAATGAGAGCCTCCCTGCTCATCTGGGCTGTACTCCAATGAATAAATCGGTCTTTCTTCGCTAAGTTTACGCTTCAAATAACTAACAATTTCTTTTGCTCTTCGTTTCCTCTCTTCTTCCGGGGTAAGATAAATGAATATTTGAGCATAATTCGGCCCACGCTTCGTAAATGGATCATTAGGGTCTTGTTGGTGGATACCAACCCTACTACTAAAACTATCTAATTCATTTTTTTCAAGGTTGAACACGGCATTCTCAATTAAGCGAATACGATCATCCATTTCATTGAGACTAACGCCCGCTTGTGATTCAGCTTTGACATGAAGAATTTCAATCCCCTGTTTGGGGAAAAGAATAAAACCAATTTGTTTTACCAAAAGAATAGCAACACCAAGAGAAATGAATATCAAGATCATAACTAAATAACGATATTTAAGCCCCTTCTTGAGGGCGGGTAAATAAGCCTTTTTGAGAGAGTCCATGATCGCAACTTCCATCTTTTTCATTTTTAGCGAAAAAATATTAAGTCTACTTTTTGACTTCTTTAACCCTTTATTGTTGAGCAAAGTTTGGTCACCTTTACTTATCTCTGCAATATGAGAAGGTAATATGAAAAAGCTCTCAAACAAAGAAGCCGACAAAGCAATAACTACACCAGCCGGGATGATCCAAACAAATTTACCCATGATACCACTCATGAACATAAGGGGCATAAAGGCGATCATCGTTGTGCTAATTGCACCAAAAACAGGTACAATCATTTCTTGGGTACCAATAATCGCCGCCCTTGTGGGGGATAGACCACTTTCAATATGGCGATAAATGTTTTCACCCACAACAATTGCGTCATCAACAATCATTCCCGAGACAATGACGAGACCAAACATACTAAGAAGGTTTATACTAATTCCAAAATAATTCATGATAAGGAAGGTTATGGCAAAAGAGAAGGGAATGCCCAGAGCAACCATGAGAGATACTCGCCAACCTAAAAAAAAGAAGAGTGAAGATACAACTAAAATCATTCCGATGGTAACGTTACCCACTAAAACATTCAACCTTCTTTTCACATAAAAAGCAAGGTCATTGAAGGTTGCTATCGTAAGCTCTTCTGAAGATGTTTTTTTAAATTTATCAAGTACCTCAAA
Organism: Spirochaetota bacterium; assembly: GCA_965206985.1. Classification (GTDB taxonomy): domain Bacteria; phylum Spirochaetota; class Leptospiria; order Turneriellales; family CBDBES01; genus CBDBLF01. The sequence continues at coordinate 653,143 of CBDBLF010000011.1, read as the reverse complement.
AACATCATCCACTAGGCTAATCGCATCACCCTCCTCTTTTTTAAGAACAGTGAGAATGATCGCTTCTTCACCTCCTGACTTTTCGATCAATTCTTTATTCTCAAAATCATTTCTAACAAAGGCAATATCTTTAATTTTTACTGAACCTCCTAAATCGTTGGCTCTTACCGTGAGGTTCCTTATTTCATCTAGGTTCTGAAATTCTTTAACAGTTCGAATGCTATATTCTTTTCCTTGGTCGATGACGCTGCCCCCAGGGATATTCAAATTTCGATTTTTTAATGCAGTGGATATCTCATCCGCAGAAACATTATAAAATTCCAGCTTATCTGGGAAAATTTCAATATGTATTTCTCTTTCTCGGTATCCTCTTTTGCTCACAATGGCTACGTCTTTGAGAAGTTCAATTTTATCCCCAAGTTGGTCAGCATAGGCCCGTAAGCCAAGTTCATCTATTTTCTTTTTGGGTGCACTCAGCGCAATTTCTAGAACTCCTTGGCGGCTTGTCTTTGCCTCAATTACAATAGGGTCTTCTGTATCATCAGGGAAATCAACCTTCACAATGTCCACTGCGTCTTTAATTTCTTGAATGACGCCACGTTTATTAGCAAAAGAAGGTTCAAGGGTGACACTAATTGCAGAACGATTTTCGATGGAGGTGGAGGAGCTTTTTTTGATACCATCGATCGACTTAATCTCTCTTTCAATGGGAGTTGTTATGAGCTTTTCCACTTCTTGGGGAGATGCTCCTGGGTAAATAGTGGTAATCACAACAATATCAAAATTAATATTAGGGAAAGCCTCTCTTTTCATGTTTGACAAGACGAAAAATCCAGCCACCACCACACCAACGGTTAGAATATTTCCTAGAATACTTCTCTGAATAAGAAATTCAATTATTTTCATCATAAGAGCACCTGCACAAATAAGGGCATTATAACTTCACCCTTTTCAGTAAGTCTTCAATATCTAATCCGTATCTTTCAAAAATCTCATTTTTCGAAAGGTCATAACGAAGGAGAGCTAAATTATAATTAACCAATTCTTGCAGATATTGCAGCCTTGAACTGATCATACCATCTAAGGCATTTTTCACTGTTTCTGAATTAAACTTACCTTGTCTACTCCTCCGAAAAATTCCTGAATAATACGCCGCTGATTCTCGTTGTATGACCCTGCTTTTTTTAAGCACTCCGTATGTGAGAAGCAGGTTTTCGTATTTACTAATGACATCATCCCGTAATTCTTTTTTTAACTCCTTAATCTCTATTTTTTGTTGCCTAAGCTTTAACTCAGCATTTCTCACATCCGCATATACCTCCTTACCAAACAATGGGTAATTCATCTTTAATTTGACATCAAAGCTAGGAAATTCATAGCTATGTGCTTGAGCAAAACTGTCTCCAAATTTGTCTGCTTGACTGGCAGTTTGCAACTTAAAATCTAAAAGTAGAGAAGGCAATACGCTATTTGTGCTAACTTCTTTTTCTAGCTCAAAAGCCTTCAATTCTAGGACGGCATTTTTATAATCAACCCGCTTCTCGAAAGCAGCACTAATTGCTTCTGACAATACAAAATTTTGAGGAAGTTTTTCAGACAAATCAGTTACCCCTGTGATTTTTGTATCCGATGGTAAGTCAACTTGTCGGATGAGTTTTCTTTGTGCTTCTTTGTATTGATATCTTGTTTTGGCCACCTTATTTTCAGCTGATGCCACAAGCGAGTTATAACGATTCACATCAAACTTCTCCGAAAGACCTAAGCGAGAATTACGAATTATAATTTGACGAACCCTTTTAGTTGAAGAAAGCTCTAAAAGGCGAGTATCAAGAGTTTTTTTAGAGATCGTCACACTCCAATAATCAGCGATCGTTTCGACCAAGATATTAGAAAGTTGATTGATTAAAAAAGATCGCTGAATACTCACTCGAGTTTTTAAAGCTCTTTCTGTACTTCTATCACTTCTGCCTAAAAAATTTTTTAATAATTCTTGCTTGATTTGAACAAAAAAACCATGTCGATAAAAGGGAGGAGTCGCAGGGGCATCTCCAAAACCAGGTTCATTAACATCATAATAGTTTATGTTGTTAATTCCTCCTATAATTTCTGTCCCCGTTGAAAACTTCTTACGTATTGAACCCACAACATCATACTGTGTTGTCGTATCTCCTTGAAAAGAACGTTGAATTTCACTAAATACAGTTCTTTTTGAATAAGAAAACTTACCTTCCAGACCCAAATGAATATCATATTTCTTACGAAATTTTAAAAGTTGAGTGTCTGTTTGGAAAAGGTCGTACATCGCTTTTCTTAGTGTGAGGTTTTTGAAAATGACCAGCTTCATGGCATCAGATAAACTCAAGCGATCATTACCAATTTCGATGTAAGTGGAATCACCCAACGTTGTTGGCTTTGAGGAGTTTTTATTTTCAATACTGTAAAGCGAAGAAAATACCATACAAAAACTAATCACTATAAATGTGGCGCGTTTAAGATTTAGTTCTTTCATAAAGCTTTCGAGGTTCAGTAAGTAGACTCCCTACCAACAGACTCACTTAATACGATTTCTCATTCTTTTTTAGCAAAGCCTTTTATAGAGATTGGCCATCTTTGATCTCAAAAATACCAGTTAATGTAGCAATGGTCGCTTTTCCTTGTTACTATGTAAGAACAGCGAAGCAACGTTATATTCACCTTGCAAAATCACTGGACCACCTTCAGGTTATGCCAAACCAACGTCAAACTAAAAATTGTTGATGCATAAAAATAAAATATAACCGCGGCAATTATACTATTTTGCGCTTATGTGGCTTGGCATAAAATATGTGACATAACATCTCTATTATACTAAACACAGATTAAGGGGGTGATGCCAAATGTTACGTAGTCCATTTGACGCGTTTATTAAAAATAACTCTTTAATGCTTTGTTGTCAGTACCAAGTAATACAGACGCTTTTATATGTCCAGTGTCTCGGTCAAATGCTCCCAAAGCTTAAAATAGCTTATTTGACTTGCTTGTATCTTTTTATCTGTATTAATCTTGTCCATAACCATGTATAATATGAATATGGAAAGTGTAAAGCGCAAAATGGTATAATTGCCATAACCGCTCAAAAGAGTGGGAGTCAAAAAAACTGATAACACCCCTTACCCATTCATACTCACGTGATTTAATAAAAACTATAGAGGCTGTGTGAGCAATATGGTTGTCGCTAGATTATTTGTCACCCGTAGAGTTAATTTTAGAAATTGGTTTTTAGTTTTTTCATGATTTTTCCCAAATTATGAGATAGGGCCACGTAAAATTATTTTTAATTTCATATTTCTTGCACAGCCTCATCATACAATTTTCTTCCCCCAAAAACCTCCTACCTCCCCCTTTGGAAGTTTTTCTAATGTTCTTAAAAAGTGGTCGTGTCATATTTAATCAAAGTTTCTATTTGCGATGAATAATTCTTGTATAGACCACTTATGATTCGTCATTTCTGTAGCCATTGCTGGGGTGATTTGAATTGGTTTTCCTCCCTCATACTCAGCTAGACTTGAATGTGGAAGGCAGAAATTGTAATAATTAGCAACAAAAGAATTATGCCCCTGCATATATTTGAATTTTTTTGAAAAACCCTGACTTTTACGCTCTATTCTATGATTGTGTTTGGTTTAACCCCCTAAAACTGGACAGTCTTTTTCTTATTCTTTTAGATATTTCTCCTCATATTTTTGAGGTGTCACCCATCCTAAAGCTGAATGTGGCTTCATCGTATTATAAAGATGGATAAACCTGAAGATACTTTTTTGAGCTTCTTCAAAGTTTTGATATTCTGATAAATTAATTTCTTTATATTTAATTGTTTTATTCAATGATTCGGCATGAGCGTTTTCATACACATTACCACGACACATGGAAATATTGATTCTACTTTCTTCTAATAGAGCGATATACTCATTTGAGCAATATCTGACGTCAGCATCAGTATGATGGTAGTAATTTTGTAAATCTCCTATTTCTCTTTTAAGCGAAAGAAAGGCTGCTATGACCAGTTGGGTGTTATTTTTATCAGAAATGGCCGCTCCTACGATACGGCGACTCATAAGCCTCATGAGCAAAGCTAAATAGTGGTCTTTCGAATTAATATCAAAATAGGTTATATCGCCAACAATTACCTTGAAGGGATCAGCTTGCACACTTTTAATCAAATTGGGATATTTTCTGAAATTATGCTTAGATTGGGTAGTTTTTGGCTTCAAAAACACCTTTTTAGTGCATAAAAGTCTATTTTCTTTCATAATTCGGTAAACTCGCTTCTTATTTATTGTAAAGCCTCTATCTTTTAGAATTTGCGTCATCGAGATATAACCTACTTGGTTCAATTGATCACTAATTTCATGGATAGATTTTAGAATCGTTGAATCATCTTTCTTCTCCTTCGACTTATAATAATAAGTTGACTTTTCTAGTTTCATAACTCTGCAACTCCTTGTGATCCCAAATTCTGGTCGTGTCATATTTAATCAAAGTTTCTATTTGCGATGAATAATTCTTGTATAGACCACTTATGATTCGTCATTTCTGTAGCCATTGCTGGGGTGATTTGAATTGGTTTTCCTCCCTCATACTCAGCTAGACTTGAATGTGGAAGGCAGAAATTGTAATAATTAGCAACAAAAGAATTATGCCCCTGCATATATTTGAATTTTTTTGAAAAACCCTGACTTTTACGCTCTATTCTATGATTGTGTTGGCGAAGAGTCAAATTATTCCTTTCTACAGCAAAGGTGTTCATCTGATGACTTACTGAAGAGTTTGCAATATATTCATCTAGTAGCTTTTGATCACCAAAGATTAGAGATTTGTCAACTTCCTTACATCTCCCTTTTTCTATTCTCTTAATTATTTGCCCATAACATAGAGATTTGGGTGATTGAAGCTTTCTAGTCATTGAGTCAAATTTACCATAAACTGAAAGAATGGCATCACTATATCCCTCATATCCATCAGAGGTAATCAAGAATTTATCTTCCCTCTTTGGCTTACTTCTTGTTTTTACCTTGGTCAGTAACTTTCTAGCATTCACTGAGGTCCTCTTGCCTGTTATATGCGCTAAAATGAGCTTTTCTACAGGCAATACTGCAGTAAAAGTCCAGATATCCCCTATTTCATCACTTAATCGCTCAGTCTCTGATAGATTGTATTGTTTTTTAAAGACAAAACCCCAATGCTCGTCTAATTGAATTTCATTGAAAGACAGGTTTTTGTATATATTTTTTTTCAACTTTTAGTGAATCTTCACCTGCTGCTTTAACCCAAGCAAGAACTGTATCCTTGCTGATACCAAAGACTCTTCCGGTAGCTCTAATGCCACAGCCCTCAACTGTGTTTTGTAATACCCGAGTAATGGTTTCTTTGCTTTTCTTGCGACGAAAAAAAATAGTGCCTTTATTCTCTGAAAAGCATCTACCACAAGCGGTGCACTTTAAATAGGCTATTTGTTTGTACTTACCAGACATATAAGCAAAGCGCACATTTCCTTCATTTACCTTATGATACTTATGGCAGTCTGTATTTTGACAGCTAAAACCACTTGTATCAAAGGTATATTTTCTTTTGTTCATAATGAGACATAACCTTAATTTAAGGGAGATAAGTCAATTCCTTTTTTAATTGGAAACTTTGATTAAATATGACACGACCAATTGCCATAACCGCTCAAAAGAGTGGGAGTCAAAAAAACTGATAACACCCCTTACCCATTCATACTCACGTGATTTAATAAAAACTATAGAGGCTGTGTGAGCAATATGGTTGTCGCTAGATTATTTGTCACCCGTAGAGTTAATTTTAGAAATTGGTTTTTAGTTTTTTCATGATTTTTCCCAAATTATGAGATAGGGCCACGTAAAATTATTTTTAATTTCATATTTCTTGCACAGCCTCATCATACAATTTTCTTCCCCCAAAAACCTCCTACCTCCCCCTTTGGAAGTTTTTCTAATGTTCTTAAAAAGTGGGTAAATCGTGCTTGCCAGGACAAAATAAAAAAGAAACAGAGATAAAAAATTTCTTAAAAAATGACTATAAAAGCCATATCTTTTGCTCGTTATAGCTGAACAAATAGTTATAGCTGAACAAATAACAGAGAATGCGAATATTAAGAGAAATACAAATATTTAATGGATAAAACAAACAAACAGAAAAAGATGCCTTTGTGTCACTATAGCCACGAAGTGGTGAAACTTCTTCATCAACTCAATATTTCTTTGGTCGCCACCTTCTACATGGAAGGAAAATTGATTTTTTTTAGCCCTTTTGAGCGAAAGAATACAATTTCTCTAATTCAGTTCCCTCGTAATTTCAAAAGACCAACTGGTATTGTTATTCAGAATAACTTGATTTACTTATCAACCCATGATGAGGTCATCGTATTTGATGGATCAGAAATTCTTGCTAAAAACTATAGGGAAAGACCAAACACCTATGATATTATATTTCAACCCGTTGCAAGCTACCACACTGGTCACTTAGACCATCACGACTCTACCTTGATAGAAAACCAATATATTTCTGTCAGCTCTCTATTTTCTTGTTTGGGTAAGGTAGATGGTATCCACAGTTTTTCTCCGACGTGGAGGCCATTTTTTGTCACCTCTATAGCTCCAGAAGACCGTTGCCACTTGAATGGTGTTGCTTCTGAACATAACAAACCTAAATATGTATCTGCTTTTTGCCAGTCAAATAAAGCACATGCATGGAGAGAATCCTCTACCAATAAAGGCATCATCATGGATGTGGAAAAAAATAATATCTTAGCAGAAGGTTTTATTCGACCACATTCCCCGCGTATTTATAAGGGCGATTTATACTTGCTTAATTCTGGTGAAGGTTCCCTCGTCAAAGTAGACCGTAAAACAGGAAATATAGAAACACTCGTTGTTCTTCCCGGCTTTACCAGAGGCTTGAGTTTTTATGAAGATTACGCTTTTGTTGGTTTATCTAAATTACGTGAAGGAAAAAATCCCTTAGCTTTGGAGTTTCCCATCTATGCAAATGCGGCTAGCCTTAAATCAGGCATCGCTGTCTGGCAGTTATCACTGAATCGCCTGGTGGGCTTTATTGAATATACGACTGAGATAACAGAAATCTACGATGTTGCTATTTTAGAAAACTATAGACGCCCTATGATATTCAACACAATCAGTGATTCTTATCATAAGTCATTCACCCTTCCGCATGACGCCTATTGGGAAGTTGAGAAGCTCTAGAGCTAATGGAACTTTTGACTAAAGCAATTAAGATAGCAAAGCTAAATAACACAACACATCTGGCAATAACTCATCAAAAAACGTTTGTTTAAGGAACAACAGCAATTGCATTTGAACTATTCTGATCAGAGGAAATGTTAGAACCTGCACCGAAGCCACCCATCCCATTGTTCAGATAAAACCGGTTAGTAGTATCACCGCCGCCGCCATTGGCAACGACAACGTCTAGATCACCATCACCATCAAGATCACCCAAAGCAATTCCCAATGAAGAATTTGCATCAGAGGAAATATCAGAGCCTGTATCAAAGCCACCCATCCCATTGTTCAGATAAAACCGGTTAGTAGTATCACCGCCGCCGCCATTGGCAACGACAACGTCTAGATTACCATCGCCATCAAGATCACCCAAAGCAATTCCCCTTGAATCATGCTGATTAGAGGAGATGTTAGAACCTGCACTGAAGACACCCATCCCATCGTTTAGATAAAACCGGTTAAAAGAACTACCATAGCCAACGCCATTGGCAACGACAACGTCTAGATCACCATCGTCATCAAGATCACCCAAAGCAATTCCCAATGAAGAATTTGCATCAGAGGAGATGTCAGAGCCTGCACTGAAGCCACCCATCCCATTGCTCAGATAAACCCGGTTAGCAGTATAATAATAATTGGCAACGACAACGTCTAGATCACCATCGCCATTAAGATCGCCCAAAGCAATTGCATTTGACCTATTCTGATCAGAGGAAATGTCAGAGCCTGTACTGAAGCCACCCATCCCATTGTTCAAATAAACCCGGTTAGCCTCCCCATAATTGGCAACGACAACGTCTAGATCACCATCACCATCAAGATCACCCAAAGCAATTCCCAATGAAGAATTTGCATCAGAGGAAATATCAGAGCCTGTATCAAAGCCACCCATCCCATCGCTCAGATAAACCCGGTTAGTCTCCCCATAATTAGCAACGACAACGTCTAGATCACCATCGCCATCAAGATCACCCAAAGCAATGTCCAATGAAGTCTTCGTACCAGAGGAGATGTTAGAGCCCATAAAGCTGTTCACAGCATTACCCCGATAAACCCGGCTAGTGTCTCCTCCTCCGTTGACAACAAATACTCTGACCACCGGTGCCGGTGTTGCTTCTACCTCAGCCGTGGCAGGGCTTTCGCCGGCATCATCACCCTTCGCGGTTAATACATAATAATAGGTCGTACCATTCGTGAGACTAGAATGAACGTAGGGAGAAGAAGTAACGTTAGCTATCTTTTCACCTGACACACCCATGCCTGAGGTTGTTGACCAATATAAATTATAGGTGAGATCATTCTCTCTTATCCAAAACAAAGTTACCTGATTATCGCCTGCTACCGCCCTAAAACCCAATGGTGTTTTGGTTGTATTTGGAAGTGGATTCGTTGGAGGCGGATTCATCTTGGGGTCCCCAGAACAATAATAGAGCATAAAAACACTCAGTAAGAAAACACCCCTGAGAGCAAAAAGGTTGTTTGGTTTAACCCCCTAAAACTGGACACTTTATTGTGTTAAATTTAGGAGGTAAAACTATGATTAAAAGACAAAGATACAGTAAGGAAGCAAAAGAGAGATTGGCTTTGGAGATGATTTCAGGTCAGACTAGCACGGCAGAAATATCTAAGAGAGAGATGATTTCAGTCGCAACTTTATCGAGATGGAAGCGACAGCTGGTTTCCGAAGGCTTTGAAGATAAAAATGGGGTTGAGTTAGAATTGAGAAAAAAAATTTCCTATTTAGAATCGGCCTTATCTGACTTAATGATAGAAAATCAGATTTTAAAAAAAACGGAAAAACTTCTTCAAGAATACAGGCAAAAAGAGAAATTATCAAGAATAGCCTCAGCACAGAATTTGGGATCACAAGGAGTTGCAGAGTTATGAAACTAGAAAAGTCAACTTATTATTATAAGTCGAAGGAGAAGAAAGATGATTCAACGATTCTAAAATCTATCCATGAAATTAGTGATCAATTGAACCAAGTAGGTTATATCTCGATGACGCAAATTCTAAAAGATAGAGGCTTTACAATAAATAAGAAGCGAGTTTACCGAATTATGAAAGAAAATAGACTTTTATGCACTAAAAAGGTGTTTTTGAAGCCAAAAACTACCCAATCTAAGCATAATTTCAGAAAATATCCCAATTTGATTAAAAGTGTGCAAGCTGATCCCTTCAAGGTAATTGTTGGCGATATAACCTATTTTGATATTAATTCGAAAGACCACTATTTAGCTTTGCTCATGAGGCTTATGAGTCGCCGTATCGTAGGAGCGGCCATTTCTGATAAAAATAACACCCAACTGGTCATAGCAGCCTTTCTTTCGCTTAAAAGAGAAATAGGAGATTTACAAAATTACTACCATCATACTGATGCTGACGTCAGATATTGCTCAAATGAGTATATCGCTCTATTAGAAGAAAGTAGAATCAATATTTCCATGTGTCGTGGTAATGTGTATGAAAACGCTCATGCCGAATCATTGAATAAAACAATTAAATATAAAGAAATTAATTTATCAGAATATCAAAACTTTGAAGAAGCTCAAAAAAGTATCTTCAGGTTTATCCATCTTTATAATACGATGAAGCCACATTCAGCTTTAGGATGGGTGACACCTCAAAAATATGAGGAGAAATATCTAAAAGAATAAGAAAAAGACTGTCCAGTTTTAGGGGGTTAAACCAGTTACGAACCTTTTTCAAAAGGCAACGCATATAATACTTTAACTCTTTTCTTTTGGTGCAAAGTGTAAACTCTTCACATTGTGAAGAGTTCTCTCGAAAATATTCTAGGGCTGAGCTGAGAATTTTCTCTCCCCCTCTGTTGAAAACCCGTATACTGCAATAAGACATGATAACAAACCTCTCAATTTAGTTTAGTTTGTCGTAAATAAAACATCTACTAGGGAACACTATTAAAATTAAACTGAATTTGTCAACTCTTTATGGTCGTGCTTGTAGAGTTTTTGATTTTTCAAGTACAATCGTGAAAGAAGAACAGAGAGATTTGAGCAAAATAATTTGCTTGAAAAATTACCGATACATAAAAATAGTCGTCAGCATACGAAGACCAAAACACATTAGTGGTGTGCGTAAAATGATTGATGATTAGAGATATGCGACTACAATATTCTCAAGAAAATACTGAAAAGTATCGGGAAGCTCACTACACAGCACTTATTTATTTGAAAGGTGATATGGAGGGTACAAACAGCAATAAAAGATTCAAACAAAAAGGTGTAAAAGGCGTGCCAATATTTAATATTGGTCCAGAATTATGAGTTTTGCTAATATCGCTATTGTAACCTTTAATAAGCTCAAGTATTTCCTTCCTATTTTAAGTGTCGTTGTTGGTTGTTTTTTTTGTGATTCCATGACTCCTGAATCCTTAAATAAACGAGCTTCTCTTCCTGAAAATAAAGCAGAGAAAATATTGGAAGTTCTAAGCATCTCAAAAGGAGACACTATTGCTGACATCGGTTCAGGTGGAGGATATTTTTCTTTCAGATTTGCAGAAAGAGTAGGTAGAAAAGGCTCCGTCTATGCTGTGGATGTCAATGAAAAGTTTTTGTCACACATCAAACAAAATATACTTCAAAAAAATATCAACAATATAAGATTAATTAAAGCAAAACAAAGAGAAAGCGGCCTCCCTGAAAAATGTTGTGAACTTATTTTTTTACGAAATGTATATCACCACCTACCTTCACCTATTGGTTATATGCAACTTTTAAAGAAAAAACTGAAAAAGAATGGAGTCATTATCATAATAGAGAATAAAGAACCTAGATTGTTCCGTTTCCTTTCATTTTGGAAGAATTATACAAAATCAAAGAAAATATTACAAAATATGAATCAAGCTGGCTTCCAAAGAATAAATGATTATTCTTTTATTAAAAAACAATCGTTTCAAGTATTTAAACTCCGGTGACCTCCTAGCCAATCTTTGTGCTTCTTGCCATATACATCCTGTTCGCCCTCGTGTTGATGTCTGCTTTATTTTCAAGTGGAGAATCCGCCCTTTTTTCACTCAACACCACACAAAAAAATCAACTAACATCAAATCAATCTTATAGAAAAAGAGGAAGGCGGTTACTTAAATGGTTAGAAAAACCAGAAAAAACTCTCTCTGCAATACTATTGGGAAACTTGACAACAAATATTTTAATTTCAAACCTTGGATATACTGTAATTGACACTTACACAGGCTTTTCTCCCCTCAAAACGAGCTTTATTTCTCTCATTACTATCACCATAATTCTTCTTATTTTTGCAGAGATTATCCCCAAAGCTCTGGCTCTTCAAGTTCCTATTCGTTCTAGTTTTATGGTTGCTCCTTTTTTGCGCATATGGTTTACGCTTTCTCATTATCTTGTGCAACCAATTGATTATTTAATGAGAAAAGCAACATCTTGGTTATCAATTCCAGAAAAAAGATATGAAGAAAAAGAGCTTCTCGACTCGATCTTATTGGCTTCCTCGCATAACCTCATAAAAGAGCACGAAAAAAATACACTAAAAAGATCAGTCATTTTTCATCACGACATTGCTTTCCAAACTATGATACCTAGATCAAACGTCTTTATGATCCCCCATAATATATCAACTCTTAAAATGAAGCAGGCCTTTCTTGAAAAAAATACCATAAAAAACGAAATTAGTAATGTCAACGATTTTGCCATAGTATATCACGCTACCACAAAAAAACTCTTAGGTTATTTGCACATTAAGGGGCTAATTGTTGTCTTACATAAAAAGCTCAAGTCAATTACGAGCAAAGTGCAGGATATTCTTTTTTTACCTCAAACCATCCCTCTTGACCAAGCCCTTAAAAACATGATTGTAGAAAAAACAGAGGTTGCGGCGATTGTAGATGAATCGGGAGAGTTTTCAGGTATATTGACACTCAAGAATCTTTTGAAAAAACTTATGGGAGGCTGGGAAGTCGGAGACCGACTAGAATTGAATTCGCATGAATCGATTAAAAAAATTGATGAACAGGTTTTTCGAGTGAAGGGTTCTCTTACACTAAATCAATTTAATGATTTTTTTAACATGAATCTTGAACATAAAGAGATCGAAACCATTTCAGGCTATATCATACATAAGCTAGACGGTTTTCCAAAAAATTCTATCTCTTTCCATATCGAAAATCTCTATATTTACGACATCAAAATGCAGGGGCATCGTCTCGATAGTTTTTTGGTAAGAATATTTAATGCTCACAGAAATTAGCCTGCTCGCATCTTGTATCGTTTCTAGCATGTTCTTTGCAGGTGTGGAAACAGCCATGTTTGGTGTAGGCCCTCTTAGTTTGGTTCGGGGAAATCGAAAAAAACTTTATTGGCTTTATTCCCGCAAGGAGCGAATCGTGATGACCTGTTCAATTGGGAATAATATTACGATTGTCGGGGCGACCATTTTAATTGAGAACTTACTCCCTTCCACTGAAAAAGTATCCACAATCATAATTGTATTTGGATCAGAGATTGTTGCTCTTTTCTTATTTGCGGAGGTGTTTCCTAAAATAATAGCCCAACAACTTAGATTCCAGGTTCTTGAAGTTCTTTATTATCCCATCAATATTTTTTATTATATTTTTACTCCTCTCAGCAGGATGTTCTCATCGCTCACAAGTTTCTTTTCGGGCTTTCTATCAATATCTGAAAAGCTCAAAAGAGAAGATATTTTTCATTTTTTGTCGACACAAATGCATGAACAAGATATCACAAAAGGTCTTATGAGGCTACGAACAACAAACGCAAAAGAAATTATGACCCCACTCAATAAAATTTATTCAATCAGTAAAAACGGAAGCGTGGCTGAAATTATAGACCTTCTTCATCAAACAGCATATTCTCGTTATCCCGTCTATGAAGAAAGGGGCGATCAAATCACTGGTTATGTGGTGATTTCCGAGCTTTTGAAATCAAATAGAAGAGAAAAAATTTCAAATTTTGTTCAAAAGGCGGAATACATACCTGAATTTTTATCTGTAGATCAATTACTATCCCGTATGCAAATAAATAAAACCCCCATTACCTTTGTTGTAAGTGAACTAGGAAGTATCATTGGTCTAATCACCTTACAAGATATTGCTGAAGAGCTCCTTGGAGACATCCACAGTGAAGAACAACCAAGTCTCGAGATGATAAAAGAAGCAAGAAAGGGTAAAAATATATTTACACTGTCGGGAGTTCTCGATATTGATGACTTCAATGATTATTTTGGTCTGACTGTTAAAAAAGATGGTTTTGAAACATTAAGCGGTTTGTTAATGAAAGAAAGTATGGATATCCCCCAAAAAAATAAAGAATTACATTTTAATTTTGGCTCTTTTAAAGTTTTAGAAGGAGACCAAAAAAATATTAAAGAAGTACAATTCAAGAAAATTAGCGGAACATCATCCCAGTGAACCAAAACAAGAAGCCCTATAAAAAACTTCTCAGTGAGGTCGGGCGTACTATTTTTGGATATAAGCTGATTGAAGAAAATGACCGGGTTATGGTCGCTGTCTCGGGAGGTAAAGACTCAATTGGCTTGCTGTATTTACTTCTTGAGTTTCGTAGAAAAGCTCCTATTTCCTTTGATGTATTTGCTTATACTCTTGATCAAGCCCAGCCGAATTTTGACGCATCAGCGCTAGAAGCCCTTTACAAAGAACTTGATGTTGAATATTATATTGAAACAGAGGATACCTACTCCATCGTTTTAGAAAAAACAAAACAGGGGAAAACTCATTGTTCTCTGTGTTCTCGACTCAGGCGGGGTATTTTATACAATAAACTTGATGAATATAAGGCAACAAAATTAGCCCTTGGACATCATGCTGATGATGCGATGGAGACACTCCTTCTCAATCTATTTTATTCTGGACGAATGGCCGCCATTGCTCCCAAGCTTCTCAGCGAAGATGGTCAACATACCGTAATTCGACCACTCATTGAGGTTGACGAAAAAGAAATGCAGTGGTTATCTAATTTCATGAAATTTCCAATTATACCCTGCAACCTCTGTGGCAGTCAGTCAAACCTACAAAGACAACGAATGAAAAAGTGGATTCAAAACGAAGAAAGAAAAAATCCTGTCATTCGGGGGTCTTTCAAGTCAGCCTTAAAAAAAGTTGAAACCCGCCATTTGTGGGTAACCACTTAGAGTGCTTATCCAAACTCATAAATTGCACAATAAAACTCCACATTGCTTGGAAAAAAATGACTATTCACCACTCATCAATCTAGCTTTTGAAGAAGACCAAATATATAATGATGTGACAACAAAAGCAATTTTTTCTCCAGAAGAAGATACACTAGTAAAAATTGTTAGCAAAGAAAAATGTATCATCGCTGGACTTGAAGTTGCCCAAGCTGTTTTTGAAAAAATCAACCCAAAACTTAATGTAAAAACTCTATGTAAAGATGGTGAGGAGCTCAAACAAAATCAGATAATTATGTCAATTCAGGGGGAGATCCATTCCATTTTTTCTGCAGAACGAACAGCCCTCAATTTTTTATCCATAATAAGCGGTATAGCAACCCAAAGTAGGCACATTGCTCAAAAATTATCAAAATGGGGAATTAAACTTTTAGATACGCGCAAGACGATCCCAGGGTTTCGCATGCTATCAAAATATGCGGTCACCATCGGCGGGGGAGAAAATCATCGATTTCACTTGGGAAGTCAAGGTCTTGTGAAAGACAATCATATTGTCGCTCATGGAGGCCTCAGAAATGCGGTGCTTATATTTAAAAAAAAGAACCCTAACCTATTCTGTCAAGTTGAGGTTGAGAATACTGTCCAGCTAGAAGAAGCACTAATGGTGCAACCAGATGGAATACTACTTGATAACATGCAACCTCGAATGCTAAAAAAATCTGCGAAACACATTAAAAAAAATATCAAAAAAAAAAGAAAAAAAATTCTTATTGAAGCATCAGGAAATTATAATCTACAGAATATCAAAAATTTACGAAATACAGCAATTGACTACGTTAGCATGAGTTCTGTTACAATGGATGCGAAACCAGTTAATTTTAGTCTTGAGGTTCATCAATCAAACGAATCATCAATTTAGTTTGCTGGTTATTTTGTTCACTTTTCATTTTATTGACTGGCCTAAATTTTTTTGTCCAATTTTATTACTCCCAATTCACAAAGCTCTCATTGAACACTTTGCCCTACCACAAAGTTGGCTTGGTTTTAGGAGCATCTATCCAAAACGACCAACCTTCGCCCATTTTGCAAAATCGGTTAAATTGTATCATCTATCTCTACAAAAACAAAAAAGTCTCAAAAATTTTGATATCCGGTGATAACACGAAGAAAAGATACCGTGAAGTTGATGTGATGGAGAACTACTTAACCAAGCACAAGGTAAGGCGGCAAGATATCCTAAAAGATCATGACGGTATGAACACACAAATGTCAATCGATAACATAAAGAATATATGGAATCTTAAAGATATAACAATTGTCACCCAAGCATTCCATCTGAGTCGAGCCCTGTTTTTAGCTAGGCAAAACGAAATTAATGCCCACGGTTACCCTGCAAAAGGCTTCAGTAATCATGTCCGGGAAGCTTATTACGTTGGTAGAGAATTTTTGGCTCGCTACCTAGCCATCTGGAACATTTTTTCCGAAAAATTTTAAAAAACCTGCTTCATTTTGAAATTACTCAATAAAATACAACCACTCAGTCAATTCACAATATCACAAATTGCCGCGGGAGAGGTTATTGAACACCCCGGTTCTGTTGTCAAAGAACTTATAGAAAACTCCATTGATGCAAATGCCGATCGCATTGAGATCCTCATAAAAGGAGGAGGGTTTGAGTCAATTCAAGTAAGAGATGACGGCCACGGTGTGCATAAAGATGATTTATCTCTGGCGATCAAAAGATTTACGACAAGTAAGCTCACTCAAATAAATGATCTTCTTAAAGTTAATTCGTATGGCTTTCGAGGAGAAGCCTTGGGTGCAATAACATCGGTTGCCAATATTTTATTTGAAAGTAAAGCAATGGGTACTGATGTTGCTTATAGACTCACAAAACAGATCGGAGACGAAACCGAGCTTGCACCCACTTCGCTACCAAATGGTACACGAATTATTGTCTCTGACCTTTTCCATAAACTCCCCGTTCGTAAAGAGTTTAATAAGAATCAAAATAAAATCAAAAAAGAAATTATTGATGTCATAACTAATTTTGCAATTAGCCACCCTAGGATATCATATTCTCTGCAATATGACGCAAAAATGATGATTGATATCCCCCCTTCAAATAATCTTTCTAATAGAATCGAACAATTATTTTCTCAAAATTTTTTGGATTCCCTCATACCTATTTATGATGAGGCGGAAGATAAAAAACTTGAAGGATATATTTCGGGTTTTCAATTTTATAAGAGCAACTCTGAGCATGTGCGCCTCTTTATGAATCATCGCATCATTACCTATCCAAAGTTAATTAAAATATTGAAACAAGTTTACGGAGAACTTATGCCACCTGGAAGGTTTCCCGTTGCCATTTTATTTTTAAAACTTTCATCGCCAAACGTCGATGTGAATGTGCATCCTCAAAAAAAAGAGGTTCGCTTTCGAGAAGAAAATATCATCAACAACTTCTTCTATAGAACACTCCAAAAAGGTATTGAATCTCATAACTCCCTAAGTTTCAAACACTTGGCAAAAAAAATAACCAACAAAAGGACAGATGCCGCATTAACATCATCCAAGAATGAATACAAGAAGGTCAACTTTGATATACCACTTCAGATATCAGATGATACGAACAAAACAAAGGAGTACCCTACTATTGAGCAAGAATCTAGTAAAACCACCCTTGAACCAACCAAACAAACAAAAGGAACCCTACAAAGAGCCACAAATCAAAATCTCGTTTTCTTCTCCGAGCTAAAGCTCCATGAAAAACTCTATGATACATTCATTATTGCAACTTCACAAGAAGGTATCTACCTATTTGACCAACATACAATCCATGAAAGAGTAAACTACGAAAACTTTTTGTCGAAGCTTAAAAAGAAACAAACGATAAAACAAGAGCTTTTAACTCCCATACCTCTTAATCTGTCACTCTCTGAACGAGAAATTGCCAAACAGCATAGAGAGATTCTAAATGAAATTGGTTTTGAACTCAGAGAAATAGGACCTTCAGAGTCTGGTCTTTTCAGTGTTCCTTTTTATGTTGCATACTTCAAAGAAGAAGAAGCTTTTCACCTTTGTCTGAAGCAAATACTTGAGACGGCAAACCTCAAAAAAAAAGGTCTCAATGCCGAACAGCTTTTTGACGAATTGGCCGCCTCTCTAGCATGTCGAGCAGCAGTCAAAAAAGGAGACCCTGGATCTCTTTCGTTAATAAAAGAGTTAATTGAGGAGTTAAAAAAATGCAAAGCTCCCATGAGATGTCCTCATGGGAGACCCACGATGGTATTTCTAGGCAAACAAGACATCTCCACTCTATTTAAGCGAACACTCTAATTCCCCTCACAGCGAAGATATCAGACTGAAAAGATATTAGGGTCTAATTAGAGCAAGCAATAATTCGGTGTATCCCCCAGTTCAATTTTTTGAATTTTCTAGCCTCGGGGGGCGGGTTTTCTTCACACATTAGACCCTAATATCTTCCGAGCTTGTGCAGGAACTAGGATTTTTCTTGCTTTTCTGTGTTCTTCTTTGATTATGTCTTATTATGAAACGATTTATGAAAAGTGATAGAGATCAAGTTATGCTGTTTTCGCATACTATAGCAGACAATTTAGAAGAAAATCACGAGGTTTATGCCTTTGCTGCCTTGTTAGATAAAATTCCTATGAAACCATTTCTTTCTAAGTACTCAAAAGAAGGGGGTCGGGCTTACCATCCGGTTATAATGCTGGGATGCCTTTTTTATGGCTTTCATCGTGGATGGAGAAGCAGCAGAGAATTACAAAAAGCCTGTGAAGAGAACGACGCCATGCGTTATTTAGTTGGTGGTCATAAAGTAAAGTTTCGGTCTATTGCTGAATTCCGTGTTAATTTTGGTAAAGAAATTGGCGAAGTTTTTAATTACTCTGTATCTTTGCTATCCCACAAAAAGAAAAATATTGGTACTGATGTTAAGGTAGATGGAACTAAAATCAAAGCCAGTGCTGCTGACGATCAAACATACAAAAAGTCAGATTTAGAGGAACGTAAAAGAGCTATACAGCAAGAGATCTTAGAGTATCTACGCTCAGGTATAGAATTAGATATTGAGGAAGATAAACTATATGGTAAAGACAACAGTGGCTATGAGCTTAATCCTGAAGAGGTAGATACGATCATTGAGGAGTTTATTCGCTTACAAAAAGCGAGTGAAAAGGCAAAGAGAGAGTCATTAAAAACAGCAGAAGGAAAGCAAAGTGAACCAGCCGAGTTTTCTACATCTGTTGAAAAAGATTCTTCAGAAACTATAGAAGGTACACAGGATATAGAAGCTCTAAAAACAGGAGAAAAAGAAGTTGAGGTCTTTTTAGAAGATGCAACTAATTCTCATGTTCTAAAAAAAATCTTACTGATCCAGATGCTAAATTCATGAAACGGAATGGTAAAATTTCTCAAAGCTATAACATTCAAGTTACCTCATCAGAAGGCTATATTTTGGCAGCTGACATTGCTGAAGCTAATTCAGAAAATGATTTAGAGCAATTAGCTCCTACCCTTTCTAAAGCTGAGTCAAACACAGGGACCAGTATACGGACAGCTTCTGCAGATTCGGGTTACTTTCATTCAAGTGGTTTGGAATACCTGGATTCAAAAGGGATCAATGGTTTTATACCTTCACCTGATCAGGTAGCCAAAGAAAGAAAAGGAGAAGAGGATTCAGGTTATGAAGCTCATCAGTTTAAATATGACGAGGATGATGATTCTTGGGTTTGGTTTAACCCCCTAAAACTGGACAGTCTTTTTCTTATTCTTTTAGATATTTCTCCTCATATTTTTGAGGTGTCACCCATCCTAAAGCTGAATGTGGCTTCATCGTATTATAAAGATGGATAAACCTGAAGATACTTTTTTGAGCTTCTTCAAAGTTTTGATATTCTGATAAATTAATTTCTTTATATTTAATTGTTTTATTCAATGATTCGGCATGAGCGTTTTCATACACATTACCACGACACATGGAAATATTGATTCTACTTTCTTCTAATAGAGCGATATACTCATTTGAGCAATATCTGACGTCAGCATCAGTATGATGGTAGTAATTTTGTAAATCTCCTATTTCTCTTTTAAGCGAAAGAAAGGCTGCTATGACCAGTTGGGTGTTATTTTTATCAGAAATGGCCGCTCCTACGATACGGCGACTCATAAGCCTCATGAGCAAAGCTAAATAGTGGTCTTTCGAATTAATATCAAAATAGGTTATATCGCCAACAATTACCTTGAAGGGATCAGCTTGCACACTTTTAATCAAATTGGGATATTTTCTGAAATTATGCTTAGATTGGGTAGGTTTTGGCTTCAAAAACACCTTTTTAGTGCATAAAAGTCTATTTTCTTTCATAATTCGGTAAACTCGCTTCTTATTTATTGTAAAGCCTCTATCTTTTAGAATTTGCGTCATCGAGATATAACCTACTTGGTTCAATTGATCACTAATTTCATGGATAGATTTTAGAATCGTTGAATCATCTTTCTTCTCCTTCGACTTATAATAATAAGTTGACTTTTCTAGTTTCATAACTCTGCAACTCCTTGTGATCCCAAATTCTGTGCTGAGGCTATTCTTGATAATTTCTCTTTTTGCCTGTATTCTTGAAGAAGTTTTTCCGTTTTTTTTAAAATCTGATTTTCTATCATTAAGTCAGATAAGGCCGATTCTAAATAGGAAATTTTTTTTCTCAATTCTAACTCAACCCCATTTTTATCTTCAAAGCCTTCGGAAACCAGCTGTCGCTTCCATCTCGATAAAGTTGCGACTGAAATCATCTCTCTCTTAGATATTTCTGCCGTGCTAGTCTGACCTGAAATCATCTCCAAAGCCAATCTCTCTTTTGCTTCCTTACTGTATCTTTGTCTTTTAATCATAGTTTTACCTCCTAAATTTAACACAATAAAGTGTCCAGTTTTAGGGGGTTAAACCAGTTTGCCCCGAGGGTAAAACCTTAGAATTTCATAATGAATCTGTGAAAGATAAAAAGAAATATACTCATTATCATGGTAAACCTCCTGACTGTGTCATTTGCCCTGCCAGAGAACAATGTTGTACGAGCGAAGAAGAGTTACGCAGAGGTTATCGCAAATTGTCAGTAGACTCTGGTTTTGCTTTAAAACATGAAATGATCAAGAAGATGAATTCAGAAGAAGCAAAGTCTTTCTATAAAAAGCGAGGTTCTGAAATTGAACCCATTTTTGGAATTTTGAAACAAGCCAAAAAGTTCAGAGAATTCTTGCTCAGAGGCAGTAAAAAGGTTCAAATAGAGGTAAAAATCGCAGCTACAGCATTTAATTTTGGCAAAATGGTACGAGAACAACTTGCATAAACTATAAATTCCTTGACATATTTGAAAAATGAGACTGACGCAGCAAATATCTCATAAAATGCACTGAAAAATCCTAGTTCCTGCACAAGCTCTTCCCAGCTTCTTAAATAGTACACTGTTGGAAGAAAAAAAGATTGCCAACTTATGAGTTTATTCAAGGGTGACCCAAGTATGAATTTGGGGGTTAAATTATGATTTTAAAAAATACGGTGAGGCTTTTCCTTCTTGCAATGCTTTCAACTGGTTTCTTTGTGGCTTGTACAAGTGCTGCGAATCGGTCGCAACTTGGTTCTGATTTTGTAGACTATGAGACAGAAGGTTGGCTGGACGACGAAACATTTCAGGTAAAGGCAATTGGTGCTCCCAGCCAGAAGGCGAGGGGTTTTGTGAAGAGAAGAACACAATCAGAAGAAGCCGCTCTTTTGACTGCACAGAAAAGAATCGTTGAACTTTTGGTGGGTGCCGACCTACGAGGCTCTTCCGCATCCAGAGATGGAGAATCTACCGGAATTACGCTTACCAAAGAATTCAAGGGTTTTCTTAAAGGTGGAGCTATTCTTCGTAAGAGTTTTGATCCCAGCGATAATTGTGAAATTATTTACCGTATACATGCTGATGGCCTAAAAGAGAAGGCGGAATCTCTGGCAAAATAGTTAAGATACACCACTATCCTTAGGTGTACACAATGAATGGATATAAAGCACTACTCTAGTGGCCCTTGTTAAAGCATCACAGGATTCTACCAATTCAACGATTGGTCGGAGTTCTTACTTCACCGGTCGGTTCTATATTAACGGAAGTCTCCGGATTGATGGTAAGTTTGAGGGTCAAAGTCTCCAAGCAGAACAACTTTATGTCGGTCCGACTGGTAAAATTAAAACCAATATTGTGGCCACAGCCGTGATCTCCGAGGGTACGGTTATTGGTAATATCATTGCCAAAAGTCGGGTCATGTTACTTCCTACTGCCAAAATCTTAGGGGATATCAAGACTCCTGAATTGATTATACAAGATGGGGTTGTTTTGGAGGGAAAATGTTATATTTCCCACGATGTCAAAACATCAGCAAAAAATTTGATTGAAGTTGAATACGGAAAAGACAGTTTAAAAAAATCAAACCTCTTTCCTAAAACCGTTTCAAATCATTCATAGCTGAGCATTCTTAATATCCATAAAATATTTGTCAGTTGTGGAGACCTGGCTGGGATCGGCTGGCAGACACTCAAGTCTTTAATCATCAAATCAGAAGGGTACCACAATCAAAAAGATTTTTTTGGCTCGTCCTTTTTGAATGTAATTGGAGACCTATCAACATCCGATGCGGCAGAGATTCAACACGAGTTTGATATTATTGATATTTCAGAAAAAGAGCCTGCTCAAAAAATACTCCAAAGACTACCATCCTCACAAAAGAAACCCATTTTTCTTCGACTCGGTTCTTTTGACATACAACCTGGAAAACCAAGTCGATTATCAGCATCACGATCTTTTCTTTATATTCAAAAATCAATTCAACTTCTCAAAGAAAACCAAAATTCTTCTCTACTCACACTGCCCGTATCAAAAGAGTGGATTATAAAATCAGGGACTCCTTTTGTGGGGCATACTGAAGAGTTAAAAAAGGCCTTCAAACAAAAAACATGGATGTGCATGTATCATCCCGAAATGTCGGTGATTCCACTAACCAACCATATTCCTTTGAAAGAGGTTGCTTCACAAATCAAAAAAATAAACTATAATGATTTAACTTTGGCTCTTCTGTTTTTTCAGAGCTTCTTTCAACCCACCAAACCAATGGCTTTCTTGGGTCTCAACCCCCACGCAGGAGAAGGAGGAAGAATAGGAAAAGAAGAAAAAACACTAAAGAGGAAACTCGCTGAGATAAAAAACCAAGGGGTCTCCATGGAAGGAATATTTTCTGCTGATGCTTTTTTTACTGCTTCTTACAGAAAAAGCTATTCACTAGCAATTGCCTGCTATCATGATCAAGGTCTCATCCCGTTCAAAGCTTTATTTGGCACTCATGGAATTAATATTACGCTAAATTTGCCTAAATTGCGAGCATCTCCTGATCATGGGCCGGCATATTCTTTAGCAAAACAAGGAAATGCCGATATAAACAGTATATTGGGAAGTCTTAACTTCTGTCTTGAACGAGGTGAATCATGGATCAAGCATTGCTCTTACCCACTGTTACATGGATAATCTTTCTTATTCTTACGATTCTTGACAATCGCGTCAACACATTAATAAAAATTTTGTTGGGCGTATTTCCCAGCGTTTATATATATCTTTGGTGGAGTGAATTGTGGCTTGGATTGAAAACGATATTTACCACAAATCCAGCCACCTTGTTGGCCATTGCACAGGAAACCTCTGCTCTGGTCTTTTTCTCCCTATTTTGGATCTCTCCTCTCTTACTGTTTACCGCATTGAGTTCTGGAACCCGTAACAAACAAACTCTATGGATTCTGATTATATTCTCAATTACTTCTCTTCTATTCTATCTAGGAACTCATCTACAATGAATGTGAAGCACGCACAAATCAACCAGCGAGGGGCTCCCAGTATAGCACTAATACTTCAAGGACTTTTTCAAACTAGAGAGAACTTGTTCATCGGCATTCGCTCCGTATGTAATTTGAAAATCTTCAGTAAATCTTAGTAGTTTTTCAAAGTTGACCAAGTGTTTCAGATAACGCTTCTTAAAACGAATTCTCATAGGACGTGATACGCTATTTTCGATTTGACCCACCTGGGACTCATACTCTGTAGCTCTGTTAAATTGGTTTGTATGGTTTGTAATGCGCACATCATTCAAATCATCTGTACCGGGAGATGGATCAATAATACGACTTTGGGTTTTTTCGTTTGTAAGAAAATTTTGCTCAAATATCTTGGTTTCAATCTTATTAGCCGAGTCTCCCTGCCCATAATACAATCGCATGATTTTGTAACGAACTCCCACCAAAGTAGTATGAATATCAGACTCGGGAATAAACGAATAACTTTCAATTTCAATATAGCCTTTTTCGGCATTCTTCTTAAAAATCGTCGTGCTGGGCGTAAGTTTAACCTCAATGTCTTTTAATT
The DNA here is from genome assembly GCA_965206985.1 of Spirochaetota bacterium. GTDB lineage: Bacteria > Spirochaetota > Leptospiria > Turneriellales > CBDBES01 > CBDBLF01. The sequence goes on along the minus strand of CBDBLF010000011.1, from coordinate 629,223 downwards.
TTTTATAATAGGCAATTTTGTCGTTCCACTCTTGAATTCCTTTATCGAGATTCAATTCAGTTTCCCGTAACTCCTTCGCTTCTTGTAGTGAAGGTGGATAAACTTTTCTTCTTAGTTTATCATCTAAGGCATTCACATCAAAGATGCCCCCCCAAAAAAAACAAAACACAAAAACATAACATTTTTTCATAATTCTTACCTTCCTCCTCAGAAAGAAAGCTCAAGTATTTCCCATAATTACCGAGAATGGGGGAGAAGCTCTCTCATCTACCTAGTATTGCTTCGACCTATTCATTTGTAAACTCAAATTTTAATTAAATCTTTTTTTTGGATTTTTATTTCATGAGACCACACCTTTTGTTTCGAGCACAAAAAAAGTTCCCATTAAATATTGGAATTATCGATAAAACAAAGAAAATAAATTATTCTGAGTATTTCTTGAGCTGTGCTCAAATAGGGCGATATTTACAAAATTATCATCACATCGCTAATAAAACAAAAGTGGTCTTACAGTTAGAAAACTCATTTTCTTACGCGTTACTGATAATGAGCCTGCAACTTGTAGGAGCCATTACCATACATGTGAATCCACTCTTTCCGATTGAACTCACCACAACTCTTTTGCAGGAAATATTCGACGATAATGTGGCACATATACTAATTACAGATAAAGAGGCGTCATACATTCAGAAATTCATTCAACTTGAAGTATTGCATCCAAATAAAATTTTAGAAGGAAGTGTAGCGATTCGTCAAAATAATAATAAAGAAATAGCCAGAAATATGTTTTATGTCTTCAATCAACAATGGGTGGATATGATCTTTACCTCAGCAAGCGAAGGAAAACCCAAAGCGGTGATTCATACGTATGGTAATCATTATTATTCGGCTCTAGGCTCTAATATGAACCTACGTTTAGATTCTGGTGACTTGTGGTTAATCAGCCTACCTCTCTTTCATGTAGGAGGGCAAGCCATTTTATATCGAGCCGCCCTGGCTGGCGCAGGAGTAATCTTTGCCAAGCTTAACGATTTTGAAGATATTCTTGCCCGACACGAAGTGACTCATTTATCCGTAGTTCCAACACAACTCTACCGACTCCTTAAAAATTCTAAGGTATGTTTTGCACTTTCAAAACTAAAAGTTATTCTAGTAGGAGGGAGCAGGCTTTCTAAAAATTTACTACGTGATGCCATCAAAAAAAAGTTAAAATTATACACGAGTTATGGCTCCTCTGAAATGTCTTCTCAAATCACTACCCATTCGAGAGCAATAAAAAATGAACAAATATCAGATTCAGGGAAGGTGCTTCCTTTTAGAAAAATGAAGATAACGAGCCAAAAAGAAATTATCGTGAAAGGTCCCTGCCTTTTTTCTGGCTACTACGAACAAAAAAAAAAATATTTGCCTCTCGATCAAGACTCCTATTTTCACACTGGTGATTTAGGTGAGCTGAATGATAACGGTTCTCTAACAATATTGGGAAGAAAAGACAACATGTTCATCAGTGGAGGAGAGAATATCTATCCCGAAGAAATTGAAAAGAAACTCGAAGAAATAGCCTTCATCAAAGTTGCTTTTGTTGTTGGTCTCTCCTGTTCTGAATTTGGTATGAGGCCAGCTGCTTTCATTGATTTGAAGCGAGACAAACCATGGATAAAAAAAACATTCATGAGTATCAACCGACAATTAGAAAAAAGCTTGCCTCGTTTTAAAGTACCCATTCAATATTTTAAACTACCAAACGAGAAAGGTCTCAAGCAAAACCGAAAAGAGTTAGAGGATTACGCCAAAAATTATTGAAGTTATCATTTTTTTGCAGAGTAAAGAGTAACAATACCAAGACTCATTGTTTCGTAACAAACTCCTGAAAAACCAGCTTGAATAAGGATTTCAGAAAAAGAAGCACCCTGAGGAAAATCTTCAACTGTTCGATTGAGATAGCGGTATGCAGTAAAGTTCTTAGAGATGAGCCCTCCGATAAGTGGCAACAAATATCGGAAATAGAAAAGATAAAAAAAACGAGTTAACAAATTTTCGGGAATACTTAATTCAAGGATTAGTAATTTTCCTGTGGGTGATAAAACCTTGTGGATTTCTTTTAATGCTCTGAAAGGGTTATCCACATTACGAATGCCAAAAGCGACCGTAACTACATCAAAAGAATGCGGTTTGAAAGATAAACTTTCAAGATCTTCGACCCGAAGCTCTATTTTTTTAACTTCCCTCAAAGCAGTTTTATTAATTTTATTTTCACATATTTTCAGCATCTTTTTTGAAAGATCAGCACCCACCGCTTCTTTTATTTTATCGCTATGCGAAAGTGATATTAATAAGTCTCCGGTTCCTGTAGCCATATCAAGAAGTCTAATTCCACTTTTGGGGGGAAGACGTTCACAAACTCTTTTTCTCCAAGAATGATCAATTCCAAATGAAAGTAGGTGATTTAATCGGTCATAGGTTGGTGCGATCGCATCAAACATCTGCCATGATTTTTTTTTAGATATCATATTTTATGTAACCAGCTAAACTCTATTGACGATTATATCCTGTAATTTTTCTGCTAAAATAAAAGGAGCTTGATCAAAGTTATCCGCATGAATCCAAATGAAGTGATCGAAAATATGTTCAGCAATATTTCTCGTACCTGTTTGAACTCCCAAAAAAAAATAACCCTGCCTAGAATAATCACTGATTACTCGCTTTAAAATTTGGCTTTCTCTTTTCAACACATCCTCCATAAGGCTTTGTCTAGCTCGATAACCTCGAAAGTCAGAGATGAAAATAATAATCTTGGCTTTGGCATCTGGAGAAAACATACGAACGACCTCCTTTATAAGCACATATTCCTCAATAGTATCACCACTCCAATCAGACATCAATTTGTCAAAAATATCTTGTTTCTGAAGATCAAGCAAACTCTCACCCCAATAAAAAGCTCTTTCCTCAGTATACTCCACAATATCAATTTTAGTTTTATTATTATTTAAATCTGAATATCCGAATACTTTAAATGCAACTAGATGATCGTTCAACATCTCAATAGAAGATTGCAATGCTACAATGGAGGCCATTGAATACTTAAAATTAAAAAGTCTTCGCCCTTTGTTAATAAGAAAAATAATTTCCACATCTTTCAGGCGCTCTTCCTTTTGAAAAGTTTGTGAATGGTCAAAAATTTTATCAGAACCTTGACTAAACAAATATGATAGATATTTCCGAACATTCACTCGGTGCCCTTTGTTTGAATTTTTTTTTTGGGTATTTGCGTGAGCATCCAAAGCATTATCCAAATTAAGATCAACCTGCTCAAGCACACTTCCAAAGTATTCATAGTAATCGTCTAACTTAAGGTTAATTTGGTAATCCCATTTAGGAGAATATCTCTTTAAAAACTCATCAAAGACTCCTTGGGTTCGATAACCCCACGCACCTCTTCCTCCTTGGGGCACCCCCACTCCAAGGTTCCCTAGAGTATCACGGCCATACCAAGCGTGCTCACCCTCTTTGGTATTACCTCCGGTTTCAGGAGTATTGATCTGTATACCTTTTTTAAGAGGAGAGCCGGAGAGTCTTGGTTTTGCTTTGTCAGTGGTTGCTTCTTTGAAATACTTTTTTGGACCCCCAGTCATTTTCTTCACGCTAGGTGAGTTGATCATTTTTTTTTTAATCGTAGAAAGTTTTGATTCGATCTCATCAAGAGGAAGGTCTTGTAAAATTTTTTTCAAAAGTACCCTTCCCCACTCGCGTTCTAGCTCATCAGGCAGGGCAGATATGTAATGGACTTCCGCCCCCTTTATAATAAGTTCTGCGAAACTTTTATTTCCATGATTCCACAAGTTGAGATGCCTGATCCACCTTAACAAATTTTCTTCTTGGTAGAGTTGTATGTTCACGAAGTCTTGATGAAGCTTTTGACTGAGAAGAGCAGTGTTTATACAAATATGAAACTCCACAAGTTTTTCAATAAGCTTTTCAATTTGAATATTCGCCGTCTCGTTGACACCCATTGGAAACAGTAAATTAAAAAGCAAAAGGGCTGACTCAGGTAATTCATGATCAGGCATTTTAGGAATAACGATATTGACAAATCGATTGCGAAATGCTCTAGAGATGGTAGGGTGCCTCCTTGATCTTCTAAAATACTTTATGGCGATGATTCTGGTATTTCCACTTTTTTTGATGAGTATGTTTGGCTTGGCCTCGGGAGGGAGAAGAAGCTGAGAGGCATCGTCTAGGAGCATATTGAGTTTTTCTATAATTTCACTTCCTGCCATCTCAATATTTTCCAGAACGGCCCACTCTTCATTTTTAATTGCTCGTGTGAGAGGACCGTCAACCCACTGAACTCTTTCATTCTCTTGGCCCTTAGAGTTTGACCTAATTGGCCTCAGTGAACCAATAATATCTGACGTATGCATTCCTTGGGATAGGTAGATATGACTGATTATTTGCCCATGTGCATGGGCTATAATATCGAGCAGTTCTCCTATACGTGTCGATTCTTCACCTTCGAGAAGAAGATTTTCATTATTTTCGAGACTACGATTGATTTCTTCTAAATGCTTTAACCTACCACTGGTTATTGGAAAAGGGTCTAACTCATATTCTTCAGAATTTACTTTTACATTTTCAATAAAAACTCGAAAATCCTTCGTGACATCTTCATTGAGAAAGCGAGTGGAATATTGATTCATATTTTTTAAATTCAAATTAAATATATCTTGGATCACATCTAAAGATGTCTCACGATCCATTTGATTTGGAAAACATTGAACATAGAAACGAAATAGATTTAAAATAAAATAATAATCCTGACCATTCACGACGGCTTTTTTACCTTTTGGGGAACCCTTTAGAACTCGACGCCAAAACCTCTGAGCAGAACGAATATTAAAATGAAAATGCTCCAGACTATTTTTAGCAATTTCAGAGTTTCCAATTTTTTCTTCTAATCTATTTTGCAACTTGGTAACCTGCTCAACCAAAATATTAGGTGCTTCAGGAAACAAAGCACACGTAATTTCTACTTGCTCGGAAATAGGGTAAGAATCAATATAAATAACCGTAAAGTATTTTTGGATTTGGGTCGGTAAAGTTTTTCTACCTTGAAAGCCTCTGCTTGGATTTTGGGTCGCCACAAAATGAAATCGATCAAGAGCGACACAAGACGAAGTGTCCTTTTCTGACAAAATCAGGGATTTATTTTTTAATACACTTAAAAAACGTTTAAGAATTTCGGGGGAAGCCAAGTTCATCTCATCAGCCACAAAAGTATAGCCATTTTTCATTGCGAAAACAAGATGACCATCTTGCCAATGGAAACCATCGGGCAATATCTGAAACGAACCAATTAATTCTTCAGACATCGTATCTTGATTAAAACTGAAGCGAATCGTTGGTAAATTTCGAAGCTGATTAATGTAGTAAATCAAGGCATTCTTACCCACTCCAACATCCCCAACAAGAAGGAGATTTCTTTCTTCTCGCAGAGGATAAATAATTTTCTCCAAATTCTTGACGGTAGTTTCTGTAAGAATAATATTTTGGGGAAGAATCAAGTTCTTTTCCTTAAGGCTAATCTTTTCAGGCGTTAAACCAAACTCTTTTAAATCAAATGAGTGACTCATTTTTTTCTCTTCCCTGTTGTTTTTCTTTTTTCTCGTCTATTCAGACTAGTTGTTTTTTTTAGTCTTTGTCTTACTACATCATCAAGTTGCTGTTTAAATTCGGGATGATAATAAATCACATTCTCCAAAGATTCTTTACTCAACGCATATAAATCACAATACCCGCTGGCTCGAATATTTGACGCTCTTGGCATACTCAACACCAAAGCCATTTCACCAAAAAAATCGCCCTCATGAAGCCTTTTGAATATCTGAGTACTATCATCAGAAACAATGTCGACAAAGCCACGATTAATAAAATACATGACATTAGCGACTTCTCCTTTACGTATTATATAGTCTCCTGGAGTGAAGACAACAGGGCATAGTGCGCTAGCAATTTCTCGAATAAAATCTTCACTAGCATTTTTAAATAGAGGCACTTTTTGGATAATGCCTCTATTTAAAAACATGCTAATTTCTACCTTCAGTGAATAAGGTAAATTTTCTAACACCACATTCTCATCGTAGCCTAAGCGACTTTCCCACAAATAGCCTTGATAATCCAAAACCTTTTCTTGTAAGTGTAAAGGGATTTTTCTAAAGCGAAAAAATGTATTGATATTGTCTATTCTTCTCAAGTAATTTGTTTTGGCCTCATTCACATTTGTGATTAAACCAGCCACATTTCCAATAACATAGCCGTAAACACCGGCACCCAACATCATAATAATAATTGTATAAACCATTTGGGAAGTTGTGTGTGGAATAAAGTCACCATAGCCAACCGTGGTGAGCGTCGTGATTGTCCAATAAAGACTTTTCAAGTAAGAAAGCCACTTCTCATCTTTGGTAAAATTGGTTCCCAACAGGAGCCAACCACAGGCCACCCAGTGAGCAAATAAGAGAATCCAAAATAAGAAAAACCCAAAGCGTAAAAGTGGATGATTGAAAATTCGAGGGTCTTGTAGCTTTTTGACAAAATCAATCAATCGAAAAACCCGTAGCATGCGCAACAAGCTTATGACTCCCAAACTAGTTGTTATCTCTCCGGAAGAAGAAAAAATATGAAACAACAGATAAAAAGGGATGGCCGAAATAAAATCAAGAAAGAAATAGCTTTTAAAATAATTGACGGCGATTAATTTTCTATCAAGCACGTATTCACGATTCACCTTAATGGGAGTAGAAAACTTGATTACAATATCAGTGAAGAGTGCATAAACAAGACCACATTCGACAAGAATACTAAAATAAGTAGGCACATAGGCAACTACCAAGTTGAATGGAGCAGCTAACACGACATAAGTGTTGACGAACAGCATAAACAAATCCCAAAAATATTTAGGCTTACTTTTGGTTTGAAGTAACATGTCAGTAGTAACTCAAGGAGATGGGTTGGGGTTCCCTACATGAACTTTATTAATCTCTTGAATAATCTCTTTGCTTAACTTTATGTGAACACTATTAAGGTTTTCTTCTAGTTGAGACAGGTTTGTCGCTCCTATAATATTACTCGTCACAAAAGGTTGTTGATTAACAAAAGCCAATGCCATTTGAGTGGGGCTGAGGTCATATTTTTTTGCAATCCCCACATATTCAGCGACAGCTTTACTAGCCATTATATTTGTGTATCGTTGAAACTGCTGTTTAAAAAGTACCAGTCGGCTGTTTGGGTCTACATTCTTCGTTAAATATTTACCTGTCAACGTACCGAAGCCCAGTGGAGAGTAAGCAAGTAACCCTGTACCTTCACGGTGGGAGACTTCTGCTAAACCGACTTCATAAGTTCGATTTAAAAGACTATAAGGGTTTTGTACAGAAACAACTCTAGGATATTTTTTATTTTGGGCAATCTTTAGAAACTCCATAACTCCCCAAGGGGTCTCGTTTGAAAGACCAATGTACCGAACTTTGCCAGATCGAACAACTTCATCTAACGCTTCTAAAGTTTCTTCAATAGGAATTGCGTTATCTTTCTTGGCAGACTTGTATCCTAACTGCCCAAAAAAGTTTGTCTTTCGATCAGGCCAATGAAGTTGATAAAGGTCAATATAATCTGTTTTTAATCTTTTTAAACTAGCGTTAAGAGCCTGGTTGATATTCTCTTTGTTGAAACAACTTTTGCCGTCGCGAATCCACCCCATATAAGGGGCTCTACCAGAAATCTTAGTCGCCAGAACAACTTTATCGCGTTTTCTCTTGATTTGCAACCATCTCCCGATATACGACTCAGAAAGTGTATGCGTATCACCCTTAGGTGGTACAGGATAGAGCTCAGCGGTATCAACAAAATTAACACCATGATCTAGAGCACAATCAAGCTGTGCGTGGGCCTCTTCTTCTGTATTCTGCTCTCCCCATGTCATCGTACCCAGACATATTAAACTAACCTCTAGACCAGTGCTGGAAAGCTCACGATACTCCAAGTTAAAACTTACTCAGAAAATATGATCAAAATTTATATACAAATTATCACTCTCTGCACTAAGACCATAATCTACAAAAATAATGGTTGTTTGGTTCCAAGCAATTCTGAAACCACCGCCATACGACAATCCCCAATCATTAGCATTGGTCAGTGCAACACTTTCAAAGGATCGCCCAACATCAATGAAAGGAACGAGCATGATGCTAAACTGTTGACCCCAAAAAGAAGGAAAATTCCAAAGTGTCCATCTGATCTCTAAGTTAAACAGGGCGTTGGCTTTGCCAGCAAACCGGCTTGCTAGGTAACCCCTAAGTGTCCTAAGCCCTCCGCCTGATGTATGAAGCACGTTAGAAAAAAGAACATTACTCAGAGAATAGAAGGGAGCACGCTCGCCAACTACGAAATAATACGAACCACGAGCAGCAATGACCAAGTCTTCATAATTAGGGATAGGATCATAGTATACCCTACTTGTTAAATTATACCGTGAATAGCCAAACCGAGAACCTAAAAACTCAGGAACAAACTCCATAGTAAAATCAGTGAATGTACCTTGGTTTGGGTCAGGCTCATAGTCTCTACTGTCGAAGGATATAGCAAGCCTTACCGAGTTGTTCCAAGAATCATCCACACCATAAATGCGACCAGAATTGAAATCTTGCCTAAGTTTTGTTTCTACTTGGGTGTAGTCACCATCGTCCCTTTCGCCCCCTGAAAGCCCAAACTTAGAACCCGCATAATCGGTAACATTTACGTACTGAATATTCAGGCCAAAGGTTAGCCTGACTACACCACCTCCAATGTAGTAAAGGTCAGATTCAGTCGAAATAATCCACGTTGGTCGGAAAAGACGGACCTTATTATATCGAGCCGCCGTATTTCTCTGATTATTTTCAAACCCATCAAGAAATAGCTGGAAATCATCAGTTTTTTGAATACTCCTCGTAACTTTTCCAGTGCTCGATACAAAGCGTACCGGTCGAGCAGTCTCATCACCCACTCCATAATAGTTAATGGTAGGGTCATCATCGTAATTCAATTCAGAACGAATACGGAACCACTTAGAAAAAAGCCTAAATAAATAGGGAGCATCCCAATTAAACGTATGAAAATGCCTACCTCCTGTTGTAAAAAATAGCTGACTATACAAACGATAAAGGTAAGGAGAATAATCAAAAATAGCATCATCTCTTGTGCCATTTTCAAAAAAAATAACCCTAACACCGTAACCAACACCACCAACAGGGTCAAAGTTGACAAGAGGCAAACCTGTCAAATGCCAACTTTCTTTTTTTCTCGCAATGTCATTCTTGGACAGTGACCTTTTCTTGGGAACGATATCAGCGTTCTTCCTGCCTACCTGATCGGCACCTCCTTCCTCTTGAGCAGAAATCACCAACGGACAAAACAACAAGGACAACGTAACACACAAAAAATAGATTAACAAAATACAACCACCCCAAACAAGATAGTAAATATCACAGATTCAAGAGATCGATTAGTTAGTATTTTGTCAAATTATTTTAATTATTATTTATAGAGTTAAGTTTTTAAGTTAAACGCATGACGCAACGTTGATTGGGGCACTTCCAGTAAGCTGTATTGCAATGTTTATACTCAATCCGATCTTCAGGCTTTGACAATTTAAAAACACCCTCACAGGGAAGTACCGACCAATCCGTGACTGCCTTTTCTTTGGCACGAGTAGAGTCATCAAAAATTAAGTACGCAGACTTTTGAGACTGTCTCGAAACGACCGACTTCCGCATACGGCGTATATCGGCAGTCTTCGAAAAACCTTAACAGGAAACGTCAATATTTCTTAACCTTCAAAAGTTGGTTTATAATCAAAATAGTGTTCTGCGTGTACCCACCGTACTGTTCGTGATTTTGAACGCATCACCATGGAGTGAGTTTTCGCTCTTTTGGGGGAGAACTGAACCCCTTTCAACATTTCACCATCGGTGACACCTGTTGCACAAAACATAACATCCCCGCCTGCCAACTCTTCCATAAGAAAATGCTTGTCTGGTTCTTTTAAGCCCATTTCGATAGCTCTTTCTCTTTCTGCCTTACTTCTAAAGTTGAGCTGACCTTGGAAGTCACCGCCCAAGCATTTGAGAGCGGCTGCCGAAATAACTCCTTCGGGAGCCCCCCCCGCACCGAGAAGAATATCAACGGGAGATTCATGCATACACGTTGCAATAGCACCTGACACATCTCCATCACTGATGAGTTTGATCCGACAACCAGCCATTCTCACATCAGCGATTAATTTTTCATGACGAGGTCTTTCTAGAATGCAGACAGTGACATCTTCAATAGATTTATTGATTGCCTTCGCTAGCTTTTTTAATGTAACTTCAACGGGGTCTTGAATCGACAGGAGACCTTTTGCTTCTGGCCCGACTGCTAATTTAAACATATAAGTATCTGGTGCGTGTAAAAAATTACCTGATTCGCTGACTGCAACAACGGAGGTCGCGTTATAACCACCGTTTACTGTGATTGTGGTTCCTTCTAGGGGGTCGAGAGCAATATCTAATTCAGGGCCGTCACCCGAACCAACTTTCTCTCCAATATATAACATAGGAGCTTCATCTCTTTCTCCTTCACCAATGACTACGGTACCCTTCATGCTAACCACATCAAATGCCTTTCGCATAGCATCCACAGCGGCTTGGTCGGCTAACTTTTCATCGCCTTTACCCATTTGACGAGCTGAGGCAAGGGCGGCCTCCTCCGTCACCCTGATAAATTCTAAAGCTAAATTGCGATCCATAATAATTATAGTAACTTAATTTTTTTTTTGCCTACCCCATTCAATAAAAGTGCACTCAATGTGCCAAGCAAAATAAGTATCACAATTTGAATGTGTAGTGCTATTTCTATATTTTCCGAGGAAACATGAGAATAAGGCCAAATTTTTTTCAGCCCTCCTATCATAATGCCAATCATTGATGCCATTGTGGCCGATTTATGCTTCTTGAATAAATATCGCAGGACTCTCAAAAAAAAATAAATTCCGACTCCCATGCCTAACATGAATGTGAATACAACAGGTAGGTTTCTTTGATTCAGCGCTTCTAAAATAATTTTATATTCACCAAGTATAATCAATATGTAGGAACCAGAGATGCCGGGTAGAATCATAGCAGATATACCCAGTGCACCTGACATAAAAACATAGGGTAGACGAATGCTGCCTTCTAGATTCATATTATCACGTAAAATTAGTAACATAAGGCTAGCAAAAAATAAAAGAAGAAAAAAACTCCGAAAGTTTATCTTGACTTCTTTTAAAAGAGACGGTATCGAGAAAAGAATTAACCCAAAGAAAAAAGCAAAACAAGATTCAGGGTAAGTTGTCAGTAACACTGGCACAATTTTTGACATGACAAGAATCGCTCCTGTGATGCCAAGAAAAAGCGGAATCAAGAAAAGCCAATTTATCTGGAGTAGGTTTTTTTTTGCTTCTTCCTTTTTGTTTTGACTAGCGAAGGGGTTGCATAAGTTATAGACATCCCAAATATTTGAAATATTAATTTGACCCAATGAGTGGATTAATTCATTGTATATTCCACTAATGAGAGCAATCGTGCCTCCAGAAACACCCGGTATGATATCAGCAACTCCCATACTAACACCTTTGAGAAAAGTGGATAATGACCTCCAAACCTTCGTAAGCATTCCCTCGTAGGCTTCTAAATTCAACTTGTCTTGTCAAATAATCTTATTTTTACCTTGCCAAAGTTATCAAGATTTCTCAAATTTAGGGCTGACTTAGCAGGTCATAATCATGATTAAAAAATTTCTCTTTACACTGAGTAAAATTTTACAAAACCAAGACAATAACGATGGGAAACGAAAAAAATGATTTAGTGCGAATTCAAAGTTTATTCTCTCAAAATCAGCTTTCTGCGGTCGCTTTACTTCAACAATACCTTGATCGTATTAAACAGCTTGATTCCAATCTAAGAGCTTTTATTGAGATCGAAGAAAAAGAGGCTTTGTGCGACGCTCGAGCTTCCGATGAGCGCAGAAAAAATGGCATACTCCTTTCTGAATTTGACGGTATTCCTATTGGTATAAAAGATAATATTGTACAGGATGGCCGAGTGACGACATGTGCCTCCCGTATCTTGGCAAATTATCGATCGCCCTTTTCCGCCACCGTTATTAAAAAATTAAGAGAAAAAGGCTTTATCCCTATGGGGCGTCTCAATATGGACGAGTTTGCGATGGGTTCTTCCACAGAGAACTCATCCAACCAAACCACCAAAAATCCTTTTGATCCTTCACTGGCACCCGGAGGCTCATCAGGAGGTTCTGCCTGTGCTGTTGCTGCCAATATGATACCCGTTGCCCTTGGTTCCGATACAGGTGGTTCCATTCGGCAACCTGCTTCATTTTGCGGGGTTGTTGGTTTGAAGCCAACCTATGGTCTTGTCTCTCGTTACGGCTTGGTTGCATTTGGTTCTAGTCTGGATCAAATTGGCCCTATCGGAAAAACAGTCAACGACTGTCAAATTATTTATGAATGCATTAAAGGACATGATCCAAATGATGCGACAAGCATTCTAGAACATAAAATTAAAGAACCTCCACATAAAAAACCAGAAGAAATAAAAATTGCCTACCCAAAGAATTTATTAGAAAAATGTGATCCGAAAGTCAAGTCTTCTTTTATGCAAGTGCTCAGTTACCTAGAAAAAGAAGTTTTACAAAAAAGTGAACCGCTCGAAATAGAAATGCCTTACCAAGACTATGCAATTCCAAGTTATTATATCACCGCGACAAGTGAGGCTTCTTCTAACCTTGCTCGTTTTGACGGTATACGCTACGGCCATAGAGAAAAAGGAGCCGACCTTGACGAAGTTTATCTCAATTCAAAAACCAAGAGATTCGGAAAAGAGGTCAAAAGAAGAATTCTACTCGGTACATTTGCTCTATCGAGTGGTTATTACGATGCCTATTATGCTAAGGCACAAAAAGTACGAGAGCTGATGAGACTGAGTTATCAAGAAACCTTCAAGAAAATTGATATTATCTTACTACCCACAACACCCACTGAGCCATTTCAATTGGGCGAAAAAACAAGTAACCCAGTTGATATGTACCTTTCTGATGAGTTAACAGTAACGGCTTCTTTGGCGGGGATTCCCGCTCTCTCTTTGCCTTCTCCTTTTGACGATTTACCTATTGGAGTTCAAATCCAGGGAGCATGGTTTTCAGAAAATATTATTTTCTCTTTAGCCAAAAAAATTGAAAAGAAATTTCCGGCCAATCAACCATCACTTTGATGATATCCAGCCAACCTTACAAGGGCAGTCGCGACTTTTATCCCGAAGAAATGCGGATCAGAGAATGGTTTTTTCATTTAATTTCCCAAACTGTCGAAAGTTTTGGTTTTGAAAAAATTGATGCTCCCATTTTGGAACCTCTGGAAATATATTTATTGAAAACCTCCGAAGAGATTGTAAATCAACAAATTTACAGTTTTGAGGATCGAGGCGGTCGGAAAGTAGCCATTCGACCAGAAATGACCCCTACTGTTTCTCGTATGGTTGCTCAAAAAATACGAGAATTGCCTAAACCGATTCGTTGGTATTCTTTGCCCAACCTATGGAGGTACGAAAGACCGGGAAAGGGTCGCCTTAGAGAACATTGGCAACTCAACGCTGATATTTTTGCCACTTATGATGAATTGGCCGCTGACATGGAAATGATTCAATTGGCCATTGCCTTAATGAAGGCCTTTGGAGCACAAAAAGGAGATTTTTTATTAAAACTAAACCATCGTGGTATTCTAAATTCTTTTTTCAAGGAAAAATTAGGGCTTACTGTAGACTCGTATTCTCATGTTGCTCGAATCCTTGACAAAAAAGATAAGCTGTCCTCGGAAGAATTCACAAAGACACTTTTGGACTTGGGCATCCAAAGTCAAAAAATAAAATATATTTATGACTTTATGGAGAATGATGTAGACTCACTTTATGAGTTTCTTGGTCAAGATTCAGAAAAAGAGACGCTTTATCTGAATCAATTAATCTCTTTATTTGATGACATGAGTCTTTCTGATTATGTCAAGTATGACCCTTCGGTTGTGCGTGGTTTTGATTATTATACGGGTATCGTCTTTGAAGTTTTTGATACCTCTCCCGAAAATACACGATCTATTTTTGGAGGAGGAAGATACGATAATCTAGTTTCTCATTTTGCCAAAGAAAAATGTAATGCCGTTGGTTTTGGAATGGGGGATGTCACCTTTGAGAATTTCTTGAAAACGCATAGTCTTATCAAAGAACAAAAAAGGAAAGCTCAAATCTATGTGGCTTCTTTCCCTGGGGAGGAGGGTATCAAAAACTCATTTCAATTAGCTTCTCATCTAAGGAAAGAAGGCTTTTGTGTGGAAGTTGCCTTGGGAGGAGGTCGAATCAAAAAACAATTTCAAGAGGCTGATAAAAAAAATATCACATTTTTTATTTTACAAGGAGAAGACGAAATCAAGAAAAATATCGTCACGTTGAAAGACCTTCACAGGGGCGAGCAAATTGAGCTACCCATCGAAGGAGCTATCGAGAAAATAAAAGAAAATCTAGTGGTAAAGAATTGAGCTTCGATATTTTTCCATTTCGAGGCTCACATCATCTTTCAGCTCTAAAGTAATGGCTCTTTCGACGGCTTCTCTTCCTTCTGTTATTTGAAACTGAACACCCACCTTGGCTAACTTTTTACGAACGGCATGATCATTTGATAAAAACATTTTTAAGAATGAATTAATGTACGTAGCATTAAACCTGTCAATTGCCAATAATGCCCTAAGAATCTCTAACTGCACCATCTCATTTTTTTCATCTGTCAAGTGTTTCTCCAATAGCGATTGATTCTTTTTTTCAGGCATATAACTCAGAGATAAGGCAGCCTTCATTCGCACAAGCCTGCTTTTATCTTTCAAAAAAGGAAAAAAATAATCTATAATTTTTGGATATCGAACGGAGCCAAGAGCGTGTATCATATTTGATTTTGCAATATACATATTTTTCAATACATCTTCAGCCATCAAGATTTCTACAAGTGACGTGGGAGCTTTTCGTAATCCCTGAATGACACCCTTTTGTTCTTCGATTTGCTTAGATACCACTTGAACGGCCTCTTTGAGCGGCTCAATTGCATCTTTCACGCGTAATCCAACTAGAGCAACCGCCGCAGCATTTTTGATTTTAATCGCATCATCTATATTCTGAGTGCCAGGATCTTTGAGGGCTTTCATTATAAGATAATAGCACTTATGAATACGGTCTACTGCACAAGTATTTAGAGCAACCTCCCGCTCACGAAGTGAGCCGACCCCTGCATTCTCAAGAATCTTTTTTAATCGGCTTTTTTTTCCTGATATAGGTGAAGAAAATATAAAGAACAAACATAGGACAGTTAGAGAAGAATAGCCTAAACGACTTAGTTTTCGCTTATGATTGTATTGGCCGCAAACGTACTTCATCTACATAGTGTCGGAATTAAAGTCTAATAAACTAAAAGACCAGAAGTCATAAAATGGCAATCATTTTATTTTTTTTGCTCGCAATATTCTATGATAATGCAAGGAAAAGCGGTGAGCTTCATCACGAGCAGCCCTCAAGATAAGCATTCCCGTACTATTCATATCTATTTTTAATACTTTTCCCTCAGGCAAGTAAATTTCTTCTTCTCTCTTTGCCAAACTTGCAACAGGGATGTCTAAATTATAAGCTTTACGAGCTCTCAAAGCTGCGTTCAACTGTTGAATTCCACCATCAACCAAAACCAAATCAGCAGAGGGTATTTCTTTTTTGGCCACACGCGCAAAACGACGACTTAAAACCTCATACATCATGGCCTGATCGTTGGGCTCATTTTTTAATTGAATTTTGTATCTGCGATAGTTAAGCTTATGTGGTAGGCCATTCTTAAAAAAAATACCCGCACCAACGGCTTCTTTTCCTTGAAAGTTTGAGATGTCATAGCACTCAATCGAAACAGGAAGCTTCTTCAAGTGTAAAAACTGTTGTATTTGTTTAAGCCCAATACGCTGATTACGTAAATTTTCAGAAATGTTGCGCTCTTTTAAAAGAGATTTGGCGTTGGTAATCGCCATAGCGATTAGACCTTTATAAATCAACGATGGATTTTTGTTGGGTGGTATAATGGAGACCGGTCTATTTACTTTTCTACTTAATAGCTCCTCCCAATGCTTCAAATCATCAATATTGTGGCTTAGGTAGATAAACTGAGGGTAGTCGGATGAGTTTAGATAATAATCCCTTAAAAAACTACTTAAAAACACTGCTTCTGTCTTTTGGCTTAAATGTGCATTTAATTCTGTGGTTGGGAAATTTTGTTTGCTAATCAGTTTCCCATGTCGAATTTTTAATAGAACAGTTTCTCCTAAAAAGTTATTGAGATGCTGTTCTGAAAACATGTGTATTGTATCGATTTTTAGTTCTTTAAGCAAAGCTTCTCTTTGGATGTGGTCTATAGCAAGAATATCTACAGATTCAGATTCATCACTTGAATGGACTTCTTGTTTTTCTGTCACTTTTTCCATATTTTGCACAATATTTTGGATTCGTGCTGCTTTTTCGTATTGCATCCGAGAGGAATAATTTTGAACTTTTTTGATTAAATCGTCTTTTATTTTTTTTGTCTTTCCTTCTAAAAGATCTTTTATCTGATTGATTATATCAGCGTATTCTTCCCGTGGCACTTCGCCAGTACAGGGTGCCCAACACCGTTTAATATGAAAATTCATACATGGCCTTGCTGGTTTTTTAAGTGGGAGCTTCAGTGGCCGCTTACGAATGGGAAATATCTTATGAATAAACTGGATCGCATTTCGTGCGGCCTTGACATCTGGATAGGGACCAAAATATTGATCGGTGTTTTTTTTCTTCTTCCGAGTAAGAGTAAGTCTGGGATACGCTTCTCCCATGCTCAAACATATAAAAGGGTACGCCGTATTATCTTTGAGTCTGACGTTGTAAGGCGGTTCGTATTCTTTGATGAGGTTATTCTCCAATAATAATGCCTCAGCTTCACTATTGGTAACAATCCAGTCTATGGCTTTAACGTGCCGGAGTAAAAAGTTTGTTTTAATATGATTTCGATCTGTAGACTTTCGTACGCTCAAATATTGAGAAATTCTATTCCTCAGTTGAATGGCTTTACCAACATAGAGAACTTGTCTGACACTTTCTTGGCTTTTCTTGACAAAAGTATACTTTTTTGTGAGTTTGCTGAGATTAACTTTTTTTTCTGCTCCAGCTTGGGTGTCTTGAATGTCCCCTAACCACAGATAACAACCGGGCTTTGAGGGAATATTTTTAATTCGTTGTTCGATTTCTTGTAACGTCATGATTTGATCTTTTTAATCTTTTTCTTGTAAGCCAAAAAAATATCTTGAACACTAAGATACCCAACCACCTTGTTTTGCTCGTTAATCACAGGGGCCCTATTCATGTTCACAGACAGGAAAAAGTTTAGGGCAAGGCTTAAAGAGTCACTTAACTTCAAAGGGTCTTCTGTTGTGCTAGCATAAGAAAGAATAGGTTCTTTATTTTTTTCTATTTTTCTTGCTTTTGTTTTCGTTATATTATTCAAAGAAAAAATACCTACATAATTTCTCTTTTGATCGACTAAAATAAAGTCGTACTCACGTACTTTTTGAGATAGTTTAAAAACTTGATTCGTTGGGAAATTCACGTCAAGAAGAATTGTGGAATGATCGTTACCATCTTGTTGATTGTTTTTATTTATTCTTTTATATTCTTGTTTTACTTGTATCTCATCTAAAATATCACTGTTCATATCCCAACTATGAGCGGGTGAGTGAAATTTATTATCTTTTTGACCTGTATAAATACTGAAGCGCGAAGAAAATATAATGCTGAGAATAGCGACAACAAGAA
This sequence comes from Spirochaetota bacterium, assembly GCA_965206985.1. Taxonomy (GTDB): domain Bacteria; phylum Spirochaetota; class Leptospiria; order Turneriellales; family CBDBES01; genus CBDBLF01. The sequence continues at coordinate 611,239 of CBDBLF010000011.1, read as the reverse complement.
GAGGTGCTAAGAGTTGATAACTTCCCGTCAACTCACAAACCATAATAACCGAACCAATGGGAGCATTAGCCACACCTGCAAAAAATCCAGCCATACCTACAACAAGATATGGCACAGGAGATAACACAATTTTTGGAAAAAAATATTGAGAAACAAGACCAATCGCAGCTCCCAATGTTCCCCCAATAAAAATAGAGGGGCCAAATACTCCCCCTGATGCACCCGAACCAATGGTAAATGATGTCGCTATTATCTTCAAAAAAATAATAATAAACAAATAAGCAATGATGGCGTGTACGTTCTTTATGTTCTCTGGGCTAAAAAAATAACCTCCTAAGATACTGATGGAATGCAAATTTTCTTCTCTCATCAATTCTTGTAGGAAACCAAATCCGCTACCGATACTTTGTTCTGAAAAAATTCCGATGATGGCAACAACAAGACCACCCAATAATCCCCGAATACTCGTTGGTAGCTCCAACCTAGAGAAGAGAGCATGCACGGCGGTATAGGTTTTTACAAAAATATAACCAAACAGAGAACAGGCGATTCCCAAAATAATATAGAAAAAAAGCTCTTCCCAATTACGAAACATACTTTCTTTGATTTGAAAAACTGTATGAAAGCCACGAAAGGTTGTGAAAACAAAATAGCCCGTTATTGAAGAGATAATTGCTGGAACCAAGCTATCTGACTCAAAGTCTTCTTTGTAGAGAACTTCAACAGCAATAATCGCCGCCCCTAAAGGAGCTCTAAATATGGCACCTAAGGCGCCCGCCATACCTGCGATGAAGAGCGACCTCCCTGCTCGAGGCCCACACCCAAGTATTTTCGCACAAATGGAACCAATCCCTGAGCCAATGTGGGCAATGGGTCCTTCTTTGCCCGCACTACCTGCCCCAGCGAGAGTCGCAATTGTCGCAAATGCCTTCACGAATGGTGTTCTGAATTTGATTTTTCCTTCTTCTTCGTGAAATGAATGAATCAAAGCATCAGTGCCAGCACCACCTGACTTTTTATCAAACAACTGAACCAATAAACCTGATAGAAATAGACCAATAATAGGCAACATGAAGAAAAATATAGGCACGTAAACAGCATGATTGTTATCAGTTATCCTCTCTCTTGTAAGAGAAAATTCTCCTTGAGCATAGCCGAGGTCAATATTCGCAAATTGGTGAAAGCTAATATCTTCAACAAAAGCTAATAAATAAGAAAAACCCAAAGCAGAGAATCCAGAGAGAACACCAATAACCACAGAAAAAAGGTAAACTTTTTTTTCTGTGGTTGTACCAACCAATTTTCGCAAATGAGCGACAAAAGTCATTAAAAACAAATCAGAAACTATCTCAAATGAGCCTTCATATCAGCCATCTTCATTACAAAATGAAAAAGAAAGAGAAATATTTTTATTCACTCAGAAGTGATACAATGAGATAAGGATTCAGATTCTTTGATCATCGACTCGAGAGTGCTGCACAACTTTTCCATCAAGGAGTCAATCAGCCTCACCCATCCAAAAATTTGACGCGATGCCATAAACTCCATTTTTTATTTTAATATGGTAGAAAGAAAAAATACGAGGTATGGCTCAACAGATGAAATAAAATCTTGCATAAAAATAAAGAAGCCTAGGGCTTTGTACTTTTTTCTGGGCTATTCTGTTTAGAGGCAGAATCATGTGATACTTCTTTTTTTTTGTTTTTACCGGTATCCTTGTCCTTGGCTTGATTCTCACCTTGAAGGTTTTCGCTTTGCTCGTTTTCAATAAATTCTTCCTGTAGTTCTTGTATTGTCGAGCTACCACTCGTCCCAAGCCAAGCAATGGTTAAACCCAGGAGAAGGAAAATTGTAGTCATAACTCCTGTCGCTTTTGTCAAAACATCGCCCGAACTTGAACCAAAGGCCGACTGACTTCCCCCACCACCAAAGAGACTCATCCCTGCTGAACGATTTGATTGAATAAGTATCAGGAGAACCAAAAAGAAACAATTAACCACAAATAAGATCGTCAAAACCTTTTGCAGTATTTCCATAATTTTACAAACTAGATAGGACCATAGTCCGACATTCTAGTAAACCCAGGGGACTCTGTTTTATACTCGATACTATGTGTCAAGGTTTTATAATTGCCTAAACCAACGCTGATTTCAATATCTTCTGAATTAAACATGGAAGGATGGTGGTAACCCGCAGTATGTGATAAAGTCAGTAGTTCACCACGAAAGATACGAATGTAGTGAGCAAACCTCTTAGCCTTATCGTCAACGTTTAAACCAGCCTCCAGCCAACGGCTTTGAGTGGCGACACCAGTAGGACAGTCTCCCATATGGCACTTCTGAGCTTGAATGCAACCAATCGAAATCATTGCCTCACGAGCGATGTTCACAAGGTCGCACCCCATCGCAAAAGCAATAATTGTTCGATCAGGAAAACCAAGCTTGCCACTCCCTATCCAGACAATGTCTTTATCAATACTTTTTTCTTTGAAAAGAGAATAAACCCTAGGAAACGCAGTTTTGAAAGGCAACGACACGTGGTCGGAGTATGTCAGAGGAGCGGCTCCCGTTCCCCCTTCACCACCATCAATGCTGATAAAGTCTGGACCACCTCCCTTCTTCTTAATCGCACTTGATAGCTCTTTCCAAAACACCATGCAACCTACAGCGCATTTGATACCCACAGGTATCCCTGTAGCTTCAGCAATGGTCTCTATAAATTTGATAAGTGAAGGCGTATCATGAAAGACAGCGTGGGAGTTTGGGGAGATACAGTCTTTTCCTTGGGGAATCCCCCTTACTTGGGCAATCTCTGCATTTACTTTTTGGCCGGGAAGAACTCCACCCTTACCGGGCTTAGCTCCTTGGGACATTTTAATCTCAATAAGACGAATCTGTGTATATTTTTGTGTCAAGGAAACCAGTTTATCTAAACTAAAATTTCCGTTTTCGTCTCGGGTCCCAAAATAACCCGTACCCATTTGAAGGGTCAAATCAGCACCAAAAAGATGATACGGGCTAACTCCTCCTTCTCCTGTGTTATGATAGCAATTGGCAATTTTAGCACCTTGATTGAGAGCAGACGTTGCCTTCTTCCCCAATGCACCATAGGACATTCCAGAAACATTTACAACGGATTGCGGACGATAGGGCCTTTTTCGTTTGTTGCTTTCACCAATAACCTTGAGGCAGGGCACAATCGTACGATCGTTGGGCAGATATTCCGCTTTATCGTCAGGAAGAGGAAAGGCTGAGTTCTTTATAATGGGATAGCCAATTTCATAGAGTTCTTCTGTTGTTCCAAAACCAAAGTAGTTATTTTGTCCCTTAGAAGAAGCGTATATCCATCGACGCTCAGCACGACTAAAAGGGGCTTCTTCTTTGTCACCTGCAACAATATATTGACGTAATTCTGGACCAATTTTCTCCAGCAAATAACGGAGATGACCAGCAATGGGGTAATTATGTTTGATTGTATGTGTCTTTTGCAGAAAAACATCATGTATAAACACACCAAGTAAAAAAAAGAGCACAAGTGAAATTACTCCCAGGGTGATATTGTCCTGAAACCATATAAGGTATTGACTGAAGTAATGAAAAACAAAAAGCATCACAAGTAAGATTATCGGACAAAACTTTGTGAGTTTGTCAAACCGTTTTCTTTAATTTATAACGAGCAAAAGCTTCGTACCTTTCATTCATTATATACCAAGAGAGTCTGATATATTATCATTACTCATATAGTTTCTACAATAGTAGCTCCGTAAGTAAATCCGCCACCAAAACTAACCAAACCAATTTTTTGCTTCTTTTTAAGTGACGGCATGCAGTCGGCTAAGGCACCGGGTATTGTTGATGAGGAAGTATTGCCAATGTTTTTAATATGACTAAAGACTTTTTCTTCTGGAAGGTTAACGGAAAAACGCACTGAATCAATGATATTTTGGTTAGCTTGATGTGGTACAATAAGGTCAAGAGATTCAACAGGAATTTCATTATCATTGCAGCTTTTTTTCAAAGCTCGAATCATTTTACGCACTGCACGCTGATAGACTTGTTTACCATTCATATGGACATATTTTTTTTGATCTTGTCTTGAGGAAGATTTTGTGGGCACGCTAAGAAAAGAACCACTTTCTCCGTTACCCGTAAGATAAGGCTTTTTAACTAAAGCTAACGAGCCTTGGAGACAATTCTCCCCTCGCACTAAGGTCGCGGTGGCACTATCAGCAAAAATTGAAGCGGTGAGAAAATCTTTTTTATTGAGTAGGGGGGAGAGCACTTCTGAGGTAACGAGTAAAACTTGGTCAGATGGGTTTATTTGTAGTGAATTATAGGCAAGATCAAGAGCATAGAGGTATCCGGAGCAAGCAGCATTAACGTCGTAGGCAGGTATGTTGACCTCAGGATCGTTCCCCTCAGATAATGCATGTAGGACACGACAGGCAAGAGAAGGCGTAATCATGTCTGGAGTGCCCGTTGTGGCAATAATTAAACTGATATCATGAATGGATACTCCCTCACGAATCAATAAATTTTTTGAAGCGTTGACTGCCATGCTCAAGACATCTTGCCCTTCTCCGGCATATAAACGATTGGCAATACCGGTTGATTCTAGAATGTTATCTGCGGTATAACCAGAGAGATTAGCAATAATTTCATCATTCGAAACGGTCTGCGAACCCCATTCTACACTTGGTAGAGATAAACCTACTTGTCTCAAATAGGAGTGAGTTCTTGAAGTTATATTATTTTGTTGGGGAGGTGATATTTTCTTTTTAAGCTCCATAACAGGAGCACCGGGATTTTCTTGAGTTACTGGTTTTTTTATATTTGAGGCGGCATTTTCAAGTTTAATTTTAACTAAAGCCATACCAATTTTAGCTGTTTCGCCGACCTGAACCAAAATTTCAGTAATTCTACCCGTTAATGGGCTAAGAAAATCTGATACCGTTTTATCAGCTTCAAATTCGCCGATGTAGTCGCCTTCTTTAATCTGATCGCCTACTTTAATTTGCCAATCAATGATCTTGACAGATTCATCTGATGGGCTGGTTCCGATCGCATAAATAAATTCAAAACCACTCTCTAGAGCTGGAGGTGATTTCCAGCTGATAGCAATATCCAAAAGCTGGCAAGCTTCTTCAAGAATTTTCTTATAGGAAGGTAAAATTTCAAGTTGGTTCTCAAAATTGCAGGGGATATAGGTATCAGTACGAGTAATCCGTTTCACAATAACAGTTCGTTTAGCAAACTCAGTCACTGTAGCAATAACCTCCGCCCCCATACCACAAGTTCGGTTATCTTCATGTACAAGAACAAGCTTACCTGTTTTTTCAGCTGAAGCAATCACTAGATTTTGGTCCCAAGGAGAGAGACTCCGCAAGTCAATAACTTCTGCTTCCAAACCGTGGTCTGAAATATCTTTTGCAGCTTGTAAACAGCGAGGTATTCCGTTACCCCATGAAACAAACGTTATATCATTACCGCTAAGTACTGTTTTAGCTAAGCCAATAGGAACCAATTGTTTAAACACGTCGGTCGAAGTGGAATTTTCTCTATCATTCAAACAACTTTTTGGATAGAAAAATAGTGTGGGGCGGTCTGATTTAAAAGCTGCATTTAATAACCCCGCGGCATCCCCTGCGGTTGAAGGCATAAAGACATCAATACCGGGGGTATGGGTTGCGATTGATTCTAATGTTTGTGCGTGAAATGGCCCGAGTCCCGGTCGATAACCACCGCAGGTAATCATAATAATAACAGGACATTCCCAACCGCCGTCGGTACGCCAAAACATGCTGCCCAGCTCTGAAATAATTTGATTAAAAGCGATAGGTAAAAAATCAGCGAATTGAAGAAAGGCTACTGGCTTCTCACCGGCGAGTGCCCTACCAACCGACGCTCCCACAATCGTTGCCTCAGACAAAGCTGAGTTAATGACTTGTTTGGGATATTTAACCGTCAAGCCTTTTGTTAAGCCAAAAACATCACCCTTGGGGTCTTCAATATCTTCTCCATAGAGAACCACTTTTTCATTCGATTTGAGGTGGTAATCAAGAACACCACGGATTGCCTCCAGCATAGTAAACTTTTCTTTTGAATGTTCCGGGTCACCTCTATATTCATTTTGAGGATCCATCAGCCCTGGATATAAAGGTTTTTTGACTTCAAACATCGGTGATGGATTAAGGCTTTCTCGTGAACGTTGGCAGGCACTTTTGACTTCATCAGATACAGAGTCTTTGATGTCTTGAATCTCTTCGCTTTGGACGCCATTTTTAATCAGATATTTTTCAAATAAGCGAATTGGATCGTGAGCCTCTTGTATCTGAGAGATTTCTTCAGGGCTACGATAGACCCTTTGGTCATCAGCATTGGTATGATTGCTAAGTCGTTCAACCAAGAAGTGAATTATGGAGGGTAAACGATCCCTTCTCATTTTTGAGGTCACTTCGCCAAATTTTTCATAACTTTCGATAACATTTTTTCCATCAATACGAATGATTGGTATTCCATAGAAGGAGTCTGGTTCAGCGTTAGGCATATGATAAAACGTCTTCCCTTGTGTGGTCGTTGATATTGAGAATTTATTATCTTCAATCAAAAAGATCACGGGTAAGCTACTGCGAACTGCTTCAGCGATCGCTTCAAGAACTTCGCCTTGTTGGCTTGTGCCATCACCCATAGCACAAATAACAATTGGATTTTCTTTCTGTTTGACTATGGCGGAAGCCACACCAACAGCTTGTAGTGCATTATTACCCACAGGACCCACCAGACTTAATATATTTAACGAAGGATCACTAATATGAGCACTCATTTGTCGCCCACGTGAATGAGATTTATCTTTGCAAAAAAGGCTGTGAAAAAACATTTCTGCTTCTACTCCACGGGCGAGCATGAGAGCTTTATCACGGTAGTGGCAGTGTAAGAAGTCTTCTTGGATTAAATGAGGGTTAAGTGAGGCAACAGCTTCATGACCGGCACCAGAGACATGAAAAAAAGCTTCTCCTCGGGCAGTAAATTCTTCTTCAAGCGTGTCAAGCACACGTGATTGATACATTATCTTGAAAAGGCCAAGATAAGTCTTTTGAATCTGGGATCGTGCCATGCGATACTATTATAAGACTACAAACAGCCCTGGGTGGGAGAGTTTATTTGTGAGTGAGAATGTAAAGACTAAAACTTTAAAATTCTGTGTAAAATTTGGGTCGTGTCATATTTAATCAAAGTTTCTATTTGCGATGAATAATTCTTGTATAGACCACTTATGATTCGTCATTTCTGTAGCCATTGCTGGGGTGATTTGAATTGGTTTTCCTCCCTCATACTCAGCTAGACTTGAATGTGGAAGGCAGAAATTGTAATAATTAGCAACAAAAGAATTATGCCCCTGCATATATTTGAATTTTTTTGAAAAACCCTGACTTTTACGCTCTATTCTATGATTGTGTTGGCGAAGAGTCAAATTATTCCTTTCTACAGCAAAGGTGTTCATCTGATGACTTACTGAAGAGTTTGCAATATATTCATCTAGTAGCTTTTGATCACCAAAGATTAGAGATTTGTCAACTTCCTTACATCTCCCTTTTTCTATTCTCTTAATTATTTGCCCATAACATAGAGATTTGGGTGATTGAAGCTTTCTAGTCATTGAGTCAAATTTACCATAAACTGAAAGAATGGCATCACTATATCCCTCATATCCATCAGAGGTAATCAAGAATTTATCTTCCCTCTTTGGCTTACTTCTTGTTTTTACCTTGGTCAGTAACTTTCTAGCATTCACTGAGGTCCTCTTGCCTGTTATATGCGCTAAAATGAGCTTTTCTACAGGCAATACTGCAGTAAAAGTCCAGATATCCCCTATTTCATCACTTAATCGCTCAGTCTCTGATAGATTGTATTGTTTTTTAAAGACAAAACCCCAATGCTCGTCTAATTGAATTTCATTGAAAGACAGGTTTTTGTATATATTTTTTTTCAACTTTTAGTGAATCTTCACCTGCTGCTTTAACCCAAGCAAGAACTGTATCCTTGCTGATACCAAAGACTCTTCCGGTAGCTCTAATGCCACAGCCCTCAACTGTGTTTTGTAATACCCGAGTAATGGTTTCTTTGCTTTTCTTGCGACGAAAAAAAATAGTGCCTTTATTCTCTGAAAAGCATCTACCACAAGCGGTGCACTTTAAATAGGCTATTTGTTTGTACTTACCAGACATATAAGCAAAGCGCACATTTCCTTCATTTACCTTATGATACTTATGGCAGTCTGTATTTTGACAGCTAAAACCACTTGTATCAAAGGTATATTTTCTTTTGTTCATAATGAGACATAACCTTAATTTAAGAGAGATAAGTCAATTCCTTTTTTAATTGGAAACTTTGATTAAATATGACACGACCAAATGTTTTAGTAAATACTATTTACCCACTCTTTAAGCTTAATTACGGCATAACTAAGCGAGAAAGTTTATATTGGATGTTGGGTGGTGCTTCTTTTTTTCTGGTTTTTTTTTAGGTGGTTGCCTTCTCTTGAAATAAGATTTTTCTTCTTTTTCACTAGTCTCTGCCTCATTTTGACCATTGTTATCTAAAGACACTTTATGATCATGCACCTTGCGTGACTTTTCAGATTCTTCAATAAAGTTCACTCTACCATCCGATTTTTGTTGATCTTGGGCTTGCTTATCAGCCATGAGAAATTGTCTTGTTTCAAACTGTGATGTCTTTAAACCCTCTTTCTGAGCAAGCGATAAAGTCGAATTAACGTTTATCTGTAAATCCAAAGGTCTCACTGACATAAGTTATTAGACTTCACGATATTGATCTCTTCCTCCAACTTTTCTCTGTTTCACTTTTGAAAGGGATAATTTTAATATTCCCTCCCCTTTCGATAAGACTTACGCGGTTATATTCATCTTTCGCCAAAAAAAGCGCCCCATTAATTTCGACGCTGACTCCTGGATACAACGTTTTTTCAACATGGACAGAACCACCTGAAACCAATTCAGAAATATACTCGTCTAACTCTTTTTTTTCTTCTTTAAGTTCTTTGAGCTGAGCTTCTAAGCTTTCTTGGGCATCTAACATATGAACCAACATTTCCTCTTTCTCTTTACTCAATTTACCACCCAGTGCCATCTTTTGCCTGGTCAATGTTCTAATATTTTGTTTTGCTTTATTGAGCTCGTTTGTTGAATCTTCTTGCAAGTTTTCTATATCTCTTTGCTGGTTCAATATTTTTGGGTTCATACCAACAACAATTCTCGTTGGAGTGGATGCTTGTGCACCCAATTGCTTGACTCTGACTTCAGAGCCAGCTAAAATTTCGCCTCCCACAATTTGTGCTCTACGCCCATTACAGATTACTTTTCCAACAGCTTGTATATTGGAATGCATAATCGCTTCTGAAATGATAACATTTTTTTCTGCTACTATACGTGTATTTTGCACAAACTTTGCAAACACAGAACCAGTTGTTGATTCAATCTGAGCCTTGTCTCTTCCTTGCACACCTCCTCTTATGATAACATCGCCCTCAGCTTCAACCTGAGCTTTTTGTACACTGCCACCAATCTCTATATTCCCGCCAGCTTTAACTTCCATATTATCTGATACAAGGCCATGCACAACCACAGAACCTAAAAAAATAACGTTACCCGAGCTAAGTCCAACATCACCAGAAACTGTGAAAACTTCTTCTATGCTAATTCTGCCAGCAGAGTATACCACCTGACCATTTTTTTCAGCAGTGAGAGACGTTCCGTCTTTAGATAAAATAGTTCCATTGCCTTGCTTTAACTCTTTTTTCTTCCCATTTTTGGCTGGTATAATTTTACCGGTGGTGCTTCGACCAGGGACTCCCTCCTTCGGAGGTATAAGTTTCGCCAACAATTGGCCCTGAACCACATTTTCTATAATTCCTTTAGAAAGAAAGTCAACACGCCCTTGGCTATCTTCTTTATATTCTGCTTGCTTGTCAATTTTGACTTTATAATCAATATCACCGTCCTCACCATCTTTAGGATAACTACCTTTTGCAGCCAGTATTTGCTGACCGTACTTTTCATTTTCCAAGGCCATTTCAATCAAACCCATTTCATAGCCAAAAACAACGCCAAAGTGTTTTAGAGCTTGGAGTATTTCCTCAGCGGTGAGATGTCTACCACCATGGCGAGGAGCCGAAATATTGATATAAGCAAACATTTCATTGGGAACCACCTCAACAGATACTGTCGCATCAGCATCTGGGTGAGGTATCCATTCCGCAATTTTAGTAGGTTCTCCTTTTCTATTTTTGACGGCTTCCACCACCACCTCTTCTTTGTACTCCAAAACACCTGCCCGTAAAATTTTATCTTTGGTTGTATAAATATCTATAGGGATACCTGTTCCCATATGGGGCTTGATCGTTAAATATACACCTGTTTTATAAATGCGAACTAAAGCTTTTCCATCACGATTAAGCTCAATTTTAGGAATTTTTTGTTTGGATTTTCTCCTTGTTTTCTCAAGACTAAAGTCGGCACCTTCATTCTGATTACTATGACTGTCTTCTGCTAGATTAACTAAAACACGATAGGGCATCTTTCCAACGCCCAAAATACCAGAAGAACCTTTTTGAATGACTTCATAATCAAGCTTGCCCACGGGCGATTGCAACTCTTTCGAGGCAATGGCCAAAGCTTGTCTAACAGAGTCACAAAGAACTTCAAGACGAGCAGTTGGAGCATCCATGAGGTTTTCCTCTTCGTCAGTTTCTATCTCAAGAGCCAAAAGGTTCGTTTTTAGTTTTTCAATACTCATGTTGAGTTTAAATTGATTTTACATAAAGCTTCTTACCCATTTTTTCCATCGATTTAAAGACATGGGAATATTTTGGGTTCATACGGGTACCCACGTCATACAATGCTCCTTCAAATATAGCACCATCCAATGATGCTCCTGTCAATTTACACCACCTCAAATCAGCTTTGCTTAAATCAGCCTCTTGCAAATTGGAGTTATTTAGGAAAGCCCCCCTAAGTTTAGCACCCCTTAAAGTGGCATACTGGAAATTTGTATTTTGTAAAAATGCGTTACTCAAGTCAGCTTTGCTAAAATCAACGCCTTTAAAGTTTTCACCCTCAAGTATAATCTGCTTTAAATTTTCATTCCGCAGATGACCATTTCGCCTTAATTTTTCCAGAGCACTACTTTTAGTAATAATATCTTCAGGTTGAATACCTGTGTTATTTTTATAATCAGAAATTGATTTCCGCATGGCTTCGACTGCTGATTCAGGATAGTTTTTTCTCATAGGCGGGAACTCAAAGAGAGATTCAATATCCTTTGCTGTAATATTTTTTGCTTTTTCAACACTCTTATCTTTAACCCATTCGGTTGCCATTTCCAGAGAAGTGACACCAAACCCACACCCGGTTGTTGTATAGGAAGCATCTCTAATTATATTACCAACATCTACTCTGAGATAAATTCGATATCCATCACCGCAACCTACATTTCTGTAAGCTGAGATAACGGAAGGATCTTCCATTTCTCGATAATTTAACTTTTCTTCGTTAATTTTTTTAAAACGCTCAAAGTCCATTCAGTTCTTATTCTTTTTTTTTCTGGCTTTCTTATACTTCTTCATCTCTTCTTTTGTCACGGAACCACTTTCATCAAAATCAATAGCATTAAACTTCGCCATCCATTCATCTTTTGATATTTTGCCATTTTTATCTGTATCTAGACGTTTAAAATCTAGACGTTTGCATCGTTTTGTGCAATGAACCAAAAATACGCTCAAAACGATTACCAACAATATCTTTATTTTCTTCATTCAGCCTCCTTGCTGAGCCTGGGGGTTATAATTTACAAACCTTCAAACTCATCTGTGCCATGGTACATTGTGCTTGATATTTTGGCCACTACAAAATATAACTCTTGTATAGAATTAAAATAAATTTATTTTGACATTCTGTCCTTAATCTGAACTCCATACTAGCTGATATAAAGTTATGGGTGTGAGTCATAATAAACAAGACGCTTTAGCAGTTTTAGAGTATCCTAGTTTCTCTACGAAGATACAAGTTATAGAGAATGGGGCAAATATTCGTGAAGAAAATGGGATTATCATACATCTTATTTTTGCTGCCAAGAAAACAAGCTCAAAAAAAGAAGAAAAAAAGATGAGACCAAAGCCACTAGCTCCTATACTAAAAGACTATCCCCTCTTCGAGGCGCAACCAAAAGAAATCTTGCAAACGCCCATCGGTTGGTTTTACGGAATAGGTACACAAGAAGAACTTGATATCGACTCTTTTTCTGAACTGATACGAGAGCTTATGGCAAAAAGTGTGCAAACAATAGAAACAATTGTTTTTGATATCCCACCAGAAATTATTTTAAAACTTGAAATGGTCCATATCGCAAATATTTTTGCAACCTCCTTGGGTATGTCTACTTATTCTGTTGACTTTTTAAAAAAAGAACCTGCCCACACAAAAATAAAAGTAAAAAAAATCTATATTGCCATACTTAAAAAATACCATACTGGCTTTAATAAACTTTTCAAAAAATACTTTATTTTGGCAAAACACATGAATGCGATGAGGCAAACTCAGGCTCTACCAGGAAATTATTTTACTCCCAAAACAGCGGAGCTCAGAGCTAAAGACATCGCTAAAAAGTTTAAACTCAAAGTAAAGGTATTAGGCAAAAAACAACTTGAATCAATAGGAGCAGGAGGTATTCTTGCTGTATCCCAGGGTTCGGCCAAAGAACCTCGACTAATTGTGCTAGAATACAAACCTACAGGTGCATTGAAGAAATATCCCACCTTAGCACTCATCGGCAAAGGAGTTACTTTTGATACCGGCGGAATCTCGATCAAACCAAGTGGAGACATGCACGAGATGAAATATGACATGTCAGGCTCAGGAGCCGCTTTGCACGCTCTTGCAGCGATTGCCGAGTTGAAAATCCCAATTCATGCTGTCGCTGTTGTTGGCATGGTCGAGAACATGCCGGGAAGTTCAGCCTTCAAACCTGGTGATGTCTATACTGCTCTAAACGAGCTTACGATTGAAGTTCAGAACACCGATGCCGAAGGACGACTTGTTTTAGGAGACCTTCTCCATTATGCCGAAAAATATTACAAGCCCAACCTCATGATCAATTTGGCAACCTTAACGGGTGCCTGTATGGTCGCTTTGGGGCAGTTTTACGCCGGGTGTTTCAGTAGACACGAAAAAGTTATTTCACTCATTCAAAATGCCTCTAAAAATTCTATGGAGCCCGTTTGGCCACTTCCTATTGATAAATACTTTACAAATCTCTTAAAATCTGATATTGCAGATCACAATAATATTGGTGGTCGTTATGGGGGAGCTAGTGTCGCCGCTGGTTTTCTATCCCTTTTTGTGAACAAAAAAACAAACTGGGCACATATTGACATTGCGGGAATCGGCATCTTGAAATCTGCCTTTCAATTGTACCCCAGCCCCGCAAGCGGTTATGGTATCCGGCTTTTAGCTGAGATCGCAGAACAATTGAGCGAGCGACCTGAAACCCTATAGCTAAGTAACGTAACATGGATAGGTCGCGTGTTGGAATCATAGGAGGTACTGGTCTTTATGAATTAGAAGGAGTAAATATAAAAAAGAGTGTCTTCCCTGACACTCCTTGGGGGAAACCATCTGATAAAATTACTCTCGGTGAATACAAAAATTTAAGAAATGAATCTCTTTCTCTAGCTTTCTTGCCTCGGCACGGGAAAGGACACTTCATTCTACCCTCTGATATCCCTCAAAAGGCAAATATGGCCGCCCTCAAAATGTTAGGTGTGGAGTATATCGTCGCCTTTTCTGCCGTTGGTTCACTCAAAGAAGAAATCAAACCAACACATTTTATTTTGCCGAATCAAATTATCGACAGAACGAAGCACCGTAAAGACACCTTCTATGGAGAAGGCATTGTTGCTCACTTAAGTTTTGGTGAACCATTCAGCCAAGATTTAATGAGCCTTCTCGAAAGAACGATAAAGAAGCTCAATGTTGTTTTGCATAAAAACGAAACATTGGTCTGTATGGAAGGGCCAACTTTTTCTACTCGTGCTGAATCGACGCTCTATAAATCGTGGGGTGCTGGGATTATCAATATGTCGGTCATTCCTGAGGCGAAACTTGCTCGGGAGCTCGAAATCTCATATCAAATGGTTTGTATGGCAACTGATTATGATTCATGGCAAGAATCATCCGAGCCGGTCAGCACTCAAGAAATTATGAAGGTAATTGATATAAATTCTACAACGGCGAATAACGTTTTAAATGCGAGCCTAGAAGAACTCGCCTCTCTTTCTCAAAAGAACTCTGATTTCAAAGGTATGGTAAAGCAGAGCATCATCACCGCCCCCGACAAAAGACCAAGAAAAACAGTTGAACGACTTAATCAAGTATTGCCTAGCTATTTTTAATTAGATTATTTTATCTAATTAAACCTTTGGTTATATTAAGCAAAGGTTATTTATGCCCACCGAGCAGGCGTATGCTTTTAAAATGTGAATAATTTGGAAACGGCTTGCAATCGAAAGCTTTTTATAAGCCTTTTTCTTGCTAAAACAGGGCAACAATGCTCAGCTGCCCTGTTAAAAAACTTGTTTAAAAGTGTTTTTTTGGCTTTAAAAGAATCACGCTCTTTAAAGCCAAAAATAAATAATACTCTTGATTCTCACTGACAGCTATTAAAGATCAAGCGAATACGTAGCACCGAACACCCAACGAACATAACTACGGTTCAACAAACCAGTCACATTATTCGTCGCCGCCTTATCTTCATCGTCGACTAGTGACACCTGATTACTTGCACTAACAACTTCCTCACTATTAAAAGCTCTCCCAAGCACTGAACCTGTTGCCGGACTTTCAGCATCAGCTGCCTGTGTTCCTGTTTTGGCAATGATGTTCGCCGAGTCTAACCACTTAACTTCGGTGAAAATTGATATATTATCCATGATTTTGTATTTCATGCCCACGAGCCATTGAAGACCAACTTGAAAAGTATTGTATTTGTTGCTAATAGCATCATAATCACCATTTGCTACACCTAGAGCATCCTCAATAATAGCCTCGAGGCTGCTAGAAACTTTACTTATTGATCCCGAGAGCGTTTCTTCGTAGCCACCAAGCGCAAGGTTAACACCAATTGCCGCGTAACCACTAAAGTTATCTGTTTTGATTAAATTAAAACCAAACAGGATGGGTATTTCAATGTCTAAACCACTCACTTTATAGGAAACCCTTTCAGTAAAAGTACCACCAACTACTGTGGGCGACGGCCCAAGAACAGGAATACCAGCAAGAATGAATTCACTTTCCAGGGAGAATTCGGTGGGAACTGCAATATCAATGGCGGCACCTGCACGAACAAACATCCACGAAAAGACGTGGTAGTTTACTTGAATGTCGATATTGACACCGTTTACGGTGGTAGCACTACCACTTCCACTAAATTCACCTACTGTGATGCCAATGCCAGAAATAAAAGCCTCAACACTTGCCTCAGTTCCCCTGAGAGTAGCTTCTGCACTGGCCAATGCACCTAGCTGCATGGGAGTGACGGTACCTGCCTGCGTCGCCATCGCTACGACACCAGCTGCAGTGTCTCGATTCGATTTCGCCGTATCAATCAAACTACTGCTCTCTAGTCGCACAAGAGCTCCCGCAAAATCTGTCAAACCTTGCGCTATGCCAGCTCCATTTGTTTTTTCAGATAGAGAGACGAGCCCTGCTCTTGGTCCTATTTTGCTACGGCCAATATTCCAGTAGTTTGTGTTTAACCCAAGGCCTATACCAATTTCAAGATCGTTGGCCAAGTCAAACGCCCCTGCATACACCGAGGTTGAACCAAAAAACAACAAAGAAACAGCCAATGTTTTCATTTTCATTTTCATTTTCATTTTCATTTTTAAATCTCCTTTTACTCGGCTCACCATACCTTTGAACGAGCCTCGTTATTTTTAAATTTTAGCGGCTTTAAAATAGACAACTGCTAAAATTGCTTAACCCTTGCTTCGCATTGCAGTTCTTCTGTCTCACACCATCAGGCTCCACAGAATTAATTAAAAAACCTGGGGCATGGTACAAAAATGTACAACCCACGTCAAATTTATTTTATATATATATATATATTTTATTTTATGTATATATATATATAGAGAGAGAGAGAGATGATATATTTGAAGGCATGAGAAAGAATTCATTTTGAGCAATTGACTCTGACGCGTTTTAGTGAATAATTTAATCGACAAAAGAAGACAAGATTACGAAAACCTCAATGGCGATAGAGCTGTTAATATGGCCATCAAACATCAAAATTCACAAAGAGAAAGCTAGCGTGTCTTCCTAAAATGCTACCACTATTTTTCACATGCATCAACTTGAGTTGGCGCTCAAAACCCTGCCTGTCATCTCGCTGGGGATTTGAAGCCCCATGAGTTTTAGTAGGGTCGGAGCAACGTCAGCGAGTGTTCCGTCTTTTAAATAAAAACCTTTTTTTATTTCATTCGCGACGTAAATCAAAGGAACGGGTGCTGTCGTATGCTGAGTGAAGGGAGTTTTTTGGTCATTCGCTAGCATTTGTTCACAATTTCCGTGGTCTGCGGTTATGATCATTTGAAAATCATTTGAAATCACAGCATCTTTAATTTCTCCTATACAAAAATCGAGAGTTTCTACCGCCGCTATTGTCGCCTGTAGGTTTCCGGTATGACCTACCATATCACCGTTGGCAAAATTGACGATGATGAGTGCATAATCTCTTGATTGAATTTTTTCTATGAGCGTCTCTTTGATTAATAACGCCGACATCTCTGGTTTAAGATCATAGGTTGCTACCTTTGGCGAGGGAATTAAAATTCTCTCTTCGTTTTTGAAAGCTCGTTCTTTACCTCCGTTGAAGAAAAAAGTAATGTGAGCATATTTCTCTGTTTCGGCTAAGCGAAGTTGTTTGATTTGATGATTAGAAACCACTTCTCCCAGAATATTGGTCAATTTATTAGGAAGAAACAAAGAAGGAAGTTTCCATGTTTCATCGTATTCTACCAAAGACATAAAATGGTGGCGTATATTCTTTACACCAAACTCAGAAAATTTTGGTTGTGTCAATGCTTGGGTTAATTGTCTTGCACGGTCTGCACGAAAATTAAAAAAGAAAACGCCATCGCCATTTTCTAAAAGACTTCGTGGTTTACAGACAATTGGCTCCATAAACTCGTCGGTGATTTTTTTTGCATAGAAATTACGAATCATTTCTGTGGGTTCATTGGGGAGCACACCATCGCCTTCTACCATTAAACGATAGGCTTTCTCAATTCGCTCCCAACGCTTATCTCTATCCATGGCATAATACCTACCAATAATACTCACGAGAGACGCATTTTTGATGTTTTTTATAAATTCTTGAATTTCGTCAACAAAGCCTGCTCCCGAGGTAGGGGCAGTGTCTCTGCCATCTAAAAAAGCATGTAGGCATATAGGCACTTCACAATATTTTTGAGAGCAAGTGAATATGATCTTTTTTAGGTGATCAACATGAGAGTGTACCCCACCATCAGAAAGTAGCCCCATCAGATGGAGTTTTCCCTTGTCTGCTTTAATCGCCTCCATTTGTTGATTGAAAGTAAGGTTCGCGGAAAAGTCTCCCGAGTCAAGAGATGCTGATATCCTCACGATATCACTGTGAATCACCCTCCCCGCACCAATCGTAAGGTGTCCAATTTCGGAATTTCCCATTTGACCGTCAGGTAAGCCCACGGCCTCACCCGATGTGTGGAGAACACTATGGGGATACGTTGCAAAAAGATCATCAAAATGAGGGGTATCAGCCTCTAAAATTGCATTTTTTAGTTTGGGGTCGGCATTAGGAAGACCAAAGCCATCAAGAATAACCAAGACAGCAGGTTTTTCTTGATTCACGTTTTGGTTCGTCATTTTTGTTTTCTCTCTTTGGTCTCAATAATCGTGTCGTCTGCAGGTGAGTATTCATACTGTGTAATTTGATCTGAATTTTTATTTGTTTTCTCTATTTTATTTTGCATATGAGAAAAAGGCCGACGAGGTATTTTCAAAGTAATAATTTTGTTTTCCACAAATTTTGTTGAGGTGCCCCCCTTGAGTAAAAGTTGATTAATCCGATGAATTGATGAATATTGAGCTGTCTGTAACTTTATATCATTAATCTCTTTCATGAGCTTTCGTTTTTTTGTTCTTAATTGCTCCACCTCACTCTGCAATGTTAAAAAAATGAATTTTCTTTGGAGATAAAAGAACACGACACCACTCAATAGAACACTGCAAAATACAATCAATAACATTTCTTGAATTTCTTGCTTCATGTACACTTATTGTGCATTCAACACCGATAAATAGCCTTCTCTATAACTTGGATATAAAAAGGTATAGCCACTTTGTTTGATCCGTTGATTTTTACACCGTTTATTACTGGTGTGGGTTGGGTTTTCCTCATGTTTCTCTGAATTGAATGAAGGTAACAAAGAAGGTGAAAGGTCAAGCTTTTGAATCAGCCATGAGATTACTTCTCTCTGCTGGGCAGGATGGTCGTCAATACCTAAGTAAATATTTTTGGGGTGTGCCAGCTCCATTAAATGTTTGATTGAACCAGCACAATCTTGAATGTGGATACGGTTTGTATATTTAACCAAAGTTTGATTGGAGGGAAAACTTCCTTCTTTGATTTTTTGGATATAACGATTTTTTTTTTTTCCGTAGATGCCCCCAAATCTAAGGATCGTTAATTTTTTTTTGAGCTTGGCGAAAAGTAACTTTTCGGCCTCAAGAATTATTCTGCCCGAAAAGATTTCTGGCAGGGTTGGCGATTCTTCATCGACCCATTCTCCTTTTTTTTGCCCATAAACACTCGTGCTAGAGACAAAAATAAATTGCTGTAGAGAGTTTAACAGTTCATCGAATTGCAACAAGTTCTCAAGGCCTTTTATATAGGTTTCTTGATAATACTCTTTGTCTTTCCTGTCAGGAGATGGGCAATATATCAGATAGTCAAAGACCTCCCTTGCAATAGGAGATAAAGAATTCTTATCACGCAGGTCTGCTCTCAGTAGCTTGAGATTAGGGAATTTTGATCTGCCTTCCGAGCGTTTAACCCCCGTTACTGAGTATACATCACTCGGTAAAATTTTGACAAGTACATGAGCAACCGAACCAAAACCAGCAATCAAAACTTTTCTCATGACATTTTTCGCCCAAGTTTAACTAAAATTTTTTTAATATCTTCCCAAACATCTCGTTTAAGAGGGCTTTTATCTCCTCCATTTCGTAAAACATAGCTGGGATGAAAGGTTGGCATAACAGGTATTCCCTCAAAATCATGCCAATTTCCTCTCAAGGAGGTAATCCCTTGTTTTGTTCTGAGCAAAAATTTTGTTGAGGGTGACCCCAAAGTGACAATTACTTTGGGATCAACCAGCCTAATTTGCCTTAACAAAAAGTGTTGGCACGCTTCAATTTCTTCTTGATCAGGAGGACGATCTTTTTGCATGAGTAGATCAACACTCGGTCTGCATTTAACAATATTAGCGATATAAACACTCCCACGCAAACATCCCATCCCTTGTTCAATAATTCGTGTTAGCAACTCCCCCGCTCTGCCAACAAAAGGTCGGCCTGTATTGTCTTCTTGCCTCCCTGGACCTTCTCCTATGAACATCACATCAGCGTTTATATTTCCCTCACCAAAGACAACCTTATTTCTTGTTGTGGCTAATTTACACCCAATGCAATGAAAGGCTTCTTTTCGAATTTGATCATATTTCTCTATTTTTAAATTCAAACAGGTTGATCTTGAAAAAAAAGAATAGAAGCTGTAAAGTTTTTTAATTTAAAATAATAACCACCACTAAGAGACTGAGAAAGAACTAAGTTCAAAGGTGAAAAATACCCCATTTTATGGTTTGGTTCGGTTTTTGGCATGCCTTTGGTCTTCATTTTACGCAAAATGTTGCTCAAAATGAGTTTTCCTCTGGGAATTTATCCATAAGCTTAAAATAGCTTATTTGACTTGCTTGTATCTTTTTATCTGTATTAATCTTGTCCATAACCATGTATAATATGAATATGGAAAGCGCAAAATGGCATAATTGCTAAATGATCTAAGTCAGCCCGGTCTCTATTTTAAAATAGGGATGGAGAATAGGATTGTACCCCCCTACGACCATTGGCATCTTTTGAAATAAATAGTCCAGTCGAAACGGTGGTAAATTTAATATTTGTTTGTCAATAGTTGTGCTTTCCTCTCGGATCAGCTGCCAGGGCGATTTATTCTCTTTGTAAGAATTTTTTCTTATTGAATTGAACATCAATAGATAGGAGCCAGCTTTGTTGAGAAAGTCTTCTCTTGAATTATACGTTTCATTCAGGTAAAGGTGATCCTCAATCAATCTATGAGTCGTTTCAACATCAGACTGCCAAGTATGCGCTCCAGCAGGGATCGTCTGGTGTGGCACACCATAACTGGCTAATACTTTTGTAAACTCCGAATCTCCTTTTTTATTCCAAGCACCAATAAACTCTGAGCCATTATCTGTTTGCCCTCTCGTATTATTTTTCTTTAAATCAACCCCTGATTTTACAAGATGATCTAAAATTACCTCCATAAACAGACAAGAGTATGCCATATTATACTCATCTGCAAAAGCTAGAAATTGTAAGCCAGAAAAAACTTCTCTGAAGGTATATTGATATTTCGGTACAATATTTTCCTGAATATAAGGCCAAAGCTCAGGAATATCGTATAAATGCTTCGTATCTACGTCAAATTGCTTAAATAAACCCCATAATTTCTTAATTTCACGCAAATTTTGCTTCGTTTTATGTTTTCTACGCTTTTTTTTCAAGAGTGCTTGCTCCCTCCACGCTCTGCGAATGGCCTTGACACTCAAGTCTAGTTGGTAAACATTCTTCAGTTCCTGAGCACCAAAGCCTCGACGTTTCTTTTTAAGAAAGCAAACATAAGCCTTTTCAAAGTCTGTGATTGCATGTGGTGAGTAGTGTGGAGCGTGGCTCTTGTCTTCCAAGCCAACGTATTTCTCTGATTCAAACCTACGAAACCACTTTTTTACTGTTTTTACAGTCGTTTTAAACATTCTGGCTGTTGGCTTGAAACCATGCTTCTTGGCATAATGAACCATTTGCATTCTGTATAACTTTTTGTCTTTACTATTTCGCATTACTGCCGAATACCTGTTTAGACAAATAACCTGAGAAGGGTGCTTCATTAGGAACCTCTGTTTTATTTGATGATTTAACGTCGGCCTTTTGATGCACCTTTTTTAGGAAAATGTCTTTCACTTGCTCTACCAGTAAACCCAAGCCTTTTGAACCAAATAACTTGATTTGAACCAATTCTGAACCAACTAATGATGGTCGTAGGGGGGTACTATCATCCTTCTCTCTCCCATCTCTATTTTAAAATTATCTTGACGAAGAACCAATGAATTTTTAGAGGTCTCTGGTTAAGATGGTTGGATCATGAGTGACGAAAGTAGAGGCAATCGTTGGCGTTATTATGTAGACAAGAGTTTTCAGAATCGATTTATTTATGGTTTTTCAGCGGTAATTTTGCTAACCGCTATTGTTTCGCTAGGCGTCCTATGGGTGGTCAGAGAAAACCCTTACAGCCTATTACCAGATAAAGCTGCCGTCCTTGTTAACATCAACGCATCTCGAGGGATTGTTGTGAGTCAAAAAACGACTGTGAAGAAAAAAAAGAAGAATTCAAGAAAAAAGAAAGTTACGTACGTTGAAAACGCCAAAGGTACTGCCTACTTTCCCGTTCAAGTTTTGGATGGTAAACTTGCAAAATACAATGCTTTTGACGTATATTGGTACCCCATTGTCTTCATTTCTTTGCTGAACATTTTTTTGGTCAGTATTTTTTCCCTTTTCTTTTCACATAGAATGGCAGGTCCCGTTTATCGAATTAAATCATTTTTGAAAGGCTATATCTCTACGGGCGAGGCAAAATATCTAAATTTTAGAAAGAGCGACCACTTCAAAGATCTTGCTGTCCTTTTGAATCAGGCATTCAAGCTAGTGGAGATAGAAGATGCAGGTCACAATAACACATCGAACCCCAAATCCAAGGAAATCAACAAGAAAAGCGAAGAATCATCTCCCTTTCTTGAAGAAACAAAAATTTAGTATGTCATTTCTCATGCTTCGTTCTAGGTTAAAGTGAAACTCTTTTTTATTGCCTTTTCTGCTTCTTTTCTCCTTTTTTTTAACTCTACGCAGAATTTTGCTCAGCCTCTCACCGACACCGAAAGTTATATTCGACGAATCAAGATTGATAATATTGTTCAATTGATTTCCATAATAAGCTCAGATGATATAAAAATTGATTTGAAAGTAAAGTCCTTGCACCACATCATTGCCTTGATTCGACAAAACCCATCTGAAAAAGATTCACTCTCGAAAAAAATTATTCCTCGAATTCGATCTCTTATAAGAAGTCATGCCGAAGACACCAAACAAGGTTTTAGTTATCAAATCCGACAGGCGGCGTGTAGCACTTTGGGTGTTTTTAATAGCAAAGATAGTGCTCCTAAGGCAATTGGTGAGATTCGATATTTATTAATGAAAGATAAAAATCACAGAGTCAGAACCTCCTGTGCTCGTGTTCTTGGTGATTTTAAGGCTGTGTCTGACCTTGCGACCAAAGTTCTACTGGAGAGGCTCAACCATATTCTCAAAGAAGACAAGTTAGGTAAGCAGATTACTTACGAAATATCTGTTAACCTAATTATTATTTTGCGTTCAATTGGTCGTCTTGCTTCTAAGACTGCCTTTATACCCCTCATGAGAGTGCTTCAGTCTGGCTACCCCGTCAGTGTTAAGAAAGAAGCTGAAGAGGCGATGGAGAGGATTAACTGGTGAGAAAAAAACTAAATTTTCAAATTTCATAATGGAAATGATAATTACAGTTGCACCCTTTGGATGTTAGCTCCTACCTGTCTAAGTCTTTTATCTACTTCTTCGTAACCCCTGTCTATTTGTGAAATATTGTGAATTTCTGAGCGGCCTTCGGCGCATAGGGCAGCGATTACTAATGCCATACCTGCTCTGATGTCAGGTGATACCATACGCAAGGCTTTTAGTTCAGAAGATCCAATGACGACAACTCGGTGAGGGTCGCAGAGTACTAATCGACCTCCCATACTAATTAGGGTGTCCGTGAAAAAAAGCCGGCTCTCAAAAAGTTTCTCGTGAATCAAGATGGTTCCTTCACATTGTGTTGCTGTAACAAGTGCGTTCGAGATCAAATCAGCAGGAAAAGCGGGCCAAGGAGCATCATCAATCTTAGGAATTTCTCCATGAATGTCAGATTTTATTTTTAGCGTTTGGTCTTTGGGAATCCAGATATCAGAACCACGGTATTCTATTTCAATGCCTAATTTTTGATACATAAATTGAATCATCCTTAAATCACGTTTGACAATATTTTTTACAAGAAGTTCCCCATTGGTCAAAGCGGCCATTGAAATAAAACCACCAATTTCAAGGTAATCAGGAGCTATCATATGTTTTGCAGGAGTAAGATTTTTGTAGTTTTCAACTCCCGTTATTGTGAGTCGGTTGCTACCGACTCCTTTAATTTTCACACCCTGACTTTGAAGAAAGGAGCAAAGACCCTGCACGTGGGGTTCGGATGCCGCATTTTCTATAATCGTCTCCCCTTTTGCAATAGCCGCTGCCATAATCGTATTTTCAGTAGCCGTCACAGAACATTCGTCAAGCAAAATGGACGTGCCGATCAATTCTTTCGCTTCAAGATGGTAGGAGTCATCTGCTCTAATTTCCACAGATGCGCCTAAAGCCTTTAAGGCCAAAAGGTGGGTGTCGATTCTTCTACGACCAATTTTATCTCCACCCGGTCTGGGCAAAATTACTTTTTTAAATCTAGCTAGCATGGGAGCGATCAAAGTAATGGAGCCTCTGAGTAATTGAACGAGTTCAGGAGGAAGCTCTGAGTAATGAATATCAGAGGTATCAATCTCTATTGTAGAAGGCTTTTCTTCTGATATAATTTTAATATTTGTTCCCAAAAATTCAAGTATTTTGAAGAGCTGTTGTATGTCAGCAATCAAGGGAACATTGTGAATTTCTAATTTATTTTGATTCAGCAAACTGCAACATAAAATGGGTAGTGCTTCATTTTTATTTCCTTGCGGTTCAATCTCTCCTGAAATAGAGTGTTTACCTTCAACGACAAAATATTCCATTAGGTTAGTGCAAGCACATCTCTCATCGTATAGAGCCCTGGTTTTTGTGAACCCAAAAAAGAGAGTGCACTTAATGCTCCTGAGGCAAAAATATTACGGTCGGTTGCTTGATGAGAAAGTGTGATTCGTTCTCCCTCACCAAAGAAATAAACAGAGTGTTCTCCAACGACATCCCCCCCACGAAGTGAGTGCGAACCCAACTCTTTTTTATCTCTGCTCCCCAGAAGGCCTGACCTCCCATGAATGAGGTTTCCTTCACTCCAATTAAATTGTTGTAAAATCACTTCCTCGAGAGTTCGAGATGTTCCAGATGGAGCATCTTTCTTCTGATTATGATGGATTTCTATGATTTCAGGGTCGAAAGAGTGGTCTTTTAAGACATGACTTGCTTTTTCAACCAACCAAAAGAGCAGATTCACGCCTAATGACATATTCGAGGCAAGTAAAATAGGAATCTCTTTAGAAACTTGGTGAATACCTTCTCGTTCTGTTTTGCTGAACCCTGTTGTACCGATGACAAGAGGTATTTTTTTCTCGCGCGCCTTTACTGCAGCTATCAAAGTCGATGCACAAGATGAAAAGTCAATGAGGCCATCAATTTTAACATTCTCAAGATGGTCAAAGGTAGTCAGTGGGAAATCGTATTTTTCAGCACCAACGAGAGAGCCATACTTTTTATTCAGATGAGCGTTATGGGAACTTTCTATAGCAACGAGTAGTTTCAGTTTATCGGAAGAGCTCGCCAAACAGGCTATGGTTTTCCCCATTTTACCCATGGCTCCGACCAAACCAAAATTCATCATAATTGTTTTTTTATCGCTTGTCGGTATTTTTCCGAGAGGGGAGTGAGTGGCAATCTTAAGACATTTTCACAAAAGCCCATTTCAGAAAGTGCGTATTTTACGGGTATTGGGTTTGTTTCATAAAACATACTTTGACAAAAAAGAAAAATATTATGGAAGGTTTCTTTAGCAGCTTCGTGATCTCCCAAAAGATAATCGTTCGTAATCTGACATATTTTCTTGGGGAAGATATTAGAACACACACTAATAATACCTTTACCACCGATAGATAAAATCGGTAAAAGCAGATTGTCATCACCAGAAAGTAAAGTAAAGTCTTTATCTACACTACACATAAGCTCCGTTATAAAATTTAGGTCGCCCGTTGCTTCTTTGACACCGACAATTTTATTGTGTTGGGATAATCTCGTCATGGTTTCCATCTCAATTTTTACGGATGCTCTGCTGGGAATATGATATAAGATCAATGGTATACTTGATTCATCAGCAATCATCGTAAAATGTTGATAGAGACCTTTTTGCGTTGGTTTGTTATAGTACGGGTTCACTTGGAGTGAATAATCAGCTCCTTCGATGGCGGCCTCTTTAGTAAGTTCAATTGCCTCAGCTGTCGAGTTAGACCCCGTACCAGCAATAATGATTATATCAGAATTTACCTCTTTCGCCCAGGAAGTAACGCGTGCAATTACTTGACGGTGTTCATCGTGAGTTAGTGTCGGACTTTCCCCGGTCGTTCCACAGGGTACAAGACCATCGACACCATCCTCGACTTGTGTTTTGACAAACTTCTCGAGGCCACTCCAATCAATTTCTCCTGATTTTTTAAAAGGAGTTATGATTGCAGTAAACGTACCACGAAGACTCACTTGTTTATTCCTCTTTTTTTGTGTGAAACATATTTCATTTTCGAAAAAGAAACGAGGTTTGATTGAAAATAGCGTTGATATCTTTTTTTTCTATAATAACTTGTATGATGACCCACAAAATGGGATATTTTTTACTATTAATTTCCATCAAATGCATTAAAGCTTGGAGGTTTGCAATTCCTGAAGACTGTTTAAAAGGGTTGGCTCTGCCAAAAATGGTTTCATGACCGTAGTGACGGTCTCTAGTGTCGGTGCCGAAGCAGGTCAACATCAAATCAGTAAGCCCAGAAAGTCCGTAAAAAGTCTCGCGTTTCCCTCCCAGCACTACGCCAACATCGACCAATTCTTTAAAAATTTGATTGGAAATATGAAACAGTGTACTGTCGTTATTCCCCCCAAGCTTAAGTTCGTAGTAAGCATCTAGCATCCCAATGAACATTGCGTAGATTGTTCGAAGAGCACCAGCAATTTGAATTCCTTCAATATCATCAGGAACAAGAGCTTGATTTGTAAAAATATAGCCCGTGTTTAATAACTCAATGAAATCTTTTGTTAAGTTTGAGTCAACTACAGCTAATTCAAAACCCGTTATTTTTCTCTCCATAATTTGGTCGGGATAGTTTGAGCCAGCTAAAACAGCCAAGCGACTTCGTTTTAGACCATATGTTTTTTCTAAATCGGTTAAAATAAGCCTATGTTTAGATTTTGTGAAGCCCTTCATTATATTAATAATTGGCCCTTTCGTTTCTTTTAAAATGGGTGCCAGTACATTGTAATAAGAATCTAAAGCCCATGGATGGACCCCTTGGATGAATATGGTACCTTCCCCGACGACACTCGTGTCGGAAGTAAATTTAATATTGGGTGGTAATTTAAAAAATGGATAATATTCAAGGTCGTACTGGTCAGCATTGAAGGACTCTGCTTTTTCTTTATCTGGAATAAATATTTTAATATTGGTATCCGGCTTATTCGCAAGCACAGAAGCGATGGCTGTTGAAAAATTTGAATGCCCAATAAATACGATACTTTGGGCGGGATCAGAAGTCGTTTGAATTAAAAGATTTTTCTTATCAAGGTTTATATCATCCCGATACAAATTTCGATAGGTACCATGTTGATGCACATCTAAATTTTTTCCGATGAGCATTGCCAATGAATCAAGGCAATATGTCTTTTTGTTGGTATTCTTGGGAGGGAAAATTCGATGAATCGACTCTGGCAAATCAGACGGAACACTCTCTTCTGAGCCTGATATAAAGACGGGCTTTTCGATCGTGATGCTACCGGGTGCTGAGTTGAAAACAAATGAATTGGTGGGTAAGACCTTGTCGGTTCCTACCAAGGAAATGGGAATCACAATCTTATTGGTCACATAGTGATAAACAGCGTCCACGAATTTAAGTAATTGTCCCGTCCTGCTTCTTGTTCCTTCAGGAAATACAACAATTATTTTGCCCTCTTTTTGGAGCTTGCTTGAATGTCGAAAAGAACGCATATTTACTTTTGTCATAACATCAGCAGCACCCACATTTTCCACAAGGTCTTTACGAGAGCATACCAGAAGACTGTTCAGCATACCCAAAGCTACACGAGTCACATGAGTTTGAAAGACAGGTCGACCCGCAATAAAAACCATATTTTCTGCTAATTGACGAGCCAAGCCACCTTTTTTATAGAGTACTATAAACAGTACGCCTGCATCAAAATGACTGAGGTGATTCGCAACAATAGTCACTGGAAACTTACCAGTAAGTGATGCCAATGTTTGTAAGTTTTCTTCTCCTTTAAGTTCAAATTTTGAGAGAAAAGGTGATAGAAAACTAATCATGAAACTTCTGATATCGGGTTTATATGCGGTGTATGTTCCTAGTTTTGGTAATTGAGAAATATCAGAGAGAATATTCAATACTTTGGGTGTTCCCACTTCGTTTACTAATCTGAGAAATTTGCTCAGAAATTCTTGGGCTTTTTGTTTTGGTAAACCCAGCGATTCAAAAATACTAATATTTTTGAAAAATTCTTTTTTCCATGGCAGTAGTGTTTCTTTTGCTTCACTAATAATCGACATATGTAAATTTCTCTATGGCATGGTTTATAATCGTGGCAGTGGGGACAATCCATTCTCAATCGCTGAAGCCTTTATTTGCTTGTTGATATGAGCTTGTGCAGGAACTAGGATTTTTCAGTGCATTTTATGAGATATTTGCTGCGTCAGTCTCATTTTTCAAATATGTCAAGGAATTTATAGTTTATGCAAGTTGTTCTCGTACCATTTTGCCAAAATTAAATGCTGTAGCTGCGATTTTTACCTCTATTTGAACCTTTTTACTGCCTCTGAGCAAGAATTCTCTGAACTTTTTGGCTTGTTTCAAAATTCCAAAAATGGGTTCAATTTCAGAACCTCGCTTTTTATAGAAAGACTTTGCTTCTTCTGAATTCATCTTCTTGATCATTTCATGTTTTAAAGCAAAACCAGAGTCTACTGACAATTTGCGATAACCTCTGCGTAACTCTTCTTCGCTCGTACAACATTGTTCTCTGGCAGGGCAAATGACACAGTCAGGAGGTTTACCATGATAATGAGTATATTTCTTTTTATCTTTCACAGATTCATTATGAAATTCTAAGGTTTTACCCTCGGGGCAAACCCAAGAATCATCATCCTCGTCATATTTAAACTGATGAGCTTCATAACCTGAATCCTCTTCTCCTTTTCTTTCTTTGGCTACCTGATCAGGTGAAGGTATAAAACCATTGATCCCTTTTGAATCCAGGTATTCCAAACCACTTGAATGAAAGTAACCCGAATCTGCAGAAGCTGTCTGTATACTGGTCCCTGTGTTTGACTCAGCTTTAGAAAGGGTAGGAGCTAATTGCTCTAAATCATTTTCTGAATTAGCTTCAGCAATGTCAGCTGCCAAAATATAGCCTTCTGATGAGGTAACTTGAATGTTGTAGCTTTGAGAAATTTTACCATTCCGTTTCATGAATTTAGCATCTGGATCAGTAAGATTTATTTTAGAATCAGAAGCAGACTCTTGATTCTCTTCCAGACTTTTACTGATCGTAACATACTTTTGAGCTTTCCTAAGCATAACAGAATCATTATCCTCTGCAGCCTGGTCTTCATTTATCAATAATTCTGGCTCGTTAGCATGAGAATTAGTTGTATCTTCTAAAAAGACCTCAACTTCTTTTTCTCCTGTTTTTAGAGCTTCTATATCCTGTGTACCTTCTATAGTTTCTGAAGAATCTTTTTCAACAGATGTAGAAAACTCGGCTGGTTCACTTTGCTTTCCTTCTGCTGTTTTTAATGACTCTCTCTTTGCCTTTTCACTCGCTTTTTGTAAGCGAATAAACTCCTCAATGATCGTATCTACCTCTTCAGGATTAAGCTCATAGCCACTGTTGTCTTTACCATATAGTTTATCTTCCTCAATATCTAATTCCATACCTGAGCGTAGATACTCTAAGATCTCTTGCTGTATAGCTCTTTTACGTTCCTCTAAATCTGACTTTTTGTATGTTTGATCGTCAGCAGCACTGGCTTTGATTTTAGTTCCATCTACCTTAACATCAATACCAATATTTTTCTTTTTGTGGGATAGCAAAGATACAGAGTAATTAAAAACTTCGCCAATTTCTTTACCAAAATTAACACGGAATTCAGCAATAGACCGAAACTTTACTTTATGACCACCAACTAAATAACGCATGGCGTCGTTCTCTTCACAGGCTTTTTGTAATTCTCTGCTGCTTCTCCATCCACGATGAAAGCCATAAAAAAGGCATCCCAGCATTATAACCGGATGGTAAGCCCGACCCCCTTCTTTTGAGTACTTAGAAAGAAATGGTTTCATAGGAATTTTATCTAACAAGGCAGCAAAGGCATAAACCTCGTGATTTTCTTCTAAATTGTCTGCTATAGTATGCGAAAACAGCATAACTTGATCTCTATCACTTTTCATAAATCGTTTCATAATAAGACATAAACAAAGAAGAACACAGAAAAGCAAGAAAAATCCTAGTTCCTGCACAAGCTCATATTCAGAACGACCGACCTTACATGATTCACACTGTGATTACTAATTACAGCAATCTCACGCGTGCTAAATGTAAAATATGCATCCATCGTGTAAATCATTCTCTCTACTGCACCCATTTGACTTAAGATTTTTTCGACGATCTCTCGTAACATATGGTTGGTCAAACTATCTTCCGCATGCGTCTCATCTTCAGAACTTGCGAGAAAGTCTTGTGAAATTTTATCAATTAATTTTCGATTCCTTATTTTTTTCCTGTAGTAGTCAATACATAAATTTTTACAAATAACGGAGCACCATTTAAGTGAGTCAACTTCGTGGTCAAACTTAATGGGTAATTTTTTGTAAATACGAATATAAACTTTCTGAACAACATCGTCGGCAATATCATGATCTTGGAAGAAATGATAAGCGATTTTTTTTAGATGTACCTGCGTCTTTTTAAATATCTCATTCAGTTGTTTTCTCTTTTTACTTTGGTTGAGCATTAGGAATTTTTCACCCAAGGAAGCAGATAATTTGTAATTAACTCATCAAAAGTGACATCTTTTCTTTGCATGTTTTTTCTGTTTTTCAGCTCAAATTGTTTTGATTGGAGAAATTTTTTTCCTGAGATGATTTGCCAGGGAAATCCAACTAAATCAGCATCATGAAATTTTACTCCGACTCTTTCTTTTCTGTCATCAAAATAAACTGAAAAACCTGCTTCTTTGAGCGAGTTGTAAACTCCTTCATGTTGTTTTAATTCTGCTTCTGTATCATAAATCGGAATCAGATAAATGTCATAGGGTGTTAAAGAACGCGACCAAACCATTCCGTGGTCATCATAGTTTTGTTCGACAAATGCTTGCATTGTTCTACCCACGCCGATACCATAGCAGCCCATAGCTGGAACAATTGTTTTCCCGTTGGGGTCCAGCACAGTGAATTTCATTTTGTCTGAATATTTGCGACCAATTTTAAAAATATGGCCTAATTCAATCCCTTTCTTTTCAACCAATTTTTGTTGAGTATCAAGAGGGCAGAGGTCTCCTGCCTCTGCTTCAACTAGATCAATTGCCTCAGAAGCATCATGTATAATAAAATCACGTCCTTCTTGTAGGTTGATGTAATGTGAATCTTTCTGGTTCCCACCTCCAACAAGCTCCCCTCTTTCTTTTAGGCATCGATCATAGTAGAGTAAAACTTTTTTCTTGATCGATACTTTTAGAGAAGACAGGATCACTTCTTGATCATGAGTAACGGGTAGCTTGTGTGGCCCGACGAAACCAGGAACCAATTGAAGACCCTCTTCTATTGTTGCATGTGTTGCCATCTCAAGATTGACTAGGCCAGTGATATTCTTGAGTTTGGTCAAGGAGAGTTCCCGATTTCCTGGTATAAAGGTGATGATGATGTGGGCATCTTCTTCGAAAATAATCGCCTTAATAAATTGAGCATCTTCTTTCTTGATTAATTGTGCAACATCTTTTACTGAGGTAACATGCGGAGTATCAACAAGTTTAGGCAAAGAGGATGACTTCACAACTGGATATTTCTGAGCAGGGATAAATTCTGTCTTTTCTTGGTTAGCGTGATAAGGGCATCGCTTTGTGTTTTCCGCCAAAAGCAGGGTTGATTCCCCAATTTGGCTGATTACCATAAACTCTTCTGAGTAGGAGCCTCCCATGCTTGCTGAATCTGCTTGAACTGATACAACAGAAATACCACATCGTTCAAAGATAGAGTGATAACATAAGCGCATTTTTTGGTAGGTTTCGTCTAGCGACTCCTCCGTAGCATGAAAGGAGTAGGCATCTTTCATTACAAATTCACGGCAACGAATGAGACCATATCGGGGGCGCACTTCATCTCTATATTTTATGCCAATTTGATAAAAATTGATGGGTAACTGTTTATATGATTTCAGGTAGGCTTTAGCAACTTGAGTAATTACTTCCTCGTGAGTTGGTGCCAAACAATAATTATTTTTGTGGCGATCTTTCAAGCGTATCATTTCAATCCCCATATTTGACCATCTCCCTGATATCTCCCAAGACTCTGCTTGCGTGAGAATGGGGAGTTTAACCTCAACCCCGCCAAATTTATTCATTTCTTCTCGAATAATCTGTTCAACCTTTTGATGGACAATGTAGCCAAAGGGTAGGTAAGAATAGAGACCCGATGCTTGTTTGTGGATGTAACCACCTTTGATTAGCAATTGATGAGATTTTATTTGAGCATCTTTGGGTGTTTCTTTACTCGTAAAAAGTGGAGTCTGTGAGGCTTTCATAGGTCAACTAAATTAATTTTTGAATAATTTCTTGTGCCATTTTTATAACGTAATTCTGCTTCTCAAGAGAAAAGTGTTGATCATAAGAGAAACGAACAACTTGAAGAGACTCTGAAGAGCTTAGACCGAGTGCCAACAAAGCTGGTGATGGTATCCTAGAGTTTGATTTACAGGAAAGACCAGTCGAGACGATGATATCAACTTCATCAAGGCCGATTAAAAAGAAATCAATAGGGATATCCGGAAAAATAGCCATCGTGGTGCCAGCCAAACGTGTGGAGTTCGCACCAACAATTCTGATCTCCATTGTTTCAGATAAAGCTTCAATGAGAGACCTCTCAAAGTTTTGTGTGACAGAAATCAATTGAGCATAATGCGTTTTTTTTTTACTCTTGCTGATAAAACTTTTTCAAAAGCGATGATTGCAGGTAAATTATGACTGCCTGGTCTTAAAGAAAATTCTTGGTTCCCTTCATAATAAGGCGTAAATCGGCTTAACTTTTGATCTAAAAATGCTAAAGGAATGATGATAATTCCCGTACCAAAGCCAGCCCCTATTTTATGCCCACACATGGTAAAAAAAACGGGGGCTTTTTGGGAGACAGAAAACATTCCTAAACTCAGACCAGACGAATTGATATCTTTTTGTAGACGAGAAATAGCTTGAACGACATCACAGATCAAAGGTACGGAAAATTTATTTGTGAGAAAAATTAATTCCTCCCATGGCTGAATAATGCCTGTCTCACTATGAACTGGTGTACAGACTAGTAGATCAAATCTCTTCCTTTCGAGAGAATTTTTCAAAAGAATAAGGTCCACATGACCATTGGTCTTTAGAGGCAGAGTATACAATTCAATAGGCTCACACTTTTTGAGTGCTTCCATTAGGGATGGGTGTTCTAATGGAGAAACTCCAATAAAAAGAGAATCATTTGGTGCTTTCTCCCTCAGATATCTGCAGAGCATTTCGACAGTCAAAAAATTAGCCTCGGTTGCCGAAGAAGTAAAAATAATTTGATTTGCTGAAACAGAGAAGATATCAGCAATTTTTTTTCTTGATTTTTCAATCAATTGTTTGCTTTGTTGAGAAAAAGATGAACGACCACTTGAGTTCCCATAGTTGGTGTTATATACACGGTTAGCCTCTGCTATCAGTTCTTTGCATGGTGGATGAGTTGCGTTATAATCTAAATAAATCATGATTTCATGTTCTTTTAATTTCTTCTAGAATCTGATAATAAATTAAAGTTTTTTGAAAAAAAATAATCAATTTCCTAAATTTTTTTAGAGTTTGATAATACATTAAGGAGTCGTTGTGATTGTTTTTCGTAATAGGGGTCAATATTTTTTAAGCTCAGAACCTCATTGATTAATTTTTGAACCAAATGATATGCCTTTGAACGAAAAGCAACTTCAGCCAAAGTATAAAGATAGGTAGGGTTTACGTTCACTCCTTTGAATTTAAGTTTGTAAAGAGAGTTATATACAATTTGGCAATCCCGCGGGCCTGATACGCGACAACGCTCTAACATTGACTTACAATAATGGTTCAGACTATCCATGGTTTGCTGAGTAAGAAAGTTTTTCCAACTGAGTTTTATTTTGGAGTCAATTTGATGAGTTGAGGGAAAAAAATTCTGAAAAAAATGATTCAATATTTTTGCATATTTTTTATTGTGTTTCAAGCTTTGCTTTGCTCTCAATTCTAAAACATCGGGTCGAATACCTTTCACATAATATTGCTGCTCCGCTTTATACTCCAAGTAGTCAATGGGTGTATACCATAAATTAATCGTGTGCAAGGGCTGACAAGATGCCTGAAAAAGATCTTTCCGAAGCGTAATCGTAGCATAATGATCAGGTTTTTTTTGCGTAGAAAAATAAAAGGTTTTCTTATCAACAAGCATAATCCATTTTCTGAGCTCATCACCTTCCGTTTTTTTTATAACACTGTATTTTTTGCTTCTTCCGTAGGTTTTGAGGTTGAGGTCTTTGTTTTGACTCCATTTTTGATATTTACTATCTTCAACACGAGGAAGTTTACAAAAAAGTCCAATGTCTTTCAACATGGTAAGAGTCGCTTCTAAGAAGAGAGGGTTGACGTGGTTTTGCCAACCAACTTCCGATGAAATATTGGAGACAATGAGTTTATAATCACCTTGTTCAATGGAGTATACATCAATTGCTTTCTCAACAAGTTTTTTTAAACCCGTTTTATAAAAAATTACTGATTTTTTCAAGTCTTCTCTAAACCCATAAGGCTTTTTTGGCCAAGTTGTAACATCACCATAAATGGACCCCATACGAAAGTTTCTAATTATATTATAAATTTCATAGCGAGCATTATAGATCATAAAAAAAGTGAGAACGACCAGCAAAGAGAAAAAAGAACCTCGAAAAAATAGGTTTTGCCAAAGTTGTGATAAAGCGTATCTCAAGGGCAACTAAAATAATTTCTATGCTAAAGCCAGCAAGACCTACAGTCAATGTGCCTTTACAAAACCAACATTGGCACAATCAGGAGAATTTTTCATGATTTCACAACTCAATAACAAAAACGTATTATAAGGCAGAAAACGCTAGAAGAAAAAAAATCAACTACCACAAAATACCCATGGGGACACCTCCCACCCTCTTTGGTTGGTAGTTTCTCCACTGTCAAGTACATTTTTAATTGATTCTGGGTTCGTGTCATATTTAATCAAAGTTTCTATTTGCGGTCAATAATTCTTGTATAGACGACTTATGATCTGTCATCCCTGCAGCCATTGCTGGGGTGATTTGAATTGGTTTTCCTCCCTCATACTCAGCTAGACTTGAATGTGGAAGGCAGAAATTGTAATAATTAGCAACAAAAGAATTATGCCCCTGCATATATTTGAATTTTTTTGAAAAACCCTGACTTTTACGCTCTATTCTATGATTGTGTTGGCGAAGAGTCAAATTATTCCTTTCTACAGCAAAGGTGTTCATCTGATGACTTACTGAAGAGTTTGCAATATATTCATCTAGTAGCTTTTGATCACCAAAGATTAGAGATTTGTCAACTTCCTTACATCTCCCTTTTTCTATTCTCTTAATTATTTGCCCATAACATAGAGATTTGGGTGATTGAAGCTTTCTAGTCATTGAGTCAAATTTACCATAAACTGAAAGAATGGCATCACTATATCCCTCATATCCATCAGAGGTAATCAAGAATTTATCTTCCCTCTTTGGCTTACTTCTTGTTTTTACCTTGGTCAGTAACTTTCTAGCATTCACTGAGGTCCTCTTGCCTGTTATATGCGCTAAAATGAGCTTTTCTACAGGCAATACTGCAGTAAAAGTCCAGATATCCCCTATTTCATCACTTAATCGCTCAGTCTCTGATAGATTGTATTGTTTTTTAAAGACAAAACCCCAATGCTCGTCTAATTGAATTTCATTGAAAGACAGGTTTTTGTATATATTTTTTTTCAACTTTTAGTGAATCTTCACCTGCTGCTTTAACCCAAGCAAGAACTGTATCCTTGCTGATACCAAAGACTCTTCCGGTAGCTCTAATGCCACAGCCCTCAACTGTGTTTTGTAATACCCGAGTAATGGTTTCTTTGCTTTTCTTGCGACGAAAAAAAATAGTGCCTTTATTCTCTGAAAAGCATCTACCACAAGCGGTGCACTTTAAATAGGCTATTTGTTTGTACTTACCAGACATATAAGCAAAGCGCACATTTCCTTCATTTACCTTATGATACTTATGGCAGTCTGTATTTTGACAGCTAAAACCACTTGTATCAAAGGTATATTTTCTTTTGTTCATAATGAGACATAACCTTAATTTAAGAGAGATAAGTCAATTCCTTTTTTAATTGGAAACTTTGATTAAATATGACACGACCGATTCTGGGAGAAAGAAGGATGATAGTACCCCCCTACAACCATCATTAGTTGGTTCAGAATTGGTTCAAATCAAGTTATTTGGTTCAAAAGGCTTGGGTTTGCTGGTAGAGCAAGTGAAAGACATTTTCCTAAAAAAGGTGCATCAAAAGGCCGACGTTAAATCATCAAATAAAACAGAGGTTCCTAATGAAGCACCCTTCTCAGGTTATTTGTCTAAACAGGTATTCGGCAGTAATGCGAAATAGTAAAGACAAAAAGTTATACAGAATGCAAATGGTTCATTATGCCAAGAAGCATGGTTTCAAGCCAACATCCAGAATGTTTAAAACGACTGTAAAAACAGTAAAAAAGTGGTTTCGTAGGTTTGAATCAGAGAAATACGTTGGCTTGAAAGACAAGAGCCACGCTCCACACTACTCACCACATGCAATCACAGACTTTGAAAAGGCTTATGTTTGCTTTCTTAAAAAGAAACGTCGAGGCTTTGGTGCTCAGGAACTGAAGAATGTTTACCAACTAGACTTGAGTGTCAAGGCCATTTGCAGAGCGTGGAGGGAGCAAGCACTCTTGAAAAAAAAGCGTAGAAAACATAAAACGAAGCAAAATTTGCGTGAAATTAAGAAATTATGGGGTTTATTTAAGCAATTTGACGTAGATACGAAGCATTTATACGATATTCCTGAGCTTTGGCCTTATATTCAGGAAAATATTGTACCGAAATATCAATATACCTTCAGAGAAGTTTTTTCTGGCTTACAATTTCTAGCTTTTGCAGATGAGTATAATATGGCATACTCTTGTCTGTTTATGGAGGTAATTTTAGATCATCTTGTAAAATCAGGGGTTGATTTAAAGAAAAATAATACGAGAGGGCAAACAGATAATGGCTCAGAGTTTATTGGTGCTTGGAATAAAAAAGGAGATTCGGAGTTTACAAAAGTATTAGCCAGTTATGGTGTGCAACACCAGACGATCCCTGCTGGAGCGCATACTTGGCAGTCTGATGTTGAAACGACTCATAGATTGATTGAGGATCACCTTTACCTGAATGAAACGTATAATTCAAGAGAAGACTTTCTCAACAAAGCTGGCTCCTATCTATTGATGTTCAATTCAATAAGAAAAAATTCTTACAAAGAAAATAAATCGCCCTGGCAGCTGATCCGAGAGGAAAGCACAACTATTGACAAACAAATATTAAATTTACCACCGTTTCGACTGGACTATTTATTTCAAAAGATGCCAATGGTCGTAGGGGGGTACAATCCTATTCTCCATCCCTATTTTTAATTGATTCTGTGAAATTCAATTTTCATACTTGACATGATGTCGTGATATAGCTAGTTGGCACACTTGTGTTGTCCCCTTTGACTAAAAAAGAGCTGAAAGATTTTCATGATTTACTAATTCAGCGTAAGAGCAGACTTATTGAAGAGATTACCATCGAGAAAGAATCTTTTAACAACGGAAGGGGACCAGGAGATTTGATTGACGTGGTTACATCACTTCTAGAGCGAGAACTTGATTTCAGTTTTACAGAGAAAGAAAGAAAGTCTTTAGAAGAAATCGACCATGCTCTTGAGCGAATAGAAAATAATACGTATGGCATTTGTGTCGACACTCAGAAACCCATTCCTAAAAGTAGACTGCTTGTGGTTCCTGAAACTTTACGAACGCTAAAAGCCCAGAAATCCTATGAATCCAGAGCTAAAAAAAAGAGACGATTAACCAGAGAATCCCTAATAACACATTCAGTTCCTTTTGGTGCATCCTAAAAGCTTAGGTTGGTATGTACCACCAACATTCTCTTCAAGAAATTCTCGAAGACTATTTATTTCTTCTTAACAGGCACCTCAACACTCTTGTATGGAAATACGATTTTGAGCCTGAGCCTCATGAAGCCGATTTTTCCTTTACCCCTATTATCCCCAACCGTATTTTAGAAAAATTTTACGAAGAAGACAGTTGCACTTTATGTGCTCGTCGCATATCCTACAAGGCTGACCAATTTTCAGAGCGAAATACAAATAAGATACCGCTTCTGATTCTATTGCATAATGTCTTTCTCGCTCACAAACATCAATGGTACCATGAACCAGAATCTGATCGAGAATTTCAAAGTTTGCTAAAACAAGTCTCGCAAAAAAATGAGGATGACTCAAAAAAATTAAATTTTTTAATCCGTGAAACTCTCAGGTGCCATTTTGGGGCAGAAGAAGTAAATAATAGAGAGTGGTCAAAAAATTGTCAAATTCATATACAAAATGATATCAACAAATATTCAATTAAAGGCATTTGGATCGTAGGAGAAGCAGCGCCCCTCCTTTTCCAAGAGAAAGAAGAACTCACCAAACGCATGAAACAAGTGACTCACTTTATGGGATTACCGACAGTTGTTACACATGGGCCATCGAGAATTGTGTTCATGAGAAAAAAAAAATATCCTGAAGAAAAAATTGAAGAGGCTCGAGAAAACATTCTCAAAACAATACAGAATTTTAAAAAATCAAATTTCTCTGACCGCTTGGCGTAATCACGTTGGTCTTACTCCGATATTGCGGACAGTCATATCCTCAACTTTTGAAAATATACATGATTAGAATAAAAAGTAAAAAAAATCCAAAATTAACTCTACGGGCGACAAATGACCTCATAGCGATCACATTACCCGCACAGCCTCCAGCCTCTTAGCACCTTGCTCCACATTTTAATTAGTTTTAATTAAATTTAACTTGACTTTTTTAGCTAAGGTTCTTTTCAGTGAGTACGATAAGTAGAATGACTAGTTTCTAAGGAAAGTGAATTCTGATAACTCTAACAGTTTGGCCTATGTTTTTTTGGTTTTGGCATTTGTTATTTTAGGTGTTTTTACGTATCTAAATCATCAAAAATCGAAAGATATTGATACAAAAGTGGGAGATGTTAGCGTCGTTATTCGTGAATACGGAACACAAATCAAAAAAACGAACACCGGTTTAGAACAAACAAACCGTAATTTATCAACAGTAAAGAGAAAAATTAATCTGATTAAAAAGAAACTGAATGAAATTTCGAATAATAGTGGTTCTGATGCTTGGAAGGCACTCAAAAATAAGGTCGATGATGCTTTAGGTAAAATTATGAACCTCCATAAAAATTTTGATAATAAAATTATTCAAATAGAGGATATCGACAAAAGGCTAAGTAACATGAGCTCCCGCTTAAAAAAGCTTGAAGCCAATCAAAAAAGCACAAGCCTCGTTAACCCTGAATCAACGGAAGAGTCGATTTCTATTGCACCAGAAAGTTCGAATCAACCTACGAATAAAGTCATAAAACCAAAAGAAAAGCCACAACAAGAAGAAGGACTTGATAGTTTACTGGGTTCTTTCGATCTTAATTAAACTCTTTGGTTATCAAGCTCCTATCTCATAACCTTTATTTTTTTTGGCCTTGATTTGGATATTTGCGGGAGGAACGGGTGGTCATATCTCACCTGGAGTCTCCTTGGTCGATGCATTTTTAGAACGTGAGTATGATGTTTGTTTTTTTACACTAAAAAAAGATTTTTATTACCCAGCAACTCAAAATCTGATCAAAAAAAGGGGAGCTAAAACAATTTGCTATCAAGCCTATCCTATTCCCAAAAGACTTTCATCTCTTATTCAATTTATGAAAGCCATGATTCAATCTACTTTGATACTCTGCAAAGAAAAAAAAAGGAAGACACCAGATGCAATCATTTGCATGGGAGGCTATCCTTGTTTTCCACCTCTTTTCTGGGCGATCACTCAAAAAATTCCCTATTATTTATGTGAACAAAATATTATTTTTGGGAAAGTGACTCGATTGTTCTCGTCAAGAGCAAGTGCTATTTTTTTATCTTTCCCTGCGATTAAAGCAATCATACAGAAAAATCAAAAAAAGTTTGTGCTAGTTGGCAACCCAATCCGTAAAGAGCTCCTTGTCAAAGAAGAAAACTCTGCAAATACTCACTTGCAGGCCCCCCATATTGAATTGAAACCATCTAAAGAAAAAAAAACTAAATTAGCCAATATTCTTCTAATGGGAGGTTCACAAGGAGCTTCCGATATTAACGAGCTCTATTTGATTTTGAAAGATCACGCCTTCTGCAAAAATATTGATTTCACGGTCGCGGCCGGTAAGATACATTATGAGAAAATAAAAGATGAAGCGAGAAAGCAAGACAGCGTTGTAGAATTTATACAAGACATAAAACAGGTTTTATCGAAATCAAATTGTATCATCGCACGTGCCGGAAGTGGCACTATTTTTGAGATTTTGAGTATTCGGAAACCTGTTATATTGATACCCTACCCTTATGCAACACATAACCATCAGGCAGAAAATGCACAATATATTGTAAAAAAAGGTTTAGGATATATGATAGATATTCGCCCTTTTGATGTGAGTACAGTTGCAAAAAAAGTTATCAGCATACTTGCGAAAGGGGTCGCTGGTGTCCAAGCAAAAATGTGGAGGCACGATCTACCCTTGAACGCACATGAGCGTGTGGTTGACTATATTCGAGAAAAACTCGCCCAGTGAGAAAAATGAAATTCAAAAAAGAAGATTTATTATCGTTTTTTTTCTTCTTTTTTTTCTTTTTCTTTTACACTTCTTCTGTTGAAACCGCCTCTTTAGCAGTATTGCCTGTTCTCTCCGAAAGAATCGAGCCTAGATTTATTAAAACAGGGCCAAAGCTTTTTCGTAGTAAAGAAAAAAATAATTGGGAATTAGCTCGCCTTATTCGAACATTGCTTTCTATTGGGAAGTATCATTCGTTAACAGCGATTGATACCATCCAACGTGCCTACAAAAAGCTTGGTCTAAATAGTCGACAGAACCTCGGTATTGATCAGTTATTAATCTTGGGAAGAGAGATTGATTCTGAGAGAATACTGATTCCCCTCTTACAAAGAGAAGGCAATGTCTACATACTCACCACGAGAATCTTCTATACAAGCTCTCAAAACTTGGCGGGGACAATTAAAACAACCTCCACCAACCTTTGGGAGCTTATCGACAAACATTTAAGAGAAAGGTTCCCTTCGTATCGAAGGCGAGTTCATCTCTCAAACAAACAAAATCAGACTGTACTTTTTCTTCTTGATACCTCAGGGTCAAACTATAAAGAAATTGGTGCATTAAGAACCTTAATTAAACAGCATGAGGAATTTCATTCTGGTGTCTGTACGCTAAATGGAGCTGGTAAAGTATCTTTTTTGCGGGCAGGTTTGAGTAAAGCAGTACTTCTTCGTTTTCTTGAACAAATCCAACCTCATGGAGGGAGTGGACAATTGAAAAATACTTTTAAGGCTCTCAATTGTTTGAAAAATATTCTACCCCGACGTAAGATGAAAAAACAAGTTAAAATTGTTATCTTAGTGAGTTCTGCACCCAGAGAAGGGCAAGAGAGACGAAGGACGAAACTAATTTTAAGAAGGTTGTCTGGGGAGGTAAAAATCCTCATCGTAGGCTCATCTGATTTGAGCCCTGTTCATAGAAGTTTTTGGCAAGAAACTGTGGAGGAACTTTCTCACAGCCATCAGCACCTCTACAAAGATTTGATGTATCGCCAAAAATTTGGTCTTGTGAATGGTGATGAAATATATGTCATCAAAAAAGGAAACCAACTTTTACAAACCACCTCCAAAAATATATTGACAAACCCTGACTTTGTCATGGATATCCCTCCTAAATATTGGTCATACTTGAAACCTAGGAATATACAATACCTCTACACAAAACTTTCAGGGAACCGAGTCATCAGTGCTGATACAATGGAAATACTTATGGAAGAGACAATCTTTGATTATTTAAATGACTCAATCATAAAAAAATATGAACATAAACAAAATTATATTCAATTGCTTCTTGAAATGGAATCAGCAAAATTTTGGCTTTTTTTGCCAAAAAAAATATTTTATACAAGCCAAGGTCTTATGAAAATAAAGAAAGGAGCCAATTACTATTTTATGCTGAATATGAAACCTGGCTCTCATGGGATACCATTTAGAAATAATCCTGATTTTGGGATGATTTATGAAAATTTTTCCAACCTTCCAAGAATACTCTTATTGAGTTTACACGACTATTTGGAAAACTCTTCCAAGTATTTGGGGCGTTCTATTGGGGGGAGCTCTTTATATATTTTCTTTGCCAAAGTACGGGCGATTAAGCTTCGTTCTCAGAAATGATCATATTTACGAGTTCATTCTTATTTCTCACGCTATCTCTGATCTCTTGCGGCAATCACATACCATTTAACGATGAAGTATATTTGGCACGACCTGCGGATATATTGGTGAATGCCCTACCAAAAAGTAAATTTCGCATAAGCTACTTTATCCAAAACCAAGAACCAAGTTTCGACGGCTATAACCTCTACATTTCACGAAACACCATTTCAGATGGTGAGGTTTATTCCTCACTTACTCCCCTATCAAGAGACGGAGGTCTGCCAACATTTCGACATAACCCACAAAATTTCAACCCAAACGAGCCAACAAGCGTGACATTAAATCATTATGTGGATACAGTCACTAGGTTTGAGCCAACGATTCGATATTATTTCAGAATGACTGCACACGCCCGTGAAACATCAGGTGGTGTTGAATCACAACCTTCGAATCAGGCTACCAATGTTGCTCTCCCATAGATGCGTCAGTATTTTTTTGCTCCTCTTGGATAATCTCTCTCTTGAATTGAGACCCAGCGTCTTCTTAGAACCCCATGTTACTTTTTTAAAGTAATATGGGGTTCAGCTGAGCTAAGAAGGTTTCTCATCTTTCTTGGCAAACTTTTGCTTGAGTATACTTCTTGCTCTTTTTAGCTACCTTTAGCTACCTCTGCTTTTATCATTTTTTATTATTGGGGGATGACGCACCCGTCCTCAAGAACGCCTTTTTTCATTGTAGAGACTGATTAGGGTGGTACCAAATTCTCGACGAGTGTCAGCAACTCTTGCC
Source organism: Spirochaetota bacterium (assembly GCA_965206985.1). Taxonomy (GTDB): domain Bacteria; phylum Spirochaetota; class Leptospiria; order Turneriellales; family CBDBES01; genus CBDBLF01. The sequence continues at coordinate 568,093 of CBDBLF010000011.1, read as the reverse complement.
TTGTTAATATGTGTTTCTATTATCTTTATCTTCTCATCTACTGGAAATCGTTTTCTTTTCGTTTGAGTTCTCTCTCCACTTTAATTGATACAACTGGAATTATTTTTATGCCTTTTCTGCATATCTGATTTTTTTCTTATGTTTCTACATCAAAAAAATGAAACATCTAATTATACTCAACTTTCTACTCCTTTCTTCTTGTAAATGGTTTAATAATAGCCTTATTAATCATCCAGCAATACAAAGAGAGGCATTCTGGAATAGTCCTGAAGAAAAACTCCAAAACACAATTTGGGATGTGGGTGATACCACAATATCGAATGAAGACCGCTATGAACTATTTCAGCCTTATATTAAAAACCTGCAAGGTGGCTATTTTGGTGTAGGCTCTATCCAAAACTTTACTTTTTCTGCATGGGCAAGGTCAAAATGGGTCTGGCTAATGGATTTCACAAAAATTGTTGTGGCTGCTAATAAAATACACATTGCTTTTCTAAAAAGAGCAAAAACTTCTGATGAGTTTCGCCATCTCTGGTCGACCAAAGGAAGACGCAAGGCTTATAAAATTATTCAAAATGACTTTAGAAACGAAGAGAACTATTCTTTTATAAGAAAGGCATGGAGAGTCACGAAACCCTTCCTACAAAAAAGATTCCTCCTGCTTGACCGGCTAACCAAAGACCGAGGGTACACTACATGGTTACATAACTCGTCTGATTATAAACACATTCGACAGCTTGCAACTAAAAATCGGATAAGGGCTCTTCATGGAGACCTCAATGGCGACATAACCGTGAGAGGCATTGCAGATGCGGCCAAAGATATGCAAGTAAAAATTCGTGTTATCTATTTTTCTAATGCAGAGGAATACTTCAAGGTAAAGTCAAAAAGAGGTCAATCCAGAAATGGCTATCCCATGACCTTCCGAGAAAACTGGTTGGCTATCCCCATCGATAAAAAATCAACCGTAATCAGAACAATTTCCTTCCTGAAAAATATCTATAAATGGCCTGAAGACTCTCACTATTCAACAGATCGAGGTTTCCACTATAATATTATGCCCGGGAAATTATTCCACCAATGGCTTACTCGAAAAGACTTCATTAGTGTTATATCAATTGTGAAGACATCAAAAAATTTTGGTGATGATGGCTATAGCGTCGTCACGCGTAAGGCTAATGATCTAAAATAAGGTGGCTATACTATTGATTCATAGCTGCCCTAAAGTAAACCGTTCGTACTACACAAATTTTAAGCAACTCCTAGATTCAAGTTAGAGGTACCTATAGAGACTAAGAGACACCCACACGTAGATTGGGGTGCTAAGCAGGATTAAATTTAAACGATAGTAGACTTAGGTTATGTCTTCCATTCCAAGATGTTGGTACGGTATGTGCTAGCAATCGGATCTCTATTTTGATTCCCTGCCATAAGGTGTTGGCCGCAAATAAAAATTTGGGCGACTATGGAGGCGATTTAAATAGAAAAAAATTACTTTCTCTCAAGGAGATAACATTTAAATCAATAAACTAATTTAAAAGTATTTTTATTTTTGATAAAAAAAACCTTTAGGATTTTGATTATAACTCGAAAATCATATCAATGATTAAAACTGGCAGAGACGCCTTAAAAATGGAGAAAACAAATAAAATCGTTTCAGGGAGGAAACAATGATTATTAATCACAACTTGAGTGCGATCTTCACCCATCGCACACTTAAATTCCAAAATTGGAATGTAGATAAAGATATGGAGAAGCTTTCTAGTGGTATGCGCATCAACCGAGCAGGAGATGACGCTTCTGGTTTAGCAGTGTCTGAGAAAATGAGAGCTCAGATACAAGGGTTACGTCGGGCTGAGATGAATACAGAAGACGGGATGAGCTTTATCCAAACAACAGAGGGTTATCTTCAAGAGACCCAATCAATTATTCAAAGGATTCGTGTTCTTGCTGTACAAGCAGCTAACGGTATTTACTCCGAAGAAGATCGATTACAAATTCAAATTGAGGTTTCTGAACTAATTGATGAAGTTGACCGAATTGCTTCACAAGCTGAGTTTAATAAACTTAGAATGCTCACGGGTGCCTTTGCTCGTCTGAATCCAACCGCAAGCATGTGGTTTCATATGGGAGCCAATATGCACCAAAGAGAACGGGTGTTCATTGAAACAATGACGACGGCGGCTCTTCGCTTAAGAAATCCAACCGTTTTAACTTTTATATCATTATCAACTCCGAGCAAAGCGAATGCTGTAATTGGTTTAACTGATGAGGCTCTTAGGCTTATATCAAAACAAAGAGCTGACTTGGGAGCTTATTATAATCGCTTGGAGCATGCAGCTAAAGGTTTACTCAATGCTTACGAAAATACGCAAGCTGCTGAATCTCGAATTCGTGATACTGATATGGCTGAGACAATGTCTAGTTTAACAAGGTATCAAATCCTTACTCAAGCGGGAACGGCTATGTTAGCCCAGGCCAACGCTAGACCTCAAAATATATTACAACTTTTGAGGTAGTTTGGTATAAGGCGTGAATCAGTCACCACTTCCTCACTGCACATATAAATATTGCTGTACGACTCTGAACCTCCAACCTCGCTCTAAACCAAGGTTGGAGGTTTTTTTTGATCTATCCAAATGTTAGGGATCAAGCTTGTAAAGATGAAGAGAAATTAGTGTTAAGAGTAGATTTTAGAGCCTGTTTTAGTGAACTCTTTGGCTTTTTCTTTCATACCATTTCTTAATGCATTTTTATCTTGTAGGGATTTTTTTTTCGCATATTCACGTACTTCCTGAGTTATTTTCATCGAACAAAATTTTGGACCACACATAGAACAAAAATGTGAAGATTTGGCAGCCTCTTGTGGTAATGTCTCATCATGAAATGATCTTGCTCTGTCTGGGTCTAGAGAGAAATTAAATTGATCTGACCATCGAAATTCAAATCGAGCTTTGCTGAGGGTATTATCTCTGACTTGAGCTGTTGGATGTCCTTTTGCCAAATCAGCGGCGTGAGCAGCTATTTTATACGTAATGACTCCTTCTTTAACGTCTTCTTTATTAGGCAAGCCTAGGTGTTCCTTGGGAGTTACATAGCAGAGCATAGCGGTTCCTTGCCAACCAATCATGGCTGCACCAATTGCCGAAGTGATATGATCGTAACCAGGGGCAATATCTGTGGTTAATGGGCCAAGCGTATAGAAGGGTGCTTCAGAGCAATGCTTAATTTGCTCATTCATGTTCTCTTGAATGAGATGCATCGGAACATGACCTGGACCCTCTACCATGACCTGAACATCGCTATCCCAAGCAACCTCTGTGAGTTCACCCAAAGTTTTTAGTTCAGCAAATTGAGCCGCATCATTAGCATCTGCAATTGAGCCAGGCCTCAGACCGTCTCCAAGAGAAAAAGAAACATCATAAGCTTGCATAATATTGCAGATATCCTTGAAATGTGTGTATAAAAAATTTTCTTCATGGTGGGCTAGACACCATTTTGCCATAATTGAGCCACCTCGGGAAACGATGCCAGTGATGCGATCAACCGTCAAAGGAATGTAGTGCAAAAGCAAACCGGCGTGGATTGTAAAATAGTCAACACCCTGTTCGGCTTGTTCAATTAGTGTATCCCGATAAATGCTCCATGATAAGTCTTCTGCTCTACCATTTACTTTCTCTAATGCCTGATAAATAGGAACAGTTCCGACGGGTACAGGAGAATTTCGAAGTATCCACTCTCTTGTCTCATGAATATTTTTTCCAGTGGATAGGTCCATAATGGTATCAGCTCCCCAACGACAAGCCCAGACTGCTTTTTCGACCTCTTCGTTAATGTTGGAGGAAATTGCTGAATTTCCAATATTGGCATTAATTTTGACTAAAAAGTTCCTTCCGATAATCATTGGTTCGCTTTCGGGGTGGTTGATATTCGCTGGTATGATAGCTCTACCACGAGCAATTTCGTCTCGAACAAATTCAGGAGTTACAAACTCAGAGGGTAGAGAAACTCCGTTTGGCTGTTTTTGAGATGTCTTCATCGAGAGCAAATTATGCCCGTTTGATATTTTTTTTTGACTCAACTTCATTTCTTTGATCCGTTGATTTTCACGAATTGATACGTACTCCATTTCGGGGGTAATGACACCTTTACGAGCGTAGTGCATCTGAGTAACATTACCACCTTTTTCGCAACGGGGTGTAACCCACTCTTTGCGGAGTTTTGGCAGACCTTTCTGGATATCAATCGCTATATCAGGGTCTGTATAGGCTCCGCTCGTATCATAAACTGTAAGATGGTGTTCGCGAGAGTCAGAAGTTTCTGAGACAATCTCCCGCATCGCAACAGAGATATTGTGTATTCTGCCTTTTATATATATTTTTTTCGAATTTGGGAAAGGCTCCCTTGTAATTTCTTTATGGTCAATCATATTTGTAAACTCCATAATTAAAATTGTTGAAAAGCTTCTCTAACGGTAGCACTCCTGAAGTTTGTGCAAAAGTTCTAGTTTGTTTTAATTTTTTGTTCAAGAAGACTCCGAAATGCATTTCTGTGAAAATAAATCAAGAGAACATTTACGACGACTAAAAAAATGGAGATGGGAATTCCAATTGGTTCTAGAAAAATACAAAACAAAAAAATTTGTATCACCATCGGCGTAAGTAAAACTAAACAGAGAGGAATATAATAACCCAAAAGTAATGATGTGCCGCAAATCATTGACAATACCTTTAACATTGGTAGAAAGTATTCAGTTTCCACCAAAGCTATGAGGAAAGCCTCTCCTGCTTCGGACATATCGGGGTTTGGCAAAAAGTGAAAAAAACCACTCAGGCCAAGTATAAAAATAATACCACCAGAAACAAGTCGTAAGACAAAAATCACTGATGTCATTCAATAAAACCCATATAAATTAATACCACGAGACAGTTGCTCTTTAGGCTTATAGAATGTCAACTAAATACAAGCTTTCTTTAGATTTAAATTGCTGAGGCCGGGGTTGAAGAGGAACTAGGGTCTGGTTCGTGGAGAAAGCCATCCTGGGTCAAAAAAAATTCTTATTTTGTCCACTCTTTCTTTCTTTTGCTCTTTTATAGAAAGTGTATAAAATAAAACCCAACATAGTGTGAGGTTCAATGCGTATCTCTTCCAGACCGTAAGTATCTTAGATGGGTTTGGTATCTATATGAATCAACTAAGTATCAAATAGAAAACTTCCTCGCCTCCCAAGATTAGAAGAAATTAAACCCAATTAAAGCATTTTCTACACCCACTTTTGAGCACCTAGCAGCAATTATGCTATTTTACGCTTATATGGCTTGACATAAAATATGTGACATAACATCTCTATTATACTAAATACAGATTAAGGGGGTGATGCCAAATGTTACGTAGTCCATTTGACGCGTTTATTAAAAACAACTCTTTAATGCAAAGTGGGTGGTAGGGTGGGACTTAGTCACCATGATAAACGTTTACCCATACGTTTGAAACTGTTATGACATGAGTTACAAGCAAACATTTTTCTTTCATTTTTCTTATCATATACTTTATCACTACCACATTTATTACAAGTTACACCATTAGGATAACTTAATTTAATAAAGTATTCTATAAAGGTCTCGTCAGTTGGGAATTTATCCATAAGCTTAAAATAGCTTATTTGACTTGCTTGTATCTTTTTATCTGTATTAACCTTGTCTATAACCATCTATAATATGAATATGGAAAGTGTAAAGCGCAAAATGGTATAATTGCCAAAAAATAGATTTTAAAATTGACATTTTGTGTAGGATTATTAAAGTCTATCGCTATTGGTTTCCGAAACTGGTGGTAAGTCGTAGGAGGTTTACTATGAAAATGAATAAATTAATAATGAAAAATTGCTTGGCAGTGGTTCTTATTTTCTGCTCTCAGGTTACTTTTGCCCAGAGGGACACTGGTGAAAGTAGGGACACTGGTGAAAGTGCTGACAAGAAGAAGGAAAAGGAAGAAGGGAGCGTAAAGCCAAAAAATCCAAAAGCTAGCTATTTGGATGTTTTTCACGCGAAACAAAATTCTACAAAACTGTGGCGCGTGAACAAAATAAGAATTTTTTCTTTGAAGGTAGCTGTGCAAAACTTTGGTTCTGCTGAGGACCGTGGTGCTTTTGAGAATATTCTTGAAGATTTTAAAAGTGCTGTTGAAAATCTCTACAAAGGCAGTTATATAGTTTCTGATCAGACTTTTCGTAAGAACCTTTCAGACATTAAAAAGCTTTATGAGAGTCTTGCTAATTCATATCATAAAAGAACTCTCGCACTTCTTGATAAGTGTGCAGATTCTCTGGTAGAGACAGAGTTACAAGAGAGTGCTGAACCTGGTAGCCAAGCTGACTCTAATGCCAAACAGATTGACCGCAATAGAAGTTGGTTACAAAACGCATATAGACAACTTTCTGAAGGTGAAAGGATGCGGACTCAAGATCGTCCCGAGTTTGCGATTGGCCACTACCGAGTTGCCAAAATGTATGGAATTGGCATCCTGAAAGATCTTTCCGTTGATGCTGCTAGTAAACGACAAATTGAGAATGAATATTCTGTTGATTCACAAGATATAAAAAGACTTATTGCTGGAAAGGTCAGTGCAGGGAAATAGTAGAAAATAATTTAATTGCCTAGAATAAAATCCGAACCTCTTACCATATTTTAGCAGGGGCTATTTTTTTAATCAGCCCCTTTCTATTTTTGTCCATCAAGCCTCAAGAAAAAAGTAAAGAAGGTGGTGGAACTTCCTTACTTCAGGCGGTGAAAGATGGCAGGCAACCAGCTCCTTATCGGGTAGTTCTTGACCCTGGTCATGGAGGAGTCCATATGAAGCCAATTTCTGTCTATGGAGATAAATTTGACCTCCTCTCTGGTCAGTATCAAGATAAATTTCGCCCAGGTGCCTACCATGATGGAGTTTTGGAGAACGAAGAGACCTATACTCTAGCACGGATGATTCAAAACCATCTTTTTCTCACCCAGACGAAGGAAGGACAACATATCTTTGCAGGTATTTTAAAAAAATATACGCATCATCCTATAAAAAAGGTAGTTCCCATTGAAGTTTTTTTATCCCGAGAGAATACATACCCTAATATTTACTTTGATATTAAAGATGATGTAAATGAGCCTTATCGTCTCTATGATTATCCTGATATACATAGTGGAGATATTCAACAGGGTAGAATATCTAAAATAAACTCATTACGGCCAAATTTGGTGGTAAGTCTGCATTTAACGAGCGGGAAAAAAAATAAAGTGGGTGCCCTAAACGCAGTTATAACACCTGGTTACAAGACATTTAAAATGGCTATAGATTACGTGAAGAGCCCAAAACAAAGACGCATAGTACGTCGAAAGTTCTACAATAGTTCCTATGCAAACTGGTTTCAAACAAAGGGAAGAGACCATTTTGAATCTTTCCTTCTTGACGCGTGGATATATTTTACTGGTTTTTGGTGCGAAAAGAATGGTCTAAAGGCATTAGAAAAAAAATTTAGAGGTTATCGTCACAACATGATTCACTGGCGTTATCGAGATAAACTAGGCTGGCACCTCAAAGCAATAAATCATCCGAGATGGTCTCCTTATTCTAAACAATTAAAATATATCAGCCTCAGGGGAGCCTTCTGGCGAAGAGAAAAGTCTCAGCCCGAAAGCTGGAGGAGAGAAAACGGCCCAGAGGGATATGGTGGAGACAATCTCTACGCTTCTCATGAACTCCTTAGGTATTTGAGAAAAGGCTTCGTGGTCAACTCCGTTGAAAATAAAAACACTTTACCTCAAATTTTAGAACCATACTTATCCACCTGGTCAATCCCTACCTACGTTAATGCAATATCAGCTTATTTAGAGCTTGGCTACTTAGATATCAAGGCAGACTATGATCGACTTCTAAAACACAAAAAAAGCTATGCGGAGGCAATCGCTGTCGGAATATATTCCCTTTTTTTTTCCTTGAGACAAAATAGAAAATATCGAGATCGTGACTTCCCATGGGGGGAGGCAATTGACCTTAAAAAATATGAGCAATACAAAGGTGGTAACTACTTTAAAAAGATTTTTTAATTCCCTTCTTTTACTTTTTACCTGTGTAAACCAACCCTTTCCACAGGAGAATGAGCTAGAATATTACAAACTACACTTTAAAAAAAAAACCAAGCACCTTCTGGCTGATACTTTATTTGAAAAAACGGTATGGCGTAGAAAAGTTTCTCACCTCCTTATGGAAGAAAAACGGGGTAGATATCGCATTACGCTACTCATGATTTCGCCCTACCCCTATGCGTATAAATCTCAAAATTATGCGATCTACTATCAACCCAACTCTTATGAAGCAGCACTCGCAAAATTTAAAAAGCTTGATTTTCTGTTGCAAAATGGCGGAGTTCTCAGAGTTAAACTTCGAGGGAGTGAGATCACGAAAGAAACCATACTCTATAAAAAATAGTGAAGAATAAAATAAGCAATATCACCCCGTGCAACGGTTGAACAGAAGTTTCAATTTTTGTTAATATAGCCGTCAAAGCCTCAAAATAGTTTGGTTCTCTTTTTTGTGCAAGAAGAATACTCACTCCATATTCACCGTATTTCTCTTTAACCAACTTCATCAAAAAGTATTCACTTTTTTCCCTTTGTTTTTTTTCTTCGCTTCTTGCATCATATCGATTCATTTTATGAAGAATACATTCGCTCAAGTCAACAATCCCTTTTTGATTGAGAGCACTCGTTTTAAAGATGGGAAGTGCTGCATTACCTAAATTATTAAGCTGTAGAGAGTGTAATAATTTCTGGTAACTGCTCTCTGCTAAACTTTCTTCATCACATTTATTTAAAATAAATATATCAGGTATCTCCATAATGCCCGCTTTCATGAATTGTACTTCATCTCCGGCGAAGGGTTGAAGAATCAGAGTGACAAAATCAGAAAGAAGTTTAACTTCAATTTCATTTTGACCGATACCAACGGTTTCAATAAATAAAACATCAAAGACCTCTTGTAATAGTAGAGAGACCGAAAAAGTATACCTTCCCAAGCCACCCAGAATTAACTCTGTTGGCTGAGAACGAAAAAAAATACGATTTTCTTTCACAGGAAACCGAATCCGAGTTCGATCTCCCAAAAAGGACCCTCCCGAAATATGACTTGTAGGGTCAATCGCTAGAATACCGATTCGCAGGCTCTCATGTTTCTCTAGCATATTCGTGCAAACAGTATGCAACAAGCTCGATTTCCCGACACCGGGCATACCAGTCCAACCAATGACCATAGCATGTGTACGACCATATAGGTGAGGCATTTTTATATCTTGGATTTTTTGCAACATATTTGCCTGTATTTTTACATCTTCAATTTGATCTTTTTCAAACTTAGAGATTAATACAGATAAAGGGTATTTCTCTAAGCGGACAGAATTCTTAATCAAATTGTCCATGTTAGAATCATCCATAATATGACAGATTTTATCTAAGCCAAATAAATATCACGATTCAAGTAAGAAATAAAATCTGACCAGTAAGGAGAATTTGACATTTCACCTTCCCTCTTCGCTTGGCTAAAGATAAACTGACTGCTATCCGTAGAATCTGCAGCATGTACCAAGTAAGCTTCCAAAAATCGAGGCTCTTCAATGGCACCCCAGACTCTTTTGCCTTGGTGAGCTAATAAAATATGTTCAAGTTTTAGGCGAAGCTTCTCTTCTAAGTCAACCTCCATTAGTTTTTTTTGTAATCTCTCGTAACCCAATAAAGTATGCCCCTTTAGTTTTCCTGGAGAAGAATGATCAATTTTGAAGAGAAAAGTATATTCATCAACTTTACCTATATCGTGAAGGAAAGCCCCCGTAATCAAGAGGTCTCGGTCAGCTAATTCAAACACTCGAGCATACGAGTTTACTAACTCTGTAACATGCAAGGTATGTTCTAAAAGCCCTCCAATATAGGCATGATGAATGAACCGAGAGGCGGGAGCTTCTAAAAAAAGTTTAATAAATGTTCGATCTTTTAAAAAAAGAAAACAAAGTTCTTTTAGAGTTTGGTGGCTAATTTGTTGCAGGAGCTCCTTCAACCTTTTATAGAGTTCCCTACGGTCAAAGGGTGTTCGTTTCCAAAAACGACTTAATCCAAAACTCTTTTCTTCTGACTTCTGAATACTCAAAAGCTTAATTTGAATAATTGATTGATAATCCTCTAAAACACCCGAAACGACCACGATATCACCTTCGTTTAAATTGCGATTAATGTCTTGGAGGTCTTTTTCGTGTCCGAAGTAAACTGCGGGCAAATGCCCTGTTTTATCGGCTAATAAAATGCGCAAATAGGGCTTATTCTTTTTACCGATGTTAAGATTAATTTTTTTTAATAAGAAATAACCGCGTTCTAATAGACCTTTCTGGATATCTTTGATATAGGGACTCTGATTGAGATCAAGGCTTTTCAGCATTTATAAAGTATTTAACCGGCTTCCCCACCCGTAGCCGACAAAAGTCAAACCAAAGCCTAATAAGAGGTTAGAAAATACATACACAAAAAAACTCATCCAACGTTCTGACTTGATAAGAGCTATTGATTCATAACTAAATGTGCTGAATGTGGTAAGACCTCCTAAGAAACCAATTAAAAAGAAACTTTTCAAATAGATTTTTTTATCTAAAAAAATCATAAGCAAGCCAATTAAAAGACTGCCCGTAATATTGACAAAAAGAGTTCCTAGCGGGAAAGTGGGGTAATACTTTTTGAAAGTGAGGCTCACCAAATAGCGAATGACTGAACCACTTCCACCACCAAGAAAAACGTAAATCAAATTTTGAGTCATGGTATCGATAGCACTAAAAAGCTTTGCGTTTGAATCATGTAAAAATTTCAAATTTCACTTTGCTAAAGTTGCATAACATCCGAGAAATAGACATGGTTCAAGTTTCCAGACTTAACGGGGAGTCATACTACGTAAACCCAAATCTAATAAAAACAATTGAGGAAACTCCAGATACAGTAATCACATTGACCACCGAGAAAAAGCTAATTGTAAAAGAAAAAGCAACCGAAATTGTTGACAAAATTATAGTATATAACCAAAATATTTATTTAGGAAGAAGCCGAACAAAATAATATGGATATTGCATCATTAGGTGGTCTCATTATTGCACTCTTATGTATGGTCGCGGGTGTTTTTGCTGCAGGAATTGGTTTTGGTGATCTCTACAATACAGCATCAATATTCATCACTTTGGGAGGTTCTTTTGCATGTGTGATTATATCAAACCCTCTGCCTCTAACCCTCGGGATTGGTACCGTTTATCGGAAAATTTTCAGGGTTCCGAACTTTGATGTGAAGTCTAAAATTATGCAACTCGTGAGTTTTTCAGAAAAAGCTCGAAGAGATGGTCTTCTCGCCTTGGAAGACGATATGGACCAACTTGACGATATTTTCTTAAAAAAGGCCCTTCAGCTCGTCGTGGATGGCACTGACCCTGAAATCGTCCGCAATGTTATGCAAATTGACTTAGATGCCATGGAGGCCAGACATGCTAAATCAAGAGCATGGTTTGAATCATTAAGTGTTTTATCTCCTGCCTTTGGAATGTTGGGCACCCTAATTGGTTTGATAGGTATGTTAAGAAACCTTGGTGGTGATGCGACAGCCATTGGTCGCGGTATGGCCGCCGCCTTAATTACAACTCTTTATGGTTCTTTCATATCAAATGTTTTTGCCATTCCGACAGCCAATAAACTAAAAGGGCAGACAGAAGAAGAAATCATTGTCAAACAGGTTATGATTGAAGGCACCTTATCAATACAAGCAGGAGATAACCCAAGAATTGTTCAAGAAAAATTAACGAGTTATCTAACACCAAAGGATCGTGAGGATCTCTCGGACGAAGAGAAATAATATAAAATATGGCAAGCAATAAAAAATGTCCCGAGTGCAAACAAAACGTACCTATTTTTATGACAACCTATGGTGATATGGTTACCTTGCTCCTTACTTTTTTTGTGTTATTATTTACCGTCGCTAAAATTGATGGTCGTGAATTTCGTCTTATTCTTTCCGCTTTCAGGGGTTCTCTGGGTTTTTTTGAAGGGGGTCAAACATTATCCAAAGGGAGACTAGAAGAGTTGGGCATGACTCTGGAGAAACTCCCATCAACAGAAGAAGGAAGAGCTTTATCAAAAGCCATCAAAGTTGCGATGGAAGTTTTCAAGCCTGAGATAAAAACAAAACGTGTTCGAATCATTGAAGAAGAGAGAGGTCTCGTTATTAGTTTGATTGGAAGTGATAATTTTGAACCGGGTTCAGCAAAGCTCACAGAACAAATCGAACGAACCTTGGTTAAAGTAGCTAGACTTCTCCGAACCTTAGATGCCCCTGTCCGCATTGAAGGACACACAAGCGAGAGACCAGTAGCAACAGGACGGAGTGTTGAACGTTATGAAACGAACTGGGAACTAGCTTCACAAAGGGCGATCAATGTCTTGCGCTACTTGCATGATTCCGAAGATGTAGACCCTGAAAAAATGTCGGCCACAACTTACGGTAAGTATAGACCAATTAGTTCTTCCGATACACCGGAAGGCAGGGCAATCAACAGAAGGATTGATATTGTTATTTTGAAAGGCAAGAAGTACAAAAGATCCTATAAAGACTCTGACCTTCCATCAGCAAAAATTCCTGATACCGAACTATTATTTAGATAAATTATTTATAAATCATGAGTTAAGGAGAAACAATAGTTGACATATATTCAAGATTTTAGTAAATACGTAATAGTAGACAACATTTTGAAAGAGAGATTGACCTATGGCAGATGATAAAGAGTTATTAGATACCGACGAAGAAGAAGATCTTCTTCAAGAAGAGTTAGGCGGAGAGAGTTCAAAACTAATTTCAATGCTCTTGTGGGTAGCTGGTGGTTTGGGTGCCATTATTTTGATGGTCATAATTTCATACTTCATGGCAAGAAAGGTGAAAACAGATGCTTACAAAGAAGAGCAAAATATTGTGATTGCTCCCGCACCTCCTCCTCTCGCAACTTTTAAGTTTCCCAAGGAGTTTCGCGTAAACACAGCTGATATTGATGAGCCTCACTTCATACAGATGTCTTTGGCGTTTGGCTATGATGTTAACAATAAATTTCTGGAGAGCGAGCTTATCCAGCGACAGGTACAAATGAAACATATTGTTAATATTATCTTAGGCGGGAAAAAAAAAGAAGATATCACAACAACCCTTCAAAAGCTCAATTTAGCAGAAGAAATCAAATCACAAATGAATATTATTTTAAGCGAAGGCAAAGTAGAGGAAGTTTACTTTGAAGAACTTGTTGTTAGCTAGGCGTTCTTTATTGATTTATTTTGGGAGGTTATAAGAGATGGGAGACGGTTCACTTTCACAAGAAGAAATTGATGCTCTGTTAACAGGAGTTGACGAAGGCGGTATACCGCCAGCAGGTGGGGGGGGTAGCACCTCAACGATTGCCATTCCTCCTCAGGCAGGAGGTCAATACCCCGTTGTTTTATCAGCTTTGACAGAGGCTATGAGTACAGCGTCTAGCTCAATGACTACATTGGTCGGGAAAAATATTAAATTCACGAACCCAACATCTTCTATGTTGAATGCAGACAATATAGCTGACCAACTAGTAGCACAAAGTGTTATCATATCGACTAAAATTGGTGACATAACCACTTTACTCTCTCTAGAGAGTCATCAGGCAGGAAAAATCGCTATGAATATTATGGGTTCAACAGACGCACCTGGTGAACTAAATGATGCCCACCTCTCGTCAATCAATGAACTCTGTGGCACGATAATTTCAGCTATGACCACTAAAATTGGTCAAAAGTTTTCAGAGGATTTGGCAGCATCCACCCCTGAAGTTAAAATTTTTACCAATCGAACTGATTTACCAAAAATGCATTCTCCCAATGTTATGCAAATAAGTTTTGGGATGAACATGGACGATGTTTCTCTTGGTAATTTTGTTGTTTTTATTGATGAATCGGGGCCCATCCGATGGTCTCAAAAAGAAAGAGGAGGTATGAGTGATATAAATTTTGATGTGGGGGGAGTGCCCCAGATGGGTGATGATCCCATGCAGGGACTTACTGCTAATGCCGCTGGGGTGGGTGGTGGGAGTCAAACAATGAGCCCCGTTAGTTTCCCCACATTCCAAACAGGCACTGGCTCTCAAGCGGATGTTTCCCCTAATTATGAACTTCTTCTTGATGTTCAGATGGTATTGACCGTGGAACTGGGGAGAACAACAAAGTACGTGAAAGACGTTTTAAAGTTAGGCGAAGGCTCCATCATTGAGTTAGATAAGCTAGCTGGTGAACCTGTTGACCTCCTCATTAACGGCAAATTAATTGCCAAAGGAGAGGTTGTTGTGATCGATGAAAACTTTGGCGTCAGGGTTACTGATATTGTAGCACCTGCTGAAAGGCTTGCCAAGATATCAGCTTCCTGATCATACTACTTTCAACTTATTCAGCAGAGAAGCAAGTTTAGAAATATTCCATTGGATAACATTGTCCCAAGTCAATAAATGCTTAGTAAAGTTAAACGCATCGTCTATAGATTTAGACATCCTCTATTTTGGCCAAGGGAAATCATCATTTCTGTTATTCTCGTACAGGTCGGCCTAATTTCTATCATTATACTCTGGATTATCAACATTAGAAAAGTGCCCGAAAAATCCTACATTCAAAAAACTTTGAACACACGCAGAGAACTCATTAAGAACTTAAAATTAGCCAATATTGAGAGCTATATTTGGCAACCCGTGCTAAACTGTGAAAGTATTTTAATAGATGATCACTATAGAAAACGAACATCTCCCAAAAATGAGACAGAGAATTGCATACCCATGGATATACGATTTTCTAAGACAAAATACCCAGCCAAAAATAAATATGTAAAAAATAATCAGAAAAATGTTGTCAACTATCAAGAAAAAGTGGAAAAGCCTTGTCTTATTTGTCACAGAGATCAAGCAACATCTTCAATGAATTGGGTCTATCATATATCTCCTCAAACATCACGCCATCTTGCCAGTGAAAGTAATCAGGAATTCATCAAAAAAAGTATCATTGTTGCGGTAGGGCTCGTTTTTATCTTTTGGTTCATTTACTCAGTCACAAGACTTATTATGCATAGTCTCGGAAAGCTTGACGTGCTTGCGCTATCACTTCTAAATGAAAATAATATATTTCCTAAAAAGTCTCTCGGCAAAATGGGGTTTAAAAAATCAAACTTTTTGTATGCTGAACTTGGCGACCATTTCTTAAGGGGGTACATGACTCGCAATATTTTTCTCAAATGGTGTGAGCTTCTCATTAAAAGTAAAGCTCTGAATGAACCAAGTCACTTATTTTCCCAGGTTAAGGGCAGCGTCATGCAAGCCAACAATCATAATGACTTTGAAGCCATAAGGATATCTCAAATCATCGCAAAACGTACGGAGCCAGGAAGGATCATATTTGAGCGAGCCATTTTACCCGAGAAAAAAATTAATGATCGAAATGGGAAAAAAATTGTGTGGCAAGTGCGTCGCAGTAACTATATTCAACCTAAAAAGTATGAGTTTATTGATTTAAAATTTGAATCAATAACTGACTTGGCAAAAACACAACCACGAATTAAAAGAGATGACCAAAATGACAAGTAATAAAAGACAAAAGAAAAAATTAGTAATTGTAGAATCACCGACGAAAACCAAAAGTCTATCTAAATTTTTGGGCTCTGATTACAAGATTACTTCATCAAAGGGTCACTTGATTGATCTTCCAAAAAGTAGAATGGGTATCGACATTGAAAATAATTTCAAACCAGACTACCTGACGATTCGAGGTAAAGGCAAAACCCTGGCCGAATTAAGAAGGGTCGCGAAAAATTCTCTTGAGATATTGTTGGCTACTGACCCAGATCGTGAAGGAGAGGCCATTAGTTGGCATTTAGCTAGGGTTCTATCTGCACAAAACCCCAATATCAAAAGGGTTGAATTTAATGAAATTACTAAAGAAGCGGTTTTGGCAGCAATCCAGCATCCCAGAGAAATTGATATGCAACGGGTAAACTCACAACAAGCCCGTAGACTCCTTGACCGTATTGTAGGCTATAGTATTTCTCCTGTTTTGCAAGAGAAGTTTGGTTCAAAACGTTTTTCTGCTGGGAGAGTTCAATCAGTCGCTCTTCGTATTATTTGTGAACGCGAAGCTGAAATTGAAAAATTTTGCCCGCAGGAATATTGGGAGTTTCATTCATATTGGAGAAATTCAGCTAAAAAACAGAAAGACAAAGAAATACCATTTAAGCTTGCACAAATTGACGGTGCCAAGGTTGAAATCAATAGTGCAAAAATAGCGAGTGAAATTGAACAAGAGATCAAAAAAACTGATTTTATTTTATCACGCCGTAAAGAGACGGAGAAAAAAATTTCACCGACAGCCCCTTATACAACGAGTAAGCTCCAACAAGAAGCCTCTACCCGATTAAATTTCCGAGCGCGAAAAACAATGTCGGTGGCACAATCTCTCTATGAAGGAGCCACCATCCGAGGAGAAACCATTGGCCTCATTACTTACATGCGAACTGATTCAACAAGAATCTCTGAGAAAAGTTTGAGCATGTGTAGAGATTACATTAAAGAAAACTATCCCGCTGAATACCTTCCAGCAAAACCTAATATCTATCACAAAAGAAAGCAGGCACAAGATGCTCACGAAGCGATTCGTCCCACAAATGTATCTCACACTCCAGAAAGTATTCGACCCCATCTTTCTAAGGATGAGTTTCGGCTCTATCAATTAATCTGGCAAAAATTTGTCAGTTCACAAATGTTGCATGGTGTTGATGTCCTTACTACACTAGAAATCACCTCTAAAGAAAATACCCAAGGTGAAAAGCCACGATTTTTATTCAGATATTCGGCAAGCAAACAAAAATTTGCGGGGTTTCGGATTATTATACCTAAAGATAAAAGTAAAAACACCAGCATTCCATCTTTTGAACAAAATGATAACCTCTCTCTCGTTACACTAGAAAAAGAACAAAAATTTACCCAGCCTCCTCCCCGATATACCGAAGCCAGTTTGATTAAAATTATGGAGGAGTCTGGTATTGGGAGACCAGCTACCTATGCTCCCACAATTGCGACTTTGGATAAACGTGCCTACATGGAAAGAAAAGGTCGGCAATTAAGTCCAAGCACCCTAGGGAAGGTCGTGAATGAGATGGTTGTAAAATATTTCCCTGATATTGTTAATCTGTCTTTTACGGCAAATATGGAAGAAAAGCTAGATTCCATCGCGGAAGGAGATCACGATTGGCAAAGTATGCTAAGTCATTTTTTCTTACCTTTTCAAGCCAGTGTAGACTATGCAAGTGCTCACATGGAAAGCAAGATTAATCTTGTTCGTATACCCCTCGACAAAAAATGTCCTGAATGTGAAAAAGGTATGCTCTTTAAAAAACTCGGTAAAAATGGATTTTTTATCGGGTGCGACCTTTTTCGAGAGGGCTGCCGCTACTCTGAAAGTATCTCTCTCGGCACATGCCCCCGTTGCAAGGGTGCTGTCGTCACCAAAAAAAGTAAAAAGGGGCGAAACTTTTATGGATGTAGCAACTATTCAACCAAAAACTGTGAATTTATCATGATGGACAAACCATCAGAAAGAAATTGTCCAAAATGCGAATCCATTATGGGAGAAAGAGTCCGGAAATCAAGCATCAAGCTAACTTGTCAGCACGAGGACTGTAAACACGTCATGGAAGAAGTAGCGAAATAAGCCTCCCCTTTAATTGAAGATTGAAATTAGCTGAATCAAACCAACATTCGTTTCAGGATGTAACCCAATCTTTTCTTGAATACATTCATTTTGAGAGGGGTCTTTCTGAGAACACGTACCTCGCCTATTCTTCTGACCTGAACAGCCTAAATGATTACTTCACTCTTAAAGAAATAGATTGGAGACTTATGGATCAAAAAATGATCTTTGATTATTTATTTTTTTCATCAGAAAATAAAAACCTCGCCAAAAGGAGCCAAGCAAGATCCATGGCTGTCATTAAAGCTTTTTATAAATACGCTCATCAAGAAAAAATAATTGAATGTAATGACATCAAAGGGGTGAGATCTCCCAAACATCAACGTAGTCTACCAAAGCCGATTCGACCAATCGACATAGAAACTCTTCTGGAAGATCAGACCAACGCGGCACAACACATAAATCAAAGAGATCAAGCCATGTGGGAATTAATGTATTCAGCAGGTCTGCGTATCTCAGAACTCCTCTCTTTAAATATTACCGATGTCTTGGACCAATCATGTGAAAGCATGATCAGTATTCACGAAAGTGTTGTTGTGCAAGGCAAAGGAAAGAAAGACCGTACTGTCTTTATCGGGAAAGAAGCACAAAAAGCACTCACTTTTTATTTGAAAGACAGGTCGTTATTTTTTCCTCGAGGGGCGAATATCTCTCAAAAAGCCCTTTTTTTGAACGCCAAAGGAAAACCGCTTTCACGAAGAGGAGCCCATTACACGCTTAAAAAGCGCCTGCTTTCTTTAGGGCTACCTCAAAATTACTCAGCGCATTCTCTCAGGCATTCGTTTGCCACCGATTTGCTCAACGACGGCGCCAACCTCAGGCATATTCAAGAGATGTTAGGCCACGAAAATATCTCAACAACGCAAAACTATACGCACATCGCCAAAGAAAAGCTACGCGAGGTTTTTTGGAGAGCACACCCGCATGCTCGAGAAACTGAGTGACTCAATTGGGATCACTCGCAACACATTTTGTTCCAACTGGTGAACAGAGATTCTCGTCAGCTTGATAATAAACCGTATCTGTTACAACACCACTTGAATCAAAAGATTGATATTTTCTACTTGTTCCGTCTAAACGATATAGCGTCTCATTCCTCTTACTACCATTTTTATAAAAGCGAGTTGATCTCGATCTAGAACCATCCGAACGATATAGCCACTCAATGTTCTTACTACCATTTTCATAAAAGTGAGTTGCTCTCGATTTAGAACCGTTTGAACGATATAGCTCCTCCTCGTCCTTATATACATTAAAACTGTCACTTCTCTTTAGAAAGAGAATTTGTTTTGAAATTTTACCGTCGTTCTCACATTCAATTTCAGCTGATTTTATGCCGGTTGGAAAGTTAGGTCGTGTCATATTTAATCAAAGTTTCCAATTAAAAAAGGAATTGACTTATCTCCCTTAAATTAAGGTTATGTCTCATTATGAACAAAAGAAAATATACCTTTGATACAAGTGGTTTTAGCTGTCAAAATACAGACTGCCATAAGTATCATAAGGTAAATGAAGGAAATGTGCGCTTTGCTTATATGTCTGGTAAGTACAAACAAATAGCCTATTTAAAGTGCACCGCTTGTGGTAGATGCTTTTCAGAGAATAAAGGCACTATTTTTTTTCGTCGCAAGAAAAGCAAAGAAACCATTACTCGGGTATTACAAAACACAGTTGAGGGCTGTGGCATTAGAGCTACCGGAAGAGTCTTTGGTATCAGCAAGGATACAGTTCTTGCTTGGGTTAAAGCAGCAGGTGAAGATTCACTAAAAGTTGAAAAAAAATATATACAAAAACCTGTCTTTCAATGAAATTCAATTAGACGAGCATTGGGGTTTTGTCTTTAAAAAACAATACAATCTATCAGAGACTGAGCGATTAAGTGATGAAATAGGGGATATCTGGACTTTTACTGCAGTATTGCCTGTAGAAAAGCTCATTTTAGCGCATATAACAGGCAAGAGGACCTCAGTGAATGCTAGAAAGTTACTGACCAAGGTAAAAACAAGAAGTAAGCCAAAGAGGGAAGATAAATTCTTGATTACCTCTGAGGGATATAGTGATGCCATTCTTTCAGTTTATGGTAAATTTGACTCAATGACTAGAAAGCTTCAATCACCCAAATCTCTATGTTATGGGCAAATAATTAAGAGAATAGAAAAAGGGAGATGTAAGGAAGTTGACAAATCTCTAATCTTTGGTGATCAAAAGCTACTAGATGAATATATTGCAAACTCTTCAGTAAGTCATCAGATGAACACCTTCGCTGTAGAAAGGAATAATTTGACTCTTCGCCAACACAATCATAGAATAGAGCGTAAAAGTCAGGGTTTTTCAAAAAAATTCAAATATATGCAGGGGCATAATTCTTTTGTTGCTAATTATTACAATTTCTGCCTTCCACATTCAAGTCTAGCTGAGTATGAGGGAGGAAAACCAATTCAAATCACCCCAGCAATGGCTACAGAAATGACGAATCATAAGTGGTCTATACAAGAATTATTCATCGCAAATAGAAACTTTGATTAAATATGACACGACCGAAAGTTAGAATAAGCACCTGGTTGACAAGGTGTTGACGCCGCATAGTGTATTTTACCCACTCTGTCACTCATACTGTTGGGCATACCGTTACTAGATTTTGGATCTTCTTTTGAACAACTAAGAACCAAAACCGCTAACAACATACACACTGCCTGCAATACACTTTTCATTTTATACCTCAAAAGTAGTTTAATGGGTACCAACTAATATTGACCAGAAAGCCCGTCAACTAGAAAAATTAAATTAATTGAACTTTTTTTGAGGCTTACATTGTTAAGGGGGTGTCGCGAGTAGGGCAAAGGCATGGAATAGATTTTTGTTCTTGTCAAATGAAAGTGTCGCGTTTGAGACCATGATAGAATAAAAAAATCAAAAAGGATTCATTCCGAACAAGCTCTGAATTTTCCTGCGTTTCATCAGACGATTCGTATCACCAAACTCCCAACTCATAGAACTAGAAAGCATAAGAACTTTATCAGTAAAGTTACTAACAAAATTTAAGTCGTGCATCGCACAAATTACTAAATAGCCTTTCCGACATAAAGATTGGAGTAAACCCAAAAAGTCAAAAGCCCTCCCCATATCAAGTGAATTCGTTGGCTCGTCAATAATAAGAATTTTAGCATCACTCATGAGCATCCGAGCGAGAAAAACCCTTTGTAGCTCTCCCCCACTTAACGAAAAGCAATCTCGATCTATAAAATCTTGCATTCCCACTTGTTCTAAAGCTTTCTCAACTCGGTCATAGTCTTCTTTTGAGCGGCCAGAAAAATATTTCAGAGAAGGAGTGCACCCTAACAACACTAAGTCTTTTACATTTAGATTATAGTATAATTTAGAATTTTGGGCATGATAGGCGATTAAATGAGCTCTTTCTTTCGAAGAATAATGGTGAATTTTTTTTCCGTAAAGCAAAATGCTGCCTTCTTCATGAGGAGTGAGACCTACCAATGACTTGAGTAATGTTGTCTTGCCTGCTCCGTTGGGCCCAATCACCCCTACAAAATGCATCAAATTAAAAGAAAGCTCTAAATTTTCACAAATTTTCTGAGGGAACTTCCGATCAGGTGTTTCTAAATCAAGAGCTTTGACTTGCAAAGGTACCATAATAAAATTGAATAACGTTCAGTCAATTCAGGAGGAGATCAGCAATCAGGTGCTTAAGATATCTAAATTATCTATTTTTTTATCTTTGTACCGCTTAACGGCACCCACGCTTTCAAAAAGAAGCCAAACAGTCAATATAATCAGTAGAATACTCATCACTACCAGAAGTAAATGTGTCTCCTCTGTAAGAAATCCATATAACTGACTAACCATCGCATAACAAGTTGCGACAAGCAAAAGAAGCATCGGTATGAGGGTGTAGAGGGGGTTTTTACCTCGAGAATAAAGATAAATGGAAGCCAATAGCAAAGCCAGAGACCCCAAAAGTTGATTCACTGTTCCAAAGAGAGACCACAAGACCTGACCAATCGAATGTTCTCCTGTTTTAAAAAAGGCAATGAAAGTAATTGCGCTAATCGCCAAGGCGGAGGCAACATAGCGATTTTGAGTGAATCGTGCAAGCAAAGCAGAGCTTGACGATTTACCAATCTCTTCGACATTATAACGAAGCAGCCGGGTGCCCGAATCAAGGCTCGTGAGAGCGAAACTAACCACTAAAAAAGCAATTAAAGAAGATGCTATATTTTCTGAAATTCCTAATGACAGGAGAAAAGATGCCCCTCCTTTGATAAAAAAACTAACTTTCTGCCCTAAGCCTATCAGATTGTAGTCACCGTAGGCCGAATGCCATGCTTCTTCGGTCGAAAAAAATGTAGTGGTTGCCAATATTGCAATAAGACCGAGTAAAGATTCTCCAAGCATGCCTCCATAGCCTATCACTTTTGCATCTTTTTCTTTATTTAATTGTTTCGCACTCGTGCCAGAAGACACCAGCGAATGAAAACCAGATATCGAACCACAGGCAATTAAAACAAACACAAAGGGGAACAAAGGTGGTGCATTTTTAGGGTTGGCCTGAAAAGCAGGAGCTGAAAACTCTACGCCACTTACAAAAAAACCAAGGTAGAGCAAAAGAAGCCCTAAAAATAAAAAAATTGAATTAATAAAATCTCTGCTTTGCAAAAGAAGCCAAACAGGTAGAACGCTCGCAAAGAAGGCATACGTAAGCATAATATTTTTCCACGTACTAGTGCTGAAATGAAAAGCTGTGGATAACGCAAATTGGTTCTCCACCCAAATTGATATGGTTATTAACAAGAATGCAATAAAACCAAGATATTTGATCGAGATTTGTTTTCTGTACGATAAATATCCAATAATTAAGGCCAAGGTAATGATGACCATAGACGGTGTGACCACTTGCGGGAAACCACCAGCAGAGAAAAGGTTACCCAGAACAAGTACAAAAACACCCATTGCGAGTGAGACAAGAAAAAATATAATGAATAAAAATAGGAGCTTTGCTCTGCGCCCCATGAGATATTCAGTGATGGTTCCGATGGAATACCCCTTACTTCTCACCGAAATAACAAGAGCAGAAAAATCATGAACAGCTCCCACAAAGATGGTTCCTAAGACGACCCATAAAACTGCGGGTAACCACCCCCAAATAACAGCAATTGCTGGACCAAGAATCGGACCCAACCCAGATATACTTGCATAATGATGTCCAAAAAGAACTCCCGCGGAAGTGGGTACATAGTCAACCCCGTCCTTTTGGGAGTGGGCTGGGGTTATAAAGTTATCCCTAAGTAAAAAAATCTTATCAGATAAAAAACGAGCGTAAAGCTGATAACCCAACCAATAGAGAACCAAAGCAATGATAACTACATAAATAGGGCTCATCTTTAGCTCTCAATATTAACTCAACTATTTTTCATCTTTTCGCTCAGGGGCTGATTCACTTTTCACTTCTAATTTTTTTGATTCTTCTTCGCTCTTATCTTTAGCAAGTTCAGCCTCTTCTTGTGCGGCTAAGACTTTTGCAACATCAACTTCTTTGTTTTGTTTAATTTTATATTCTTCCATTATGTTGCTTAGGATTCTATCTTGCCTACCAACCAACTTCTTCATAAGTAGCTGTCTCTTAGCAAGCTGTTGCCCTTTTAAAAGAGGTATTGTTCTATACTTTGGGTTTTCTTTTCTAAGCAAGTCAAAATGTTCAGTTGCTTCGCTTTCAGATACCTCAATTTCATCTGGTTTGACTTGATCCATCATGTAGAGATTATAAATAAAAAACTTATTCATAAAATCTAGCTTTTTCTCAATATCATCTCTATCAGTAAACCCCGACTTCTCTGCTTGCGTATTGATCATTAAAAGTTTCTTAAACATAGGTGCTTGCCGTCCATCGGGTGAACCCTCCACAAAGTATCTTTTTTTGAGTTGAGAGAGAACTTCTAATTCACGTGGATCCTCCACTTGATCCAAGTTTTTAATTCGTTTTTTTAACTGTTGAGGTGTTGTATTAAACTGAACAGACCACCAAAACAAATACCCTTCGTAGGCATCCTCAATATCTTGCAAGGTTACTTTATCACCTTCAATCTCCCACACCCAAGGGCTATTGTCAAAAAAATGACACCCAAGCATGATCCCCAAAAGAACACACCATTGTAATTTACGTTTTCTCATAAAAACCACCTTCTATTCATTATTTTACTTGAAATACCTGGAGACTACCGGGATCGAACCGGTGACCTTCTGCGTGCAAGGCAGACGCTCTCCCAGCTGAGCTAAGCCCCCCGTATATCAATTTTTTTGGGCCTGACAAGACTCGAACTTGTGACCTCACCCTTATCAGGGGTGCGCTCTAGCCAGCTGAGCTACAGGCCCTCAACTTACGATTAGTTAACCTATTTCAGACTCAAGCTGTCAAGAATGTAGTGAAAAAGAATGCTAATTATTGGGTAAAGCACTTGAGGCTGAGAAAGAACGAAGGCTGGAGGTACAAAATAGCAAAAGACACCCCATTTTTGGATTTTTTTGCTTGGGCGAGGTTTCTCCATGAACTGGACCCTAATATCTCCCTAACCTCATAACAACCATATTGCTCGCATAGCCTCATCAGCTTTGAACATTGCCAAAAATCGTAAAAAAAAAGTTGACAAAATCAGTTTGATTTATAAACGCATAAGATGTGTTGTTTCAAATTAAGTCTCAAACTAATACGAAGGAGAGAAGCTTACCCTTTGTCTTCATTATCAGTTTTTTACTCTCTTTGCCTCTGGCGGGGGCTTGTGCTTCGAACGAAGAAGACGAGAGTGGTTATTTTACCCCTAATATTGATTTATTCATCTTTAGACACGATACTTCAAGGCAAAATATCCCGATTTCGCAGATGGGCTTTAACGTTGATGGTGAGAACAATGTTGTGAACTATCTTTATCAGTTTTTTAATGCCTCAGACAACTCAATCAATCCGTTGCAAGGGCAGAATAATATGCTTTTTTACGGAAGTAAAATTCGTGCCATTATTGTGACACCTCATAGGGGCGTTGATACTAC
This sequence comes from Spirochaetota bacterium, assembly GCA_965206985.1. Classification (GTDB taxonomy): domain Bacteria; phylum Spirochaetota; class Leptospiria; order Turneriellales; family CBDBES01; genus CBDBLF01. The sequence goes on along the minus strand of CBDBLF010000011.1, from coordinate 543,188 downwards.
CTATCACAGTGCCTACGAACTTACAACGAGTGATGTATCGACGGCTAAAATCAAGTGTACTGCGCCTAGTACATTTGAGATTGACTTCTCAACTGCAGGAATTGATCGAAATCGGGCTGTAACTACTCCTGTTGGAGACAAAAAATACTACATAGGCGATCTCGGCCTTGCTGGTCTTAATTTTAACAATATTTCTCGTAAAAGCAAACTATATCTGACAAACGATGTTGGCCAAAACCAAGATGGAAAGGAGATTCCCATTGAGAGAGATAACGTTCGTATCTTTTTTGCCGATACAATATCTCCTTGCAATATTCTGGAAACGAACGACAAACCGCAAAATGGGGCGGCTGGTCTTGCAAGTGTTGGCACCAGTCTTTCTTTGAGTCAAGCCATGAGGGCTCGAGCATTGATATCAATATCAGGTCGTTATACTGCCGACAAAAGAATCCACTCTGATGGTAGAGTATTTATTACTCGTTTGAGAAAAACTGCAGTATTGGGTATCGCGATTTCACATGAAATGGGGCATTTCTTTGGTCTTGAACACTCGTTTGAGAATTCGTGCGAAAAAAAACCTCAAGGAACGACAAATCGCATTATGGACTATGTTGCACCCAAAGATCCTGAACCAAATAAGTTTGTTGATTGTGAGCAAAAAATTTATCAAGATCTCAGTAAAATATATTTAGATGGCAGAAAGGTTCAGTATGAGCTAGACCCAAGCGGCAAACCCACTGACGGTTCCAATCAAAAAATAACAACTGTGTCTGCTCTTTATCGCGGACTTTCTACCGACAATCAAATTGCGGTTGAAGAAGGGCTTCTTGAAATCATTGATTCAGATTCTTATCCTACCAATTCTGAGCAGGAGACGAAAGAGTCTCAACTACCTCCTATTTCATTACAAGAAATTGTCAAGCAACGAACGCTTCCCTAAGAGTCTTCAAGGTTATATGCGTAAGCATATTTTTTGCCAAACGCTTGAAAACAACCAGTTTTTCTGGTTGTTAATCTCATCTCAAAATATAAATTATTTTTTTCTAAATAGATAAGTGAGCTTGCGAACATTGAATTCGTTTATAGTTGGCGATGAAATGGCATAAAAGGCTACTCTATTATTTGGTTTGTAAATTGCTAAAAAGAGTATTGACTCTACTGGAATCATCTTGCAGGGTACAACACATTCAAGGGGAAGAACAATTAAACAAAATCGTAGAAAGTGGCGAGCCTACAATTTTTTGCTTTTGGCACAATAATATTTTTTATTGTGCTCCATTTCTTCAGAAAACAATTCTCCAAAAAGGAGTGCATTTAAGTGTCTTGATCAGTCGCTCTCAAGATGGAGAGCTGATCGCTCGTATCGTAAATATGTGGGGTGCCACTTCTATCAGAGGCTCCAGCAGCAACCACGGACGAGAAGCTTTTCGAGTCCTCTATAAAAATCTGAAGAAAAAATACAATGGTGTGATCATAACTCCTGATGGTCCACGAGGGCCTAAGTATAAATTTCAGGTAGGTGCTATCACTCTCGCCCAGCTAACACAAGCAACGATCTTACCCATTCATTTTGAGGCAGAAAAAAAATGGGTTTTGAATTCGTGGGATTCTTTCATAATACCCAAACCATTTTCAAAAGTGGTCGTTCAAGTAGGAGTTCCCTACCGCGTGCCAAAAATATTAGATGAAGCCAAAATAGAAAAAATCAGACAAAAAATAGAAGAAATTATGATCAAGCAAATCAACGAGGGTAAGGAAACTCTCAAAAAATACTGTTCAACTTTGCCACAATGAAATTGAGTTTAAGTAAAACACTTAAATTCTCAATTTCTGGTATCAGGGGTGTGTATGGTGAAGATATTACCCCTGAAAATATTCCTATATTGTGTTCAGTATTTAGCAATTGCCTTCCTAGAGGTGTAATTGCTCTGGCGCGAGACACCAGAAATACGAGCGAAGCGATGAGACAACTAAGCCTGGGTAGTCTCATTTCGTGTGGGCGCAAAGTCCTTGACCTTGGGGTGTTACCAACGCCCACTCTGAAAAATTATATTGCTTCAGAAAATCTTGCGGGAGGTTTGATGATTTCTGCCAGTCATAACCCTCCAGAATATAACGCGTTTAAATTCATCACCAAAGAAGGTTTTTTTTTTAGTGAAAAAGACAATCAAAAATTTTTGCAGAACCTGAAAGAAAATCAAAACTGGAAAAATCATAAGCAACAAGGTAATTTTGAGAATGCTCATGAAAAGGCTTTGAACTCCCACATTCAGGAAGTTCGCTCAAAGATTAAACTTCCTAAAAAAGTCAAAATGAAGGTAGGTATGGACACTTTAGGTGCGTGTGCGACTAGCATTGCAAATTTTTTTTTAAAAGAAATTGGAATTCAAGTTTTCTCGATGTACCCCCAATTATTAACAACCTTCCCACGTCAACCAGAACCAACAACCCGTGCTCTCTCCCAATTTTCTTCTTTTGTTAAAAAAAATCAGTGTGATGTTGGGTTTGCTTTTGACCCCGATGCTGACCGACTAGCAATCATCTCTTCATCAGGTAAAATACTCGGTGAGGAATACACATTGCCTTTGGCTGCAATGCAAGCACTCAACAACAGAGATGGTAGTATGGTGATAAACCTTTCTTCTTCATGGTTGAACCAATGGGTTGCTGATAGATTTCATCGAAAAGTCTACCGATCAAAAGTTGGTGAGGCACACGTTGTTCAGCTCATGAAAAAAGTAAAGTCAAAATTTGGTGGAGAAGGAAACGGAGGAGTCATTGATATGGAGATACCTTCTCAGGGTAGAGATTCTATCGCAGGAATGGCGTGGATTATTGCTTTAATGTGCAATCAAAACCAAAGCATCGATGAAATCGTTCAAAAAATGCCACTCACCTGTATGAAAAAAAAAAAAATACCGATTCAGAACAAAAGTTTTTTAGAGAAGCTTCAACGAAAACTTACAAACCACTTCCCCAAATTTAAACTCCAGACAAACGACGGGATACACCTCTCAGAAAAAGCAGGGCTCCCTTGGGTACACATCAGAACTTCCAATACTGAACCCATTCTTCGGGTGATAGCGGAGGCGACAAGCCAACGAGAACTCCAAGAAATCTTTTCTCTTCTAAAGTCTTAAAAAAGCTTCACCCTCTAAACTTGTAGGAAATCTACCCATTCTCCGTGTGTTTTACAATGTGCATAAACTCTTACGGTGTCCCCTTTTTTAACATCAGAAGGAAGAGCAGCCAAATAAATTGTATTCTTGCCTTGTTCTGAAGTAATTTTTTTTCCTCCAAAAGCAACGTAGCTTCCATTATCAGACTCCCCGATGGATGGCCAATTTGAGTATGTGCTTTGTAATTCAATGGCTCCTCCAGAGATGGCTTTTCGCATTCTGACCCAGTTATACCAATGACCCTCGTAGTGGTTCTTGGTCGCATCTGCGGGTGCGTTTGGGTGCCTTGTATGCCCCTTCTCAGGGTCTCCCCACATGATGGGCAAAAAACCATCGGGTATTTTTTCTAAGCTGACGTTAGGAACATAAGGCAAATGTTTACCAATATGTTGTTTTTCACCATCAGGCCCATTAATCGAGGCTAAATATGACTTAGGAATTGCCCCTTGGTTACCTCGATCACGGTTGAAGGTGATAGGATTCCAATCAGAACTCATGACCTGAGGAACCAAAATATTTTCTTTTGCAAACCATTTACAAGAACTAACAGCCGGTAAAAGAACTATTGAGCCCGTATAAATAGCTAAGTTTTGTAAAAATTCTTTCCTGTGAATTTCTTTATTTCTTTCTATTTGTCTCATCTCCTTGGTTTTTCCTTGATTTTGCAACAACGATAATAACGCTACCATAACCTACCCCATAAAATTTTTAAGTTTATACTAAAAACAAACCAGTAGGGAGTCTACTGAAGTTAATCTTATTTGTACACAATAATTTTTGACCCAACTGCGGTCGTGTCATATTTAATCAAAGTTTCCAATTAAAAAAGGAATTGACTTATCTCTCTTAAATTAAGGTTATGTCTCATTATGAACAAAAGAAAATATACCTTTGATACAAGTGGTTTTAGCTGTCAAAATACAGACTGCCATAAGTATCATAAGGTAAATGAAGGAAATGTGCGCTTTGCTTATATGTCTGGTAAGTACAAACAAATAGCCTATTTAAAGTGCACCGCTTGTGGTAGATGCTTTTCAGAGAATAAAGGCACTATTTTTTTTCGTCGCAAGAAAAGCAAAGAAACCATTACTCGGGTATTACAAAACACAGTTGAGGGCTGTGGCATTAGAGCTACCGGAAGAGTCTTTGGTATCAGCAAGGATACAGTTCTTGCTTGGGTTAAAGCAGCAGGTGAAGATTCACTAAAAGTTGAAAAAAAATATATACAAAAACCTGTCTTTCAATGAAATTCAATTAGACGAGCATTGGGGTTTTGTCTTTAAAAAACAATACAATCTATCAGAGACTGAGCGATTAAGTGATGAAATAGGGGATATCTGGACTTTTACTGCAGTATTGCCTGTAGAAAAGCTCATTTTAGCGCATATAACAGGCAAGAGGACCTCAGTGAATGCTAGAAAGTTACTGACCAAGGTAAAAACAAGAAGTAAGCCAAAGAGGGAAGATAAATTCTTGATTACCTCTGATGGATATGAGGGATATAGTGATGCCATTCTTTCAGTTTATGGTAAATTTGACTCAATGACTAGAAAGCTTCAATCACCCAAATCTCTATGTTATGGGCAAATAATTAAGAGAATAGAAAAAGGGAGATGTAAGGAAGTTGACAAATCTCTAATCTTTGGTGATCAAAAGCTACTAGATGAATATATTGCAAACTCTTCAGTAAGTCATCAGATGAACACCTTTGCTGTAGAAAGGAATAATTTGACTCTTCGCCAACACAATCATAGAATAGAGCGTAAAAGTCAGGGTTTTTCAAAAAAATTCAAATATATGCAGGGGCATAATTCTTTTGTTGCTAATTATTACAATTTCTGCCTTCCACATTCAAGTCTAGCTGAGTATGAGGGAGGAAAACCAATTCAAATCACCCCAGCAATGGCTACAGAAATGACGAATCATAAGTGGTCTATACAAGAATTATTCATCGCAAATAGAAACTTTGATTAAATATGACACGACCCCAACTGCCCACTCTTCTGAGAAGAGTGCAGTTGGGAAGGCTCAGAAATGAAAATGGGTGTTTTAGCGAGCTAAGGGAGACAAATAAGTGTATATGGTTTTGAAAAGCAATCATTCGGTATATCCCCACCCAGTTCAATTTTTTGGATTTGTTAGCCTTGGACGGTTTGTTACCCACGAACTAGACCTTAGCTCCCCCCCAACCTCCTGGGTCTGGTATTGCCTGCCTAGCGATTTTGTTTTACATAGTGACACCGTTTTCTGATCGTAGATATTTTAAAATGTGTGGGTCGTAGAGTAAAGACAATATATATGAAAAAGATATTTCTCACATTATTCATTTTGTTTGTTTTGATCTCTCTTTTTTATTTCATCACATGGTGTAAAGCTAAAAAACTAACTCAGGCATTTGACCAAGTCGCTGAGCATTTACTCAGTGAGCTTGATGAGCGGGCAATGCTGGGGCAGATTTTTTTTCTTTATCTCCCAGGTAAAAACATGGATACAATATTTGAAATTCAACCAGGAAGCCTTTTTTTGCAAAAGATGAGCATACCTACAAAGAATGGTAAACAAGAAATCAAAAGTTTGCGAAAAAAGCTTGAGCGGATCATACAACAATTACAAGAGATAGGTGCCCCTCCTCCTTTTGTGGCAACCGATCAAGAGTTTGGAAGAGTCCAAAGAATCACAGAAGGCGTTCATGAATTTCCGAGTGCCATGGCCATGGGGTATGCTATAGAAGCAAATAAAAATTTTAAGCAAATATATTGGGTAGGCTTCCATAGTTGTTCTGATCTGAAAAAATTAAATATTAATTGGCCGCTAGCACCTGTTGCCGATATTCACGACAATTCTGAAAACCCCGTGATCGGAACAAGATCTTTCGGAGAAAGTCCAAAGTTGGTTTCCAAAATTTTATGGAATTACGTTCACGGCCTTCACGATGGGGGTTGCATGAGTACCCTCAAGCACTTCCCGGGACATGGTGGCACTCTTCTTGATTCTCATAAGGAACTGCCTGTGGTGGAAAAAAGTCTCTCTCAACTTGAATTGCAAGAGCTTGTCCCTTTTCGCTCTCTTTCTCAATTAACCTCAAGCATTATGCTCGGTCATATTTATCTACCCAAAGTTGATTCTAAGATTGTTCCTTTTTCTACTTATTGGTTGCAAACATATCTCCGTAAAAAATTAAACTTTAAGGGCCTGATTATCACAGATGACCTAGGTATGCGTGCAGTCACACCCGTCTTGAACCAAAAAAGTGCACTGCGTGCTGCTAAAACCTCCTTAGAATCGGGAGCAGATATCCTCCTTCTGGCTTCAGGTATTGATATCTTTGCGCCTTTAATTTTTGATTTTTTGCTTATGAAGATCAAAGAACCTGATTTTAGAAGAAAGATCACTCACTCAGTGAAAAAAATACTCACCTATAAATTAAAGCTGGGTCTTTATGAAAGTCAACTCAAAAATAGGCTATTCGCTCTAAAATCCACAGAATCCATCACCAAAGAGAAAAAAAACATAAGAAAAGCAATGACCTATATTATGAAATACTACGAGGCAAACCAAAAAAAGAAAAGAAAGTTAGCAAAAGAAGCTCCAGCTCCTCAAGAAATTAATGAAGCTCTTTCTCAAGATGCCATTCGTTACATCAGAGGTCGAGCCCGCAATATGCCCCTTAGTAAAAGTCTACTCGTAACAGATGTTCCCAAAAGAAAGTTTCATTGCCTAACCAAAGAAAATTTTGCAGAAATTTATTTTTCTTTTGACGCACTAGCTTCTTATATGCAACCAAACCCAATCACATCAGAATTGTTGGAGTCGAATAATAATTTTCAAGAAATTATTATCTTGCACAAATCACACGACCTAAACCTCTCTCTCAAAAAATTTCTCCGTTCTAAAGGTCGACCACCCGTTACTTTTTTAACGGTGATGAATCCATTTCCCTATTCTAGGCTAAATCGATTTTTTCATGACAAACGCGATCGATTGGTCATGAGCTTTTCAGGCTCCTCGGCATCAAAAAAGGCTTTAGAAAAATCGCTATGCCGTTTAGATAAGGTTAAGGAGTCAACGTTTTTTCATAAAGCCTACATGTGAGGCTAGAACTCTATAAGTCAAGCTCGTTCGCTTCTTGTGCATTTGCTTCGATAAACTTACGGCGTGGTTCGACTTGATCTCCCATTAGAATAACAAATGTTTCATCGGCAAGTACGGCATCGTCCACCAAGACCTGCATAAGAACCCTTTTCTTAGGATCCATGGTTGTTTCCCATAACTGTTCAGGATTCATCTCACCTAAACCCTTATATCGTTGGAGAGTGTAATTAGATTCTTTCAAACCCAACACTATCTTATTTTTTTCTTGATCATCATACGCATAGTAACGTTCTTTTTTGCCAATACTGATTAAATATAAGGGAGGACGAGCAATATAGAGATTCCCATTTTCAATCACCTTCCCCATATGTCGAAAGAAAAAAGTCAAAATCAAGGTTTGTATGTGAGCACCATCCACGTCAGCATCTGTCATAATAATGACTTTGTGATATCGAAGTTTTTCGATGGAAAAATCTTCTCCTATACCACAGCCAAGTGCCATAATAAGAGCACGTACCTCAGAATCTCCCAAAATTTTGTCAAGTTTCGTCTTTTCTACGTTATTAATTTTACCTTTTAACGGGAGTATTGCTTGATAAAATCGATCGCGCCCCCCTTTGGCAGAACCACCCGCAGAGTCACCCTCAACGATAAAAAGCTCACTTTTTTCAGGAGTCTTAACGCTACAATCAGCAAGCTTACCGGGGAGACCAGCCCCATCAAGAGCAGACTTTCTGCGAACAAGCTCTCTCGCCTTGCGGGCTGCAAGTCTTGCAGAAGCCGCCGAAATGGCTTTTTCAATTAACTTCTTGGTTTCAGAAATATTATGATCAAAAGCTTCGATGAGACCTTCATAAACAATTGATTGAACAATTCCTTTAACATCTCCATTCCCCAATTTCATCTTTGTTTGCCCTTCAAACTGAGGGTTTGGCAACAGAATAGACATAACGGAACAAATACCTTCTCGCACATCATCCCCACTCAAGGCATCAGACATTTTTTTATCAAGACCTAATATCTTCTTATATTCGTTCACTGATCTGGTTAGAGCAGACCGAAAACCTTCTAAGTGCGTGCCACCTTCTCTTGTATGAATTGAATTTGCAAACGTAAATATCTGATCATTGTAGGTATCCGTATAAGTAAGAGCTACTTCGACATGAACACCATCCCGTTCACCCGATACATACATTGCTTTTTTAAGAATTGCTCGTTTTTTCTCTGCCAAACTATAAACAAACTCAAGAATACCACCTTTGTAGTGAAAAACATCTTCGCGTACACGGTCTTCACGAATATCTTTAATATGAATTTTAACTCTTTTGTTGAGGAATGCTAATTCTCTCATTCTTGTAACGAGTACATCGTAGCGATATGCGAGCGTATCAAAAATTTCTCCATCAGCCAGAAAGGTAATCACTGTTCCTCTTTGTTTTTTAGTTGCTTTCTTTTTTTGAGCTGGGAGGGGTTTTCCTTTTTCAAACCTTTGAGTGTAATATAGAGAGTCACGAAAAATATCCACCTGTAGCCACTCAGAAAGTGCGTTTACAACAGAAACTCCTACTCCGTGTAAACCTCCTGAAACTTTATACGCACCATCTCCAAATTTACCACCAGCATGCAGTTTTGTTAGCACAACCTCCACTGTGGATACACCAACCTTGGGGTGTTTTTCGATAGGTATGCCTCGACCATTATCGGTAATGCGCACGATCTGACCTGGCAGTAACTCAACAAGAATTGCCTCGCAGTGACCGGCCATAGCCTCATCAATTGAGTTATCAATTACTTCATAAACAAGATGGTGGAGACCTGGTAGATCGGTTGAGCCAATATACATTCCCGGTCGTTTCCTGACCGCCTCAAGACCCTCCAAAACCTGAATATTGGAAGCCGAATATTGAACCTCTGTTGCTGTTATGCTCATCACTTATGCTAGCTTGGAGATTTTTTCAACAAATTCCTCAAACTTAACCTCCTGATCAGTCACTTTCTTAGGAGATGACATAACGTCTCGTCTTTTTATATAATCTTTTTGATCCCCCATTTGTTTACGAGTCAAATTCGCCGTACTTGAGTTTATCGTAGTATGAATTTTCTTTAAAAGAATACCGCTTTCTTTATATAATCGCTGTAAAATTTTTTTCTCAAGCATTTTAACACTTTGAGAAAAAACACTATGATCTGTTTGAACCCAGAGTGTGTCTCTCTTAATTTCTTGAGGGAAAGAATGAACGGCTAGAGAGGGGCTTGCAACCAACTCCCAAACCTTTCGTATATCCATGATCTGGTAACTTCGGAAATTAGCCCCCCAAGATGGATTTTTCCAATTTTTAGTACAATTTAAAAAAAAAGATTCTAAATCTTGATGAGTAAAACGACGAGGGCTTCTGTTCATCCGTGTTTTGTGAATTTTGTAATATCATGTATTTCATGACATCGTTTTAATATTTTTGTTTCGGTTATTTTATCCAATCCATTCGTCGAAAAATTCTCCACGCAAAAGCTGGCAACGCTCGCTCCCCAAATCACTGCCTGCTTAACGATTTCTTCAAACTGAAAACTCTTATCATTTAAAATTACTTTGAGGTGCATGTAGGAGACAAAACCACCAGCAAAACTATCCCCTGCACCGGTGGGGTCTTTCACCTTTTCTGTGGGATAAGCACTTGATGAAAAAATAAAGTTTTTAGATACAACCAAAACTCCATGTTCACCACATTTAACAACAACAATTTTTGGCCCTTTCTTTTGTACCTTGTTCGCAGCCTTGATTAGAGATGGTTCATTTGCTAGCTGTCTGATCTCAGCGTCATTTAAAAAAAGAGCATCCACTTTTTTAATAACCTCCCAAATCTCTTTGGCTTTTGATTCAATCCAATAGTTCATGGAATCCATACCCACAAAAAGAGGCTTCTGAACTTGATCTAACACTTCAATCTGAAGGGAAGGGTCGATATTGCCCAAAAAAATAAACTCTGCCTTTTTTTCTTTTTCGGTGAGTTCTGGTCTGAATTCTGCCAATGCCCCTAATACCGTTTCATCGGTATGGGCCACATCAAGATCATAATCATAATGACCCTTCCAGTGAAACGTAGGCTTATTAAACCTTTTAATACCAGAAGTATCAATTTTTTTCTCGTTGAAATAGTCAAGGTGTTTTTGAGGAAAATCATTTCCGATGACACTTATGATATTTACAGGAGCCATAAAAGAGGCCCCAACGGAGAAATGGCTGGCCGAACCACCCAATATTCTATTTTTTCCGCCAAACGGTGTTTTTACCGTATCAAGAGCAACGGTTCCAATAACTAAAATCATTTAATGTAACCTGACTCTTCTCAATGCCCTATCCCATAACCGCAATTCTTTTTTTATCTCCTTTTCTGTGAACATATCTGGTGCAAACTTTTCAGAAGGAGGGTTCAATTTTTCCAGATCCTCAAGGGAACCCCAGAACCCAGAGGAAAGACCAGCAAGATAAGCCGCCCCTAGAACGGTTGTCTCTATATTACGAGGTAAAACAACCGGAACACCTAAAATGGAGGCTTGATATTTCATAAGATATTTATTTTTTGTCGCTCCTCCATCGACTTTAAGAATCGCTACTTTCATATTAACATCTTTCTGCATTGCGTCAAAAAGTTCTTTAGATTGAAGAGCAATCGCCTTCAAGGCTGATCTCACAATTTGCTGCATGCTGGTGCCCCGAGTGAGGCCAAAAATAGCACCTTGAGCATCTTGGTCCCAATGGGGCGCCCCTAGACCCGCAAAAGCGGGGACAAATACAATCTCGTCGTCATCACTTACGGATAAAGCTGCCTCTTCTGTTTCTGAAACATCTTTGAAAAAATGAAAAGAGTCTCGTAAAAACTGCATAACGGCCCCTCCAATAAAAACACTCCCTTCAAGAGCGTACGCAGGGGCTCCTTGTTCATCACAAGCAATCGTACTCACCAAACCGCTCTTGCTCTCAAAATATTGATTTCCAGTGTTCATAAGCATAAAACACCCCGTTCCATAAGTGTTTTTTATGTCGCCTTTACGAAAGCACAACTGGCCAAATAAGGCAGACTGTTGGTCTCCCACCATCGAATGTATCGGTATGCCGTCTGGTAGAGACTTCAAGGCTCTGGTTTTACCAAAAAGTGAAGCTGAATTCTGAACCTCAGGCAAAATAGACATGGGAACATCAAACAGCCTAGATAATTCAGTATCCCATTGTTTTTTATGAATATCATACAGCATAGTCCGCGAAGCATTGGTATGGTCTGTTTTGTGGGATCCTCCGTTTGTCAAACGGTGAAGCAGGAAGGTGTCTATCGTGCCAAACATGAGTTCTCCTTTTTTTGCCTGCTCTCTAGCACCATTCACGTTATCAAGAAGCCAACGAATTTTTGTTGCTGAAAAGTATGCGTCAAGTACAAGACCTGTCTTTGAATGCACCAGTGGTTCTTTTCCGGATTCTTTGAGCTTCTGACAAAAGTCTGCTGTACGACGACACTGCCATACAATGGCGTTGTGAATTGGCTGGCCTGTTTTCTTATGCCAAACAACCGTGGTCTCACGCTGGTTGGTGACCCCAATGGAAATCGCTTTTTTAGGATTCACATTACCGCTTTGCAGTGCTTTATCAAGTAAACGCTCGATTGAATTCCATATTTCATTCGCATCGTGCTCAACCCACCCAGGATATGGAAAGTGCTGAGTGAACTCTTCGTACGCAGAAGATATAACCTGTGCCCGCTTGTTAAAAAGAAAAATCCGAGAACCTGTCGTCCCTTGATCAATTGTAATTAAAAATTCTTCAGACATACAGCTATTGAACTACCTCCATCATGTTCTCGTCACGAAACGGGTAAAGCAAAAAAGCATAGTGTCTTAAAATAGAGAGAAGCTGGGCAAGATATTGTTGCTATCATTCGATTTCTTATTTTTTTACTTTGCATCCTGGTGCGGGTGATTGTTCGATAGCCTCGTTTACGATCTCCTACAATAGAGAGACAGATCGCATTCATAAGACAAAGAGTAGTTTTTGGTCTTTAATATGGTCAATCATTCTTTTGATGATATAGTAACTCCTTTAGATTCGTTGCATGGGCTAGAATGAGAGAAATATTGATTGCGACAACCATATTTCCCACACAGCCTATGTGTTTGATTTTACGAGGTTTTCATAGGTTTTTTCACTGACAATTTTACTGCTAGCACAGGTCATGTTTTTGACCTATTTTCGCTGAAAATCTTTTTGATAATAATTTTTCGCACAGACTCAATACAGTCAAAGACAGCAAAATATTATTTTTCCCAATACCAACGACTATATGTATTTGTAGAAATATGGATATTTTTTCTCATTTGCCTTAATTGCTTGTGGGCTCGCTTTGCGTCTTTTTTTCTCTTCTTTGAGGTGATGATGTAAATTGACGAACATGACTCTGTATTTTTATAAGCATATTTTATTTTAAACCTACGGCTCATAAAAAGAAAACAATGATTCTTTAATTTAAGAACATTCCATTCTCGCCTGAAAGACAATGGATAAATCTTTTCAGTATCAAGTGCTGCATTCTTTTTGACGAACCCCGTCAAGTGGGGTGAAGAAACATATATCTTTTTGATTGGTATTTCTGGCCGAGTAAAAAACCTTTCACCACCTTCTTTGATGAAAGATGCTAATTCTCCAAAAACATAAAGTTGCTTATTCTGATAAAAAAGAATCCCATAGGGAAAAGCTTTAAAACCGAGACGAGGGTAGCTTATCGAAAAAAACTGAACGTAATAAAGCAACAACAAAGTTGCACTTACAGGAAGAAACCACCGCTTTGCATACCACTTTTTTTTCTTGATCATCAACAAGCAAGTAACTATAAATAATAAAAAAATTAAAGATAACCATATTGTGGTGATCGTGAAATGAATGGTTGTAAAAAACCTTTCCCAAACGCCTTGATGAACTTGGGCACCCAAATGAAAAATCTGATCCAAAATAGAGAGAACTGGCGAAAATGGAGGAAAAAGGATTGATAATAAAGTAAGGAAAAGATAAATGCCCGCAAAAGGAACTAACAAAAAATTGTACAATAGAGAGAGCACATTTACATACCCAAAGAGAAGGGCAGATAAAAATAATGAACCAGTAAAAGCCGCCAAAGTCAACGCGAAGTGATCTCTTAAGTAGCTCCAACGAATGGGCAAGATTTCTTTGAAGAAAGGGAACGTGAGTAGAATAACACCTGTGATTCCAAATGATAAGATGAAAGAATAAGAGAAAGCACTTAGCGGGTTCAACCACTCCGAAAAACAAGCGACGAAAAAATAAATATAAAATGGTGATGTTTTGCGATCAATGAGCTTTAAAGTCAAATAAACTGTGAGGAACAGGTAGGCCCTCAAAAGAGAAACAGGAAAATCTAAAAGAATAAGAAAAAATGTGCAAAAAAGAAAACCAAATACTTCACCATACCTAGGAATCTTTAACCATAAAAATGGAAGGTAGCATATTGCAAATAACAGACCTAAATGCAAACCTGAAGCGGCAAAGAGATGAGCAATTCCCATTTTTCTAAAAAGTTGCATCTCCAGCTGAGGAATTCGTGTGGTATCCGCCAAAATAAATCCTTCTGCCAAACTCCCCTCGGGAAATTGTTTCAATCTATTTTTCAGCCAAGCAGTAACCCAAATACTTAATTCTTCTAAAGGGGAATGTAAGAAGTTTTCCTCTTTTTCAATGAGACCTCGGCACGTTTTAGAAATTTTCTGTAAATCCTGCGTGAACGTAAACATATTCTTCCTCTTTGGAAATATCTTGTGACAAGAAAAAGTGATCTTATCACCTTTCAATAGCTCCGACTCTTTCGTGTCAGTTAGAACTCGCAACCTATATCTTTTCTGTTCATATTTGTATTCAATAACCATTGATTTTTGTGAGACCTGAAGAATGCTCCCTCTCTGGGTATTTTCAATTTGATTTATATTTTGAATCACGGCATATTCAGTCTTTACATATATAGAATATGACAGACCCAATAGGATGCCCATTAAAATCGAGATGATCTCTTTCAATATGTTGGGCTTTGTTTTTAGTAGAACTTTATATTTGAACAGGATAGAGAGAAAAAATAAAAAAAGAAAACTTACAAAAAATGATATTTTATAAAATTCACAAAAATAAAGATGGGCAATAACAAAAGAAAAGAAGGTGCAAGCAAATAGCACTAGTTACGGTACATGGATAAGCAGTGCTCAATTTGACTACTTTTTTCTCAAGAAAGCAGGAATATTAAAATTTTTTTCGGAGACTTTGATGTCAGGAAAACTTAAGCCTTGTTGGTTAAAACCTTCTGTTTGTTCGTATTGTTTTTTTATTCCGTGGCCACCATCAATTTTGCGTAGAGGTGGCATCCCATCAGACTTTGCCATATTATCATGTTTCAATTTATCTGTTGCACGTTTCCTCTCAAAACCGGTGGCAATTACTGTAATCGATAATTGGTCTTCAAAACTATGTTCTTCGCGAAAACCATTAATGATTTGAGCTTTCTCAGCAACCTGAGTTCTCAGGGCTTCCAATACTTCGTTATATTCATGCATACTCAAACCACTGCCAGCGACAACGTTGATAAGAACGGCAGTTGCCCCATCAATACTTCTGCCTTCTAACAGAGGATGATTAATCGCTTGTTTAAGGGCTTCGGAGACACGGTCTTCACCACTCCCTTCTCCGACGCCGATCACAGCATCGCCATTACGGCTCATGACCGTTCTTACGTCGGCGAAATCAACATTTACATCCCCTGTCGAATTAATAATATCACTGATTCCAATCACTGATTTTGCTAGAACATCATCAATCGCTTTAAAAGCCATTTTGAAAGAAGTCTTACGGTCAACTACTTTGAAGATAGAATCATTGGGAATTGTAATTAGGGTATCAACTTTTTCACGAAGTTTATTTTGACCGTCTCTAGCGATCTCCCGCTTTTGAATACCCTCTGACTTAAATGGGATTGTAACGACACCGACCGTGACAGCACCAATATCTCTAGCAATGGAAGCCACAACGGGAGAGGCTCCTGTTCCCGTGCCACCTCCCATACCGGCGGCAATAAACACGATATCAGAATCAGCAAGAAGCTTTTTAATTTCGTCACTCACTTCTTCTGTTGATTGTCTACCCACATCGGGATCAGCCCCCGCTCCTAGGCCCCGACTACTTTTATTACCAAGACTCAACTTGATATTTGCAGACGAACGATTGAGTGCCTGTTCATCTGTGTTCATCGCGATAAGCTCTACACCACGCAATTCAAGCTCTACAATTCGCTCCACAGCATTCATGCCAGCACCACCAATACCAACGACTTTAATTATCGCAGGAGATTTTTCTGAATCATCAAAAGCAAGCATACAACCTCCCACTAATTATTATGTCTTCAAGCTTGTCTATCATAAATTTTCTTGTAACCAACTTTTTATTTTTAATAAAAACTTTCTCGCCCCTTTCCTCTTATTTTGAAAGGAGTTATACTGAGCACCATAACGTAAAAGCCCAACACTCGTACTAAAAGTGGGAGAAGAAATTCGATCAGAAATTCCTGAGAGAAACTGGGGATAACCAATGGAAGTGCTCAAACCAATTACCTCTTCTGAGGTATAGGCAATATCTTTCAATAAGGCACCTCCTCCTGTAAGGATTACACCACCAGCAAGTAAACTTTTTTTGCCCGACTTAATAATTTCATGATCAATAAGTTGAAGCATCTCTTTTACACGTGCTTCAATAATATCCACCAATTCTTTTCGGGAAACCGAGCGAGATGGTCTTGCTCCAACAACGGGAATTTCTACTATTTCACCTGGGTCAACGTTAGAAGCAAGCGAAGAACCATAGTTTTTTTTAAGCATCTCAGCATGATTTAATGTCGTTTTAAGACCAATACTTAAATCGTGTGTGATCAGGTTGGCCCCCATGCAAATAGTGGAAGTATATAAAATACCTCCGTCGATATATACGATGATGTCAGTAATCCCAGCACCAATGTCAATGACAGCAACACCTAACTCTTTTTCACCCTCGGTTAGTAGAGCGTAACTGCTTGCAAGCGAACTTAAAACACGATCGGAAACACCCACACCAGACTCTTGTACTGATTTTACCAAGTTGTGAATGTGTGTTTTATGACCTGTTACAACATGCACATCAGCTTCCAACCGAATACCAGCCATACCCATAGGGTCTTTGATTCCATTTTGGTCATCTACCTTGAATTCACGAGATAAGACGTGAAGCACTTCATATTCAGTAGGAACACGAATAGATTGTGCTGCTTCAATCACCCGGTAAATATCGTGGCTTCTCACAATTCTATCTCTATTGGTAATAGCGATTACCCCCATTGAATTATCACCCTTAACGTGCTTACCAGTGATATTAAGGAGTACTTGGCTAACTTCAACATTTGTTAATGTTTCTGCCTCTTCAATTGCTTCACGGACAGCAAGAAC
Source organism: Spirochaetota bacterium (assembly GCA_965206985.1). Classification (GTDB taxonomy): domain Bacteria; phylum Spirochaetota; class Leptospiria; order Turneriellales; family CBDBES01; genus CBDBLF01. The sequence continues at coordinate 526,407 of CBDBLF010000011.1, read as the reverse complement.
AGTTTGCTCAATATTTGTTAGTGAGCCTGACTTAATACCATCACTCTGAGCGACTCCCATCCCGATTAGCTCAATTTCCTTGGTGGAAAGTATCCGAGCAATGAGGACAACTACCTTTGACGAGCCAATATCAGTGGAAGCGATTATCTTTTCGTTTTCAAGCACGTCTCAAAAGAATCGATTAATTTTTATATGAGCATTATACTGATTCAGCTTAACTTCTGTAGACTTCGCTTTAAAGTTTTTTTCTAGGTAATAGAAAATTGACCAAAGTCTTCGAATCAAACCCATATCAAATTTATCATTCGTTTGAATACGAGAACGTGTGTGGCTCGAATAAATCGTATAACGATAGGGGCTTCTACCAAGACAAATCTCAGAAATATACTGCCAAACAAACCCATAATCAATTTTTGTTCTCCCAAAAGTCGACATTATGTCTCTTCTCATTTTAGCATACGAAAAACCACCCGGAGTATATCTGAGATTCTCTTTAGAGGGGAGACTTTTTGTCAAACATAAAATTGGTATTTTTTTATCAATTTTATGAAAATTATTCATTTCTGCTTCAAGAGTTTCTTCTTCAAGTGAAAACTCTTGGAATTGATAACTTTGCGGATTATGGTATACATAGGCTGTTTCTTTAAGCTTTAGTTCAATCACTATTTTCTTTCGGGAAGAAATTGTGATATCCATAATTTCACTCACCCGAGGGTTGAGCTTGAGTATTTCTTTTAAGGAGCTTTTGTTGGCTCTGTTTTTATTTAGTTTAATAAAATAACGAACTGTCTCTTCAATTTCTTTTTTTTGACCAGCGTCTAAATTGCCGATGAGTTCAATTGACCAATCCTTTCTTGGGTTTAGAATATCATAGATTAAATAACTGGCTACACATATCCCACTGATTGAAAAAACAAGCAAACCATACCAAATTAATGGAGATTTACTTTGTTTCATACACTTTTGCTATGCCAAAGTTTGATAAATTCAAGAACAATAAGAAAAGCAATCACTACAAATGGACCTAATATAAAGCCCTTAATACCAAATTCAGCAACTCCTCCTAGTATAGCTAAAAATAGAAAAAGAGGGTGCAAAGATAGTTTTTTATCTAACAGAAGTGGTTTGACAATATTTTCGAGCCCAAGATAGGTCACAATAGAAAGAGTTGATAAACAAAAGGCACTAAAGACCTCCCCTTGCCAGTATAAAAACAAAGAACTCGGTAGCCAAACCACCATTGTACCGAGAATAGGAACGAGAGAAAAAATAGCAGCGATGGAACCATACAATACAGGAGTCGACAGGCCAAACAACCAAAAGTAGATACTAATACACAAACCCTGCATGAGACAAATCAGACCCGTACCCTTTACCATCACATCTAAAACATGAAGTAGACGACTACCAATTTCTTCTTCAAGAGAGTCAGGGAAAGGCAGTAGCGAATAGAGAAAAGGGGGTATTTTTTCTCCCTCACGAAATAGAAAGAAGAGAGTAGCAATCATGATGATAAAATTAAATATAATTGAAAAAATACCCGACACAATTTCTCTACTTTGCTGAAATAAAACAGAACCAATACTCGTGGTTAACTGTAAAAGTTTCTCTTGTACCGCACTAATGTTCATTGCAAATTGTTCAGCAATATAGCGAAACCATTTGTTTTCTTCATAGAAGTGGTGTAAGTTTTCTTTTGTTAACCAATGTTGCAAATATTTTATTGCAGTGAAGGCTTCATTGGCTAACGTTTGGATAAGAAAGAATAGCGGGACTACAATGGCAAAAACTGTAAACAGTGAAGCGAATGTAGAAGCTAAACTTTTCCTCTCACCAAAAATATTTAAAAAAAATAAGTAGGGCTTTCTAAGAAGCAAATAGAAGATGAGAGCTATAAAAAAAGAAAATACATAAATTTGATAAATCAACCAAACACAATACAGAAGAGAAAAAAAGATAATCCAAAATAGAAAATTGGTAATTTTATCTGGTTTGAAACCCTTTGTATCATGTTTTGAAAGCATCAGTTTGTCTTTGATTTTACTTCGCTGTAGCCTAAACGAATTAATTGATTTTCAGAAAAAGGTAGCTTACTCAGTTCAATGGAGATAACCTCGTAACCTTTACGAAATTGTAATAATATGCGATTTTTTTTATTAATGGTAAAGTCAAGTTTAAAGTCATGGACACTCAATGTCTTATGATAAAAGCTCTGTAAAAAATCAAGGCTTTTAGTGGTTTTCAGTAGAAACTTTTTCTTTTGACCAATCACCTTTGAATGTGGGAAGTACAGACTATATCTTTTAACCCAGCGAGGCAGAGCAACGCGACTCAGAGTTTCTATTTTTGACTTTGGTTTCGAGCAAAAAAGAAATGAGGAATCAAAAAAAATAGCTAGTAGGCATAGACCAAACATATTTCTCTTGAATTGATTATTCGTTATGGATGCCCTTGGCTTTCACTGTATCAAACCCTCGTTCAAGAAAAATCTTTTTTGATGCTTGTCTCATTACCTTGCCACTTGATGTGAAAGGTATGCTACTTGGTTTCAGTAAATGAACTCCACTGGGACTCAAACCATGGTCTTCAAAAATTCTTGATTCAATAGCTTCAATGACCTCATTGAGGACATCATTATCAACGCTCCCAGAAACTTCAGAAAGAATCACCACATGCTCTTCTTCATCCTCTGTTATGGAAAAGACCGCACCCATTCTTGAACTCACGAGCTCATGACTTTTGTTCACGGAAACTTCAATATCTTGAGGATAAAAATTCTTGCCACGAATAATGAGTATGTCTTTTATGCGACCAGTAATATATATCTCATCATTTTGTATAAAACCAAGATCACCTGTTCGTAGGTATTTTCTATCATCTTTTTGCCCAAGATAAGTAGCTTCAAAAAGAAAGTTCGTTTCCTCTTCTCGTTTCCAGTATCCTTTGGCCACAGAAGGACCGGAGACCCAAACCTCTCCTATATGACCGTCAGCACAAAGCTCTCTCGTCTCATGACCCACTATCCGAACATCATGATTCGGCAAAGCCGACCCACATCCAACGAAAGATCGGATACGTTTTTTTTCTTGTTTGCTCACGTTATTTTTGTTTATAGGTGAAGCAATATGTTCACTCTCTAATTGTTGACGATCTGAATGAAAAGTAGTAAAAGTTTCGCCAGCTTCTCCGCCGGTAACAATCAGTGTTGACTCGGCCAAGCCATAGCATGGATAAAATGCTTTTTCTCTAAAACCCACAGACGAAAACCTATTGGAAAATGAATTCAAAACATCGGGATGGATTGGTTCTGCTCCACAGAATGCAACACGCCAACTACTCAAATCTAAATAATCAAGGGCACTATCTCGAATTCTCCTTACACATTGATCGTAGGCAAAATTTGGTCCACCACTAATCGTTCCCTTGTATTGTTTGATTGCCTCTAACCAACGGATAGGGCGCTGAATAAAGGTGAAGGGTGACATTAAAGTAACACCGAACCCAGAGTGAAGAGGTGCCAGGATACCACCAATAAAACCCATATCGTGGTAAGGAGGAAGCCAAATAACCCCATGGTCTACTTGAGGGTCTATAGCAAACTTGTGACAAATCCCCCGGAGATTAGCGAACAAGCTTCCATGCGTTAACATAACTCCTTTAGGGCTGGAAGTAGAACCAGAGGTATACTGCATAAAAGCCATGTCGTCTTGACGAAAACTTGGTAATTCAGAATCTTTAATTTCAGAAATAGAACCAAGGCTCGTATCTGTTTCTATCCATATAATATTTTTGAGAACTTCCTCTTCGTCAAGCATCATTGATTCCGTAACCAAGCTCACAGTTAGGGCAACCTTCGCCCCACTATCTTTCACAATCATAGAAAGTCTATCCATTCTTGTGTTGAAGCGCGGTGGATAAACAGGGACAGCAATCCCTCCCGCATAGAGGGTGGCAAAGAAAGAAATAATATAAGAAATCCCTGGAAAATGATTGATTAGTATACGATCACCATGTTTCACCCCATGGCTAACCAGTAGAGATGCAATTTGTCTAGCTTTTTTAGCTAATGTAAGGTTTGTAATCTCTTCAGGCTCAGCGTTCTTTTTATCGAGAAGAAAACGATAGGCTAAATCATCAGGCTGAACAGTCGCGCGATACTCTAAGAGCCAGAGCAAGTCTCTGAATTGATGAGAATTAGCATTTGTTGACAAAATAATCCCCTTTGGTCATGTCTTCATAGCTTCTATAATGAGTTTCTCAAGATCAGCAACCTTCTGTACAGAACCCAGGTCTTTTTCTAACAAAACAATCCCAAGATCATCTTGAATTTCCCCCACCACTTCCATAACGAGGAGGGAATCAACCCCCAGTGAGGAAATTGTTTGGTTTCGATCAATTGAGTCAAGCTTTTTTTCAGTTTGCAACTCATTTATCTTCTCTGTCAAAAGTTGAATGACATCTACAGAAGCCACAAATAACCCTATTCTAACTCCCAACCCCCTTGTCAAGCCTTAGTGGCCATTGGTTTAGCCCCCGCCTGTGCTCGAAGGGTGAAAACTATGCATAGGCTGATTGAAAGTCATCTTATCTCTAACGAAAAGTATAAATCAAAAGAAGATTTTCTCGACAAGGCTGGCTCCTATTTATGAATGTTCAATGCAATAAGAAAAAATTCTTACAAAGAAAATAAGTGATCATAGCAACTTATTCAAGAAGAGAGTGAAGGCATCGATAAAAAATATTACACTTGGCCACCGTTCTGACTGGATTATTTGTTCAAAGAGATATCAACAGCTGTAGAGGGATCATCCTATTCTCCATCTTTTTTTTTAAAAAAAAGTTGATTCAGCTCTAGTCTTCTTTTAGCCTTTAGTGACAAATCAGAATCGGGTAACGCTTTTCTGATAACGAGATAAGTTTGCTGAGCTCCTTCAATATCACCCATAATTTCTGAGAGGCGAGCCACTTCTAGGTAATACTTTAGCCCTTTAGAAGAAAAACCAAGTTCTTGAAATAACTGATGATACACCATTTGTGCTGAGACAAATTGTTGTTTCTCCTCGTAGATAATTGCAATTTTTTCAAGCACCTTACTCCTGCGATCAGACCCTGGATATAGATCAATAAAATCTTGAAAAATAAGAAGTGATTCATCAACACGATTTTCTTTATACAGGCTGTTGCCAAGACGAAGACTGAGTTCTTCTTCCTTTGGTCTTGTCTTATCAGTGAATAAACTTTGTGAATAAATTTTTAAAGTAAAAAACACCAGAAAAAAGAAACAAAAATAATTTGAGTAGTAATATTTCATTGAAACCCCCTAGTACTCTACCATACTTTAGAAGTTATCGACAAGGAAAAAACTTTAAAAATAAAAAAAAATGACGATAAATTTCGTATGCAAGGAGAGAAGTTAAATCCAGAATTAGACATCCTCGTCGGGCAAAAAAAAATTTCAGAAATAAAAATGAAAGAACTTATCTTTTTGAAGAAGTTTATTGATCGTTTAAGCAAGAAACCTTTCATCAGTAAACAAAAACTAAAAGATATCGAAGAGAAACTAGGCACTATACCTGATATTATTACTTGGGGTGATTACTTCCAAGCAGAAGTTGCGACAGAGCATTACTGGAAAACAGATCATGAGTTCTGTCGGGTTATCCAGACAATCATTTATGATATTATTGTTTCAGCTATCATCTTCTGCCAAAAAGACAAAGCCTCCATGGAAGAGTTCAAAAAACAAAAATGGATTTCACAAGTTAGTGTTTCTGATGATTCATTTGAATCTCGTAACGAACAAGAATATTTTAACATTTTATTTGTTTATTTCGAAGAAATGGGTCTTGATCTATCGTTATTAGAGGCTGAGAAAGAACTCGCACTAAAGGTCTCATCTTTTTTTAATGCATCGAACACACCATTCAGGGTCTGTTACACACACCCACAAAGCGTATTCAACTTCCAGACAGATTACGTATCTCAAAGCCAAATACACCAGTGTAAAAAAATTGGTTGATCCTTTGCTCATCACAAGTTGTAACGAAATAAATTTAGAAACAAATAAAACCGCACTTTTTTAGTTTTACTTGCTAAGTCAGAGTTGATGTTCGGAAAAAGCTTATTTTGAACAACATTGTGCATAAAAAAACAAAAAACGTGCCCAAAACCTGTGAAAACCTTTTGCTATGCGACACTTTTGATATTAATTTCTTCACATCTTTCTTTTTTTATTTTAATATTTTTTAAGGGATGGAGAATAGGATTATACCCCCCTACGACCATTGGCATCTTTTGAAATAAATAGTCCAGTCGAAACGGTGGTAAATTTAATATTTGTTTGTCAATAGTTGTGCTTTCCTCTCGGATCAGCTGCCAGGGCGATTTATTCTCTTTGTAAGAATTTTTTCTTATTGAATTGAACATCAATAGATAGGAGCCAGCTTTGTTGAGAAAGTCTTCTCTTGAATTATACGTTTCATTCAGGTAAAGGTGATCCTCAATCAATCTATGAGTCGTTTCAACATCAGACTGCCAAGTATGCGCTCCAGCAGGGATCGTCTGGTGTGGCACACCATAACTGGCTAATACTTTTGTAAACTCCGAATCTCCTTTTTTATTCCAAGCACCAATAAACTCTGAGCCATTATCTGTTTGCCCTCTCGTATTATTTTTCTTTAAATCAACCCCTGATTTTACAAGATGATCTAAAATTACCTCCATAAACAGACAAGAGTATGCCATATTATACTCATCTGCAAAAGCTAGAAATTGGGTCGTGTCATATTTAATCAAAGTTTCCAACTTAAAAAAGGAATTGATTATCTCTCTTAAATTAAGGTTATGTCTCATTATGAACAAAAGAAAATATACCTTTGATACAAGTGGTTTTAGCTGTCAAAATACAGACTGCCATAAGTATCATAAGGTAAATGAAGGAAATGTGCGCTTTGCTTATATGTCTGGTAAGTACAAACAAATAGCCTATTTAAAGTGCACCGCTTGTGGTAGATGCTTTTCAGAGAATAAAGGCACTATTTTTTTTCGTCGCAAGAAAAGCAAAGAAACCATTACTCGGGTATTACAAAACACAGTTGAGGGCTGTGGCATTAGAGCTACCGGAAGAGTCTTTGGTATCAGCAAGGATACAGTTCTTGCTTGGGTTAAAGCAGCAGGTGAAGATTCACTAAAAGTTGAAAAAAAATATATACAAAAACCTGTCTTTCAATGAAATTCAATTAGACGAGCATTGGGGTTTTGTCTTTAAAAAACAATACAATCTATCAGAGACTGAGCGATTAAGTGATGAAATAGGGGATATCTGGACTTTTACTGCAGTATTGCCTGTAGAAAAGCTCATTTTAGCGCATATAACAGGCAAGAGGACCTCAGTGAATGCTAGAAAGTTACTGACCAAGGTAAAAACAAGAAGTAAGCCAAAGAGGGAAGATAAATTTTTGATTACCTCTGAATGGATATGAGGGATATAGTGATGCCATTCTTTCAGTTTATGGTAAATTTGACTCAATGACTAGAAAGCTTCAATCACCCAAATCTCTATGTTATGGGCAAATAATTAAGAGAATAGAAAAAGGGAGATGTAAGGAAGTTGACAAATCTCTAATCTTTGGTGATCAAAAGCTACTAGATGAATATATTGCAAACTCTTCAGTAAGTCATCAGATGAACACCTTTGCTGTAGAAAGGAATAATTTGACTCTTCGCCAACACAATCATAGAATAGAGCGTAAAAGTCAGGGTTTTTCAAAAAAATTCAAATATATGCAGGGGCATAATTCTTTTGTTGCTAATTATTACAATTTCTGCCTTCCACATTCAAGTCTAGCTGAGTATGAGGGAGGAAAACCAATTCAAATCACCCCAGCAATGGCTACAGAAATGACGAATCATAAGTGGTCTATACAAGAATTATTCATCGCAAATAGAAACTTTGATTAAATATGACACGACCAGAAATTGTAAGCCAGAAAAAACTTCTCTGAAGGTATATTGATATTTCGGTACAATATTTTCCTGAATATAAGGCCAAAGCTCAGGAATATCGTATAAATGCTTCGTATCTACGTCAAATTGCTTAAATAAACCCCATAATTTCTTAATTTCACGCAAATTTTGCTTCGTTTTATGTTTTCTACGCTTTTTTTTCAAGAGTGCTTGCTCCCTCCACGCTCTGCGAATGGCCTTGACACTCAAGTCTAGTTGGTAAACATTCTTCAGTTCCTGAGCACCAAAGCCTCGACGTTTCTTTTTAAGAAAGCAAACATAAGCCTTTTCAAAGTCTGTGATTGCATGTGGTGAGTAGTGTGGAGCGTGGCTCTTGTCTTCCAAGCCAACGTATTTCTCTGATTCAAACCTACGAAACCACTTTTTTACTGTTTTTACAGTCGTTTTAAACATTCTGGCTGTTGGCTTGAAACCATGCTTCTTGGCATAATGAACCATTTGCATTCTGTATAACTTTTTGTCTTTACTATTTCGCATTACTGCCGAATACCTGTTTAGACAAATAACCTGAGAAGGGTGCTTCATTAGGAACCTCTGTTTTATTTGATGATTTAACGTCGGCCTTTTGATGCACCTTTTTTAGGAAAATGTCTTTCACTTGCTCTACCAGTAAACCCAAGCCTTTTGAACCAAATAACTTGATTTGAACCAATTCTGAACCAACTAATGATGGTCGTAGGGGGGTACTATCATCCTTCTCTCTCCCATTTTAATATTTTTTATTTCTTGTCAAAATCATTGGTAAATAGTAATTATATTGTGAAATAATGGTAGACTTGAGACAAGTTTAGAAATAATTTATACGATAAGATAATATGATGGAATGTCACCTAAAATGCAAGTATACTAACAACTCGAAATAGTAAAAATGACATAATTCAAATTATGTGTTATTAGTAGCCACAATGGAAGTTCAACAAAGAAATAGCGGAAGGATCAACCTGCACCAAGTAAAAGGAAAGTATCGGATACTTAGCTCAGAAGACAGATGGGAAAATTGTGATATTGTGAATATTTCGCTCGGAGGACTTTCCATTAAAGGAACAAAGTCTTTCTTCAAAGGAGATGAAATTGAGGTCAACTTTCCTCTTGAAGGGGAACAAATGCTCGCGCAACTAGAGGTGAGCAATGTACATGGTAAAAACTGCGGGGCAAAATTTAAAATAATTCACCTAAAAGGGAAAAACTTAATTCAGAAATATATAAATCGTCATTTCCTTCAAAAATAATTGTAAACCCCAATATATACCACTCTTGCAGTAGAGATATAAGCTAAAGAACGTAAGCCAAAATAAATTACTGCGAGTGAAGGGGAAAACGGTTATAATTGAAACGCATTCATCGGGAAACGAGAGCATAACTTCTGCACTTTTTCTTGGGTAGACTTTTTGACTCGTTCATTTTGTGAGTTCTCCAAAACATCTACAATTAAATGAGCAATTTCTTCAAATTCTTTTTCTTTCATGCCCCGTGTTGTAAGCGCAGAGCTACCTAACCGAATCCCACTAGCGATGGCTGGTGGATTTTCGTCAAAAGGCACGGTATTTTTGTTCGTTGTGATGCCAACTTCTTCTAAAGCTTTTTCAGCCTCTTGACCTATAATTTTTCTGCTTTTAAAAACATCAATAAGAACAATATGATTGTCTGTGCCATCTGAGACAACCTGAATATTTCTTTTTAAGAAAGTATCACTGAGAATTCGAGCATTGCTAATCACTTGCAATTGATACTTTTTAAAGTTTGGTTCAAGAGCTTCCCCAAAGGCCATTGCCTTTGCTGCAATTACGTGCATAAGAGGTCCACCCTGAATGCCCGGGAATAAACGAGCATTGAGTCTTTTGCCCCATTTTACTTCGTCGTTGGCAAGAATGAGCCCCCCCCGTGGGCCACGGAGTGTTTTATGCGTTGTGGTGGTCACAAAATCTGCATATTTCATGGGGGATGGGTGCAAGCCTGTAGCAACCAACCCCGCAATATGGGCCATGTCTACCATTAGGTGTGCATTCACTTTACGTGCAATTTCAGAAAATTTGATAAAATCAATGGTTCGCGGATAGGCTGAGGCTCCTGCAATAATTAATTTTGGCTTACGTTCTTTAGCTAAGAACTCGACTTGTTCATAATCGATGCGAGAGTCATCAGGGCGAACACCGTATGATGCAATATTATAATAAAGACCTGAAAAATTAACTTTGGAACCATGAGTTAAGTGACCACCATGTTTTAAGTCCATTCCTAATATGGTATCACCGGGTTCTAAGACCGCAAAACAAACAGCCATATTAGCCTGCGTACCACTATGCGGTTGAACGTTGACATAATTTGCCGAAAATAGTTCTTTAGCTCGTGCGATTGCCAGAGATTCGACTTTATCCGAAACGAAACAACCTCCATAATAACGTTTACCCGGATAACCTTCTGCATATTTATTCGTAAATGTGGAAGAATAAGCTTGAAGAACTGCTTTTGAAACAAAGTTCTCAGATGCAATAAGCTCCAAGCCATCTTGTTGCCGTTTATCTTCTTCTTCAAGAATTGAGTTGAGCTCTGAATCGACTTCTCTGACTAATGGATAACTCACTCTTTTGATTTTCTCTCTTTTATTCTAGTGACTTTTCCTTGAGTTGTCACAGAAACGAAAGTGATATCACACTCAATAATTTCTCGAGTACCCTCAGTTTCTGGATTAAAAGCGATTGCCAAGCCAGTCGTGATGACACTACTTTTTCTGATTTCTTTAACCTTTCCATAAAAACGTATAATTTCCCCCAGGTAAGCAGGATTTTTAAAGCGAATATTATTCATAGCACCAGTAACCAAAAAACTACAACCAAGCCTTGTGGCCGTGAATATGTAGAGGTCTTTATCTAGCCAAGCAAGCAAGTGACCACCAAACATATGATAATTTGCATTGAGGTTTTCAGGCATGACAATATGCTGAGTAATTAAATCCATGTCTTTTTCTGATAACATTCTTTAAAGTGCGACAACGATGTTTAGTGGTGTTCAACACACAAAACATCAATAAATATACACCTCAACCCTCCTATTTTTGGCCCGAGAGACAGAATCCACCTCAAAAGAAACCGGTCTAGCAAAACCATACCAATGATGAAGTAGCTGTTCTTTTGGTACACCTGTTTTTAATAACTCGGCCCTAATAAAAAACGATCGCTTACGAGATATTTCTTTTTGTTTTTTAGAGTTACCTTCCCTCCCTGAATGTCCTTCAACAACAACTTGTTTTGTTTTGTCTTTCTTCCAGATTGAGTATATCTTCTTTATTTGTTTATCAATTTTTTCAACTGTTATAATATTTGTGGGAAAATAAAATAGTTCAAGAGGCTTCTTTATTACCTCTTCCCTTAAATTATTTTGAGAGCCTGGCATCATTTTGTCTTTGTATATCATACTGTCTTTAGGTACCATGCTTTGTTCAATTCTATCAAGGAAAAAAACTTTTCTTCTTCGTTTGTTATGTTCGATAACATCTCTGAGGTTTAGCTTATATTGCTGAGACTTATGACCGGGGGCAGAAACCTGAATATGATACACATCATTACTCTGGAGTTGAACCGAGAAATCTCCCTCGGGCAAGTTGGTTGCCAAATTATGCTCAAGACCTTGATTGGAGATTTTTATATTTGCTTCAATTCCTTTTTTGGTGCCTTTAATATAGACATTACCAACAAATATAACAGGTAGTTGAGACCTAAATTCAAATCTCAGTTTGTGCTGATAAATATCGAATAAGCCTTTTCCTTGTGTTCGGTTGGAGGAAAAATAAATATACTCTCCGGCTCCAGATAAACCAATGCCCTCTTCGTCGTATCGTGAATTATACTCATTGCCAAGGTTTCTTGGTTTTGTCCATAGACTGCCCTGTGGTAACTCCTTTTTTTGTGAACGATAAATATCAAAACCACCGTATCCGCCCCTTCTGTTTGAGACAAAATAAAGGGATACTTTATTTCTATGGATAGCTGGCGAGCTCTCATCATATTTTGTGTTAATACGATCACCCGCATTGTATGGTTTCCTCCATTCTCTTTTATTTTTATCATATTCTGATATCCAAATATCTTCACCTCCATAACCACCCGGTCTATTTGAAGTGAAAAATAACATAGAGCCATCCAACGCTACGTAGGGCATTCTATCATGAAATAGGGTATTGATCGCTTCAACGGGAAGTGGCCTAGAAAAAACACCATCCTTATGAAAAGAATAGAAAATATCAGTCTCTCCAATTCCATTATCGCGCTGTTTACTTAAAATACTTGTGAAGTAAAGATACCACTGGTTTTTTGACTCAAACCAAACAGAAGACATCCCTTCTAGAAATAGAGTATTGACAGGAACCCCAACATTCTCGGGGGGTAAAAAAATAATTTCATCGAGAAATCTAGTATCTCTGCGGGACATCCAAATATCAGAGTCTCCAGAATCAAGGCTACCATCAGGACGATCTGACTGGAATAATAAAAAACTTCCGTCAGGGCTAATAAAAGGCATGTACTCATTGTATGATGAATTGAATGATAAACTTTGAACCCCGGCTTTTTTTCTTGATTGCTGGAAAACTAACTCCTGTGTGTGCACTCCTGTAAGTATAAGCTCTCCACAAACAAAGATGAGAAAGAAAAACCATTTAAAAAATATTTGTTTTTTCATCTTTTATTGCTATTTTACCTAATATGACTTCTCTGAACCTCATTCAAAGAAGATAATCCCATGACTTTAAGAACCACTCTAAACTCATCAATGTATTTTCTGAGTAGATCGTAAACTCCAAATCGAGCATAAGCTACTGTAGCAATGACAATGGGTCTTCCGATTAAGACAGCCTTTGCACCAAGAGCAATCATCTTAAACAAATCACTTCCTGAGCGAATGCCCCCGTCGACTAAAATATCAACCGCAGGATATTTTTTTTTGACAAAATCAGCAACCCGAGGAAGCACCTCAGCAGTTGCAGGCATACCATCAAATACCCGCCCACCATGATTGCTTATAATAATTGCTCCCGCACCTGCCTCACAAGCAATCTCTGCATCAGAAATACTCATAATGCCCTTCAGAAAAAAGGGCAATGAAGAGGATTCCTTCAGGTGAACCAATTCTTTATATGTTTTTCTTTGAGTTTTTTGAGCTTTTGCCCGCATCGTTGTAAACCAAACACCATCCACGTCCATCCCCCATGCCTTGGCACCCATCTCTTCTGCTTCGTTAATTCGTATTTTTAGCTCCGCTAAATCTTTTCTCGGCTTAAATACAGGAAGACCAACCCCTAGCTTTTGAATCACTTTTAAACCAACCCAATATTTGTCAGGGCTGGCCCCGTCCCCAAAAGTTGGAATGAGACCCAACGCTTTTGCCGCCGTTGCTGTTTCGAAGGCGTATTCCCATTCCGAAATGCTACCCCCCATGTTTGAGAGACTACCCGTTATAGGAGCGGTCAAAATGGGTGCTCCCATGGAAATTCCTAAAATATCTGTATTTATGGTAATCTTTTCTTCTTCTCTTGAATTATTCTTTTTGTCTCTATTGAGATAGTTAGGTAAAATTTTGATATTACGGAGGAGTTTGTTATTTTCTTGAAAAGTTTGCATGTTCCCCACTCCTCCCATACCGGGAACAGACGAGGCACAATTTAACCCATCACATATTTTACAAGCCCAACAATACTTTGGATGAAATTTTTTAACTGCTTGCTTTCTTAACTCTCTCGGTGTAAAGGAAGGGGGTTCTGTATGAGGAATTACCTTTTGACTCAAATCTGCCCACAAGGCTTCTGCATTTTCAAGAGAGTTTGACTGAATAATAACGTGGGCATATTTACCAACATTATTTTTGACAGGTTCTATAATATCCCCTTCGCCACAGTTAAGAAAAAATTCACATAATTTTGTTTCTTGATTTTCTTTCTTTTGGGAACTAAAATACTCTTTGGATGGTCTACTACTTACTTTTAGTTGTCCGGGCTCTGCCAAAATGGAGCGTTCAATGCACACTGATGTGTAACCAATATTTTGGACAATATCAAAAAATGAAGTTTTATTTCTTGTGATTAAGTTGAGATATAATTTCATCAGATTGACTCCCGTTGCATGCTCGAATGTATGCGTGCTCATAAAGCCTCCCGATAACCGAGAAGCAACTTCGCCCACAATAATGTTGTTTTGTTTCGTATATTTTAGATCACCTTTGAGCGGGCCATGATAGGGCTTTTTTGGAGAACCCAGAGCATCAGCAATCGCTTGCATCGTATGTTGAATTTTTTGAATAACGCCTCGATTATGTCGAGTAGGCATATTATGCCCTGTTTCAACAAAATACATTGATTCTTCTCTTTGAATGATTCGATCAGCAACACCCGTGAGAAAGCATCGTCCATCATAGATCAGAGCGTCTACGGATATTTCATCCCCTTCGATATACTCCTCGACAATGATTTCTTGCGACGCTGATTCTTTTTGGGCTAATTCGAAAGCGAAACTTATATCCATGATATTTTCAAAGTAAATAACTCCTCTAGCACCCATGTTATCAACAGGCTTTAAAACAAAACGACTTTCTTTTTCTTTTTGATTTATTTCAGAAACAAGCCATCTATGGACATCATTTTTGTCAGAGCTACAGTAAAATTCTGGTTGTGGGAGGCCACCCGCCGTTTTTAAAAATTTTCTCATCTTGCCTTTGTGTGAAGTAACTTCGCTTTGCCATACCATCAGCCCCTCTAAGCCAAGGTGTTCGTTCACATGAGCTAAGGTTGATGTCATATCGGTTCCTACAGTAACGCAATGAGTTATTTCTGATCGAAAAGATAAGGAATCTAGTTTACAAATGATCTCCTGTGCCTCTTTTGTAGAGGCTTCCAAAAAATAATCTGCTTTTTTTATTCCTAGAGCGTAGGGGTTTTTATCAATAACAAGAGAATAGCCACCATATTTTTTAATTTCTTCGATCAACGGGGTTTGCAAAATTCCGGCACCTAAAACAATTACATGACCAATATTTTCCATCATAATTTTGAGGCATAATTTTGAGGAAGTGAGAGTGAATGTAATAGAATACCCGTAGCAACTCCAACATTCAAACTATTAATTTTTGGGCTATGAGGAATTCGTAACAAAAAGTCTAATTCATTCAGAAGACCTCTTGATATCCCACGCTCTTCATCTCCTAAAACCAAAAAAATTTTTTTATGCTCTTGGTGTATTTCTTTTAATCTATTCACGCACATTGGTTCGCCTGAAAGACTTGCCCCTATGAAACAAGATTTTATTTGATTTTTTGATTTCTCTTTTAATTTCGTTATGAAATTCTGACATCCATTCGCCCACAAAACAGGGAGTTGAGATAATGCTCCTGCAGAGACCTTCCAAACAACCTGCCCTAAAGGTGGCGTCTTTTTTTTATTCATGACCAATGCTTCGGCTCCAAACGCTGCCATCGAACGGACAATTGAACCTAAATTTTGAGGATCGTTCAAGCGTTCAATTAAAACATAAAGCCCAGAAGGCTGGGAAATAATCTCCTCTATTTTAATGTTAGGGTAAGAAATCTTTTCACTACGAACAAGTAAAACTCCCTGATGTTTTTTCCCCAGAGATAATTGGTCAATTTCTAGTGAGGTTGTGAATTTAATATTTGCACCCGATCGTCGAGCTTTTTGAATAATATTTTTTAGTCGTATATGCGGTGACCTCTGTGAAAGATAGATAATATCTGAGCCATAGAAACCGGTAGTCTTTGAAATTTCATCTAAAGGTCGAACACCATAGAATATTTCTTCTAAAGTTTCTTTAATCTTTTTCATAAAAAATTACATAAGAATCAATAAGCCAAATTCCTAATTGAGATTTAATTTCCGGAGTTGGCTGCCCGTTTCTTTATTATCAAGAATTTCATAGCCTGCTTTGAGAATCTCTTCCCTCAGTTTATCCGCTTTCAAAAAATCTTTTTCTGACCGAGCCCGCTTTCTTGTCTCTAAAGTTTCCAATATCTTCTTGGGGATATTCTCTATTTTAGTTAAGTCTTTATGATAAGATAAGATACTGATTACAGAATCAAAATATATAAAAGAATTGAGAATCGATTGTTTGAGATATTTAGGTAATGCGCCATTAAAAATATTCAGGGAAACATTCACCGTCCCTAAGAAATGATGGAATGTAGCCAAAGCTTTCGCTGTGTTCAGATCATTTTTCAAATGATCTAAAAATTGATTTTTGAACTCCTCACATTTTTGGATAATATCATCAGATATTTTATCAGATTGATTGGGAGTTTCTTTTACTGATAAAACTCGGTTATAACTACCCCAAATTCCTCGGATTGTCTGCCCTGCTTGCTCCAGAGCTTCTAAAGTGAAGTTAATTTTTTTTCGATAGGGTACAGATAATAATAAATAACGAATTGCCATGGCGTGGTACCCCTTACTCAGCAAATCCCGCAGGGTATAAAAGTTACCCAACGATTTTGACATTTTTTTTCCATTTATGAGCAGATGTTCGCAATGCATCCAATATTTAGCTAACTCTCCATCAAAAGCGGTCTCACTTTGGGCAATTTCATTTTCATGATGAGGAAATATAAGATCAGTTCCCCCTGTGTGAATATCAAGTTGATCTTTAAATATACAGTGCACCATCGCCGAACACTCCAAATGCCAGCCGGGACGACCTCTACCAAAAGGGCTATCCCATGCCAGATGTTCTTCTGGTTTTTCTTTTTTCCACAAAACAAAATCTCTGATGTCTTCTCTGGAGTACTCATCGGTATTGTACCTAGGAACTGTTTGAATTTCAGATAAGTCAAGCCGTGATAATTTACCATAATTGTTTTGCTTTTTAATAGAAAAATAGACCGAGCCATCTTTCTCGTAGGCAACTGCTTTCTTCATGAGACGCTCAATTAGTGTAAGCATCTCTTCAATATGTTCAGTTGCTCTGGGATAATAAGTAGCTTGATCAATATTCATTTTTTGGATATCGTCGAAAAACATTGTAGTAAATGGTCGGGTATAATCTTTTAAATCATCAAGACTAGGCTCACTTTTTACATCAAGTAATTTTTGGATTGTTTTGTCATCGACATCGGTAATATTCATGGCATTATACACCGTATAGCCACCTAGCCGCAACGATTTCGTCAGAACATCGGAAAAGATATATGAGCGAAAATTACCAATATGAGCAACATCATACACCGTAGGCCCACAGGAGTAGAGACGCACTTCTTTTTTTTGAGCCTTTCTGGGAATAAAATCTTCAATTTTTTTACTCAGTGAATTAAATAGTCGAAAAGGCTTCACAACATGAATAATTTTCTATAGGAAGACCTACTCACAAACCTTTTTTTATTTATGCTTCCAGCACTTTTTAAATTCAAGTTCTAATTGCGACTATTTGAGCACTAGAAAGGCCACAAAGGTTTTCCTATAGAAATAGCTTTATTCTTTAACTTTTGTTGGATATATTTGTGTATTTTTTTATATCCAACGCCATGGAAGACTAAAGACTGAATCGTACGTCTGATCATACGGATCAATACCTTATCTGAAATATGGGTCTCTTTTCTATCGCACACCCCACCGTTTCCTACACTCTATACTTTTTTTCATGCTAACCTCCTGCAAAGATTGGGAAAAATCATGAAAAAACTAAAAAAATAATTTCCAAAATTAACTCTACGGGTGACAAATAACCTCATAACAATCATATTTCCCGCACAACCTCAAAGTGTGGAGTCATTAATAATTCTTATGCTGTACAATTTGTTTTGGTTATTATGATTGGCCATTACACGGCTGGTCAACTTTGGATGTGTTTATTCCGATTTACTTCGTGACGAATAAGCTTTGTTGATGGGTTTTCGTTACAGGTGGGTTATGGAGTTAGAGCAATTACCGGAAATTCAAAAAATTATCAATATAGGAAAAGCCAATGGTGAAATTACCTATGACGAAATCAACGATATCTTGCCTGAGAAACTCACCAATTCAGATAAAATTGATGATGTTTTTATTTTGTTAAGCCAATATGGCATCGAAATTATAGAAGAATACAAACACCAATCATCAAAACAAGTCCACCCACAAGATAATGTTCACCTCCTTGCCGAACAACAAGTGCCTGAACAAGTGCTTGAGGAGTTAAAAAAAATGGGCTATGAGTTAACCCCGAGCGATCCAAAAAAAAGCTTAACCATACAAGATGTTGCTATGCTACTTATGAATAAGGGCCACGATATTAGTATTCTTGGTCAGGTTTTAAATCGGCCAAAACTGCGTCCCCCTATTGTTATTGATGAAAGCAAGAAAAAAGGCAGGACAACCTCTGTTGCTGACGACCCTATAAAACTTTATCTAAAAGAGATTGGTAAGGTCTCTCTTATTTCAGGAACCAAAGAAGTTGAACTTGCCAAGCGTATCGAAAATGGAGAATATATTATGGAAGACTCAGTGCTTGAATCTTCTTTGCTGAGGAGTTCTTTTATTCGACACTATCCAAAAGTAAAAAATCAAACTGCTCGAATTACTGACATTTGTCGGGCTTCTAAAACCTATTATATTTCTCATTCTGAAAAAAAAAAACTGAGTGACGTATTCCTCCATGAAATGGAAACTCTTATAGAAATTGATAGAAATATCAAAGATATAAAATCACAACTAAAAAGATATACACATAAAAGTAGAAAGCATCAAGAACTCTGGGAAAAAATCCTCAAGCTAGAGGGTGCGGCGAACACCCACATGAAAAAAATAGGTGTATCTCTGAAAGAATTGACTAAACATGTGAATAAAATTAAAAGTATGGTATTTCGTATCAAGGAAATTAAACGTCATTTCCTCCGTCTAAAAGAAAAATATGGCCATGATGTGAAAGAAATTAAGGCCTTTAATCGCTACATTGAACGAAATGAAGAGTTGGATACAGTCGAGAAAAACATGGGCTGTTCAATTGATAATGCGAAAGAGGTAATTAAAGATATTCGGAATAACGAAAGAAAATTGCGTCGCATGGAACAAGAAGCCGGTTCACCCACCTTGGTTATTTTGTCGTGGGGCGAAAAGATTGCCCACGGTCAACGTGAAATTGAAATGGCAAAAAAAGAGTTGATTAATGCTAACCTTAGATTGGTCGTTTCGATTGCCAAACGTTTTGCCAACCGAGGTATGCACTTTTTTGATCTCATTCAAGAAGGTAATATCGGGTTGATGCGTGCTGTTGAGAAATTTGAATATCGAAAGGGATATAAATTCTCGACATACGCTACTTGGTGGATTCGACAAGCAATTGCTCGTTCTATTTCTGAACAAGCGAAAACAATACGCATTCCTAGTCATATGATTGAGCAAATTAACAAAGTGAATCGTGAAGTTCGCCTCTTCCTCCAAGAAGTGGGGCGTGAACCTAACGACAACGAAATTGCTGAAAGACTTGGCTGGCCTTCAAACAAAGTGAAGCAAATTAAAAATGTTGCGAAAGACCCTATTGCATTGGAAACTCCTGTCGGTGAAGAAGAAGACTCTGAGCTGGGTGACTTTGTCGAAGACAAGAAAACAGATAGCCCCATTGCAGTAACGGCACAATCTATTCTAGAAGAGCAACTAACACAAGTATTAGCCACTCTACCCGCACGGGAACAAAAAGTGATTCGTATGCGTTTTGGCCTTGACGACGGTTATACCCATACTCTTGAAGAGGTTGGCTATGTCTTTAAAGTTACTCGCGAGCGAATTCGTCAAATTGAGGCAAAGGCCTTGAGAAGACTTCGAGCTCCCACCAGGATGAGAAAACTAAAAGATTTTCTTGATCAGAGTAATTAAAGGTAGCAAGAAGTGTCCAAGAAGCGTTTAGAAAAAGACAGCATTGGTGAGATTGAGGTTCCTTCTGATAAATACTGGGGAGCTCAGACGCAGAGATCTTTACAGAATTTTAAGATTGGGCATCAAAAGATGCCTATTAAGGTAATCCATGCTTTTGCCATCCTAAAAAAAGGAGCGGCTCTCACGAACCTGTCTTGCAAAGTCCTTCCTAAAAAGAAGTCCGACCTTATAGGTGAAGTGTGCGATGAGATACTCGCAGGCAAATTAGATGACCAGTTTCCTCTGGTTGTTTGGCAAACAGGCTCAGGAACACAAACTAACATGAACGTAAATGAAGTGATTGCTAATCGTGGTCATGTTATCAGTGGCGGTCGCCTCGATGCTAAAAATAAGTTTTTACACCCCAATGATGATGTGAATAAATCTCAATCTTCTAATGATACCTTCCCAACGGCGATGCACATTGCGGCCTATAAAATGATGGTCGAAGTAACGATTCCAAGATTGGAAAACTTAAGACAAACATTCAAAAAAAAATCAGAGGAATTCATGAATGTTGTTAAAATTGGGCGAACCCATTTTATGGATGCCACTCCACTGACGCTAGGTCAAGAGTTTTCGGGATACGCTTCCCAACTTGAGCACGCCTTAAAGACGATCCGAAACACCTTGCCCCACCTTGCAGAGCTTGCTTTGGGAGGAACCGCAGTCGGTACCGGTATCAACGCTCCTCCTCAGTATGCCACAAAGGTTGCCTCTGAAATTAAGCGTTTAAGCGGACTTCCATTTGTGACAGCTAAAAATAAATTTGAGGCTCTTGCCGCTCATGATGCAATTGTTGAGGCTTCAGGTTCTCTGAAAACGACGGCAGTTAGTCTCATGAAAATTGCAAATGATATACGAATGCTTTCTTCAGGGCCACGCTGTGGAATTGGTGAAATCACGATACCCTCCAATGAGCCTGGCTCATCAATTATGCCTGGCAAGGTGAACCCAACGCAATGTGAAGCAATGACGATGGTATGTGCACAAGTCATTGGAAACGATGTCGCGATTAGTGTGGGCGGGATGAATGGTCATTTTGAACTCAATGTATTTAAACCAATAATGATCTATAATTTCCTGATATCTGCCCAAAATTTAGGAGATGCTGCTAAGTCATTTAATGATAATTGCATTGTAGAGATAGAACCAAGTTATTCCGAAATCAAGAAAAATCTGGAAAATTCATTAATGTTAGTTACTGCATTAAATATCCATATTGGTTATGATAATGCAGCAAAGATTGCGAAAAAGGCTCATCAAGAAAATATAACGCTAAGAGAAGCCGCTCTTTCACTTGATTTATTGTCTTCCGAACAATTTGATGAATGGGTCGTACCAGAAAAAATGGTTGGTGATCTCTCTCCAACTCCCAGTAATGCGGGCAGAAACAACTAGGTTATAGTGATCTTGTCTACAAATAATCTATAACTTTTTTAGTGAGTTGGGTCTGGGGAAGAGATCGCACATAAAAGCAAAAAGACCTAGAAACCCTGTACATTGTATTCAGCAGTGCATATTACTCTGTATACAATTTTAATGTTCAATTCTTTAAATTTATAATGATTAGGAAAATCTCCTCTCAATCGTTTTATCGTTCCCTCCACTAAATCCTTTCGCCAACGGGTCTGAATCGCAAGCATATACTCTGGTATTGAGCACTCTTCGTATTCTCTGAACCTCGATCATAAATCATAGCCCTTATATCATTAACCTTAGCAAACATCAACTTCAAAACTTCCCTTTAAACGCTTAGACATTCGATGGATTGATCTCCAATACCACCGACAAGCTCTATATGGGTTCAAATGCCATCTGATATGCTTTTTTTATTCTTTTTGGGCAAAAATGTGTATAAATTTTCCAATTTCTCAAAAGTTTTTATATTTTTGAAGCGAAAGATGATATTATAAATTGTTTCATGAAAAATGTACATTTGTTTATTGTTGGGAAATTTCTTTTATTTTGAAATCCGAGTGTTCACCACTTTCTCCTGATCTCTGTAAACTCTTGAGCCAACTTAGCATTATAATTTCCATTGCAACCCTTTATTTAGTATATTTTCTTCGCCCAGTTCAATCCTTTGGCATCACCCCCTTAATCTGTATTTAGTATAATAGAGATGGTATGTCACATATTTTATGTCAAGCTATATAAGCGCAAGATAGCATAATTGCCATAAAAAGGTTGAATTTAGTAAATGATTTAATTTAATTGATTGACAGTGTGCTCGTTAATCATCACGGGTTTGGTTACTGTGCCGAGAAAGTGTCAATTAACACAAAAAGGAACAAGAACAGGAAACAACGTGAGTCATTCTCACGTAAAGACTCGCCGAAAGTTTAAGGCGAATGTGCATAGAAAGAAGGTCTTTCTTCCTGAAGAGGGTAAATGGGTAAGAATGAACATTTCCACCAGAGCTATGCGTACCTTGATAAAAAAAGGTTCCTGATTATGAATTTTAATTGATCTTGCTACCTGTCTGTACTTTTTTTGGTTGGCTGAGATTAACAATGACCTATTTTGGGAGAGTTTGTCGGTTCATGCGTTGGGACAGGAATATGCTTCCTTCTTTCTTTAAGCTTAGCGATGTCTGGTAAATACGAATTTGATAAAACTCGGGATGCTATCGGGATGGATAACATTTCTGCTGATGAGCGAGCGACAATGCTCGAGAAATTCAAAAATAGTGGTGGTGAAATTCTCAAAGAAAAGACTTTTGGTAAGGAAAAAACCTCTTCTTTCCGAAAGTCCAGGGCTATTGCTTCTGATGATCGTTTTAGGGATATCCCGAGTAGATCGCAAAAAACATCTCATCGTGGTGTCGCTTCTGGAAAGTCACGAAAAAAATCCAAGAAAAGCCAAGACAAGTGGTACCAAAAGCCTAAAAAAGGTTTTTTAGATTTACTTTTTTTCCGAATAAAAGCTTCGTTATCCGGAACTACAAGCTTCACAGGGAATAAGATCAAGGAAAACTTTGCAAAGTTTATTGTAGAAGAATTACAATCAGCATTACTACTCTTGCACGGGAACCTAAGTTATTTTTTTACTGGTCATCATTTTATAGATGATAATCAACAAGGAATCCAGAAAATAATCGAAAAATTGGATGAGGAAAATCCTATTTTTCTGGAAATACTTGATCACCTTCACTCTCTTTATAATTTTTCTTATTTTAATAAAATTGACGAGGCTTTACAAAGCAGTTCTGATGGGGACATCAGTATTACGAAAGTTATTGAACCCATCAAAGACTTTTATTTGAAATTATACTATCTGTCTCCATGGATTTCAACCACACCAACAATTGTGAATCGATTGTATCAAGCATATACTCAAGAATTTCCAGAGGAGAAAGACGCTTTTAAAGAAAAAGTGAAAGAAATGATTAAAATTATTAATCATGTTTTGAAGATTGCCATGAAAAATTATTTTTTAATTATTTGTTGTGATGCGAAAGCTATTTTCGAGCCCACATCCAAGGCTTTTCAAAATTATATTGGTTTTGACCCTGAAGCTTCGCTAGGAAATAGAGTTATTGGAGAAGCCTGTAAAGCAATGGTGTTTATAAATCAACCAAATGAACCAGAAGAAAACTCTGATGGGTCAGATACAAGTAAGGAGGAAGAGGAAGATGACAATGATCCGATCACAGAAACAAAAGAATATCAATATGGAAAGCTCCTCATGAGTAAACTGGGGCCCAAGAAAATGAGAGAGAAACATGATTCCAAACATTACCATTCCTCTCTAGAAGACCTTGATAAAGGCTTCTTGTCCGCTATGTATTTCAAGGAGTTTGATTTTGAGTACTCTCCTGTCTTAATAACAAAACAAGTTCATTATAACATCGACACTTCTTACGGTGTCAAGAAAGATTATTCCAGAATATTGCCAGAGCTCATCACTTCTAGCCGAAATATTGATCAAACCTTTGAGGAATATTCTAGTATGGTTAAAGAGCTAAAAGATCTGAAAAGTGACCCCCAAGGGAGTTATATTGAGCAATCAAAGAGAGAGACAGTACTACAATCAAAAATTAACTCTCAAACAAGTGTCCTTAAAAGAGCAATTCTCTCTTCTCTACAAAAAATAGTTTCAAACTTAGCTACCCTGATTGCTAGCATGAAAGAAGGGAAAAATATCGTCTTAAATATGGAGGATGTCTTGTCACTTGGTGGTGAACTTGACAGGAAGAAGAAACTCTCTGGTCGAAAAATAAAAGAGGCCATCACCGAGGCATATTGCTATTCTCTAGCACTCAAATATCAAATAGAAAGTGGAAACCTAAGGGGCGTTGGAAATCTGAATGAAATGGAAGTAAAACGATTGTTGGGAAATACCAAGGCTCAACCTTTCGCGAATGAGCCTCCTTCTAAAGATATTGAAACAGATTCAGATATTCCTACTCAAGATAGCCTCTCAACTTCAGAAATTTAGTTGTGTCGCCTTCCCTGAGAGTTTTAGGGATAATACCTGTCAGAATGGCTTCAAAGCGTTTCCCCGGGAAACCGATTGCCAGTATTATGGGAAAACCAATGATCCAGTATGTTTATGAATCTGCTCTAAAGTGTGAGGAGCTTGATCAAGTTATCATTGCCACAGACTCTGCTGAGATTGAAAAAAAAGCTAAGAAGTTTCAGGCAGGAGTATATATGACTCGCTCAAGTCATAAAACAGGTCTGGATAGACTCATAGAAGTGAAAAGCCAGCTGGGATCGTTTGATTTATATGTTAATATACAGGGAGATGAACCATTGATACGGGCAGAAACAATTAAGGAAGTTATTAAAGCACTCAAAAAAAATCCACACTATATGGTAGCGAGTAGTGCTACTCGCTTTGATAACTATCAAGATTTTTTAAACCCTAATTATGTAAAGGTAGTCGTAAATGCTCAGAGTTTGGCATTATATTTTTCTCGTAGTCCAATTCCATATCCAAACAATAAAAATGTTGTGCCTAAAGACGCACTCAAACACCAAGGACTCTATGCCTACACAAAAGAAGCCTTGGATAAGATTATAAAGTTAAATCCAGCGCCTATGGAAAAAACAGAGATCCTAGAGCAACTCAGGATTTTACATTTTGGAATGAATCTTTATATTCATAAAACTTCTTATGAATCTATTGGAGTAGATCACCCTGAAGACATCAAGAAAGTAGAAAATATTCTTAAAAGAAAAAATGTCTGATCAGATAAATTGGAAAATAATCTCCAAAGGATTTTCTATAAACAAAAACTATATTTGGCTCAATAGTGCTGGAGTTTCTGCTCCTCATGATTCTTTTTTAAATGATGTTCATGCGGCCTTGGACCAATATTCTGAAGCTGTTTATTTTGCTTCTGAATATGCTTACCACGACATAAAAAGTCAAATCAAAAAATATCTATCAAAACTTTTAAACTGTAGCCCTGACGAAGTAACTCCTATTCACAATACGGCCGAAGGTATGAACTTTGCAGCTCATGGGATTGCCCTAACCCAAGGAGATGAAATCATTCTTTTAAGCAAGGAGTACCCAAGTAACGTATATCCGTGGCTTTCCCTTGAGAGCCAAAAGGTAAAAATTACATTCGTCCAAGCACTTGAAAATGAGGCAGATTTTTTAAGTCTACTCAAAAAAAAAATAAAAAAACAAACTAAAATTATCAGCATCAGTGCTGTACACTGGCTCACAGGAATCCGCCTCCCCTTGAAAGAAATTGGCATGTTGTGTAAACAGAATAATATTATTTTCGTTGTAGATGCTGCACAAGGTTTGGGTCATATTCCACTTCACCCAAAAGAGTATAATATTTCTTTCTTATGTGGGTCTGCTTGGAAATGGCTTCTTGGACCACTCGGTCTTGGCTATCTTTATATTTCCAAAGATTTTATTGATCAAGTTGAGCCCATTTTTTGGGGAACCGATTCTGTTGTTGACTCCGAAAATTACCTGCCCTATAAAAATGAGTGGAAACGAGGGGCAGATCGATTCTGTTACTCATCAACGAGCTATTTAGATTGGGTTTATTTCTGCTCTGCTCTCAGGTTTTTAGATACGATTGGATTTGATATGGTTCAGAAACGCATTCATTCTCTAGCGAGTCTACTTAGAAAAAGGCTCACTGAATTAGATTTTCAAATATGGGCACACAAAACAAAACAGAATAACCTAACAGGCATTATTGTCGCAAGACATTCAAACATAAATAGTACCCAAATAAATCAACATTTAGAGCAGAAAAAAATCATCACAGCATTAAGAGATGATGGAGTACGTTTCTCTACTCACATAATGAACACGGAAGATCAAATTGATGAGTGCATACAGATATTGCGCCGTTTGGTTATGAAATAAATTCGCCAGTCGTGCTCTAGACGGTAAACATATAGAGGTTGTGCCATCTGGCCATGAAATAAATAGTATGCCTATTTATTCATGAGATCTTTTTTTTTCTGAAAAGAGCAAATCATTAAGATCATGACTTTTCTGACCAGAGAAGGGAATAGGCAATGCAATCGGAAAAACAATGTTGATTCAAAATTACAAGTAATCAAGAATTTACCTCGGGAAAGTTTTTTGACAAATTTCTTTGCCACTTTCTCTGCACTCATCAATTTTGCTCTTTTTGATAACTTTTTAGTTTCATAGGGTCTTGTTTTATTTTCTCTGGTAAGACCAGGAGTTTCAGTATCAGGTGGACATAGAACAGAAATACTAATTTTTTGATGGGCTAACTCTTGCTGGAGAGTTTCAGCAAGACCTATCAAGGCAAACTTTGGTCCTGAATAAGTGGAGTATCCAAAAACTCCCATAAAGCCTGCAACAGAGGAGGTAAATCCGATGAAGCCTCCCTTGTTTAGGTGTGGCAAAATAGATCGACAGCAATAGACTGCACTCATATAGTTGACCTGCATCCCTGTTTCAAATTTATTCATTGGTATCTCATGAAAGTAACCGGGCTCGCTGAGCCCAACATTATTAATTAGCCCGTCCAAGTTTCTATTTGATTTCGTAATCTTTGAAAACAAAACTTGAACCTCTTTCCATGAAGAAACGTCTGCCATAAAAGTTTCCGGATTTAGCGATGAGTCTATTTGACAAATATCATCCGTCAGTTTTTTTAGAGGTTTCTCTTTACGGGCGATTAAAATCAAGTGAGCCCCCCTCTGTGCAAGATCCAAAGCAATGGCTCGACCAATGCCCCGAGAAGCCCCTGTAATCACAATATTTTTTTTATGGAATACCATTATACCCTTCCCAGCCAATCTCCCCAATTTTTCCAACCCTGATCTTTGTAGAGATTTTCAGCAGCACTTTTAAAATCTTCAAGAATATTCTCAAAAGCACCACGACCTTCAGCAGAACCAAAGTTTTGCACAGCTACCTTCAAAGAAAAAATTCTTGTTTTGTTCACACGCCACAGTTTTGTAGAATTTTGTTTCGCGTGAAAAATATCCAAATAGCTAGCTTTTTGGCTCCCTTCTTCCTCCTTGTCAGCACTTTCGTCAGTGTCCCGCTGGGCAAAAGTAACCTGAGAACAGAAAAGAAAAAATAAGAACCATTGTCAAGCAATTTTTCATTATTCATTTATTCATTTATTCATTTTCATAACAAGCCTCCTACGACTTACCCACTTTTTGAGTGATTACTTCGGAGCTATATTGAAGTGCTCTATATTATTTTGAGGTGCGATGTCCCTTTTTTTTCTTCCTGTGGATTTTGTACTTGTACCCGAGGAAGAATAATACCCCAAGAACGATGATGGTAATAACAACTCTATTATATATCTTCAAATATTCAAGAACCTGTAACCAGTTGTCTCCTAAAGAATAGCCCCCCCAGATGAGCAATGTGTTCCATATAATTGTGGCCAAACTAAATGCAAACATAAAAATAAATACATTCATCTGAGTGATTCTGGCTATAATAGAAACAAAAAAACGAATTCCAGCAGAAAACCGAGAAAATACGACTGTGGTAAAACTATTTCTTTTGAACCATTCTTGAGCTCTTATAAATTTGTCTTGTTCAAGTTCTTTGGCAATAAATTCAATTCTGAATGTGTGTGTTAAAAAAAATAGAACTTTTTGACCAAAATAATACATTAGCAAAGCTCCTAATAGGCTACCAATAAAAACGGAGTTAGCCATTGCCAGAAGTGAGAGTTTTTCTCTACTTACCAGATATCCACCCAAAACGGTGACCGTATCACCTGGATAAGGAGGAAAAATATTTTCAATAAAAGAGCTAAAAAAGATAAATAACCAGTATAGGTTCGGTGAAATTTTTTCTAACCAAGGTTCAATATCCATTAAATCAGAAGAACAAGCTATTTCACATCGGGTCAAGAAATTAATTTTGTTCATCTGAACAATTTTTGAACATCACGATTTGAAGAAGTAAAAGTCAAAACCCTATAGAGGCTGTGTGGTATGGTGGTCGCTAGGTTATTTATCACCCGTAGAGTTAATTTTAAAAATTAGTTTTTTCGTGATTTTTCCCAAATTATGAGATAAGGCCATGTAGAATTATTTTTAATTTCATATTTCCTGCACAGCCTCATCATACAATTTCCTTCCCCCAAAACCCCTGCCTCCCCCTTTGGAAGTTTTTCTAATGTACTTTTAAAGTGGGCAAATCGTGCTTGCCAAGGCAAAGGAAAAAAGAAACGGAAATAAAAATTTTCTTAAAAAATAACTATAAATGCCGTGTCTCTTGCTCGTTTATAGCTGAACAAACAGTATTAACAGCTTCTAAGTTTAATTTTTACGAAGGCGGTCTAAATTTTGTAAGTTAAGTAGCCCCTTAAAAAATAAAACACGCTCGATCAAACTATCAGCATGTTTCATTTCTTCATCAATTACTTTAGGATTACCTTTCATTTTGGTTCCCCCTTTAATTATTATTTACACTCTTGTAACCTATCCAGATATTGAACGTCTATGGTTTAACCCCCTAAAACTGGACACTTTATTGTGTTAAATTTAGGAGGTAAAACTATGATTAAAAGACAAAGATACAGTAAGGAAGCAAAAGAGAGATTGGCTTTGGAGATGATTTCAGGTCAGACTAGCACGGCAGAAATATCTAAGAGAGAGATGATTTCAGTCGCAACTTTATCGAGATGGAAGCGACAGCTGGTTTCCGAAGGCTTTGAAGATAAAAATGGGGTTGAGTTAGAATTGAGAAAAAAAATTTCCTATTTAGAATCGGCCTTATCTGACTTAATGATAGAAAATCAGATTTTAAAAAAAACGGAAAAACTTCTTCAAGAATACAGGCAAAAAGAGAAATTATCAAGAATAGCCTCAGCACAGAATTTGGGATCACAAGGAGTTGCAGAGTTATGAAACTAGAAAAGTCAACTTATTATTATAAGTCGAAGGAGAAGAAAGATGATTCAA
Source organism: Spirochaetota bacterium (assembly GCA_965206985.1). Lineage (GTDB taxonomy): Bacteria > Spirochaetota > Leptospiria > Turneriellales > CBDBES01 > CBDBLF01. Next base: position 497,109 of record CBDBLF010000011.1, on the reverse strand, counting down.
CGATTCTAAAATCTATCCATGAAATTAGTGATCAATTGAACCAAGTAGGTTATATCTCGATGACGCAAATTCTAAAAGATAGAGGCTTTACAATAAATAAGAAGCGAGTTTACCGAATTATGAAAGAAAATAGACTTTTATGCACTAAAAAGGTGTTTTTGAAGCCAAAAACTACCCAATCTAAGCATAATTTCAGAAAATATCCCAATTTGATTAAAAGTGTGCAAGCTGATCCCTTCAAGGTAATTGTTGGCGATATAACCTATTTTGATATTAATTCGAAAGACCACTATTTAGCTTTGCTCATGAGGCTTATGAGTCGCCGTATCGTAGGAGCGGCCATTTCTGATAAAAATAACACCCAACTGGTCATAGCAGCCTTTCTTTCGCTTAAAAGAGAAATAGGAGATTTACAAAATTACTACCATCATACTGATGCTGACGTCAGATATTGCTCAAATGAGTATATCGCTCTATTAGAAGAAAGTAGAATCAATATTTCCATGTGTCGTGGTAATGTGTATGAAAACGCTCATGCCGAATCATTGAATAAAACAATTAAATATAAAGAAATTAATTTATCAGAATATCAAAACTTTGAAGAAGCTCAAAAAAGTATCTTCAGGTTTATCCATCTTTATAATACGATGAAGCCACATTCAGCTTTAGGATGGGTGACACCTCAAAAATATGAGGAGAAATATCTAGAAGAATAAGAAAAAGACTGTCCAGTTTTCACCCTTCGGGCACAGGCGGGGGTTAAACCACTATATTTAAAAATTAGCCGAAGCGATTTATAAATTAAACCAAAGGCAATACATAATGGAGCTACTAAAATATCAATCGAAAAAAATATTTTTTAAGTATTCTCCTTTCGTTAGCATTATTGTGCCCAATTATAATCACGAAGCATACTTAAGACGTCGCCTAGATAGCATTTATGAACAAACGTATCAGAATTTTGAAGTAATTCTTATGGACGATTGCTCCCAAGACAATAGTAAAAAGATATTAGATGAGTATCATTCAAAGTATCGAAAAAATACACGCACCCTATATAACACATCAAAAGCTAAAAATGTGTCAGAACAATGGAGAAAGGGCATGCTTGAAGCCAAAGGTGAGCTTGTATGGATTGCTGAAAGTGATGATTACTGCACACTAAATTTTATAGAAGCGCTTGTTCCTTATTTTGAAAATAGTGCTACCATGCTCTCTTATTGTAATACGATAAACATGAATGGAGAAGGCACAGAACAAATAGGTTCTATTCAGAGATATTTATGTGACCTTTCTAAAGTTCACTGGAACCGACCATTCCTTCAAACAGCAGCGGCTTGTACAAAAGAGTCATTTAGCATCAAAAATATAGTTCCAAATGTGAGTGGTGCTTTACTGAGAAAACCAGAGAATGACTTTTTAAATCGAAAAGAATGGAGAAATTTTCGTTTCTGTGGCGATTGGTTATTTTATTTGGATTTAATTCGTGGGGGTCTCATCGCTTACAGTATTGATGCAACAAATTTTTTTCGAATACATGATTCTAATAATACTCAACTTGGGTTTTCGAAAGCAATTTTTTATAAAGAGCATGAGGAGGTTTGTTTATTCATAAAACAGCGATACGATGTTCCGAGTAAAAATTTTGAGATTATGAATGGTGTTTGCAAAGATTTGTGGATAAAATATTATATTCCTGAAAATATCCCTCGAGGCTATGAATTCTGCTCAAATATACTTTCTTCATCTTCAAGAATTATTAACAACAGATATTCTCGCTTGGCGCTATATTGGTATTTCGAAAAAGCATTAAAAACCAGGTATGCCAAATTTTTTAATCTAGAGCGAATACAAGAGGTTTCGAGTAAAAGACAACCTAATTTATTATTGATCGAATGTGAAGGAGCAGGTTTGAATCATCAATCCTTTTCTGTGATTTTAGCAAACGCTCTTAAAAAGAAAGGTTACGGAATCACTTTTTTGAGATTAAAGCGTATTCAAGGAAAAAAAAACACGCAAAGTGCACTACGTAGTGACATTCCCGTTATTTACGGTATTGATAAAAGCAGTGAAATTATATCTGACTTTATGATTGACGTTGTTCACTTTTGCGTGAGTTCTGTAGAAACATCCTGTTTAATGCCTATTATTGAAGAAAAGCACTATAAGATTCGAAAGACTGGTAAAGAGAGAGAAGTTCTGTATATGTTGGAAGCCGTAAATAAATCTACCGCAAAAAAAATGCTGACCATTGTGACAGACAACCTTCCTGGTAGTGGAGAAGAAAAGCAGAGCAACAATAAACAACAAAAAATAAATTCTAATTTGGCGTCACAATTTGATCAAGTAGTGTATTCGCAAAGGCAAGCAACCGAAACTATTGTTAGACGGTATCATAAAATTTATCGTGGTATAATTTCACCCAAGTTCTTATAGAATAGCTTTTGAATTTTCTATTGTCGTTACTGGCGGTTGCAGTTTTATTGGGTCAAGTTTTATTTTAGACTAGTTTTTATTTATAGGCATTCCCGTTATCAACTTAGATTGTCTCACTTACTCGGGTAATCAACATAACCTAGACAGCCTCAGTAAAAATCAAACTTAGAAGCTATTAATACTGTTTGTTCAGCTATTAATGAGCTAAAACCTGCTCAAACAAGTGGATTAAAACATCTTGATACGGCACATCCACTTCAGCACTATTCTGAACTCATTACTTTTGTGAAAGACAGTGGTTTAACCCCCGCCTGTGCCCGAAGGGTGAAAACTGGACAGTCTTTTTCTTATTCTTTTAGATATTTCTCCTCATATTTTTGAGGTGTCACCCATCCTAAAGCTGAATGTGGCTTCATCGTATTATAAAGATGGATAAACCTGAAGATACTTTTTTGAGCTTCTTCAAAGTTTTGATATTCTGATAAATTAATTTCTTTATATTTAATTGTTTTATTCAATGATTCGGCATGAGCGTTTTCATACACATTACCACGACACATGGAAATATTGATTCTACTTTCTTCTAATAGAGCGATATACTCATTTGAGCAATATCTGACGTCAGCATCAGTATGATGGTAGTAATTTTGTAAATCTCCTATTTCTCTTTTAAGCGAAAGAAAGGCTGCTATGACCAGTTGGGTGTTATTTTTATCAGAAATGGCCGCTCCTACGATACGGCGACTCATAAGCCTCATGAGCAAAGCTAAATAGTGGTCTTTCGAATTAATATCAAAATAGGTTATATCGCCAACAATTACCTTGAAGGGATCAGCTTGCACACTTTTAATCAAATTGGGATATTTTCTGAAATTATGCTTAGATTGGGTAGTTTTTGGCTTCAAAAACACCTTTTTAGTGCATAAAAGTCTATTTTCTTTCATAATTCGGTAAACTCGCTTCTTATTTATTGTAAAGCCTCTATCTTTTAGAATTTGCGTCATCGAGATATAACCTACTTGGTTCAATTGATCACTAATTTCATGGATAGATTTTAGAATCGTTGAATCATCTTTCTTCTCCTTCGACTTATAATAATAAGTTGACTTTTCTAGTTTCATAACTCTGCAACTCCTTGTGATCCCAAATTCTGTGCTGAGGCTATTCTTGATAATTTCTCTTTTTGCCTGTATTCTTGAAGAAGTTTTTCCGTTTTTTTTAAAATCTAATTTTCTATCATTAAGTCAGATAAGGCCGATTCTAAATAGGAAATTTTTTTTCTCAATTCTAACTCAACCCCATTTTTATCTTCAAAGCCTTCGGAAACCAGCTGTCGCTTCCATCTCGATAAAGTTGCGACTGAAATCATCTCTCTCTTAGATATTTCTGCCGTGCTAGTCTGACCTGAAATCATCTCCAAAGCCAATCTCTCTTTTGCTTCCTTACTGTATCTTTGTCTTTTAATCATAGTTTTACCTCCTAAATTTAACACAATAAAGTGTCCAGTTTTAGGGGGTTAAACCACAGGGCTTGGACATGACCGTCACTACGCCATCAATGCCAATAAAATTGAGAGAGAATTAAACTGGAGACCACATGAAACATTTGAAAAAGGAGCTTACCCATGGTTTGAGTTTGCAAAACATTTTAATAATATACGCTCGTGATAACGGTTTATCGTTAAAATGTAACCATATATTACCGGTTGGTTCTCATCATTATACCCGACGTCACTGGTTGTTTCAAAGCAGTTATTACCAATCTTTAACAAGCCAAACGTTGGTCTTTAGATACAACCTTTTCAGAAAATGTCTTTATACATCCACTTTTTGAGCGGTTACACACATTCTCTGATGCCCATAAAGCTAAATTGAGTTAACTTTTATGGGTATCAAGCAATATCGAGAAAATTAGGTGAAGCCTGATGAAGCTTTCTCTATTTTAGATAGAAAAGAATTCACAAAATCTTGAGAAGGAATTGTATATTTCGCTAAGGTAGGAGACTCCCCCACTTTAACAGAGAACCCATTTCTGTGGGGCAGACTTTGGAACATATCTTCATCTGTTTTGTCGTCTCCTATGGCCAAAAGGCAGCTTGAAGTGTTTATTGTTTTTTGGGATAAGTACCATTTGATAAAGCCACCTTTGTTTGCTTCAATTGCCTTTATTTCTATAATTTTTTTACCATGAATGACCGTAACGGGTAAATTTGCCAAACCACTGTTGAGTTCTTCTGCCAGCCTATTCGCCTGAAAAGTGGCAGACTTTTGAGGTGAGTTTCGGTAATGCCAGCTGATTGAATATTCTTTTTTTTCGACATAACTTTCAGGAACATGGGAAGAATAAGAGGACATAATCTTGACTGCCATAGAGTACCAAGATTGAATATCACTGTACAACAATGAAATTATTTTTTTACTGTTGTATGAAGAAAAGCCAATCCCGTGTTCCCAGGCAAGATCAACTTTAAGAGATCGAAACTGAGAGAATAAAAAACTTTTTTTTCGGCCACTCAAAATTACTACTTTAATCTGATTGTTTTGAGTTAGTTTTTTTAGAATATTTCTTGTGGTTGGACTCATGAGTGCTTGGTCGGGTTTACTCGTAATGGGAGCTAAAGTACCATCATAATCAAGGAAAAGAATACAAGGGTTTTGACAAATGCCTTCTTCTATCTCTCGAGGAAGAACCACTTGTTCATTGGTTACAGAAATAACGCGATTTGTTTTTTGAACGTTTGAAAGTGAAACCAACGATTGCATAAAGGCATCTGCCCAATGTTTTCCTGTGTAGCCTTTGAGATATTGCAGCATGGGGGCTTGCCTTTGAATCTTTTCATGGTTGGTAAGCTTTAGAACTTCATAAATTGTTGTCGCTGTGCTGATGATGTCCCATGGGTTTACCATGAATACATAGGGCAAAATTGAGGCCACTCCCGCAAATTCACTCAGGATTACAGCACCCGGATTTTTCTTGTTTTGAGAAGCAATATACTCTAGGGTCACGAGATTCATTCCGTCTCTTTTGCTGGTAACAAGTAACACATCAGCAGCTCGATAAAGTGCCAGAAGGTTCTCAAAATCGACCGACGTGTATAGGTATTGAATTGGAGTATAGTTTGGTTCGCCAAATTCACCGTTAATTTCACCAACGAGTTGTTCAATTTCTTTCTTTAACTGCATGTAAAAAGGTACATCTCGGCGGGTAGGTACGGCAACCTGCATGAGTGAAACCTTCTTGCTCATGCGATTTTTATACTTTCGAAGAAAAAGGCAGAAAGCCTTCAATTTGAGGTCAATTCCTTTTGTGTAGTCTAGTCGATCTACCCCTAGCAGTAGATGTTGATCATTTTTTTGGAAGCCTGAGGCGATCTGTTTCACTTGCTTTGATCTTGCTGCACTCATAAAATGAGAGGTTTCTATACTGACCGGAAATATACCCAGTTTAATCTCCCTGCTCTGATACTTCATTTCTAGGAGAGTGGAATCCACATTTAAAATAGACCGAACAGTATGTCTGAAATGTCTAAGATATGAATATTCATGAAATCCGATCAAGTCGGCTCCTAATATTCCTTCCATGATTTGCCTTGCAACGGGTAATTGTCTCAATAATTCAGAACTGGGGAAAGGAATATGTAAGAAAAACCCAATACGGATATTTTTTGCAAGATTTCTCAAAAGTTGAGGCACCAAAAATAAGTGAAAATCATGGATCCAAACAAGATCTCCTTTTTGACAAATACTACTAATTTTTTGCGCAAAGAGGAGGTTTACTTTTTCATATAGCTTCCACTCCTCCCATCTAAATTGTGGTATGTGACTTTCGTAGTGAAACAGTGGCCACAAGACGTCATTTGAGACACAATTGTAATAAGCATCATAATCTACTTCATCAATATAAAGTGGGATATATTCAGAAAATTTTTTATCTTTAGCCGATATTTCTTTGATCCTATCAAGGGATAACGAGCTGGGAGCACTACCAATCCATAGTTTTTTTGCGCCCGTCGTTGTGATACCTGAAATTGCTGTAACAAGTCCACCTGAGCTGGTCTTAATTTTGTTTGTTGTTTCGTCGACCTTAAAGGGAAGCCGATTACTGACGATAAGCCATCTTTCAATAGTTTTGTTCATGAATCTTATGTGAGAAAGATGGGTCTATCTAATTTATTTGATATGCGTGAAACGGCATTGATTAAACCAACATGACTATACGTTTGAGGAAAGTTACCCCATTGGCTACCTGTTTTTGAGTCGATATCTTCACTAAAAAGGTTTAGATGATTACTGTAGGTTAGAATTTTGTCAAGGCTTTGAATTGCTTTATCAAGCTTTCCCACACAAGCAAGAGCTTCCACATACCAAAATGAGCAAACGAGAAAGGTCACTTCTGGTTTACCAAAATCATCTTGATGTAAATAACGATAGAAAAGACCTTCTTCACTTCTGAGATTATTTTCTAGCTGACTTAGGTGTTGTCTTGCGATAGGAGAATTTGCATCAAGGTAGTTCATGCTAATCAGTTGGAGTAAACTTGCATCCATATTTTGCGTATTGATTGCCTGTGCATAGACCTTTAGCTTGTGACTGTAGGATTTTTCGATCATCTCTGAAGACTGTTTTCTAAGATGGCATGCGATCTTGAGCATTTTTTCATCTTTGATAATTTTGGCAATTTTTTCAGCGGCACAACTCCCCGCCCAATGGAATAGATATGTGTAGGTGTGGAGTTGCATAAAATTTCTAAACTCCCACAAGCCAGCATCAGGCTCTTGCATTCTCGATTGTATGTTGGCGAGTAGATTATAAATTAAATTAACCGAAATATGCTTATTTTTATGGAAAATTCTTTTATCAACAAAGAGAGGTAGGAGAGAAAGAAGAATTTGTCCATAAACATCGTTTTGGATATGTGTATGGGCTTGATTACCAATTCTGACAGGAGTATTGTTCAGGTAGCCCGCCAAAGGTATAATTTCTTCTGTCAGGTTTGAATCACCCAATATTGAATAAAGAGGTTGGTAGCCCATATCTTCTTTGGTGGCAATATTTTGAACATACATTGCAAATTTTTTGAGCTCATCAAAGTGACTTATATTATGAAAGGCGGTTAGTACGTAGTATGAATCTCTCAACCAACAATAACGATAGTCCCAAGTTCTTTTGCTTTTGGGAGACTCAGGAAGGCTGGTTGTCGCAGCTGCAATAATTGCACCAGTATCTTCAAATTGATGAAGCTTTAAGACTAAGGCAGAACGAATAACTTCCTCCTGATAGATTCCAGGTATGGTACTGCGTTCGACCCAATTCTCCCAATATTGTCGAGTTTTTCTTAAAAATTTTTCAGAAATATCAATAATAGAATTTTCGATCGTTTCTTCCCAAGAGAAAATCAAGTAAATAGGGGCACTTATGAGCATGGACTTTTCTTCTCTGATGTAACTCATGGGTATGTTTACCCCATGAAGTCTCATTGTTTGAGTATAGCTTGTATACTTAATATGATTGCTGCCAAACCCTATTTTAGGTCGGTTCTGTCCATAATTGGTGGTTGGCTTGCAACGAACGATAATTTTGCAGTTGCTTCCGTTCATTGACTCAATCTTTCGAATGAGCATGAGTGGTGTGAAGCGTCTTTCGTATTGGACAAATCGAGGTGCGAAGTCTGTGATTTGAAGGTGAGCCTCATCTGCTTGAAGTTCTGTTCGTAGTATATTTGTATTTGTCACATAATATTGTTTTATATCGGGATGGTCACAATCTGCTAAGCTTATCGAAAATTCACCTCCTTTTTTTCGATCAAGCAGTGTACCAAAGATAAAGCTATCGTCAAACTTTGGCCAACACATCCAAGAAACGTTACTACTCTTATGAATGTGAGCGAGATAGGCTCCGTTTCCGATTACACCGTAATCATATTTGTGGATAGAGCTCATTCTTCAGAGAAGAAATCATTGATCACTATCACTGTCAAGTAAAAATCGATTGTTAAGTCAATAAGATATTACATTGTGCCCACTCGGGTATATGGATACTGACGCTTCAGTCTTTGGCAAGAAGAGAATTATTCAGATTTGTTCTCTTCTTTTGCTCGGCTCCTTAGGCTTTCTCCTTGGTTTTTTTTTAGAAAGCAAGACAATGGGGGACAGTTTTTCATTCTTTATATTTTTCTTAAAACTACTTGGATTGATAGGTTTTTTTTTTGGCATTTATAGTTTACTTGCTTATTTAAAGTATTTTGGCTTCAATCGTATTAAGTCAGTCTCGTTGTTTATTGGGGCTGTCGCGGGTATTGTATTTATTCTTGGAGACCAAACACTCACTTTTTTTCAGCCGCTTCATGAATTTTCAATTGATGCACGATTTAGAATTTCCTCCGCTGATTTTATGCAAGAGGAGGTTACGAGAGGTGTTATAAAATATCAAGAAAATCTAGAAGCACATCCTTCTATTCACATTATTGGTATTGATAACCCCACCATAAACGAATACGAAGAAGGGTTCCCTTTTTCTTGGAAACACTACGCAAACCTACTAAGTTCTCTTAATAAATCACGCTACAGGGCTCTTCTTTTTGATATTTTTTTTCTTGATCAGAAGAAAAATATTTTTAATTCTAAACGAGAGAAGGCGGGTAAATTTAGTACTTATATTGCAGAAGGAAGAAAAATTGTAGCTGACTATCCATTTGAGACTCAAAATTATGCCTTATCTGAAAAGCAAAAAAAAATTCTAAAAGAGAAGTTGGAGATTTTCAAAAGGAATGAAATTAAGAATGTCATACCTACTAAATATGACGAGAAGCCAGAATGGGTCGAATTTCCTGAACTTCCCATTCCCGAGATTATGAAGCACCTGTCGGGTGTTGGTTACGCGAATATTCGAAAGCAAGATACGGGAGTTAACCGAACCTTGCCTCTTGTCGTGAAATGGCAAGGAAAAATTTACCCTTCCATTGACTTAATCACTATCACACACTACTATGGAATTGATCTCCAAAAAGATGTTGAAGTTAAATTAGGCTCTTACGTTAAACTTAAAAATATACCAAAAGACACTATTCAAATTTATGAGAGAGGTTCATCTGGAAATATCCTCACGGGTGAAAAAGGAAATCTCAAAAAAAGAGCGGTTGATATTATGGCCAAACCAAACCCCGAAAGAACGCTCACCATTCCCATAGATGGTGAGGGCTTCATGTATATCAATTTCATTGGTGGTGCTTGGTCATATCCATCGGTGTCTTTTCATACGATAGCAGATTCAGAACCTGGAGATTTTGCGGGTAGACAAGACCCGTTCTCAGATAAAATCTTGCTTGTGGCTGTTTATTATGCAACAGGAGTTGCCAAAGACATTCACGCTAGCCCCTTTGGTGATCTTGCTGGTGTTGAACATCATGCAAATGCCTTGAATACAATTTTGCAAGCAGATTTTCTTCATTACGCACCTACTTGGGTAAATTCTCTCATTTATGTCTTCATTGGCATTGTTTTAGGCTTTATTGTTCCTCGTTTTAAAATTTCATTAGTTTTAGCTGGTATTCTTTTATTTTCAATTTTATTCGGAATAGAATGTTTTATAGCCTTTAATCTCTTCAATTTGATTCATGTCTTTTTTGTCCCCTATATTGAAATTGCAGTGGTGATGGTTAGCATCGTTGGATATAAAGCATTTAGTGAAGAAGAAAATGTCAAATATATCAAATCAACTTTTTCGAAGTTTGTTTCCAGTGATGTTGTCCAAGAACTTTTGGATAATCCAGAATCTCTTAATTTAGGAGGTAATAATGAAAATGTAACTGTTTTCTTTTCTGATATTCGGGGCTTCACTACAGTAGCTGAGTCGTTAACCCCAGTAGATTTGGTTTCTCTTCTAAACGAATATTTAGCTAAAATGACAGATATTTGCCTTCGATATCGTGGCACAATCGATAAATATATGGGTGATGCAATTATGGCTTTTTGGGGGGCACCCGTTCACGATGAAAACCACCCATACCAAGCCTGTCTTGCTTCTCTGGTGCAATTAAGATCTCTAAAGAACCTCCAAAAAAAATGGGAGGCAGAAGGTAAGCCCAAACTCGACATTGGTATTGGGCTAAACACAGGAAATGCTGTTGTGGGGAACATGGGTTCTTCCCATCGGATGGATTATACCGTTATGGGCGATACTGTCAATTTGGCTTCCCGCCTTGAAGGATCAAACAAAGTGTATGGCACGCGTATTATTATGTCAGAAGGTACTTACAACAAAGTGAAAGATAAGGTTATCAGTAGAGAACTTGACATAATACGAGTAAGAGGTAAAAGCCAGCCTGCACGTATTTATGAGCTTCTTGATGTGAAAAACCAAAATGACCTTAGTACTTTTGCAAGATAAGTTAGAAGAGCTCTCCAAAACAAACTCTTCTCCTTTCTCTCAAGGGTAATGAAAAAAACTTGATGAATTCTTTGGTTATATTATGCGTCATAGTGAGTTGAAACTCCATTGTTTTGTGGAGTTGGGTTTATGCAAATTATTTCAAAAATAGCAGATTCTAGCTATGGCAAAAAAATTAAAAGATTTCTGAGCGAAGTTTTTTAATTGCCTTTAATCAACTTTGAATACCCACTCTTTGAGTGGCTGCACATTGTGCTGGACCACAATCAACTTTCAATTCACACTTACCGATAATAAATGCAAAAATAAGGGCTTTTTATGATGGGAAATTTTATAATAAAACATAAACTAATATTTCAAGTAGCTTCATCATCTACACATATAATGATACCTTTCTGAATCATCCCTAGATACTCTCAATTTAGCCGATCACGATTACAAGAACTTTTTATCTTTTTATGAGACGTGGTTTAACCCCCTAAAACTGGACACTTTATTGTGTTAAATTTAGGAGGTAAAACTATGATTAAAAGACAAAGATACAGTAAGGAAGCAAAAGAGAGATTGGCTTTGGAGATGATTTCAGGTCAGACTAGCACGGCAGAAATATCTAAGAGAGAGATGATTTCAGTCGCAACTTTATCGAGATGGAAGCGACAGCTGGTTTCCGAAGGCTTTGAAGATAAAAATGGGGTTGAGTTAGAATTGAGAAAAAAAATTTCCTATTTAGAATCGGCCTTATCTGACTTAATGATAGAAAATCAGATTTTAAAAAAAACGGAAAAACTTCTTCAAGAATACAGGCAAAAAGAGAAATTATCAAGAATAGCCTCAGCACAGAATTTGGGATCACAAGGAGTTGCAGAGTTATGAAACTAGAAAAGTCAACTTATTATTATAAGTCGAAGGAGAAGAAAGATGATTCAACGATTCTAAAATCTATCCATGAAATTAGTGATCAATTGAACCAAGTAGGCTATATCTCGATGACGCAAATTCTAAAAGATAGAGGCTTTACAATAAATAAGAAGCGAGTTTACCGAATTATGAAAGAAAATAGACTTTTATGCACTAAAAAGGTGTTTTTGAAGCCAAAAACTACTCAATCTAAGCATAATTTCAGAAAATATCCCAATTTGATTAAAAGTGTGCAAGCTGATCCCTTCAAGGTAATTGTTGGCGATATAACCTATTTTGATATTAATTCGAAAGACCACTATTTAGCTTTGCTCATGAGGCTTATGAGTCGCCGTATCGTAGGAGCGGCCATTTCTGATAAAAATAACACCCAACTGGTCATAGCAGCCTTTCTTTCGCTTAAAAGAGAAATAGGAGATTTACAAAATTACTACCATCATACTGATGCTGACGTCAGATATTGCTCAAATGAGTATATCGCTCTATTAGAAGAAAGTAGAATCAATATTTCCATGTGTCGTGGTAATGTGTATGAAAACGCTCATGCCGAATCATTGAATAAAACAATTAAATATAAAGAAATTAATTTATCAGAATATCAAAACTTTGAAGAAGCTCAAAAAAGTATCTTCAGGTTTATCCATCTTTATAATACGATGAAGCCACATTCAGCTTTAGGATGGGTGACACCTCAAAAATATGAGGAGAAATATCTAAAAGAATAAGAAAAAGACTGTCCAGTTTTAGGGGGTTAAACCAGATTCAAAAATATTCGGATGCGCACTGATGCTCAATGTTTTATAAGCAATCAAAGTACAATCTTATTAAACAAATACCCAAAAGTAACAACAATCATCCGCTTTCACCGATCTGGTGACTTCACATTATTACAAAACTCTCTTTACTCATTAGCAACTATGCAAGATTGTATTGTGATTCCATTAATAGCTACCCAAGGTTTAGATCAATTACAAAAGCAACACCTCCAGAACTTGCTAGATGAAATCCCTTGGCATACTAACGTAGTGCCTATAGTTGACCATTACTCGACTAGAAAAATCCATTTTAAAGATATTCGCTCAAAAATGATGAATTTATCTATTAAGAAAGTTCGAACGGATTATGCTGCATTTCTTGATTACGATGATTTATTGATGTCGCATGCTTATGCTTATTTGCTAGGTAGGCTTTTAGAATCTAAGAAAGCTATATCTGTTGCCCGAGTGTACAAAACAACTTATGATCAAAATACTCACCTGAGACTAAGCCGGGAAACTTCTTTTGAAAAAAGGGGTCGTAAATATTTAGATTTTTTTAAGAACAATTTTATCCCTTTACATAGTGTAATGTTAAATCTTCACAAGCTGGATGTGGATTCTCTTATATATCATGATGATCAAATTTATATGGAAGACTATTTCCTACTACTTCAAATTATTAATCACAAGAATACAGATTGGGAAGGTGTTCGCAGAAATTTTTATATAGGTGACTATCTTCATAAAGTGGATGGGAGTAATATCTTAGGCCTTTTAGACGAATCAAAAAAAGAAAAATTGTCTCTAAACATAGAGTATATGAAATCCAAACGAATGATTAACGAGTTGAAAGATTCTTTGAGATGAGTAAATTATTATCTATAGTAAACAAGCGTGGTATTTCATGTTCTAATATCCCGATTATTGGTTTTATTTTGTGCTGTGTTACTTTTTATCCTGGTTTTATGAGTTATGACAGTGTAGTGCAATACACGCAATCAAAGACGATGGCTTTTCACGCTCATCATCCTCCCATTATGGCTTTTCTGTGGTCAATTTTAAATATATTCTTTGATGGCCCACAAGGGATGTTATTTTTTCACCAAGCTTTATTATGGGGAGGGCTCTACTTGTGGTATTCCACTTTTCGGTATAACCGATATTCATGGTTATTTCTGATGGTAGGATTTTTGCCATGGGTAGTCAATCTATCTGGTGTATTATGGAAAGATATGGGTATGGCTTACGCCTTTCTTTGTATAATTCCAATTACTTTAAGCCTCAAACAAAAAAGTAGCCTTGGCTACTGTGTCACCTTATTTGCCGTCATTTTTTACGCCATCTCTGTGAGGGCAAATTCTATTTTCGCGATAATCCCTATACTATGGTTTTCGATAACGTATTTTCTACCAAGTCTATCGAAACTGAAGAGAAGTGCTGTCCTCATTGCCATTTTGACTTTGTGCTTAGGCATTTCTTATTTGTTTACCTATAAAGTCTTAACTGCCACACCTGGTTCGCATGTAAACCAGATTATGTTTGATGACCTTGCTAACTTATCAATAAAACAAAAAAAAAATCTCATTCCTGGAGTTTCCTTGGAGCATCTTCAAAAATGTTCAGAATTAGAAAGCTTTCCCTATCGCTTTACGGCAAAATTGATTTGTTTTATGCACAAAAGATTTCCTCGTGACTCAGTCAATGAAACGGAGCTTTTAGGTTCTATTTGGAAAACTCAGTTACTCTCTCATTTCACTGATTATATTTATTTTAGGTTAAAAATTTTTGGCGAATTTTTAGGAATGCACCCAAGATACTCTCAAAACGATATCATGTTTGTGGGCATGCAAAAAAATAACTATGGTATATCTTATCAGAGAGGCAATATGACCGTCTTATTTGAACAATTTATTTCAGAAACAGCAAGATTGTTCCCCTTTTTTTTTAAGGGGTATTGGTGGATTCTATTAAATTTGATGCTGTTTTTTATTAATTATAAGGCTACTAGGACAACAGCTAGAAAAATTATATTAGCCTTAGTGCTATCAAGCACCTTCTATATTTTGGGGTATATACCCTTAATAACGACCTATGATTTTAGATATATATATTGGAGCGTGCTTGCTAGTACTTTAGCATTTTTGTTGATGGTAATAATGATAACGACTAGAAGATTTTTTTACTTTATTAGATGATTAAAAGAGACCGTATTTGACAATGCAATAGATCGATCGAAAACCATCTTTCCATCCTATTTTTTTACCTTCTTCGTAAGTTCTCCCGTAGTAGGAAATGCCTACTTCGTAGATCCTTACATTAGGAACTTGTGCAATCTTGGCCGTTACCTCCGGCTCAAAACCGAATCTATTTTCTTTTAGTTTGATTCCTTGTATCAAAATTGTTTTAAACAATTTATAGCAAGTATTCAGATCTGTTAGATTCAAATTATTAAAGATATTGGATAGAAACGTTAAAAATTTATTGCCTGCGGTATGCCAAAAAAACAATATCCTATGAGGTCTCTCTCCCATAAACCGTGAGCCATAAACAACATCAGCAACACCTCGGAGAACTGGCTTTAGTAGGTCATTATATTCGAAGGGGTCGTATTCTAAATCAGCGTCTTGAATAACAAGAAATTCTCCGCTTGCCTTTGAAATTCCTGTATGAAGTGCAGCACCCTTGCCTTTATTGACTTCGTGCTCATAATATTGAATATTTAAATTCTGGTTGGTAGAAATATATTTGTTAACTACTCTGCCCGTGTCATCCTGAGAGTAGTCATTTATAATAATAATTTCTTTTTCTATGCTATTTACTAATTCCACCTGTTTTATTGTATTAAGTATTTGGTGTATTGTATTTTCTTCGTTATAAACAGGAATAATTATAGATAGCTTTTTTATTTTCATCAAGGTCGGGAAGGCTAAACTCCTGTCATTCAGTAACGAGAATTAAAGCATCCTTTCTAGTTTTTATCTAATCTCATGCTTTGATTCTTTAAGGTTTTCAAAGTACCTGATTGTTTTTTTAAGACCGTCTTCTAGTTCAACTTTTGGTTCCCAGTTTAAATGTTTTTTTGCTTTTGTTATATCTGGTTTCCTCTGCTGAGGGTCATCTTGTGGTAAAGGTTTGTATGATATACGACTTTTGGAATTACTAAGATTCATTACGGTATGTGCCAGTTCTTCTATGGTAAATTCAATAGGGTTACCCATATTGACCGGACCAATAAAGTCAGAACTAGAATTCATCATTTTGAATATACCTGCCACCATGTCATCAACATAACAGAAACTTCTTGTCTGTTTACCTTTGCCGTAGATCGTAAGATCATTGCCTTTAATCGCTTGATTAATAAAATTGCTTATAACACGTCCATCTTGAGGGTGCATATTTGGTCCGTAGGTATTAAATATCCTTATAATTTTCATATCAATTTTATGTTTTCTGTAGTGAGCAAAAAATAAAGCTTCTGAAACTCGCTTACCTTCATCATAACATGAGCGAATACCGATTGGGTTTGTATAACCCCAATAAGTTTCACTTTGAGGGTGCTCCTTAGGGTCACCATACACTTCACTGGTTGAGGTAAATAGAATCTTTGCATTATTTTTTATTGCCAAATTAATCATATTTTGGCTTCCATAAAAATTAGTCTTTAGAGTGTACACAGGGTCTTTTTGATAATGAGGGGGTGAAGCAGGACAAGCAAGATGATAAACTTCATTGACATTTAAATCAATAGGGTCACAAACGTCGTGATGAATTAATTTAAAATTTGGATTTTTGATTAGGTCTTGAATATTTTCTTCAAACCCAGTATTAAAATTATCTAAGGCAATGACAAAAATATTTTGCTCGATTAGTTTTTTGCAGACATGCGAACCTAGAAAACCTGCCCCACCAGTAACTAATACTTTTTTTGGGGCTGATAACATAGGAAAAATTTAGATTTTTATTTTACTCCCCTAAAAAAATGTAGTGGGAGATAACTGACGTAAAGATTTTCTAAAAATGGTAACATTCATAATATTTATTAAGGCAGTTTTTAATTTCATACTCAACGTTTCAAGTAGTAAATTAAGGGTTGGTTTAACCCCCTAAAACTGGACACTTTATTGTGTTAAATTTAGGAGGTAAAACTATGATTAAAAGACAAAGATACAGTAAGGAAGCAAAAGAGAGATTGGCTTTGGAGATGATTTCAGGTCAGACTAGCACGGCAGAAATATCTAAGAGAGAGATGATTTCAGTCGCAACTTTATCGAGATGGAAGCGACAGCTGGTTTCCGAAGGCTTTGAAGATAAAAATGGGGTTGAGTTAGAATTGAGAAAAAAAATTTCCTATTTAGAATCGGCCTTATCTGACTTAATGATAGAAAATCAGATTTTAAAAAAAACGGAAAAACTTCTTCAAGAATACAGGCAAAAAGAGAAATTATCAAGAATAGCCTCAGCACAGAATTTGGGATCACAAGGAGTTGCAGAGTTATGAAACTAGAAAAGTCAACTTATTATTATAAGTCGAAGGAGAAGAAAGATGATTCAACGATTCTAAAATCTATCCATGAAATTAGTGATCAATTGAACCAAGTAGGTTATATCTCGATGACGCAAATTCTAAAAGATAGAGGCTTTACAATAAATAAGAAGCGAGTTTACCGAATTATGAAAGAAAATAGACTTTTATGCACTAAAAAGGTGTTTTTGAAGCCAAAAACTACCCAATCTAAGCATAATTTCAGAAAATATCCCAATTTGATTAAAAGTGTGCAAGCTGATCCCTTCAAGGTAATTGTTGGCGATATAACCTATTTTGATATTAATTCGAAAGACCACTATTTAGCTTTGCTCATGAGGCTTATGAGTCGCCGTATCGTAGGAGCGGCCATTTCTGATAAAAATAACACCCAACTGGTCATAGCAGCCTTTCTTTCGCTTAAAAGAGAAATAGGAGATTTACAAAATTACTACCATCATACTGATGCTGACGTCAGATATTGCTCAAATGAGTATATCGCTCTATTAGAAGAAAGTAGAATCAATATTTCCATGTGTCGTGGTAATGTGTATGAAAACGCTCATGCCGAATCATTGAATAAAACAATTAAATATAAAGAAATTAATTTATCAGAATATCAAAACTTTGAAGAAGCTCAAAAAAGTATCTTCAGGTTTATCCATCTTTATAATACGATGAAGCCACATTCAGCTTTAGGATGGGTGACACCTCAAAAATATGAGGAGAAATATCTAAAAGAATAAGAAAAAGACTGTCCAGTTTTCACCCTTCGGGCACAGGCGGGGGTTAAACCAGGTGTTGGCAGGCAAGCCAACGTTAAGATATAAAAAACTGTACATTAAGACAGATAAAAAGATTTTAGCTTCACCTCCACAAAACAACGGCAAAATATCAGTTGATTGGTATGGAAAATAAAAAAGTAAAACCGAACTTAAGTAGATGCAAATTATAATACCAATGTCAGGTTATGGGGAGCGCTTTAGAAAGGTGGGGTATAGCGTACCAAAGCCATTGATACCAGTTGAAGGTAAACCAATGATCGCGCATGTTGTTGATATGTTCCCTGGTGAGTCTAACTTTATTTTTGTATGTAACGAAGAGCATCTTGAAAATGAAAACTATAGAATGAAAGAAATATTAAATATCTATTGCCCTACAGGCAAGATCATACCCATCGCTCCACATAAGCTGGGGCCTGTTCATGCGGTTATGCAAGCCAAAGAAGATATTATTGATAGTGAACCTACGATTGTTAATTATTGTGATTTTACTTGTTACTGGGACTATTACTATTTTGAGCATTTTATCACAACAACAAAATGTGATGGTGCCATTCCTGCGTATAAGGGTTTTCATCCTCATTCATTAGGGAAGACAAATTATGCCTACGTAAAAGAGGAAGATGGTTGGGTTCTCGACATACAAGAAAAAGAACCGTACACCAATGATCGTATGAATGAATTTGCATCGAGTGGAACCTATTATTTTTCGTCAGGTTCTTTATTGAAAAAATTGTTTGAAAGAACGATTGCTCACAACTTACAAGTCAAAGGAGAATTTTATGTGAGTCTTTCTTATAAAATACTCCTTTCTGAAAAACAGAAGGTTGCTGTTTTCCCTTTGGAGCATTTTATGCAGTGGGGTACGCCTCAAGATGTTTCAGAATATGAAAGATGGTCAAACACTTTTCATGTATTATCAAGCTCGACCTCCGAGTCGGTAAGTGCAAGAGGTTCGGTTTTAATACCTATGGCTGGTCTAGGAAAAAGGTTCCTGAATGAAGGTTATCAAATAACAAAACCACTTATAGAAGTGTCGGGTAATCCAATGGTGATACAAGCAACAAGAGATTTACCCTTAGCTAAAGACTATGGGTTTGTTTTAAGGCAAGATATGCCTAATCTCCAGAATATTATTCAAATGTTAAAGTCTAATTTTCCCAAAGCTGTGCTCAAGGTAGTTGATCGAGTAACTGAAGGTCAAGCGTGCACAGCGATGATTGGTCTTGAAACAATGAAGAAATCTCTTGACCATGTAAATGAACCTTTGACAATAGGAGTGGTTTAACCCCCGCCTGTGCCCGAAGGGTGAAAACTGGACAGTCTTTTTCTTATTCTTTTAGATATTTCTCCTCATATTTTTGAGGTGTCACCCATCCTAAAGCTGAATGTGGCTTCATCGTATTATAAAGATGGATAAACCTGAAGATACTTTTTTGAGCTTCTTCAAAGTTTTGATATTCTGATAAATTAATTTCTTTATATTTAATTGTTTTATTCAATGATTCGGCATGAGCGTTTTCATACACATTACCACGACACATGGAAATATTGATTCTACTTTCTTCTAATAGAGCGATATACTCATTTGAGCAATATCTGACGTCAGCATCAGTATGATGGTAGTAATTTTGTAAATCTCCTATTTCTCTTTTAAGCGAAAGAAAGGCTGCTATGACCAGTTGGGTGTTATTTTTATCAGAAATGGCCGCTCCTACGATACGGCGACTCATAAGCCTCATGAGCAAAGCTAAATAGTGGTCTTTCGAATTAATATCAAAATAGGTTATATCGCCAACAATTACCTTGAAGGGATCAGCTTGCACACTTTTAATCAAATTGGGATATTTTCTGAAATTATGCTTAGATTGGGTAGTTTTTGGCTTCAAAAACACCTTTTTAGTGCATAAAAGTCTATTTTCTTTCATAATTCGGTAAACTCGCTTCTTATTTATTGTAAAGCCTCTATCTTTTAGAATTTGCGTCATCGAGATATAACCTACTTGGTTCAATTGATCACTAATTTCATGGATAGATTTTAGAATCGTTGAATCATCTTTCTTCTCCTTCGACTTATAATAATAAGTTGACTTTTCTAGTTTCATAACTCTGCAACTCCTTGTGATCCCAAATTCTGTGCTGAGGCTATTCTTGATAATTTCTCTTTTTGCCTGTATTCTTGAAGAAGTTTTTCCGTTTTTTTTAAAATCTGATTTTCTATCATTAAGTCAGATAAGGCCGATTCTAAATAGGAAATTTTTTTTCTCAATTCTAACTCAACCCCATTTTTATCTTCAAAGCCTTCGGAAACCAGCTGTCGCTTCCATCTCGATAAAGTTGCGACTGAAATCATCTCTCTCTTAGATATTTCTGCCGTGCTAGTCTGACCTGAAATCATCTCCAAAGCCAATCTCTCTTTTGCTTCCTTACTGTATCTTTGTCTTTTAATCATAGTTTTACCTCCTAAATTTAACACAATAAAGTGTCCAGTTTTAGGGGGTTAAACCAGAGGCCTGTGACAGTGGAGCTATTTATTCGGTCAAAAAATTAGAAAAACTGATGAATGATGAAGAAAATGATGTTCTTGTTTGGGGAGTTCGTGGTCATCCTAATGCCATTCGTAATCCTGAAATGTTCGGCTGGATTGATGAAATAGATGGAGTCATTAAAAATATTTCGGTGAAGAAACCTCTTGAGAATTTAAATACTGATTCAATTGTTTTGGGTACGTTTACTTTTAAAAAAACGGAAGATTTCAAACGTTGCGTAAAAAAGATGATAGACCACGACGAACGTGTCAATAGCGAATTTTATATTGATACGGCGATAAAGTATGCGCTTTCACTAAAATTAAAGTGTGTTTTATTCGAGGTGGATCACTACCTTTCGTGGGGAACGCCAAATGATTTAAAGACATTTGAATATTGGCAGTCTTGTTTTCATAAGTGGGGCACACACCCATATCGAATTGAACGAGATCAACGTGTGTCCACATCATCTCTTCCATCTCTTGAGGAAAAATATAAAAGCAGACAACCCTTAATGTCTCATATCAAAATGTGAGAAAAAAAATATTTTTAAATAAGCCTTATTTTCCATTACATAGTGAAAATAAGATGAAACATGAAGGTGATTTAGAGTTTGCCAGAACGGAATTTATTAAACGACGATCTAATAATTTAAATTTCCTGTTGACGACTAGATATGATTGGATGAATGAATACACGAAGAATAAAGAACAGATCATTGAGCTGGGCTCTGGTGCTGGTTTTTCAAAATTTTTTATTGCCAATAAAAAATTAAGACTTACTGATTATAATAGTTCATTTGATTGGATGGTCGTGTCATATTTAATCAAAGTTTCCAATTAAAAAAGGAATTGACTTATCTCCCTTAAATTAAGGTTATGTCTCATTATGAACAAAAGAAAATATACCTTTGATACAAGTGGTTTTAGCTGTCAAAATACAGACTGGTTTAACCCCCGCCTGTGCCCGAAGGGTGAAAACTGGACAGTCTTTTTCTTATTCTTTTAGATATTTCTCCTCATATTTTTGAGGTGTCACCCATCCTAAAGCTGAATGTGGCTTCATCGTATTATAAAGATGGATAAACCTGAAGATACTTTTTTGAGCTTCTTCAAAGTTTTGATATTCTGATAAATTAATTTCTTTATATTTAATTGTTTTATTCAATGATTCGGCATGAGCGTTTTCATACACATTACCACGACACATGGAAATATTGATTCTACTTTCTTCTAATAGAGCGATATACTCATTTGAGCAATATCTGACGTCAGCATCAGTATGATGGTAGTAATTTTGTAAATCTCCTATTTCTCTTTTAAGCGAAAGAAAGGCTGCTATGACCAGTTGGGTGTTATTTTTATCAGAAATGGCCGCTCCTACGATACGGCGACTCATAAGCCTCATGAGCAAAGCTAAATAGTGGTCTTTCGAATTAATATCAAAATAGGTTATATCGCCAACAATTACCTTGAAGGGATCAGCTTGCACACTTTTAATCAAATTGGGATATTTTCTGAAATTATGCTTAGATTGGGTAGTTTTTGGCTTCAAAAACACCTTTTTAGTGCATAAAAGTCTATTTTCTTTCATAATTCGGTAAACTCGCTTCTTATTTATTGTAAAGCCTCTATCTTTTAGAATTTGCGTCATCGAGATATAACCTACTTGGTTCAATTGATCACTAATTTCATGGATAGATTTTAGAATCGTTGAATCATCTTTCTTCTCCTTCGACTTATAATAATAAGTTGACTTTTCTAGTTTCATAACTCTGCAACTCCTTGTGATCCCAAATTCTGTGCTGAGGCTATTCTTGATAATTTCTCTTTTTGCCTGTATTCTTGAAGAAGTTTTTCCGTTTTTTTTAAAATCTGATTTTCTATCATTAAGTCAGATAAGGCCGATTCTAAATAGGAAATTTTTTTTCTCAATTCTAACTCAACCCCATTTTTATCTTCAAAGCCTTCGGAAACCAGCTGTCGCTTCCATCTCGATAAAGTTGCGACTGAAATCATCTCTCTCTTAGATATTTCTGCCGTGCTAGTCTGACCTGAAATCATCTCCAAAGCCAATCTCTCTTTTGCTTCCTTACTGTATCTTTGTCTTTTAATCATAGTTTTACCTCCTAAATTTAACACAATAAAGTGTCCAGTTTTCACCCTTCGGGCACAGGCGGGGGTTAAACCAGACTGCCATAAGTATCATAAGGTAAATGAAGGAAATGTGCGCTTTGCTTATATGTCTGGTAAGTACAAACAAATAGCCTATTTAAAGTGCACCGCTTGTGGTAGATGCTTTTCAGAGAATAAAGGCACTATTTTTTTTCGTCGCAAGAAAAGCAAAGAAACCATTACTCGGGTATTACAAAACACAGTTGAGGGCTGTGGCATTAGAGCTACCGGAAGAGTCTTTGGTATCAGCAAGGATACAGTTCTTGCTTGGGTTAAAGCAGCAGGTGAAGATTCACTAAAAGTTGAAAAAAAATATATACAAAAACCTGTCTTTCAATGAAATTCAATTAGACGAGCATTGGGGTTTTGTCTTTAAAAAACAATACAATCTATCAGAGACTGAGCGATTAAGTGATGAAATAGGGGATATCTGGACTTTTACTGCAGTATTGCCTGTAGAAAAGCTCATTTTAGCGCATATAACAGGCAAGAGGACCTCAGTGAATGCTAGAAAGTTACTGACCAAGGTAAAAACAAAAAGTAAGCCAAAGAGGGAAGATAAATTCTTGATTACCTCTGATGGATATGAGGGATATAGTGATGCCATTCTTTCAGTTTATGGTAAATTTGACTCAATGACTAGAAAGCTTCAATCACCCAAATCTCTATGTTATGGGCAAATAATTAAGAGAATAGAAAAAGGGAGATGTAAGGAAGTTGACAAATCTCTAATCTTTGGTGATCAAAAGCTACTAGATGAATATATTGCAAACTCTTCAGTAAGTCATCAGATGAACACCTTTGCTGTAGAAAGGAATAATTTGACTCTTCGCCAACACAATCATAGAATAGAGCGTAAAAGTCAGGGTTTTTCAAAAAAATTCAAATATATGCAGGGGCATAATTCTTTTGTTGCTAATTATTACAATTTCTGCCTTCCACATTCAAGTCTAGCTGAGTATGAGGGAGGAAAACCAATTCAAATCACCCCAGCAATGGCTACAGAAATGACGAATCATAAGTGGTCTATACAAGAATTATTCATCGCAAATAGAAACTTTGATTAAATATGACACGACCAAAAATTGAGGTTGTTGTACATTCAGTCTTTAGTCTTCCATGGCCTCGGATAAATGCAGGCTATTAATGGGAAAAAGTTTTGGACAGCTTGGTTTACAAATTTGTAAAAGGTTAAAATTGGATAGAACATTAAATGAACAAGTTCTTTCTATCAATTAATTTGAGCCATTTGCTGAGGCAAAAGATTGTCAAAGAAGATGATAAATTTTGATGGTATAAATAATTTTGTGTAAATACCGTTCACTTCCAAAAATATATTTTTTGAGGAGTACAAAGTATGAAAAGAGTGAAGACAAGAGCTGTACATGGGTTTACTCGGTGGAGTGCTAGAGACAACGCATCTGACGTCTACAACCAAATCGCCAACTTGGCCTCGGGGAAGGGTATGCAGAAATTTTTTCGTGAATTTTTCAAAGACATCTAAATAAAACGAATAAAACATCGAATCATTTTTTTTATCAAATTTTTTAAATTTATCTAAATAAAATAGATAAATTACCGAGAATTGTAGAAAGTTACTTTCGATTATTAATAGCGTCTTATCGGCATCTAATCCTGATTAATGTAATTTAGTCGGGTATAACCTAGATTAATCCAGTATATTTGTCTTTAAGTTTATTGGCTGCGTACTCCGACAGTCATTCTAAGTGGGTAGATTATCAGTTTAGCCTTGTTGTGACTTCATTGAGGTTTCAACATAGCTTCTGTAGCACCTATTTATCGACATGGCAGAAATTGAAACAAGAAGTTTTTAGTCTGCTTATGTTTAAATATGATTCAAGGAGGAATCGAAAATGATTATAAATCACAATATGTCCGCGGTCAATACGAACCGTGTTCTTAAATTCCAACACTGGAATATCAATAAGAACATGGAAAAGCTATCAAGTGGCATGCGTATCAACCGTGCAGGAGATGACGCTTCAGGTCTTGCAGTGTCAGAAAAAATGCGGGCTCAAATAATGGGTCTGCGTCAAGCAGAGAGAAATACTGAGGATGGTATGAGTTTGATACAAACAGCTGAGGGTTATTTAAATCAGGTGGGTGCAATGATTCACCGAATTAGAACACTCTCTGTTCAAAGCTCAAATGGCATCTACACTGCTGAAGATCGTCAAATGATTCAGCTAGAAGTGTCTCAGTTGATTGACGAAGTGGATAGAGTTGCTTCACAAGCGGAGTTTAATACATTGAAGCTGTTCCAAGGGGATTTTGGGAGAGATTCAAGAACAGCTTCCATGTGGTTCCATATCGGGCCGAATATGCACCAAAGGAAAAGAATATATGTTCGGACGATGACTGCTCAGGCATTGAATATGAGATTAGCTGATGGAAATATTCTCAGCATATCCACCCCTGCCAAAGCCAATGATGTCATTGGTTTTATGGATGAAGCTTTGTTTAAGGTCAACAAACAGCGAGCGAATCTTGGTGCTTATTTCAATAGATTAGAATATACCGCCAAGGGTTTAATGAACGCTTATGAAAATATTCAAGCTTCTGAATCTCGTATCAGGGATACAGATATGGCTGAAGAAATGTCTGACTTTACAAAGAATCAGATATTGGTTCAAAGTGGTACGGCAATGCTTGCTCAAGCAAATACCAAGCCCCAAACTGTCTTACAACTATTAAGATAGGGCACCTAAAGTCGGCACTGAAAATCATTTCAGTGTCGGCGTTTTTTTGATAGTTTTTATGCGTTCTGAATTTGTCAGGTCTTTAGGTGCCCTGGGAATCAGGCTTAATGGAGCTTAACTCAATAATTAATTGGTCGTGTCATATTTAATCAAAGTTTCCAATTAAAAAAGGAATTGACTTATCTCCCTTAAATTAAGGTTATGTCTCATTATGAACAAAAGAAAATATACCTTTGATACAAGTGGTTTTAGCTGTCAAAATACAGACTGCCATAAGTATCATAAGGTAAATGAAGGAAATGTGCGCTTTGCTTATATGTCTGGTAAGTACAAACAAATAGCCTATTTAAAGTGCACCGCTTGTGGTAGATGCTTTTCAGAGAATAAAGGCACTATTTTTTTTCGTCGCAAGAAAAGCAAAGAAACCATTACTCGGGTATTACAAAACACAGTTGAGGGCTGTGGCATTAGAGCTACCGGAAGAGTCTTTGGTATCAGCAAGGATACAGTTCTTGCTTGGGTTAAAGCAGCAGGTGAAGATTCACTAAAAGTTGAAAAAAAATATATACAAAAACCTGTCTTTCAATGAAATTCAATTAGACGAGCATTGGGGTTTTGTCTTTAAAAAACAATACAATCTATCAGAGACTGAGCGATTAAGTGATGAAATAGGGGATATCTGGACTTTTACTGCAGTATTGCCTGTAGAAAAGCTCATTTTAGCGCATATAACAGGCAAGAGGACCTCAGTGAATGCTAGAAAGTTACTGACCAAGGTAAAAACAAGAAGTAAGCCAAAGAGGGAAGATAAATTCTTGATTACCTCTGATGGATATGAGGGATATAGTGATGCCATTCTTTCAGTTTATGGTAAATTTGACTCAATGACTAGAAAGCTTCAATCACCCAAATCTCTATGTTATGGGCAAATAATTAAGAGAATAGAAAAAGGGAGATGTAAGGAAGTTGACAAATCTCTAATCTTTGGTGATCAAAAGCTACTAGTGAATATATTGCAAACTCTTCAGTAAGTCATCAGATGAACACCTTTGCTGTAGAAAGGAATAATTTGACTCTTCGCCAACACAATCATAGAATAGAGCGTAAAAGTCAGGGTTTTTCAAAAAAATTCAAATATATGCAGGGGCATAATTCTTTTGTTGCTAATTATTACAATTTCTGCCTTCCACATTCAAGTCTAGCTGAGTATGAGGGAGGAAAACCAATTCAAATCACCCCAGCAATGGCTACAGAAATGACGAATCATAAGTGGTCTATACAAGAATTATTCATCGCAAATAGAAACTTTGATTAAATATGACACGACCATTACACTCCCTGTCATCGTTTGGCAGAAGATACTGTTGAAAAAAAAATAATATCGACTTTATCAATTTCCCCAAAAGACTTTATAAAAGGGTATTCTCAGGCAAAAAAAGAAATAAAATTACGACTTGATAAAACTGCTTCTTCTCACAGTAGATTACTTTATTTTCATCGAACGCTTGAAATTATGGGTTTGGGCTCCCAAGCACTTCTTGCTCTTGATCTTGAGCAAACATATTGGAGAACTTTTCTGAGTAATGCGACACTTTTTGACAATGTCATTGAACTACTGGATGAATTAAAAATTATCAATACTTTATTAGTTATTGTCACTGATTTGACTGCACAAATCCAGATCCGTAAGTTAATTTACTTTGAGCTTGACAAATATTTTTATTACATCGTTACTAGTGAAGAAGCGGGGTTTGATAAACCTCAAGATTCAATATTTAAACTGGCTCTAAAAAAAATAAATTATCATCCAAAGTGCCTTTGGATGATTGGTGATGACCCAATTAAAGACATACAGGGTGCTAGAAATGCGGTCAACGCAGTCTGTATTTAAAAACTTCATTCAGGTGTGCAAAAAGGGTCAGGTGCTAGTCTGCCAGATGCTTCTTTCAATAATTATTCAGAACTGAGAAGGTTTATTGCTAAGTTATCAAAGAAACATGAAAAAAAATAAGTCTAAGTCAATTAGAGAAGAATTATCAAACTATTGCGTGAGTATCGGAAAAGACCCACTACTTGTTCAAGGAGCGGGTGGTAATATATCTTGGAAGGATGGAAATATACTGTGGGTGAAGGCTTCGGGCGCTTTTCTATCCGACGCAATGGAAAAAGATATTTTTGTTTCCGTTAATCTTGAGCATCTAAAATCAGCAATTCACATAAATAATTTTGGAATAAAGCCAACTTTATTAAACAACACTAAATTACGCCCATCGATTGAAACTTTTTTACATGTAATTATGCCACATGCGATTGTGTTACATTTGCACCCTGTTAATATCTTATCTTATCTTGTAAGAGAAGATGGTTTAGAACAGATTAAAAATAAAATATGCAACCACTTTACTGCAATATACCTAAAATATTATAAACCTGGAGAGGAGCTGGCATCTGCAATGTATGATTCGGTTAAGGAGAATAATATTGATATTATTTTTTTGCAAAATCATGGCATTGGTTTAACCCCCTAAAACTGGACAGTCTTTTTCTTATTCTTTTAGATATTTCTCCTCATATTTTTGAGGTGTCACCCATCCTAAAGCTGAATGTGGCTTCATCGTATTATAAAGATGGATAAACCTGAAGATACTTTTTTGAGCTTCTTCAAAGTTTTGATATTCTGATAAATTAATTTCTTTATATTTAATTGTTTTATTCAATGATTCGGCATGAGCGTTTTCATACACATTACCACGACACATGGAAATATTGATTCTACTTTCTTCTAATAGAGCGATATACTCATTTGAGCAATATCTGACGTCAGCATCAGTATGATGGTAGTAATTTTGTAAATCTCCTATTTCTCTTTTAAGCGAAAGAAAGGCTGCTATGACCAGTTGGGTGTTATTTTTATCAGAAATGGCCGCTCCTACGATACGGCGACTCATAAGCCTCATGAGCAAAGCTAAATAGTGGTCTTTCGAATTAATATCAAAATAGGTTATATCGCCAACAATTACCTTGAAGGGATCAGCTTGCACACTTTTAATCAAATTGGGATATTTTCTGAAATTATGCTTAGATTGGGTAGTTTTTGGCTTCAAAAACACCTTTTTAGTGCATAAAAGTCTATTTTCTTTCATAATTCGGTAAACTCGCTTCTTATTTATTGTAAAGCCTCTATCTTTTAGAATTTGCGTCATCGAGATATAACCTACTTGGTTCAATTGATCACTAATTTCATGGATAGATTTTAGAATCGTTGAATCATCTTTCTTCTCCTTCGACTTATAATAATAAGTTGACTTTTCTAGTTTCATAACTCTGCAACTCCTTGTGATCCCAAATTCTGTGCTGAGGCTATTCTTGATAATTTCTCTTTTTGCCTGTATTCTTGAAGAAGTTTTTCCGTTTTTTTTAAAATCTGATTTTCTATCATTAAGTCAGATAAGGCCGATTCTAAATAGGAAATTTTTTTTCTCAATTCTAACTCAACCCCATTTTTATCTTCAAAGCCTTCGGAAACCAGCTGTCGCTTCCATCTCGATAAAGTTGCGACTGAAATCATCTCTCTCTTAGATATTTCTGCCGTGCTAGTCTGACCTGAAATCATCTCCAAAGCCAATCTCTCTTTTGCTTCCTTACTGTATCTTTGTCTTTTAATCATAGTTTTACCTCCTAAATTTAACACAATAAAGTGTCCAGTTTTAGGGGGTTAAACCACATAGTAATTGGTGGCGATACAATAAGTAAAATATCTGACACCCTTCAAAAATTAATAGATTTACTTGTATGTCCCCAGGTGTCATTATATAAAATAAATACATTGGATGTACTAAGTATCTATGAGTATGGATATGTTATTATTAAAGATGAAGTAATTCAACAATTGGCCCTGAATCTTCATATATATGCTCAATTATCCAAATCTTGGGCGTTATATCCAGATCATGTGGTTTTTTTGGGTGAAGAAGCAACCTGCTTTACTAACACAGAAGATTTTATTTCAGCGATAAGTGCTAAAAAAAAAGATCAACCTCGGGTTGTATTTATAAAAGGGTTCGGTGTTTATGCTTTAAGCAATTTCAGTAAAATTGAACATACACAGTTACGTTGTTATGCTGATATCATGATTAGACAGAATGCCAAATTTAAACTAGCTTCTCTATCGGAAGAAGATATTTTTGAGTTATTAAATTGGGAAGCCGAGAAATACAGGAAGAAAATAAGTAAATGATTCAATTATGCAATAAACTCCTTTATTGCTTGAATGATTTTTTTAGCTGAATGCTAAATTGAATTGTTCTTCGTATAAATTTCTTTTTTGAACTCCAATTTATATTCCAATGAGAAACACCATAAGCCCTTGCTGAAAATAGAACAGGGAAGCGGTGTATATTTAATTTAGATTGTTTTGCCATATAATAGGTAAATAAATCGAGTGAGAAATCGTGTGGAGGGTTCATCCATTTTTGAAAATTTTTTTTTGAAAAAATGGTTGGCTGAGCATTAATATCCCAGAGAGGATTTTTTAGTAAAATAGTTTCAAAAAAACTCATTCCTATGGTGAAAAATAGGTCTGTCAAGGGTCTACCCTGTCGTTTGCCTTTTACAAATATGTCATTTCCATACCGATTAAAAAATTCTAAACCCTTGGCGAAATCCATTGGGTCAGTTTGCATATCGGCATGAGTCCAGCCAAGTATTTCACCTTTTGCTTCTCTTAAACCTGCTAAGATACCGTGACCATAGCCTTGATTTTTTTTGACTTGCACAGAGCGTATGTGGGAGTGTAAGGATACAATCTTGTTCAAAATTTTGGTCGTGTCATATTTAATCAAAGTTTCTATTTGCGATGAATAATTCTTGTATAGACCACTTATGATTCGTCATTTCTGTAGCCATTGCTGGGGTGATTTGAATTGGTTTTCCTCCCTCATACTCAGCTAGACTTGAATGTGGAAGGCAGAAATTGTAATAATTAGCAACAAAAGAATTATGCCCCTGCATATATTTGAATTTTTTTGAAAAACCCTGACTTTTACGCTCTATTCTATGATTGTGTTGGCGAAGAGTCAAATTATTCCTTTCTACAGCAAAGGTGTTCATCTGATGACTTACTGAAGAGTTTGCAATATATTCATCTAGTAGCTTTTGATCACCAAAGATTAGAGATTTGTCAACTTCCTTACATCTCCCTTTTTCTATTCTCTTAATTATTTGCCCATAACATAGAGATTTGGGTGATTGAAGCTTTCTAGTCATTGAGTCAAATTTACCATAAACTGAAAGAATGGCATCACTATATCCCTCATATCCATCAGAGGTAATCAAGAATTTATCTTCCCTCTTTGGCTTACTTCTTGTTTTTACCTTGGTCAGTAACTTTCTAGCATTCACTGAGGTCCTCTTGCCTGTTATATGCGCTAAAATGAGCTTTTCTACAGGCAATACTGCAGTAAAAGTCCAGATATCCCCTATTTCATCACTTAATCGCTCAGTCTCTGATAGATTGTATTGTTTTTTAAAGACAAAACCCCAATGCTCGTCTAATTGAATTTCATTGAAAGACAGGTTTTTGTATATATTTTTTTTCAACTTTTAGTGAATCTTCACCTGCTGCTTTAACCCAAGCAAGAACTGTATCCTTGCTGATACCAAAGACTCTTCCGGTAGCTCTAATGCCACAGCCCTCAACTGTGTTTTGTAATACCCGAGTAATGGTTTCTTTGCTTTTCTTGCGACGAAAAAAAATAGTGCCTTTATTCTCTGAAAAGCATCTACCACAAGCGGTGCACTTTAAATAGGCTATTTGTTTGTACTTACCAGACATATAAGCAAAGCGCACATTTCCTTCATTTACCTTATGATACTTATGGCAGTCTGTATTTTGACAGCTAAAACCACTTGTATCAAAGGTATATTTTCTTTTGTTCATAATGAGACATAACCTTAATTTAAGGGAGATAAGTCAATTCCTTTTTTAATTGGAAACTTTGATTAAATATGACACGACCAAAATTTTTTGAGTATTATCACTTGAACCATTGTCAACTAAGATCACTTCTAACCCATTAATTTGTGAGAGTTGTTGGCAACGTTCGCAGAGAAGTGCTAAGTTTTCTGCTTCATTGAAACAGGGAATAATAAGAGAAGATGTCATTTGTTTTTTTTCTTCAAAAACACGTACCCTTTTCTACCCTCAGATCGCGGATCGTCATATTGTAGAAGTACTTCATAGTCAGAAAAATCATGAGGAGATGGCTTTTTAGAAAAAGTGTGTATCCTAGCAACTACAGGAGAGGCTGACAAACTTTTAGCCCAATGAAATATTACAAATTCTGCATTTAGGGGTAATCTTTTCTTAAATATTTGCCAATCCATATTAGGAGAAACATCAATCCACTTTGGATTTAAGTTATAAGCTGACATGCCGGCATCATGGTACTGCCAATTAAAAATGGGTGACCCTCTTCTATAGTTTCCAAAAGTGTGTATGTAGATATTTTTATTTTGTTGATGTTTATTATTTTTAAAGTATTTGAATACGTTGGAATATTCGTATATGGTCTCATTTTCATGAAAAAGGGTATCCTGTTTCAGGTACTGAAAGGAGATGAAGATGTTAAAAATCATAGAAATCAAGATGACAATAGGTACAAACGTCTTTCCACTTAAATCATTTTTTTGCAAGCTCGATACCGCCATCACCACTAATATTCCATAAAACATTAAATAGTAACGAGACCAAGGTTCCCAGTAAGGTAGTGCCATAGCCCATAACAAAATTTCACCGACTAGAGAGACAGCGAGAGCAAGTAGAATGTAAAGTTTATCTTTTTTTTTCATTCGTTTCAAATAGAATAATGCTGGTGAAAGAATTAAAACTGGTCCAAAAAAGACAAAAGCATATTTAAAGAACAAACCATAGTCAAATAGTAATATATTGTGTAATGATAAATGGTTCACCCAAGTACTTTCAGTATATTTACCAAGAAGCATCCAAAGTGCCAATGGACCAATTGCTACTAGCAAACAAAAAATACTTTTGAGAAGACATTTCATTTGTAACCTTGTGCCTGGCTTGTTATTTTTAATATCAGATAGGTGTATCCATATAGCCATACTTACGCCAACAGTAATGATGAAGGGAAAAGAACTTTGTCTAGCAATTCCGGCTAAACCAGCCATCATACATGCCGATGCCGCATACTCATTTCTTTTTTTTTGAACGGCAAATATGGCATAAATGCCGGAGGCAGTCATCAGTGGGAAGAGTGCGATATCTAAATAAAAATCAACAGTATAGGTTAACAATAGACCAGAAAAAGATAAAGAAACGATGAATCCAAGATTTGCAATATTATGTCTCAAATTTTTGGGTAGCGTAGTTAGTGACAAAGAGACAATAATAATTCCTAAGAAATACCAAAATGATAAATGAGCCCTTAAGCCTGCAACCGTATTGCTGTAAGAAAACAAACTCCCTATACCATAAACCAACGAAGGATATTGCAATGATTGGGATATTGGATAGGGTTCTCCAGTGGTGAAGTAACGGGATAAAGAATCTTTGTGGTGCATTAATACAGGAAGGTGAAAGTCTTCGTCACCAAAAAAGTGCATAGGATGAGAAAGCTCTGGTAATACAAACAAAGAATAGGGGATTAATGAAATAATAAGGGAGGTGAATACAAATCAAATATTTATTTTGGTAACGCCGGCACTGTAATCAGTGTTAAACAATCGTGAGGCAGTTAGAAAAATGATCAGGCAAAAGAGAAAACCAAGCCACAAAACATCATTAGAGCTCATAGGAAATATCTGTCTTATAAACTGAGATAAGAAGAATTGATAAAAAATACCTAGAGAAAAAATGACTGAAATGACTTTGAAGTGAATTGATCGAGAAATAAACATAATAATCAGGAATTAGACCTATCTAAATTTTTTTGTAACACAATTTTTCTCCCCATGGCAAAAATACTTTGGAATGATCGAATAAGTAAGGCACCCAGGTGTGATGGGAAATAAGATCTCTTCAACATCGTATAGGTTAACGTGTGAGCATTCCAAACGCTGACTACATTGAAAATCATTTTTATATTTTTATATGGCATGTCCTTAGGTTGATAATAGAAAATTGATCTTTGAGCATTCATGACTTTACAACTTCTTTTGACTGGTTTAGCCCTCGCCTGTGCCCGAAGAGTGAACACTGGACACTTTATTGTGTTAAATTTAGGAGGTAAAACTTTGATTAAATATGACACGACCCCATATTTTTTATAAAATATAGTTGACAATTAGATTTCATATGCCATGTGGGAAGGTTGGTACCAATAATTGAAAAGGAGGTTTTTCATGGTTGTTTTACAAAAATTTTTAGGGGTTATTCTTAAATCGTGTTTGTTTATGGACAGGTTCTTTTTGAGAGCGGTTGACTGGGTAATTTCTTCTGGAGTACCCATGCGATTTTTTTCAGATAGAGTGTGGGGAGTGCGTTCGAATATCTCTTTGCGGAGAGGCATTATTTACTCTCTGTTGTCGCTCTTTGTCGTTGCAGTGGGTCTCTATTGTGGTGATTCAGATAAGTCAAAAGGGCTACTAGCAAAACCCGACAAAGTGAGTAATTTTGAGATTACCAGTGGTAATGCATTGATAACTATTTCGTGGGATGCAACAGAGGGAGCATCTGAATATAAAATATTCATGGACGATGACTCTGGTACCTCCAAACTGCTTGACATGCCTAAAGAAACGGGTGAGAAATCGTACAGTAAGCCTTTTTCAAAAGGGCTTGAGGGGGTCGCTATGGAAAATGGTATAAGGTATGCTTTTCAAATATTGGCGAGAAACTCTGCAGGCGAAGGTGATAAAAGCGATAAGGCTTATGGAATGCCCAGACCAGAAAATTTGGGTACTCTTGGTAGGCTGAGGGCAGACCCTGCTCCGACTCAGGCGACTTTGACCTGGGATGTTAATAGCTTAGCAACTAAATATATCGTCCACAGGAAGACTAGCAGTGATACTTTCTTTAATGAGATTGAAACAGTTACTAAAGAAGAATGCTCTGCTGAGGAGTGCATGTATGTAGACACAGGTTTGACGAATAATACAAATTACAATTATAAGGTCATAGCGGTGATGGTTATTGACGGTGATGGTCTTGAGGCAGCAGAAGTAAAATCATTAAATGACGCTTCTGCTCTCACTTCGGCTCGTCCGAGGTCATTGTCTGATCGGCAAGTAAGGGTAACGCACACAGTAAATGCTATGAGAAGTTTGACTGATGGTGCACGGATTAATTTAAAAATTAGAGAGCCCATTAGCCTTGGTGCGGTGCTGATCAGGGGCTATGAAATTGAGACTTTGACTGAAACGGGAGATCCTCTTATACCGAATGTTCCTGTTATTACTATTAGAACTCTTTCACCGTCAACAACGAAGAGTGTGGATCAACCGTATGGTTTGGCTCGACAGTATCGTGTAACTGCACAGTCTGGACAGGGACAAAGTCTTGCGCCTATATCAGATAGTCAAAACACTATTGATGTGCCTGCTATCTTGCCGGATGCGCCCAGCGTGAGTGATTTTATGGTATCTGGTGTTACCGCTGTAAAGTCTGATTTAAGCTGGAGTACAACAGGAAGAGCTACACATTATACGCTACAGAGAACAAGTGGAGGTTCTACCCATGCTCTTTTCACTAAAATGGAGAAGGCTGATTTGACGAAAATGGGTTCAAAGTATACTTTCACAGATACTCACAATCTGGGTCAGGGTCAGTCGTACACGTACGATCTGATACCCATCATCTCGGGTTTGAATGTTGATGGCGTGCAAGGCATTGTTGCTACACAAAGTGGAACGACGCCTACGGATCCATTAAAAGATGTTGTGTTAGAAAATCTAGTTCAGTATGTGAATCCTTTTATGGGAATAGGCCAATCCAGGTCGTCGGGGGGGGGGCTTACTGGTTCAGCTGGCAGAATACCTGGGGCAACAACTCCTTTTGGAATGGTGCAATTTACCCCCAGGTCGTATAACCTCGACACTGGGATTAATTATTCAAGCTTTAAACATTTTGCTTTGACTATGCTGGCGGGGCCTGGCTGCCCAACGCCTTCCGCTTTTCAGGTTAAATTTAATGGTTCAGCAGCTAGCACAAATATGGAAATTCAAAACGGCGTTTCGCCTGGAGACGATAATCTACAAGCAGAGCCTGGTTACTATAAAATGGTGTTGAAAGATAAGACTCTCATTGAACTGATTGCTTTACCTAGAGTAGGTTTTGCTAGAATTACTTATCCCTCGACAGAGAAAGCTATCATTGAAATTCCCGGTTCTAACAGCGATACCGCTTTATCAGAAGGAGGGCAAGTGTACATTTCTGAAAGAGAACATCATGACGGTTTCTGCGCTCCCGATCATAATGAATATGAAATATTCATGGTGGGACGCTTCAGCAGCTCTTTTACAGAAGGAGGAAACGGAACTTTCAGCAGGAACCAGGCAAACGCTGTCGATGGAGGCGTCGGTGCATTTACATGGGCAACGTGGAGCACATATAATGAACCCCGAAAGACATATACTTTTTCAACTACTACTGTTCTGGCTCAATTTGGCATTTCTTACGTGAGTAAGGCAAACGCCAAACAAAATCTAACGAGCGAGGTAACTGCGTACCTGGGGGCTGGCAATGAGTGGAATTTCGACCGGGCGAAGAAAATTGCCAGTGATATGTGGAATGAGAAATTGAATACCATTCAGGTAGACACAGAGGATGGTAACCTCAAAAAGATGTTCTATACGAGCATGTATTTTTCTCTTCTTCACCCCAACAAATATAATGATGTGAAGTTAGACGCAGAGGATAATCCCGTTCCCCATAAATATAAAGAATTTGATAATAGTATCGTTTCTCTTAAAGACCGACAACATGACCAATACGCCAACTATTCAGGTTGGGATATCTACCGTTCTCAGTCTCAGATAACTGCTTTTGTAGACCCCCGAAGTGCCAGTGATTTGGCACAGTCTTTGATCAATAACTCCGACCATACATCCGGAAACGGATATCCTCGTTGGCCGGTGGCCAATGATGACTCTGAAACCATGGTCGGTGACCCGGGAGCGATTATTTTAGTAAATTACTATGCTTTTGGCGGCCGGGCTTTTGATCTGGTTCATGGACTGAGATCTCTCAACCGGCAAGGCAATGCGGGGGATAATTCAGTAAACACGGGGCACCCAATCACCAATGCGGGCCGTCAAAGAAGAAAAGGTCTGAGAGGAGGCAAAAGAGGGTCTACCGCGGTCAACGGGCACAATGTAGGTCAGGATGAATTCTTGGAGGTAGCAGCGGCTGACTTCTCAAGATGGGCTTATGCTTCTTCTCAGCCAGTCAAGAAAGCCTGGTTAGCGGCGAACTCCGGTAAGTCGCAAGCCGAGTATCAGACTGAATTTATAGATCACTTAAGAGGGGATACCGATAAGCTGTGGCAGATACAATTCAATAGTAATGGTCTCTTATCCGGATCAAGTGATCCTGGTATCAGGCTCAACAGTAATAAAGATGGGTATGAATCTACGACACAATCTTATAACGGCAACAAATTCACAGAATGTGGGCGCACTTGCTATCAATGGATGATTCCTTTTCATGTCAAGGGGGTTTTCTCGCGCCGACTTAACTCAATGGTTCAAAAAACCGGTGAGCAATATACTGCTACCAGGACAGTAACAAGCTCCATAGGTATTTCAAGAGTACTATCTGAATTAGACAACTATCTCTTTATAAAGAAATGGTCATCGATGAATGACAATGAAAAAAGGGGGCATCAAGCAAATGTTTGCGGCGGCGAAAACGACTCAGAAAAAATCTGTGTCACCTCTTTGCTGGCTGATGATCATAAAAACCCCAATATATTCATCGGCAATGAGCCGGGATTTTCCGCTCTGTGGTTATATAATCACACCAATCAGGCTTATAAAACAGATCTCGTGGTTCAGAAAATGCCTTATTATTTTGGCAAAGTATCTAACCTGGGAGTTAACGGTTCTTTGCCTGGGAACGACGACCTGGGGGCACTGTCTGCTCTTTTTACTATGTCTGCCATTGGTTTATTCCCTTCCATACCTGGTCTTGGGGTGTTACAGATAGCAAAACCTCTTTTCAACAGGGTTACACTAAGGTTAAGGAGGTATGAATCGACTGGCCCCACCACCAGCGGCTATACCCCCATAAAGACTGTTCAAATTTCTATTAAAAGCGGATCAACTGGTGCATTTATCAAAAAGATATATATGGTAAACCCCGTGACGGGAGTACAAGAAGAATATCAAAAAAACTACATTACTTATGACCGTCTTTTCGAAGGTTACAATGGCATGGGATTAGAGATGGAATATGAGCTGACAGATTCCATTAGTGAGGCGAGGAGCTGGACACCTTATTCCGATTCCGAAGCTTATAGTGGTATTCCGAAGGCGGCTCCTCCCACCCTAGCTTATGGCAAGGCTAGCGATTTTGACCTGCCTGGCTTCCAGAGAACTCGTGAGTACAAAGAACTATTTCATATAAATTGCTCTGATGTAAATAATAACGCCGATAAGCGGCATGTATTCGTATGCAAACCTCTTACAGAATATGTGATGAGCTTTAACGTTGATTGTACAGCTGACGGCCTGTCGGCGAGAGATCAATACGCCTGCGACAATCAGTAAGTAAAATTTAATTCTGAAAGTAAAATAAAGCAAAATTATGAAAACCAGGCTTAATCACATTTATTTAGGCCTTGTATGTATAATTGGTTTGCCGTTGTCTTCTTTGAAAGCAAATATATCTGGTCTTTTTAAAGGCTCTATACCATTTGAGAGCAGTGGGGGGTTTTCCTGGTCAATATGGGACTATCTTACCAACCCTTATATTTTTTCTGTATTAGAAGAGAAAAATGTACTCTCAGCTATGGTCACCAGTGTTGCGTCTAACGGCAATTACTCTCTGGCCGGCAAAAATACTATAGCTTCTTCTGTGCCTTTATTCTGGGCTTTTCAATTGAACGGGCAGGAGTCGGTGTACACAGAGCTAGATGAAGGTGCTCTTATTTCACAGGCGGATGTGAATCCTACTGCTCTTAATGATCTGAAAAATTATAATTATACCCTCCTCATTGGTTCGGTTATTCCTTTTACAAAAATAGGTCTTGGACTTTACGGCAGACTTTCTAAATATGAAAAAAAAACAACCACAGGCTCTGCTTCAGGGCCTATAACGACTATATCTTATCAAAGCAATACCAATCAAGAAGAGGTTTTGAGAGGCAACCTGGGTGATCGTTTTGGCATAGAAGCAGGAGAGTTTCGCAATTATACACAGTGGCTTCCTATAAGTTGGAATCTCAATGTGGAGTATCGTATATTTAAAGGTGGGTCTTCCCGAGAAGCTGAAGTGAAAGAGTTTGAAGCGTATCCTGGTTTTAATTTCCTAAATTCGAAAGAGTTTTCGGGTAAAAATATTGACTCATATCTGTTGAGAGTCCGTAAAGACAATTATAATAACAGATTATTTCCGCCGGTTAAATTTGATAATTCAAACCGCCGGGAGTTGAATTATAACTTCCTTGGGTGGTATGCTCTTTCCAAAAATTACAATGCAGGGATGTACCTGCAGTCTTATTACATCATTCCTTCTTCGGGGCGTGGTTTTGCAGAGAATTCCTTAAATCCTGAGAAGCTTTCCACAGGTGATAATAAAGCTAGTTTGTCTGGTTTTTTTATTTCACAAACGATATTTTTAAACATGGATTATTATCTCTCTTCTGATTCATCTTCAGACCAGACTACGGCAGGAGCTTTGGGCTTGTCTTCAGTCTTTAGAATTGATCCTGTGGTCTTCTGGTCTATCAAGAGAGAGACTATAATAGAAGATATAACAAACTTCCCAGAAGAACCCACGGACCGTCAGTATATTTACAAACTTAAGGAAAATCAGGTAGGTTTTGGTTTACATTTAAAAGGCAAATTTTCTTTGACAGAGAAAGGCAATTTCATACTCTATGTTGGTTGGACACCTAAGATTTTTTTACTACAGGAATATGAATTGATATTTGATTTTGGTTCGTATCAACCCGACGTAGGTGGCAAAAAATTTCAATTACAACGTAATGCGGATATTTCTTCAGGTATCATAAAGACTTACTTAGAAGATCTGTCTATGGGCTTGACTTACCATATTTCGCCTGGCTGTTTAGTACACTTCGGTATAGAAGCTACCACGGATACACAAGGAAAGAGTACTTCTTTAGATCTGTTTAGAAAAGTTTCTTTAGGTTTGGACTATATCTTTTGACCTCGGTAATTTCCTGTGAGGCTGTGCAGGAATTCACTCTCACAGGCACGGAACGGACGGTTGATTTTTTGATAAATTCTCTTGAAATAGATTTTTTATAGAATGGCTCCAAAATTTATCTGAAAAATTGATTTCATATACTTGTCTTTCGTAGATTTAAGTAAATTTCTCGTCTATATTGCTTAATTATAGGTTACCAAGTAAGTAGTAACCTGTCACTCACTGGCGACAAATCCCGCCAGCACAGGTGGTGGGATATAGGGTGAAACAGACGGTCGTGTCATATTTAATCAAAGTTTCTATTTGCGATGAATAATTCTTGTATAGACCACTTATGATTCGTCATTTCTGTAGCCATTGCTGGGGTGATTTGAATTGGTTTTCCTCCCTCATACTCAGCTAGACTTGAATGTGGAAGGCAGAAATTGTAATAATTAGCAACAAAAGAATTATGCCCCTGCATATATTTGAATTTTTTTGAAAAACCCTGACTTTTACGCTCTATTCTATGATTGTGTTGGCGAAGAGTCAAATTATTCCTTTCTACAGCAAAGGTGTTCATCTGATGACTTACTGAAGAGTTTGCAATATATTCATCTAGTAGCTTTTGATCACCAAAGATTAGAGATTTGTCAACTTCCTTACATCTCCCTTTTTCTATTCTCTTAATTATTTGCCCATAACATAGAGATTTGGGTGATTGAAGCTTTCTAGTCATTGAGTCAAATTTACCATAAACTGAAAGAATGGCATCACTATATCCCTCATATCCATCAGAGGTAATCAAGAATTTATCTTCCCTCTTTGGCTTACTTCTTGTTTTTACCTTGGTCAGTAACTTTCTAGCATTCACTGAGGTCCTCTTGCCTGTTATATGCGCTAAAATGAGCTTTTCTACAGGCAATACTGCAGTAAAAGTCCAGATATCCCCTATTTCATCACTTAATCGCTCAGTCTCTGATAGATTGTATTGTTTTTTAAAGACAAAACCCCAATGCTCGTCTAATTGAATTTCATTGAAAGACAGGTTTTTGTATATATTTTTTTTCAACTTTTAGTGAATCTTCACCTGCTGCTTTAACCCAAGCAAGAACTGTATCCTTGCTGATACCAAAGACTCTTCCGGTAGCTCTAATGCCACAGCCCTCAACTGTGTTTTGTAATACCCGAGTAATGGTTTCTTTGCTTTTCTTGCGACGAAAAAAAATAGTGCCTTTATTCTCTGAAAAGCATCTACCACAAGCGGTGCACTTTAAATAGGCTATTTGTTTGTACTTACCAGACATATAAGCAAAGCGCACATTTCCTTCATTTACCTTATGATACTTATGGCAGTCTGTATTTTGACAGCTAAAACCACTTGTATCAAAGGTATATTTTCTTTTGTTCATAATGAGACATAACCTTAATTTAAGAGAGATAAGTCAATTCCTTTTTTAATTGGAAACTTTGATTAAATATGACACGACCAAACAGACACCATGTTTTTTGTTTGAAATTTTGATAAACTTTTATATTTTGATCGTATGAGTACTGCTTTAAATAATGTGATGGTGAAGTTGAGCAGTTTGCTTTTCTAGGTAATCAAGGTGAATCAACTATACTAAGTGAGCCAGCAACTTCTTTTAGAGACGCTTTAAAAGACAATATTCCGGATGGAACAAGTATTTCAGAGTTATATGGTCCAAATCACCTTTTTCGTACAGATGGTGGTTCAATTTCAAGAAATGAGCCAAATCAAGGACAAACTCCTTTAGGAAATGAACATAAAAATCACTTACATTTTGGTTTTAGAAAAGAGGAATAAAGTTTCTTGTTGGTTAAATTAATATATATTTTTCTTATATTATTTTTATTTCCAATCGTATCTAATGCCAGTGATATGGGCTATATTATAGGAAGTAATGTAAGATTAAGAAAAAAACCTAGTGCAAAAGCACCTACTTTAGCATTACTAAATAAAAATGAAAAAATTTCTATTTTAGAGGTTATGCTATCAAACTACTTATTGATCAACCACTATTATGGTAAATGGTCTAAAGTTAGATATAAAGATAAGCTGGGTTATATTTTTACTGCTTTTATTAGTAATGATAAAGAGTTCTCTGAAGAAAAATTTCATATATTTTATAGAAAGTTTGTAAAACTTTATAAGAACCGTTTAGTAAGTAATAAAGTTGATGACCTAAACAAGTTGGTTTAACCCCCTAAAACTGGACACTTTATTGTGTTAAATTTAGGAGGTAAAACTATGATTAAAAGACAAAGATACAGTAAGGAAGCAAAAGAGAGATTGGCTTTGGAGATGATTTCAGGTCAGACTAGCACGGCAGAAATATCTAAGAGAGAGATGATTTCAGTCGCAACTTTATCGAGATGGAAGCGACAGCTGGTTTCCGAAGGCTTTGAAGATAAAAATGGGGTTGAGTTAGAATTGAGAAAAAAAATTTCCTATTTAGAATCGGCCTTATCTGATTTAATGATAGAAAATCAGATTTTAAAAAAAACGGAAAAACTTCTTCAAGAATACAGGCAAAAAGAGAAATTATCAAGAATAGCCTCAGCACAGAATTTGGGATCACAAGGAGTTGCAGAGTTATGAAACTAGAAAAGTCAACTTATTATTATAAGTCGAAGGAGAAGAAAGATGATTCAACGATTCTAAAATCTATCCATGAAATTAGTGATCAATTGAACCAAGTAGGTTATATCTCGATGACGCAAATTCTAAAAGATAGAGGCTTTACAATAAATAAGAAGCGAGTTTACCGAATTATGAAAGAAAATAGACTTTTATGCACTAAAAAGGTGTTTTTGAAGCCAAAAACTACCCAATCTAAGCATAATTTCAGAAAATATCCCAATTTGATTAAAAGTGTGCAAGCTGATCCCTTCAAGGTAATTGTTGGCGATATAACCTATTTTGATATTAATTCGAAAGACCACTATTTAGCTTTGCTCATGAGGCTTATGAGTCGCCGTATCGTAGGAGCGGCCATTTCTGATAAAAATAACACCCAACTGGTCATAGCAGCCTTTCTTTCGCTTAAAAGAGAAATAGGAGATTTACAAAATTACTACCATCATACTGATGCTGACGTCAGATATTGCTCAAATGAGTATATCGCTCTATTAGAAGAAAGTAGAATCAATATTTCCATGTGTCGTGGTAATGTGTATGAAAACGCTCATGCCGAATCATTGAATAAAACAATTAAATATAAAGAAATTAATTTATCAGAATATCAAAACTTTGAAGAAGCTCAAAAAAGTATCTTCAGGTTTATCCATCTTTATAATACGATGAAGCCACATTCAGCTTTAGGATGGGTGACACCTCAAAAATATGAGGAGAAATATCTAAAAGAATAAGAAAAAGACTGTCCAGTTTTAGGGGGTTAAACCAAGTTGTTTAAATATATACAATTTCCACTTACTTACAGTCTACAGTGTTTATTTGATCCAAATAAAAAAAAGGAATATACAAAAGAGAAAAAAATTAATAAGAAGAAATTTAAGTTTGTTAACCTTGTAGGTAATGGTGAAAGAGGGAACATAGAGACCACACAGTTTAGACTAATAAATCAAAATAAAATAAATGCTTCTTTTTCAAACCATAAAGCTTGGGTATTTCGTATGAATCAAAAAGAAAAAAAGTGGTATCTTATTGAGATTACAGATTGTGCTGTTTAGAAAATTAATCTTTAGATATATTCCCCCCCTCGCCTTGACATAACAGATTTTATGCCTCCCTGTGCTTTTCACAGGTCATAAAAAAACATCCTTGTTTTTGTTCTTAGACATAAAAAGTGTTATATCACATTTCGCTTCCATGCAAAATGACGGCTCTTCGCCCACCCACCACCCCAAATCTTTTTCACCTAAGCGCCCTTGAGTCGATTGGGTACGGGCAAAGGGCGTGAATTTGTGGAAAGCCACCTCGATACAATCCACTAACGTGGATCACAATGAAGAGCTATCGCTCCCGGTAACAGGCTTACCACAAATTCACACCCAATATTATTTTATCTAAATATTATTTTTCTAAAAAGATTCCCTACCCAACCTGCCCACCAACCCAACCCTCCCGTAGCTGCTCAAGAGCAGAGCCTCCAGCCCAGCCGCCCTTATTTCCTCTAAAAAAAGAATTGATGGCAATTTTTTAGAGGAAGAGCCTTCAACACCTCGCAAGGTATCTTCCTCCGATGGATAGTCAATAATTTCAAAGATTCGTTCCCCAGCGGCGGCAGTTCTGTTAATCCCATCCACCCAGGTTGCAATCCGTTTAATCGGGCTCAAAATGGCAATTATCCTATTTTGCGCTTTAAACTTCCCATATTCATATTATACATGGTTATGGACAAGATTAACACAGATAAAAAGATACAAGCAAGTCAAATAAGCTATTTTAAGCTTATGGATAAATTCCCAACTTAAAAATGCGTTCTGGGAGTTTATGAGCAGGACTATTTTGTAAAATATATAGACAAAATATATAATTAAAAACACCCGGTCACTAACGTAGGGGTAAACGTTTATCATGGTGACTAAGTCCCACCCTACCACCCACTTTGCATTAAAGAGTTGTTTTTAATAAACGCGTCAAATGGACTACGTAACATTTGGCATCACCCCCTTAATCTGTATTTAGTATAATAGAGATGCTATGTCACATATTTTATGTCAAGCTATATAAGCGCAAAATAGTATAATTGTTTTTTTTTTACATTTTAAAATACTTTACTAAATATGACAACCCATGAGCCTGCCCCTTCTTCAGATCGCATGTTACACTTAAAGGTAGAAGAAAAAATCGGCCATATAGCACTTGACATCAACGAAGAAAATACGCTCAATGGGGCTGTGATCAATGAAATTATAAGGAGACATGAAGAGTTTGACAATCGAAAAGATGTGAATGTCATATTCTTGAGCAGTCAACGAGATAAATATTTTTGCAATGGCTTAGACCCAAATGCCCTACGCGATGAAGGTTCGGATGTTTGTTTTGGAGCAATTGTGCACATGGTGCCAAAACTCTATTCACTTAGGAAACCAATGGTAGCCTGCATAAACGGATATGCGTTGGCAGGTGGCGCTGTTTTAGGCATATTGGCCGATTACCGCTTTGCCGACCATACATTTAAGTGTGCATTTAGCGAAATTTTGTTAAACCTGACAATGCCTCGGATTCTCATTGATATCATTCGAAATACCGTTGGCCCCTTTCATGCCAAGCATCTCTGTCAAACAGGTAAGATCGTTAAAGCAGAAGAAGCTTTGTCAATGGGTCTTGTTGATAATCTTTTTGAACCTGACGAACTATACAAG
This sequence comes from Spirochaetota bacterium, assembly GCA_965206985.1. Lineage (GTDB taxonomy): Bacteria > Spirochaetota > Leptospiria > Turneriellales > CBDBES01 > CBDBLF01. Next base: position 452,203 of record CBDBLF010000011.1, on the reverse strand, counting down.
AAATCGTTTAATTTTGCCAAAAAAATCGCGAGATTTAGCCCATCAGCATTAGCTTACATGAAGAAGTCCCTTCGAGCTCCAGTGATGGATTCTTTTAATAATACAGACATCGCACAAGAAAAAGAAGTTCTTCAAAAGTGTCTTGTAGACCCCTCAGTGGGGAAAGCCTTCGAAAAGCTATTAAAACAATCTAAAGAAAGAAAGAAAATAACCTGATCAATGCAGGCTGAACGTGCATCAGAAGAACTCATAAAAAAAATAGCAAGAGGTACAGAAGAAATCCTCCCTCTTGATGAGCTAAAGAAAAAACTTGCTAAAAGTGCAGAAACAAACCGGCCACTCACCATTAAGGCTGGCTTTGACCCGACAGCACCTGACCTCCACCTAGGGCACACTATTCTATTGAATAAATTGCGTTTTTTTCAAGAATTGGGTCACAACGTACATTTTTTGATTGGAGATTATACTGCGATGATTGGAGACCCAACAGGAAAAACTGAGACACGCCCTCCTCTATCCAAAGACGAGATAAAAAAAAATACACAGACTTACCAAGATCAAGTGTTTACAATACTCAATGCTGAAAAAACGACCATTACTTATAATTCTGAATGGCTCCAAAAAATGAAGTTGTCTGATATCATCCAACTGAGTGCAAAATATACGGTCGCCCAAATTCTTGCAAGAGATGATTTTTCTAAAAGATACAAGTCAGGCAACCCTATTTCAATTGTCGAGTTTCTTTATCCGCTTCTGCAAGGCTATGATTCTGTTGCTATGAAGGCAGATATCGAGCTTGGTGGTAGCGATCAAAAGTTTAACTTGTTAGTTGGCAGAAGCCTCCAAACGGCCTTTGGACAAGAACCCCAAGTGATCATCACTCTTCCTCTGCTCGTTGGCACCGACGGAGTAAAAAAAATGAGCAAATCTCTGATGAACTATATCGGAATTCAAGACCCCCCATTAACGATTTTTGGTAAGCTTATGAGTATTTCAGATCAACTCATGTGGAAATACTATGAGACCCTATCATCTCTGAACCAAAAAGAAATTGAGCAGCTAAAATTGAATGTCGCATCCAATAAACTCCACCCCAAAGAAGCTAAAAATCGACTGGCCGAAGAACTCACAGCACGTTTTTATGATAATGATTATGCACATCGAATGCGTCAAGAATGGAATAAAATTCATGACCCCCATAAACGCGGAATTCCTGATGATATTCTTGTCTGGGAGGCAGATACCGCAAGCCTACAAGATGGTAAAATGGGCATCCTCGATGTAATGCGTGAAGTTGGTTTTGTGGGTTCTAATTCAGAAGCTCGAAGAGTGATTGCATCGAATGGTCTACACCAGTTAGTAAAAAATGATAAAGAAGAATTACTGGATGACCCAAGGACAGAACTTCAAAAAGGTGAGTATCTTTTCAGAATGGGGAAAAGAAAATTTATCAAGGTAATAATTTAATAAGACGTTGACTCACTTCTTCTGGCCGAATGAGCTGAGCACAATGAAAGTGTTTTTGGGGGCATTTTTTTAAACCTTTATGGTCACAAGGCTTGCAGCCCAAGGGGTGGCTGATAATATCCTCAAGGCTCAAACCAATTGGTAGAAAACCAAATTCGGGTACCGTTGATAAAAATAAAGGTAAGACCCTAACCTTGAGTGCTGAGGCCATATGCATGAGACCACTGTCATTACAAAGCAATACCCTAGCGTGGGAGAGAACAGAAGAAGTTTCCAAAAGGCTTAGCGTACCGATAAAGTTGTAAACTCGTTTCCCCAGCTCATCCACGAATTCTTTCTCAATTTTTTCACCCAAGTATCTTTCCTCACTTCCTCCGAGAAAAATAATAATGGAGTCATCGTGTTTTCTAGCAAGAAGAGTTTTAGTTACGGTGAGAAATCCCTCCAGTGGCCACATCTTTGTATACCAACGAGAGCCGGGGGCAATCGCAATCATTATTTTTTTTTTTGACTCAGTAATCACTTTGGGAGTTTTATTAAGAGTTTGCCTGAGAAATGACGACTGAATAAATCGGGATTGAATTCCTAGCGGTTGTAAAGTTTTCATGTAGCGAAAAGCCACCGATTCATTCTGGGGTAATCGATTGATCTTAAAAAATACAAGAAGCCATCTTTTGAAATAAGGCTTTTTGTAAATAAGAGTTTTTTTTTTAGAAAGAAATAATCGTAGAATTTGAGACCTAAGACTATTGTGAAGGTCAATAATAAGGTCAAACTTGCCATCATTGTTAAGCCTTTTGGCAAAAGAAAAAATGCTTTCATTTCTGTAGAGACACAGCACCTGGTCTATATCATTATGAGCAACCAATAATTCAGAAAAGGTTTGTTTTGTTGCAAAAACAATGCTTGCCTTAGGGTATTCCTCCCGCAACAGAAAAACGCAAGGGATGGTAAGTAAAATATCTCCGAGTGAGCTAAAGCGAATAACCAATACACGCATTCAAGAGAATGAAAAATGACTAGTTTTAAAGAGGGTTCTCAGAAACACCCCCGGCCTTTTTCGTCAACTTATGAGTTTTGTACGTTCGATAAAACTCATGATTATTTTGATACCAATTTAGCGTTTTATTTTTCCATTCTTCGATAAGTTTTTTAGGAGTGGTTGAGTAGATATTGTTAAGTTCTGCAGGGTCTGAATCTGCAACGTAAAGTTCATCGGGCTTTTTGTTAAAAAAATGAATGTATTTAAAAAGTTTTCCGTGTCGACCTATGCATGTATTTCGACTCCAACAATGAGAATACACAAAGCGGTCTTTTTTTTCTTCAAAGATGCTCAAGCCCCGATGAACCGAGTTAAGCAATTTAAAGTTAAGTAGGTCTACAATCGTAGGCAATATGTCTGGCTGAAAATGTCTCCCTCCAACTCTCAACCCTTTTTGAAAGCGACTTGGGTCATGCACCATAAAAGGAACATGAATCCCTTCACGATAAATAATATTACTGTGGCCATATATCTGATGTTCTCGAAAACCTTCTCCATGGTCTCCGACAAATACAAAAATTGTATTTTTATATAAATTCAAATCTTTATACTGCTGAATCAGTTTCGTTAAAAAGAGATCTACATAATTGACTGCATTTAGATACTTGTTAAAAAATCGATTTGGATGAAACCATTGATATCTGTGGGTGCTTGGCAACGTATAATCATGGTGCGTTGTGTTGGTCAAATAGGTAACCATAAAAGGACTTTGAGGGTCATTCTTCATTCTTTTCTCATGCCATTCTCGCGAAGGTTTTAACAATATTTTATCTTCATAACCAAAGTAGTTCGTTCGTTGATAATTTTGTTTTGAAAGTTTATTCCCTGGATAAAATTCGGAATGACCAAAGTTAGCAACAAGAGATCTCCTATTTTCAAAATGTTCTGTGGCTGTTTGAAAGAAAACAGTTCGATAACCAATTTCATTCAATAGTTCTGGTAAACACTTAACCGGAATACCATTCTCTTCTGATTCTTCAATTTCCACGGTTGCCTTAGGTTCAATACCACAGTGGATAGCTAACAAACTCTTTGAGGTATGGGGCACTACAGAAAACATCTTTTCAATAAGTAAGCTTCTCTCACTCAATTTTTTTAGAAAAGGAGTTGTTTTAAGGTCAGGATTATACAATGAAGTCGCATCAGTTCGAGTACTCTCTAAAATAAAAAAAACAAGATTTTTTTTCTTGGCTGATAAATGATGTTCCAGCATTGAACCTACAGGCTGTTTCCATTTCTTCTCTAAAGATGCCCTTTCATTCGAAAAATTATTTTCGTAATATGTATGTGCCAAATGGAAAACTAGGTTTTTGGTAAATAATATATTTTTACTCGTTAATGGTGGGGTTAGAATAAGAATAAGTATCAGAGAACTCAAAATAAGGATAGACCACCTCTTGTTCGGTAGAACATTGAACCAAAGTTTTTTTTTGATTGTTTCTATTTTTGTCGCAATAAAATAAGCTAGGAGCCAAGGCCCAAAAAGTAACAGAAATACGCCGAGACTTAAAAGTGCGGTAACCAGCATGTCGTTTGTTGAGGCGACAATCGCCCTGAGTTTTCCAATATTTTTCAAAGCATACACCAATAAATCATAATTCAACATACCTCCCGTTAGCATATAATAACTGTGGGCAGAGAGTTCTAAAAGTAAAACAAAAATCCCAAAAAACTGTAGTAGAAGAAAGAAAATCACCTTAAACTTGATCGTTTTGGAAAGATTAAGTATCAGGAAAACAAATATGATATAGCCGCAATGGAATAATAAATCTGATTTTAAAACTTCAAAAACATCAATAATCCCGTCAAATTTACCGTAAAAACTTACCCGGACCCACTTGCAGTAAAAATGGACGAGCATCATGGGCATACTAAGCCCAAACAGAAGTCCTAGGTCAATAGGAGAGAAACCAGTAATGCGAGTTCTTTCCTTCGCAAGCCATGGGTTTTTTTTAAATAGTTTATGATTTCTCATTTTTTTCTTCGTTTGTATCCCTTTGTACGCACAATTTTTCCGTCAATAAATTCTCGCAACCACATGATTCGACGGACTCGATTCATGATCCAAGTATTCTACTTTTTCATCATATGAATTGTCACAGGACGTAACCCAAAAATAATAAGAAATATCTTTTTGTAAAAAAGGATATTCATAATTCAAATAGGGGGTTTGTTTCGAATAGATAAGGTTTTCGTAGATCATTTGGTTGTCAAGTGCCACTTGAATCCTATTTTGATAACGTAAATCTTCTGTTTTGAGGTGGTCTTTATCAGAAATTGTTATTTTTTCTGCTTTATTAATTTTTTGATAGCGTATGACCCCTAAGGCTTCATCGGGTCTGATCCCGTAATAAATATGATAACGCCCACCTTGTAATACATCAGGTTCAGAGTTCCTAGAAAACCTAAGCACAATTTGGCTATTATGGATTGAGACAACTTCTAAATTTTTAGGAGAAGATGGGGGAGGATTTTCTTGGTAGCGAACCTGAGCCTGTTCTAGTACAGGAGTATGTTCGCCCAAAGGATCAGGGTAAAAAATTGCTTTCCATTGAAAATATTTACCTTCACCTAAATTTGTAGCTCGAAAATTGCTAAAAGAAAGATTACCTAAAATGTCTGTTCTCAATAAAGTATTTTTTCTAGAATCTACAAAGTCTCTGTTCTTAATTTTTTTTAATCGCATCTCTCGGTATGGTAAAATCGCTTCAGGCAAGTCACTCGAAAAGGGTAAGTCAGAAAATCTCAGATAAACTCGTATACTACTCCCAGGAGGCTCGTATGCCAAATAACTAAATTTTGATATCGTACTGCGACTATAGGGCATACTATAGACTTTACTAACCAATAAGCCCGATTTTTGCCTGAAACGAGAACCAACTTTGTGGGTAGCACCATAACTGAATATGTCATTTTCTCCGGGTATCAGACGATTGCTAAAAACCATTTCGTCAAGAGCTCCAACAAAATTTTTTCCAATGATCAGGGGTGATCTATCCCATGGGTGAAAACGGGCAATATATCGACTACCGTTTGGCTTCCCTGTTCGGGTTAAGTAGAGGGTTTTCTGTGGAATAGAGTCGAGAAAAAGGCTCAGTTTGGCCTTTCCTTCTTGGTATCTCAATAACAACTTATAAAAACGTGAGGTCGATAACTGTCCTTTTGTTTTAATCTCAACAAGTGGTAGGGAAGATTCTGCAAGCCAAAATAAGTTATGAAATTGAAAAACAATTCTTTTTCCTCGTAGATTGCAAGACAGCCCATATTTTCTTCCTTCAAAGAAGCTAGCCTTGTAGAAAATCTGCATATTTCTGTTGTCTTTGTGAGGCTTGATTAGAAAAAGAATTGAAAAGTCACCAATCTGCTTGGTTTTATTTAAAAAAGAATCTTTAGGAGGGATCAGAGAAATTTGATGATCCGCACTTTCAAAGCTTGCAGCACTATGGACAGAATCAGGGTAATATTTTCTCCTGAAGTTGGCCTTTACAAGAACATGCGTGTCTTTAAACCTTCGACTCCGATCGTCTAATGCTCCTTCCTTTTCAAAAGATAAATGAACGCTCTCAAACCAGTCTGATGCACTAAATTCATACGACCTTTTTTCAATTTTTATATTTTCATCACCCCTACCCACCTTACCTATCTGTAAACCACGCTTTTTTACGTAAGAAAAAGGATGCCCATCTTTTCCCCAAATAAATTCTCCAGCAGAAACAGAACTGCCCAACGTGAAAAATAGTGTAGAGAGAAAGAAGTTAGTTGATCGTAACCACCACATTATCAATTTTTTTAACTCGCCTTTTATGTCGGCCATTTTCAAAAGATATTGAAATAAATGTTTGGAGCATCAATACCGCATCTTCATTAGAGACCATCCGTGCACCCATGGCAAGAATATTTGCATCGTTATGTTTTCTTGACATTGTAGCGATTATCTCGTTATGACAAAGTGCAGCTCGTATCCCCGAAAAACGATTCGCCGTAATCGATACACCGATTCCGGTACCACATAACAAAACACCAAAATTAAGAGAACCATCTAACAAACGCCCACACAAGGTAGGCACCATATCAGGATAATCGACAGAATCTTCCGAGTCACATCCAAAGTCTATCCAATCGACATTCTTCAGATGACGAATTAAATAATTTTTTAGCTGAAAACCAGCATGATCTGAGGCGATACCAACTCTCATCAAACCACAATCAACTCATCCAGATTGGAAGTAAATATGAATACTACTATATTTCAAAAAATTTAACCTCTTGGGCTGTCGTTCACTCAACAATAGGATCGGCAAAAACTGTTGACAGTCAAAGTAATTTATTTATAGACTCCCTAGTCTTTCTGTCCGAGAGTGTAGTAGCCTCATGAACACTGTTCTGAAGAAGTTTGGATATTTTTTAATCATATTTTTCCCTTTAGGCCAGTCTATCATACCTACTGATAGCTTCCAAGCAGAGTCCAGCGATAAAAACAAGTCAATGAGAGAACTCAACCAAAAAGGGATTAATCTTGCCAAGGAAGGAAAATACAAAGAGGCACTTGAAAAATTTCAATATTTAGAATATATCGATGGTATGTCAGCAATACTATATAATAACCTTGGTTATACTTACCAACTCAAAGGTGACTCGCCCAAAGCAATTGAAAGCTACAAAAAAAGTGTTGGGATCAACCCAAAATTGATCTCCCCTCGACAAAATCTCGGAAAATTATTATTTGAATCTGGTAAATGTAAGCAGGCAATCTTTCATGGTGAGTATGCACTCAGTATTGATCCTACAAACTCCAAAGTGAAAAAATGGCTACCAGCCGCCCACGAAAAATGTAAAAAATTTGCACAAGACAAAGAAAAACAAATCTTTGAACCGCGTAACATACTGTTAAATTTAGCTTGGGAAACATTAAAAATTGATTATTCTATAAAAAATATTTTTACTCCAGAAGGAGGGCTTGACGATTACTTACAGCCTATTGGATTAAAATTGCCAATGAAATTCAACCTAGATGTTAGAACATACTTTCAGCTCAAATTAAAACTAGAGAGCTTGGCTTTTACGGGAACACTCAACCCAGTCGTTATACCCTCTCAAGAAATTATCGAACTGGGCCATTGGTTTGAAAAGCTGTACGTGGGTTTTGGTATGATGTTCACGCAAATGAACCTTACTGACCCTTCTGTCCCTTTTGGAGCAGGTAGCGTGCGAACAATCAAAGATATTTTTTTGGCAAATGACTTCAAGCTTGGCCTATCTTTTGAGCACACATCAAATACCTATGAAATAAAGACCTCTGTTTTCCCACGCTATCTTTTCAGGGATAGTACGTCAGGCTCCCATGGAGTTAGCTTCGACCGAAATTTTCTCTCAATAATCAACACAATAAAGACGAACTGGAATTTTGGTTTTTGGACACCTCGTTTTCTTGTTAATTTCGTGATTAATGAGTGGTATATTACTGAATATCAGCCTGTTGCAAACGTACCAATACGAGGACACTATTTTGCTTATTACGACCTAGATTTTGGAGTTAGCGTTGGAGAACTTCCTAGTAAGAAGAAGTTTTCTACAATTGGGTTCGGTCTTAAAATAACTGCCAGAGCGTATTTCTTAGACCTCAACGACACAAACCCTTTTGCCTTTGGAAATGGCCAAGGATTTTTTGGGTTAACTACAGGTGATGAAGCCCTTCAAGGAAAGATTCTTTCAGGGTTTCGCACGTACGCAACCACAGTCTCATTTTCTTCAAAGCAGTCAATCTACTACTATTTCATCATTGAAGAATCAATAGCCTACACATACGTGGGCTCGGGTCTTAACGTTTTTGACATTAGTCTCAAATTTTCTTTTCACATATAGACTACTGTGATCTCACATTGAAAACATTCACAATATATTTTTTTTTATTGGGGTTAACACCCTTGGAGTTTATGGTAGACGGGTCAGATCACTGTACGAATACTTGCAACCAGCACGCAAGCTCACCTTTTCCTTTGTTCTCAGTGAGGGAAAGTTTCCAGTTTGCATCCCTCTTGGCCAAGACCAAAACTGAGCGTTGGAAGCAATATTTTACAAGAGCAGAAAGGGAGTTTCAAAGTAATGAATACGAAAGGAGCCTATACTATTTACGAAGAGCATACAATGCTCTTAAACAATGGAGACCAAACAAACGGGAGGCAGATTTAAAATCATATACCTACGCAAAAATACTAAAGTTATTAGGAGATTGCCACCTCCACTTAAAGAGAGAATACGAAGCAATTGAATATTATGAAAAAAGCTTGGCATACAATTTGAAGCAAAAGGAAATTTTAAGATTTTTGGGTGAGTTTTATCTTGACGTCGGCGATTTCACCAAAGCTACCTATTACCTAGATCAATATTGCCAGAAAATAACGAATAAAAATAAAAAAATACGCTTTCTCCTTGCCTATGCTCTAGCTAAAAGTGGTAAACGAGAACAAGCAAAAACCATTATTAATAAGACTGCCAATACTGTGAATTTCGCGGAAGAAAACGATGCAAAACAAGGACAATGCGAAAAAATTGAGAAGCAAGAAGCTTATGCTAAAGCAACCCATTGTTACGACTCCTTACTTTTAGAACAAGCCCATAGTATTCAATTATACTACACTCTCATCAGAATAGCACAGAAAATAAAATCAAGGGAAGGCACGAAATTTTTAATAAAATATGCTGAATATCTATACCTTTTTTATGGAAATAACGAAAAACATGCATGGCCTTATGTTTTTGCTCTATATAATGACAAGCGATATAAAAAAACTAAAAAAGTACTCAAAAAAATAAAAGAGACACTAACATCTTTGGGCGAGAAAAGTCAAAAGAAACAAACGCTTATTGAACAATTAGAACGTCAAATAGACTATGAGCAAAACTGAATGTTTACTTAATAGTTATTTACAGCTTGTATTGACTTTGTGCATTGTTGCATGATTTCATGCAAAAAGCTAGCGTAAAAAGGTTACTCCGGTTTTATGAGAAGATGGTTCTTATTCGACGCTTTGAAGAGTCATGTGCAAAAGCCTACGCAACTCAGAAAATCAGAGGTTTTTGCCATCTTTATATTGGTGAAGAATCCGTGGCCGTAGGTGCGATAGGTTCGTTAGACCCCCAAGACTACGTCTTTGCGACATATAGAGATCACGGACACGCTCTAGCCAAAGATATTGAACCAAAATTTATCATGGCAGAACTTTTTGGTAAAGAGGCGGGCGTAAGCAAGGGGCTAGGAGGCTCTATGCACCTTTTTGATGTAGAAAAAAACTTCATGGGAGGTCACGGAATTGTTGGAGCCCACGTAGCACTCGCAACAGGAGTGGCATTTGCTAGCCAATATAAAAGGCAAAGAAGCGTAACCCTGTGTTTTATTGGTGAAGGAGCCGTTAGCATTGGAGGTTTCCACGAAGGTATCAGCTTAGCCGCCCTTTGGGGTCTTCCCGTTGTGTTTATTATTGAAAATAATTTATACTCCATGGGTACACCCCTTCATCGTCATCTTCACCTTCAAGACATTTCCCAAAAAGGTATTGCTTACGGAATTCCTCATGATAGAATTGACGCTGCGAATGTTCTTGATGTCTACGAAAGCGTTAGAAAAGCTGTTATTCGAGCCCGTGGAGAACAAGGTCCTACTTTTCTTGAAATGATTACCTACCGTTATCGAGGTCACAGTATGTCAGACCCTGCAAAATATCGAACATCCACAGAGGTAGAGGAAGCAAAACAGAAAGACCCTGTCGCAGTTTCCAGAGCTCAACTCATTAAAGAAGGAATTTCTGAAAAAGACCTAAAAGAAATTGAAAATAAGTGCAAAGAAATAGCTAGAGAGGCTGTTTTATTTGCCGATGATTCCCCTTTTACCTCATTAGCCAATCTAAGAAAGTTTATATTCAGTGATGAGAACCTTTAATTTGACTCAAGGTTTCCGTTCTATTTAATGTCACTATGAGTGAGGCAAGATTCAGAAAGGCTATCCGTCTAACACGTATCATCATGCTACCTAAAATACAAATCGCCACTTTTTGGACGACAAAATTTAAATACTATATGATATCAAAGATCGACGATACCAATTCCATACTCAGAGTAGGAACAGTCCATTGTGCTAAACCGACCATCATTACTCCCCAAACGATTCTCAACTCCTTTGAAGGCTTCTCCGACGAAGATATTGAGTTCGTAGAAAGCATTTCAGGTCAAGAAGTTGCAAGAATTAGAGTTCTTGGTTATCAATTTAAAAATCAACTGGAGAAAAAAAAAGAATTGGCAACTCCCTATAAGATGCTCATACAAAATATAAAGAAACAAGAGGAAAAATCATTAAATAAAATAGCCATTCTTTCAGCACCCGATGACGTGTGGTCTCTTTCGATTACAAAGCTCGCCATGGATGCTGTTTTTAAATCATTCCCAGAGAATATGAGAGATCTAGAGGAGAGAGGTTACTTTCTTAGTGACGCAGAACGCTCTAAAAAAGAGATCGAGATATTATTTGCTGAAGCCAAGCAGAATCAATCGAAAGAGTCGATTAACGAACTAGGAGAAACCCTCCAAAGGAACGGCTTATTTGAAAAATATGAAGCTAGATTTTTTGAATTGGTCAATTTAATTCAAGATGCCAAGTAAAGAGCTGTTTAAAAAATGAGGTTGCGTTTCTGAATATTACAATTTTAGGTTCTGGTTCTTTCGGAACAGCGTTAGCAAAATTAATAGCAGAAAATAATCATGACGTCTATATTTGGTCTCGAAACCAAGAGACAGTAGATTCCATCAATAACGACCGTAAAAATAAGAAATATTTACCCGGCTATGAGCTACCAAAGAATTTAACTTCCACTACTGATATAAAAGAGGCCTTGGCAAAACCAGATATGATAGTTTCCGTACTTCCTACTCAAGTGACTCGAAATGTTTTAGAGAACATAAAAGGCTTAATTAAGAACGGTATTCTCATTGTCGTTTGCTCCAAAGGAATCGAAATTGGAACACATAAATTGATTTCTGACATTTTTCTAGAAATTTTAGGGGATGCGCACAAAAATAATCTATTTTTTCTTTCCGGTCCAAGTTTTGCTAAAGAGGTTGCCCAACGAACTCCCACTGCTGTTACTATTGCTGGTTATGCTGAGAATAAAATCAGCGAGGTACAAAGCGTGTTCCGCTCATCCTATTTTAAAGTTTATGGCACAAATGATGTTATTGGAGTTGAATTATCAGGTGCCCTCAAAAATGTGATTGCGATTGCTTGTGGAGTAAGCGAAGGCTTGGGCATTGGATATAACTCACAAGCTGCTCTCATTACACGAGGTCTCGCTGAGGTTGCCCGTTTAGGAAAAGCGATGGGAGCTAATCCGATCACTTTTATGGGGCTTGCAGGCATGGGAGACCTCGTTCTCACCTGCACCAGCAGTTTATCGAGAAACCGGGCTGTCGGGGTAAGAATTGGTGAAGGAATGCCACTCCAAGATATTTTAGATAATATGCAACAAGTTGCTGAAGGGGTCACAACAACGAAAAGTGCCTATGAAGTCGCCGCCCAAAATAATATAAATACACCCGTTATAGATGGAGTTTATGAAGTTTTGTATAATCAAAAGTCACCGAGAAAGATTTTAGGTAGCATGATGAGCAGAGAGTATAAACGTGAAACTGAATAGTTTTCACGACATACTGCAGTTCCTTGAATATCTTTCGTTACGACTATTCGTGCTACCTCTTCAAATGCTTCCTTTTGGGTTAAACTTACGCATAACAAAAATTTTTGGTCTGATACTGCACAAAGCTTCTTCAAGAAGACGTGCTCTTGTTGAAGAAAACTTGCGACACGCATTTCCTGAGCAACCTAAAGTATGGATTCAGCAAACTTCTCGTCAAAATTTTGTCCAGACAGCCCGAATTCTTGCTGAGGTTACTTCGACGAAAAGGTTGCAAAAAAAAAAATTTTTTGAACGATGGGTCGAGATCAAACCTAGCATAAAACAATATAAAACGATTGCCCAAAAAGGGGGCGTGTTCATTGCAGGTCATATTGGATCATGGGAGTGGCAAGGTCATATAACATCGCTCATATTAAATGACAATATCTATCCCTTTGCTAAAAAGTTATCGAATCGGTGGATCAATGACTACATTGAAAGATCAAGAAAAAAAGGAGGAATGCACATTCTTTATGTCGATGAAGATTTGGGTTTTAAACCCGTCTCCATGATAAGACAAAAAAAGCTCCTCTGTCTTATTAGTGATCAGTATGCACCTGACGGCAAATATATTCCTTTTATGAACCGACCAGCCTCTACCCATTTGGGGGCTTCTTTTTTTGCTGGATTCTGTTCATATCCAGTACATTTTGCCTCTTCTTATCGAAATAAAAAAGGAAAATTAGTTGTGGAGCTTGATGAAATTCCAAAACCCAAAAATATTCATTTTAAACATTCTAGGGATATATGGATGAAACAATTTACAAAAAACTGGGTCGAAATACTTGAAAATAAAATTCGAGCAAACCCTGCTGATTATTTTTGGGTTCATAATCGCTGGAAAAACCCTCCAAAAAACCCCGATGAAATTTTGGACGGTTGGAATACCAAAACGAAACATCCTAATTTCAACTCAATCGTCGCCTAATAACGAATTGGTAAAGACATCATACTCAGGGGGTCCACGTATACACCATTAACTTTAAGAAAAACATGCAAATGAGGTCCCGTGGCACGACCAGTAAAGCCAACCGTGCCGATCTCTTCCCCAGCATCCACTTCCTCACCTTCATCCACGTATATCTTCTCTTGGTGCATGTATCCAGAGAAGATACGATTTCCATGATTGATCATTGTAAAATTTCCTTCAAAATAAAGATTTTCAGCAATTACGACCTCTCCCCCTGCCATTGCATATATGGGTGTACCCACAGTACCTCGTAAATCAAGCCCACGATGAATGCTGATTTTTGGCTTTAAATCAATGCGTTTGTGACCGTCCACTTTGTAGCGTGAGTATATTCGTTTTGTCCAAAAAGGAGAGGTAATATAATGTTGATCACGGGGGTGAGAGATTTCATTTTCAATTTTTGGTTCACTAAATACGAAGAACATCTTTCTTTTTTTTCTTGAAGAGCGGACGATAAAATCATGGACTGCTTTTTGTTTTACCTGATCAACATCAGAATATTTGAGGGAAGTAATCTTTTTTTGTTTTTTAAAAACAGGAAATGTTGTTTCAGAAATATTTATTTTATAAGTTTCGTCGACCGTTTCCCCTTTTCGAATGTAGCTAAACATGACTTTATACGTTCCCGGTGAAGCGTTAGGGTGAATACCCCAAAAACCGCGGTAGCCCCATCCCATGTAACTCAAAATAACATCGGAACTTTCTGTGTTTTTAAGACTCAAGTGGATATGCTCAAGTTCAAGAAAATTTTCATCTTTTTTTTCTACGCCTATTTTTTTTTTCTTAAAAACAGGAACAGGTAAAACTTCAATGTAAACAGCTTTACCTTGTGAAAAATTTTCAGCGTATAAAAATAAATTTACGTGCTTGCTATAAAAAGATAACTTTTTATAAGATCGTCTATCCCAATTCGCCTTATTCAAAAAAACATTATTTTTAGGTTGTCTTAAACTACTACATGTTATAAATAAGAAGCCGACAAAGAAAAGGAGTACGTTTATTATAATGAGTTTATATTCACTATAATGTGAGAAACAATTAGAGAGGCATTGATGATTATTCACAAGTATCATGTTTAGCTTTACGACTAAAAATATAAAACTATAAACATCAAAATGACAAATCTAGTCAAAAAAATAAATATTCCGCCGAGAATAAAGACATGCTAACAAGACCCATTCAATTTATTTTGTTTTGCTTTATCTTTTCTAGCTTACTTCTAAAGAGTCTCATGCCCATCGTGCCAAATTTAGACTTGATTGACTCCATTACCGCCGTCACAATACCTCGTGCAAGCTATGACATTGGTTTGACTGCCCACGATAATGGCAGTCTGCAAATAAAAGCAATCTTGGGTCTGCATGATAATATCTATATTGGTGCTTCTTTCAACATGGAAAATCTAATCGGGGGTGGTATCATTACACCAAATATACCTGGTGTCATCGCAAAATTTAAAATTACCGACGGTTGGAAGAATTTTCCATTGCTCATCGCGATCGGATATGATTCTTTTTATATAGGGCAAAATGGGAAAACATCAAGTAGCTCAAACCCATTTGACCGAATCATCTATGGCCCCTACATTGCAGTAAGCCGTCCAATCTTTCTATTTGGTCTTGAACAACACATTCATCTGGGACTACGGATGCCTGTTCAACCCAATTATACTCCAGAAGACACCGCCTTTTATTTGGGGTTTGATTTCCCCATTGGTATCTTTATACCTATGTTTGAGATCAATCGAATCTATTTTTCGAATAATCGGTTGAACGAAATTTTGTTTAATGCAGGAATCAAGTTAAATCTAGCCGAATATTTCTCATTTGAGTTTAATTTTCTGATTAGTCTCCAAAAGAATACGAGTCGCATGCTTGTTTTAGAATATATTAACTTTTTTTGAAACTAGAGATTTTCTCAAATTTTTATTCAATTCTGAAATCAGGGTAACCAAAGCCCAAGAGGGTTGTTTGTCAATGTCAACTAGCAATTTTTGAGGTAGCCTTTTCAGAAATCTCCTTCGCTACACTTTTAGGTACTTCTTCATAATGGTCAAATTGCATAGTATAAGAGGCTCTTCCTTGGCTCATGCTTCTTAACTCAGTTGCATACCCAAACATTTCGGAGAGAGGTGTCGTAGCATCAATAATGCGAGCGTTACCTCGAGGGTTCATCCCAGCGACTCGACCCCTTCGTTTATTCAAATCACCAACAATGTCACCCATATAGTCTTCCGGAGTCACCACCTCAACCTTCATAACAGGTTCAAGGAGGACAGGTTTTGCATTTTTTGAAGCTTCTCTAAAAGCCATTGAGCCGGCTACTTTAAAAGCCATTTCTGACGAGTCGACATCATGATAAGAACCGTCATAAATGGTTACCTCAACATCAACCACAGGGTAACCAGCAACGACACCTGAAATCATTGCTTCTCGCACTCCTTTCTCTACGGCAGGGATGTACTCCCTAGGGACAGCACCACCAACAATTTTATTAATAAACTTAAAACCAACGCCCGGGTCTTGAGGAGCTACCTTTAACCAAACATGTCCATATTGACCACGTCCACCCGTCTGTTTAATATATTTACCTTCCTGTTCAACAAGATTACAAATTGTTTCACGGTAAGCAACCTGAGGTTTACCAACATTTGCCTCAACCTTAAACTCCCTTTTCATTCGATCAACGATAATATCTAAATGCAGCTCACCCATCCCTGATATGATTGTCTGGCCTGTTTCCTCATCACTGCGCACTCGAAATGTTGGGTCTTCTTCAGCTAGACGTACCAAAGCCACACCTAGTTTTTCTTGATCTGCTTTCGTTTTAGGTTCAACAGCAACCGAAATAACGGGCTCTGGGAAAGTCATTCTTTCTAAAACAATTTTGTCTGACTCAGAACACAGGGTGTCTCCTGTACTTGTGTTTCTTAAACCAACAACAGCGGCGATGTCACCTGTTCTGGCCTCTTCAATTTCTTTGCGATTGTTCGCGTGCATCTGAAGAATTCGACCAATCCTTTCTTTCTCTTGTTTTGACGAGTTCATTACATAGGAACCTTTTTTTAATACGCCTGAGTATACTCTAAAATAAGTCAGTTTCCCAACGTAGGGGTCACTCATCACTTTAAAAGCAAGTGCAGAGAAGGGTTCAGCATCATCGACCTTTCTACGTAAAGTTGGTTTTAATGTTTCATCGTTTTTTTTCTCACCATTCATTGCAAAACCCTCCACCGCTGGAACATCTAGTGGAGACGGTAAATAATCAATAACAGCATCTAACATCGTTTGGATACCTTTATTTTTAAAAGATGAACCACACAACACAGGAAATATCTTCATTTCAAGAACGGCACTCCTTAAACCTTGCACCATGTCTTCCACTGTCAGCTCCCCTTTCTCAAGATATTTTTCGATCAGATTTTCATTTGAATCAGCAATCGCTTCCATTAATTTATCGCGATACTCTTTGGCTTGTTCTCTCATTTCATCAGGGATATCTCCGTATTCAAAACTGGCTCCTAAGTCTTCTCCTTTCCATGTGACACTCTGATTTCGTATCAAATCAACGTGACCACAAAAAGAAGCTTCAGAACCAATCGGCAATTGAATAGGAACTGCATTTGCCCCCAAACGATCAATCATCATATCAACGGCATTAAAAAAGTCAACTCCTATTCGATCCATTTTGTTAACAAAGCAAATTCTGGGCACTTTATACTTATCAGCCTGACGCCAAACTGTCTCTGTTTGTGGTTCAACTCCAGCAACCCCATCATAAACAGCCACAGCTCCATCAAGAACACGAAGGGATCTTTCAACTTCCACCGTAAAATCAACATGCCCTGGAGTATCGATAATATTAATTTGATAATCTTTCCAGAAGCAGGTCGTAGCAGCAGAAGTGATCGTAATACCTCGTTCTTTTTCTTGTTCCATCCAATCCATTTCGGCAGAACCATCGTGCACCTCACCAATCTTATATGTTTTTCCTGTATAATATAGAATCCTTTCCGTTGTTGTTGTTTTCCCGGCATCAATATGCGCCATAATTCCGATATTACGGTAACAATTCAATTCTAATTTTCGCACCATGATAAAACTTTAAAGTCAACTACCAAGCGTAATGAGAGAAGGCTCTATTTGCCTCCGCCATTCTACGGATTTCATCTTTTTTCTTAAAAGCACCACCAAGACTTTTTGAAGCATCAATAAGCTCAGCAGTTAATTTCTTGTCCATCGAAATTTCTGAACGAGTCCTAGCTTCCGCAATAATCCAACGGATCGCTAAAGATTGTTTTCTTTTTGGGTAGACCTCTATAGGTACCTGATAGTTGGCCCCTCCTACACGGCGTGATTTCACCTCGACCAAAGGCTTGATATTATCAACAGCCTTATTAAATATTTCGATTCCCTCTTTGCCTGTTTTTTCTTTGATCATCTTCATTGCCCTATAAAAAATAGCTTCCGCTGTAAACTTCTTACCATCCACCATCATCGAATTAATGAAGCGACTCACTAGCTCACTGTTATATACTGGGTCCGGTAACACTCTACGAAAATATGTCTTAGTTCTTCTGCGAGCCATTTTCTACCTCATGCTTTTGGTCTTTTCGTTCCATACTTAGACCGTCCTCTATTGCGATTCTCCACACCCAGAGTGTCAAGCGCACCACGAATAATATGATATCGAACGCCAGGTAGATCTTTCACTCGACCACCACGAACTAAAACGACCGAGTGTTCTTGCAAATTATGCCCCTCACCTTGGATATAAGCCGTCACCTCAATTCCATTCGTTAGACGAACCCGAGCAACCTTACGCAAAGCAGAGTTAGGTTTTTTAGGAGTGAATGTCATAACCCGAGTGCAAACTCCCCTTCTTTGAGGGGACGACTGGAGTGCAGGAGACTTTGTCTTGTTTAGCGACTTTTCCCTCCCAAAGCGCACTAGCTGATTAATGGTTGGCATAAAATTACTTACCCAGCATCATACATTCAAAAGAGGATACACAGTCAATCAAAATTAAAGTGAAGCAATCACAGAGACCGGCTTTGTTGATAATTCAGGGTCAACTTGCATTAGGAAGCTTTGGGTTCAATTTTTGGATTATATATCATTTCTTTTTCTTCCTCGGTGTAGAACAAATCACCAATAACATTTTTATAAGCTTTCACTTGCTGATATTCACGCATCCCTGTTCCTGCGGGGATTAAATGCCCAATAATAATATTCTCTTTTAAACCATTGAGAGGGTCAATTTTACCCTTGATCGCCGCATCGGTTAAAACACGGGTTGTCTCTTGAAATGAAGCAGCTGAAAGAAAACTTTCTGAGTGAAGGGAGGCCTTTGTAAGCCCCATCAGCACAGCTCTTGCCCTTGCAGGAGCTCCACCTTCTTCAACAACCTGTTTATTCTCAACTCTAAGCACAGATTTATCCACATTTCCCATGGGCACAAAAGAAGTATCGCCAGTATCCACAATCTCAACTTTTCGCATCATTTGTCGAATCATAACCTCAATATGCTTATCGTTAATATAGACACCTTGGAGTCGATACACTTCCTGAATTTCACGAATCAAATACTTCTGAAGCGTATACTCACCTTCAACACGTAAAATCTCATGAGGGTCAAGAATACCGTCATCCAAAATATCACCAACCTGCACACTCTCTCCATCTTGAACAAGAATTTGTTTATAAACAGGGATGGCAATTGAAGCTTTTTGCTCTGTGGCCTCTTCTTCGGAAACTCCTCCTGGTATAATCTCGAGAATCCTCTTGTCTCTCACAATATTCCCTGTATCGCGAATAATACCGTCAATTTCTGCCAAGTGACAGGGGTCTTTAGGATGTCTCGCCTCAAAAAGTTCTTCTACACGAGGAAGACCACCCGTGATATCTCTTGTCTTCTCAGCTTTTGTTTCTATCTTAACACAAACATCTCCTGGCTTAACCTGATGAGCATTTTTCACGACAAGGATTGCATTCATTGGAATAGAGATTTCATCGACAAGCTTTCCTTTTTCGTAGATATGAATTTTGGGGACTAGCTTTCCTTGACGATATGGGATAATTTTAGAGATAAAACCTTCTATTCCAGGTACCTCTTCTTTTTTCAGGTTCTTACCCTCTTCAATATCAAGATACTCAACTCTTCCTCCTGCGGAAGCAACCAAAAGGTTGTTATAAGGATCATATTCACAGAGGATTTCGTCAGCTTGAACAACGTCGCTTTTTTGGCACTTCAGTATAGAACCCGAGTCAAGAGGCACTACCAATTCTTGACCAAGAAGGTATATCTCATCACCTTTTTCATAAATTTCTCCAGGACCCGGTGAAAATACAGAATTCAGAGCCTCTCCTTTTTCTATCTTTTTACCAATCACTTCACCTCGAATCACTTTGGAGCCACTCGTAAGAGAATATCCTTCCAATTCACTTTTTCGATAAACGGCATGAACTTGATTCAAAATAAAAGAACCTCGCTTTCCCATGACCAATTCTCCATTAGATCTATTAATAATACTTCCTTGGATATCCTTCACAAGACAGCTATAGGGGACGCGAATGGAGTTTTCTATCGATTTCATTGTCGCTGTACCCCCAATGTGAAATGTTCGCATGGTCAGCTGGGTTCCCGGTTGTCCAATTGACTGGGCAGCAATGATTCCTACAGCTTCACCCTCCTCAACAAGCGATAAAGAAGCCAAGTCCATCCCATAACAGCGAGTACACACTCCCGTTAAGTTTTCACATGTTAGCACAGAGCGAACAAGAACTTCTTCATAGCCAAAACTTACTATCTTTTGAGCCATCTCTTCAGTAACAAGTTCATTTCTTTTATAGACCATTTCATTATTTGCAGAGTTCACAATATTTTCAGCAAGAAAACGACCGTATATTTTCGACATAAGGGCAACAATCACCTTATCGCCTTCTTTATCAGCACTCAAAATAAAACCTTTTTCAGTACCACAGTCAATCCCTCGTATAATCACATCCTGCGCAATATCTACTAAACGACGGGTCAGGTAACCAGCATCCGCCGTTTTCAGGGCAGTATCAGCCAAGCCTTTTCTAGCACCATGAGTCGAGATAAAAAACTCAAGCACACCAAGACCCTCTTTGAAATTAGAGCGAATGGGAAGCTCAATAATATCACCCGAAGGTGTGGCCATAAGACCTCGCATTCCGGCAAGTTGTCGTATCTGGGAACGAGAACCCCGCGCACCAGAGACTGCCATCACATAGATTGAATTGAACCCGTCTTTATCAGTACTTAAAATATTGAATAAGTCTTCGGTAATTTTTTCGTTTGCATTTGTCCAAACCTCAATTACCTTTTTGTATCTCTCATCATTTGTGATAACTCCTTTACGGTATTCATTTTCTATTCTTTCAACTTCTTTGCTCGCTTTATCAATCACTTTGGGCTTTATCTCTGGGATCTTAATATCTTCTAAAGATATCGTTGGGGCAAATTTGGTTGCAAATTCAAACCCTAGACGTTTAACAGCATCTAAAAAAACAACAGTAACCGACTTCCCATAATTTTTATAAAGACCAGCAATCAAATGACCAACTTCATCATTGGTCATGGAGCGGTTCACAAAAGCATGGGTTTCAGGAAGTAATTCATTAAAAATAAGTTTCCCTGGGGTAGTCTCAATAACACGATCTTTTTGTATAAACTGAATACGGCTTTGGTATTCAAGGATACCCCTGTCAACCGCATAGTTCACTTCATTCGCGTTATTAAATACTTTGCCTTCTCCTTTGCCACCAGGCCTTTCTGTCGTTAAATAATAAAGACCAAGAATCATATCTTTTGTAGGAGAAACAACAGGAACACCATTTGCTGGGTTCAAAATATTATGCGGAGACAAGATTAAAAACCATGATTCAAGTTGAGCCCGCGGAGAAAGTGGTACGTGAATTGCCATTTGATCTCCGTCAAAATCGGCATTAAAAGCATCACATACAAGAGGGTGTAGTTGAATCGCCTTCCCTTCAATTAGAACAGGCAGGAACGCTTGAATACCAAGCCTATGTAATGTAGGAGCTCGATTGAGAAGCACAGGGTGCTCATGGATTACTTCTTCAAGGCCCTGAAAAACCTCTTTCTCTTCATTCTCAATCATACGCTTAGCAGACTTAATATTTTGAGTATATTCCCGTTGAACCAACCATTTCATGATGAATGGCTTGAATAACTCAAGAGCCATTTTTTTGGGCAAACCACACTGATGAAGCTTCAAAGATGGTCCCACAATAATTACCGTTCTCCCCGAATAGTCAACCCGTTTCCCCAGTAGATTTTGTCTGAAGCGCCCTTGTTTGCCCTTGAGCATATCCGATAATGACTTCAGAGGACGATTGCCTTTTCCTTTGATTACTTTTTTCCGACGTGAGTTATCAAAAAGCGCGTCAACGGATTCTTGTAACATTCGTTTTTCGTTACATACAATGATATCGGGTGCTTTGAGTGCCAAAAGTCTTTTTAGACGATTATTTCGATTAATAACACGACGATAAAGATCATTTAAGTCGGAAGTGGCGAAACGGCCACCCTCCAATTGAACCATCGGTCTAAGATCCGGAGGCAACACAGGGATAGCATCCAAAATCATCCACTCAGGACGATTCACACTATCACGGAATGCCTCCAAGATTTCCAAACGTTTCAGCATGCGCTTGTCTGTTATCTTTTTTTTTGATTCAATTTTCAACCGTAATTCTTGGATTTCGTCTTCTAATTTCACCATGCTCAAAAGTTCTTTAACTGCATCCGCCCCAATGGAGGCATACATATGGTCATCATGTTGTTCAAGCAAGCGATAATAGTCTTCGGGAGTAACCAACTGTTTAAAATCGAGCCCAGAATCACCCGGCTCAATAATCACATACCGCTCAAAATAAAGAATACTCTTAATATCATTAGCAGCCATATCCAGCACCAAAGCAATTCGACTGGGAATTGTGCGGTAATACCAGATATGAGCCACGGGATAAGATAGCTCAATATGACCCATACGCTCACGACGAACTTTTGAATGAGTCACTTCAACACTACACTTATCACAAACAACTCCTTTGTAGCGTATCGACTTAAATTTCCCACAATAGCATTCCCAATCTTTAGTAGTGCCAAAGATCTTCTCACAAAAAAGACCATCTCTCTCGGGTTTAAGTGTGCGATAGTTAATGGTTTCCGGTTTTTTTATCTCACCATTTGACCACTTTCGCACCCTCTCGGTGGACGCTAACTGAATTTGAATATTATTAAAATCGTAAAAGTCTTCTATCATGTTTTAACCTCTTATTAAATCAACAGTCACAAATACACTTATGACTCAACCTTCTCTGTTGTATCAATTCGAATTCGCTGCTTTGCTTGTTGATAGTCGTAACGGTCGCTAAACTCATTGACCTCCACATACTCACCGGAGTTATTGACGATACTGATATCTAGAGCTAGTGACCGAATCTCCTTCACCAGAACATTAAAAGACTCAGGCACACCCGGCTTCATTGAATGAATGCCTTTTATGATTGATTCATAAATTCGAGCCCTGCCTAACATATCATCTGATTTAACAGTCAAAAGTTCTTGTAGGGTGTGAGCAGCACCGTAAGCCTCTAATGCCCAAACTTCCATTTCTCCCATCCTCTGACCTCCAAACTGAGACTTACCACCCAAAGGCTGTTGGGTAACCAAAGAATAGGGACCCGTAGAACGGGCGTGCATTTTATCATCCACCATATGGGAAAGCTTCAGCATATAGATCGCTCCCACAAAAACCTCTTGGTTAAATGGTTCACCAGTGCGACCATCACGCAATAAAACTTTTGAGCTAAGGGGGAGACCTGCTCTTTTCATATTGTCTTCGATATCTTGCCAATTCGCACCATTAAAAACGGGAGTCTCAAATTTGACACCTAACTTCTTGCCCGCCCAACCTAACTGAGATTCAAAGATTTGCCCTAAATTCATACGAGAAGGCACCCCTAGAGGATTCAAAACAATGTCAATGGGAGTTCCATCGGGCAAGTAGGGCATTTCTTGCTCAGAAAGTATTGTCGAGATCACTCCTTTGTTACCGTGTCGACCTGCCATTTTATCACCCACGGAAAGCTTTCGTTTTTGGGCAACAAAGACCTTCACGACTTCGCTAATTCCAGGAGATAGCTCATCACCAAGTTCTCGAGAAAACTTCTTGATATCAATAACCGTACCAGAATTTCCGTTAGGAACCCTGAGGGAAGAATCTTTGACTTCGCCCGCTTTCTCACCAAAAATGCTGTGAAGAAGACGATATTCTGGAGTAAGGTCAGTTTCTCCCTTGGGGGTCACCATCCCAACAAGAATATCTCCTGCCTGCACATCAGCACCCAAACGGATAATTCCGTCCTCGTCAAGATCACGAAACGCCCTCTCTCCAATATTAGGAATATCTCTCGTGATGATTTCACCACCTAGCTTTGTTTCTCTCGCTTGGATTTCAAATTTTTCAATGTGAATGGAAGTGAAGCAATCTCGTTTGAGCAAGCCTTCTGATACAACGATAGCGTCTTCAAAGTTGTAACCGTCCCACGGCATAAAGGCAACCATAATATTGCGCCCCAATGAAAGTCTTCCAAAATCACAAGAGTGGCCATCAGCCAGGACCGTGCCAGGAGATTGAACGTTCCCAGCACTGTCCCGTTTCTCTTTAGTGACGACCTCTCCAGCAAGAAGATCGTTATGATTCACGACCTTTCCTTTTTTCACCATGGCCAGATTTTCACCCTGCGGAGTTTTCATGGGAAAACTATAGTCTCGACCACTCTCACCTGAAAAAATAAGTTCTTCTGTGGTGATTTTTTTAACCTCGCCCTGTTCAGGAGCAAAGTATGCCTTGACTAAGGGAATATGGTTAATACAGGTGCTTTGATTCGTTCTTTTATATTTTGAAAGAGAGTATTTTCTTATTTCTTTGGTTGTATCTTCCAAGACTTCAATATAATCAGAATCAACCTTGACTACGACTCCATCATCTTGAGAAACAACACAAACGCCAGAATCATAGGCAACGACTTTTTCAAGACCGGTGCCGACAATAGGAGCTTCTGTAGAAAGCAGAGGAACAGCTTGGCGTTGCATATTGGAACCCATTAAAGCGCGATTGGCGTCATCGTGTTCTAGAAATGGAATAATACCCGTTGAAAGGGAAACAACCTGAAGGGGGTCAACCTCCATCATATGAATTTCTTCTGGACTCTTCAACGGGAAGTCTCCTCGATACCGACAACTGACCAAATTGTCCAAAAACTCACCAGATGTGCTCAGTTTACTGTTTGATTGAGCGACTACATAATGATCTTCTTCATTTGCAGATAAATAGATCACTTTTGAGGTTGCTCTGCCTTTCTCAACAATGCGGTACGGGGTTTCTAGGAATCCATAGGGGTTTAGGCGTGAATAAACAGCCATTGAGGCGATAAGACCAATATTAGGACCTTCAGGAGTTTCAATGGGACACACTCTTCCGTAATGGGTATAGTGAACGTCACGCACTTCAAACCCAGCTCTTTCTCGAGTCAATCCGCCTGGCCCCAGAGCGTTCAATCTCCTTTTATGGGTAATCTCTGCAAGAGGATTTGTTTGATCCATAAATTGAGAGAGCTGACTAGCACCAAAAAACTCGTTGAGCAAAGCAGTGATTGGCTTGATCGATATCAAGAGCTGTGGAGTCATGATGTCCATATCATTCATCGTCATCCTTTCTTTCACAACCCTTTCCATCCGAGAAAAACCTGTCTTCATCTGGAGCATCAACAGCTCCCCAACCGTCCGGATCCTTCGGTTCCCTAGATGGTCAATATCGTCAAACGGATAACCGTCCATTTCGTTCACAACATAGATCATGAAACGCAAAGCCTCCATGATATCCACAGGTCGAAGAGTTTGATCTTTCACTTTGTCATTAAACTCGTCTGGGTTAATGACTTTAAATTTTGCGTTGATTTTATAGCGACCTACGACACCCATGTCGTAAGTTTTAGGATCAAAGAAAAGCCTATTGAGTTCAGCCTTTGCTCTCTCCACATTTTGTTCCCGTTTAGCAGGGTCACCTTTTTCAGAAATATACTCAAGGGGGCGCTGAATTTTAAGAAATTCGACCAAGGCGTCCGCTTCGTTGTCAACCCCGTCTTTCAGCATACTTTGAGTCACAGAAGTGTCATCGCTACCTCCTAGATTAATGATGAGTTCAATACTCCGAACTCCTGACTCCCTTATAATATCTAGATTATCTTCGTTTAATGTTTCACCAGCTTCGACCAAAACATCACCCATCTTGGGGTGAATCACATCAGCAACAACCCTTCGGTTTAAATATTTATGCAAATTTTTAATTGTACTCGTAGAACAATCAATAGTCTCAACTTTGTAGAAAAACCTCAAAATTTCTTCATCAGTACCATACCCTAGGCAACGAACAAGTAAAGTAAATGGAAACTTCTTACGACGGTCAATACGGACAACCAAAAGCCCTTTCACATCAAGCTCAAACTCAAGCCAAGAACCTTTGTGATCTGGTATAATGCGTGCAGCATAAACATCCTTCATCTCATCGTAGAAAACGAAGATACCAGGCGAACGATGAAGCTGATTCACTACAACACGCTCTGCTCCATTGATAATAAAAGTGCCCGTCGAAGTCATGATCGGTAAATCTCCCATATAGACTTCTTGCTCTCTTACTTCTCCTGACTCAACAGCGATGAGGCGAATTAAAGCCTTGAGAGGTGCCGCATAGGATGCATCTTCTTCTTTGCACTCCCAAAGGTCTTTCTTGGGTTCACCCAACTTATATTCCACAAACTCAAGAAAAGCCTCTTTATTCGAACTCTCTATAGGGAAAGCCTCTAAAAACACCGACTGTAGACCAACAGACTTTCGTTCGCTTACTTCAATACCAAGCTGCAAAAAACTACTATACGATTGAATCTGAACATCAACCAAGTGAGGTTTATTAATAGCAGGAGAAACCTTGTTGAAGGAAATAAATGGACTACATTGATCTGCCTCAGAAATGACTGGAATCATATTCAAATCGAAACCCGCTACTACCCTATCATTTCAAAGAGATTTTACAACCCAGAGCTTCAAAATCTGCCTTGATTTTATTTGCCTCTTCTTCAGAGACTCCTTTTTTTAGCTCACCATCACTCGACTCTACCATTTTTTTGGCATCCATCAGTGGTAAACCAGTCACTTCTCTTACTTTTTTGATCGCATCAACCTTTTTTTCGCCATCAAAAGAGTTTAAAATGACAGTAAATTCTGTCTGCTTGTCAACCTCGGCGACGGCAGGAATATCTGACGTAGCACCAGTTGCAATGGCAACAGGCGCAGCAGTGGAAATTCCAAACTTCTCTTCCATCGCCTTAACCAATTCAGCCGCCTGCACTAGACTCAGGCCTCCAATTTTATCCAACAGTTCATCAACCATTTTTAATCCTCCTCTAAAAATTTAAAATTAACATTGCCTATTAAAATTTGACATACAGCAAGACCATCACAAAAGGTCATACTGTAATGCTGACCCTCCATTCTAAATTTACGTCCCTTTCTTGTTTTGATCGTGTGCACATCTCTCACCAAACCTTTATTTCGAGGCAGTCTTCTCCGCTACAGCTTGAATCACTCTGGCCAAAGAAGAAATCACTTGAGATAATCCATTCGCAATTTTGATCGCGGGTGAATTGAGGGAAACCGCCAATGTGGTAAGAACCTCATCACGGGAAGGTAGTTTTGAGATTGCCTCCAATTCTTCTTTTGAATAATAAGATGAGTCCATAAAACCACACACAAGCTGTACATTTTTATTATCTCTACTGTAATCTTGTAAAACTTTGGCAACCACTGGCAACTCCCCCTTTGTAAAAACGACACCAAGAGGCCCTTGGAATTTTTGATGAAAATCATCGCTAAGATCACCAAAGTTATCTTGGAGAGCTATTTTAAAAATATTATTC
The DNA here is from genome assembly GCA_965206985.1 of Spirochaetota bacterium. Classification (GTDB taxonomy): domain Bacteria; phylum Spirochaetota; class Leptospiria; order Turneriellales; family CBDBES01; genus CBDBLF01. Next base: position 424,975 of record CBDBLF010000011.1, on the reverse strand, counting down.
TTGATAACCCTTAGCGTTGAGCCTTTTTCTTTGAGTTTTTTTCTTAAATCAGTGATGTCATGAACGGAGAGTCCACGGTACGTCGCCAAAGTAACATCTGGCTTCTCTTTCATAAGAGAGGAATATTCTTGTTTTAAATCTTTCTTTTTAAGTGAAGGCATAATAAATCAAACTCTACGGCCTAGTTTTTGATATTTTTAAGGTCAATTTTTACCGATGGTGTCATTGTGCCACTCAAGAAAAAGGAAGATACATACTGGCCTTTTGCATCAGAAGGTTTCTCTTTTATAATTGCTTGATAGGCTGCCCATGCGTTCTCTTGTAAATGTTCAGGAGAAAAAGACATCTTTCCCATTCCCATATGGATGACCCCATTCTTGTCCGCTTTATATTCTAGCCAACCAGACTTAAGCTTTTTAACGGCAGAAATGACATCTGTGGTAACAGTTCCTGACTTAGGTTTGGGCATAAGCCCTTTTTTCCCGAGAGTTGGGCCAAGCTTTTTAACTTCCAGCATCATATCGGGCGTTGAGACCACAAATTCAAAGTCAATCCAGCCATCTTTAATCTTTCGAATGAGGTCATCGTCACCTACATGGTCAGCGCCCACCTCCCGCGCATCTGACGCCTTGTCTCCCTTTGCGAAAACCAAAACCTTGACCTTCTTACCTACCCCATGAGGAAAAAGAAAACCACCCTTAATACTTTGAACGCTCTTATAACTAATCTTAAAATGACCCTCCAAAGAACCGTCAAATTTAGTGAATGACAACTCTCTTATAAGAGCAATTGCGTTAGGAATATCATACTCTCTACCACTATCAACCTTATTGCAAGCGACTTTGTATTGTTTACTTCGTTTCTTAGCCATAATACCCTTTAATTGGTCAAAACACCCATGGAACGAGCTGTTCCTCGAATGATTTTCTTAGCAGCCTCAATATCATCCGTATTTAAATCCGCCATCTTCTGCTTCGCTATTTTTTCTAATTGTTCTTCGGTAAGATTTCCCACCTTTGTCTTATGGGGCTCTGAAGAGCCTTTATCAAGGCTTATCTCTTTCTTAATTAAATCGCTAACGGGAGAGACCTTAGTGATGAAGCTGAAAGTTCTATCTTGATAGATCGTAACAACGACCGGGACAACACTACCATCTTGTTTCTGAGTTTTCTGATTAAAGGCTTTACAAAAATCCATGATATTGATACCATGAGGCCCTAGTGCAGTACCCACAGGAGGAGCTGGATTCGCCTTGCCAGCAGGAATCTGAATTTTAACCTCCTGCTTCAATACGGGTGCCGACTTAGCAGCCATGAAAATCGAACCCTATACGGAGGGGTAATACACCCAACGACCTATCTTGTAGCAAAGAATAATGATAAATAAACACCACAGTAGACGGGCATGGTTTCTAAGGTAGATATTCTGACAAGTGATTTATACTAGGAGTTTGGGAGAGAGAAGGATGATAGTACCCCCCTACGACCATCATTAGTTGGTTCAGAATTGGTTCAAATCAAGTTATTTGGTTCAAAAGGCTTGGGTTTACTGGTAGAGCAAGTGAAAGACATTTTCCTAAAAAAGGTGCATCAAAAGGCCGACGTTAAATCATCAAATAAAACAGAGGTTCCTAATGAAGCACCCTTCTCAGGTTATTTGTCTAAACAGGTATTCGGCAGTAATGCGAAATAGTAAAGACAAAAAGTTATACAGAATGCAAATGGTTCATTATGCCAAGAAGCATGGTTTCAAGCCAACAGCCAGAATGTTTAAAACGACTGTAAAAACAGTAAAAAAGTGGTTTCGTAGGTTTGAATCAGAGAAATACGTTGGCTTGGAAGACAAGAGCCACGCTCCACACTACTCACCACATGCAATCACAGACTTTGAAAAGGCTTATGTTTGCTTTCTTAAAAAGAAACGTCGAGGCTTTGGTGCTCAGGAACTGAAGAATGTTTACCAACTAGACTTGAGTGTCAAGGCCATTCGCAGAGCGTGGAGGGAGCAAGCACTCTTGAAAAAAAAGCGTAGAAAACATAAAACGAAGCAAAATTTGCGTGAAATTAAGAAATTATGGGGTTTATTTAAGCAATTTGACGTAGATACGAAGCATTTATACGATATTCCTGAGCTTTGGCCTTATATTCAGGAAAATATTGTACCGAAATATCAATATACCTTCAGAGAAGTTTTTTCTGGCTTACAATTTCTAGCTTTTGCAGATGAGTATAATATGGCATACTCTTGTCTGTTTATGGAGGTAATTTTAGATCATCTTGTAAAATCAGGGGTTGATTTAAAGAAAAATAATACGAGAGGGCAAACAGATAATGGCTCAGAGTTTATTGGTGCTTGGAATAAAAAAGGAGATTCGGAGTTTACAAAAGTATTAGCCAGTTATGGTGTGCCACACCAGACGATCCCTGCTGGAGCGCATACTTGGCAGTCTGATGTTGAAACGACTCATAGATTGATTGAGGATCACCTTTACCTGAATGAAACGTATAATTCAAGAGAAGACTTTCTCAACAAAGCTGGCTCCTATCTATTGATGTTCAATTCAATAAGAAAAAATTCTTACAAAGAGAATAAATCGCCCTGGCAGCTGATCCGAGAGGAAAGCACAACTATTGACAAACAAATATTAAATTTACCACCGTTTCGACTGGACTATTTATTTCAAAAGATGCCAATGGTCGTAGGGGGGTACAATCCTATTCTCCATCCCTTTTATACTAGGAGTTGGGGTCGTGTCATATTTAATCAAAGTTTCCAATTAAAAAAGGAATTGACTTATCTCCCTTAAATTAAGGTTATGTCTCATTATGAACAAAAGAAAATATACCTTTGATACAAGTGGTTTTAGCTGTCAAAATACAGACTGCCATAAGTATCATAAGGTAAATGAAGGAAATGTGCGCTTTGCTTATATGTCTGGTAAGTACAAACAAATAGCCTATTTAAAGTGCACCGCTTGTGGTAGATGCTTTTCAGAGAATAAAGGCACTATTTTTTTTCGTCGCAAGAAAAGCAAAGAAACCATTACTCGGGTATTACAAAACACAGTTGAGGGCTGTGGCATTAGAGCTACCGGAAGAGTCTTTGGTATCAGCAAGGATACAGTTCTTGCTTGGGTTAAAGCAGCAGGTGAAGATTCACTAAAAGTTGAAAAAAAATATATACAAAAACCTGTCTTTCAATGAAATTCAATTAGACGAGCATTGGGGTTTTGTCTTTAAAAAACAATACAATCTATCAGAGACTGAGCGATTAAGTGATGAAATAGGGGATATCTGGACTTTTACTGCAGTATTGCCTGTAGAAAAGCTCATTTTAGCGCATATAACAGGCAAGAGGACCTCAGTGAATGCTAGAAAGTTACTGACCAAGGTAAAAACAAGAAGTAAGCCAAAGAGGGAAGATAAATTCTTGATTACCTCTGATGGATATGAGGGATATAGTGATGCCATTTGGTTTAACCCCCTAAAACTGGACACTTTATTGTGTTAAATTTAGGAGGTAAAACTATGATTAAAAGACAAAGATACAGTAAGGAAGCAAAAGAGAGATTGGCTTTGGAGATGATTTCAGGTCAGACTAGCACGGCAGAAATATCTAAGAGAGAGATGTTTTCAGTCGCAACTTTATCGAGATGGAAGCGACAGCTGGTTTCCGAAGGCTTTGAAGATAAAAATGGGGTTGAGTTAGAATTGAGAAAAAAAATTTCCTATTTAGAATCGGCCTTATCTGACTTAATGATAGAAAATCAGATTTTAAAAAAAACGGAAAAACTTCTTCAAGAATACAGGCAAAAAGAGAAATTATCAAGAATAGCCTCAGCACAGAATTTGGGATCACAAGGAGTTGCAGAGTTATGAAACTAGAAAAGTCAACTTATTATTATAAGTCGAAGGAGAAGAAAGATGATTCAACGATTCTAAAATCTATCCATGAAATTAGTGATCAATTGAACCAAGTAGGTTATATCTCGATGACGCAAATTCTAAAAGATAGAGGCTTTACAATAAATAAGAAGCGAGTTTACCGAATTATGAAAGAAAATAGACTTTTATGCACTAAAAAGGTGTTTTTGAAGCCAAAAACTACCCAATCTAAGCATAATTTCAGAAAATATCCCAATTTGATTAAAAGTGTGCAAGCTGATCCCTTCAAGGTAATTGTTGGCGATATAACCTATTTTGATATTAATTCGAAAGACCACTATTTAGCTTTGCTCATGAGGCTTATGAGTCGCCGTATCGTAGGAGCGGCCATTTCTGATAAAAATAACACCCAACTGGTCATAGCAGCCTTTCTTTCGCTTAAAAGAGAAATAGGAGATTTACAAAATTACTACCATCATACTGATGCTGACGTCAGATATTGCTCAAATGAGTATATCGCTCTATTAGAAGAAAGTAGAATCAATATTTCCATGTGTCGTGGTAATGTGTATGAAAACGCTCATGCCGAATCATTGAATAAAACAATTAAATATAAAGAAATTAATTTATCAGAATATCAAAACTTTGAAGAAGCTCAAAAAAGTATCTTCAGGTTTATCCATCTTTATAATACGATGAAGCCACATTCAGCTTTAGGATGGGTGACACCTCAAAAATATGAGGAGAAATATCTAAAAGAATAAGAAAAAGACTGTCCAGTTTTAGGGGGTTAAACCAAAGCAAAGAAACCATTACTCGGGTATTACAAAACACAGTTGAGGGCTGTGGCATTAGAGCTACCGGAAGAGTCTTTGGTATCAGCAAGGATACAGTTCTTGCTTGGGTTAAAGCAGCAGGTGAAGATTCACTAAAAGTTGAAAAAAAATATATACAAAAACTTGTCTTTCAATGAAATTCAATTAGACGAGCATTGGGGTTTTGTCTTTAAAAAACAATACAATCTATCAGAGACTGAGCGATTAAGTGATGAAATAGGGGATATCTGGACTTTTACTGCAGTATTGCCTGTAGAAAAGCTCATTTTAGCGCATATAACAGGCAAGAGGACCTCAGTGAATGCTAGAAAGTTACTGACCAAGGTAAAAACAAGAAGTAAGCCAAAGAGGGAAGATAAATTCTTGATTACCTCTGATGGATATGAGGGATATAGTGATGCCATTCTTTCAGTATATGGTAAATTTGACTCAATGACTAGAAAGCTTCAATCACCCAAATCTCTATGTTATGGGCAAATAATTAAGAGAATAGAAAAAGGGAGATGTAAGGAAGTTGACAAATCTCTAATCTTTGGTGATCAAAAGCTACTAGATGAATATATTGCAAACTCTTCAGTAAGTCATCAGATGAACACCTTTGCTGTAGAAAGGAATAATTTGACTCTTCGCCAACACAATCATAGAATAGAGCGTAAAAGTCAGGGTTTTTCAAAAAAATTCAAATATATGCAGGGGCATAATTCTTTTGTTGCTAATTATTACAATCTCTGCCTTCCACATTCAAGTCTAGCTGAGTATGAGGGAGGAAAACCAATTCAAATCACCCCAGCAATGGCTACAGAAATGACGAATCATAAGTGGTCTATACAAGAATTATTCATCGCAAATAGAAACTTTGATTAAATATGACACGACCTTATTAAGAGACTAGAAAGGAACTTAAACTAAAAGCAAAAAAAATCTAATCTAAATTTTAAAACAAAATATAGAACGAAGATGGAGCACTTATTTACGTCTTTGGTAGAAAACGCACTAGAATCTGGTTTAGTTCAATACGATCAATAATTTGGATTTTCCAGTCACGAGAGAGGTTTCTCCACGAACTAGACCCTAATATCCTCCAACCTCATTGGTTTCTATATATTAATTGAATTGAGACTTGACAGCATGTCTCCCATTTTGTGATCGTCTCCTATGTTCAAGGTAAAAAAAAGTTCTGCTAATCTCATTATTTATCTGACGGGTAAGCTTGATGTGCATACAAGTTCAGATACTGAAGAAGAGATTGAGAATCTTCGCTTAAAAAGCCCAGATAAAGACATAATTCTTGACATGAGTCAAGTTGAACATATGTCATCTAGTGGTTTGCGTATTTTAGTCTCCTTGATGAGAGTAATGAACACACATGATAAAAAACTAAAGATCTGCAAATTGAGCGAGCCAGTGAAAAAGGTTTTTGAAGTTGTGGAGCTTATGGACATGTTTAATATCTATAGTGATGAAAATTCAGCAATCAAGGGAAAAGACTAGAAGTCATTTTGATCTGAGAAAGCCTCCCTCATGGTTTTCCCCTTCCCTTCTACTGATGTTGACACTAACTTTGACCTCTTGTGGAAAATTCACCTATCGTTTTCTTTATTCAAATGCCGATTATTTTTTATTAAAGCAAGCAGATTTCTATTTTGATATTCATGAGACCCAAGAGGAGTTGCTTAAAAAAGATTTTAAAAAAATTATTTTTTGGCACAAAACCAAAGAATTATCCAATTATCTTCATTTTATTAAATTTATACAAGGAATGATGAATGTGGTGAACACGAACTCTGAACAATTAAATAAAAAGTGGGTTTTAAAAATAATTGATAAACTAACGGTATTCAAAAATAACATTTATTATAGACTAGAGCCAAGCCTTCTGGGCCTCCTTCTCACTCTATCTGATGAGCAGATCAAATTTTTTGAAGAAACCATCCAAAACAATGACAAGAAAACATACGAAAAAAATTTTTCAATAATCTTGGGAGATCAAATTCGTGATAGAGCCAAAAGAATAATAAAGCGCCTTGAAAATTGGTTTGGAGAACTCAATTCCAACCAAAAAAAAATGCTAGAGAGATTCATACAAGACAACCCCTCCGCGGCACTCTTGTGGTTTGAGGAGAACAAGAGAAATAAAAAAAAAATTATTGATGCACTCGAAAACAAACTTTCTGAAAGAATTCTTAGGAAAAGGTTACGGTCTCTTTTCCGAATTGATCATTCTTCAATCTTGCATCCTAAAAAGTGGGCAGATGACTCGATAAAGCTTATAGTGAATTTCCTTCAAGTGGCCACCAAAAAACAAAAAAAGTTTTTTAATCATGAACTAAATACACTGGCGGAGAACATTCGTTATCTTGTTAAAAATTAGTTCAAAAGATATTGAAAGACACTTTATTTAAAAAACCAGTCTCAAAGGTAAAAAAGTTTACTTTTGATCTACCTGTAGTCCAAGTCTTTGATGATATGATTGAACGCTCTGTGCCTTTCTACTCAGAAGTGCTACAAATGTCCGCCGAATTGTTAAAGCACTTTTTACTAAACGAAATGAGTATCTATGATGTAGGGTGTTCTACTGGAAACTTTGCTTCTACTTTACTCAAAGTGTTCGATACAAAACCATTTTATTATGTGGGTATTGATAATTCTCCTGAAATGCTATTGGAAGCTAGCGCGCGACACCACGAACATAAAAATATTACGTTTGCAAATTACAACTTGCAAGATGCTAACTTTATTAATGCCAATTCTGTTTGTCTGCATTACACTCTCCAGTTCGTGGATATTGCAGAGAGAGCCTCTATTTTGAAAAAGATATTTAAGGCACTCAACTCCAATGGGATTTTAATTCTATCTGAAAAAATTTTGACTAAAAATGATATTTTCAGTCAATTACATTTAGATTTCAAGGAGAAGACAGGTTATTCCAAGCTAGAAATTGCACAAAAAAGAGAAGCACTCGACAAAGTTCTTGTACCACTCTCTCTTAAAGAAAATATAAATAATTTGCATCAAGCTGGTTTTAAGAGAACAGAAGTGTTTTTTCAATGGTATAATTTTGTATCAATCCTTGCACAAAAATAAATTCTCCCACCTCCATCGTTTCTTAGACAAAAACGATTTTGATTCATTAAGCACCTTATTGCAAAAACGAGAAAATGAATACGAACAAAATCCAAATTATTTACTGAAGAAAAAAGTGAGTCAGAGAAGTTTTCATAAACGAGCTATTCATAAAGACTATTCACAAGATGTGATCATAATCGGAAAGCGCAGTGAGATTGATGATGAAGAACACAATCAGCTTGAAAAAGAATTAACAATGTTTATTCCATGGCGAAAGGGACCTTTCTCTTTGTTTGATATTTTTATTGATGCGGAGTGGCAGTCTTATCAGAAATGGAATCGAATTTTGCCCTATTTGAACAAAATGGAAGGGAAAATTATTTGTGATATTGGATGTAATAATGGTTATTATTTATATAAAATTGTCCATCATAAACCTGAATTTGTATTGGGAATTGATCCGACATACATTTTTAAATTGACCTTTAATTACCTCCAAAAATTTTCTCAAGAAGAAAGTCTTCAATATGAATTGATGGGTTTTCGAGAACTTACCTTTTTTAGACAAGCTTTTGACATCATTTTTTGCATGGGCATTTTATATCACCATAAAAATCCATTAGATATTTTAGAAATATGCAAGCACGCTTTAAAGCCCAACGGTACATTTGTTTTGGAGTCAATAAGTATCCCTGGCAATGAATCCATTGCTCTTTTCCCTGAAGGTCGTTATGCAAATATGAAAGGGGTTTGGTTTGTTCCTACCCATGTGTGCATTAAAAACTGGCTCAAAAAAATAGGCTATGCTTCCATTCACCTTGCCAGCCATCAAGAAATGTCGGAAGCAGAACAACGCACGACTCAATGGGCTCCCTATCCTAGTTTTGGAGAAGCTCTCGACTCCCAAGATAAAAATATCACTAAAGAAGGATATCCTCGAGCCTACCGAAGTATTTATATTGCTACAAAAAAATAAAGAAATTGCTTCAATCATGCGTTTACTTCGTTTAAAGATGGGGGGTTCTCAGTGTATGATTTTCTTGCGGTTGTCACTTGGGGAGATAAAACCTTGTTGTTCCCGTGGCTTGTTCTGTTTTTTTACCGAGTATAGTTACCACATTCAGCCTATTCACGGTGAAGGCAATCAAATTACTAGTAGTCTCGACACAACTCACTACAGCCTCTTAATGCATATAGTGGGTGGTTAACTACTCGTTTGTGTAAAAACAGTTTCAAAGAAATTCATGTCTATACCACTCAAGCATTTAATAATTAAAATAATGTATGGCTACACAAGGATTGGAGTATGGGGTGCATAAGGTCGCAAAATATTTATCTTTTCTGTGAAAATATTCTGTTTCCTTATAAGACAACAGAAGAGCAAGCAGGTTCTCTTCTGTCGGATATATTGGAAATGAACTACTTGGTATACCCAAGCCCATACCCCTATATTTAAGATAGGCTTCTTTGCATGTCCAGATATTATAGAATAGTTTGAACATTGAGTTCTTTTTAGCTTTATACAAAATTTTCCTCTCTTCTTCAGAAAAGTATTTTTTGGAAATTCCCATTACATTGATTTTCTTGTCATATTTTTCGATGTCGACGCCAACTTCGTGATTTAGAGAAAAAGCATAAATTAACATCTCTCCCGAATGAGAAAGATTAAATTTAATATGTGAATGAGATTTATGTTCAAGAAATGGCTTAGAATATTTTTGATATCCGATAACAATGTTTTCTGCTTTTTGAGCAAGATATCTGCCAAGAAGTTTTTTAAGGTGATACCGACCAACAGCAAATCTGATTTGATCCTCACGAAAATAATATTCGTTTATTCGGTAAATCTCCTCATCAGAGAGGCAGGGGAGCATTTGATCAATCAGGTCATATTGTGTGGGTAAAAATAATAGCCAAATATCAATGTGATTTTCAAGAAGAAACAAGCACTTAGGTTCATTCGTTTGCATCTACCAATTTTTTTACCACATCCATTCGAAGCCTTTGCAACAAATGAGTGTACGAGTGAATTTTGTTTCCTTTTTGAAGAGAGTAAAGGCTTTTCCACGTATAATCGTCTTCGTCAAAAAAATGTTGCACTTTTGAGCTATAACTTGGTAAAATTGGTGTCAAGAAAATTACGACCAATCGAAAAATATTGATAACAGTGCTGATGACTTCATGTGCCTCTTCTCGATTCGTTTTTATTTTTTTCCATGGAGCTTGTTTATCAAAAAATCGATTGGCATCATCGCAAATATCTCGGATAACTTGAACCACTTTTGTAAAATCACGATTGTAATAATGAACTGAAATATCTTTCTCGCGGGCTTGAACTTCTTTGAGAAGCGATAATTCTACCATATCTAAATTCCCTAAGATATTTCCAAAATGTCGTTCAAGCATTTTCATCGAACGAGAACCTAAGTTTGTAATTTTGCCAATCAACTCAGCATTTATGCTAGATACAAAATTTGTTAAATTAAGGTCAATGTCCTCAATATTTGAACTTAATTTACTGGCAAAATAATAACGCAGATATGAGGGTTCAAGGCTATCGAGATAAGTACGTGCATTGATAAACGTGCCTTTTGATTTGCTCATTTTCTCGCCATTCACAGTAAGAAACCCATGAACAAAAACTTTTGTTGGAGTTTTTAATTTTGCATTTTTGAGCATGGCAGGCCAAAAAAGAGCATGGAAATAGACAATGTCTTTTCCTATAAAATGGTAGATCTCAGAGGAACAATTTTCTGACCAATAGTCTAAGTATGTTCTTGATTGTTGAGCACACCATTCTTTTGTGGCTGATATATAACACAACGGAGCATCAACCCATACGTAAAAATACTTCCCAGAAACTCCGGGTATGGGGAAACCAAAATAAGGGGTATCTCGGCTGATATCCCAATCTTTGAGTGGTTTATCCAACCACTCCCTAAGTTTATTATAAACCTCGATTTGGGTATGCTGAGGCACCCATTCCTTAAGAAATTCACGAAACGACTCTAATCTAAAAAAAATATGTTTGCTTTCCTTGGCAACGATGGCATCACCAGAAATTCGGCTACGAGGGTTTTTAAGCTCCAAAGGAGTGTGAGTGGAGCCACATTTTTCACAAGAGTCACCATATTGATCATCAGCGAAGCACTTGGGGCATACTCCTATAACAAAACGATCAGGAAGAAACATTTTATCTTTCTCTGAATAGGCTTGCGAGACACTTTTCGTTTCTAAGAGATCACTCTTTTTCATTCTAATATAAAACTCTTCACATAACTCACGGTTCGATTCAGAGTTTGTCGAAGAATAATGGTCAAAATGGATTTCAAAATCATTGAAGTCTTTATAGTGTCTTTTTTTAAACCGATCAATAAGCTCCTCAGGTGAGATTCCTTCTTCACGAGCCTTGAGCATGATGGGAGTTCCGTGTGTATCATCGGCACAGAGATAAATAATTTCTTGGTCTTCGTTATACATTTTGAGAAAACGTACCCAAAAGTCAGCCTGTAAATATTCGACAAGGTGCCCTAGGTGAATATCCCCATTTGCATAGGGTAGTGCCGCAGTTACCAAAACCCGACCTTTTTTTTTTAGTTTGTTCGTTGACAAATAATTAATAAATTGGCTCACTATCCGATTAAAAAATATTTCTCCTTATCTGGATACATGAGCTGACTTAAAGAACAAAGAAGGAGACTCCGGAAACAGTCATCATTTTACTCAAAACAACAAGGGTTGTCTTTGTGGGTTTCTTGTTCGTCTTAAATAGACAAAACTCAATCGCACTATTTTGGATCATAACAGAATAAATAGGGAATTCGTCTCATGTCTTTTCTATTTGTCTCTATTTGTCAAGTGTTAAAAGCGACTCAGATATAATTGGTTTCTATAATTTAATTTCTGCTACTGTCTTGGTTTGCTAAGTTATTCCTAAATTTGAACGTTTTTATTTTTGAATGATCCTACCCCGATATTGTGGACAGTCATATCCTCTCAAACTATTTTTCTGCTAAAAATATCTGAATCATGCATAATAACCACTCTTTGCCACGTTTAAAAAATGGCCGTTGCCTTTTTAAAAATTTCACACCATTAAGTAGTTTATGAAACAAGGCCTATCCATATTGCCAATTAAAAAAATCCCAGACTGGAGCATCTGTAATTGCTCAAAAAGTAGACATAAAAAGATATTTTAATTGGATCCTATTTAATTACTTCTAATCAGATTTGAATACCTACTTTTGAGCAATTACAATATTTTCTTATCATAAAAAATAAAAATGCTTGTTGCCTAGAATAAGAAAATTCCTCTGGAGTTGTGTATGGTCGTTGTAGAATCACTTGAATATATCAATGTAGGTGTGACAGACATTAAGAAGTCAATAGATTTTTACACCCTTTTCCTTGACTTTGAGCTGATTGAAGAAGCTGAAAATTATGCTTTGGTTTCCTTTGATGAATTGAAACTTAAGATTAACAGGCAAGAGGCTAGTAGTGAAAGAAATCATAAAAATGGGCTTCCATTGTTCTCTTTCATATTAGACGTTGATGATTTTACTGAAGCAATTCAAATGGCAGAGCAAGAGAATGTCTCCATTGCTACGGGACCTAATGATTTTGAATCAGGGGCAGGAGAATCTATCATTCTAAAAGACCCTGGTGGCAACCTGATTGAGCTTTTCTATAGAGAATAGGGATTTCGTTTTTGACTATTGGTCTCGTTTCCCACCACAATCTGACAAAACAAGAATAGATAGGTTCTATTTAAAAAGTAAAGCCGCTGGTTCCACACCTTTGCTTTTCTATACCACCCGGTCTTTCTCGAGGGAGGCAAGTATCCTCGCAAATAAACTTAATGAGGTGCGTGGAAAATCTTCTTTTCTAATCTGGGTTGCCCCATTTCACAAAAAAATTTTTTCTTTATTACTTGAAAAAAATGATGATCTTTCTCCCTTGATTTGGATATGTATTCATAATTTTTCAAGCTTTTTTTTGAGTTCACACCCAGCATTGTGCTTCAACAAGAATCAACTTCAAGAGAAGATGAGGACGGTCTCTTGTGATGATATCATTACTATTGATTTCCATATGGGCTTAAGAGGTACTCAATATCTTTCTCAACTCAAAGAAACTTTAGAAAAAATGATACGAGAAACGGCCGTGAGGTTAAAAACAATTAAATATTTTTACAAGATATGGGAATATAATTTCAGAGCGAATAAAAAAAAATGGCTAAATACAGATTCTATCTCCCACATAAATACGGAGATGCCCAACCTCTTTATCTTGGGAGGATCTTCCGTCGATGATTTCTTGAGCAAAAATCAATTAAGTACACAAACCTGCATTTGGTCAGCCGACACTGCTTTGGTGCCTCTATTGTTAAGGCAGCAATATCCTTCCCTGATATTTTCTATTGATGCTGGCATGGGTTCTTTTGAGCATTATACTTACGCTAAATCTGATATGAATCAAGACCTAACTTTTGTTCTTGATCCTCTTTCATTTCCTAAGTATTATACCCTTGGCGTTAAAAAGTATACATATGCGAGTAGTCATCCACTTATTCAACAAACTCGACACTCCCATCAAGCGTTAGTCAACCAAACGGGAGATGTATATGGCATTATGAAGGCACTGTACGAGTTTTTATTCCCCCAAAAGGAAATGCCCAAGGTAATTGGTCACGACCAAACATCAATCCGCTATGCTACGCACTTGAGAGGTTCGGCCTATCATCAGAGAAGATACCATAAGATGAACCGCTTTGATAGTCCCGAAATATATTTTTATAAGCTAAGCAAGACTTATTGAACAAACCTTTTGAGCTCTTCTTTTACTTGCTCTTTAGTGACCTGACCCCTCAAAAAAATATAAAATGAAACGTGAAATAGCTTGGGAATTTTACGAGTTAAAAAATCAAATCTCCAACGAGTAATATCTTCTGCAATAAGTTGATCGACCTCGCTTATGCCAGATGAATGGACAAAACGAACTTTTGATAAGGTCCCTGAATCTTCATATAGAGATACTTTTACAACGGCTTTGGATTTATAATTAATTTTATCGTACACCGATAATTCTTTGCAAAAAGCTAAATCACTTGATTCATCTTTCTTGAAAGAAAAAATTTCTTCACTCTGGACTTGCTTACGTAAATATTCTTCGGAAGAAACAAGAACTCGATAAACCTCCTCTCCCTGAACTCGATCTGAATCAAATTCTTTTTGAATCTCTTGTTTTAGAATATCTCCAGGTGTCCTATCTCTTAGAGAGGAAACTGAAACACACGCAAGTAGTAAAGAACAAAGGGGGAAAAAAAATAAGAAGCAAAAAACTATCTTATTTCGAGCGTATCCCAAAGTTCAGAACAAACTCGTCATTGATAAGCTTGTCACCCAAAGCCTTATAAAATTTACCAGAGTTATATTTTACACCAAAGATTGTTCGGTCTATTTTGAGAATACCTTTTGCATAAAAAGAATTCTGCTTAATCTTCATTACCATGGGAATCTTTATTTTTTTGGTTATTCCGCGAATTGTAATTTTCCCTACCGCAGTGTGGTGATCTCCCTTTCCTCTATTAAGCTCGTGGACTACTAACTTTGCTGTTCTATATTTCTTAACATGGAAAAAATCTTTAGATTTTAAGTGTCCAACAAGTTTGACGTTGTACTCCATATCTTTCAAATCGTCGCAAATGATACTATCCATATCAACAACAAAGGTACCCTTAAATGATTTAGCAGAAAATTGAACTTTACCTTCTTTGAACTTTATGCTACCCCGATGTCCTCCTCCTATTTTTTTGCTCCCAGACCAATTTATCTTACTCTTTTCTATGTCTATTGTATAGGTCTTGTCAGCAAAGATAGCAACGGGAGAAATTAGCAAGAACGCTAGGGAAGTAATCAATTTGTGAGACATAGTAATCAACATGACCACTTATGAAAAGTGGTCGTCAAATGTCAATTAAAAATGAAAATTTTATTGGGAGAGAGAAGGATGATAGTACCCCCCTACGACCATCATTAGTTGGTTCAGAATTGGTTCAAATCAAGTTATTTGGTTCAAAAGGCTTGGGTTTACTGGTAGAGCAAGTGAAAGACATTTTCCTAAAAAAGGTGCATCAAAAGGCCGACGTTAAATCATCAAATAAAACAGAGGTTCCTAATGAAGCACCCTTCTCAGGTTATTTGTCTAAACAGGTATTCGGCAGTAATGCGAAATAGTAAAGACAAAAAGTTATACAGAATGCAAATGGTTCATTATGCCAAGAAGCATGGTTTCAAGCCAACAGCCAGAATGTTTAAAACGACTGTAAAAACAGTAAAAAAGTGGTTTCGTAGGTTTGAATCAGAGAAATACGTTGGCTTGGAAGACAAGAGCCACGCTCCACACTACTCACCACATGCAATCACAGACTTTGAAAAGGCTTATGTTTGCTTTCTTAAAAAGAAACGTCGAGGCTTTGGTGCTCAGGAACTGAAGAATGTTTACCAACTAGACTTGAGTGTCAAGGCCATTCGCAGAGCGTGGAGGGAGCAAGCACTCTTGAAAAAAAAGCGTAGAAAACATAAAACGAAGCAAAATTTGCGTGAAATTAAGAAATTATGGGGTTTATTTAAGCAATTTGACGTAGATACGAAGCATTTATACGATATTCCTGAGCTTTGGCCTTATATTCAGGAAAATATTGTACCGAAATATCAATATACCTTCAGAGAAGTTTTTTCTGGCTTACAATTTCTAGCTTTTGCAGATGAGTATAATATGGCATACTCTTGTCTGTTTATGGAGGTAATTTTAGATCATCTTGTAAAATCAGGGGTTGATTTAAAGAAAAATAATACGAGAGGGCAAACAGATAATGGCTCAGAGTTTATTGGTGCTTGGAATAAAAAAGGAGATTCGGAGTTTACAAAAGTATTAGCCAGTTATGGTGTGCCACACCAGACGATCCCTGCTGGAGCGCATACTTGGCAGTCTGATGTTGAAACGACTCATAGATTGATTGAGGATCACCTTTACCTGAATGAAACGTATAATTCAAGAGAAGACTTTCTCAACAAAGCTGGCTCCTATCTATTGATGTTCAATTCAATAAGAAAAAATTCTTACAAAGAGAATAAATCGCCCTGGCAGCTGATCCGAGAGGAAAGCACAACTATTGACAAACAAATATTAAATTTACCACCGTTTCGACTGGACTATTTATTTCAAAAGATGCCAATGGTCGTAGGGGGGTACAATCCTATTCTCCATCCCTTTTTTGTACTTTGTATTCTTATTGTGTGTATTTTCAAAATTCAACACTATGTTCAACTCCAGAGTATTCAAAGCTAGATAGTCTTTTTTCTGCTACTACTCAATAATTATGGAAAAAATAATCTGGAGATCATCGACGATCAGGGGTAGAAACTATGATGTTTTGATATAAATAGATAATAGGAGCTAGTTTGAGTGCTCGTAACACCAGAAAATCAAAATATAAAGCACCAAATAGCTTGCAATACCCTAAATACGATGGTTTTTCCGAAAGTGTTAGGGTCTAAAGTTCGCAAAAATGAGAGATGGTTTACGCCTATCTAGGCTTATCACATAAGAATCAATCACCTACCGTTGCCCGCCGAGCAGTGCGCCATACATAGCTGGTGATGGACAGCTCGTCATTGCGGTATTAAGGGCACATTGTTTGACGGCGGGTAGTTGCTGGTCAGTGCCTAAAACCCACGCAGGGCCTAGAGCGGGGAAAGTGCCACCCGTCGCTTTCAGTTCGGTTAGCGTAAGCCTCACCGCACCCATGGGGTCGGCCGTATCATTACCCCGTGCTCGCTTGTCGCCCACATCCCGAAAAGTCATACCACCGTCTGCTGATTGAGGTGCTTCAATGTTCCAATAACTATTCATGATTACAAGATCAGCACTAGGAGAAAAACCCACCAGACCACCGGAATCAGCAGAAGAAGAAACACCATCACTCCCAGAAAAATAGCTATTCGTGATCGTCAAAGAAGAAGAAGAACGCCCCACCAGACCGCCAGAAGAAGAAAGCGAAGAAGAAGAAGAAGAAGAAGAAACACCACTCCCAGAAAAGTAGCTATTCGTGATCGTCAAATTCTGATTCACAATACTTACCAGACCACCAGAATAAGAAGAAGCAGCAGCAGAAGCAGAAGAAGAAACACCACCACTCCCAGAAAAGTAGCTATTTGTGATCGTCAAAGAAGAAAAACAACGCCCCACCAGACCGCCAGAAGAAGAAAGCAAAGAAGAAGAAGAAGAAGAAGAAGAAGAAGAAGAAACTCCGCCACTCCCAGAAGAATAGCTATTCGTGATCATCAAAGAAGCATCAGAACGCCCCACCAGACCGCCGGAGTAAGAAGAAGCAGAAGCAGAAGAAGAAACACCACCACTCCCAGAAAAGTAGCTATTCGTGATCGTCAAAGAAGAAAAAGAACGCCCCACCAGACCGCCAGAATGAGAAGAAGAAGAAACACCGCCAGAGATAACTCCTACATTGCGTATCTCGGCTGAGCCACCAGTCACACCAAGTAAACCCGCATAGACACTACCTGAAGAAGAAATATTCACCCACAAGTTAGCGATCGTGTTGCCGTTACCCTCAAAAGTGCCCGTAAACCGGTTTGCATCATCACTGGTTGAGTTATCACCCACCGGAGACCAACTTGTGTCTTTGTCTGAGCCTACATCAATCACCGTATGGTCTTTGCCCGCAACAGTCTTTGGCATCATGTCAATCTCGCCGTTCGTGTTCGCATCAAGCAGCGGTAATAAATCGATGTTGGCCATGAGCTCGTAGCCGTTGCAACCTGTGTCTGGGCAACCTCGACTGTCATCTGCATCCATTGCCGAGGCTTTATAACTCGTGCCCGCCAAATCATATCGCATGTTGTCTAGCATTGTGGCATTCCATATTTCAATGAGCCCATCGCCGTCAGAATCGGGGATGTACGGCGTTACCATCACGTTGACCGTGCTCTTCATTATGGCAAATTTAGTAAACTCGGTGTCAGTAGTTATGACATGGTTTATGGTACCTGTTATCTTGGTCGTAATAAAATTAGTCGCACCATTTGCTCTTTTTACGGTAATCATCTGGGGGCTCGCATTCGTAGACGTAAACGTAACCTTTGTTGGGGATACCGCAAGCAATTCATTTGTGGAGGTTAGGGTTATCTCTATCGTTTTTTCTTTTGATGGTGGGCGTGACGCCGAAATCATGTAGGTGGCACCCGTGGCCCCACCCACGTCGCTGAAGGTGATCTCTGGAGTACTGAGCTCTAAGGTGACCAGAGTAGGGTTGTCATCTTTGGCAGAATCGTTGCTTGCACTACACTGAAATAAAAAGACCAAGGCAAATATTAATAACATACCTCTCACCATTTTATTGCGCACTCCATTCATTCTAATATGTAGACTCATAAATTTAACTCCCCCTGCATTCTAATCAGTTTGTGATCATATATGATAATATACTATAAATAGTGTGTGTACTAAGTCAACCACTATATACAAAAATTTTATAGAAACCAATTAGACATTTAGGTTGATTTTTGAAGGCTAATTGTCCACGATTACCGAATGGAGCACTTACCGCTTTCAGAAGCGGTGCTATGTTCTCGCTAGAAATACGACCATAGTTAACCCAATTAGAACTTTGAAAATATAATGCCGATCACGCAAGTGAAACCTGCAAACATGGTTCCACTAATTGATTGTATACTCTCTCGCCCTTGTGTGACGTAGGTAGAGCCTTTACTCCTGTAAGGTTACCGTTGTTGCCCGTCGAGTAGGTCGCCATACATAGCTGGTGATGCACAGCCGCCCGTTCCCGCCATATCAAGGATGCATTGTTTGACCGCGGGGAGTTGCTGGTCAGTGCCTAAAACCCACGCGTCGCCCAATAAATCAGGAAAGGTGCCGCTCGTTGCTTTTAGTTCAGCGAGTGTAAGCCTCACCGCACCCATGGGGTCGGCCACAGCATCACCCCGCGCTCGCTTGGGAGCCTGGGCTGTCATGCCATCGTCTGTTAATTGAGGTGCGTCGGTGTTCCAATAACTATTCACAAATGTCAACATAGCGGAATTGCCACTGGAAGAACCTACCAGACCACCAGAAGAAGAAGAAGAAAAAGAAGAAGAAGAAACTCCGCTAAGCCCAGAAGAATAGCTATTCGTGATCGTCAAAGAAGCATCAGAACGCCCCACCAGACCGCCGGCAAGAGAAGCAGCAGTAGCAGATTCAGAAGTAACATTACCACTCCCAGAAGAATAGCTATTCGTGATCATCAAAGTATCAGTAGAACGCCCCACCAGACCGCCAGAAGAAGCAGAAGCAGAAGCAGAAGCAGAACGAGAAAAAGAAGTAACATCACCACTCCCAGAAAAATAGCTATTCATGATCATCAAAGTATCACGAGAATTCCCCACTAGACCGCCGGAAGCAGAAGAAGAACCAGATTTAGAAGTAACACCACCACTCCCAGAAAAATAGCTATTCGTGATCGTCAAAGAAGCATCAGAACGCCCCACCAGACCGCCGGAAGAAGAAGAAGAAGAAGCATCAGAAGTAACACCACCACTCCCAGAAAAATAGCTATTCGTGATCGTCAAAGTATCATCAGAACGCCCCACCAGACCGCCGGAAGAAGAAGAAGCAGAAACACCACCACTCCCAGAAAAATAGCTATTCGTGATCGTCAGAGGAGAAAAAGAACGCCCCACCAGACCGCCGGAAGAAGGAGCAGCAGAAACACCGCCAGAGATAATTCCTACATTGCGTATCTCGGCTGAACCACCTGTCGCACCAAAGAAACCCGCATTGACATTGCTTGTAGAATTCACCCGGATGTTTGCGATCGTGCGGCCGTTACCCTCAAAAGTGCCCGTAAACCGGCTTCCACTATTACCCAACGGAACCCAAATGGCGGTTGAGCCTATATCAATGTTGGCCATGAGCTCGTAGCCGTTGCAACCAATTGCTGGGCAACCTGCATCGTTACCCATGTTGCCTGCCGAGGTTTTATAACTCTTGCCCGCCAGATCAAGTCGAATGTTGTCTAGCATTCTTCTATTCCATATTTCAATGAGCCCGTCGCCGTCAGAATCGGGGATATACGGCGTTACCGTCACGTTGACCGTGTTCTCCATCATGGCAAAATTAGTAAACTCGGCACCAGTAGTTATGGCATGCTCTATGGTACCTGTTATGTCGGTCGTAATAATAGCAACCGCATCATTTGCTCTTTTTACGGTAATCGTCTGGGGGCTCGCATCCGTAGGCGTAAACATAACCCGCTTTGGGGATACCCCAAGCGATGAATCGGTGGAGGTTAGTTTTACCTCTATTGTTTTCTCTGCTGATGGTGGGCTCGACACCGAAATCGTGTAGGTATCACCCACTGCCCCACTCACGTCGTTGAAGGTGACCTCTTGAGTACTGAGCTCTAAGGTGACCAGAGCAGGGTCGTCATCTTTGGCAGAGCCATCGTCGGCAGAGCCACCGTTTTTGACAGAATCGTCGCTTTTACCGCATTGAAATAAAAAGCCCAAGACGAATATTAATAATATACCTCTCACCATTTTATTGCACACTCCATTCATTCTAGTATTTAGACTCATAAATTTAACTCCCCCTGCATTTTAATTAGTTTGTGATCATACACGAACGGTACACTATAAATAGTACGTGTATTAAGTCAACCACTATATGCAAAAAATTGATGGTCGTGTCATATTTAATCAAAGTTTCTATTTGCGATGAATAATTCTTGTATAGACCACTTATGATTCGTCATTTCTGTAGCCATTGCTGGGGTGATTTGAATTGGTTTTCCTCCCTCATACTCAGCTAGACTTGAATGTGGAAGGCAGAAATTGTAATAATTAGTAACAAAAGAATTATGCCCCTGCATATATTTGAATTTTTTTGAAAAACCTGAAAATACATTGCATAAAATAAATAATTCGTTTGAAAAATATAATATAAAAAATATAGAGATTTCTAGCGAAGTCAAACAGGTCTTTGATGACTATTACACCAAACAAAAAAATTTCAAGAACTTCAGTCAAAAGGCAAAAGATATATGGAACAATCAGGTTTAAAAGAACTACCTGATGATGATACTAAAAAAGTGAATAAGCTTTTGATCATTGGGCCTTTGAGCTCTTTTGGGCCATGGGAACAGGAGTATCATGATTGTTTTGGCAAGAATGTGAATTCTAAGCGCCTCTCAGGTGGCGCTTCTCCGGAAGAGAGAAAAAAAAATCTACTTACGATAGAACCTGTTGAAAAGACACCTGAGCTACTATACGAACCCCAGGCTTTTAGAAAAACCATTGGATAAATTCTTCTCGGAAGAAGAAGGTTTGAGCCATGAGATTTATATTGATGATCGGGAAGTGATAGATAGGATCATCAATTATAGAAAAACAGAAAAAGTACCAAAAAAATTTTCATTGATCAAAGATATTATTTTCGGTCTGCTGAATAAAGGGGAAAGAGAAAAAATCATTGAAGAGTTTCATAGTATTGATTCAAGATTCAAAGTTGTGATCGCAAATCCATTTGCGGTTTCAGAATCCATTTTATTACATAAAGCTTGTCATACAGCAATCTATATGGAAAGAACATTCAACGCTGCCAAATTCTTGCAGTCAAAAGATCGTATTCACAGAGTAGGACTGGATCAAAATACAATAACAAATTATTACTATCTTCTATCAGTGAACTCAATTGATGAAACGATCTGGTTTAACCCCCTAAAACTGGACACTTTATTGTGTTAAATTTAGGGTCGTGTCATATTTAATCAAAGTTTCTATTTGCGATGAATAATTCTTGTATAGACCACTTATGATTCGTCATTTCTGTAGCCATTGCTGGGGTGATTTGAATTGGTTTTCCTCCCTCATACTCAGCTAGACTTGAATGTGGAAGGCAGAAATTGTAATAATTAGCAACAAAAGAATTATGCCCCTGCATATATTTGAATTTTTTTGAAAAACCCTGACTTTTACGCTCTATTCTATGATTGTGTTGGCGAAGAGTCAAATTATTCCTTTCTACAGCAAAGGTGTTCATCTGATGACTTACTGAAGAGTTTGCAATATATTCATCTAGTAGCTTTTGATCACCAAAGATTAGAGATTTGTCAACTTCCTTACATCTCCCTTTTTCTATTCTCTTAATTATTTGCCCATAACATAGAGATTTGGGTGATTGAAGCTTTCTAGTCATTGAGTCAAATTTACCATAAACTGAAAGAATGGCATCACTATATCCCTCATATCCATCAGAGGTAATCAAGAATTTATCTTCCCTCTTTGGCTTACTTCTTGTTTTTACCTTGGTCAGTAACTTTCTAGCATTCACTGAGGTCCTCTTGCCTGTTATATGCGCTAAAATGAGCTTTTCTACAGGCAATACTGCAGTAAAAGTCCAGATATCCCCTATTTCATCACTTAATCGCTCAGTCTCTGATAGATTGTATTGTTTTTTAAAGACAAAACCCCAATGCTCGTCTAATTGAATTTCATTGAAAGACAGGTTTTTGTATATATTTTTTTTCAACTTTTAGTGAATCTTCACCTGCTGCTTTAACCCAAGCAAGAACTGTATCCTTGCTGATACCAAAGACTCTTCCGGTAGCTCTAATGCCACAGCCCTCAACTGTGTTTTGTAATACCCGAGTAATGGTTTCTTTGCTTTTCTTGCGACGAAAAAAAATAGTGCCTTTATTCTCTGAAAAGCATCTACCACAAGCGGTGCACTTTAAATAGGCTATTTGTTTGTACTTACCAGACATATAAGCAAAGCGCACATTTCCTTCATTTACCTTATGATACTTATGGCAGTCTGTATTTTGACAGCTAAAACCACTTGTATCAAAGGTATATTTTCTTTTGTTCATAATGAGACATAACCTTAATTTAAGGGAGATAAGTCAATTCCTTTTTTAATTGGAAACTTTGATTAAATATGACACGACCAAATTTAGGAGGTAAAACTATGATTAAAAGACAAAGATACAGTAAGGAAGCAAAAGAGAGATTGGCTTTGGAGATGATTTCAGGTCAGACTAGCACGGCAGAAATATCTAAGAGAGAGATGTTTTCAGTCGCAACTTTATCGAGATGGAAGCGACAGCTGGTTTCCGAAGGCTTTGAAGATAAAAATGGGGTTGAGTTAGAATTGAGAAAAAAAATTTCCTATTTAGAATCGGCCTTATCTGACTTAATGATAGAAAATCAGATTTTAAAAAAAACGGAAAAACTTCTTCAAGAATACAGGCAAAAAAAGAGAAATTATCAAGAATAGCCTCAGCACAGAATTTGGGATCACAAGGAGTTGCAGAGTTATGAAACTAGAAAAGTCAACTTATTATTATAAGTCGAAGGAGAAGAAAGATGATTCAACGATTCTAAAATCTATCCATGAAATTAGTGATCAATTGAACCAAGTAGGTTATATCTCGATGACGCAAATTTTAAAAGATAGAGGCTTTACAATAAATAAGAAGCGAGTTTACCGAATTATGAAAGAAAATAGACTTTTATGCACTAAAAAGGTGTTTTTGAAGCCAAAAACTACCCAATCTAAGCATAATTTCAGAAAATATCCCAATTTGATTAAAAGTGTGCAAGCTGATCCCTTCAAGGTAATTGTTGGCGATATAACCTATTTTGATATTAATTCGAAAGACCACTATTTAGCTTTGCTCATGAGGCTTATGAGTCGCCGTATCGTAGGAGCGGCCATTTCTGATAAAAATAACACTCAACTGGTCATAGCAGCCTTTCTTTCGCTTAAAAGAGAAATAGGAGATTTACAAAATTACTACCATCATACTGATGTTGACGTCAGATATTGCTCAAATGAGTATATCGCTCTATTAGAAGAAAGTAGAATCAATATTTCCATGTGTCGTGGTAATGTGTATGAAAACGCTCATGCCGAATCATTGAATAAAACAATTAAATATAAAGAAATTAATTTATCAGAATATCAAAACTTTGAAGAAGCTCAAAAAAGTATCTTCAGGTTTATCCATCTTTATAATACGATGAAGCCACATTCAGCTTTAGGATGGGTGACACCTCAAAAATATGAGGAGAAATATCTAAAAGAATAAGAAAAAGACTGTCCAGTTTTAGGGGGTTAAACCACAACTGGTCATAGCAGCCTTTCTTTCGCTTAAAAGAGAAATAGGAGATTTACAAAATTACTACCATCATACTGATGCTGACGTCAGATATTGCTCAAATGAGTATATCGCTCTATTAGAAGAAAGTAGAATCAATATTTCCATGTGTCGTGGTAATGTGTATGAAAACGCTCATGCCGAATCATTGAATAAAACAATTAAATATAAAGAAATTAATTTATCAGAATATCAAAACTTTGAAGAAGCTCAAAAAAGTATCTTCAGGTTTATCCATCTTTATAATACGATGAAGCCACATTCAGCTTTAGGATGGGTGACACCTCAAAAATATGAGGAGAAATATCTAAAAGAATAAGAAAAAGACTGTCCAGTTTTAGGGGGTTAGAGCTATAACCATCAAAGTAGCACGACCAATGTTTATAATTTTTATCTTTTTTCAAAGGAAGCAACTCATCAAGGGCATCATCATATTCTTTAAAACGTAAATATAAATTAATTAAATTTAGCCGAGCATCTTGATAATACGAGCGGATTTCCAATGTATCTTTATAAGACTCAACACCCCATACTTTTTAGATATAAATTTACTTTACCTTGAACAGTGTAAAGCTAAATTTATTTTTTTAACCATCATGGAGCACAAGCTCGACGGCGTGGCTCACCAACGGAGCAGATCAGGAGCAGAGCGACTAACCCTTTGACCTGCGGAGCTGGCAAACTGGAACGCCATTCCATTTTAGTGGCTCGGAGGGGGAGTTCGATTCTTTAGAAATTCGGGGAAGGTGGGATTCGAACCCACGGTACCACTTTCGCAATACAACTCCTTAGCAGGGAGCCACTTTCAACCACTCAGTCACCTCCCCAAGAAGACATGACCATCAGTACGTATGTAAATCAGTCTCCATTGGAGACTAAGTATGAGTGTGCAGATATCGTGTCTATGCCAAAAAGTTACAGGGTGAGGTTAGGAGCTTGTGCAGGAACTAGGATTTTTCAGTGCATTTTATGAGATATTTGCTGCGTCAGTCTCATTTTTCAAATATGTCAAGGAATTTATAGTTTATGCAAGTTGTTCTCGTACCATTTTGCCAAAATTAAATGCTGTAGCTGCGATTTTTACCTCTATTTGAACCTTTTTACTGCCTCTGAGCAAGAATTCTCTGAACTTTTTGGCTTGTTTCAAAATTCCAAAAATGGGTTCAATTTCAGAACCTCGCTTTTTATAGAAAGACTTTGCTTCTTCTGAATTCATCTTCTTGATCATTTCATGTTTTAAAGCAAAACCAGAGTCTACTGACAATTTGCGATAACCTCTGCGTAACTCTTCTTCGCTCGTACAACATTGTTCTCTGGCAGGGCAAATGACACAGTCAGGAGGTTTACCATGATAATGAGTATATTTCTTTTTATCTTTCACAGATTCATTATGAAATTCTAAGGTTTTACCCTCGGGGCAAACCCAAGAATCATCATCCTCGTCATATTTAAACTGATGAGCTTCATAACCTGAATCCCCTTCTCCTTTTCTTTCTTTGGCTACCTGATCAGGTGAAGGTATAAAACCATTGATCCCTTTTGAATCCAGGTATTCCAAACCACTTGAATGAAAGTAACCCGAATCTGCAGAAGCTGTCTGTATACTGGTCCCTGTGTTTGACTCAGCTTTAGAAAGGGTAGGAGCTAATTGCTCTAAATCATTTTCTGAATTAGCTTCAGCAATGTCAGCTGCCAAAATATAGCCTTCTGATGAGGTAACTTGAATGTTGTAGCTTTGAGAAATTTTACCATTCCGTTTCATGAATTTAGCATCTGGATCAGTAAGATTTATTTTAGAATCAGAAGCAGACTCTTGATTCTCTTCCAGACTTTTACTGATCGTAACATACTTTTGAGCTTTCCTAAGCATAACAGAATCATTATCCTCTGCAGCCTGGTCTTCATTTATCAATAATTCTGGCTCGTTAGCATGAGAATTAGTTGTATCTTCTAAAAAGACCTCAACTTCTTTTTCTCCTGTTTTTAGAGCTTCTATATCCTGTGTACCTTCTATAGTTTCTGAAGAATCTTTTTCAACAGATGTAGAAAACTCGGCTGGTTCACTTTGCTTTCCTTCTGCTGTTTTTAATGACTCTCTCTTTGCCTTTTCACTCGCTTTTTGTAAGCGAATAAACTCCTCAATGATCGTATCTACCTCTTCAGGATTAAGCTCATAGCCACTGTTGTCTTTACCATATAGTTTATCTTCCTCAATATCTAATTCCATACCTGAGCGTAGATACTCTAAGATCTCTTGCTGTATAGCTCTTTTACGTTCCTCTAAATCTGACTTTTTGTATGTTTGATCGTCAGCAGCACTGGCTTTGATTTTAGTTCCATCTACCTTAACATCAATACCAATATTTTTCTTTTTGTGGGATAGCAAAGATACAGAGTAATTAAAAACTTCGCCAATTTCTTTACCAAAATTAACACGGAATTCAGCAATAGACCGAAACTTTACTTTATGACCACCAACTAAATAACGCATGGCGTCGTTCTCTTCACAGGCTTTTTGTAATTCTCTGCTGCTTCTCCATCCACGATGAAAGCCATAAAAAAGGCATCCCAGCATTATAACCGGATGGTAAGCCCGACCCCCTTCTTTTGAGTACTTAGAAAGAAATGGTTTCATAGGAATTTTATCTAACAAGGCAGCAAAGGCATAAACCTCGTGATTTTCTTCTAAATTGTCTGCTATAGTATGCGAAAACAGCATAACTTGATCTCTATCACTTTTCATAAATCGTTTCATAATAAGACATAAACAAAGAAGAACACAGAAAAGCAAGAAAAATCCTAGTTCCTGCACAAGCTCTTAGGTTGCTAAGTCAGCGGAGGCTGTGCGGGAAATATGATCGTTATGAGCTAATTCCAATTTCTGGAGTTAAACATAGTGTCAAACTTTGAAAATATACATAATTCAGAATGCAAAGTAGAAAAAAACAACCAATATCCAAAATTAACTCTATAAGTGACAAATAACCTCATAACGATCATACTTCCCGTAAGTCTCTAAACTTTTCTGATCTCTGTGAGTACGTCAAATAAAATAGGTTTACACTTGTGAGCATGCTTGATTTCTATCTTTATTTAATGATTTTTTTTTAAGGTTGAACACATTAATACATTAATATTGGGTGGTGATGGGTATGTTGGTTGGCCTTTGTCTGTTCGGCTAGCTTTACGGTATCCGAACCAAAAATTTTTAATTGTTGATAACTTTCTTCGTAGGAAGCTTGTTTCTGAAGTCGGCGGTGATAGCTTGATACCGGTATTATCACTTGCGGATAGAATTAAAATGTTTTCTGGTATTTTTACTCAGAATAATTTAAGCTTTATTGAGATGAACGTGATGGATCAGGGTTGCAAAGCATTGATTCAAGAGAAACTCCCCAAAGTGATTTATCATTTAGCACAACAACCCTCTGCCCACTACTCAATGAGAGGGGTCAATGAATCTATTTTTACCGTTGAGAACAACGAGTTGGGTAATCTGAAACTTTTGTGGAATATTAAAAATCACTCACCAGAAACACATCTTATCAAATTAGGTTCTTTTGGAGAGTACGCAGAGTGTGGGCTTGATATTGCAGAAGGTTATTTTTCACCAACTTATAGGGGTAGACAAGCTTTTGGTCGCACTCCCTTTCCACGAGAAGCCGATGATGTCTATCATGTTTCTAAAATTAACGACAGTAATTTTATTTCTATGGCCTGTCGTAAGTGGAACTTGAAAATTACCGATATTATGCAATCAACTATTTTTGGAAATAAAATCGATGAATTTAATGAACATCATGGTCTATATACTCGTTTTGATTATGATGAATTTTTTGGTACGGTAATCAATCGTTTTTTAGTTCAAAGTATTTCTTCATTACCTATGAGTGTCTATGGTAGTGGACACCAAAGAAATGGCTTGATGTCTATCGAAGACGCAACATTCTCACTCGCTAATTTATTTGATTCATCCCCCAAAAAAGGAGAACATAAAGTGATTAACCATGTGGTCGAAAAAAAATATTCAGTTAATGAGCTGGCTGAGGTCGTTGAAAAAGTTTATCATCATGTCACTGGCAAAAAGGCTAATATTTCGAGAGGGGAGTTTGACCCGAGACATGAACAGTTGAATCAAAAAAAAAAATATTCTATAGAAACTACCTACATTCAGGAATCAATGAAGACCCATACCATCAAAGAAGTGATTGAAGATACGATTCAAATTGTGGCTGATTATAAAGATAGAGTTATCCAAAAAATGATCCACCCTAGCTTTCAATGGTTTTAGGAGATGAAATATCAAAATGGGAAGTCCTTCGATTAAAAGACCTTGAAAGCACTAATTGGTCTGAATTTCAGGCCGAAGTATTTCCCTATCAACGGCTGAATTTGAACCCTTCAACTTTTGGTTCTCCTTCTATTTATTGTAGAAAAGGGTACGAGCACTTCTTCCAAGACGATATGGAGGCTTATCCATTAGGTCTTTATCAAAAAGGGAGAGAAGAAATTGCTCATGTTCGATCTTTAGCTCATGGTTTATGGGGGAGTACTCATCATTACCTCAATATTTCACAGTCATCGTCTCAAATCCAAAACCTGTTGATTCTTAATCTCTTATTATATTTTTACAAGAAGAAGAGAACGCCACCCTTCACGGTACTCACAACAATGCATGAACATACAGGAGGAGTGGGCTTTTTTATTGATAAAAAAGAGATGAGTGTGGAGTATCTCTCTGAATGTGAAATCAACGATCTAGATCGTTTTCAAAATAGAGTTCAAAAATTAAAACCCGATATTTTTTTCTCATCCCATCTTGCCTATGATACTGGCTTTGAGTTTCCTGTTGATGAGTGGAGTGTCTCTGTTAAAAAATTATCTCCAGGTTGTATAACCCTGGTTGACTACGCTCAGTCACTTGGTCTGTTACCGATAAACCCTTCCCGGGAAATTGATTTTGCTTTTGCGAGCAGTCACAAGTGGCTCATGGGGCCTTACGGGTTGGGTTTTATATGGGTATCTCATTCGATATTTTCAGAGTTTGATGCAATACAATGGAATGGTGAAATTCTTGATAAAGAGTGGATCGGTTCTGGATTTGAGATGAGAGGTGGACATTCTTTGGGCACCTATGCTGCGCTGAGTAGTTCTCTACTCTTATACAAGGTGATTAGTGTGGGTCTTGTTCTTGCTCGGAGCCATACATTGCTGCTTCATTTGGTTCGTGGTCTTGATGAAATCTTCACACATTTTGATATTTCAATTCAGTATTCCTCTCGAACGGGTTTTTTGTCTTCTAATCATTTTTTGCGTACAGAACAATATGCAGGTTATTTTTCGGTACATTTCGAAGAAATTGACCCTTATCCAATTTATTGTTATTTAAATGAGCACTCTGTTCACGTGAAGTGCATCAAGAAAGAAAATACCAATCTTCTAAGAATTGGCACACCCTATTACGAAAGCAAAGAACGTCTGAATAAAGCATTGGAGTTACTCGAAGACCTTTTTAAAAACCGGAGTTCCCAAATTAAATTATGCTGAAGACTACGTTTGCCATTATGTTTCAATCGGATGCAAAATATACAAACATACTTCTTTTTCTGTTTCTATTGATCATAAAAATCATGTTTACTCTCAATTTAGAATCATTTGGTTGGGATGGTTCTTATTATTATAATGTTGCTAAAAATATCCAAAACGGTTTAGGGTTCACAACTAATTTGTCACTCTACCATCAAGGTATGACTTACTTCCCTCACCCTACACCTGTTTATCCACTTTGGCCAGCCCTGTTGGGTTATACTTCTCACATTTTTCCTTTGAAGCTTGTCGCTTATATTTTACCCGTATTACTTTACTGGGGAACAATGATAATCGCTTATAGGCTGATTCAAAAAAATCTACCCGAGAATATTGTGAACACAAAATATTGTGTGCTCAACTATGCTCATTTGGGAGTTTTCATATTATGTTTACACGGAAAATATTTTGAAGCAACCTCAAGACCATACACAGAAGCCTTGGCTTATTTTCTATTGTTTATCTGTCTAACAAGATTAACTTCTATTCTATCTTTGGTAAGACCTGCCACATTCTTAGAAATTGGTATTTGGAGCGCTATCCTATTGCTCGTTCGTAGTCAGTTTATTATTTTTTTGATATCGGTTGTTTTTTTCTACTTTGTTCTTTTGTTGTGGTCAAGAAATATGAAATACCTTTGGGGTATATGCATGCTTACACTTTCATTTTTAGTGGTGTATGCTCCTCAGCTTTTTTTTCTCTCAGAGAGGCTAGGTCAAGTCAACCAAGGAACCCTATTCTTTTTTGATCAGTATCAAGCGTCAGATGCATTATCAAGATTGAATGTCTTAGTAAAGTATGAAAATTTTTTTCAGTTTTTATATTATAAACTTTACGGTTTTGGGGTGGCCTTTTTTCCGTGGGGCAAATACTCCTACTCTGCGGCGTTTCATGGTTTTCAATATTCTTTCATACTTATGTTATTCACAATTCCTGTCGTGTGTTTTTCTTCAAAAAATAGAAAAATATTATGCGATAGAACCCAAGATCTCTTGTCTTGGCCAGAAAAAAGGTTTCTTTTGTTTCTCATAATATTTGCCTTGGCTTCTTTTTTATCAATACACATGCTCCATAAAACATTATGGGCTTTTTGGAACTTCTCAACTAGGCATGCATTACTGTGTTCCTTCATATTTTTTCTTGCTTTTCTCTTCCTCCTTAGGCAAAGTTTATACCCTAAACTAAAAAAAACCGCCCTATTTATTTTTTTAGCGGCAACGTTAATTGGTGTTGGAAGCCTAATCTTCCAAACGATTCATCAAACCTCTTTTCCTAAATATTCTGAAAAAAAAGTTGACCTGATTTATTGGTTCAAAAGCGAGTTATCAAAGAAGCCTTCCTTGAGCATAGCTATGCCGAACCCGCAAAAGATATCTGTCTATTCAGAAGGGGTGAACTTTCATTGGATATATTATAATACTTCAAAAAAAGATTTTAAGACTTTATTTTCTGAACTAGGTGTTGATTATCTTTTACTGCCCCAAAATGAATACACAAAACTTGTAAAAAAAATTAAGAATTTTAGTCAATTGTTCACAAAGCAAAAAAAAATGTTATCTGGTTTTTTTGTATTATCCCCCACCAAGAAATTATTGAATGCCAACGATTCAGATTGACAGACTGTAGGGCTTATGAAGTGATACAGTTACTCGGTTCGCTAGTGGAAGCTAGCGTCACCATAAGTTTACAGCATTTATGTGGAATAAAATTATTCAAACTTGTGAGAATGTTTTAGATACTGAGACTCATAACAGCTGGTCTGTTTTGGTCTTTAAAATAATTCAAAAGCTTACTCCCCATTACCAAACACATTTTTTAATTCCATCAAGGGAAAGAATCCCTTATGGGAGGTACTTACTCCACAGTGATGCACAAAAGAGATTTCATATCGAAATGCATATTTTTTCAAGTCATTATACGGGAGAGATTCACTGCCACGAAACTTGGGGAGTTTTCTGGCTCATTTCGGGTGCTTTATTTATTGAAGATTTTCGATGCAACCAAGGGGAAACTCAATTAGTTCGTTCAAATTTGTTGAAGAGAGGCTCTATATCTGCTTTTCACCCACCTGAATCTGATTGGCATCGTGTAAGAACAGTTCATGGTGAAGGGAAAGAGCAAACGGTAAGCTTACATGTTTACGGTTCAGGTTATGATTTAGAGTATGGCAGTTACTTAAATCAAGATGGTGATATACTGAAAGGTAGGCGAGGTGATTTCAAAGATAATGAGTTCTTCTATGATAAGATTGTTGAGACCCACTAGGAGAAATCTAGTTTAAACAAAGCTGAGACAAGCTTTGATCTTTTTTGTTTACTGAATTAAGTTTTGTGAGTATTCTTTTTGTCACACAGATTGGTTCTTTCACTTTGGGACTAACTGGCTTATTTTGGTTTACTAAAAAGAAAAAGAATTATTTAAAGAGAAGCGAAGCTCTTTTGCTGGTTAATTCTTTTTTGTTCATTTTGTTAGGCACACCTGATTTTCAACTTCCTATTGCTAGATCATTTAAAATTGTGTTTCTCGTTGGTTTGGTGGTAGGGTTTCTTCTTCTCAGCCTTTATTTGGTTTATTACGAAAAATTAGAGGTCGGGCAAAAAATTGATAATGAGGTAGACTCTTTGGTTATGAACTTTATTAGACAAAAAAAAAACCAACTACCTTTTGATAATAATTATATTCTTGTTCTTATCCCTGCATACAACGAAGGGACTAATTTAAAAAAGGTATTAAAATATGCTCCCAAAGAAGTCTCGGGAATTCCCGTTATTTTGTTGGTTATTGACGATGGTTCTTCTGATGATACTCATCAAATAGCGAGTAAACACAGCCTTGTCTTATCACTGCCAAGAAATAGTGGAGGTGGGTATGCTTTGTCTGTTGGTTTTTTTGTGGCAAAAAAACTTGATGCCCCTTGTATTGTGACGATGGATGCTGATGGACAGCATAAATTTTCTGACTTAGAAAATCTAATAACCCCTATTTTTAATGGCAAGGCAGAAATTGTTTTGGGCACTCGCTTTAAGGCAGATTCTATATATTCTAATAAATTTAGAAGTACTGGAATTCATTTATTTAATTTTGTTCTCAAACTTATTTTAGGTCGCAAGGTCAGTGATTGTTCTAATTCATATAGGGCGTTTACTTTAAATGCTCTTAAGCAACTAGATTTAAAAGAGCAGAAGCATCACACAGCTGAGTTTGTAATTAGAGCCGCCAAAAAAGAAATTACTATGCTTGAAATTCCTGTGAATGTTCAGAATCGCCTATCAGGGAAAAGTAAAAAAGGGAATAGTATACTGTACGCTCTTCGTTTTACACGGACAATTCTTACGAGTTGGTGGAGGCAGTAGGTTATTCAATTTTTATTGGTGTCAATCATTGTCGCTTTGAATGTTGCAGGAGCACTTGCTCTTCGGTATGCCACAGGTTTTCCCAAAACAGAGATTAAAATTATTGGGGTATTTCTTTTTGCTGTCCTTCTTATAAATGCTTTGAAGTTTTTCTTATGGGGTTATATTCACAAATACTTTAGCCTGAGTACAAGTTATCCCATGGCGGCCATGTTTTATCCCATTATGTATGGAATCGCGATCTATTATGGTGAGGCTTTTTTTGAGACATCAAAAATAATAGGTTCTCTTTTCGTATTTTCAGGGGCAATTCTGGTTAATCAAAAAGAGAGAAAATAAGCTTTCTGTGGTGAAAAAAGAACTACCTATGGATCAATGATTTTTTACTTATGTCTTGCTTTGATGATTGTATGTACGGCCTTTGGCCAAATATATTACAAGATTTTTTTTCGTGAGATGAAAAAGAGATATATTATATTCACATTACTCTTTTTTATAAGTACACCCTATCTTAGTTATGAGGCACTAAGAGGTCTCTCTCTTGATTTTGTTTGTGTTTTTTCAGCTCTCACTTTAGTTTTGGTTCAGATTCTTTCTGTTGTTATGTTAAAAGAAAGTCAAACACGCATACAGTTTATCGGCACTGTCACAATTCTTGTCGGTTTGTTGATTTATGGAGTTTGAAGTCTAAACTTTTTCACCTTCATTGGGAACTTGTGCAGAAATAGCAAAAAAATAATTATCGGCAAGGTAGCTCTTCTCTATTCTATAGTTTGATCTGGCTAGATAGACTTCTAATTGTTCAGGGTCAATTATATTTTCCGGGGGGATTATATTTTCTAATTCTTTAGGTAGTTTTTTTTTGTTCCACTCAATAATATGAAGAATTGCATTTGCCTCAGCTATTTTATGAATTGTTTGAATTATTTTTTCTGGTTCTTCAGAGGAAGAAAGAGTCAATGAACAAATAATTTGTTTCATTTTAGGTAGCCAAGGTGGAAAATAAATTGCGGAGTGCCTCGGTACAAAAAAAGGAGTGACATTTGTTATTTTTTTTTTTGCTAGCGTGTACCAGAAATGGTCGAGAAGTTCCTCTTGAAAATCACAAGCAAAAATATGCAAACGAGGATTTTTTTTGTATGCATCCGCTAGGCTTAACGCCGCGTGACCCAAGCCGGTACGAAAATCAAGTATATAGGTATTCTCATCTGTTGGGATTAATTTAATTAACTTGCCGTATACGGAACTTGGGAGATAGGTATCCCGTTCTTGAGAACTTAGAAATTTTCGATATGATTCATGTTCATACCATTTCTCAGCCATTATTTTCAATCACCCGAGGTACCACAAAGTACCCAGCTTCAAATTGAGGGGCAATCTCTTTTATTTTTTCAATGGGCAAATGAGATTCATTTGGTATCTTTGAGCACTTTTCACGAAGTGTGGTTTGTTCTTCTTTTGAATTTGTTGAACCTGCATTATCAGTATCAATTTCAGAAATTTTGTTGACAAAGTCAATTATTTGATTAAAATCGCTTGTCAATTCTTCTAGCTCACTACCCTCCAAGCGAAGTTTACTCAAGGTAGCTATCTTTTTAATTTGTTTGCCAGAAATATCCACCCAATGCCACGATAAATCCTTGATTGTGTACTGTCTATCAAAAACTAGTCCTAATCTTTTGATGTTAATCAAGCTGGGGAAGAAATGAGATCAAAGGTGAAAAATAGAAAAAGAAACCTAATCTCACGAGGTTTTGGCATACCTTTGATCTTTTTTTTATGCAAAATGTTGCTCAAAATGCGTTCTTTCCCAGCCTCCAATATGGCTACGTGAAGAAGAAACTACAATGATGAATTTAACGGTCGAAACTTATATATTAATATTACTCATTGTAGGTGCTTTATGCCTTTTGTTAGGTTTACTCCTTCATTTTAAAGATGATAAAGCTGAGCCGTATAATTCAGAGCTGAAAAAAGAGTACCATTCACCGACTAAAAGAGCTGATTCGTTGCCCGACATAACGGGTGATGTTGGGTTGGAAAATAAGTCTGCTACTTTTCATCGATTTGATCGACCTGATGAGCAAATCAACGTTAGATCCAATAAGTTGGATCTAACATTTCTCAAAGAAGATGTTTGTTTATATTTTGATCATAATACAGATAACGTATACACAGGAGAAGAAAATACTTCTGAAATTACTGCAATTAGTCATATCAAGAGGGTTGGTCTAGGTTCACTTGCCTATGACGGATCTTCTTTTAAATTTATTCATAATGACCATATGCAAATATTTAAAATAAACCAGCTTGATTATATTGCACTCTATCCCAATTGTTTTGTGATCGTCTCTCGGAAGGAGGTTCCCACGGCTCTTTTTTTTATGAATGAGACAGAAGGAATTCGTGAACTTTTAAACGTTGTTTAAATTGTGATTATGATGATGAAGCACCCATCAGGCTTTGATCGTCTTGGAGTTTTTTCTCAAACTTCCCTTCAATCAAATCAAAAACCTAAACGACCAAAAATTTTTCTTTTACTGCTTATTTTGTTTTTGGTAGGAGGAGGATATTGGGTGTATAAAAGTGGTGTTTTCAACCTATTTGATTTTTCAAAAAAAGATTACCATGGTCGTATTGAGAGCCAAAAAATGATCATTGAATCTTCATCTGCCAAAGGAGGAGCTATCTCACAAGAAAAATTAGAAGATTTTCGGGCAGATTATCAAAACAGACTCAATTCTCATCCGGGAGACTCGATTCTTTTTTATTACTGTGGCTCGTTGGAGTATGCCATTTTCACTTCTCGATTAGAGCACTCTTACACAATTTTGTCAGATATATTTTTACTTCAATACATCAAGAGATATAAATTTCCGGAGGCACTTTCTTATACTGCACATAAAAACGCTCTTATGCTTTTGCGTAAAGCGATTGCTCTGGGTTTACCTACGAATAAACTTCGAGATGCCCAATATAAGTTAAACTTTCTTTACTTATTCTCCAACAAGCTACACTTCGCCTCTCGAAATATTTTAAAAAACTTGAATCAATTTGTCAATGCTTCAAGTTTAAATTATTCCCAAGAATTGATTCATGTTGTTACGACACTTCAAGTTCCGAATTGGGACGTATTAAGAAAGTATTACCCTCCCATATTGATTACTTATCTGAAAGCTATTTATTATTTGAAGGTTAAGAATAGACCATTTGGCTTTTCACTACTTCAGGGACTCGTTAAAAGAGAAGTTCACTCAAAAGAAGAAAAATCTCTTGTTGATAATGCACTCTACCTAATGGGCTATATTGAAGGAGCTAAACAGGGAAGACGAGAAAATCAATTTTATTTTTATTCGAAGATCAATATCCATGAGTTTACCCAAAAATATGATTGGTTTGTTGATGAATATTTATTTATACTTAAATTTTTGGGCAAAAAAAAAGAACAGAAAGAGTTCATTACTAAACTTCAGAAAAAAAAATGAATTTCCCCAAAGCCGTAAAATAAGGAAAGTCTCATTGGAAACCGATAATCTTACAGGGTATTGTTGTGAGTGAAAAAAAAGAGCTTCTCAATTTTTTAGAAAAAGAAATTATTTCCTCTGAGGGTGATGCAAAACCTGATGCAGGAATCAATATTGATGAAATTGATAATTTGATTGGCCGGAGTCCTTCTGATTCCACTCATACAGAAAGTGGGGATTTGAATGACTCTTATGGAGATGGTCTTCTTTTAGATGTAGACAATGATTTTAAATACGATACAACAATCAACGACAATGAAGGCCCTTTTTTAAATGACGAAGTTAACGATATTGTTGAGGAGGTCAGTGAAAACCAAGAAAGCATTGAGGCTACAGATAGCTTTGACGCTGAAACTCTTGAATTACCCAGTGATGAATTTTTTTCGAATGATGAGAGTAGCGGTGAAGACGAAGAGATTGCACTTTCTGGTGATGAACTGGACACTATTGTCGAAGGTGTTTCTGAGGTTCAAGAAGAGCCTACACTCTCACCTAAAACAGAAGAAGTTATTCCTGATTTGTCGGAGCCATCGACTGATGATTTTTTTTTGAATGATAAGAGTAGCGGTGAAGACGAATTTTTTTTTGAATGAGATTGCACTTTCTGGTGATGAACTGGACACTATTGTCGAAGGTGCTTCTGAGGTTCAAGAAGAGCCTACACTCTCACCTAAAACAGAAGAAGTTATTCCTGATTTATCAGAGCCATCGACTGATGAATTTTTTTCAAATGATAAGAGTAGCGGTGAAGACGAAGAGATTGCACTTTCTGGTGATGAACTGGACACTATTGTCGAAGGTGTTTCTGAGATTCAAGAAGAGCCTACACTCTCACCTAAAACAGAAGAAGTTATTCCTGATTTATCAGAGCCATCGACTGATGAATTTTTTTCAAATGATAAGAGTAGCGGTGAAGACGAAGAGATTGCACTTTCTGGTGATGAACTGGACACTATTGTCGAAGGTGTTTCTGAGATTCAAGAAGAGCCTACACTCTCACCTAAAACAGAAGAAGTTATTCCTGATTTATCAGAGCCATCGACTGATGAATTTTTTTCAAATGATAAGAGTAGCGGTGAAGACGAAGAGATTGCACTTTCTGGTGATGAACTGGACACTATTGTCGAAGGTGTTTCTGAGATTCAAGAAGAGCCTACACTCTCACCTAAAACAGAAGAAGTTATTCCTGATTTATCAGAGCCATCGACTGATGATTTTTTTTTGAATGATAAGAGTAGCGGTGAAGACGAAGAGATTGCACTTTCTGGTGATGAACTGGACACTATTGTCGAAGGTGTTTCTGAGGTTCAAGAAGAGCCTACACTCTCACCTAAAACAGAAGAAGTTATTCCTGATTTGTCGGAGCCATCGACTGATGAATTTTTTTCGAATGATGAGAGTAGTGGTGAAGATGAAGAGATTGCACTTTCTGGTGATGAACTGGACACTATTGTCGAAGGTGTTTCTGAGGTTCAAGAAGAGCCTACACTCTCACCTAAAACAGAAGAAGTTATTCCTGATTTGTCAGAGCCATCGACTGATGAATTTTTTTCGAATGATGAGAGTAGCGGTGAAGACGAAGAGATTGCACTTTCTGGTGATGAACTGGACACTATTGTCGAAGGTGTTTCTGAGGTTCAAGAAGAGCCCACACTCCCACCTAAAACAGAAGAAGTTGTTCCTGATTTGTCAGAGCCATCGACTGATGAATTTTTTTCGAATGATGAGAGTAGCGGTGAAGATGAAGAGATTGCACTTTCTGGTGATGAACTGGACACTATTGTCGAAGGTGTTTCTGAGGTTCAAGAAGAGCCTACACTCTCACCTAAAACAGAAGAAGTTGTTCCTGATTTGTCAGAGCCATCGACTGATGAATTTTTTTCAAATGATGAGAGTAGCGGTGAAGATAAAAGCGATGAAGATTTTAAACACACCATTCCTAGCTTACTTGAATTACAGCCAGAGCTTTCTATTGCTGAATATGAAAAGGTCGCTGGCAAAGAGCAAGACTCAAAATACACTTCAAGTGAGAAAAAAATCTCGAGTAGTCGCTTAGATAGGCTCGTTACCTTGGAAGAAAACTCTGATTTAGATAGAGAGGAAATGCGAAAAATGATTTCCTATCTTGATAATTTGCTCGGTGACTTGCCTGATAATGTCATTAAACAATTTGCTCAATCAGAATACTTTGCACTTTATAAAAAAGTCATCAATCAGCTTGGGATATAGGTTGATGTGCAATGGGTTTAAAAGAGAAAGCTCTTCAATTTGAGAAAGCACTAGCATCAGGAGATACCCAATTAACAGATACAAAAGAAACACCAGCCGATTTACGTGATCCAGAAGAGATATTAGCTCAAAATCAAGCTGACCCGATAAGTATCCCAGAGACCTTTTCTCAGGAGGACTTTAATCAAGACAGATTTCTTTCTTCTGATGACCTTCATTCTTCAAGCAGACCAGTCATCCACGGGCTTGCTCAGCAAGCACAAATCGAATCTCTTCTCAATATCATTGAACTATCGAAAGAATTGAGCACCTCTCAGAGCGAAGCTGATCTTTGGGATGCCGTAATTCTTGCCCTGACTGGACAGCTTGGCGTTAAAAAAGTAGCAATATTTTTTCAAGAAGAAAAGAAAATCACTCTAAAAGCAACAGAAGGTTTTGTCATTGAACATGGTCTTGTCATACCTCTCGATAGTTATCTTTTAAAAAAGATGAGTAAAGAGCATGGAGTTATTTATATAGAAAAATTAATCCAACATCTAAAAGGTCTAGAAAAAATTTGGTTTGGTGCGTTAAATGCTGATTTACTAATTCCTATTTTAAACTATGAAGAAATTGTTGGCTTTATTATCTTAGGCAAGACAATTGCTCAGATGGACTATAATCTGGAAGACCTCATGTATTTAAAAATATTAGGTGAGCTATTAGGTAGTTTTTATCACTCAATTCAGAAACTAATCCAGATATCAAGCCAAGAGACTAAGATGCGGGATCAGGCCAGTAATTATGATATTCTGGATTATTATACAAAGGCCATTCAAAAAACAAAGGAATTTTCTGAAATTAATAGTATCTTTCTGGAACTAATGACTTATGAATATCAGGCGAACAAGTTTATTTTTTTATTAAAACAAGGTAACCAATTTCTACCCAGCTTGCATGAAAATTTAGATGAAAAAACAATTAAAAAATTCATCACGTCGAAACGGGAGTCATGGATCGTTGAAATGAAGGGACGAACAGGTTGGTATGAATATAGTAATTTTTTAGAAAATACGAATTTCACAAAAAAATTTTCAGTTGAAGATTTATCTTTAATCACAAAGGCTTTAATCATGCCTCTCTATTTCTCAAATGAAATAGAAGGTATTTTTATTCTCTTCAACGTAAACGATGAAGTTAGCACCGAAAGTTTGAGTTACCTAAGTGTAATCATTAACACTTATTATTGGGCTTTTCTTGCTTATAAAGGCAGAGTCAGTGATATGAAAAGTCTTGAAGAACCCCTATTTGATTTGATTGCCTTGATTAACGATTATGAGAATGGCTTGAAAATAAAAAAAATTCCTTATTCGTTGCTTTATATCACCGTTGAAAATGCATCTAGGTTGAGCAAGTTTACAAATCAAAAGTTTTTGGAAATTCAGAGGTTCTATTTAAAGAAAACACTCAATTCAATGATATCAGAAAAAGAGGTCTGCCTTGAAATTTTTCCAGCAAAATTTTTACTTATTTTGATAGGAGAAGGAAGAAAAAAGAGCCAATACGTATTTAGAAATCTAAAGGAGGCAATTAAACTTGAATATAAACTTGAAAAATATCGTCCTATTTTAAAAGATAAAATACTCAATCGACCAGACCAAGAATCTATTTCAATTCATTCATTTTTATTTGATTAAATGCTACCGCACTACTTCCGATAGTGGTTAGGTGCCTAGGCTCTTATTATTTTTATTATCTATCCTTTCTATTTATTCTCAGACTAATCAGAAGGTTCTCAAAAGAGATCTAAAAGGTAATATAACACAAAATTTTGCTAGTCAAGGGATAGAATTTTCGCTTGCATCTAATAAAAGCAGGTACGCAGAAGGAGAAGACATTCCTATCTTTTTGAAGATTAAAAATATTGGATATTATCCAGTCACATTATATCTCCATAAAAACTACCTTCAGAATTTCACGATTGTTGTGAGAGATGAAAAAGGGAGGAACTTACCGATTAAAGACATTATTTATAAAAGTAAGATAGGTTCATCTGAGGATCCATTTTTTAAAACATATACTGGTGTCCTCCATAACTACCGTATCATGATTCTTCAGCCCAATGAGATATTTGTGAAGAAAGTTGCTCTACAAGATATTATTGAAATTGGAAAAAAAAAAGAAGACACAGAGAAGTTTCAGATACAGGGTTATTTTTATCCAAATCCAGGGCAAGCAGACACAATTTTCTTAAAGTCGATTAATCGTTATATTATTTTTATTGATTTTGATAAGAGTTCTTATGATCTTCAAGGAGAAGCGGTATACAGTGAGGAGCAATTCGCCATCACTCCCAAAGAAATTGTCTATCTAACTTTGAGTGCCGAATACGCTAATGATTGGCCGAATTTTTTTAAGTATTTATCTTTATCTGATCTTATCAAAGATTACCCTAAGTACGCTAGAAAATATATTCATTCCTCTCAAAACCAGCGTTCAAGTGTTTTGAATGATTTTCGATCATATCTACAGAGTGAGGGTATGCATAAATTAATTCGATTTAACGTTATCCCAAATAAAACAAATAAATATTTACGTAAAATATCAAAACAAACAGCAACGGTACAATCTGAGGTAACCCGATTCGTTGATGGGTTTCGTAGAAAATTTTTATATACTTACTACTTGACAAAAACAGAGAGTCTATGGAAAATAACAGGAGTTGAATCACAATTACTTGAATAGGTCTCGATGACAGATATATTATCACAAGATGAAATTGATCAGTTGCTGAATGCAATATCCAGTGGTGAGGTACAAGCTGAAGACTATACTCAACAGAAAGAACAGAAAAAAGTAAAAATTTACGATTTTAAACGTCCTGACAAGTTTTCTAAAGATCAAATTAGAACGGTTCAGATGATGCATGAAACATTTGCTCGTCTAACCACAACAGCTCTTTCTGCTAAATTGAGAGCGTTGGTTGAAGTGCATGTTACCAGCGTTGATCAGCTGACTTATGAAGAATTTATACGATCAATTCCCAATCCGACTACGTTAGCCCTCATTAACATGGACCCGCTTAAAGGCTCTTCAATTTTGGAGATTGACCCTACTATCACCTTTACAATTATTGATCGATTATTTGGAGGAGCTGGTGAACATTACAAAGTAAGCAGAGAACTTACTGACATTGAATTGTCCGTGATTGAAGCGGTTGTTGTGAATATTTTGAGCAACCTCCGTGAATCATGGTCTACCGTGATTGACTTACGCCCCCGGTTGGGTACCATTGAAACAAATCCTCAGTTTGCTCAGATTGTGCCTCCAAATGAAATGGTTATGCTCATTACCCTGGAAACAAAAATTGCCGACAGCGAAGGTATGATCAATTTATGTGTACCTTATATTACGATTGAGCCGATTATTCAAAAATTGTCAGCCCAATATTGGTTTTCTTCTATTCGGAAAGGTGAATCAGAAGCGAATAAGAAAGTTATACAGGGGCGCCTTGAGAATGTTTTTGTGGGCATTTCTGTTGAGATTGGTTTTGTTAATTTTACCTTTGCCGATGTTATGAATTTGAAAAAGGGTGATGTCGTTAAGCTCAACGAGACCACCACCCGAGACGATTTTGTTTTAAAGGTAGGTGGTAGACCTAAATTTTTATGTCGCCCAGGGCGTGTCGGTTCTCATATTGCTGTCCAATTAGGTGAATCAATTGACGAAATACCCGATGAATTTTTAATTACAACCCGATCACAAAAAGATTATTAAAAATCTTACTTTTTCCTTCGCCCCATTTTTTATTTTATTTCAATTGGTCTCGGTTTGGGCTTTTGGCAACAAAAAACAAACTCGAGAAAACCTCCCCAAAAAAGACTATATGGAGTTTACTAAATCAATTCAAAAAAAAGATTATGACGAAATTTTTGAGCAATTGATCAAAAAACCCTCTTATTTCAAGAGTTTTGCAAAAGAGTTGAATATCTTAATCAAGAAACAAAAAGATGCTGTTAGTGATTTTCGCTATCGAATCATTCAGCACTTTGCCTCATTACAACAGCTTTCAAAAGGCTCACAACAATCGTTATCCACGTTGCAAAAAGAGATCAAATATCAAATAAAGTATGCTCTGAAAATTGAATTATCTGTGGTAGGGAAAAAAAAGTTCCCCAACAAAAAAGAGATTCATAAATTGTGTTTCTATCTTGATGTGATTTATAAGCTTAAGCTCAAAGATTTTCTTTATGAAGTTGTTGCCTATAGTGCTTTCCCTCTGCGGAAGGTGCGTATTAAATGCTTGAAGGCTCTTTCTTTTATGAATGACGATCAGATACTACCTTTTGTGATGAAAATGTCATCTTCCAAAAATAATATTGAAAGGATTTACGCACTAGAGGCTTTTTACTACCTCCGTGATGAACGCATGATTTCAATCCTTCTTAATTCACTAAAAGATGAAAATAAATCAGTCAGATACTACGCTATGATAACGTTAGAAAAGCTTGGTAGAGCAGAAGCGACCCCCATGTTTATCAAAATGATTCGCTCTGATACCAATGATGAAGTCAGAGAGAAGGCAATTCGTGTACTAAAAAAGATTAGACCAAGTAGTGGTTTCTACGCAATCATGGAGGCACTTCACGATGACAATCTTGCGATAAGAAAAGCTTCTCTTGAGACAGCGCTTGCCTATAAAAACCCAAAGGCAGCTTATCACATATCTTCACAACTACCTCATGAAACCAATTCTCAATTAAAATTATCTCAAGTGAAAGCGCTACTTGAGTTCAACACCTCAGGAGGAACCCGTGGTCTTAGCTCCCTTTTGGATGAAAAAGAGAATATGAAGATCCTACGTTGGTTTGTTTATGCAGCGGGAGAGCTGAAAGATTATTTCAGTTCTCCTAAAATCATAAAATTTTTGAATCATGAAAACTTAGATATTCGAATTGAGGCATCAGTAGCTATTGGAAAATATAGAGATGCGCGCTCTGCCTCTTCCTTGATTCGTGTGCTCGAAAACAAAAATCAGGAATATAAAGTTCAAGTTGGTGCCTTACATTCTCTTAAAAACATGAATCATCAAGCAGTGATTCCTCAATTAAAAAAAATCCTCAATACTCATGCAAACATATATTTAAGAGCACAAATTAAAGAATTATTTTTTAATAAAAATCAATAAATAACAATTTTATGAAACAAACTCCACTGAATGAAACCAACAGAAAAGATATAACGAATCTGTCTCCGAGCGTTTATATTTTTCTTTGTATTTTTTTTTCTGCAACGGAGGAGTTGGAATTAGCATTAAAATTTGTCAAGAATAAAATAGGAAACTATACATACTTTTCTCATAATATACGATATGAAAGTTTTCCACTGAAAAATGAACTTTTTTCTGTTTTCTACACAGGCAACTCACTCAAACATAATGAGGTTTTTCATGGTAA
Organism: Spirochaetota bacterium; assembly: GCA_965206985.1. Taxonomy (GTDB): domain Bacteria; phylum Spirochaetota; class Leptospiria; order Turneriellales; family CBDBES01; genus CBDBLF01. The sequence goes on along the minus strand of CBDBLF010000011.1, from coordinate 380,834 downwards.
AATACTTGGTATATCATCTCCAATCAGAAAAAAAAAAATACCACAAATCATCAAAAAAATTAAAAGGTTTCAAAAACAAGTTTGGTCACAAGAGTATCGTCAAATACCAATTCAGTTTGGTTATTTGTCTGGTCCAAAAGTAGTGTCCGTTTATAAAGAGCCTAGTTTTACCTCTGTTGACCATATAAAAGGGCATCACTATCAAACTGAACTTAATTATTCAAATCCACTACCTTATTTTCATGCTTATAGTCTTTCGATATTTAAAACAAAAGGTTACCTTACTTTTTTTGATGACTTTCAGAGAATTACAAAAAATATTTAGTGCATTGGTTGACCAAGTCTTGTTATTTTAGTGATGTCTTGGTGGGTGGTGCTAAATATTTTGGTAAGCACGTTTTATCCATCTCTTGAGTGGTTAACCAAAAGTCGACAATTATACTATTTTGCGCTTTACACTTTCCATATTCATATTATACACGGTTATGGACCAATGGTTTAACCCCCGCCTGTGCCCGAAGGGTGAAAACTGGACACTTTATTGTGTTAAATTTAGGAGGTAAAACTATGATTAAAAGACAAAGATACAGTAAGGAAGCAAAAGAGAGATTGGCTTTGGAGATGATTTCAGGTCAGACTAGCACAGCAGAAATATCTAAGAGAGAGATGATTTCAGTCGCAACTTTATCGAGATGGAAGCGACAGCTGGTTTCCGAAGGCTTTGAAGATAAAAATGGGGTTGAGTTAGAATTGAGAAAAAAATTTCCTATTTAGAATCGGCCTTATCTGACTTAATGATAGAAAATCAGATTTTAAAAAAAACGGAAAAACTTCTTCAAGAATACAGGCAAAAAGAGAAATTATCAAGAATAGCCTCAGCACAGAATTTGGGATCACAAGGAGTTGCAGAGTTATGAAACTAGAAAAGTCAACTTATTATTATAAGTCGAAGGAGAAGAAAGATGATTCAACGATTCTAAAATCTATCCATGAAATTAGTGATCAATTGAACCAAGTAGGTTATATCTCGATGACGCAAATTCTAAAAGATAGAGGCTTTACAATAAATAAGAAGCGAGTTTACCGAATTATGAAAGAAAATAGACTTTTATGCACTAAAAAGGTGTTTTTGAAGCCAAAAACTACCCAATCTAAGCATAATTTCAGAAAATATCCCAATTTGATTAAAAGTGTGCAAGCTGATCCCTTCAAGGTAATTGTTGGCGATATAACCTATTTTGATATTAATTCGAAAGACCACTATTTAGCTTTGCTCATGAGGCTTATGAGTCGCCGTATCGTAGGAGCGGCCATTTCTGATAAAAATAACACCCAACTGGTCATAGCAGCCTTTCTTTCGCTTAAAAGAGAAATAGGAGATTTACAAAACTACTACCATCATACTGATGCTGACGTCAGATATTGCTCAAATGAGTATATCGCTTTATTAGAAGAAAGTAGAATCAATATTTCCATGTGTCGTGGTAATGTGTATGAAAACGCTCATGCCGAATCATTGAATAAAACAATTAAATATAAAGAAATTAATTTATCAGAATATCAAAACTTTGAAGAAGCTCAAAAAAGTATCTTCAGGTTTATCCATCTTTATAATACGATGAAGCCACATTCAGCTTTAGGATGGGTGACACCTCAAAATATGAGGAGAAATATCTAAAAGAATAAGAAAAAGACTGTCCAGTTTTCACCCTTCGGGCACAGGCGGGGGTTAAACCATATAGTGATGCCATTCTTTCAGTTTATGGTAAATTTGACTCAATGACTAGAAAGCTTCAATCACCCAAATCTCTATGTTATGGGCAAATAATTAAGAGAATAGAAAAAGGGAGATGTAAGGAAGTTGACAAATCTCTAATCTTTGGTGATCAAAAGCTACTAGATGAATATATTGCAAACTCTTCAGTAAGTCATCAGATGAACACCTTTGCTGTAGAAAGGAATAATTTGACTCTTCGCCAACAAATCATAGAATAGAGCGTAAAAGTCAGGGTTTTTCAAAAAAATTCAAATATATGCAGGGGCATAATTCTTTTGTTGCTAATTATTACAATTTCTGCCTTCCACATTCAAGTCTAGCTGAGTATGAGGGAGGAAAACCAATTCAAATCACCCCAGCAATGGCTACAGAAATGACGAATCATAAGTGGTCTATACAAGAATTATTCATCGCAAATAGAAACTTTGATTAAATATGACACGACCGAAACTTTGATTAAATATGACACGACCTAATTTTTGGTCGTGTCATATTTAATCAAAGTTTCCAATTAAAAAAGGAATTGACTTATCTCCCTTAAATTAAGGTTATGTCTCATTATGAACAAAAGAAAATATACCTTTGATACAAGTGGTTTTAGCTGTCAAAATACAGACTGCCATAAGTATCATAAGGTAAATGAAGGAAATGTGCGCTTTGCTTATATGTCTGGTAAGTACAAACAAATAGCCTATTTAAAGTGCACCGCTTGTGGTAGATGCTTTTCAGAGAATAAAGGCACTATTTTTTTTCGTCGCAAGAAAAGCAAAGAAACCATTACTCGGGTATTACAAAACACAGTTGAGGGCTGTGGCATTAGAGCTACCGGAAGAGTCTTTGGTATCAGCAAGGATACAGTTCTTGCTTGGGTTAAAGCAGCAGGTGAAGATTCACTAAAAGTTGAAAAAAAATATATACAAAAACCTGTCTTTCAATGAAATTCAATTAGACGAGCATTGGGGTTTTGTCTTTAAAAAACAATACAATCTATCAGAGACTGAGCGATTAAGTGATGAAATAGGGGATATCTGGACTTTTACTGCAGTATTGCCTGTAGAAAAGCTCATTTTAGCGCATATAACAGGCAAGAGGACCTCAGTGAATGCTAGAAAGTTACTGACCAAGGTAAAAACAAGAAGTAAGCCAAAGAGGGAAGATAAATTCTTGATTACCTCTGATGGATATGAGGGATATAGTGATGCCATTCTTTCAGTTTATGGTAAATTTGACTCAATGACTAGAAAGCTTCAATCACCCAAATCTCTATGTTATGGGCAAATAATTAAGAGAATAGAAAAAGGGAGATGTAAGGAAGTTGACAAATCTCTAATCTTTGGTGATCAAAAGCTACTAGTGAATATATTGCAAACTCTTCAGTAAGTCATCAGATGAACACCTTTGCTGTAGAAAGGAATAATTTGACTCTTCGCCAACACAATCATAGAATAGAGCGTAAAAGTCAGGGTTTTTCAAAAAAATTCAAATATATGCAGGGGCATAATTCTTTTGTTGCTAATTATTACAATTTCTGCCTTCCACATTCAAGTCTAGCTGAGTATGAGGGAGGAAAACCAATTCAAATCACCCCAGCAATGGCTACAGAAATGACGAATCATAAGTGGTCTATACAAGAATTATTCATCGCAAATAGAAACTTTGATTAAATATGACACGACCTAATTTTTATGAAGAAAAGTGGTTTACAAGCTCGTTACATAGGACAAAACTGTGACGGTGATTATATCTGCTGAACAAATAATCAATAACATTTTGCTCATTGCATTTATTTCAATTATTATTGAAATTGCAGTGACTGGTCTCTTTTCGATTAAGTATCTCGAGAACCTCGTGTCGGGTGACAAATTTAGAAATTTGCTCGTTGCGGTGGTGGCTTTTGGCTTGTGCTCTAAGATACCACAGCTCAGAATTCTTTATAAATCTCAAATTCAGATTCCTGATCTTATACACTTAATTATTACTGGTTTCATGCTTGTCCGCGTGACTGACTTTATGCATGATTGGTTTGTGAACAAAGGGCTTTGATTGGTTTTCATTTGACTAAACAAGAATTATTGTTGTTGCTTTGTCGGCAAAATAGAGACGGTTGTTCTTTATGATTTACTCTACTGCTAAAGTTCTTCACTTGGTTTTTATGGTGTCTTGGTTCGCGGGCATCTTTTATATCTGGAGACTTTTTGTCTACCATGCAGAAGCAACTTCTCTTGAGATTCGGTCTCAATTTGAGATCATGGAAAAGCGACTTTATTGGATCATTATATGGCCGGCGTCTATTTTAACGATGGCCAGTGGTTTTACTATGTTTTTTCTGCGCATAGATGTATTCAAAAAACAATATTGGCTCCATCTGAAAATAGCTTTGTTTTTGCTTTTGTTCATCCATCAACATTTTGCAGGATATTTTTTGAAAAGGCTAGCACGGGGTGCCACTTATTCCCCTACGTTGTTTAGAGTCATGAATGAAATTCCGACACTGTTTTTAATTGCTATTGCCTTTTTGGTCGTCTTTCGACCTTTTTAGTATGCATTTTCCTGATGAAAACAATTCTCATAAGAAGCACTCATTTCTTATTTGGTTTTTTTAGTTTTGGGTTCTTTTGCTTCTCTTTTGGTGTATTATTCGCGCAAAGCCATTTAACGATTTCTGAGCCTTTAAAAAATTTGGGTGATGTGATCAACACAGACTCCAATGAGTTTTCTCCTGCGTTGAGTCCTGATGCTTCTTTCATGATTTTTAACTCAAAGCGCAATAATAAATATCAAGACTTATATATTACTTATTTTGACTTTGAAAAAGCTCGTTGGGGCAGACCCCTACCCATGAACGGAGTGAACTCTCGCTATAATGACGAGACTCCATCACTTTCTGGTGATGGACAAACCTTATTTTTCTCCTCTGACCGTGATGGAAGCTTTGAGATGCCCAAAAATAAAAGAGGGCAAATCAAGGTTTCCTTTGATATTTACTTTTCGCGAAAAAACAAACAAGGTTGGTCTCGACCTCAAAGAATTCCAGGAAAAATCAATACCGTGCATCATGAAAAAACACCGAGTGTCAGTCATGATAATCGATTTTTATTCTACACTATTTGGAGGTTTGGAAATATCCAAAATACGGTGATCATGCGTGCTCAACAGATTGATGGAATATTTGTCAACCCCAAGCCATTCCCAAAACCCATTAATGAAGGATACCAAGAGTTAGCTTTGATTGAATCGGTAAATGGAAATGGCTTTTATTTTTCTTCGTTACGTCCAGGTGGGCTGGGAGGTTGGGATATTTATTATGTTCCTGTTCAACAAGGACTATTTGGAAAGGCCGTTAACCTTGGGAACAAAGTCAATTCGAAAAAAAATGATGCTTTTTTGAGCCATGTTGACCAACTTTTCTTCATTAGTTCTGATAGGGAGGGAGGCAAGGGGCATTTTGACATATATTCAACTTTTATTTTTGAAAATAGTGAATCTTTTCGAACGCGAATTATTTACTTTGATTTTAACTCTGCTCAGATAAAAAAGATATCGTATCATTATTTGAATGGCTTGACACATTTTTTAGAGAATAACCCAACATTAAAATTGGATATTGTGGGACATACTGACTTACACGGTTCTGATGAATTTAATCTTCGATTAAGTGAAAAACGAGCAAAAGCAGTGAAAAATCATCTCGTAAAAAAAGGTATTGACAGAGACCGACTCAAGACAAAAGGCTTGGGCAAACAAAACCCCTTTGTCAACAAAATTGGTGACGATTTTGATCGACAAAATCGAAGAATTGAATTTTTTATTCGGTCAAAGAAAGGTGATAAGTAAGCTAAATGCTCAGAAATTGTTTTTTTACTATATTTGCATCCTACTTTTGGCGTATTGCTTTTATTCCCGCTGTTCCTTTAAAAATTCAAAATTTAAAAACTGTCCAAAGAAGGCTCCCCCTAAAATGTCGTGTATTCTTGGTGGTAAATTTTTAATTGGGAGCAACTCTCCAGAGTGGAGAGATGAAAATCCAGCTCATGAAGTCACATTGTCAACCTATTTCATTGATAGGTTTGAGGTGACTACAAAAGAGTATCAACAATGTGTGAAAGAGGAAGGCTGCGAGCCTGTCAGCTCAAACTACAGACAAATGAGAGGTGCAAACCAACCTCAATTAAAGGTAAACTGGTATCAGGCCAGAGCCTATTGTGAAAAAAATGGGAAACGCCTCCCCACCGAGGCCGAGTTTGAGGCGGCGAGTAGAGGTTACAACGGAGAGATATACCCATGGGGCAATGAAAAAGCAGACTGCTCAAAAGCTGTCATTGCTGGAAAAAATGGGCGTGGTTGCACCAATGAATATGGACAACAAGGAAGCACGAACAACGTTGGTTCGCGAAAATCGGGTAGATATGGTCTTTATGATATGGTGGGTAATGCCCAAGAGTGGGTAAACGACTGGTACGAAAAAAGTTACACAAAGTGTGGTGCCAATTGTTTAGGGCATAATCCACGGGGGCCTTGCGGGGGTCAAGACCAGTGCCCAAATTACACAGAAAAATTGATTAAAGGAGGCTCGTGGTATTGGGATTACAAACAGGCGCATGCCTCAAAAAGACGCGCATACCCTCCACAAAATCAGCCTCCTCATCATTTTGGGTTTCGATGTGCCAAAAATTTTTAGTTTTGTAGGACGTTGTGCATAATATAAAAATTTATTCTTGCCAGACAGTCTGAGTGACATAAGATTATTATATGGTGTCGAATAATCAAAAGTTATCTGGTGTCAAGCCATTCAAATAGTGTACGATTCTTCCATTATTTTTCACTTCAGGGGGCAGTAGTTCAGCTGGTTAGAGCACCTGCCTGTCACGCAGGAAGTCGCGGGTTCGAATCCCGTCTGCCCCGTATTTTGAACCAACTTCTATTGATTGTACCTAATTACGACAATTAAGAAATGATGTCAAATTGCTGGCATCCAAATGTTTTATATAATCGGTAAACCTACTAACGAAAAAATTTTCACCCGAACAGCCAAGAAAACGCAAGCAGTGGCGTAAGGGGCTGGTCGTGTCATATTTAATCAAAGTTTCTATTTGCGATGAATAATTCTTGTATAGACCACTTATGATTCGTCATTTCTGTAGCCATTGCTGGGGTGATTTGAATTGGTTTTCCTCCCTCATACTCAGCTAGACTTGAATGTGGAAGGCAGAAATTGTAATAATTAGCAACAAAAGAATTATGCCCCTGCATATATTTGAATTTTTTTGAAAAACCCTGACTTTTACGCTCTATTCTATGATTGTGTTGGCGAAGAGTCAAATTATTCCTTTCTACAGCAAAGGTGTTCATCTGATGACTTACTGAAGAGTTTGCAATATATTCATCTAGTAGCTTTTGATCACCAAAGATTAGAGATTTGTCAACTTCCTTACATCTCCCTTTTTCTATTCTCTTAATTATTTGCCCATAACATAGAGATTTGGGTGATTGAAGCTTTCTAGTCATTGAGTCAAATTTACCATAAACTGAAAGAATGGCATCACTATATCCCTCATATCCATCAGAGGTAATCAAGAATTTATCTTCCCTCTTTGGCTTACTTCTTGTTTTTACCTTGGTCAGTAACTTTCTAGCATTCACTGAGGTCCTCTTGCCTGTTATATGCGCTAAAATGAGCTTTTCTACAGGCAATACTGCAGTAAAAGTCCAGATATCCCCTATTTCATCACTTAATCGCTCAGTCTCTGATAGATTGTATTGTTTTTTAAAGACAAAACCCCAATGCTCGTCTAATTGAATTTCATTGAAAGACAGGTTTTTGTATATATTTTTTTTCAACTTTTAGTGAATCTTCACCTGCTGCTTTAACCCAAGCAAGAACTGTATCCTTGCTGATACCAAAGACTCTTCCGGTAGCTCTAATGCCACAGCCCTCAACTGTGTTTTGTAATACCCGAGTAATGGTTTCTTTGCTTTTCTTGCGACGAAAAAAAATAGTGCCTTTATTCTCTGAAAAGCATCTACCACAAGCGGTGCACTTTAAATAGGCTATTTGTTTGTACTTACCAGACATATAAGCAAAGCGCACATTTCCTTCATTTACCTTATGATACTTATGGCAGTCTGTATTTTGACAGCTAAAACCACTTGTATCAAAGGTATATTTTCTTTTGTTCATAATGAGACATAACCTTAATTTAAGAGAGATAAGTCAATTCCTTTTTTAATTGGAAACTTTGATTAAATATGACACGACCAAGGGGCTTTGCATAAAAAGGGTTGACTCGAGTGCAAGCTTCCTGCTTATATAAAAGGTTAGGAGATATATCTAATCTTTTGCCTGGCTTTTTCCACTACTTTTTGAGCAGTTACAAGAAGTTATCTTTTTTTTGTTTGCATTTTCTCAAAATGTTTTAGGTGGGTATTTACGAAAGCTAGTTGGTTTAAAATTATAGATAGACGTAAACTACGAAAAAAGTTTTTAATTTTTCTGATAATAATCGGCTTATTTTTCTCTTGTAATTTATTTCAAGATAGAGACCCTGTTTTCTCGTCTTATAGTAACATAGAAGGCTTTGCATATTCTAATACACAGAATGGCAACCTTGCTCTTTTCAAATCAAAAAATATAACTGCTCTGGGCAATTATGAACGCACTTTTAAAAGACATATCAAACGCAAAATTAAAGAAAAACTAGGTCAGGTAGTGAATGTTGACCAGCACCTTGCTGCGTTCAATGAAATAGAATCAGCAGTAGTAGATATAGACTTTGACCAGTCAATAGAAGAGCCAGCCATTTCAAGAGAACATATTAAAAAAGTGGCATTTTGCCCTTTACCTGATGAAATTGATACCCAAGGGCAAACCATTTTAAAGGCTATCGACTGGAAGATATTTATTACTTGCGAACTAAAAAGCTGGAATCTCATTGGTTTGAGAGACGAGCTAAGTGAAGATGAAGAACAACCTTTCTTCAAAGCCTACCCACCCATTGGGGCTACTGGTTCTTATTCCAGTGCTTTTGAGTTTATTACTGTTTCTGTTTTAAGCTCGCTTTATCAAAACCACAGTAGAGACGCTACTGCAGATGAAAAATTAGGCTTCTTTGAAAGGGTTTTTTTGGTGACCAAGCTTCGTGTATTGACCCAGCTTGAAAAAGAAACAATAGAAGAACTAATTGAAGAGAACAGCCTTTTCGTGGTGCTAAAAAACTATTTACTAAACTGGTATCTTTCTAACTTTTATAGACAACATTTTGATTATAGTCAAAACCCTGATGGTCGTTATCGGATGACAAGACTTTGGGGAATTATTCGTAATGAACAAGGTTATTCGGCAGAAGGCGCCCACTACCGAATCATAACCCCCAATATAAAAGGTCATGTACTTTTAGGAAAAGTGAACGGCATGAAACGTCTTAAAAAGTGGCGTATGCTTTTACCCGAAGAAGAGAAACGCTATGTGAACCTTACTGGCTTTGAAAGTTTTGACGATTACCGTGAATCAAATTTTGAATATAACATGGAGTTTCAATTTTATCTTCCCATAGATAAGTTTAAGAGAAATAGAAGAGGGAAAATAACTGATACCACAATTAACCCTAACCCTAGGGTCACAGTCATGGTTGAGAGGCCAAACTCTATACCCATAAGAGTCACAATCCCTCTAAAACATAGGTTTACTCATCCCAATTTCCCTAATCCTGATTTTAGAAATGACATCTTTATTAACTTTATTGCTGTTGATTCCATTAGGGATGGAGAATAGGATTGTACCCCCCTACGACCATTGGCATCTTTTGAAATAAATAGTCCAGTCGAAACGGTGGTAAATTTAATATTTGTTTGTCAATAGTTGTGCTTTCCTCTCGGATCAGCTGCCAGGGCGATTTATTCTCTTTGTAAGAATTTTTTCTTATTGAATTGAACATCAATAGATAGGAGCCAGCTTTGTTGAGAAAGTCTTCTCTTGAATTATACGTTTCATTCAGGTAAAGGTGATCCTCAATCAATCTATGAGTCGTTTCAACATCAGACTGCCAAGTATGCGCTCCAGCAGGGATCGTCTGGTGTGGCACACCATAACTGGCTAATACTTTTGTAAACTCCGAATCTCCTTTTTTATTCCAAGCACCAATAAACTCTGAGCCATTATCTGTTTGCCCTCTCGTATTATTTTTCTTTAAATCAACCCCTGATTTTACAAGATGATCTAAAATTACCTCCATAAACAGACAAGAGTATGCCATATTATACTCATCTGCAAAAGCTAGAAATTGTAAGCCAGAAAAAACTTCTCTGAAGGTATATTGATATTTCGGTACAATATTTTCCTGAATATAAGGCCAAAGCTCAGGAATATCGTATAAATGCTTCGTATCTACGTCAAATTGCTTAAATAAACCCCATAATTTCTTAATTTCACGCAAATTTTGCTTCGTTTTATGTTTTCTACGCTTTTTTTTCAAGAGTGCTTGCTCCCTCCACGCTCTGCGAATGGCCTTGACACTCAAGTCTAGTTGGTAAACATTCTTCAGTTCCTGAGCACCAAAGCCTCGACGTTTCTTTTTAAGAAAGCAAACATAAGCCTTTTCAAAGTCTGTGATTGCATGTGGTGAGTAGTGTGGAGCGTGGCTCTTGTCTTCCAAGCCAACGTATTTCTCTGATTCAAACCTACGAAACCACTTTTTTACTGTTTTTACAGTCGTTTTAAACATTCTGGCTGTTGGCTTGAAACCATGCTTCTTGGCATAATGAACCATTTGCATTCTGTATAACTTTTTGTCTTTACTATTTCGCATTACTGCCGAATACCTGTTTAGACAAATAACCTGAGAAGGGTGCTTCATTAGGAACCTCTGTTTTATTTGATGATTTAACGTCGGCCTTTTGATGCACCTTTTTTAGGAAAATGTCTTTCACTTGCTCTACCAGTAAACCCAAGCCTTTTGAACCAAATAACTTGATTTGAACCAATTCTGAACCAACTAATGATGGTCGTAGGGGGGTACTATCATCCTTCTCTCTCCCAGTCAAATTTAGCGTTTTATCTTGACAACCAGCGGGCTTTGATGCTAGAAGGCAATTTTACTCTTCAAGGAGGCTTGGTAAGCGAGCTCATATTAGGCACACAGAATGCAAAGACCACAACTCTACCTATTATTATACAGGTTGATTCTGATATTTTTCTCCATCCCAATGTGTCGTTACCTGTGTACTCTGTAAAAAGTATGAACTTAACGCAAGATAGAAGAGTCAGAACAGTTTTAGGTAACGATCTTGATGATATGATCGATGAGGCTGACATTATTTTACAGGGAAGAGCCATTTCTTCACGGGTAGATTTTGCTAACGACCACTACGGCAGGAGACAAGTTTATACATTTTATACGATTCGCGGTAATACGCCTGTAAAAGGTTCATTGACAAACCATAACAACTTCACTCTTCAGATCATTGGAGGTCGTGTCCCTGACAGTGATATCGAAGTTGTTGTGACTCATATGCCCCAATTGACGATCGGTAGAGATGCTATTCTTTTTTTAAAGCATTATGTGGATAAAATGGGGGTGGTTTAACCCCCTAAAACTGGACAGTCTTTTTCTTATTCTTTTAGATATTTCTCCTCATATTTTTGAGGTGTCACCCATCCTAAAGCTGAATGTGGCTTCATCGTATTATAAAGATGGATAAACCTGAAGATACTTTTTTGAGCTTCTTCAAAGTTTTGATATTCTGATAAATTAATTTCTTTATATTTAATTGTTTTATTCAATGATTCGGCATGAGCGTTTTCATACACATTACCACGACACATGGAAATATTGATTCTACTTTCTTCTAATAGAGCGATATACTCATTTGAGCAATATCTGACGTCAGCATCAGTATGATGGTAGTAATTTTGTAAATCTCCTATTTCTCTTTTAAGCGAAAGAAAGGCTGCTATGACCAGTTGGGTGTTATTTTTATCAGAAATGGCCGCTCCTACGATACGGCGACTCATAAGCCTCATGAGCAAAGCTAAATAGTGGTCTTTCGAATTAATATCAAAATAGGTTATATCGCCAACAATTACCTTGAAGGGATCAGCTTGCACACTTTTAATCAAATTGGGATATTTTCTGAAATTATGCTTAGATTGGGTAGTTTTTGGCTTCAAAAACACCTTTTTAGTGCATAAAAGTCTATTTTCTTTCATAATTCGGTAAACTCGCTTCTTATTTATTGTAAAGCCTCTATCTTTTAGAATTTGCGTCATCGAGATATAACCTACTTGGTTCAATTGATCACTAATTTCATGGATAGATTTTAGAATCGTTGAATCATCTTTCTTCTCCTTCGACTTATAATAATAAGTTGACTTTTCTAGTTTCATAACTCTGCAACTCCTTGTGATCCCAAATTCTGTGCTGAGGCTATTCTTGATAATTTCTCTTTTTGCCTGTATTCTTGAAGAAGTTTTTCCGTTTTTTTTAAAATCTGATTTTCTATCATTAAGTCAGATAAGGCCGATTCTAAATAGGAAATTTTTTTTCTCAATTCTAACTCAACCCCATTTTTATCTTCAAAGCCTTCGGAAACCAGCTGTCGCTTCCATCTCGATAAAGTTGCGACTGAAATCATCTCTCTCTTAGATATTTCTGCCGTGCTAGTCTGACCTGAAATCATCTCCAAAGCCAATCTCTCTTTTGCTTCCTTACTGTATCTTTGTCTTTTAATCATAGTTTTACCTCCTAAATTTAACACAATAAAGTGTCCAGTTTTAGGGGGTTAAACCAGGGTTTTACAAGGAGACAGAGGGCAGATAGATCTATGACAAGGAAGAAAAAAATAATTTTTTTCTTCCTTGTCATATTCTCCTTAGCATTTGATTTCTATTGTGAAAATGTAACTGACAAATACGCAAGAGAAGAAAAAGAGAGGAGACAGTACTGCGATAATGCGAGAAAAGAATTACACGAAATCACAAGACCTAAGTTAAGAGAGACATATGAACGCTACTATCGACAAGGTAGTTGCACAGAAGATAGTGATTGCGTGGGTATTGACTCATGGCGGAATTGTTATGGTAACGGGAAAGGTACTGGATGTGAGGAAATATTTTATGGAAATCTTGAAGAACAATTCAGATCGGAAACTCATGATATGAATGAAAAATGTAAATCTGACTATTATTCTTGTCGTTATTATTGGCCATCGGATCCGTTCTCTTTTTGTTTCGCTCTCTCAGTAAGATGTGTGGACAATCAGTGCAAGTCAGTTAATATGTTTTTTCAAGGCCATTTTTAGTAGCTATGCAATATGGAGGGCTAAAGTTATGAATTTAAAAGTAAAACGAATAAAAAGCTTATTGCGACAGATGAGGTTAGTTATAGTACTGTGTTCCATTTTTTTCTTTGCAGGGTTTGCGTATCTAAGACTTGATAGACAAATTTGGTCTAACTATCCTGTCGATTTTTTTGTTAATCCAAATTTTACGGATGCTCAAGCAGGTGATGAGGCTACTCAAATAAAGGCTTTACGAAGAGCGGCAGATGTCTGGCGTAACGAAGGCAGGTCTTATTTTCAATTCATATATAGGGGAGAAACCAATAATGTAGGTTTTCAAATTCCAGATAATCCCAGATCAAGACAGGCATGGTTGAATCAGCCTAATACTGTTTTTGCTACAGATGTTCCTCTGGCAGATTGTCCCTCAGAGGCATTTTCTGCGACTACTTATAGTGTTGCATCTTTTCGCGATATTCTCCACTTTGACATATGTTTTAATGATAATCTTACATGGAATGATGACGTAACAGATGGTGAAGGCGGTAATGATATTGTGGCGGTGGGTGTGCATGAATTTGGTCATGCACTTGGCTTAGGACATCCCGAAAAAGGCGTTGGTCTTTTTGATGGACCATGTTGTAATGTTTCTTTCTCTACCTGCACATTAACTTCAAGTATAAGGCCTACAATGTGTCAAGGACTTGGATACGGTTTTTCTAACTCTGTTGCAAATGAACTTGAATTCCGCACACTCTCTGCCGACGACATCGCTGGTGTCCAAGCTCTCTATGGTACTCCACCTCCTCCTGGAGCAAATACTCAGCACACTTGTGTTATAACTAGAAGCGGGTCAAGAAACCAAATTTATTGCTGGGGCGATAATAGCTATAACCAGGTCAGTGGTTATGTAAATGCGTCATACAGCCAATATGCGGTATTGTTGAGATCCAAAAATTTTCCTACTACCTATAGTAATATTACAGAATTAGCGGTGGGTAATTCTCATACTTGTGCTCTAGCTGATGGCAAAGTCTATTGTTGGGGGGATAACCGCCGTGGCCAATTAGGAGATGGTAGGGATAATCTTGGAAACAGAACTGGTAGAATTTTGCGTGGGAGATGGCTGGGCGTAGTACATACACCAAGACATTCAAACCCAACCCATTCTAATTTTAATCAGCCCGGCAATGAACTCAGAAATGTAGAAAAAATATTTACAAGGAGTATCTTATCTCCTTAACTTTTAAATAGGTTAGCCCGAAAAACCTTTTCATAAATGTTTAGAGAGTTGAGTGTACTATTGACGAATCAAGTTTGAGCTTTCGCTATATTTGCGATTGAATTGCTTCAATTTGCTTTTGTAGACTTATGTCTCTTTCGAGCATACGCCTTATCTTTCTCTCAGCGTGGATGACAGTGGTGTGGTCGGATCGTCCAAAAATAGAGGCGACATAACTGAGAGATAAGTCAGGGAATACATTTCGAGTTAAATGCATTCCAATGTGTCTAGCCAATACGATATCACTCTTCTGAGATCGCCCTTTAATATCTTCGGGTTTCAATTGAAAAAAATCAGAGACAGCAACAAGTATGTTCTGAACCTTCAGCTCATGTTGATTGCCATCAATCGGCATGTCCTCCAGTGCCTTTTTTAGGGTGTCAAGAGAAATTTCAAAATTTTTGGCTTGATTTTGAGAGAAAAAAACAAGCTTTATAAGAGCGGCCTCAATTAACCTTACTTGTGTGGTAATACGATCTGCCAGATATACGATGACTTCTTGATCTAAGGAAATACCCATTTCTTTTGATTTTGTTTGTATGATTTTCACTCTTGTGTCAAAGTTGGGTGGTTTTATATCAACAATAAGACCAGACTGAAACCGACTAATCAGTCGGTCTTTCAAGGCAGCAAGTCTTTGTGCAGGACGATCCGAAGAAATTAAAATTTGCTTTTTATTTTGATAAAGGTAATTAAATGTATTAAATAGTTCATTTTGAGTAAACTCTGCCCGAGATGTAATGAGTTGTATATCATCAAATAAGAAGATATCGACATCACGATAATTTTCTCGAAACTTGTGTATCGACTTATTTCGATAAGAGTCAATTAGATTACTCTGAAAATCTTCAGCAGATACATATTTGACTTTTAGCCATGAATAAAAGTTCATAATATAATTTCCTACTGCCATCAAGAGATGCGTTTTCCCCAAACCAACACCACCCGAAATAAAAATAGGGCTATGATAATCATTTGGTTGATTGGCCGCTCCTTTGCAGGCAAGAAGGGCGTTTTGATTGGAAGAACCTTCCACAAAACGATCAAAGGTATAATCAAGGTGAAAGTGAATGCTGCCGTGCTCTGATGAAGAAGGGTTCAAAACCTTTCCTCGTTTGTTCTCCATTACATCGAATGTAGCAGATTCTATATTATTTTGCACCAAAACATGCATTGGTTTACCAAGTATTTCAGACGCACATTTACCAAGAAGGTCAGAATAGCGTTGGTTTAAATGATTTGTGACCCTTTTATCTTTGCTTGCAATGATAAATTGATTGCCTTCAAGCTTTAAAGCTGATAATTCTGAGAAAAATGTTTTGAAAATTTGAGCACGAACCTTTCCTGCAAGGAGATTGTAAAGGGCATCCCAAAAGGAGATCAGAGGCTCTGTACTTTGATGGCTCACAGCAGAATATGAAATAGAGAAGTCACAAAGACGACAAGATTTTTTTTACCACTTCTACGCTTTTAAAGTTTAGGTTTGTTACCTTTTTTACAATATTATGTCTCTGTTACTTAAAGGCGTAGAGAACGTATGAAGAAGTTAGGGGGTGGCCTCGAAAATATATCTTTGAAAGAAAGTGATAGCCAATAATACGAAACCACGATAAATAATTGATATATGTTTTAAAATATCCTCTGCTTTTGATGAGCTTTGGTAAGACTCCAAAATCAACAGGTATAAACTCATGGAAGTTTCTGAAGCCTATTTTTTTGAGACAATTTTTCAAGCCGTTTGATGTATAATATACGAGATGCCCCGGTAGAAAATAATGATAATGAACTCCTGCTCGCTTTGCTTGCCAGCCATTAAAGTTTGCTGTTTGTATCAAAAATAATCCTCCTCGGGATAAGAGCTCAAAAGCAACTTTAAAGTTGTCATGAGGTGAACTCAAATGTTCTGCAACCTCAACCATACTGATAATATCAAAACTTTCTGGTCGGAAGGTTACATCGTTAGGTAAATTTAACAAGTCACCTTGAAAAATTTTGTAGCTACTTTTTTTAGAACGCCACTTCTTTCCTTCTTGAACAGCATAACTAGAGACATCAAGACCCACAGATTCAAAATAGCGAGAGGCTTCCTGCAAAAAACCACCAAAGGCACAACCAACATCTAGTATCTTACCTTTTTTTATATACTTTCGTATGTTCTTAATGCGTGCTCGCCATACAGCAGAAGCATATTTAGCAATATCTCTTTCATCATGATAATGATAAGCCTGATCTCCACGATAATAGCCTTTTTGATAAAACGAGGTGAAGTCACCGTTCAAGTCTTCTTGAAACAAGCTGGCACAAATATTGCACCGTTGGAGATTGAATGAAACATCATCTTGTGAAAAACTGTGGTAGTAGGTAGAATTCCCACCACATAAAGGACATTTCACTTGACTGCCTCAATCACGTGGTGAGCAATTCGTTGGGTGGAGCCTAAGGATTTTCTGCTAATTGCACCATAACGTACTTTCGAAAAGCCCCTAAATATCTTAAGTGCTTTTCTTCTTCCGTAAAAGATGGCCTTGCCTGATGCTAAATCTCCTTGCTTCAAAACCCAAGACAAATGAGTATCACATTTTGAACGTAATGTTCCTAAAAAAGGTGCACCTAATTTTAAAACTCGATAGACCTCAGAAACTGCCTTTCGTATCTCTGTAGTCGAAAGATAATGTAAAACTCCCCAAACAAGAACGGCATCAAAAGAGTTATCTTGAAAAGGCAGGGTATCCGCTGCACCACAAATAACACTTCTTTTTTCTGTAAAATCTGTTTTTTTTTTGAGCACTTCTAAAATAAAATCCTGCCCCAAACAAGTGGAAGAATACTTTGATAAAAAGTCAAGATGCCGACCATTTCCACAACCCAAATCAAGAATCGTCAATTCATGGGATGTTTTATTGAAGAGATTGCTAAAATAACGAACGACATATTCATCGGGGTAGAGCAAATCACTCCGTTTTCTACGATAATGATCATCCCAGACCCTCTGGTTTGAAAAGAATGGCACAAAGAACGCTAAAGTTGTCTCAGAAATGGCATTGGGTCAATGTGATCGTTGGCAAGCTTTACCTCAAAATGCAGATGCGGACCGGTCGTTCTACCCGTAACGCCCACTCGACCAATCATCTGACCCTTTTTAACAGATTGACCTGTATTCACTAGAATAGAACTCATGTGAGCGTACAAAGTTTTGTAACCAAAGCGATGAACCAGGCGGACAGTGAGCCCGTAACCACCACTTCTACCAGCCATATGAACCGAACCATTGGCGGCAGCATAGATGGGAGTACCTACCTGATCAGCAAGATCAACTCCTAGGTGAAATTCATTGAGATAACCAAAAGGAGAATAACGCAAACCGTAACGCGAAGTAATATGACCACCGGCGATAGGCCAAGAATAGGGCAAACTTCGTTTAACCTCTTGGTTTTGGCGTAGAAACTTCTCAAGCACTTTAAGAGCATTAATGTTTTGATGAATTTTTAACCGCAATGCACGGTAAGCGATCACATTATGACCATATTGGAACGAATCATCAATGCCACTTCTCTTAAACTCAGCAATTAACGCCTCTTTGACCGACCCGTAGGAGAAGCCGGTCGCTGACTTTTTTTTGATGAGTTCAACTATCTGTTTATAGAACTCTTTGCTTTCGTCTGAGATCAGAATTCTTGCCTCTTCATTAACCTCAGCAGAAGAAACAAAAAAACCCTTGAGGGTGTTTTCGTTATTCATTCGTTTGATAACATCTTTTAAAACAGATTGCATCTCCTCTTGAGAATCGTAAATCTTGTTGAGTTTAACAATGTACTGCTTTCTTTCATTGTACAGACTTTTGTCGGCACCATAAAGCCCTTTGACTTCTGTGATGATTGTTTGCTGCGAAGACCAAGAAATAACAGATACACATAAAATAGTGATGATCATAAGTAAACTAAAAGCAATGGTAAATTTACTCAGTTGGAGGTGAAAAACCCTCGACTGATTATGAGGAATCACCATCAGGGTAAGGTGTTCATGACCTATTTTCTTGAAAGTACGATATTTTTTCTTGATAAGGCCAAAAAGAAGGTCAGCAAATTTTTTCATTGATTCCAACATATACAAACAGATATGGATTCTCAAATATTACGTACTGTGTAAACAAAAAAATATTGACTTTTTATTCTCTTTCGCATCACAGTCCCCCTGTGCCTGAGAAACCAACAGAGCTTCTCTTATACTATTTTGAGAGTTGTCGGTATTGTCAAAAGGTCATTGCGTTTATGAATACCAATAATATAAACATACGAATGAAAAACGTTGTTGATGAGCCTGCAGCGATGGAGGAATTACTGCAAATTACTGGTCGCCAAACTGTTCCCTGTTTGTTTGTTGACGGAACACCAAAGTATGAGTCCGATGAAATTATACTATGTCTAAAAGATTATGCCTCTTCAAGTGCTTGAGAAAATTAAACAGACGATTCAGAGCAATATAGAGAATGCCGAAGTCTATGTTTCTGATCCCATGAGTGATGCCACACATTTTCAAGCAATTGTAATCAGCCCCGATTTTGAAGATATGTCCCTGGTGCAACAACAACGAATCATTATGAATAGTCTTAAAGACGCATTCGACACCAATGTCGTGCACGCTTTGGAGTTGAAGACATTCACTCCCGAAAAGTGGGCAGCCCAAAAGGATCAATACCTTCCTGTGCTTTCGTAATCATTATCATTGAATAAAAAATGAACTCGAGAAATGAATAAAAAAAGAACTATGATAGTTTGAGGAGAAAAAATGTCAAAAACGAAAAAAATTGAGGAGACAAAAAAAATAATTCAAGAGGATATAAAAAACAATCATGTTGTCTTATTTATGAAAGGGGAGAAAGAAATGCCACAATGTGGCTTCTCTGCCAAGGTTGTTGAGATATTGAATGCTTTAAATGTCGCTTATGTCACGCGAAATGTATTGCTTGATGAAAACCTTAGGCAAGCGATTAAAGAATATTCAAACTGGCCAACAATACCACAGCTTTATGTCAAAGAAGAGTTTATCGGGGGATGTGATATCATTATGGAATTACAGGCAAATAACGAGCTTAAAGAAATTGTTCGTTAATTTGTGCAAAAGCTTTTACTGAACAGAGTTATTGAATCTCAAGAAGAGATTGAGTCTTGGCTAAACGCTTATGAAACATCGGAAGAAATTCCCCTATATCTCTCAACTGATATTCGTGATTCCGATTTTAAGGCTTCTGTAGTCGACTCAAACCTTTTTCCTGCTGGTTTTAACAACATTTGCGAAGCTGACCTTGATCAAGCTGCAGCAATTCTCAGAGAGCGAGTGTTATCGCAAAACCATGATGCGAGAAAAATTCTTCTGATCATGGAAGAACATACAAGAAACAAATGGTATCTTGAAAATATCTATACTCTGAAAGTCATTATTATAAGAGCTGGCTTTGAAGTGCTCATTACGACCCCCCGTGCAGACGTTTTTGAAGATGCTCAAGAGCTTACTTTAATATCACAGAAAGAAAATTCTCTTTCTCTTTTGAACCCTAAAATAGCTCTCGCTAAAGACAACAATATAAAATTTGATTTTGTCGTATTAAACCATGATTTAATCAATGGCATACCGCATTTGTTAAAACAGGCTAATTTAGAAACCAACCCTTCCATGCATGCGGGATGGCACTCAAGGTTGAAGTCAAAACATTTTATATTTGAAGAGCAACTTCTCAAAGAATTTTGTTCAATCACCAAATTAGACCCATGGTTTTTCTCTTGCCTAGATGTTTCTGTAGACTCCATGAATATCAACGAAGAGGTAGACAGGGATACTTTGTCTGAATGTGCCTCTGAACTATTCTCCCAAATTCAGACAAAGTATGATAAATACCGCATTAATAGCCATCCCTTCATTTTTTTGAAAGCCAATTACGGCACGTATGGAATGGGAGTGCTTTCAGTAAGCAACCCTTCACAAATCAAAGAACTTAACCGAAAGATGAGAAACAAGCTATACAAAGGCAAAGGAACATCCTTAATCACTTCTTTTCTGCTACAGGAGGGTATTCCTAGCATTCATAAAGTTGACCAAATGTCAGCGGAAGTCTGCCTATATCAAATTTCGAATCAATACATTGGTAGTTTTTACCGTATACACGAAAATAAGACTGATTTAGATAGTTTGAATAGCCCAGGAATGCAGTTCAGAAGTATCGGGAGAGATATCCATGCACCTTGCGAAGGCACTCTCGATAAAGACCTCCTTTACTTGTATCAGATCCTTTCCAGAATTGCGGGCGTTGCCTGTATGAAAGAAGTTGAGGACATCGAAAAATAGTCAGTAAAACATGAGGTTTGTGTTTCTCATTGATCTTTTTGAGACTCTTGATTTAAAAAAAGATACGAGCTACCTGCTCATGCAAGGTGCACAGGCTAGAGGTCATGAAATATATATTTTATATAAAAATGATATTACGTTAGAAGACCAAGAACTATTTTTTCATGCCTCTCGCCTAGAGCCTTCTGGTAATGGAAGCACCAACCAAAATAACCAATTAATTCGAGGTAAAAAAAGTAAAATTTCTTATTTAACGGTCAAAGCTTTCATCATTCGCATTGACCCACCCTTTGACGAGAAGTATATTCAACTTACTTGGTTGCTAGAACTCATTCAAAATAAAGTATTTATTTTAAATGACCCTGAAGGTATCCGAAACACAAATGAAAAAATCTCAGTACAAAAGTTTCCTCATCTTATACCTCCCACCCTAATTACAGCCAATCCTCAAGATTATGATGCATTTCTGAAAGAGAATAGAAAGGTGGTGGTAAAACCAACGAATGGACTTGGAGGAAAAAATATCTTCATCACTCGTACTGATGACTTGAACTCTCGTGTGATTTTTGATACAGTTTTAGAAACCAGCGGATACGCTATTATCCAAAAATATATTCCTGAAGCTGAATTGGGTGACAAAAGAATATTATTACTCAACGGTGAGTTTCTAGGAGCGATCATGAGAGTTCACGGGGGAAAAGACCATCGTAATAACCTTGCAGTGGGAGGAGTCGCCAAAGCGACAAAACTTACGGCTCGCGACCAAGAAATCATTCAGAAAATCAGACCATTTCTGATAGAAAAAAAACTTTATTTTGTAGGCATTGACATACTTGGGAGTTATTTAACTGAAATTAATGTCACTTCACCAACTTGTCTAAAAGAAATGAATCAAGTTTACAAGATAGATATTGAGAAACAAGTGATCAAATTTGTTGAAGAGCAAGTTATTTCTTTTCAGTAGGAGGAGGCAATACTTCATCAACTATTTTTTTACTGAGATTCACCTGTAACTCACTTGGCTTTACTTGCATCACAGAAATCTTACCTTGAAATCGAATTAATGAGACCTCAACAGGAACGGACAGAAGTATGGCATAATTTTCATCATAAACCTTTTTTTCTTCTTTTCCCTCCCCAACTTCTATTTCATCGATTACAATATTATCTAAATTAATAAATACTTTTAAATCTTCAATACCTACTTCTTCAAGAATTTCGCGACTCCCTTCAAGGTGAATACTCACCTCCTCTTGGTTCAAAACAACATTATAATTGGGGTTTAGTTCTAAAACATCAATAGGAATATTTGTCAATATTTTTTTGTTCCCAGCACTAGTCTGAAAAATTCGAACAGAGATATTCACTTGGTCTTCATTAACAAAAGAAATAAAGCGGTTAGGAGCAACCAAAGGAAGAACACCTTTGAAGTTATCGCGTAAATTTTCGACATTCATTTTCTTCGTATATACCTCATAAATATTTTTTAGCTGAGACATTGGTCCACTGACAGTAATTCGGTTTGGGATAGTCATCACCCGACCTACCTGATAACCCTGTTTTGGTTTTCCTTTTGAGGCAAACTTCACCCAAAGTTTTTTTTGAATCGTCCTCTCACAAGAAACACGCACTTCGGCAACGGACTCAAGATCAACTCTATTGGGGAGCGAGCTTTTATCAAAATAAGGGATCAATACATTTGAACCATTTTTTATTGAGCTGAGGTCTAAGGTTGCTTTTAAATTTGATGTGGAGAATCGCAGGCTTTCTTTTTTACCTCGGAGCCGTAATGTCGCAAACTTTGGCAAACGAGAAGTGAGTATCATGTTGCTAGGCATATTTTCTGAGTATAACGAAATGTTAACCTTGACTGTAGATATTTTAAGAGATTTAACAAAGCCCCAGAGGACAATGGAAAGAGCTAGACAAATCAGTTTGACCCTTCCCTCTTTCATAAAAACAGAATAGAATATTTGAGTCATACTAGTTTACTTTTTTTTTTGAAGTTACTTTTTTTTTATTGATATTCTGCTTTGATTGATATTTCTTTTGATATTTTAAAATAGATGTCCATTTCTCATTGAGTGTATTATGATTGAAAGCATCAAGTAGAAATCGCAATGTTTCGATATCAGTATTTTCTTCCAATGTGCCCGCAAAAGCAATTGAAATTCTTTTTTTTTCTTCGGAAACAATAATAACGAGAGCATCCGATTCTTCAGAAATTCCTAGCCCAGCTCGATGTCTTGCACCGTGGGATCTTTTTATTTGTGAAGAATTCGAAAGTGGTAAATAAGTCGACGCAGAAATAATTTCCTCCCCTTTTACAATGACCGCTCCATCATGAAGAGGGCTCTTGCCATAGAAAATAGTTGTAAGTAGCTCTTTACTTAACTGTGCTTTCAGGGAAACGCCAAGCTCAATCATTTGTTCTAACCCCGTTTTGTTGAGAATTACAATTAGCGCGCCCAAACCATCCTCACACATGGAGTTAACCGCTAGAATAATTTCTTCTGTGTTTACTTTTGATGCATTATAAAATTGTCTTATCCAGCCGGCTTCTCCAATGCGATAAAAAAAACGTCTCATCTCTGGTTGAAGAGTAATGAGTATACCAATGATAAAATAACTTGAAAATACTTCAAATAACCAAGTAATCGTCTCTAAATCTAAGATGCGTGCACTCCACGCAAAGATAAAGAGTATTGACAGACCGATTAACACGGGCACAGCACGAGTATGGCGTAAAAGCCGATAAAAATAATACGCAACGAAAGTAACGATCAGAATATCTAGGACATCCAAAGCATCAATGACTTGAATAATAGACTTCATACGTTATCGTGAAGGTGTTCCAAAAGAATTCTTATTTGTCTTGTCTCTTCAAGATCATGTACTCTCAATATGTCAACATTCTGAAGAGCTAAAAAAACATGTAGAATAAGACTACCCACCCCTCGATCATTAGGATTATCCAACTTTAACAGCTTTCCAATAAATGACTTTCGCGATAAGCCAACCATCAATGGGTATCCCCGTTCTCTAAAAATTTTTGTGTTTTTTATAAGCATGAGGTTATCTTCGACTCTTTTACCAAAACCAATTCCATAGTCCCATATTATATTTTTCGGAAGAATCCCTGCTTTAGTTGCCTGAATACTTCGATTTTTTAAAAAAGTCAAAACTTCTTGAATTAAATTCTCATAACTTGGATTAATTTGCATCTTACTGGGTTCTCCCTGTGAATGCATAATCACAACTCGCCTCTGATGCTTGGCAATGACCTGCTTCATTCTGTCCAAACTCAACCCACTCGTGTCATTAATGGTACCGACTCCCACTTCAATACTTCTTTCAGCGATATCGGGTTTGTACGTATCTACAGAAACACAGTTCAAGAGAAAATCATTTCCGTATTCTTTTCTCAAACACGAAAGGGGGGTTTTCAGCCTACTCCATTCCTCGTTGACTGACACTTTTTTTGAAAAGGGGCGAGTACTTTCTGCACCAATGTCAAAAACATCAACACCAAGTTTGAGAGCGTTTTCCACATAGGGCAGAAAAGTTATTTCACAAAAGCGTGAGCCTGAATAAAATGAATCAGGAGTTAAATTAATCACTCCCCATATTTGAAAACGCATTAAAACTTTAGGTGTACATCGATAAAATGCTGGATATCATAACTCAACTTATCTTGATTCAAAGCGTAGGAAAAACCGATGTAAGGAAACTTCAGTTCTAAACCAACAGAGGGGCGACCTCCATTTAAACCGAGCGAAATGGAAACATAGCGAAATAAATCATAAGAGAAACCTACATTGAGTAAGGGAGGGCTGGTTTCATAATTATCGAGGTTGCTGGTTAGGCCTAAGTAGAGACGAATGCCCGTTCGGGGTATTACGGCTCCCACTGAAACCCTCAATATAATATCAAGACGTTCCAAAGAGTTTGGCTCTGAAATTGATTTTTGTATGAACCCTCCTAAACTTTGTAGACTTGCACCCAGCTCAAAAATTGAGGCAAAAAACTGGATGCCAATATCAACACTGCCACCAACAATTGACTTCCCTGCTAGGTTTTCGAAAATCCCATTCAGGGTGATGCCCATCCGTGCGTGACCTACCTCAAGTGCGTAACCAGCGTATATTGAATACAAATTGTATTCAAGCTCTCCTATGGAGGCTCCAACTTGGTCGTAACCGTCAATATTCGTTACTTGACTCGCTAAAATACCAAGACCCAAACTACCCGCAAAAATAGGGAAACCGACACCCACAAACCCAATTCTTCGATCTAAAGATAATTGGGTCAGTGTGGATAAAACTTGAAATTCAAAAGTTCGCTGATACTCATTGGCGAGGTTATCCTCATTTTCATCTTTCGAATATTCGCTATCGTCATCGTTTTTACCGCCACGTGCAAATCTTTCAAAGGCATCTTCCGCTTTTTTGACTTTATCTTTTTTTCTCATTAATTTGTTTTGCCCTGATATATGAGCCAAACCAGCGGGGTTCCAAAGTAGAGCCGATGGGTCTTTGACACTGCCACTATAAGCAGCACCCAATGCATTTGCTTTTGCTGTAATCGGTGCCCTGAGTATGGCGGCGACTTGTCTAGCAGAAAGACCAGAGCTCAGCACAAAAGAAAAAAAGAAAATAGTAAAAAATAGAATAAGACTCTGCCTCGTCGGGTGCAAGTGAATGGTCAGATTTTTTAGGGAAGTCATCGGACAATTATTTTAAGAAACTTGAAACCAGATGTTCCGTCTCTCCGGCTTTCTATAAATCGAATGTAATATAGGCCAGAGGAGACTCGGCTACCATTAGAGTTGATCCCCGACCAAGAAACATTCTTGTTGGAACCAGCTGTCGAAGCTGGATATTCTTTTTCATAGACTTTAACCAAATCAGCGTCATATACAATAATTTTAATTTCACCAGAAAAGCCTACTAAGTTGCCCCTTTCAGACCTCGAGAAAGTAAGAGGTTGTGCATCGGTGTTTGGGCTATAGGGATTGGGATAGGCAATAATTTTGCCGAGTTCAATCTCTCGAGAAAAAAGAAGGTTCGTCAAGGAAAGAAAATAAGCCAGCATAACCAGTAGACGAATGAAGGATTCGATTAGACGCACAACTTATTTTTTTTGATTCTCTTTTACCGTCTGTTTAATCATTCTACGAAGAGATGCTTCTACATAAGCAAAACCTTTTTCATCCATGGGCTGAAAAGCATCAAGCTCTTTATATTCTTGATACCGAATATAAGCGTCTTTAGCATGACGCATAAATATTTCACCTGACATGTAAAGGCTATCTATATCTTTCCTAAGCTCCAGGTATAACTCTTCAAAAGAAAAAATTTGCTCTACTGAGAATAATTGGAAAAAAGCATTGATATAAGAGTCTGTTATGGGCTTCCCCCCTGTGATATTCAGTGGAGAATCCTCAGATAACGAGATTTTTTTCTTACTCCTAGCTTTTTTTTCCTTATCACTTTCCTTGAAAAACATAGTATACAGAACACCCTCTCTAAAAAGCACAGTGTTATTTCAAAAAATTACAAGTCAATTTATTTTCTTCTTAAACTCTTTCAACTCAAAAAGAGGAGAAAGTTGAATTTGCCTCTTTTTGAAGCTTTCGATGGCTCCCTCACATCTGTCGACTAAACAAAGGGCAAACTTTGAAGAAAACCCATTTTTTTGTAAGGCTTCATAGGTTTTTATTATAGAACCGCCGGTGGTCACCACATCATCAACTAAAACAATGGGTATATTCAGATCAAGTTTATCAAGGCGGCCTTCAATCTGTTTTTTGCTACCGTGGTCTTTTTCTTCTTTTCTAACAACTAAGGGGAGGATGATTATTTTTTTTTGATGACCAGCTAAAGAAAGACCATACACCAGAGGGTCAGCACCCATCGTGAGACCCGCTACTCCAACGACAGGAGCGTTAAACATTTCGATAATTTTACTTAGAAGCACTTCACAGAAAAGGTGAAGATACTCGGGAACAAAAAGAACCTGTTTTAAATCTAAATAATACGGGCTGGATGTGCCAGATGCCAGAAGAAAAGGTTCTTCATGATTTTCTCGGTATGAGTTCTCTTGAATGATTTCTTTTAGTTTACTACGTTGCTGTGGAATTTCCATTTTAGACCTTCTAGTGCTTGCAAACTATTTAAGCAATAAAGCTTGTTCATTAGGGTTATTTGCCTTGAAAATAAAAGAGCCCGATACGACGATATCAACACCCAATCCTTTTAATTTGACAGCCTTATTTTGGTCAATTCCTCCGTCCATTTCAATTAAGAGCGAAGGATTATATTTTTTTTTCATCTTAATGAGTTCTTCTAAGCGTTCAAAACTAGATGCCAGAAACCCTTGCCCGGTAAAGCCTGGCTCAACACTCATGAGATTAACCAAGTCAAATTTGGCCAGAATATCTTTCAAGACAATGGTTGGTGTGGAAGGATTAATGGATACCCCCGCTAAAATTCCCTGCTTCTGAATCTCTTCTGCCAATCGAACAGGAAACTTTGTCGCTTCGTGATGAAACGTGATACAATAGGGTCGAATAGAAAAATATTTAGAGATCTCTCTTTCAGGGTAGGAGACCATCAGATGGATTTCCTGAGGGATACTAGTTTCCTCAGCAATGGCTCGGCAAATATTTTCACCAAAAGTAAGCTGAGGCACAAAGTGACCATCCATGATGTCCATGTGAATAAAATCGACACAATTTTGATCAAGGTTACGAACATTCTCACCCAAACGACTGAGTGGTGCGGCCAAAATGGAACCTGAAACTTTCACGGTAAGATATCTTCTGGGGAGTATGTTTCGTCAGGCAATTTTGATTCTTGATCAGAATATGTTACGGACTCCGGCATGGCGTGATACCCATTCCATATTAAAAATTCATCACTGAAAGTCTTGAAGAGAGGTAATAATTGGTTTTTTGAGAGACTCACGTAGGAGAGTCCAGACAATAATTGTTGCCCCTCTTCTGCGACTCGATCGCTTTGTGCCCCGATTCTCTGAGCGACCGTATACACTCCTTGATTTATCCCTAACTCTTGAGGACTTACCCAAATAAACTGAAACGGATAATCCTTCTCTTCTTTGGAGTTTTTTTTATCATAATATCCAACATTTACTTTCCAGATTATTTGCTGACCATTTCTTCTATCACCCAATAGGCTATATTCAAGAACCAAACCGTCTTGCTCCGGCCTTTCAACAGAAGTTTTATCAATTTCAAGAGGAATTTTCATATGATAAGACATCGCTTTGACAATTTCTATATTAAGCACCTTCTTATGCAAATCAAGCTCATTCATCATTCGTTTAATCTCTAGGCGATCTTTTTTTTTTTGCTGCCGATTCAATGACTTTGCACCATTTACTTCATTATTGGGTGCTTTTTTTGAATCTCTAGCCGACGACTCCGTGTGGTTTCCCAAAGAAACTAAATAAGAAACTGGATATTCAGGAGGGACAGGTGTTTTTGGTAGAGGATACTGGGCTAATATTAGACCTTTGGGTCTATCACTAGAGACATGAGTAACCACACCGGAGATAAGTTTGAACCTCCGTTCACCACTGTGTACATTTCCTAAAATTTTAGGAGCGATAGACTCTAAAGTCCCGACTAATGTGGGTGTTTTGATAATATTTTTGCTTTGGTTCACAAGTAATGTTACTTTTTGACCAATCTTGACAATTTTACCAGGGGATAGACTTTGGGATACAATGTAGCCGTAAGGATAGTTTGTAGAGTAGGTATTTTTTAATTTAATCTCAAAACCACTTTCTTGTAAACCATTATGTACCTCTAAATAGGTTTTACCAACGAGGGAGGGAACGCTCACCTCACCCTTATGTGAAATTCGCAAAGTGACGATAACAAACGCAACGATGAAAAATAAGGACAAACCAACAAAGTAGAAAAAAAATACCTGAGGCCATGTTCTTAACAAAGCTTCCGCTCCTCCGTCACTTGAACTTCTCTTTGACACCATACTCACTATTCATTGATTGAATCATATCTTGTAAACAATGAAAAATATATTATTATTAGGCTCCGCGGGCAAAACAGGGATTACATACTCTCGTTTGTTATTACGAGAAGGCTATTCAGTTTTTGGATGGGACAAAAAAACAGACTTTATTTATCCCAATGATATAGGTTCTCATAAAAAATTTTTTAGAGTAACACAAGAAGATTTTCAAAAACAAACAATTGTAGATAAGGTTGATTCAATAACTTTAACACCTGGGGTACCTCTTCAACAGGCGATTATTCAACAAGCAAAGAAAAAAAAGAAAAATATATTTAGTGAACTTGATTTTTGCATGCCATATTTGAACAAAAAAGGAGAGAAAAAACAATGGGTTGGTATCACAGGCACAGATGGCAAAAGTACACTGGTAGCCCTAACTAACCACATACTCAACCATCTCTCCCAAAATTCAATCTTTTGTGGAAATATCGGTGTGCCTTTTTCTGAAGTGGTACTTGATAATTCTAAGCTTTCATCAAGGGTTGTGGTTGCCGAGTTGAGTAGTTATCAATTGGAATTAGCTAAAACTCTCATGTTAGACATTGCTGTTTTACTGAATATTTCTCCTGATCACTTAAATCGCTATAAAGATTATGACGACTACGCTCGCACAAAATGGAGTATTATCAATAAAATAAAAAAAGATGCAGGAAGCTTTATCACTTCAAAAGCGTTGGTCAAACAATATTATGTAGAATCCATGAAGACATCAGCATTGAATATGATTCAAATTGACGGGCTGAGTTCGCCCCATTTCTACTGGAACAATCGCTCTGAGAGGGAATACATCCTCTACCGAAGAGATAAAAAGACAAAAATAATTTCTTCTAAAGATATCAAGTTAGCTGGGGAGCACAACCTGTCGAATAGCTTATTCGCACTAGAGGTTGCACATCATTTTCTAGTAAAAAAGCCTAATTCTTTAAATGTGCCAAAAAATGAAAATAAGATATGGTTTTCGGCTCTGAAAAGTTTTACTCCTCTGCCACATCGATTTGAAGTCATTCAAGGGAAATATCCCAATATCACCTACATCAATGATTCAAAAGCCACAACTTGTCAAGCCGTATCCAACGCAATTCACAATGTGCCCATGGGTAGTTACCTCTTTTTGGGAGGACAAGGGAAAGGTGAAGACTACAGCGTTCTTGCACAAGACGTAAAAAAGAAAAGAATAAAACTCGTTTTATTTGGAGAAGAGCGAGAACAACTCAAAAAATCTTTTATGAGGGTGGACGTACTCATTATAGGCACATTTCAAGAGCTTGGAGAAGCTGTGGAAGTTGCCCATAAGCACTATGAACAAGATGGCTCCAAGCGAACCACTTTTTTACTTTCTCCCGTGTGCACCTCATGGGATGCCTATCAATCATTTGAAGAGCGAGGCGATCATTTTAGAAGTCTTGTTCGATAAAGAGCTGTACTGCTCATCTAAGTTTAATCTCTAATTCTTTTCTGTGGCTATTATGATCGAAAAAGAAATGTTTGCAATCAAAAAAAACCTCTCTGACGCTTCTCAAAATGCACGCAATTCAGAGGAGATTGAAGAACTTAGGGTCAAATATCTCGGTAAAAAAGGTGAGTTGACCCAAATACTCAAGGGCTTAGGTAAAGCTCCCCACAATGAAAGGGCAAGAATAGGTGCTCTTGCAAATCGCATCAAATCTGAAATGCAAAGTACCCTTGAAGAAAGAAAAAAACAAACTCAAGAAGAGTATTATCAAAGTCTAGCTAAAACAGAATGGGTAGATATGACAGTACAACCAGCTCCCTTTCCTCAGACCATTTTTCCAATGCAAAAGGGGGGACACATCCATCCTATCAGCCTCATGCAACAAAAACTCGAAAATATTTTTTCTCAAATGGGGTTCAATATCTTTGATGGCCCTCAACTTGAAGAAGACTTTTATAATTTTGGAGCCCTCAATTTTTCTGATGATCACCCGGCGAGAGATACGCAAGACACTTTTTACTCGACGCATGAAAAGTTACTAAGAACACATACCTCTTCAGTTCAAATTCGGGTGCTATTAAACCACCCTCCTCCCATAAGAATGATCGCTCCTGGGAGGGTTTTTCGCAACGAAGAGGTGGATGCTTCCCATGAACATACTTTCTATCAAATAGAGGGTATGGTTATCGATAAAAGCGTGAATGTATCCAACCTCCTATTTTTGATGAAAACTCTGCTTGAAGAAGTATTTTCTAGCGGTGTGGATATTCGACTTAGGCCCGGTTATTTTCCTTTCGTTGAGCCTAGTTTTGAGTTAGATGTACAATGCTTAATTTGCAAAGGAACTGGTTGCTCCACTTGCAAGAAATCTGGTTGGATAGAGATACTTCCTTGCGGAGTCGTGCATCCCAATGTGATTCAAGCGTGTGGCCTTAATAAAAGCAAATGGCAAGGAATCGCCTTTGGTCTGGGGCTCAATCGTCTTGTCATGATGAATCACGGAATTGAAGATATTCGTCATTTTCAAACACCGAACCCCGATTTTTTAAAAATGTTTTAAGCTTGACAATATATCCAATCAATAGAAGCTGGGTGCTGTGTTACCTCTATTCATGTTTAATTTTATCAGGTGGAGATCTCGCTAGTTTTGTATGCGTGTTCGGTTGAGACTACAGAGATTTGGAAGAAAGAAATCTCCCTTTTACCGAATCGTTGCGGCTCCTTGTGCTTTCAAGCGTGATGGTCGTTTTCTCGAAATTGTTGGCTTATACCATCCAACTGTAAAAGAATCTGCCGATCAGGTTCGTCTTGACGAACAAAAGATATTATCTTGGTTAGAAAAAGGAGCTTCCCCTTCTGAGACCGTCAGACGAATTTTGTCGAGTTCTGGCATTTGGAAGAAATATGCCGACGAAGCTTCAGAAAGGAAAAGAGAACGAATTAAAAAAAAGAATCAAAACAGAAAAAGTAAAAATAAAAAGGGAGAGAAAGTCCTCTCTAAATGAATTGATTTTATATGGAAAATAATACGTCTTCTGATCCTGTAGGTCTTCTTCAGTTTATCACTAGGAATCTGGTGACTTCGCAAGAAACTATTTCGGTTAACCCAATTATCGGTTCTCACTCTCTCGTTTTAGAACTCCGCCTTGATCCCAAAGATATTGGCAGAATCATTGGAAAAGGTGGTCGGGTTGCTCGGGCAATCCGCACCTTGCTTCAGTCAATATCCAATAAATTTTTTTTTATTGAGGGCAGAGAAGAACGTTTTCAAAAGATAACTCTTGAGATTATTGACTAATCGGAAAACCAAATTCAATTATAAATTGATAAGGTTTTTTGATGCCTTCCCCATTTGCGGGAACTTGTTTCATGACGTATCCACTCCCTTTTACAATGTGTTCTCCGGGATAATGTTGGTTTAGTAACCTCATAACGTCTTTCTTACCACGGCCAAATAGGTTAGGCATTATGCTTTTGGATAGCTGTTTTTCATCTTCGTCAAAGCTGAGTGAGTTCATTGTTTTGATGTGATATACCTCCCCCGAATGGAGCAATGAAAAATTTTTACGCAACACTTCGCGAAATACGGGAGCAGCAATAAGTCCACCTTGGTGTTGAGAGTTTGGGTCAGGCTCATCAAATAAAATAAACATGGTAATTGTTGGATTCTTCGCCGGGAAAAAGCCCAAAAAGGAAGCCTGGTACTTGTTTTTAAAATAACCTTTGGAATAAGACTTCATCGCAGTGCCTGTTTTACCCGCTACTTCGATATTTGAAAGTTCCAGATTTGCCAAAATTCCCGTACCTCCTTCTTTGGTAACAGACTCAAGATATTTGAGAACCTCTTCGCTAGTCTTAGCCCTGACCGTCCTATTGCGCTCTAAAGGAGAAGCCTGAAAAAACCGTTTATTATCGGCAGTCACAATTTTATCAACAACATGAAGCTTGAGTAATCGTCCTCCATTGGCAATACTATTTGCTGCAGCAATAATCTGTGCCGGTGTTGTTGCTATCCCATGGCCAATAGGAATTGACATTCTTATGGAGGTATCCCATTTCTTATAGTCTCTTAACATCCCTCGGCTTTCTCCTGAGAGAGAGATTTGAGTCAAACCTCCAAAACCAAACTTCTTAATTGCCCGATAGTAGTCCCTCGCTGGCATCCGAAATGAGGCATCGATAATCCCCGTATTGCAAGATTTTTTGATAACATCTTGAAGATCTAATGTATTGTGAACATCAGTGCACCTTATCTTGAAACCATTTTTTGTAACATAACCTGGGCAAAAAAAGCGATCCGTTGATTTTATCAAATAATCTTCCAGCAGGATTGCCAATGTAAATATTTTAAATGTGGAACCTGGTTCGTATACTGAATTAATGATTTGATTCTTTCTTTGTCGTGGTGAGGTATCTTCGATATTTTGGGGATTAAAATTAGGTAATGAACTCATCGCTAAAATACGACCAGTATTTGTCTCTGAAATAATACCAATCGCAGACTTTGACTTGGTTTCTTTCATTTTGTCACGCAAGTGTTTCTCAAGTTGATATTGTAGAAAAGAGTGAATCGTTAAATAGATATCGTTACCAACTTGTGAATTTTCAAAAGAGGTTGTAAGCGTGTCATTATATTGAAACTCGATACCTCCCAAACCTTGGTTGTCGATATCCACAAAACCGATTAGATTAGAAGCAAGTTCTTTATTTGGATAGTAACGCGAAGGCTCTATGCTAATATGAACACCTGATATTTTCATTTCTTTCAAACGTTGGGCGATTATCATATCAATTTTTCTTTTCAGCCAAAAAAAACTTTTCTCTTGATGAGATTGGATAGCTCGTATCACTTTGTCTGGCAATAGATTCAAAACAGGAGCAATGAGATTAGCTGTCTGTTTTATGTCTAAAAGCTCGGTCGGTCGGATACCCACCGACGCTGTTTCCTTTGAAATTGCTAACTCGTTCCCAACAGAGTCATAAATAGTGCCCCGTCGAACATTTTCTGAAGATTTTCTCCCAAAACTTTCTGGTAGGGGAGACTCGAAAGTAAGCTGATACGAGCGATAAAATAAAGAAGCAAACATTAAGAAAATCAAAACCACAACGATTCTGAATCGAGTTACTTTCATTGTTCCAAGTAGTTTTTTGCAACTTTCTGTGCCAAATGTCGAATACGAGCAATCATTTCTGGTCTTTCTGCCGTGGAAATATCACCTCTTGCGTCTAACAGATTAAAGGTATGGCTACATTTTAATACGTAATCATAGGCGGGGTAAACCATACTGTTTTTATTTTTTAAAATCCTTGTACATTCTGTTTCGTATTCATTAAACCAATTTCTCAAAGTAGATATTTTTGCGATTTCAAAATTATAAGTAGAATACTCAAATTCTGTTTGTTTGTGTATATTACCGTAAATGAACATTTCATTCCATTGTATATCATATACGTTATCAATGTTCTGGAGATACATCGTTAACCTTTCAAGCCCGTAAGTAAGCTCAACCGAAATGGGGTCTAAAACAACAGAACCGCAGCTCTGGAAATAAGTAAATTGGGTAATCTCCATACCATTCAGCCAAACTTCCCAACCCAAACCACTCGCACCTAACGTTGGTGATTCCCAATCATCTTTGACAAAGCGAATGTCATTTTCTTCAAGTTTAAGACCCAAGAACTCCAATGAACGAAGATACAGGTCTTGTGCATCATCAGGAGATGGTTTGAGAAGAACTTGATATTGGTAATAGTGTTGCAAACGATTGGGGTTTTTGCCATAACGCCCATCCGTGGGTCGTCGTGATGGTTCAACGTAAGCACATTGATATGGCTTTGAACCAAGGACACGAAGAAACGTATTTGGGTTGAAAGTTCCCGCCCCTACTTCAATGTCAGTTCCCTGAAGGAGTAAGCATCCACGATCTGACCAAAAATTGTTCAATCGGGATACGACATCCTGAAAGAACATTAAATAATATTGGTATGCCCTTCAAAAACATCCTTGCAAGGGCCAGTCATATAAAGGTGATTATCCTTTTCTGACCAATATATCTCCAGAAGACCACCTCTGAGTTGAACCTTCGCCTTTCTTTTAATCTTCCCTTGCAAAACTCCCGTCACCACAGTCGCCGCTGCACCCGTACCGCAAGCAAGGGTCTCCCCCACACCTCTCTCCCATGTTCGTTGTTTTACGAGGTCTTCGTCGAGCATTTCAATGAACCCAACATTGACTCGATTTGGAAATAAAGAATAATTTTCGATGAGAGGTCCAAACTTCTCAACAGGGAAATTATCAAGATCTTCAACCCATATCACGCAATGAGGATTACCCAGAGACATCGCAGTGAACTCAAACATCTCGTGATCATCTAAATATATTTTTTCACCGTGTACTGGTTTATTTTCTTCTCCGGGAGCACACTGCATGGGGATCAAACTTCTCTCAAAGATAGGCTCACCCAAATCTACTTTCACACGATAAACCCTACCGTCTCTAACCATAAGAATGGTGGGCACAAGACCTTTCACTGTTTGAACATTGATGGATTGCTTCTTAATTTTACCACGATCATATAAATATTTGCCAAGACAGCGCACCGCATTCCCACACATTTCAGCTTCGGACCCATCGGGATTTAAGATTTTTATCTGAACATCCGCTTTTTCATCATCAGGTTCGCGTATTAAGACAAACCCATCAGCACCGACCCCATAATGACGATCACACATCAACCTTGCCGCTCGTGATGGATTCTTAGGCGTATTTTCCGAAAAAAGATAATCATTACCCAAACCCTCTAATTTAACAAAATTCATAATAAAAACTTGCTAACCAACCACACTAATCTAAAATGCCCACTTGATTCAATGACAATAAGCACTGACCATTCATTGTGAAAGAAACAGATTTTCAAGCACTTTATTCAGATTACCATGGCACTCTTCCTGAATCCAAAGAAAGAGAAGAAATTCTTCAAGGTTTACACCACTATGTATACCAATACGCAATAAAACGGTTTCGGGCAAATGATGATATGGCTTCTGACTTTTATATGAAAATGTATGATCGTATCGAAAAATTTTTTCATGACTACGACTCAAAACGTGGTATATCTTTTGCCATTTACTTGGCCGTAATCTTAAAAAGAAATTATTTAAAATTTTTCCTATCAACTACCCAAAAAGAAAATAGATACCAAGATTTTGTTCACCAAAATCCTGAAATTCCTTGGGACCCCCCTGCAACCGACAATAATGGCGAAGAAGAAATAGAAGAGAGGGCAAGCATCGAAAAATTGGTGCTAGAAGCAATTGGTTTTTTAGAGTTGAATAAACAAATGACACTACGATTATATTTTGGGTTTTATCTCCTCCTCTCACACCTGAGAAAACTGCTTAACGTACATGGGAACTTAAAATTTTTTCCTTTATATCGAAAATATGTTCAGAAAATGAAAGCTTGGAGCGTTAATGAAGTAATGGCAAGAAAAGAAATCCTTGAAAAAGCTGAGAAAGAATATTTCAGGTACCAACAAGATACAAATAATATGAAATCTGACAAACGTCGTGATCATTTAATTGAAGATTTCTATAAAATCAAAACCCCTGTTTCATTAAATTTTATTTCACAGTTGATGAAAAAAAGTACTTCTCAGATTCATCGTTTGATAAAATCTGCAAAACAAGAGTTAAAAAAGATTTTTCATGAGAGATATCAAGAAATTCTAAAAACTTTGGGGATATCACAAACAAAGTCTTAAATTTGATGATGAAAAGTAGCCAAACTCATCTTTCTGATGAGGACCTAATGTCATTACTACAAGAAATTCATGATCATAACAGTTTTCTCAATTCATTGAAAAATATATTGTTTAAAAAAAAGTTGAATACTAAAGAATCCTGTCACCAACATTTACTAAATTGTCAAGAATGCGTCTATGAGCTATGGGATACCTACCTCTCTTTGGAAGCGGTTCTTGATATCCAAAAAGTAAACACCTCACCCAAACTTCGTCTAAGTTTTGATTCTTTACGGAATTCTTTTCAGGCCCAGCTCAAGGAAGGTTTTCTCCTCCTAGAGCATTTTACACCGGCAATATCGGTTCGCTCTGGCCAAGAAAAAAAATCTGACTATTTTACCAATGCAGAATACCTTTCGATCATTCCAAAGTTTGACAATTTACTCGTGAAGTTTAAAATTAAATCAACGGTGAGTGGTATTCAATTCAGTATTTATTTAAAAAATTGCTCCGGCCCCTTTCTTTGTTCTTTCTATCACAACGATGAGCTGAAAGAATCACAAAATATTTCCGAATCCCATAAGAAAGCTGATTTTTTTCTCCATTATGATGACAGTGGTTCTAAGGTAAGCTTATCATTCACTTTGCAAAAGGGGCCAGAAAGTAAAGCCTACAAGTTTGTTAATCTTTTTATCTGAAAAGATTAAACTTGTTCTGTAGAAGCTTCCCTCTACAGAACAAAGTAGCTGAATATCGATAAGCCGGATTCTGTCAGGGTGAACAAATTGACCAAAGTCGATAAGACACACCCCGTGATGGCCATTTATCTTAGAAGCTTGTTATACCAAACTTCTTCTTGCACTCCACCAGTTCTGCCGCAGACAATATATCTGCCATAGGGTTATTTGCAGAACAAACTTGAGCTTGCACCAAAGAGGTGTACCTTGCCCCTCTTCTCTCAAAGACGGCGGTGGGCTCTTACCCCACCATTTCACCCTTACATCTAGAAGAAGAATATCCCAAGATGCGGTATTTTTTCTGTGGCACTTTCCATTAGACGCTACCAAGCCTAATCCAGAGTTCTCTGGTCTTTTCAACCCACGGTGTCCAGACTTTCCTTACTTCCTGCATGACACAGGTTCGCACGACCACCTAATATTCCATTATGCGACAACTCTAGGTTGACTTTTCTCTTGCATCTCAAGAATTTTTTTTCTCACTTCAACTCTCCTGTCTTCAATTGATTGAATTTTCATCTTTTCTTGAAGATCAATGAGTGATTGTAAAATAGCTTCGGGTCGTGGAGGACACCCAGGAACATAAGAATCGACTGGAAGAATCCGGTCAATGCCCTGCAAGACGGAGTACGTGTGAAACATGCCACCCGATGAAGCACAAGCACCAACGGATACGACGTACTTGGGATCAGCCAATTGTCGGTAAATATGCCTCAAAACAGGAGCCATTTTGTAGGTAATCGTACCAAGAACAAGAATCATGTCGGCCTGCCTAGGCGAAAAAGAAGGGCGCTCTGCCCCAAAACGAGCAATATCATAGTCAGACGCCGCAGTAGCCATAAATTCAATTCCGCAACAAGCGGTGGCAAAAGGGAATGGCCAAAGACTGTACGACCTTCCCCAATTGATAAAATCATCGAGAGCGCTTACGACCATACTCTCGCCGTATTGATCTTTACGAGCCGCACCCGGTGAACTTTCTTTTAGCTTTTTCTCATCTTGACTGCCTGGCTTTAATTCATATACGCTCATTTCTTTACTCTGAACTTTCCCAATTCAAACCCCCTTTTCTTATTATGTAGATATAACCCAATACCAAAATGGATAAAAATACAAACATTTCGGCTAAAACAAATGCTCCTAAATTAATGGACTTGAAGCTCTTAAATGCTACCGCCCACGGGAAAAGAAAAATAGATTCAACATCAAACAAAATAAAAAGAACAGCAACCATGTAAAATTTAACGTTAAACAAACCCTTGGCATCTTGAAAATAAGCCACCCCACACTCGAAAGTATCCGGTTTCGATTCAGAAGTTTTCTTTAATTTGGGACGAATAGCGTGAGCCAGAACGAGCACAAGAGCAGCAAAACTAAAGCCAAAAGCTAACTGAAATAAGAGCGGCCAATAAGACTGAGTCATAATAAATCACATTCTAGAAAAGTTCTAGGATATGTCAAGCTAATTATGCTAAGCCACTAGGGATGGAGAATAGGATTGTACCCCCCTACGACCATTGGCATCTTTTGAAATAAATAGTCCAGTCGAAACGGTGGTAAATTTAATATTTGTTTGTCAATAGTTGTGCTTTCCTCTCGGATCAGCTGCCAGGGCGATTTATTCTCTTTGTAAGAATTTTTTCTTATTGAATTGAACATCAATAGATAGGAGCCAGCTTTGTTGAGAAAGTCTTCTCTTGAATTATACGTTTCATTCAGGTAAAGGTGATCCTCAATCAATCTATGAGTCGTTTCAACATCAGACTGCCAAGTATGCGCTCCAGCAGGGATCGTCTGGTGTGGCACACCATAACTGGCTAATACTTTTGTAAACTCCGAATCTCCTTTTTTATTCCAAGCACCAATAAACTCTGAGCCATTATCTGTTTGCCCTCTCGTATTATTTTTCTTTAAATCAACCCCTGATTTTACAAGATGATCTAAAATTACCTCCATAAACAGACAAGAGTATGCCATATTATACTCATCTGCAAAAGCTAGAAATTGTAAGCCAGAAAAAACTTCTCTGAAGGTATATTGATATTTCGGTACAATATTTTCCTGAATATAAGGCCAAAGCTCAGGAATATCGTATAAATGCTTCGTATCTACGTCAAATTGCTTAAATAAACCCCATAATTTCTTAATTTCACGCAAATTTTGCTTCGTTTTATGTTTTCTACGCTTTTTTTTCAAGAGTGCTTGCTCCCTCCACGCTCTGCGAATGGCCTTGACACTCAAGTCTAGTTGGTAAACATTCTTCAGTTCCTGAGCACCAAAGCCTCGACGTTTCTTTTTAAGAAAGCAAACATAAGCCTTTTCAAAGTCTGTGATTGCATGTGGTGAGTAGTGTGGAGCGTGGCTCTTGTCTTCCAAGCCAACGTATTTCTCTGATTCAAACCTACGAAACCACTTTTTTACTGTTTTTACAGTCGTTTTAAACATTCTGGCTGTTGGCTTGAAACCATGCTTCTTGGCATAATGAACCATTTGCATTCTGGGTCGTGTCATATTTAATCAAAGTTTCTATTTGCGATGAATAATTCTTGTATAGACCACTTATGATTCGTCATTTCTGTAGCCATTGCTGGGGTGATTTGAATTGGTTTTCCTCCCTCATACTCAGCTAGACTTGAATGTGGAAGGCAGAAATTGTAATAATTAGCAACAAAAGAATTATGCCCCTGCATATATTTGAATTTTTTTGAAAAACCCTGACTTTTACGCTCTATTCTATGATTGTGTTGGCGAAGAGTCAAATTATTCCTTTCTACAGCAAAGGTGTTCATCTGATGACTTACTGAAGAGTTTGCAATATATTCATCTAGTAGCTTTTGATCACCAAAGATTAGAGATTTGTCAACTTCCTTACATCTCCCTTTTTCTATTCTCTTAATTATTTGCCCATAACATAGAGATTTGGGTGATTGAAGCTTTCTAGTCATTGAGTCAAATTTACCATAAACTGAAAGAATGGCATCACTATATCCCTCATATCCATCAGAGGTAATCAAGAATTTATCTTCCCTCTTTGGCTTACTTCTTGTTTTTACCTTGGTCAGTAACTTTCTAGCATTCACTGAGGTCCTCTTGCCTGTTATATGCGCTAAAATGAGCTTTTCTACAGGCAATACTGCAGTAAAAGTCCAGATATCCCCTATTTCATCACTTAATCGCTCAGTCTCTGATAGATTGTATTGTTTTTTAAAGACAAAACCCCAATGCTCGTCTAATTGAATTTCATTGAAAGACAGGTTTTTGTATATATTTTTTTTCAACTTTTAGTGAATCTTCACCTGCTGCTTTAACCCAAGCAAGAACTGTATCCTTGCTGATACCAAAGACTCTTCCGGTAGCTCTAATGCCACAGCCCTCAACTGTGTTTTGTAATACCCGAGTAATGGTTTCTTTGCTTTTCTTGCGACGAAAAAAAATAGTGCCTTTATTCTCTGAAAAGCATCTACCACAA
Organism: Spirochaetota bacterium; assembly: GCA_965206985.1. GTDB lineage: Bacteria > Spirochaetota > Leptospiria > Turneriellales > CBDBES01 > CBDBLF01. Next base: position 340,204 of record CBDBLF010000011.1, on the reverse strand, counting down.
GCGGTGCACTTTAAATAGGCTATTTGTTTGTACTTACCAGACATATAAGCAAAGCGCACATTTCCTTCATTTACCTTATGATACTTATGGCAGTCTGTATTTTGACAGCTAAAACCACTTGTATCAAAGGTATATTTTCTTTTGTTCATAATGAGACATAACCTTAATTTAAGAGAGATAAGTCAATTCCTTTTTTAATTGGAAACTTTGATTAAATATGACACGACCGCATTCTGTATAACTTTTTGTCTTTACTATTTCGCATTACTGCCGAATACCTGTTTAGACAAATAACCTGAGAAGGGTGCTTCATTAGGAACCTCTGTTTTATTTGATGATTTAACGTCGGCCTTTTGATGCACCTTTTTTAGGAAAATGTCTTTCACTTGCTCTACCAGTAAACCCAAGCCTTTTGAACCAAATAACTTGATTTGAACCAATTCTGAACCAACTAATGATGGTCGTAGGGCCTGTGAAGAGAACGACGCCATGCGTTATTTAGTTGGTGGTCATAAAGTAAAGTTTCGGTCTATTGCTGAATTCCGTGTTAATTTTGGTAAAGAAATTGGCGAAGTTTTTAATTACTCTGTATCTTTGCTATCCCACAAAAAGAAAAATATTGGTACTGATGTTAAGGTAGATGGAACTAAAATCAAAGCCAGTGCTGCTGACGATCAAACATACAAAAAGTCAGATTTAGAGGAACGTAAAAGAGCTATACAGCAAGAGATCTTAGAGTATCTACGCTCAGGTATGGAATTAGATATTGAGGAAGATAAACTATATGGTAAAGACAACAGTGGCTATGAGCTTAATCCTGAAGAGGTAGATACGGTCATTGAGGAGTTTATTCGCTTACAAAAAGCGAGTGAAAAGGCAAAGAGAGAGTCATTAAAAACAGCAGAAGGAAAGCAAAGTGAACCAGCCGAGTTTTCTACATCTGTTGAAAAAGATTCTTCAGAAACTATGGAAGGTACACAGGATATAGAAGCTCTAAAAACAGGAGAAAAAGAAGTTGAGGTCTTTTTAGAAGATACAACTAATTCTCATGCTAACGAGCCAGAATTATTGATAAATGAAGACCAGGCTGCAGAGGATAATGATTCTGTTATGCTTAGGAAAGCTCAAAAGTATGTTACAATCAGTAAAAGTCTGGAAGAGAATCAAGAGTCTGCTTCTGATTCTAAAATAAATCTTACTGATCCAGATGCTAAATTCATGAAACGGAATGGTAAAATTTCTCAAAGCTACAACATTCAAGTTACCTCATCAGAAGGCTATATTTTGGCAGCTGACATTGCTGAAGCTAATTCAGAAAATGATTTAGAGCAATTAGCTCCTACCCTTTCTAAAGCTGAGTCAAACACAGGGACCAGTATACAGACAGCTTCTGCAGATTCGGGTTACTTTCATTCAAGTGGTTTGGAATACCTGGATTCAAAAGGGATCAATTATAGACCACTTATGATTCGTCATTTCTGTAGCCATTGCTGGGGTGATTTGAATTGGTTTTCCTCCCTCATACTCAGCTAGACTTGAATGTGGAAGGCAGAAATTGTAATAATTAGCAACAAAAGAATTATGCCCCTGCATATATTTGAATTTTTTTGAAAAACCCTGACTTTTACGCTCTATTCTATGATTGTGTTGGCGAAGAGTCAAATTATTCCTTTCTACAGCAAAGGTGTTCATCTGATGACTTACTGAAGAGTTTGCAATATATTCATCTAGTAGCTTTTGATCACCAAAGATTAGAGATTTGTCAACTTCCTTACATCTCCCTTTTTCTATTCTCTTAATTATTTGCCCATAACATAGAGATTTGGGTGATTGAAGCTTTCTAGTCATTGAGTCAAATTTACCATAAACTGAAAGAATGGCATCACTATATCCCTCATATCCATCAGAGGTAATCAAGAATTTATCTTCCCTCTTTGGCTTACTTCTTGTTTTTACCTTGGTCAGTAACTTTCTAGCATTCACTGAGGTCCTCTTGCCTGTTATATGCGCTAAAATGAGCTTTTCTACAGGCAATACTGCAGTAAAAGTCCAGATATCCCCTATTTCATCACTTAATCGCTCAGTCTCTGATAGATTGTATTGTTTTTTAAAGACAAAACCCCAATGCTCGTCTAATTGAATTTCATTGAAAGACAGGTTTTTGTATATATTTTTTTTCAACTTTTAGTGAATCTTCACCTGCTGCTTTAACCCAAGCAAGAACTGTATCCTTGCTGATACCAAAGACTCTTCCGGTAGCTCTAATGCCACAGCCCTCAACTGTGTTTTGTAATACCCGAGTAATGGTTTCTTTGCTTTTCTTGCGACGAAAAAAAATAGTGCCTTTATTCTCTGAAAAGCATCTACCACAAGCGGTGCACTTTAAATAGGCTATTTGTTTGTACTTACCAGACATATAAGCAAAGCGCACATTTCCTTCATTTACCTTATGATACTTATGGCAGTCTGTATTTTGACAGCTAAAACCACTTGTATCAAAGGTATATTTTCTTTTGTTCATAATGAGACATAACCTTAATTTAAGAGAGATAAGTCAATTCCTTTTTTAATTGGAAACTTGGTCGTGTCATATTTAATCAAAGTTTCTATTTGCGATAAATAATTCTTGTATAGACCACTTATGATTCGTCATTTCTGTAGCCATTGCTGGGGTGATTTGAATTGGTTTTCCTCCCTCATACTCAGCTAGACTTGAATGTGGAAGGCAGAAATTGTAATAATTAGCAACAAAAGAATTATGCCCCTGCATATATTTGAATTTTTTTGAAAAACCCTGACTTTTACGCTCTATTCTATGATTGTGTTGGCGAAGAGTCAAATTATTCCTTTCTACAGCAAAGGTGTTCATCTGATGACTTACTGAAGAGTTTGCAATATATTCATCTAGTAGCTTTTGATCACCAAAGATTAGAGATTTGTCAACTTCCTTACATCTCCCTTTTTCTATTCTCTTAATTATTTGCCCATAACATAGAGATTTGGGTGATTGAAGCTTTCTAGTCATTGAGTCAAATTTACCATAAACTGAAAGAATGGCATCACTATATCCCTCATATCCATCAGAGGTAATCAAGAATTTATCTTCCCTCTTTGGCTTACTTCTTGTTTTTACCTTGGTCAGTAACTTTCTAGCATTCACTGAGGTCCTCTTGCCTGTTATATGCGCTAAAATGAGCTTTTCTACAGGCAATACTGCAGTAAAAGTCCAGATATCCCCTATTTCATCACTTAATCGCTCAGTCTCTGATAGATTGTATTGTTTTTTAAAGACAAAACCCCAATGCTCGTCTAATTGAATTTCATTGAAAGACAGGTTTTTGTATATATTTTTTTTCAACTTTTAGTGAATCTTCACCTGCTGCTTTAACCCAAGCAAGAACTGTATCCTTGCTGATACCAAAGACTCTTCCGGTAGCTCTAATGCCACAGCCCTCAACTGTGTTTTGTAATACCCGAGTAATGGTTTCTTTGCTTTTCTTGCGACGAAAAAAAATAGTGCCTTTATTCTCTGAAAAGCATCTACCACAAGCGGTGCACTTTAAATAGGCTATTTGTTTGTACTTACCAGACATATAAGCAAAGCGCACATTTCCTTCATTTACCTTATGATACTTATGGCAGTCTGTATTTTGACAGCTAAAACCACTTGTATCAAAGGTATATTTTCTTTTGTTCATAATGAGACATAACCTTAATTTAAGGGAGATAAGTCAATTCCTTTTTTAATTGGAAACTTTGATTAAATATGACACGACCGGAAACTTTGATTAAATATGACACGACCTACTATTCTGCGCTTATATAGCTTGACATAAAATATGTGACATAACATCTCTATTATACTAAATATAGATTAAGGGGGTGATGCCAAATGTTACGTAGTCCATTTGACGCGTTTATTAAAAACAACTCTTTAATGCAAAGTGGGTGGTAGGGGAGGGTGACTTTTATAAAATTTCATTTTTTGATAAGAGTCATATCTTAATTTGAAGACAATTCTAGCATTTTCATAAATGTTCTCTGATTATTTCAGACATGCCCAACGTCCATTCTGAATTATGATTAAGACATGGCAAAAGAAGTAATTGCTTTCCTCCCGCTTCCAAAAATTCTTTTTTTGCCCGAATACCAATTTCTTCCAGAGTCTCAAGACAGTCTGATACAAACGAAGGACATACGACAACTAAATTTTTGATTCCTTTTGCTTGAGCTAATATAGGAATAACGTGGTCGGTATAAGGAGTAAGCCAAGGCTCTCTACCCAACCGTGATTGAAAGGAGAGAGTATATTTTTCTTTACCAACTCCAAGTTTAGAAGCAACCAGCTTTGTTGTAGTCGTGACCTGAGCTCGATAACAAAAGTTATGAGACTTTGATAAGTTTTCACAACAGTTTTCATCGATTTTGCAAAAACCTGCCATATCTGTTTTGAAGATGTGGCTTTCGGGTATGCCGTGATAACTAAATAAAAGGTGGTCATAAGAATCAGGTAAATTTTTTTCAATAACTTCACTCAAAGAACGGATATAAGAAGGGTGATCATAAAAGGGAGCAACAAACTGTAAGCTTTTTAGAGAACATTCTGAAGCAACTTTAGTTATTTTTCTTTGCAAGGTCTCATAACTCGAGAGTGCATAATGAGGGTAAAGAAGCAAGCATAAAACCTCATTAACTTCTTGGTCTATAAGTTCTCTCAATGCACTTTGCACATTAGGCTCACCATAATTCATCCCCAAAGCAATAGGAAAGTCAAGTATTTTGACAAGCTCTTCTTTTTGTTTTTTACTGTAATGGAGTAGGGGTGAGCCCTCCTGCATCCAAATGATTTGATATGCTTTCGCTGAATGCTTAGAACGAAAAGGTGTGATAACAAAGTTTACTAAAAGCCAACGCAACAGCCAAGGAATATCAATAACGAGTGGGTCCATTAGAAATTCTCTTAGGTATTTCCCTACTTCTTTTCTGGTGGGTTTAAGGGGGGTACCGAGATTGCCGAGTAAAATACCTTTCATGATACTGTTCGATTCAAGATTTGATCGGCCCCTAATTGAATCATTTGTTCAGCTAGTTTTTTTCCTGTTGCAATGCTTTTGTTGGATTGAGCCATAATTTTTTTACGAAGATATTTTTTCCCTGTGAAATCACCCACAAAAGCATCTAAGTGAATATCTCCATTGTTGACTTTACAATAACAAGCGATAGGGGTGGTGCAACCACCCCCCAAGAAAGAAAGAAATGATCTTTCGGCCGAGGAAGCGATTCTAGCCTCTTTATCTTCGATATGCTTTAAAAGAAGTTTCATCTCATGATCATTTTTTCGACTCACCACTCCTAAACTCCCTTGACCTACTGCTGGTACCATTAGGTTTGGGTGAATTCTCTCGCTGATTTTATTGGACATTTCCAAACGGTCCATTCCAGCTCCTGCTAAAACGATACCGTCCCAGTTTGAGTCTTTAAATTTTTTATATCGTGTTTGCAAGTTACCCCGTAAACCGACGACATTAAAATCAGGACGGTATACTAAGAGTTGTGATTTTCTACGCAGGCTCCCCGTAGCAAGGGTGGCTTTTTGTGGGAGTTCGCTCAACTTGTGTCGAGCGATCAAAACATCTCTTGGCTCATGTCTTTTTGTGACAGCACTAATTTTCAACTTGTTCGGTAACTCTGTAGGAATGTCTTTTAGACTATGCACAGCAATATCAATTGTATTTGTAAGCAATGCTTGATCTAATTCTTTGGTAAAAAAACCTTTCCCTTCTAACTTTTCGAATGGAATTTCTGATACTTGATCGCCCATTGACTTTATCGTGACAACCTTAAAGGAAAGGTTCCTATGTTGTGATAGCACATTGATTATGTGGTTTGTTTGCCACAAGGCAAGCTTGCTATCACGTGTTCCTACACGTACAACCTCACGTTTCTTCATTGTGTTGCTTCTTTTGTATGTTGTGCTTATCCTGTACTCTTTGTTTTAAATCAAATATTTCTTTTAGAACATCAATTCGGACATCTCCGTCTAGGTACCCATTTGAATATTCTTTTAACCTTTTTGCTGGATTACGGAGTAGTTTTTTGGTAAAGCGCTTCATTATGCGTTCTAAATGTTGCATCTGCAATTCGCTGATTTCTTTTCTGGATTGCTTTAGCTCAGTCTCCATATATTCATGAAATTTTTCTTTCAAGGCAACCATTGTTGGTCGAATTTTTAAATATTGACTCCATTCAAAAAATTCGTGAATCGCCGACTCAATTAATTTCATTGCCTCTGGGATGGCTTTTTTGCGGTGATTACTTCCTTCTTCGACAATATGATTCAAGTCATCAATGTCGTGAAGAAAAATTTTCTCAAGGTCTTTGAGACTGGGGTCAATATCACGTGGAACAGCAATGTCAATCATGAGAATCGGTTGAATTCTTTCATGAAGTTTCGCCTCAATAACCATGCTATGGTCAATAATATATTGGTTATGATTTGTGGAGCTAATGATAAAGTCAACCGACTGTAATATTTTTGGTAGCTGATCCCACGATAGAGGAGTTGCATTTAATTGATCGGCAATGCGCATTGCTTTCGAAAAAGTTCTGTTGATTAGGTAAATTTCACCCATAGAGCGTTCTCTCAAGTTTTTGGCAGTAAGTTTGCCTATTTGGCCTGCACCAATTAAAAGTCCCTTTTTTTCTTTGAGATCTTTAAATATTTTTTGTGCCAGCTCAACTGCCGCAAAAGCCACACTCATAGAGCCTTCTCCAATTGTTGTTTGGGTTCTAACTTTTTTTGCGACTTGCATTGTATCGTTTAGGAGGCGATTGAGATAAATACCTGTGCATTTTGCTTCTTTGGCAAAGTAATAGGCATCTTTGACCTGAGCTAATATTTGAGACTCACCTAAGATCATGGAGTCCAAACCTGAAGCAACCCGGAAAAGGTGCCGAATCGCATTTCCTTTCTGAAGGTAGTACGCAAAATCAGAAATACTTTTGGGACATTGTGGTTTTAGAGTTCGTATGAAGTCTTCAATTACATTTTTTACATCTTTCTCTTGACCCGTAATCACGTAAACTTCTGTACGATTACAGGTGCTCAAGAGAATAGCCTCCTGAAAAATATTTTTTCTTAACAGCTTCTTCATTGAGGAAACCACTTCTTTTTTGTTGAAAGTGATCGTTTCTCTGATGTCAATAGGAGTACTATGGTGATTCAACCCCCATAGGTGCAGGATTTTATTTTCCATTGGTTAAAAAAATCTGTGAAAATTTGTTGTGGTGTTACCAACAATCATTGAGAACAGTATAAGGAAAAGACCGCAAATGGAGAGATAACTTCTTTTTCTACCAGACCATCGGAATTTGAACGAGGCAATGACCTGAAAAAGGTATAACAAACAGCATAGAAGTGAAATGAGTATCTTGGGATCAAGGTGAAAAGACTGACCATATAAGTTTTGCTTCCACAGGTAGCCAAAAGAAATAGCGAATATAAGAAGAAGTAAACCAATCGTGTTACTTTTTATATCCATTTCATCAAGTTCCTCAAGTGAAGGCATTCTCTTGAAGAATCTACCAAATTTTTTGGCTTTAATGTTGTTGAATAGAAAAAGGTATAGTATTCCATACACTGCTCCTATGACAAAGGCGGCATAAGAGGTGATAGCAAAGCCCGTGTGCCACATAAAAAGGGGATTTTTAAAAAAAGTCTGTTTGTTTAAACTCTCGTCGCTGAATATTTGATAGATAAGTTGTAAGGCAAAAGAAACCGCAATAAAAATGAAGCCCGTTGTTTTTATCTGACTCAATTTTTCGATCAAAAAATAAATCACAAGAACAGCCAGAGCAATTGAGGAAATCGCTTCAAATATATTAGATACGGGTATGTATCCCCGATGAATGAAATGTAAAATAAAAACGAAGGTATGGGTAATTACGAGTGCAAGCAGGCTCACTCCCGTTACTTTATTGAGTAAAACGGTTTTTTGGACAAAAAGAGCTAAATATAATGAACTTACAACTGCATACATCAATAGTAAGGCGTAAGAAAAAAAACCTAACATTGTGACTCTATACTTAACGACTCAAGTCAGCAACTTCAGTTAGATCATCCAATCTTTCTGCAAATGATCTTTTCTTTTCAATGGGAATGCAGTATGGTTGAAAGTTTATTCTATCTTTAAGCTGGCGGTACCATTTATGATAATCAATCTTCTTATCATCATTCATAATATCACTCAATATAAAATGTTGTCCATCAATAAATTTACCTTTTCCAAGTTCACATTTTGCGAGCTCTGTGTTTTCGGTGCAGGAGTAAAAAAATATCAAGGAAATAATGGCAATAATAATGGGTCTAACAAATTCAACGAATTGAATGGATCTAATAAATTGAATGAGTCTAATGATTCTAATGAATCGAATAAATCCAACGAATTTAATAAATTTAATAAGTCGAATCAATCCAACAAATTTAATGATTTTAATGAATTTAATGAATTTAATAAATCTATATTTTTTTGCTCTCTTTGCCATCTTATATCTCTTTTTTGATGGCCACAAGAATATAGACTCTGCCTAAATACTTTTTGAGGGATTCATCTTTCAAGAAAAAGATGATCGTATATTTTCTATATTCTGTGCTTTTGACAGAAATTAGTTTGTGATTTACTGTTTCGATAGAATCCACGCTAAACTCATCGACAAACTCTCTCATCTCAAAAGTCAGCATTTCAGTGATTCTCTTAAACAAACTCATAAAGAGCATTTCATTCAAGTGCTCTTTTGATCGGATTTTTTTTCCAAGATAGGGTAATAAAAGAATTCTAGTATATCCGTCTATTCCTAAATAAAATGACCCTTTGGCGGTTCCAGAAAAATTAAGTTCAAAACAACCCTCAAAACAAAGACCTTCATTAAGAGTTGGTCCATAAGCTTCACGCATACAGCTGATCTTAAAATCTTCTCCAAAGGTTTCAGTCACAACGGTCGAGGAAATCAAAATAATTTTTTCATCAAGCAGGGGATTCACAATTAATCAAGGTAGCTAAATACATTACTGATAATTTCTCGTGCCACCTTTTCGGGCACTTCACCAGTGAGTAAAATAACATTATTGTTGTAAATTATAAAATAGTCGTGATGTATTCCTCGGTTTCCAATAACCACAGGATATGAAACATCTTTTTCTACACTAACCTTGACTTTTTGCTTTGAGTCAATCGAAAATTCTTTATTTCCGGAAGTTTGGGTATTCCATTGAGTAAGAAAACGCAAATGCCCAGGTGCTACCAAGCGATAAAAAAAATGCTTTGCTGACAATAAAGTAGGAAACGGACGAATACCCAAAGTTGCCGATCCTGTGCTTAATTTCCATGGTGCATAAAAATAATGGGTAAGTATTGAGTTTTGTTTTATGGATTTATTATCTGAAGTTGATTCTTTCCAAAAATAACGCAAACCTGTAATATCTGTTTTGGGATGCAAAAAAATTCTAAATTGAGGCGGTCTTTTATTTCTTGCCGGTAGCTCGTGGGTAATTTTTTCAAAAAATTTAGTGTAAAACTCTTTATCTTTAGAAGTAGAGCTCTTTATCAGGTAGACTGAGCGGTCCCGCCACATACTCGCTGCTTGTTCATTCTTATCAATGTATGCCCAATAATTTTTTTTCAGGGACATAGGCTGAGAACCCACATCTTTTGTTTCAAGAAATGCTGCAATCGCCAATTTAATACTTTTAAAACGAGCAGCGTGGAGTTGAACACCTAATTGTGATATTTCGATTGCGATTGATTCTTGAGCGGGGAACCTTCCAAAATACGATGATTTTTCGTGACTGATAATATTTGGTTCGAAAGGAAGGGTGAACGATTCAGGGATAAGATCTTCAGTATACCAATTGTCAATTAGATTATTGATTGTCTGGCACGATAATTGAAAGATTAAAGAAAGGCACAATAAAAATGGGATACCGTATTTAACCATCGTTCGCATCAAGCAACCTGACCAATTTTTTGTTCCTTTGATTTCTTTGCAATCAAAATAAATTGCTCTAAAGTTTTTAAATAACCTTCTGCACTGTTAAATCTCTGCATACTTGGTACCACACAACTACATACTTGTATAATATTTTCTCCTGAACGATTAGAAAACATTTCAATTTCTTCAGCAACTCTTGACAGCAAGGTCTGGACCTTGTTGTCTGCTTCTACAATGAAAGCAAATCGTTCTTGACTAATTCGTGCAGCAATCAATTCTTTGTTTTTAAGGGAGTTCTTATCTAATTCAATTTGAACTTTATAAATGACTTCGTGTCCCCATCTCTTGAGAGTATTTGCGGTAACATTATGCAAATTGAGCACCTCAAAAACCAGTGTTGTGAAGGGGGCTCTATTCTTAATTTTATTATTTAGTTCCATTAAAAAATAAGGCAATACATAAAAAGATGTCTCCTCATCTATTGTGGATTTCTCAAAGTTTCGTTGTATCAACAGGGAGTTTGCCGAGCTTGAGACTAACTGCAGAGTTGCATGTTTTTCTTCAGCACTTAAAAAATAGCTTTTATGGAAGTCAAAGAAAAATAAACCTAGGATATCTTTTTTAGTGCCTACAGTTAGCATCATTGAAGAGGGGTGAGTTTCTAGGGTGTTCGCATTTTTTTCTGCCGAGTTAATTATTTTTGGAATAGGAAAATTACCTTTGACAAAAATAGAGCCATGTTTTTGGATATAAGGTTGCCAATTCTCATCTTCATATAAGAAAAAAGTAATCTCTGGACAAATCACTATTTTAGAAAATTGGTTTAACACAAGTTTAATTTTTTCCTCAAACATTTGAACGCCTTTTGGATGATTTTTTTGTATATTCCAAATATTTCGTTTACTTACTTTGGCATAGAGGTTTGTCTTTATTTTGTCTGAATCGTTATTAATTATGAGCCGATGGTTTTCTTTCTTATTTTCTCCAAAATTATTAAATAAAATTTCTGATAGAAAAATTCCTATGATCAAGTAGATTAGCCAAGAGAACCAATGCGCCCAACCAGCATTTATCACAAAATGTGCAAAGGAGGAAAATCCTATTAATTCGTTAAAGTGAAGATAAGCCTTTTCTTGAAACAGCGTATCATAAACAATTATATGATCCGTTTCAACAATTTTCTTCGTTTTTTTGTAGCGTTCTATTAATTCATCATATTTTATGTGGCTAATTCGTGCGGCATTGTACATACCGCCACGAATTAGTCCTTCATCATTTTCTAGGATGATGACACATAGGTTTGGGTCATCACGGAAGACTTGAGAAGTCAAAATTGTGGCTTGGGATAGATTCAGGTTATCAATTTTTTCTAGCAATGGTTGTTTGAAAAATCCTTTATTTAAAAAAGCCAAAGAAAAAAGGATGCAAACTCCCAAGAAAAACCATCCAGTAATAAATAAGACTTTATGATTCCCAAGTCTTGGCTGAGCTATTTGTTTCTGCTTCATTTTTTTCTTACTTCTATCTTTTTTCTTACTTCTATCTATCTCTCTGACAAATATTTTTTTCTCATTATTTATTGTCCACCTGCGATTTTCGGATAAATTCACGATAAATCAAGAATTTTTAATCTAAAAAAGACATAATACATCTTATGGGAAGTGAGGACAAAAATTAAACTTTTGCGACGCACTTTGAACGGCTTTGACAAGATAATCAATTTCTATATTTATTTTCTTGCCCTCTCTCCATGAGGTTATATTTGTTTTTTTTAAGGTTTCTGGTATAATCTGAACAGAGAAACCTGATTTTGTAATTTTATGCACCGTTAAACTAACGCCATCAAGAGCGATTGAGCATTTTTTGAGGATACCTGGATCTTTGTAAGCGATTGATACATCCCATGATTTTGTTTGTTTTAATATTTGACTTATCTCTGCCACCGTATCAACGTGGCCCTGAACAATGTGGCCTCCTAAGCGGTCAGATAATTTAAGAGGCAATTCGAGATTAACAAAATCATCTTTTTGCATACAGTTAAAATTAGTCACCCTCAATGTCTCTTGAACAGAAAACACCTGAAAAGTATCTTTGTCAATACATTCAACCGTCTGGCAAGCACCATTGATTGCAACGCTGGCACCCTCGGATAACTCTCTCAAAAAACTCAGAGATGCCTGCACTATTACACCCAGGCCTTCGTTTCTAGGCTCTACCTGGAAAACTTTTCCTAGCTCTTCAACCAGACCTGTAAACACAAGTTATCTTATCAAATAGAAATGCAGAGATGAGCCCTTTGCTTAGTGAGGAGGATTTTTTTTAAGTGACCTGGGCCAAATTTTATTTGCTTTTTTTATGTAATTATCTCTATGTGAAGTCCACTTATTATAAATTCTTCGATTATAGTTTAGATAGAGCTTTCCTTTATAGACTGTCCAGGAATCTTTTGGAGAGACGACTTGCGAAAAACCTCTGCTGACTGCAAACGCACAATAGCCTCCATATTGTGGAGTATATTTTTTAGGGTTCTTTTTAAAAAGAGCTAAATTATTTTTGCTAACAAAAAGCCAGCTTGCTTTTTTCCATTTATATTTATATTTTTTGTTTCCTAATTGAGACTTTTTCTTTGTAAAGTAAGCAACTGGGTCATACCCACTAATTGCATATTTTCCTTTGTTTCTGTTAATTTCTGGATTTTTCCCGAAAACAGGTGAAAACACAACAAGGAAAAAAGTCATCAAAAATAAAAAAAGTTTACTTTTATATTTTTTCATCACTAAACACCACTCCTTAATCTTTTATTAAGCATTACTTTCATTGACTACCAAATGGATACCAACGAAACAACGCTAATTCGCCACTTTTAAAAGCTTGTATCAAACAATCAATCTATTTTAAAATTTATTTACAATGCTACAGGTGAAATTGACTACTGATTTATGGTCGTCTCTCCACTGAATTTTGAGATTCTCTTCATCAAAAGAAAGTCTGATATCAATATTTTCTAACAACCTGTAAACTTATCTTAAAAAACTAACGGTAAATAGAATAAGGGCGCACTAAAATTACCTCATCTCTTTCTACCTCCCCTTCTCCTTCCATCCATTTTAGATGAGCTTCTATAAAGCTGGGTGCTCGACGAATAGTTTTGGAACTCCAGTCATCCTTCCAATTCCTACCGTTTCTGGAATATCTAAATTGTAAATATGTGACATTACTTAGTATAGGTATGGGAATTCCCTCATTAGAATCCTCAGACTTAGCAAAGGGATCTTCTTGGCGAATAAGATAAGTTTTACCTGTGTTTTCATCATGTTGCCCAAAATATTTTATGCCGAATACTTTTGTCTGCATTGTAGAAGAATTAGCATATTCAGATTTTGATATAAAACTAAGTGTTTCAATTTCAGCACCTCCAGCAATAATATTGTTAGAACCAACAAAATAACTATTGATATTCCATGGTTCAAAATATAGATTGCTTAGGTCATTTGTAATCATAGCAATAACGTGGAGTGCCTGGTTGCTTTTTTGGGCTGAATTACTTTGATTTCGTATCAGGCTTTGTATGCTAGCGTAGGTGCCAAACATCATGAAAAATAAAAAACCAACCAAAGACATTACAATGGCGATTTCAACAAGAGTAAAACCCCGTCTTTTAGAAATTACAATAATTTTCATTGAAGAATTCGGTAATAATCGAGACTATAGTCGATGCCAGATTTATGACTAATCGTCACTTGATAATGTAACGTATTAATAATACCAGCCGTTACCGAATCTTTGTTTTGAGCATTTGGGTCGCTACCAGAGATTGAGTTAGCAATCTTTTCTTTAAGCTCGTCATTATCTTGGAGCAGATCATTCTTAAAAATATCTTGTTCTTCTTCTTCAATCTCATAACGATAGCGATAATTAGGAAAGTTTGCGACTTCGCCTTCTTTTGACTCTTCTTTCAACAACCGTTGTATCTTATCCATATATTTTCTGGCAATTAAAGCAGATTGATTCAGAATCACAGCATCTCGTCTGGCATCAATGGCTGTAATTAATAGGTAACCAATGCTACCAAAAATAACTCCAAACAAGCCCATTGCCATCATGACTTCAATGAGAGTGAACCCTTCATCTTCTTTTCTAAATTTCAATTTATTTCTTAATCCCTTCAATATAGTGATCAATTGTTTCTAAGTTATCCAAAAAAGTTATAGGTATATTGTAGCGAGATAGAAAAAGGTATGCTCTTTCTTTTCGGTCGAATTGAAAGATTAGACTATCTGAAGTCGAATTAGGGTAGAAGTGAATAAATATCTTAGGACCAACCAATTCGATACCACCAGTGGAATATATTTTTTTCAAATCAGACGGCAATGAGGTTGGTCGTAGAATCCACTCTTCCTTTGGAGCTTCTTTTTCTTCAGCAAGCTCTTCTTCGCGTTCTTCTGTATTTTCGATAATTCGACTGCGACGAAAAGAGTTTGAAGCACTTTGCTGAGCTAATGAGTCAATACCCCGGTCTTGAGCGTCTTCCAAGAGAGGATTATATAACCTGAGGCCTGTCTGTCTCTTTTCTAGATCAATTTCCATTGTGACGATTCTGCCTTCTTGGAGAGCACGTTCTCTACCAAATCGAAAAAATTGATCAACCTGTAGAGGCGTGCCACCGGCGAGGTTCTTCGCCCAAACGGCTTTTAAAAGCTGATATAACGTGGTCATGCCAGCCCCTATCAAGACCATAACAATCATGACCTCAATGAGGGTAAAACCTTTCAAGAATTTATTTGATATTTGCAAGATTGCGATCTCTCGCTGGCCCATCACCCCCCTCTTTGCGATCGGAACCGAAAGTAAAAACTTGATATTGCCCAGTATCTTCATCAAGCTTATATTGGTATATCTGGTTCCATGGATCAAGCAAAGAGTTTTTACTTCCCACGAAAGGCCGGTCTGGGTATCTATCTTGAGTTTCTGGAGAAGGTTCTAGTAAAACAAAGAGGCCTTCATCCGTGGTGGGGAAACGACCAAAATGGTTTTGAAACCTCTGAATCGCAGCTTCAATTTGAAAACGAGCAGATTGCATCTTGATTTTTACTGTATCTTCATCAATTGTTCGCTTATTTTCACCTAAAGATCCAAACAGTATGCCAATGAGTACACCAATAACACCTAAGACGATGAGTATTTCAATTAAAGTAAAGCCACTTTTTACTTTTCTAAGTTTTTTATTAATCATCATATACACCTCCTGAAGCCATAATCAAACTACAGCGACATGCTCCCTATAAAAAGAATAAAAGGTCAATGACTTTTTATTCTTTTTCAAATGTATTCTTCAGTGCTTCGAATGAACTCTTTAACAAAAGAGCTAGTTTTTAGGGTTGTTTTTTTAGGTTAAAGTGATACTAAAAGCATCGGCTTATGATGTCTCTATTTGAGTCAAGCGATAATCAAACAAACCTTATAGAAACAGAACTATTCAGCATTGCTAAAAAAATCTAACTAAAGAAAGTCTATTCAATTGATTTTTTGAAGAACATTTTACCAAAAAAAATTATATCAAAACTAGACTTTCAGAAATTAAATAATTTCAAAACTCCCTTCTTTGCCAGAGGATAAACTTCTTGAAGAGGAGTTCCTCTTTCAAACTCCAGAGTAATGGTTGGTATTTTTCTCTCATGGCCTGCGTAGGTACCCAGCGAACCAGGGGTTGGATAACCAATATCGTCAGTAATAACCATATCTAAATCAGCCGCTATCTTTTCTGCATGGTCAAGAGCTGGGCCATTATAATTAATCATGGGTTTCCACGAGTGAAAAGAAATAATGCAGCGTGGTTGATATTTCTCTATTATATTTACGACCTGCTGACTTTCTGGTTCACTATTTGGCTTTTTACCAGGAAAATATTTTTCTTCAGAGTATTCTTTGCTCCAATCCTTTGTTGGCATATTACGGTTGAGGTCAACACCATTAGCATTTTTTCTTTCGTAATTTAGAAAGCCATCGGGGTTGACAACAGGTATCGCTAAAATCTCTTCATTAAAAGGAGACGTTACATTGGCATCTATAAACTCAAAACAAAAATCATGCATGAACCGGACGCCCTCCGTTTCATTACCGTGTACTCCACCTAATAAAAGAACACGAGTAGCATTTCTGTTTGATGGTAAATGTTTATAAATAATAGGGTGACCACCTACTGATAAACCAAGATTCTGCCAATTTCCCTTCCGGTTAAAGATGCATTTTTTATCTTTTATTTGCTCTGCTGGTTTGATTGGCTCACTCATACATTGGTCAGGAAGGCTGCTAGAATGTCAAAAGGGAAGCGTTAAATGTATCACCGCTACTCTCAAGGGGGTATTCATCATACATCACCATGTTTTTAATCTTGATGTTAAAAAATAGTAATTTGTGATCCAATGCAAGTGTCACACCTGTTTTTGACGTAATATAATTTAAAAATTGAACAGACATTCCCTTGATGGGTAGAATAGAAACCCACATTTTCATTTCTTTCACTAGGCCATTTTTGCTTAATTTGAAGAGATAGGAGTCGCCAGGAGTGACACCGCCCCGACTAAAATGGATTAGGAGTTCATTATGCGATACACTATATTTTTGGGCGCCAGGAGAATCTATGTGAAAAACAGGGTTCAACCAAAAGGCATCGTTAACAAAATATTTGAGTGCCTTATTGATATACTCCTTCACTTTTTTTAACTCTTTAACTTGCTTCTTTTTTACGAAGACAATTCCTTGATAAGGTTGCCTTTGTGCATACTGAACAACAAGATCATCCCAGCGAACTTCAACCAATTTCCGACTCTTATCCCATAGGTAATGACGCTCACCAGTACCTATCCACGAAAAAGAAATCGCTGCGGTCTCTCTCCATGATTCAATATTTGTTGATTTATAAAGTCTAAGAGTAAGCTTTTCTGCTAACTCACCGGTGGCACCTGCAGGCGGGTCAGAACAAAAAAAAATAGAGAAAAAAATAAATAAAACTAGAAATGCAGTATGACAGGAATTCACCTTGGTAATAACCATAAATTTCCCCTACGACTAGGATGTAGCATAACTCCGAGATGTCAATCTCGTTTTATAAAAACATTATAGAAACCATATAGCATAGAGGAGCTTGTGCAGGAACTAGGATTTTTCAGTGCATTTTATGAGATATTTGCTGCGTCAGTCTCATTTTTCAAATATGTCAAGGAATTTATAGTTTATGCAAGTTGTTCTCGTACCATTTTGCCAAAATTAAATGCTGTAGCTGCGATTTTTACCTCTATTTGAACCTTTTTACTGCCTCTGAGCAAGAATTCTCTGAACTTTTTGGCTTGTTTCAAAATTCCAAAAATGGGTTCAATTTCAGAACCTCGCTTTTTATAGAAAGACCTTTGGTTTAACCCCCTAAAACTGGACACTTTATTGTGTTAAATTTAGGAGGTAAAACTATGATTAAAAGACAAAGATACAGTAAGGAAGCAAAAGAGAGATTGGCTTTGGAGATGATTTCAGGTCAGACTAGCACGGCAGAAATATCTAAGAGAGAGATGATTTCAGTCGCAACTTTATCGAGATGGAAGCGACAGCTGGTTTCCGAAGGCTTTGAAGATAAAAATGGGGTTGAGTTAGAATTGAGAAAAAAAATTTCCTATTTAGAATCGGCCTTATCTGACTTAATGATAGAAAATCAGATTTTAAAAAAAACGGAAAAACTTCTTCAAGAATACAGGCAAAAAGAGAAATTATCAAGAATAGCCTCAGCACAGAATTTGGGATCACAAGGAGTTGCAGAGTTATGAAACTAGAAAAGTCAACTTATTATTATAAGTCGAAGGAGAAGAAAGATGATTCAACGATTCTAAAATCTATCCATGAAATTAGTGATCAATTGAACCAAGTAGGTTATATCTCGATGACGCAAATTCTAAAAGATAGAGGCTTTACAATAAATAAGAAGCGAGTTTACCGAATTATGAAAGAAAATAGACTTTTATGCACTAAAAAGGTGTTTTTGAAGCCAAAAACTACCCAATCTAAGCATAATTTCAGAAAATATCCCAATTTGATTAAAAGTGTGCAAGCTGATCCCTTCAAGGTAATTGTTGGCGATATAACCTATTTTGATATTAATTCGAAAGACCACTATTTAGCTTTGCTCATGAGGCTTATGAGTCGCCGTATCGTAGGAGCGGCCATTTCTGATAAAAATAACACCCAACTGGTCATAGCAGCCTTTCTTTCGCTTAAAAGAGAAATAGGAGATTTACAAAATTACTACCATCATACTGATGCTGACGTCAGATATTGCTCAAATGAGTATATCGCTCTATTAGAAGAAAGTAGAATCAATATTTCCATGTGTCGTGGTAATGTGTATGAAAACGCTCATGCCGAATCATTGAATAAAACAATTAAATATAAAGAAATTAATTTATCAGAATATCAAAACTTTGAAGAAGCTCAAAAAAGTATCTTCAGGTTTATCCATCTTTATAATACGATGAAGCCACATTCAGCTTTAGGATGGGTGACACCTCAAAAATATGAGGAGAAATATCTAAAAGAATAAGAAAAAGACTGTCCAGTTTTAGGGGGTTAAACCACTTTGCTTCTTCTGAATTCATCTTCTTGATCATTTCATGTTTTAAAGCAAAACCAGAGTCTACTGACAATTTGCGATAACCTCTGCGTAACTCTTCTTCGCTCGTACAACATTGTTCTCTGGCAGGGCAAATGACACAGTCAGGAGGTTTACCATGATAATGAGTATATTTCTTTTTATCTTTCACAGATTCATTATGAAATTCTAAGGTTTTACCCTCGGGGCAAACCCAAGAATCATCATCCTCGTCATATTTAAACTGATGAGCTTCATAACCTGAATCCTCTTCTCCTTTTCTTTCTTTGGCTACCTGATCAGGTGAAGGTATAAAACCATTGATCCCTTTTGAATCCAGGTATTCCAAACCACTTGAATGAAAGTAACCCGAATCTGCAGAAGCTGTCTGTATACTGGTCCCTGTGTTTGACTCAGCTTTAGAAAGGGTAGGAGCTAATTGCTCTAAATCATTTTCTGAATTAGCTTCAGCAATGTCAGCTGCCAAAATATAGCCTTCTGATGAGGTAACTTGAATGTTGTAGCTTTGAGAAATTTTACCATTCCGTTTCATGAATTTAGCATCTGGATCAGTAAGATTTATTTTAGAATCAGAAGCAGACTCTTGATTCTCTTCCAGACTTTTACTGATCGTAACATACTTTTGAGCTTTCCTAAGCATAACAGAATCATTATCTTCTGCAGCCTGGTCTTCATTTATCAATAATTCTGGCTCGTTAGCATGAGAATTAGTTGTATCTTCTAAAAAGACCTCAACTTCTTTTTCTCCTGTTTTTAGAGCTTCTATATCCTGTGTACCTTCTATAGTTTCTGAAGAATCTTTTTCAACAGATGTAGAAAACTCGGCTGGTTCACTTTGCTTTCCTTCTGCTGTTTTTAATGACTCTCTCTTTGCCTTTTCACTCGCTTTTTGTAAGCGAATAAACTCCTCAATGATCGTATCTACCTCTTCAGGATTAAGCTCATAGCCACTGTTGTCTTTACCATATAGTTTATCTTCCTCAATATCTAATTCTCTACCTGAGCGTAGATACTCTAAGATCTCTTGCTGTATAGCTCTTTTACGTTCCTCTAAATCTGACTTTTTGTATGTTTGATCGTCAGCAGCACTGGCTTTGATTTTAGTTCCATCTACCTTAAACATCAGTACCAATATTTTTCTTTTTGTGGGATAGCAAAGATACAGAGTAATTAAAAACTTCGCCAATTTCTTTACCAAAATTAACACGGAATTCAGCAATAGACCGAAACTTTACTTTATGACCACCAACTAAATAACGCATGGCGTCGTTCTCTTCACAGGCTTTTTGTAATTCTCTGCTGCTTCTCCATCCACGATGAAAGCCATAAAAAAGGCATCCCAGCATTATAACCGGATGGTAAGCCCGACCCCCTTCTTTTGAGTACTTAGAAAGAAATGGTTTCATAGGAATTTTATCTAACAAGGCAGCAAAGGCATAAACCTCGTGATTTTCTTCTAAATTATCTGCTATAGTATGCGAAAAAAGCATAACTTGATCTCTATCACTTTTCATAAATCGTTTCATAATAAGACATAATCAAAGAAGAACACAGAAAAGCAAGAAAAATCCTAGTTCCCGCACAAGCTCCTTAGGTTACCAAAAATAAAGATTTACCGCTAAAAAAAGGATTGTCAGCAAGATATTGTTTTAGAGAGAGTATTTGCATTAAGAATGTTGGCTAAGAAAGAAATTATTGATAAATATAGTAGGCATGACAAAGATACGGGTTCTCCTGAAGTTCAAATTTCTCTCCTAACTGATCGAATTGATGGTTTGAAAAATCATTTTCAATCTCATAAAAAAGATCACCACTCGCGGTTAGGTCTTTTGAAAATGGTTGGGAAAAGAAGGCGTTTATTGAGCTACTTGAAGCGTACGGATAGAGATGCTTACGCGAATTTAATTAGTAGTCTTAGCTTGCGAAAATAAAAAGCTTGCAAAATAAAAAAAGAAAAGAGTAAAAAGAAAAAAGATGCATACAGAAAAAACTCAGTTATTAGATAGTGAATATAGTTTTGAGACGGGCAAATGGGCAAAGCAGGCAAACGGCTCAGTTATTCTCAGGTGGAAGAATATCGTACTCATGTCAAATGCAACGTCAAAAAAAGAAGCCAAAGGAGGGGTCGATTTTTTCCCTCTAACTGTTGACTATCGAGAGAAGTATTATGCCGCAGGCGAATTTGTCGGTGGTTTCAACAAAAGAGAAGGTAGGCCGTCTAATAAAGAAGTTTTGATCTGTAGGCTTGTCGATCGTCCTATTCGACCTCTCTTCTCCAAGACATTTTTGAACGAGTTACAAATATTTATTACTCTTTTGAGTGCTGACCAAGAGCATTTGGCTGACGTTCATGCAATCACAGTTGCTTCTGCATCGCTCATGGCTTCAAATATACCTTTTGATGGTCCAGTAGCTGGAGTTCGTGTCGGACGTATTGAAGATAAGTTAATACTCTTTCCTTCTAAGACGGAGATTAAACAATCTGATTTAAACGTCATATTAGCTGGAACCGAAAAAGCTGTAACTATGATTGAGGGCTCTGCCTCAGAAATTGCTGAAGAGGTTATGCACGATGCTGTCCGTTTTGGTCACAAAGAAATTAAACGACTTTGTGAATCACAAAAGCCGCTCAGAAAAACTGTTACTCTCCCTTTTCTTCAAGCACCAAAAGAAAAAGACTATTCTGATTTAGAAGAAAAAACACATGAGTTGGCCTACGAGAAGATGAAGATAGCAAACAACCAAGAAGACAAACATACCCGTCAGAAAAATATTGACCTCGTTCGTGAAGAAACATTAGAAGCACTGAAGAATACATTTGAAAAAGAATCTCTTGGCGAAGATGCAATATCCGAAAATCTTGATATTGCTGAAAAAATCATAGGCAAGATTGAAATTGGTATAGTGCGCAATCAAATTTTTAAGGAAAATATTCGGGCAGACAAACGTAAACTTGACGAGATTAGACCAATTGAAGTAGAGATTGGTGTGCTTCCTAGTGCTCATGGTTCAGCAGTCTTCACTCGAGGAGAAACCCAATCTTTAGGTGTGGTGACCCTTGGTTCTGAGGCAAATGCTCAAATTGTAAATGATGTTGACGGAGAGGCTAAAGATCGTTTCTACCTCCACTATAATTTTTTACCTTTTAGTGTCGGTGAAGTTCGTCGTTATGGTGGTCCAGGCAG
The DNA here is from genome assembly GCA_965206985.1 of Spirochaetota bacterium. Taxonomy (GTDB): domain Bacteria; phylum Spirochaetota; class Leptospiria; order Turneriellales; family CBDBES01; genus CBDBLF01. The sequence goes on along the minus strand of CBDBLF010000011.1, from coordinate 318,379 downwards.
AAGGGAGGTTGGGCATGGAAAACTTGCCGAAAATTCTCTCAGGACATCAATTGCTGCTTTAGAAGATTTCCCGTATGTAATCCGTATCGTTTCTGAAATACTTGAATCAAATGGCTCCTCCTCTATGGCAACGGTTTGCTCTGGTTCTCTTGCCTTGATGGATGCGGGTGTGCCAATAAAGGGGGGTGTTGCTGGTATTGCCATGGGTCTGATTATGGAGGGTGACCAGTACGCCATATTATCTGATATCGCGGGTCTTGAAGATCATTTTGGCGATATGGACTTCAAGATCGCTGGCACCGAAAAGGGAATCACTACTTTTCAACTCGATACCAAAGTACAAGGAATTAGTGATGAAATTATTGAAAATGCACTCAAGCAAGCTAAAAAAGGTCGGTTGGAGATTTTAGAAGTAATGAATCAGGCAATTCGTGAGCCTCGCTCGGAGGTTTCAAAGCAAGCTCCCGGAATTATTATGATAAAAATTGATAAGTCAAATATTGGTGGTTTAATTGGCCCAGGAGGCAACAATATACGATCACTTTCGGAGAGAACAGGAGCTGAAATCCTTGTCAAAGATGACGGCACTGTGAGTATATATTCGCGAAAAAAAGAGGCGGCAGAAGAGGCTAAGAGTATGATTGATGCTCAATTTGCTGAGGCAAAGGTGAATGAGATTTATGAGGGTACTGTCGTTACTTTAAAAGATTTTGGTGCCTTTGTCGAAATACTTCCCGGTAAATCTGGTCTTTGTCACATTTCAAAAGTTTCTAGTGAAAGAGTTAATCATATTCAGGATGTGCTTTCCGTTGGACAAAAAGTAAAGGTGAAAGTTCTTGATGTTGATCGACAAGGTCGCCTAAGCTTGTCAATCAAAGATGCCTCGTGACAGAAAGCTCACATTCAATCGAAACGTTTTCTTTAGGAAATGAACTTAAAGTCGTTTTAGAAAATATTCCCTATCGTAACTCGGCTTCCGTGGGTGTTTGGGTTCCAATTGGTTCGCGGTGTGAGTTATCATCTGAAATGGGGTATTCACATTTCACTGAGCATATGTTATTCAAGGGTACAAAAAATCGCAATTATCAACAAATATCGTTAGAAATTGACCGATTAGGCGGATATATGAATGCATCAACTTCAAAAGAAGTAACCAATTATTATATCACCTTGAGCCCTAAATTTATAATAATTGCTCTGGATGTTCTTTCTGATATGTTTTTTGAATCAATAATTCCGGATGCTGAGTTTACTATTGAAAAAAAAGTAATTTTAGAAGAGATTAAAATGGGGCAAGATAACCCAGATGACTATTTATTTGATATTTTTTACCAAGACTTTTTTGGTGATACTCCTCTGGGTAGACCAATTCCAGGCACATTGGATTCAATCGAAAGTTCTACACGAGAGATGTTATATTCTTACTATACCAAGTGCTATAGCTCACAAAACTCTGTTTTATCACTCGCAGGCGGTTTGTGGTCTTCCGAAACCGAAAAAGGAAAATTGAAGTCGATGATCCAAAAATTTTTTGGTGATCGCCATATCTCGGAAGAAAAATCAAGCTTTGAATCGACTAACCAAGATAAACAAGAAAAAAAAAGGTTGGTACATCACCAAAATAAAAAATTAGAGCAGGTACACTTTTTATTTGGTCTACCCGGAATATCTGAAATGGATGAAAATGACGTAGCGTTTCAAGTTTTCACACACCTGATAGGAGGTACCATGTCTTCTCGTCTTTTTCGTAAGCTTAGAGAAGAGAATGGTTTGTGTTATTCTGTGAGTTCCTTTCATTCGCAATACTATGATGAAGGTCTTTGGGGAGTTTACTGTGGAACATCAAAAGAATCTTTTCTTGAATCAATCAAACTCATGCTTGAGGTTCTGAAAGCGTCAATTACCAAAATGATTCCGGAGAAAGAAGTTTCCGAAGCTAAAGCTGGCTTATCTGGTTTGATTGAATTATCAATGGAATTACCTATTCGTCGAGCGGGTTATAATGCAAAATCTTTACTGTATCATGGTGGCTTGCGCGATTGGCGAGAACACATTCGAAAAATTGAAGCTGTTCAACCTGAACAAGTTTTAGAAGACGTGCAGACCCTCTGGTCTGGAAAAGAATACATACTTACCTCATTGGGTGATCTTGATGCAGAAAAAACGGAAAATGATATCAAGGCATTATGCCCTACAGCTTTATTAAACTAATCTTGATTAGTCCTTTTTAATCATATCGATTGTTTTATTTTTCATCATGAGGATAGATGGAATCATTGATGAGAGTCCCGTAAAAAGAATGGCCCCAAGACTTAAGAAAAATATCTCTTTGCTTGATAAACTGAAATCAATACCTGCCCATTCGGGATAAAGCTTAACGATACTAAGGTTATTTTTCAAATAACCAAACAGCAGGTCAGCAATTTTTAGGCTTAAAAAAGAATGGATGCAGCCCCATATAACACCCTCAAAAAACATCATGACCCAGATGAAAATCGGTGAAGAGCCCAAAACCAAGTAGAGACCAAACTCATATTTTTTTTCAGTGGCAAGAAGAGAAAAGGAGTTCACCAAACTAATTCCACTAAGGAGAATTAAAATAGAGGCAGTGAACCAAAAAATATAATCAATTTTAGCGATCCACTTAAAAAGTTTACTATACTGTTTAGACTGAGTATGACTGATTAATCCAAACTTCTTCAACTTTTTCTTGATTTTGCTTACATTTTTAGAATTTTTAACACGAATGAATATTTGATCATAAGAGTCAGAAGCAAGTTTCATGTTTTGAGACCTATGGTACTTTGTTACCCATGAAAGAGGGGCTCCCACTGTTGTAACAATACCTTCAGGAATAAAACCACAAATTTGACCCAATACTTTGGTTCCTTTTGTTTGTGATCTACCCTGTAAAAGACTACTCCCAACGCGCATATCTAAATTGAGACCATTCAAAGCACCCCTTTCGATCGTAGGCAAACGGTTGACACTTAGCCATACTTGAGCAATGCTCACATAAATATCAGGTATGACAACAGGTATGACCGTTACAGTCTCAGTTTCTGAAATCTTTTTCTTTTTTGGTTTAAAGTTCTTCATGCAAAATAGGTATGGCTTTACTAAACGTGCGTTCAGACCTTGCATAAGAATATCAAATTTTAACCCTCCTCCTAAGCTCGTTAAAAGAGGATGTTTGAGATAAGTAAGTATGGGTCTTTGAAGCATTTGAGTATAATCAATACTTTGAATTTCCTTCCATGATTTGAAGCGTAATATTTCTTTCTTCGTAACACCAAAGTGAGTATCTGGTTTTTCCTGAAAAAGTGATAGTAGATTCGCATTTAGTAATAATTTTTTGGGGCGCAACTTAATTATTTCTCCTGGGAGGCTCCCTTCTAATTTTTGAGTAAATAGGTTTTTTATAGGATGCATCACACCCAAAAATAATATGACGATCGTAAGAGTTACCAAAAGAGATATGGAAGAAGCCGCAATACGAAAAAAATGTTTATACCATAGAAACAAGATGAGATAAACTCGGTGAAGAATAAAAAAAAACCAACTCATACTAAGACTTTGTTGCCTAAATGCCAGACCTTATCAGCCTGTTTCATGATATATTTACTATGGGTTACGCAAAATATCGTGAGTTTATATTTTGTGCGAAATTTCATAAGAGAATCAACAATCAGCTTTTCTGTTTTAGCATCAAGGTTACCTGTTGGTTCATCTAAGAGCAATAACTGAGGTTGCAAAATCATACTTCGTGCAATTGCTGTTCTTTGCGCCTCACCTCCTGATAAGTTCTTGGGGTAAGCTTTTTTTCGGTGATCAATTTTTAGTTCGTCTAAAAGACGGTTTACTTTGTTTGAGTCCATCTTTTCGGACAAAAAATAGAGAGGAAATCGAATATTCTGTTCTGCGGTTAAAAACGGCAACAACCTGAAATCTTGAAATAATATACCAATATTTTCTCTACGAAACTGAGCCGTTGCAAACTTGCCCATTTCATGTACGGGCCTATTGCTAAAGAGATATTCACCAGAATCAGGCTTTAACAAACCCGCTAAAATGTAGAGTAAAGTACTTTTTCCTGTTCCTGATTCCCCAGCAAGAACAATGAACGATTTTTGATCAATTGTTAAATTCACATTTTCCAGAATATTGCTTTGCTTATAAGAGAAGGAAACTTCCTTCAATTTTAGTAATATTGGGTTCTTCCCTGTAGAACGAATATGAGTTTTCTTCAACTTATCTCGTATATCGATATATTTTTATAAACAGTATCATATTTTTTACTATAAAGACAAATAACTTCTGTCTTATGATTACGTTTAATATTAATAACAAGGTGGGTTAGTTTTTCTCTTAGCAAGAAAAAGCCACGTCCATGAGAATCATACAACCCCCTAGGTAACCCCGTTTGAGGATGTACAGTGATGTGTCGCTTGAGGCGATAAAGCACTTCTTTTTTTCTTAGCGTACCATAATTGTCTTGACAGAGAAGTATCATAAAATCTTCATGGAATCCGTATTGTACAATAAAATAATCTTCTTCATCTAGTTCTATATCTTCTTTGGGTATAAGCCGATCGATGCCATCAACCTTTTCCTGAAATTTATACGTCTGATCATCATGACGAGGTGCTTTTATTAATGCATTGATTGTAATTTCTTCTAAAATTAACTTACTATATGATTTAGAAATATTCATGGTCTCATCAAAGATATCCGCAATTTTATCGATCCAATAAACTCTTTCTTCGGGAGAACGGACCACAACACTAAAAACTTCTTTATTCTTTGGATATCGATTGGTAGGGCTTTCTGTGGGATAATATATTTTGATATCAGAAAAATATTTTTGTATGCCAAATATATCGGAGGTAAGTATCTTTTTTGACATGGTATGAATATATTTTAGACTCAAGATTGATTGTTTAGAAATAATATGACTGATGCCTGCGTCGTAAATTGACTCAATGTAGTCATTAACATCATAAGAAGTAATCAAAATGATTGTTGTCTCTGATGAATGCTCCTTACAATAGTCAGCAAGAGAAAAAGCACTACCATCGGGCAGATGCATCCGCGAAATGACTAAATCAAAAAAAAGACCATTTTTCTTTTTTTCTTCAATGGTCTTTTTCGCAGATAAAAAACTTTGTGAACACGAAACATCAAAATCGCTACTGAGGTGGTCGGAAAAAGCAGTCAAAGTGGATTCTGTATCCTCTACAAGAAGAATCTTATATTTCTCGTTCATTTTAAATTTCTACTTTTAAGGCAAATAAAAAATTCATGTTTTTTTGAATCATACTGTAATCTACTCAACCAAAAATATTGATTGTTTTCGAGGTCAATATCAAATTCAAATGACTAGCGGTCACAAATTAATTGAAGCAAAATGCTAAAATTAAAAAAAAATGTTCGGTTGAAAACAGAGGAGATTGGAGGAAATAAAGCTAAAAGTAAGATAAAAGACCATTTTTTACTAATACCTCAGCGGCATCAAGAGCGTACAATGCTTTAAAACCACCACCCTATGGTGAGGCTAATCTTAGGGCTGGGAAAACTAGGGTCTATTTTGTGGAGAAGCCCGCCAAGGGGTTGGTTATATTTGACTTAACTGAGGACTACCTTACAAGAACGTTTATTATAAATTTACTGATTCTCCCTATGAGAGACCTAATCTTTTATTTTCTTGCGATAAACCAGATAACCGTTAAACAAAAAAGGCGTGAAGTCTAATTTTACCCTATTTATACCAATGCCCCCCTGGCCTTGTTTACATAGGGATGCAAGATGCAGTGAGCCCATTCCGAGGGCTATAACCAGAGTTGATTGCTGCACTTCGTGTAAAGTCATTCGCATTATTATTCGTATCAGTTTGAAGACAGGTACCGTTTCTAAACAAATATCTTTTGTCAGATAAAACACCTGCTTGCGTATTTCCTTCTCCTGTACCTGTTTTGAAAGAAACAAAATCGATAACACCAGAATCAACCGGGGAATTTGGTGGTGTAGCACTATTCGATAAAGTAACACAGTAATTAGTATTCAAAGAACCTCCCCCTGACCAAGTAAAATCAGCATTAACCTTATTTGAAGCTCTGCTAATTAAAAAATAACCATGAGCAGAAATAGTACCTGATAACTCCTGATACTCCGTCCAACCATTACTGATATTACAACTAGCATCTCTACCAATATAGTAACTGGATAGGTCAATTGGGCTATTTGTCTTATTGTATAGCAAAATATAATCATTCTCATTCACATCATTAATTCTATTACCCACTTCTGCAATCACAAGAGTCGTACTTCCCCCTCCAGGGTTGTTTCCACCCATCATAGTAACCGAAGTACAACTATTGTTCATTGAACTTCGAATCATATAATTGTCGGGAACTGCACTAATCTGTTCAAAATCATTGGAATTATTATTGGTGTCATTGTCTTGATCGTTTTGCTCACACATCTTTCTGCGCAAAATAGACCCGTCATCTAACACAGGGGCATTGTCCCCACCCTCTTCCTTGACCGTTGTTGCACCAAATGCTACAAAATCAATTACACTAGCATGTGTGGAAGAAGTGGGTTGTTGCGAAGAGTTGGCCAAGACAACACAATAGTTTCCTGTGATTGAACCCAGAACAGTAGAGTCAGCTCCAATAGTATTTCCAGTACGTGAAATTAAATAGTATGCATTAGCAGCTATGTTAGCATTGGATGGTAATGCTTTATAATTTGAAGTAGAAAAGCCACTAGTTATTGTGCAACCAAGATCAAAGCCAATGTACAGACCGTTCAAACTCACAGAACTGCTAGAAGAATTATGCAGAACAATATAATCATTGTTCGTTACATTATCATATTTGTTACCAATTTCAGCGATTCTTAGTGGGTTGGGCGGCAGTATGGTCGCACAGCTCCCAATGCTAGAACTCCTCACTTGTTTAGTGTAACCCAATGGGTCAAATAATTCAAAATCATCACCATTATTATCTGTATCTTGATCGTTACCCGAACAACTTCCTATTCTACGTAAAGCATGGCTTTCGGAAAGAACTTGTGCATTCACATCTCCTTCCCCTTTGACCGTTGTCATACCAAATGCTACAAAATCAATTACACTAGCATGTGTGGAAGAAGTGGGTTGTTGCGAAGAGTTGGCCAAGACAACACAAGCGTCTTCTCCAATTGAACCTAGAACAGTAGAGTCAGCTCCAATAGTATTTCCAGTACGTGAAATTAAATAGTATGCATTAGCAGCTACGTTAGCATCGGATGGTAATGCTTTATAATTTGAAAAGCCACTAGTTATTGAGCAACTAGCATCAACACCAATATACAGGCCGTTCAAACTTACAGAACTGCTAGAGGAATTATGCAGAACAATATAATCATTGTTTGTTTCACTATCATATTTGTTACCAATTTCAGTGATTCTTAGTGGGTTGGGCGGCAACATGGTTGCACAACTCCCAATGCTAGAACTCCTCACTTGTTTAGTGTAACCCAATGGGTCAAATAATTCAAAATCATCACCATTATTATCTGTATCTTGATCATTACCCGAACAACTTCCTATTCTACGTAAAGCATGGCTTTCGGAAAGAACTTGTGCATTCACATCTCCTTCCCCTTTGACCGTTGTCATACCAAATGCTACAAAATCAATTACACTAGTATGTGTGGAAGAAGTGGGTTGTTGCGAAGAGTTGGCCAAGACAACACAAGCCTCTTCTCCAATTGAACCCAGAACAGTAGAGTCAGCTCCAATAGTATTTCCAATACGTGAAATTAAATAGTATGCATTGGCAGCTACGTTAGCATCGGATGGTAATGCTTTATAATTTGAAAAGCCACTAGTTATTGAGCAACTAGCATCAACACCAATATACAGGCCGTTCAAACTTACAGAACTGCTAGAGGAATTATGCAGAACAATATAATCATTGTTTGTTTCATCATCATATTTGTTACCAATTTCAGCAATTCTAATTTTAGACTGTGCCAATGCTACACCGGTCAGTTGCTCTATTGGGCCAATGACTGGAGAAGAATAGGTTTTGCCTCTTAGCGTATCACCCTCCCCACTCTGTGCCACTGGATTGACTTGAAATTTTAAGTATTTCCCTCCGTCTAGCTCTCTGGTTGAGTAAATGTTTGACTCCATTCCCTCTATTTTTTTGAAAATTCCGTCAGGTGAGTCTCCTCTCAGCCACTCAAAAGTGCTCGTTGCTTCTTCATCAAAATTTACATCGGCATATTCATAACTTCCCTCAAAAGTCTGATACACCCTGAGTTTTTGACCGGGCAAAACATTAGTGGGTTCATCACCTACCTGCGTCTTAATCTTAATATTAAATGCTTCCGGTGCCGCTTGAGGGAACTCCTTTTTTTCAACGGAGATCGTGTAGATTTCTTTTGTTTCTGCTTCTGAAAAAACCTCTAACTCAATGGGGTTGGCTGCAGAAAAATCAATGGTATCTTTGCCAAAAAACTTATCTTCTCCATTAATTTTTGCAGAAGCATAGGAATAACTACCCGTAAGTATGGGTCTTAAAGCAACAATGGATGTGCTTATATTTGCATCGTCGGCGTGCTTGGGAACTTCGAGTAAAATAGTCTTGTCAGCATCAGGTGAGGCTTCAACATCAATAGGCAAAGGGTAAGGAGAATCATTTACTTGAAGTAATCTCCTCAACTCAACTTTAGTAACCACCGCATCTCGTGAAAGCGAACCTGGTTGTAAATCAGGGTCGATCGGCTGAGAACAATGATAAGACGATGAAAGAAGTAGACACAGAGTCAACAATTTTGACTTATGCCAGCTTTTGAAGTGCTGATAACAAAGCACCAACAACGTATCACTAGAAATACGATCTCTCACTACTCAACCCATCGACCACTCTATTTGGTATCTAGTATTTGTCAAGATTTATTAGGGATTGACTTTGGGTCGTGTCATATTTAATCAAAGTTTCCAATTAAAAAAGGAATTGACTTATCTCTCTTAAATTAAGGTTATGTCTCATTATGAACAAAAGAAAATATACCTTTGATACAAGTGGTTTTAGCTGTCAAAATACAGACTGCCATAAGTATCATAAGGTAAATGAAGGAAATGTGCGCTTTGCTTATATGTCTGGTAAGTACAAACAAATAGCCTATTTAAAGTGCACCGCTTGTGGTAGATGCTTTTCAGAGAATAAAGGCACTATTTTTTTTCGTCGCAAGAAAAGCAAAGAAACCATTACTCGGGTATTACAAAACACAGTTGAGGGCTGTGGCATTAGAGCTACCGGAAGAGTCTTTGGTATCAGCAAGGATACAGTTCTTGCTTGGGTTAAAGCAGCAGGTGAAGATTCACTAAAAGTTGAAAAAAAATATATACAAAAACCTGTCTTTCAATGAAATTCAATTAGACGAGCATTGGGGTTTTGTCTTTAAAAAACAATACAATCTATCAGAGACTGAGCGATTAAGTGATGAAATAGGGGATATCTGGACTTTTACTGCAGTATTGCCTGTAGAAAAGCTCATTTTAGCGCATATAACAGGCAAGAGGACCTCAGTGAATGCTAGAAAGTTACTGACCAAGGTAAAAACAAGAAGTAAGCCAAAGAGGGAAGATAAATTCTTGATTACCTCTGATGGATATGAGGGATATAGTGATGCCATTCTTTCAGTTTATGGTAAATTTGACTCAATGACTAGAAAGCTTCAATCACCCAAATCTCTATGTTATGGGCAAATAATTAAGAGAATAGAAAAAGGGAGATGTAAGGAAGTTGACAAATCTCTAATCTTTGGTGATCAAAAGCTACTAGATGAATATATTGCAAACTCTTCAGTAAGTCATCAGATGAACACCTTTGCTGTAGAAAGGAATAATTTGACTCTTCGCCAACACAATCATAGAATAGAGCGTAAAAGTCAGGGTTTTTCAAAAAAATTCAAATATATGCAGGGGCATAATTCTTTTGTTGCTAATTATTACAATTTCTGCCTTCCACATTCAAGTCTAGCTGAGTATGAGGGAGGAAAACCAATTCAAATCACCCCAGCAATGGCTACAGAAATGACGAATCATAAGTGGTCTATACAAGAATTATTCATCGCAAATAGAAACTTTGATTAAATATGACACGACCTTGACTTTGGGTCGTGTCATATTTAATCAAAGTTTCCAATTAAAAAAGGAATTGACTTATCTCTCTTAAATTAAGGTTATGTCTCATTATGAACAAAAGAAAATATACCTTTGATACAAGTGGTTTTAGCTGTCAAAATACAGACTGCCATAAGTATCATAAGGTAAATGAAGGAAATGTGCGCTTTGCTTATATGTCTGGTAAGTACAAACAAATAGCCTATTTAAAGTGCACCGCTTGTGGTAGATGCTTTTCAGAGAATAAAGGCACTATTTTTTTTCGTCGCAAGAAAAGCAAAGAAACCATTACTCGGGTATTACAAAACACAGTTGAGGGCTGTGGCATTAGAGCTACCGGAAGAGTCTTTGGTATCAGCAAGGATACAGTTCTTGCTTGGGTTAAAGCAGCAGGTGAAGATTCACTAAAAGTTGAAAAAAAATATATACAAAAACCTGTCTTTCAATGAAATTCAATTAGATGAACTTTACTAGAAAGTGCTATGTGCAGTTAAGTCTTGATTAGGTCATCCAAGTTGGGCTAAATGGTGTTGATTTTATAGTCCAAATGAATTGATCAGAGGTTTTGCGATAAAAATTCTGCGTAAGATGCGACTGGTATAGACATTTGGGCGACCTGCATGTTATCTTCAACTACTTTTGATTGGTATATTTTGACCTGCTTCTAGTTCCATAGACTGTTTAATATTTAAAAATCGATAATAATCAAAAACGAAAATATGATCTTTCATCGGAATCTCGATTACTGTTTCATCGCTCAAGGTAAAATAGCGATAACGGACATCAGGTATGATACCATCACCTTTGACTTTTCTTAGTTTTTTCCAAAATAAGGATCCTGCCTTTTTGTATTTTACAGAATAAGTCATGACACAGTCCAGCCAGAACCATCGGGGATTTTCCCCATTTCTTTTAGTATCTCATAAAGCGTATTTTTGATTTTTGCGTAGATGGTGGCTCCCGTACTTCCTGATTTTGCAATGAGCTTATCAAAATATTGTTTAGTCGGGTCAGATACAAAGGGGACTTGATCAACAGTCAAGTCATCCCATGTGTCGGGATTACTATAGACGAAGCTCTCTGGTTTGGGTGGTGTGCTTTGTGCACTCCAGCTAGGGTCAATAATTTGATTATTATCGTTTCGAATGTTGAATGTCATTCTGGTTACTCTAGGATTTTGTGAATCATCATAGTCAATATGGTCGATCTCCCCTTGAACTTGTTTATCCGCTAAAGAGATTTGTATCGATCTAATTCGATATATCTCTTTTTTGCCTCCTGTAAGTGTTTTCGTGTATGACATAATCTGTTCCTCCTATAGGCTTTTTATTTAATTCTCATAATATAAAAACATGCAAGATATTTAGGTCGATTTTCCATTGTGTAATCTCGATCACCGCTTTGTCCGCCTGAACCAATAGTTCCTGTCACACGATGGACATGATAACCACTATTTTCTGTAGTTTTGTTGAGAGTGGTTTTTAGCGCTTTCACACCATAGCCACCGGGGTGATCATCATGGTCATCAGCACCAGTTGCTCCGGTTCTATAAACATCACTATAATGGTGACTATGAGTCCCTCCCTCCTCAGTCGACAGAACAAAATGATGAAAATGCTTATTTATTTTAGAAATATTTTGCCCACCAATTTCACCACTCTCGCTCAAACCCATAATGAACCGTCTATCGGTCAAATCAGGAAGATATTTGTTCGGCGTGTTAAAATAAGGGCTGTCTGGGTCATTGGGCGCTGTACCATCACAAACTCTCCAGTTTTCGTAGCCTTGTGTCTTCAGATAGGTGTTGATACTAGCTACTGTATTAGTACCTGGCCAGTCTAAAGTAAAAGTAACATTCGCAGGTATAGAATAGTTTCCTGTATTAAAATAACCCGGTAAAAATGGCATGGGGATTCGTGAGGGTGGAATGTTTCGTTGAAATTCACTATGTTTATCTTCAATATCAGGAGAGTCTTTTACATAGCTTTTTATGATGTATCGCTTATCTTTAATGGCTATGTTTTGGGTGTCGGTAGCATCTACATCTGCTAAATAGACATCCCCATCTTCGAGTTCGCCTGTTCTCTCTACTAGTTCGTAAGAGTCAGCTATATAGGTAACTCCCGATTCTTGCTTTTCTTCTAGTTTATGCCTGATGGCTAGTTTGTAGCTTCCATTAGAGAGCTCTCTTGACTCGCCCTGTGACTCTATACGATTACCCTCGCTGTCGTAACCAGTTAGGGCAGTTACAGATATTATCGACTCGTCAGAGTCGTAGGTTACCTCCCCTCCGCCTATGATACCAGCTTGACCTACTAGGTCTTTGAAGTTGTTTTGAAGCTTATCGAATAAATACTTTGCATTATCATAGACTTGGTTAAACTCATCTTCAAAGTAGCTCCCACGAGCCAATGTGCCTGTATCGGGAGTATTTCCAGACTTCCATTCTCTTGTTTTGCTTTTACTAAATGTTGGTATTCGCATTAGGCTACCTCCTTGAGTCTGTATTTTACCCCTGCTGGTTTGATGCGGTTTATAATAAAGTTAATTAGACTTACCTCAGCAGGAGTAAGGTCTTTTACAATCACCTCAAAGTAAAGAGGCTCCAATATATCTTCAGATAGGAAGAGTTCTCCATCCAAATAAATAGAGCCATCTAAGTATCTTTTGTATTCGTTGTTAAACCAAGGTTCATCCTTAGAGGCAGGATGTAACTCTCTTAACTCAATAAACTTTTCATCAAAGATATACTGTAAGATAGAGATAATATCGTCTTTGGTATTTCTGCCACTGTTGATATAAAAAGCTAAGAGGAGTAAAGAACGGTATCTCTCGTCTGGTAGGTTTTGTCTGGTGGTGTTTAAGTTTTCTCCAATTTTATCGAGCTGTGTGCCTTCTTGATTTTGTATATCAAAGAGCAAAAATAAGCTTTGAGTTGCTTGATTTACTTCTTTCATTTGTTCATCAAACAAGGAGTATACTTTAGCTATATTAGAATCTTCATTTTTTACGTAGAGAGACTCTGGAATCAAAGATATACTCATACAACCTCCACTAATATATTATTTAAAGTTGTGGTTACTTTTTCAGAGCGTCTGACTTGTAGTTTGTTTTCTGTTATTTTTTGGTTGGTATCCAGCCGAGTAATTTCTACAACTACATTATCTAAACCTCTTAAAGTATCTTGGGCTGCGATGAGCTTCCATTTTTGGAGTGGTTCTCCAGGCACAACACCTTCAATATATTCTAAAGCTTGGTCTCTTAATATGTTTTGAATGGACGCTTCGTATCGTTCATTGATGGAAAGTAGGTATTTAATCTCTACAGCAACAAAGCTAGGTCTTGAGAAAGAAATAATCTGGTCTTCACCAGCGATGTCTTTAATGGTTACAGATATATCTCCATAAGTTTCTACGGTGCTAGTTTTAGTTTGGTAGATAGCATTTGCAATATCAAGATTATCTCCTCCATCGACAATTGCATGAATGGAGCGAGGTGGGATTAAGTCTTGGTTGGTCACATTTGTTTCGTTGGCATAGACGACTACGCTCCTCACTCCTTCCACTAAACCTACCTCAGATCGAATGCCGGATAAAGAGTTACCAGAAGAATAACCTGTATTTTTGTGCCTCGATATTAATTCGTTATCTGTTTCTCTGTTTCGTCCTCCTAAGGCAGGTAGAGGATTATTTATAGAGTCTACTCCAGAGATAGGGTTTACAAGCTTTGTTAAGGTGTTCTCTAATACATTGCCAATAGTGCCAAATTGCGTACAAACAGAACGAACCTGGATAGAACCAACTTGAGTTATATTAACTTCTTCAGTAGTTTCAAAATAAATACTATCTGATTCATTCGACACTTGTGTCCCTTGAGTGACGATGGTTTCAGCATCTCCTTGAAACTCTATTTCTACTTCAGAAGCCAAAGGCTCTTGGCGAGCTAAAGAACCGAGGGCTACAATTCTATCAAGCTGTATGCCCTCGGCGGTATCTAAGAAGGAGTTATAGTATAGTTTTTCTAACTCTTCCCATTGTTTAGATAGCTCAAAAGACTGTAGTTCCAAAAGAATACCGAGTGGGGAATATATAGATATATCGATAGACTCGCCAAAGCGTTCTCTGGCTTCTCTTTGCATCTCCCCCAAAACAATAGAGAAATCTTTACGAATGAACCCTTGTGGGGTAACGCCAAAACTCATACGGCTAGATTCACCTCTCCATAGATTGTGTTTAATGAAAAAGATATAATAACTTCACGGGCTTCGTTATCAAAAGCAATATCTATGTAATTGATGGTGTTTACTTCTGCATCAGAACTTAAAACAGACTCAAGCTCAATTTGCATTTCTCTATCGTTTACAAACTTTCTCCCCAAAATACCCAACCAATCAATACCTTCATCAGGTAGTAGAAACCATTCTCCTTTAAACATCGAAACTTTATTTAAAATTCTTTGTCGTAATGCGTCCTCACCTTCTATGAGTTTTATACGATTATTTTCTAAAACTATGTCTTTATCTTTTAATGCAAAGGCTTTCATGAAATACTCCCTATAGCTGGTGCGGTACTAGCTCCTGTTTGTGCTGCTGGACTTCCTGTTGTAGATACGGGAATACCAGCAGGGATAGTAACTGTAGCTGATTTTATATAAGAGTCAATACTTGATGCAATAGCACCCGCTGCCTTATCCCAGTCTTCATTCTGGAAAGCTGTTTTGAGTTGTTCTTCTAATGTGGCTTTTATAAGTACCATATTAAACTGGAGCCTCCGGTACTGGTGGACCAGCAGGACCAGCTTGTTTGTGAATTGATAATTTAACAGGAGTTGTTTTGCTCATGGCTGTAACCTCGCCTTCGGTTTGTATTCCACTAGAGTCTATAATCGTTTTTTGATCACCGAATCGAAATACAAAGGAGTCTTCTTTTACTTGGAGGTAGTTCTTGCCTTTGCCCATTAAAAGCCCATCTTCTTGGAATGAATCGGGCAAAGCTTGGTTGGTTTGGTTTAGACTGGAAACAATCACACAGTTTTCGATAGAAAATATCTTACCCGTAACATCAGAACGTTCTCCTCTTAAAGAGCGGTCAATGTCAAAGGTAGAAAAACTAAGCCAAACAAGGTCTTCTTTTTTATAGTCTGGTTTTATATAAAAACCATTTACATAGAGATATAGTGCTTTTACATTAGGTACAGGGGAGAAGTTTTTCTGAGTATTGTCTCTAAGTAAAGGAGATACTGTACCAGTCATTTTAGAAGAGTCAAAACTTTCAATTTGTCCGATACAACCAATCATTATTTGAGAAATTCTATCTTCAAAATAATCATCTAAAAGCTGTGCTAATTCCTGTGTCATTTTCTCTTTTATACCCTCACCGCATCAAACTCGATATAGCTGTCTGAAAAAGAAGAGAATACTTTTTTACCAGAGTGGACTCTTAAAAGAATATCATTATACAAAGACACCCAGCTTCCTGCGTCTATATAATACAAAAATAAAGAACGTATTTTGTAAGAATGTTTACCCGTTTTGTTGGCTTTGATCAGACCCGTATTTTTATCTAAAACAATCGCTCGACCTACTCCTTGATATTGTGGTAGGAAGGTTGCCCGACCTGAGCGAAAGAAAAAGTCAGACTCAGTATCACGAGATAACATTCCCATTGCTTTTTGAAGAGATGTATTAGAAAAAGAAATGCCGTTTTCATACTCTTTATCTATTTTTAAATGAATAGATGCTTTTAGATCAAGAGAGCTTAAAACAGATTGAATTACCTGACTGGCATTGATGGGCCCTGTAAAAGACTGGTTGATACGAGCCGTCGTCCAGAGCCGAGTGGTATCTGATATTTTAATTTCGATGGTTTCTTCTTTATCTTTTTTATGCTCAAAATTTTGCATCTCTCCAATAAAACAAGTGCCTGAATCTTCTCTGTAGCCCGCTTCAATAAAAACAAAAGGATTGGATTTACCTCTTTGCTTTTCACAAGCTGCAATCGTTTCTTCTGAAGGATTATATATTTTAAGAGTCCCAGTTTGAACCCCACGAGTTGCAAAGCGGGTTTCAAATTCAATAGTAAGCTTTGGATAGGTTAGAACCCTACCGTTTAGGTTCACTCTACAAGTTCGATAAAATAAAGGTAAATCTCTCATAAGATATAAACCCCCGTTTGATTTAGGTTGTTTTCATTTAGTCGGATTTCTTCTATTGAGTCTAGCTCATCTAAATTAACTGGAATTAGTTTGTCTTTTACCTGATAAAAGAAGTTTAACATATCTCTTAGGTAACGTAAAACGGTTGAGTATAAAATATTGTTAGTTAATATATCTCTAATCACAAGAGTATAAAATTTTGCAGATTCATTGTAAGAAAAAGAAAACAGATATTCTTGGCTCTCTGCACCTAACTCTAAAACGAGTTCTAATGGTAGGTCATCATGAATAAGCTCTATTTTAGTTAGTTCCGCCATTAATTAAAATTAAAAATCCTTTGAAGTAAAGAGCGATTCTTATTTTCAGAGACTTGCTCTTTTTTCTTTTGTGCATTTTTTCGTTTTGGTTTTTTTCGTATTTTTGGTACATTAACATCTACAAACTTTGCTTGTGCGATTCTTATTTTTTGTAGTGTGATAGATATAGAAGCCCCAGAGCCTGTATCTACCGAGCGAGAAATATTAAGTGAAGTAATTACCATATCTGTTAAAAAAGTATCCCATGCTTTAGAAAAGATATTAGAAAATACAGGACCCGAATAGTTTAGTAGATGACCTTCTTCGTGAAATTTTTGAAGCAAGCTTACTTTAAATTTTACACTGTCTTCTTCGCTTGGTAGGTTGGTTGCTGCTAAGGATGCCCCTGCTACAGCCCCAGCTAAAAGGCTTTGTTTTTGTGCACCACTAATTACTCCAGCAACCCCACCCCCAGCACCAACCAAGGCACCTATTAGAGGAGTGTCTGAAAAGATAGTTTGTATAGATATTTGTTCTGGTTCATAAGAAATATGATCGGATATACTCTCTCCACCTTCAACCGCATGGGTAGCTAGAGAGCTTGAAGTAGATATGTCTTCTGTTAGAATTGTTTTTAGATTTAACACCTCATCGCTAATGGTACTTTTTAGAGATGCAGTGGTTTTAATGATTCCAGCTCTTTGAGCGGTTGTTTTTAATTCTTGAAGCGTTGCCATTTTTTATTTTCTTTAAGCCTCTTTCAAACCAACTGCCATACGTACCTCTGGTAATATTCTTACAAAGGCATCTATGACTTGCTCTCTTATATTATTTGTACCTCCACCCTGATTGCCATAGATATTTATAATAGGCTGAATCGATACCGAGCTGTTTCTGTTGGCATTATTTATCGTTTGGCTGGTTTTTGAATTGGGGCTAATCTCTCCCCTAGACTCTGGAATAAAAAGCTCTGGGCCTTCTTCACCAACTAAATAACTACCACCTTGCTCAACAGGGCCACCCAATGCCCTTTTTTGTAGTTTTGATTCTTCTTCTTGTTTTTTGACCGTTACTGTGGTTTCAGCATCATTCCCAAAAAAGAAATTCCATACATCTTTGATTGCGTCGACAATTGGTGTGAAAAGCTCAAAAAACCCAGAGAGTGCAGAGTCACCCCCATCAAGGAATGTTAGAAAATCATCAATGAAAGCGTATAGCAGAGTTCCTAGAGCCATAATGACCAACAGCTTAAGTGTGATCGGTAACATAGCAATATTGAGAATACCAAAGGAAACGGCCAATTGATATACAGCCGCAACCATGACTGTGCCAACTAGAAAAGCGATGGCAGGTAACATTATCTTCATAATAGCCATACCTCTCTCTGACTTCATAAACTCTACAATAGACTTTAAGGCTGGCATGAGTGATTTTAAAACTGGTTTAACCATGTCCATAATGGCAGAGCCAAACTGTTTTTGCATCTCTTGAATAAAACCAGTGGCCGTGGATAAAAGACCAACTCCAGTTTCAGATTGTTTTTTCATCATATTGGCAAATTGACCGCCCTCTGAACTCATTGACTTAAAGGCTTTGTCTAGATGCTTAAACTGGATTTGGCCGTTAGAAGCCATTTTACGAATTTCTTGCTCAGACACTCCAAACTGTTTGGCAAACTCTTTGATAATAGGAACACCGGCCTCAGAGAGTTGATTCAGCGCTTCTCCCTGAACAACCCCTGATGACATGGCCTTACCATAAATTGAAGACAGCTCGTTAAAATCTTTGCCTGTTCCTGAAGAGATGTCTCCGATGCTCTTTAAGCTCTCCTCTATTTTGTCCGATTCTAAGCCCAAACCAATTAAACTCTTCGCCGAACTTTGAACCTGCTCTGGCGTAAAGGGTGTTTTTAAAGAAAACTTGTCTAAATCATCAAGTACTGACTTTGCTTTTTCGGCAGAACCAAGCATTGTTTCAAAAGAAACCTTTGTTGTCTCAAACTTATTGGCTGACTGAGCCGCCGATGTAAAAAAACTACCAATCTGAGAACCAACAGCCACAAGCCCAGCTCCTTTTAAGATATTAGAAAAGCCACCAAGACTTTTCGACAAACCTCTTAACTTGCCTTGTTTTGAAGTCAAGTTGGTTACTTCTTTAGAAGCTAAGCCTGTTTTTTTAGACATTTCTGAAAATTCTTTTTCAAGATTATTTACATTCCTTGCACTTTCTTTTGTTGTGCCAGTCATTTCTCTTAGTTTATCATTCCAGTTTTTAAGCTCTGAAGAAGCATCCCCAGAAAGATCGATTTCATAAGAAAGTTTACCTAATACCGCCATAAGACTCTTTAAGCTTTCTAACCTCTCCTTTTTCTTGTTCTGCTTTCATTTTTAATACACAGTTTAACTTTTCTACAAACCAAGGAGAAGCCTCATCCC
Source organism: Spirochaetota bacterium (assembly GCA_965206985.1). Taxonomy (GTDB): domain Bacteria; phylum Spirochaetota; class Leptospiria; order Turneriellales; family CBDBES01; genus CBDBLF01. The sequence continues at coordinate 299,316 of CBDBLF010000011.1, read as the reverse complement.
AGTCTTTTTTGCTTAGGTGAACGACCCCCTCAAGTATAGCTTTAAAATAAGATGCCTCTTGATTAACTTGTTTGTAGAGTTCCTTTTTTATCTCTTTCTTGGTTGGCTCTTTCTCTATTTTTGGAAACTGGTGGCTCGATGTCCCCATCCAAAAACCTGCGCAACAAACGTTGCCATACCTCCAATATCTTAGGTGTTACATTGTCTACTGTAGGTGGTTCGCCTTTCTCTGCAATCACACAGTTTTCAAAGCAGTAGTCCAAAAATACCGCTCTATCAATCCCTTGGGTAGGATTAAAATACCTACTCTCTAACTCTAGTTTAGCTCTGTTCCCAGGGTGTTGCAGTTTAAACTTGCCACCATCTGGGAACTCTACTCTTACAATCTTACCATTATCTTGGTAATCAGTTATTTTTGGATTCATTTTTTATACCTCCATTTGATTTAAACTTAATTCTCTGGTAAAGTAGCCCCACTAAAATTAGGGATGGTTATTTTCCATTCACGAGCCTTTTCTTCCATTCCAAACATATAGGAAGGTCGCTCCATGATACGACAACGAAGACCGCCTCCAATAAACTTGCCATTTCTAGCGTTTGATATCGAAGCCGTAAAGGAGGCTTTTTCTTTTAAAAAGCCTTCTAACAAAACATTAGAAGGAGAACTTTGCTTAACCATCATAGTCAAGGTATGTCGTTCGTCGTGGTTTTCTGTGTAGGTCACATCTCCATCTGTACCCGTATGCGATTTATAAACCTCTTTAGTGACTGGTTCTACCTTTATTTTTTCACCATCTGCCCAGCCAGTAATATCAATACCGTTGATGATGACCCTAGCTTCTTTTGGGCTATATACTTTTAGATCTTCCATTTTTCACCTCCTGCAATCCAAACGGCCTACGCAGAAATTACTCCTGAAATATCTACCGAATGAATGGCACCTGCAATGGTTAGAGAAAACCTAACATTAGGCAATGCTCTCTCTGCTCTTTTATTAGCTGATACTTCGGCTCTTGTAGGGATACTCACCGTGTAGATATACTTGCCTTCATCCGATGCTTTTCTGTCTTCATCTGAAGAAGCTGTTGCAATAATGCCTATGTCTCCCGCTTCATTAAGCACTGAGCGAATCACAGACTCTACCTTTGCAATGCCTAGGTCATCAAAAGAAACTTTATCGTTTCGAGTTAGGAGTAAGAAAAGCTCTTCCTCAAGTCTACTTTTGATGTAATCCCTAGATTGAATGATGTCAATGTGTTCTCCCCCCGTTGTGATACCATTATCTGAATACACAACACCAGCCCTAAGAGATAGGGTCTGTGCTTTTAGTTGACGAATCTCTTTGAGCTCTGTTAAAGAAAAATTACTAGCCGTTACCCCTGCAGGCGTTCTAAACTTCCAAGTATAAGAGCCAACAGGTTTGGTGATTACATCTCCCACCCAAGCAACTTCTGGGAACTCTGATGCTTGGTTATGAATCAGGTAAGCCTCTCTAATGTTATTGCGAGAAGTTAGAACTGTCTTCGAGCTTGCTCCTCCGATAAAGAGCTTTTCGTTGGCAAGAGCATAGTCGCCCGCTGCGTTTAGCGTGGCTTTATCTCTTTCGGTTATAAGCATTATATACCAATTGTTATTTTGAGATGTTGCATTATTTGCTCTCTCTGAAATTAACTTGGTAGAGTCTCCGACATATACCATGACCTCTGCGGGTTTTGGATTTTGAGAGAATAACTTTGTGAGTATTTTATACTCTGGGTCTGACTCTAAAAATCCAGCCTCTTTTAAAGAAGCCAAATCAGAGTAAATCCCATAATGTCCTTTTAAGGTGTGATTTCCACTGCGTGAACCTAGTACCAAGGCAAGGTTAAAGTTGGCGGTTTCAACCACTCTGGTCTGCAAGCTAATTGCAATATTTAGATCATTAATGTACATTTTCTACCTCTTTAATTTCTACTTTTTCTATAGTTTCTATTTGTTTTATATTTTTAGCATATCTTATAAGCATAATATCAAAGCCGAGTTTTATCTCCCAACCTGTTTCAAGGTAAGCACTTCTGTCTTGCACATTATCAGAAATTAGCTTGGGATACAAAAATGAAGATTCCTCTATCTCCTCTCTTCCGTTATCTGAATTAACAAAAGAAAAAGATTGTGATGCAGGCTCCCAAATGTCTTTGGAGTCTTCACCAATAAAAGATAAGCTAATGATAGCCTCTTCTTTTTTGAGGTTGGTTTTTATAATATTATCTTGAGGCTCATTATACCTTCTAAACTCAATAGAGTTTTCATCTTTTTCTTGTGTTTGGTTTAGAAGATAATAGCTAATATAAGGATAAGGAGGTTTTCGGCCGCCCTGATAAGCTCTGATAAAAGGAAGGTTGGCGGTAGAAGCAACCAGCTTAACAGCCACTATGATGGAGGCGAGTGCGATCATATCCCTTGGTTCTCCTCAATCTCTTTCTTGGTATAATAAATCGTAACCTCGTCGGGGGTTTTTCTTTGATCGATATCTCTAATCAAAAATCTTTCACTATTTAAAATAATTACATCATTTTTACTGTATTCTGCAACGCCTGATGCATAGAATTGTTTGTCTTGCATCGAGTAATTACCATCGGGAAGATTCTTGAGGGTTGACTTTGAAAATGGTATCGAATAAAGCGTGTCATGCATAGGTTCTTTTGCAGAAGCTGTCCATTCTCCGTCTATGTATTGCCCTTCTACGGAGCCTCCAGAGGTTTCTATCTCCACCTCCTCGAGATATTCTCTAAAATGACTTAAGATCATATTACCTCATGTCCTATGGAGGCGAGCAATCTACCCTCATCTACCAGTGTGATATTTGTTTTTTTTAAGGCTTGTGTAAGTGGAGCATTGCCTGGAGAGATATTTGATGTGATATTCTTTTTGACCTCTGCACTTAGCATGAGTCCGAGTCTGTCCATGGCCTGAGTATAAGAAAATTTACCCGTGATGACACCTGTAACCGACTCTGCAAAATGTTTCTCTGCCTTCAGTAATACTTTTTTGTCTTTCATTGATGAGCGTAGAAAAGAACGCTCTGGTATCGTAACGCTTCGCCGTAAGGTGAAGAGTGCCTCAAGCACACCGCCTCGATCTCTACAGAGTGTTCCTATATGTTCAGGATCGCCTTTTCTTGATGGAATAAATTTTAAATTGGAGAACTCCCTTGGGCTTCTATTTTTAGCGTCTAAATTAACGGGGATTGCCAGAGCCTTACCTTTTTTCGGTCGAATCGTTGCTCCAAATTCATTTGCGGTGGCGTATCCAGAGAGCTGCGAGCCTTCTTGGGCAACAACTCCTACCTTCAGTTTTTTCGCCTCCAGTTTCTTGAGCTGAGTTAGAGTATTCTCTAAATCAATAAACTCTTCTAAGTGTAATTTAGCCGGCATCAATATAAAAAATAGTAGTAGGCATCTCATGCAAGTCTTCCTCTTCTTCCCAACGCATCTTGTTTAGCCATGCGGTATTTAGAAAGCCAACTCATATTTGATTGGGCGTAAGAAACATTGACATCACCAAAGCTCTTGGAGGAAAGACTTGCAGTGACTCCTGATTGCTCAAGCAAGTGGCCCGCGTAAAAAGCTAAGGCCACATTAAAATGAGAGTTACTCTCTTGGAGACCATCATTTTCAAGTTTGATCTTTGACACATCAATGACCTCTGTGATTTGAGCATCACCGACTCCTTTAAGACCTCCCAAGAAAGCACGTATTTTTTCTTTCATATTTTAGAATTCAAATACCTGTCCCAACATAGATGGCCGAAGGATGCCGAATAATACACCCCGCTGTTCGTTCGGTTATGGCCTGTTCAGAGTTCATCAGAATATCGTATTCTGGCTGACCCAGCTCAATGTCCTGTGGCAAGGCTAGTTCAATAACTTCTGGATTGTTATCCAAAATGGCGAAGCACTCTTTTTTTAACGCATTATTGGCCGAGCGCATACGGCGAGAGGTTACAATTCGCTCAAAGTACATGCCCTGTTCCATGAGCCATTTTAGGACAGTCATTGGATTTTCGTCGGAGTAGGGTTTCCTGAGTGTGTTCATACTCTGCGGGGAGATGATTAAAATTTTTGCCTTAAACCAACCGTCTTCTTCAACTTTGGATACTCCAGCAAGCAGATCTTCTAAAATGAGCTTAGCCGTTTTATTTGCCCATTTTTTAGAGCTCGCATCAGTACCAGTAACAACGGCCGTGTTGATTCCGGTATGATTGAGTAATCCTTTAATGGAGTATTTACTGTCTCCATTAAAGAATAGATCGTTTTCCTTTTCAGCAACAAAGCGTCTGGCAACACCCACCCTGAGTGTATCAATATTGACTGAAGGTCCTTTACCTTGGGCATTCTTAGCCTGATAGGCCATGCGTTCTGATTTTTTGTAACGGAGACCGGTGGCTATCGTATACACCTTGGCAGTGTTTGTCCCTCCGTTTTCGTCAACAAAAGGCACGTCTTTAGCAGAGGCTCCTGCCGCTAATATTTTAGCAGATCCCTCTCTTGAATACCATTGATAGCCTATCTCCTCGGCGTAGGCCGGATAATTGCTGTTGACACGAGCGATTTGTCGTGCGGCTAACTCTTCTTTTTTGGTCTCATATAGAGTGTTTTCTATATACAGCAAATCTTCTTTGCGTAGTAATGCGTCTTGTCTTACTTCTGGCATAATTTAATCTCCTTTTACTTTTTTTTAGTCATCATCTGTTTCAAACAGTCCTTTCAAATAAAGTGGGGCTGTCTCACCTACCTTAGAACCCGACCATTCAGCCCCTTTTGTAATTTTAACTGTCGTATTGGCAGTGGCTGTTTTACAAAATTTTCCTTTGTTATCCCCAGAAATGATGTAACGCACATCATTGCCTTCTGCGACGTCCTCGGTTACCTGAACCGCGATAACTCCTGTTTCTAAGAGCCCCACAGGATCATTCACCGAATACTTCTCCTCTTCAAGCTTAGAGGCACTTGTGGAATAGGCAGAAACACCGATAAAGTCATCTGTTCCAGCATCAGGCAGAGTGACTTCGCCATTATCTGTTCCATCCGTTAGGGCCATACCAAAGCCAAGTTCTGCTTCGGCGACCTTACTTCGAATGTATTCGGCTGGATGATGCATGGCTGTTTTGCCCGGTTCCATCCCTTGTTGAGTTTTTGGAATCATAATATTCCTCCTTTTGTGGCTTCTGCTTCAATTTGATCAAACAAGTTTAGTCGTTCAGCTCTCTTCTTTAAAATTAAATTTTCATCTAAGTAAACCCCACCTGAGCTGGCAGGCAAATGTTCTGATTGCATCGCCCTTTCTTTAGCAAGCTCAAAGCTTGCGTCATATCGGGCATCGATCATCATATCATCCAGTGAATCAATTCTTACAGAATTTGAAAAAGGTAATACCTTCTCTATAACCTTAAGTTTGATTTCTTGATTTGAAAGAGATTTGCTGTCAAAAGAATCTAAAACAGAATGAGCCATTTTCATAATTTCAAGCCTCTCTTCAATTTTAGAGTCAAGCTCAAGAGCGTCTTGCCTTTCTTCCATTTTTTTTTCATTCTCTGCTAACTTTGCCTTTAAGGCTTCGTTTTCTTTAAGCAACTTTTCTTTTTCAAAATCAGCTGTACCCTCTTGCTGATCCAAAGTTTCTGAGTTGCCTTTTTTTTTATCCGAAAATATCGACTTAATCGCCGCTGTAATTTTTTCTATGAGTGAGTTTTCATCCATATCCATAGTCTCTCCTTCATTATTTTTAGTTTGATTAATTTGATTCGTGTCGCTTACACGGCTATCTAATCGTGTTACGGGGACACCGTCTGATTCCGATGTGTCAAAAAATGCCTTAACGTCGCTTCCTGCTCGCCCTTTTTCAACGTGGGCTATGTGATTGATTCGAATATTCCGTTGAGCAACATCATAATGTTCACCATTATATTCCCCAGGCGTAGGGTCAATATCTGCCGTGAAGCCAATAGAGACTTCGGCTTTTTTACCCGATTTAATATCTTCTGCAAGTGTCTTGTCAAAAACGGTCTCTTCACCAACCAGATAACCGTTCTGAATTGTAATTGAATCTCCTAGGCTACCCTTGATATATTTAGAATAATTGTCGGGAGTAATTAGACCATCGCAGTCAGAAATTGGAGGATGCCCATCGGCAATGGGGGATCGTTTTGCTGAATCCATGGTAGAAATAGAAAGGATTTCTTCGGGGAGCTTGGCCTCAAGAGAAATGCCGTTCCCACGAAAATAATTAAAGACTCCCGGTTTTGCCATCTTGAGTCTGGCTCGTAAGAAACCATCATCGTCGACATGTTTTGTGACAGGCTCTAATACCGCTATGTCACGGCGTAATTCTCTTTGCATTCTGTGACCCATATGTTTGAGCCAGACCATAGAGTATTTTTATGGGATAGTCAAGGTCGAACTGTCCAATAAATTACAAACTGTCCGATAATGGTCAATTTGTCTGACTTTTTTTCAGAAAAAGTATGATTTGGCTTACTTACAACTGCTGTTAGATTGCAAAAAAAACAGATAAGAAACGACATGAACAGGGTATTTAACCCTAAGTTAACGAATATTAACGTAAGGAGATCAACAAGTCACCCATCTTTTAGAAGATCGTCCAGCAACTTTTGCATATCTTTGGCTAACCAGTCGTGGGGGTCAACATCTCTCAGACCCTCTATATAATCTCTATACTCTTTTATGTAGTAGACCCTGTCTTCTGGAAACATCTTGGCCATAATAATCTCTGCTTGAGGAGGACGAGAATCATAAAAGCCATCTTGAAATTTATCGCTAGTTTGAAGACTGCTGTAAATTTCTTCTTTACGTTGTTGATGTGTCCAGTTAAACCAATTCTGTCGTATGCTGTCATGGAGTTCGTAGTCTCCTTGACGCTCAAATTTTAAAATCTCTTGTCGCTGTTCTTCTGACAAAGAAGCAAAATGTGCCTCGCGTTTCTCTTCGGCTATGCGTTCATGCTCGTCTGATTCAGCAAAGACTCTTTCTGCCTCAAGGTCTTCTTCGCTCGTGACTTCTAACATATGTGATTAATTTTCTGCATTTACTTCTTCAAGCCAAACCTTTGCTAGAGTTTCTTCTGAACGAACTTTTCTCACCCTAAATTTTGTATTCGCTCGAAACAGCACCTCTAACTCCTTTGGCTTTCTTGACATACCTGATATGTCTTTACCCGTCAAGCCTTTTATGATCAGTTTTATGTTATGGTGCTTGTGTTTGGTGTCGAGTTCCCCTTTCGATGAAGAGATAAAGCTCGTCTCTGTGACAACCTTATCTTTCTTATATTTTTTTAAAAATGAATCTAGAATCATCTCTTTTACCAAGATATGACGGTAGCTAACTCCTGCATAGTCGGGTAGTCTGGCAAGGGAGGCATCCAGCACTCGTTTGAAAGCTCTGTTGAAAGAAGTGCTACTCCCTTCACGGGTGCCTCGATTTAACTCTTTTGCAATTTTTGGGTTTGTATAATTCCAGATAGCTTTTAGATGCGTTGATTCTAAAGATGGGTTTCTAAGCCTCACCTCGTCAGAGACATTGTCTACCAAACGGTTCTCCAGAAAAGTATTGATGTCGGTATTGGATATCTCTGGAATGGCTTCTAAAGAATGAGCAGGGATGTATTTTCGTTCAGCCTCAACCGGAGAATCTGCAGGCTCTGGGAAACAACGGCAGTTATAATCTTCCCCCGTGTGGAGTCTCTTGACTATGCCATTTACAAGAATCTCTGGAGGTTCCGACCATTTATGGTAGGTGCCCTCAAGGGCGGCATGTGTATCTCTTAGCCGGTTATCTCTTACCGTCCGCCAAATATAGCCCTCAAATCCCGCTGATGTTTGGTTGACAAAATTCACACGACCAAAAAACTTAGAAGCCTGATCACGACCCCAAAACTTGGCCGTGCGACGATCTACCCCCAACGCCTTATTGAAGCTCTTGGTAAGCTCGGCATTTGATCTTCCTTGAAGAACCCCTTCTCTAACGATGTTGGCCAACTTATCGATATGTTTGCCTTGGAGAGATTGAATCAACTCTGCATTCTGCCGAGAGACATCTTTTAAAATTTCTTTGGTGATGGCACTTGAGCGTTTTAGATTAATCGGCTCTATCATCTCAGAATTTTTGCCTATAGCAGTTTTTAAAATTCTACGAGAAAAAGACTCCAGCACTCCAAACTGGTTCGTGAGTTTTGTTAGAAGAGCTTTTGGTTTATATCTTTTTGATTTCTCTTTCAGCCCTTCTAATACTTGAAAAAGGTCAGAATCGATTCGAACACTTTTTATTTCATTTTGCACCGTCTCTTCTTTGAAATGCTGAACGGCGTTTAAAACTTGCTTCTGATAGGATTTCGCAAATAATAGAAATTCACTTTCGTGAAGACGCTCAATAACGTGTTCTAAGGCGAGTGGATACATATTTTAGTAAATCGCTAGGAAACTTCCAACCTTATACATAAGACCCTCATAGCCGCGTCCAAAGTGCTGTCCAATTTGTCCAAAATATAAAGTAGGACATTTACCCTGTTTAGACTGCAAAACCCGTCAGAGAGCCTGTGTGTTTGTTTTCTTGGTTTGCCTCAAATGAATTATCTTTTTCTAAAAATAAGTCTTTTGCAAGCCTCTCTTCTGCCTCTGATGTGTTGCTCAAATCAGAAGCAGACTCATAAGAGCTAAACTCCTCTAAATCAGAAAACCTTTTTGATCGGATATCTTGCCCAGAGAGCGTTCCATTCTGAGCGTATAAAGAATCTGCTTGAGCCTGTCTAAGCTCTATCTCTGCCTGTTCTTTTTCGGTGTGTCGCCAAAGAGGTTTAAAACAAAACTCCCAGTCGAGTGAATGAATTTCGCCATTTAAACATTTGTAAATTTCTCCCAGCTCTTCCTTGATAATCAGAGAAATGATAATTTCTAAAATAGGACGCATTTTAAGTTCCTGAAATTTTGCGATAGAATCGTAATAGCTAATCAAATCGTATTGGCCAGCTCCAATGATCCCGTGAGACTGACCCATCAGCCGTGATTTGGGTATGCGAGAAAGCCCGGCTAGATTATCAAAGATAAAATCAAAAAGAGGTTTGATGCCGCCACCTGACAAACCACTGATTTCGAGGCGCTCTAAAGATTCGTCTTCGGTTAGAGCTGCCACCGATTGAGTAGAAAGAGAGGTTCGCAGAAGCTCTAAATACTCCATCAACTGAGCGGGTGAATCATCTCTAGTTTGTGGACTTTTGAAAACCTTTACCGACATCTCCATAATTAGAGAAGTCACCGACCAGAGAGCGGTATCTTGTGCCTTTATAGCGTCTAATATGGTATCAATCACAGAGACACCTCTTTGCTCCTCAAAAGAGTAGTTATTCACCATCCACGAGAAACGGCTTGCATGAACCAGTGTTCCATAAATATAGCTATCGAAAGAATGGTAGTTTTTGGCTAATGGATCGTAGCCATTTTGGTGTATCAGACTTGCATGTTCCGAAGAGAAAACATTGATGTATGCTATCTTACGTATTCTCGAAGGCATCGGTTCTTTAAGGATTTCACGATGGGGTATCTGATTTGAATCAATACCAAAATACATAAAACCCCCGTCTTCAAATATTCTCATGTAGCGTATGAGCTCTTCTAGTTTGTTTTGAATTTCTAGTTCCGCCAAACGATTCTCTATGAGGCGATTTATTTTCAGGTCGTCGTCTCTGTTGGTCGTGATTGTGATCCATTCTCTGGTGGCGTCTTCTGCCGGTGCCGAAATTATATTTTGAACAAAACCGTTTGAAAAAAACCAAGCCCTCGCTTCGGAGGGGTGCATACTATGGTGAGATGGAGAAAGCCCCAGTAGCTTGTCTTTGCGGGTACCCCTGCCTTGAACTTGTGAAGCGAGCGAATCAAAACGACCAACTCTTTTTCTTTGTTCTTTACCTTTTTGTGCGACTCCTGTTAAATCAAGCATACTAAAAACCACGAAGCCGACTGAGAAAAGAATACCGTGCCGAAAGTGGTCTACCTCCTCTACCTAAAGCTTGGATAAGGCCAGCCAAAGAGTCGGGTGCATCGTCATGAGAAGCATGCTCTGAATAACTTAGAATCTGTTTTAAATAAGCCGAGTCAACCGACTTAGAAAAGTAGATTTTATCCCAGTTTACCTTTACATAGTTTACAATTCGTAGATGTTTATTTGATACATTTTTAACATCTCTTACAAAGAGGTTACGCTTTCTAAATTCATGGCTTAAAACACTTTGAGCTTGGTTGGCTTCTACATACAAGGTGGTTACATTTTCCTGTTTGCAGTACTTCTCTACTAGGTTATAGGTTTTATCGATTTGAGAATTCCAGATATAGCCTGCTTTGATATAAATTCTAAACTCATTTTTATCTTCTCTTCCTACTCTACCAATGGTAAGTGCCGAATAGTCTTTACCTCCAAAAGCTGGGTCGAGGTAGGCAAAGATTTTTAAGTCTTTAGGAGGCTCACAAAACCTAGGCTCCTCAAAAAGACGCTCTGTTATATCTACCGGCTCTTGTTGATAGATCGCTTGAAAAAGCGACTCCCCTAAAGACTTTCTAATTTTTAAGAGCTCTTTTACAGGAAACCTCTCTTGCCAGAGTGCCTCGCCTTTTAGGTTAATGGCAGGTAGTTTAACCACCTCCCAGTTTTCTGGCTCTAGCTCTAGTATGCGTGCGGTTAGGTCGTGGGTCATCCAGCGGGTATGCACCACGATCACAACTCCCTTTGGCGATAGCCTAGTGAGTAGTGTCGAGCGAAACCAATCCCAAACATTCGTAGAGATAAGTTCTGACTTGGCTTCGTGGTAATCTTTATATGGGTCATCAATAATGGCAATATCAGCCCCAGAGCCTGTAATCGGACCATCTACACCCGCCCCCAAAACAAGACCACCTTTAGTATTTTGGTATTCATAACTCGCTCGAACGTCTTTTCTAATTTGCAAATTTGGAAAAATATCTTTCACTTCCTTTGATTCAGCTTTGTCTCTGCCCCAGCGAGTAAGTCGTTGAGCGAGCCTGGCCGCATAGCTGGCGAGTATGATTTGACGATTCAGTTTTCTCCCCAAACACCAAACAGGAAAAATACGACTGACCAGTTGGCTCTTTCCATGCCTCGGAGGCATGTTGATAATCAACCGCTTTATTTCCCCTGTTTCGATTGCTTCCAGTTTCTCTATTAAAAGTTGGATGTGATGAGGCGTAATAAAGCTAGGGTCAATATAACTTGCAAATGCCCCCAGAGAGGAAGCACCATCTAAACGGCCTTTGATGAAAACATTTTGACTTCTGCTTTTAGAAAAATGTTTTTCACCCTCAATTAGAAAATTTTCTAAAATAGTACTGGTTTCTTTCGGATTTTCTGTCATTGTTTTTGTTCATCACCAATCACAAATTCTTTCTTGCCTATTTTTTCGGATAACTGTTTTTGTATTTTATTCCAATTTTCTGAAATGACTTTCTTTACACGTGGATTTTGTTCCAAAACTTCTAAAAGTATCTGCACCAAAACTAACGGGTGTTTCTCTGACGCATTTTTATCGAGTGACATACGAAAATCAGCCAAAGCTTTAAAGGCGTAAACTCCCCCTTCAAAGCTGCCAACCTTAGGTGCCGAGGAATCAATCATCTGTGAATATAAAGAATTTTGGAGGGCTTCTGCTTTCGACTCTAGTTCAGAAAGTTTATCATGGGTGTTAGACTCCATGTTTTTTCTAACCGACTCCCGAATGCCTTCCCTTTGCTCAGACCAGCAAAAGCCGTCTTTATCTTTGCGGAAAGCCCATCCCCGAATGGTCTGAGGTGTTATATTAATGTGAAAAGCAGTAGAAAGTTTTTCTGCGATCTGTTCATAATTTTGACCTTGAAGATAAAAATTATATGCTCTAAGCTTAACCTTTTCTGAATAAGCCATACCATTTCATTGGTTGTTTTGAAGAGATTTTCTCTCCCAAATTTCTATGTAGCAATTCGCTTTACTTCTCAGTGCATCGACACAGATTTTATGTTCTTCTTCTTTTAGATTTTGTTCTTTTAGATCATTACAAAAACTAACATTCTTACCCGCGACATTAGAATTACCATCGGCCATAACCCGCATGCAGAGTGCGTAGCTTGACAGACTTGCCTCCTCCCGTGCCTCCAAACCTGAACGCTTGAAGTCAAGTGATTTGCAATTCATGTTCCCAAAAGAAAACCATACATAAAATAAAATTAAAAGTATGCTCATTGTTAAAACCCCCGTTAACTTATTTTTAAAAAAAGTAATGATTGGCAAAAAAAATGCTGGCATCAGTTATTCGCCCCCCTTTTGGTATCCTCTTTCTTGTTGAAACCACGCAAACCGGTAAACATACCAGACAAGGTACCCATATAACCATAGATATAGCCCATTTGAACGGTATATCCACAAACTTGCAAAATAATATCAGACAGCACAATTAGAATACTAACAAGTACAATAATCCAAATAATCTGCTCAGAGTGTTTAGAGTTATTTAAAATACTCACCTGCTTTTACCCATCATTGCCAGTAGCTTTTTAATGTCTTTTTTGATTTCTCTGAGGTCTTCTTTCGTGGAGCTAGATTCCGACTCCAAAATTGATATACGAATTTCATGGTCTTTAATGGTTGTCATATAGTAGACAAGTAAAGAGCCCATCAGAATTGCCACTTGGATAATATCTTTTATAGTAATGTTTTTCATTGAATTGAAGGGAGAATATAGCCTCTCTCAAGAGAAAAGTCAAGGTCGAACTGTCCGCTAAATTACAAATTGTCCGATAAGTGTTTATTTGTCGGTTTTTTATTTACACTTCTTGTATAGAATAGTTATTCTCTAGGAAGGCTTCAAGGTCTTCTCTTCGGTAAATGTATTTACGGGAGCTGTATTTAACTGCTTTAATTTTGCCTTCTTGGCGATAACGGGTCAACGTTCTATCAGAAACTCCCAGTAGTCTAGCGGCCTCACGATGACTCAAAAATTTATTCGTCCCTAAAGAAAATGGCATGGGACATAAACTAAACTATTTAAGACAGAAAGTCAAGAAGGATTTTTTAGGTTTATGAAGCTTAGTTAAGCACCAAGCCAGTCAACTAAATGCCATTTGCCAGAAATATACTTGATTCTTACTCGCATATCAGTTTGTAAAGAGTTTTTTACAACAAGTTCTAAAACCAAGTTTTCTTTACACTTTAAATTTATATAGAAAAAGCCAGTACCGTACCAGCTAAAAGTATCTATATCTTTGTTTGGATTTTTAGTGCACCTTAAATTGTTAACTATCTTTTGTGCAAACTTATAGCGTTTTTTCACCAGCCTTAGTCTTTGCTTTATTATCTTGTAAAGTAGAGTCAAAGCAGACCTTCTTAGCCTGAATGGAAAAACTAGTTAATAACATTAAAGTAAATAAAACGTACGAAGAACTAACAAGTTTCATGTTGTTTATTTTGTTTCTGGCTGAATGGCTGAAATACGTAACCATTTAGAACGACCCTTTCCATAAATACTAAACTTGACCTTTCGAAATATCTTTTCTGTTCTTTTTTTATTAATATTACTCTCTACCCAGCCCCTAGCTTCTTTGGGAGTAGAACCTTCATAGGGGATTGAACTAATAAAACCTAAATGATTTTTGGCAAGTTTAGAAGTGCGACTCCCACCAAAGTTTTGAACAATTGCATCAACAGTCTTTATTTTTGAAGACTTACCAAATATGTCTACCGTTACCTGATAACCGCTTGCTTTTAGAATACACCCGTGCTTGTTTTGAGATTCACCAGGGGTAAACTTACACTTATAATTCTTATCGATAAGAATACCTGCCAAATCATATTCTTTCATTCCGGGTATATAATTAACAGCAACCTCCTCATTAATGTTGCCCTTTTTACCACTGTTTTTTCCAATTAGAGAGAATACGCTGACAGCTAATAAAATTACCACCATCGGAATATATCTAATTCGAGGTATTTTTATTTTTTTATTAATTAGTTTTTCGCTAAATGGCAAAAGAAGTAATGCTGAAATTAGAACTAATATACTTGGTATACCACTCTTAATCATAGATATTCCCATCATTCCAAAGAATATGGCAAAAAACCACCTCAATATAGTATTTATTTTATCAATCATGCATCTTTCCCCCTAATAAGTAAATTTTATTACAAATAAAAAACTGGCTTACATTCTGACAACAACTATTTACCCAAAATTATTGGTCGTGTCATATTTAATCAAAGTTTCCAATTAAAAAAGGAATTGACTTATCTCCCTTAAATTAAGGTTATGTCTCATTATGAACAAAAGAAAATATACCTTTGATACAAGTGGTTTTAGCTGTCAAAATACAGACTGCCATAAGTATCATAAGGTAAATGAAGGAAATGTGCGCTTTGCTTATATGTCTGGTAAGTACAAACAAATAGCCTATTTAAAGTGCACCGCTTGTGGTAGATGCTTTTCAGAGAATAAAGGCACTATTTTTTTTCGTCGCAAGAAAAGCAAAGAAACCATTACTCGGGTATTACAAAACACAGTTGAGGGCTGTGGCATTAGAGCTACCGGAAGAGTCTTTGGTATCAGCAAGGATACAGTTCTTGCTTGGGTTAAAGCAGCAGGTGAAGATTCACTAAAAGTTGAAAAAAAATATATACAAAAACCTGTCTTTCAATGAAATTCAATTAGACGAGCATTGGGGTTTTGTCTTTAAAAAACAATACAATCTATCAGAGACTGAGCGATTAAGTGATGAAATAGGGGATATCTGGACTTTTACTGCAGTATTGCCTGTAGAAAAGCTCATTTTAGCGCATATAACAGGCAAGAGGACCTCAGTGAATGCTAGAAAGTTACTGACCAAGGTAAAAACAAGAAGTAAGCCAAAGAGGGAAGATAAATTCTTGATTACCTCTGATGGATATGAGGGATATAGTGATGCCATTCTTTCAGTTTATGGTAAATTTGACTCAATGACTAGAAAGCTTTAATCACCCAAATCTCTATGTTATGGGCAAATAATTAAGAGAATAGAAAAAGGGAGATGTAAGGAAGTTGACAAATCTCTAATCTTTGGTGATCAAAAGCTACTAGATGAATATATTGCAAACTCTTCAGTAAGTCATCAGATGAACACCTTTGCTGTAGAAAGGAATAATTTGACTCTTCGCCAACACAATCATAGAATAGAGCGTAAAAGTCAGGGTTTTTCAAAAAAATTCAAATATATGCAGGGGCATAATTCTTTTGTTGCTAATTATTACAATCTCTGCCTTCCACATTCAAGTCTAGCTGAGTATGAGGGAGGAAAACCAATTCAAATCACCCCAGCAATGGCTACAGAAATGACGAATCATAAGTGGTCTATACAAGAATTATTCATCGCAAATAGAAACTTTGATTAAATATGACACGACCAAATTATTTCTACACCTGACATATAGCTCTCCCTATATTGCGGTAATTATTGACGACGACTAAGTGATGACAATAATCACTTATTCCACCACCGCTCATCTGTTCTCGCTGATCAACAACAAGAATTTTGCCAAAATTGCGTGTTGGTCGTTGTTTAGTTCAATGTCTGAATACTTTGGATTTTCTGCTTTGAGGATATGAGGCTGTTTGTCTTTTATGATTCTCTTCAGCGTCAATTCACTGTCGATGGAAGCAAGCACAATGGCTTTATTTTTTATTTTATAGATTTTCTAATCACATTTATAAAGCTTATAGTTAGCTCGCTTTGGCGAGTTTGATTCGATTACCTTAGACCAGTCTTTGCTATGTAGGGGAAAAATATAATCATAATTTTTGTGAGTGTTATCGGGAAGTTCTATCTCTGAAAAAGTTCTTATACGAAACTCTTTAAAGCCAAGCTTCTTAATTTTTTTAATCGTAGCTTTATCGTCTTTCATGCTTACTAAAGGTGAATCTTCATCATAATTTGGTATGATTAATTCAAGAACCAAGTGTTCTTTACATTCTGAATTTAGATATAAAAAACCCGTACCATACCAACCAAAAATCTCTTGATCTTTAATTGGTTTTTTTGCACATCTTAATTTTGTATCTACTTTTTCCATAAATGCAAAACGCTTCTTACCAGACTTAGTTTTAGCCTTGCTATCTGACAGGGTAGAGTCAAAGCAGACTTCCTTAGCTTCAGCAGAGAAGCTGATTGATATCACCAAAGCAAATAAAATAGAATTATAAAGTTTCATATTGTTTTCCCCTAATAAGTAAATTTTATTATAAATAAAAAACTGGCTTACATTCTGACAACAACAATTTACCTAAAATCACTTCTATACTGCCCAATTGCTCTACCTAATATTACATGTTTTTCACTATTTAGCTCTATATCTTTGTAGTCTGGGTTTTCGGCATGAAGAACATGAGGCTTTCTCTTTTTTAAGATTCGTTTGAGAGTAAGAGCTCCCTCAATGCGAGCAAGAACGATGTCTCTATGTCTTATATCTGAAGCAGAATAAACTGGTTGTAAAATAATGATGTTATCTTCATAGATACCTGCCCCTTCCATAGAGTCGCCTTTTACCTCTATGCTAAATAGCTCTTTGGTGCGGGAGTTTTTAAGCAATAACCTATCAACTTGAAATCGTGCTCTGGGTTCTTCTTCAAATATCTCTGAAGGTGTACCCGCTGCCACTCTGCCATCAACATGATACAGCTCTGCCATTCTACCATGTGGGTATTTTACCTCCTCTTCAATTTTTTTAATATCTATTTTTTGTATTTGTGGCAACTCTGGTTCTACTTGCTTTTGTTTTTCTAGCCACTCTTTGAACTCTTGTTTATCTGCTATGTATTCCTTAAACTGGGGCTTGTCTTTAAGGTAGTCTATATACTCACGAGCCGACTCTTTATCTTTGCCCTTTAGCTGAGCCGTTGGGTCAGGGGGGGGAGTATAGCCACCTTGGGGAGAGCTGAGGAACATTTCGCCTTCGCCTGTGAGAAGCCAGTCGGGGTTGATGTTATAGACAGCTTGAATGGATAGAGCTACTTGTTTATCTATTTGAGTTATACCATTTAATTGCCTGCTGATCGTACTAGCAGTAGAACCGATACTATTGGCAAAGTTGCTTTGGGTGATATTAATCTGTTTTATGATGTATTCTAATCTTTTTTCAACTAACATATAAAAAAACAAAAAAATAATTGCATTATGCAAAAAAAGTTATTGACATTTCATAATGCAATGACTACTACTACTAATCAACTACAATAATAACAGTCAGGGGGTAAATATGGAAACAGTTAGTCAAGCTATAGAAATCGGTGAAGAGCTCTCTCAACTCAAGGCGTTAGCGGCTCAAATTAAACAGATACCTGTTAAATGTCGTGAAGACATCAAGAGAGCCTTACTCTTTAAACATAAAAGTTTAACGAATGCTGCTACAGCAATACAAGTAGATTATATTGGGTTAAGTCATGCCATCCATGGTCGGTTACATACATATCACATCATTCAAGCCCTGCAAAAAGACCTGAATCTTACAGACGAGCAAGTCTTAGAATTCTGGCCATTGCTCGGCACGTGGCCCAAGCCAAGCAAAAGGAGGGTGGCGTGATCGTTGAATTATCTTTAATACTCATAGCAGGAGGTATTTTCTACTATCTCCAAAAGACTAAATGCGATGTAGAAGAAGAAATCAAGGCCTCTAGGCAACATATTGAATGTCAGAGAATGAAGAGGCACAATAAATGAATTTTAAAACACTGCTCAAATTGCCAACGACCGACCAAGAAGCAGAGTTTTTGAAGCTTTCAGAGGAAGAGCAAAAAGGCATCTTTGGAGAGTGGCAAAACTCCAACGCGATGTTGGCAAAATTCTATAATAACGTTCTTAGAAAAAATATGAAAAACGGAATTATACACCTCAGAAATAATGACGGAATCGAAAGGCTGAAAAAGGAAAATAAAAAATCTTAAAAATCAATTAAACAATAAGGAGAATAAAAAATGAAACTAACTGAACACTTTACTTTGGCCGAATTAACAAAGAGCCAAACTGCCGCACGGAGGGGTATCGATAACGCCCCCAAGGAAGAGCACATGGAGAATCTGCAGGCTTTGGCAACTTACATTTTAGAGCCGCTCAGAAAAGAAATTGGCAAACCTATATTTGTTAATTCGGGTTATCGTTGCGAAGAACTCAACCGTGCAATTGGAGGTTCAAAGACCTCACAGCACATGAAAGGTGAGGCGGCGGACATCGAATGCTTTTCAATCGGAAATTACGAGATGGCAAAGTTGATTGCTCGCAACTTCACTTTTGATCAATTGATTCTTGAGTGTTGGAGACCAGAAGACAATCGGCTTGATTCAGGTTGGGTGCACGTTTCTTTCTTGAAAGACACGACTCGTAATCGTGACCAAGTGCTCAGCTTTGACGGAAAAAAATATAAAGGCCACGGCTTCGACAATGTGCCCGTTTAACGAAATTAAAAACAGGAGAGATAACTTGCCACTACGACTCATCAGACATTTTTTAGGACGCCCCGTTGAACAGTGGTCGGCTAAAGAGCTCGGCATTGTTTTCAATAAACCCAAGGCCGCCATTCATAGGGCTTTGAACGAGCTAATCAACTATAGTCTGGTCACGAAAATCAACACTGCATACCTATTGAACCCGTCAACTGCTTTTAATCTAAAGGAAAACCAAAAACAAATCAACCTCATAAAAAGGAGAAAAAGAGATTATGAAAAAAAACAAAATAAAAGATAAAGAAGAAAAGCTGGTTCTCTCTGGCACAAATCCAGAAACAGGAGAGGCAATCGTCTTTAGTGAAGAAGAGCAAAGAACTCTGCTTCTAGCAGAACACAGAATCAAAATCAGTACTTTGGAGCTAGCTTTAGCCTTTAAAATAATCAAAGACAATCAGCTCTATATGATGCGAGCCTGTGAGAACTTCAAAGAATATGTGGAGGGAATCGGTCTATATTCTTATTCGTATGTGCTATCTTTGGTTTCTGTTGGTGATGCTTTTTCTGATTCAAAAAATATAACAGCCCTAGAGAGCGTCGGCATTCGTAAACTCATAGAGATCAAAAAGGCAGGCGACAGAAAAATCATCGAAGAAATCAAAACCGAAGAAGATGAGGAAAAAATACAACTGCTGATCAAAACAAAACTTGATAGTCTAAAAGAAAAGAATAAGCAACTAAACGAAAAACTTAATTCAGAAAAAGCTCATAGAGAAAATCACCGCCAAACGATTCAAGAACTAGAGTCAGATTTTAGAAAATCAGAAGAAGAGAATAGAAGAGTCTTGGATGCCATCGCAAGAGACAAAAATATCGACTCTCGAAAATATGAATCGATTCTAAACAAAGACGAAGCCATCGAAAAAATTATGTTCATCACAAAAGAGATCAATAATCTACAAGCATTGATCTCTGAAATTCCTGACAAACTAAGAGACGAACAAATGACCGGCATGGTAGAGACTGCTTGCAACAACCTTCAATACGCAGCAGAAAACATCCGAGTGAACTGGGTCTCAGATTTGACAGACTCAAGCTACGAACAAGATCAAGAGCTCGTTCCCTAAGGGGAAACAAAAAAAATGCCCAGAGGAAAAAAAATAGACCCTTACTTGCTAGCCGAATTTTTAGGCAAATTCAACGCTTGCCCAGTACAAAGCCCTCGTCGAGGAGAGCTCGTCGCAGAGTTCGCAGCCACAGTTGGTCTTTCGAAACAATCTGTCTACACACGAATTAAAAAATCAGTTTCGAGGGGTTACGATGTCAGAGATATAGCTTCCCTCGAAACCACACGTAATGGCAGGAAAGCCGACAGTCAAGTCGAGCAAGAAAAAAAAGACGCTGTAATAATCTCCGGCATCAAAAGACAACCAGGGGAAAAAGCAGGCTACTGGATACCAACCGAAAATGCCATCCATATTGCCGAAAAGATGAAGCGAATCCCACAGGGCAAATATAACTGGTGGGGCATGGACAGGCTACTTCGCAAGTATGGTCTAAATAGAAAAACCTCCCAGATTCCTAAAGCATCTATCAAACTCACCGCCAAGTATCCCGGACACGTCTTTGTTCTTGATGCAACGCCAATGAACCAATATTATATGCATCTACCTGAAACTGCTCGTACTCGACAAAAAAGTAAAAACAGAATTCAATATCTACACTTCCCGCAAGGCGACTCACATAAAGAAGATATTCTGAGAAAAAACGCCATGTATAAAATCTGGGTATATTATATTGTAGACATGTATTCTGGACTTTGGTTGCCGATGGCCTTCGCACCTGAGCCGATTGGAGAAAAAAGCAAAGTAGGTGGGGAAAACTCTCATGACTTTTTAACCTTCCTTCGCTTTGCTTTTTTACCAAAAAATAACCTGCCCGCATTAGCCGGAAGAAATCACCCCCTTCGTCACTCTTTGTTTCAGGGAGCCCCAGAGATTATCTACTGCGATGAGGGATCTGCTCTAAAGAGTAAACTGATACTCAACTTTTTTAAGCGTTTAGATATCAGAGTCGAAACCCATTTATCCGGGAATCCTCGAGCAAAAGGAAAAGTAGAATCTCTAATCGGAGCATCAAAAAAACACTTCGAAGTTAGTTTGAATCGGCACGCGGTCAGCTCAATAGAGCAGGTCAATTTTTTTTATGGGGCTTGGGCTCATCATCTATGTCACAAGAAGGGTCTTTCAGATGCCTGGCAAAAAGGAAACCTGATATCACCCATTCGTTCAGTCACCCAAGAGAACATACAAGATGCTATGGTGTCTCATTACGATAGAGATATTGATAGTTATGGTTGCTTCCAAATTGATAATATTAAATACTTCGTAAATGAAAATCTGGTCAACCAGAAAGTTAAAGTATATAAAACTCCAATGTCTAAGACCCCATTAAGTGCTGAAGACACAGACGGACGCCACTACCAGATAGAGCAAGTCGGCCCTAGAACGACGGTCTTTGGCCAATATAAATCTTTCAAAAAAACAGAGGCAGACTATTTGAATGAAGAAGCAGAAAGCCATGCACAAAAACTGCGGAGAGGTGATGGTATTACCTTTTCTGACATTTTACCAAATGATATAGATGAAACGAATGTTATTCGTTTCCCCAGTTTGGCGGAACCCCTAAAAACTGAAAGCCCGGCAGTTCCAAAGACATTCAAAACGATAGAATCAGCTAGGCTCTACATTCTCAACAAGACAGCCCTTCTTGAAATTCTTCTTGATGAAGAAATTCCCAAATCAACCATAAATACCATTGAAAGTGGCTTCGCTTTGGCACTGGAGCATAATGGCTTCATACCAGGTAAACTCATAGAGAGCTTTATCCAAATTCTAAATGAGGCAAAGAATAACAACCAGCTAGGGATAGCTAATTTGTAGGAGGAATAGAATATGGACTTACCCATACTAATTGAAACAAAAAATGTAAAACGTGTCAAAAAAGAAATAAGGTTTACACTCAAAAATAACGGGTTTCTGACTGTCATAGCCACTATAGGCTCCGGCAAAACTCAGATGTACAACTATCTATGGAGGCATTGGCAAATGAACCCAGATAAATACGCTCTCTATTGTATGAAAGGCTTTAACAGCAGGTACTCACGGATATCACACATAATGAAAAATATGATCAAAGCCCTTTCTCCCGGCATCACACCTCCACAGTGCACAGAAGATAAATACACCTTACTGGAGCAATGTTTACAAAATGCCAATAAGCTTGGTAAAAAGGTAATTCTAATGATTGATGAAGCTCAAGACCTTAACGATCAAACATTCTTTGATATGAAAAAAATACATGAGCTTGGCTCTGAATATTCTGATTCTCTTTTCTCTATTGTTCTTTTTGGGAAAAATTCTGTAAAATGGGATAAGATTTTCACTAATCAAGAACTAGGTTGTCGCATTCAACGAACCCACATGGATATCATCAGCCCGGACGAGGCGGTCGAAATTGCAAATAAACGATTTGGAATCAAATTTCAAAATGAAAAGGCAAAAGAGCGTTGGCTTACCTATTTGCCAGAGACCAGAACCCCTCTGAATGTTAAGCACTTAATTAACATGCTTAAAAAAGCTGTTCCTGAGTTTGATGGAATAATCGGCGAAGAATTTCTGGCAGAGTATTTTGGGACAGATAAAAAAATATTACTCAAAAACAACGGCATCACCCAAGCGATGATCGCCCAAAAAGTTCAAGACGAAAACCCAGAAATTAAAAGTGCTAAAAAGCGGGTCTCTGATTTTCTTAATAATAAGAAAACAACGCAGAAAATCAATGAGGCAATGAATGAGGCCACCTATTCATTAATTCAAGAGAAAATTGAAACTGGTTCTGTGCAAGAGAAAAAAGCAATATCATAAAAATAAAATTTAATATGGCTTAATAAAAAATAAGCAGGAGGAAAAAATGAGTAGAGTAAAACCAAATATAACGAGCATTGAATCTCTTGACGAGGCTAATGCAACACTGAAGGAGCTGGCTGTAGCTGAGATAGAAATTGATCGAATCGACAATAAATACAGCAAAAAAATTGGTCAAATCAAAGAGCAAGCGGTCCAAGAAGGCAAAGAAACAAGAGATCGTATAAAAGAGCTGGGTGATGCCCTGTCGATTTTTGCCCAATATAACAAGTTCAAGCTCTTCAATAAAAAAAAAACTCAGGAAATGTCGTGGGGCAGTATGGGATTTCGCAAATCAACAAAACTCAAGACCAAAAAAACAACCTTAGAACTTTTGAAAAAAGTATTTCCTGCAAAAGGAGTTCGAGTCAAAGAAGAAGTCGATCGCGAATTTCTAAAGGAGTGGAAAGACGAAGACCTCGCTCAGGTAGACGCGGCCAAAACAGTAGAAGATCATTTTTTTTACGAAATTAACAAAGACCAAATGAACAAAGAGCTGCTTAAACAAGTAAGTTAAAGATGACTGTGAGACAATCCTTCGAAACGTACGAGTCACTGCTACACCAAGCAGTCAGAGACTTCTATACTGCTTCGAGAATGGGAGATGTGACTTTGCAGACAAGTTTTTTCAATAATGCAATTTTGATTCACAATCAAATTTCTCAATACTCATCAAGTAGCAAAGCATCGGCCATGTGGGCAGACGCTTTTTCTCAATTTCAATTGAATCCGAGCTGAGTTGGTGTAACTAGTTGAAAAAAATGACTAAAGAAAAACTAACTAAGCCTCAACTTAGGCATATATGGGCTTTGGCCAGAGATTTAAAAATCGCCGATGAGTACCTTTACTGTATCGTTTTTTCAGTCACTGGTTCAGAGTCCATATCTTCTTTAACAAAAGAGCAAGCCAAAAAAGTTATTTTTCATTTGCTAAGCCAAAAAACTAAAAAGGACAAAGCAAGAAAAGGGAGTCAGAAAACAACAGCCAAAAATACAAATATAATACACCTGGAGAAATACAGACCCACTCAAAAACAGAAAAATTATGTAAGCTCTCTTAAGAGAAAAATCAATCAAAGCAGACAAAAAGTCAGAATTGAAGAGCTCTCTCAAAGAATGTTTGATAAAACCTATAATCAGATCACAAAGCAAGAAATGATAGCAATTATTGAAGCTCTAAAATCGATCCTTTCCCGAAGAACCGAGAAGCATATTTAATTTGGAATGTTGTTTGCGACCGCAATAGAAAATCGTCAAAACCACATTATTGCGTCTGAACGCAAATTGGAAGAATGAAGTTCTCTCGCATAATAACATGTCAATGCTTTTAACCCATAGCTTAAAAACCTATAATAATCACAGATATACAAAAATAGTCTCACTTTACGATACTCCACCTCTCTCTACTCCAATGGAGGTAGCATAATTCGATACTTTTAGTATCACTTTAACCTAAAAAAAGCCCTAAAGACTAGCTTTTTCGTAAAAAAAAGTAAATTCTAGTCAAGAGTTAACTGCATATGAATTATTCTAGTAAAGTTTATGTGTAGCAATGAAAAAATAGCTATGGTCACAAGCTTTTCGCCAACTGAACTACACTAGGTAGCCCAATTCTTTGCAAGTGTCTATTTATAGTTATAGCAGTTCTGGTTTCAATTAATTTGCCAGAAACTCATCGGCAGATCCTTTACTGATTAACATCGGTAATTTGACACCCGAACGGCTGACCAGATTGACTGCATCGTAATCCAGCCAGGAAGTTTCATCGTCGCCAAGACAATTCTTTAGCCTTTCTTCCCCAAGGACAATTGACAGGAGAAACTATAGGCATAAAGGGTTGAGAACGGGATCGCACCTGAAACTTTAGCCGCTACAACCAGTGTCGGCGGCAAGGTTGACGAGGAAAAGTCCCTGTACAGCTTTCCTCAACAGGCACCTATTTGGCTCTGTTACTGGAGAAAACAGTCCGGAAAACTGGATTGCAGCTAATTTTGGCTGTCAGTACGCCATAAACTTCCAGGGCTTCTATTGCCAGATTGCCAGTCGCCGTTTATCTGCGCCGATGGCCTGCCATACATTCCTATTTACGCCAGTTAGTAGTAATTTCTCACCCTGCTTTTTTAATTGAAGAACTGGTAAAGCAATTCGTAGAAAAATAACAAAATGACCAATATCTCTTTTCTTTCTCTTGTCTTCAGAGCAATATACTCGAAAAAAAATGTTGGCAGCCAGATTAAGTAAAATCTTTTTTGAATTATGTATATTTTCAAAATTCGACACTATGTCCATCTCGAACACTTGCAATTAGCTCATTCTTATCGTCAATTTTTAGTTTTTTCATGATCTTCCCCAAATTATGAAAAAAGGCCACAAAAAACTTCATTTTTTTATAAAAAGTAGTTGACAATTAGATTTCATACGCCATGTGGAAGGCTAGTGCCAATAATTGAAAAGGAGGTTTTTCATGGTTGTTTTACAAAAATTTTTAGGGGTTATTCTTAAATCGTGCCTGTTTATGGACAGGTTCTTTTTGAAAGCGGTTGATTGGGTAATTTCTTCTGGAGTTCCTAAGCGATTTTTTTCAGATAGAGTGCGGGGAGTGCGTTCGAATATCTCTTTGCGGAGAGGCATTATTTACTCTCTGTTGTCGCTCTTTGTGGCTGCGGTGGGTCTCTACTGTGCTACTACATCAGATGATCTTGCAGGAGTAGATAGATTATCACTACCCGACAAGGTGAGTAATTTTGAGGTTACTGGTGGTAATGAGTTCATAGCTGTTTCGTGGAACGCAACAGAGGGAGCATCTGAATATAAAATATTCATGGACGATGACCTTGGAGACTCCAAGTTTCTTGCCATGCCTGAACAAGAACCGGGCAAGGTCTCTTATAGTCAGCGTTTTGACGAAGGGCTTGAGGGGGTTGCTATGGAAAATGGTGTAAGGTATGCTTTTCAGATATTGGCGAGAAACTCTCAAGGTGATGGGCCTATAAGCGAAAGGGCTTATGGAATGCCCAGACCAAAAACTTTGGGTACTCTTGGTGGGCTGACGGCAAGCCCTGATTCGACTCAGGCGACTTTGACCTGGGATGTTAATAGCTTAGCAACTAAATATATCGTCCACAGGAAGGCTAGCAGTGATACTTTCTTTGATGTGATTGAAACGGTTACTAAAGAAGAATGCTCTGCTCAGGAGTGCATGTATGTAGACACAGGTTTGACGAATAATACAAATTACGATTATAAGGTCATAGCGGTGATGGTTATTGACGGTGATGGTCTTGAGGCAACAAACGTAGAATCATTAAATGACGCTTCTGCTCTCACTTCGGCTCGTCCGAGGTCATTGTCTGATCGGCAAGTAAGGGTAACGCACACAGTAAATGCTATGAGAAGTTTGACTGATGGTGCACGGATTAATTTAACAATTAGAGAGCCCATTAGCCTTAGTGCGGTGCTGATCACGGGCTATGAAATTGAGACTTTGACTGAAACGGGAGATCCTCTTATACCGAATGTTCCTGTTATTACTATTAGAACTCTTTCACCGTCAGCAACGAAGAGTGTGGATCAACCGTATGGTTCGGCTCGACAGTATCGTGTAACTGCACAGTCTGGACAGGGGCAAAGTATTGCGCCTATATCAGATAGTCAAAACACTATTGATGTGCCTGCTATCTTGCCGGATGCGCCCAGCGTGAGTGATTTTATGGTATCTGGTGTTACCGATGTAAAGTCTGATTTAAGCTGGAGTACAACAGGAAGAGCTACACATTATACGCTACAGAGAACAAGTGGAGGTTCTACCCATGCTCTTTTCACTAAAATGGAGAAGGCTGGTTTGACGAAAATGGGTTCAAAGTATACTTTCACAGATACCCACAATCTGGGTCAGGGTCAGTCGCATACGTACGAACTGACACCCATCATCTCGGGTTTGAATGTTGATGGCGTGCAAGGCACTGCTGCTACAGAAAGTGTGAGGACGCCTGTGGTAGAAGATAAAGACGTGACTCAGTTTGTCGATGTATTCATAGGAACACGATATACACATGGTCATTCTTACCAACCGAGCAGAGTGTACCCACTCGCTTCTGTTCCCTTCGGCATGGTTTTGTTTACGGTGGCGAATGCCTTTCACTCTGGTCGGTTTTGGGATCCTCCAGATGACGGTGGTAATAGTTCTGGCCGTATATTGCCAACCTATCAGGGGGGTTCCAGAGAAATTAAGGGCTTCTCAGCATTCAGCTTTCAAGGTCCTGGCTGTAACCTCGCTCATGATTTTCTGATGATGCCCACAACAGCTGCCACCACTCAGAACAACAGGAAGTGGCTTTCTCATTCGGCTAGTGGCGGTAATATTCATGATGATTATGAGATAAAAAGAAGGCACACTCCCAGAAGAACCAAGGCAGAACGAGATAATGTCCCGGCAGATGAAGAATGGGCAGAGCCTGGTTATTACCGGGTGACAACCAAAACGGGTATTTTGATTGAGATCAGCGCAACAAAAAGAACAGGGATTATGAAAATAACCTATCCTTCAAATGCAAATACTGGCTATTTTAACCTAGCAGCGTATACCCGCACCGATAGATATGATGATGGCAATAGTTTTATTGATCAGAGACAGGTCGGTGGCTCTAATAAAGGTCTTCGAGGCAAGATTCGTGCAGGAACGTTTTGCGGTGAAGGGGGTAATTTTAAGTATGAGATATTTCTCTCAGGGGAATTTGACCGTACCTACACCAGCCCTGTTAGAAAGTCTGATGGAAATGAAGTGAGGGTTAAATTCAACACTCAATCTACTAAAACTCTTCTCTTTAAATTTGGTCTCTCTTACGTCAGTTATGATGGAGCGAGAAAAAATATGGCAGGGGGAAATGGTGTATCGGGTGAGAATACTGGTTTTGACTTCAACATGATCAAGGCTCAGGCAGATAGAGATTGGAATAATGCTTTGAGTAAGGTCAAGGTCAAAGACAGTCATACGGGCGAGGGTACTGACAATACTGTTAGAACTAGCGATAAAAGGCGGTTATATACTTACCTGTTTCGTTCTATGTTGCACCCCAATATATTTAGTGATGTTGACAAAAGGTATGTCGGTTTCCATGGTGATGTGTTCGGGAGTAGAAATGGCTTAGAAACGTTGCCGGCTTCTCAGGGAGCACAGTACCAGTATTTCTCAAACTGGGATATCTATCGAAGTCAAACGCCTCTGGTAGCCTTTCTTCAAAAAGATGTTGGTCGAGATATTGTTCTCTCCTTAGTGAACAATGCCGATCAAGCGGGCAATACACGTTTACGAGGAGGCTTTACTCGCTGGGGTGTTGCGAATCACGATTCAGGAGTTATGGGCGGAGACCCTGCTACCATGATGGTGACTGATTCGGCTGCGCTTGGTATTGCTTTGAGTAAAGGTGAAGAAGACCGGATCATTAATGTCTTTCTTCGCTCTGGTAAATTGAATGAGTTAGACTTGCATGCTTCTTCTTCTTCGGGCTGTTCACACGGTAATAGCACTTGCTACCTCAGAGATAGTAGATCAAGTGAATGGGAGGGTGCTGCGACGACGACTAACACAAGAAGTAGTGGGGCGGCGACCATCCGCAGCCTTCTGATTAAGAATAATCCTTTCTCTAAAATAGTTGAGATAGCACACGCTGATTACGCAAGAGCTTCCTTTATACACCGGTCCATTGACGCTCATAGTGGGAGGCGTAGTGAAAGCCAAAAAAATACTCTGAGAGATCATGCTTCAGATTTCATAGCCTCTTCAAGAACTTGGAGGCAATTGTTCAGGAGTGGTGGTGCTCGCTTTAAAACCCGAACAGGAGTAAGAGATTACATACACGGTGCAGGTCGATGTTGGTGGTTTGGTGGTTCTCATGGATGTTTTCACGAGGGTACTAGTGCACAGTATCAGTGGTCGTTTCCCTATGACATGGCGGGACGATTTGCAGAGGGTAATGAGAGAAATATAGTCAACTCTGAAACAGACATTGTATCAAATTCAAAAGTATTGGGTAAACTGGATAACCGCTTTTCTGCCGATGATTTGATTACTGGTGAACATGGGCCCAGATATAATGCGGGGAATCAAGTTGGTTTTGGAACTCCTTATGTTTACCATTACATTGGTCGTCCCAATAAAACCTTAGAAATTGTTCGCAATAGATTGGCTAAATACTGGCCTGATAACTTCACAGCTTATCCTGGTAACGAGGATGGTGGTTCAATGTCTGCTCAATTCGTTTGGTCATTCGTGGGGCTTTACCCTCACACGCATAGTAGCGATAGATTACTTTTGCTGTATCCCGCATTTGACTACGTTGAATTTGACCTTAGCGTTGGTTCTTCGGTGAAGAAGTTAATACTCAAAAGAGACCCTACGTCCACTGCACAATCAAGTGCAAAGAATGCGTGCGTAGAGAAGGTCACTGCCGACGGGATTGATACAGACCTAACTTCAAACACTAGGATAGAAAATGGTGTAAATTGGACGAAAAGCTATATTCGCTATCGCAATATAGCTGCTTCGACCAGTTTATCTTTTAAAATTGTGCCGCTCCCCTCAAATAGAGTTTGTGCTACAGTGTGGGGTAGAAAGTCAGCGGATATTCCTCCTTCAACTACTGAGCAATGACGATGAAACAACTAAGAGAAAGAGAAGTTCGTTGTTGTAACATAAGAAGGAAGATTGCAGGTGAGACGAAAGTGATCAACCAATGAGTTTTGCTTCTCGTAAAATTTAATTTGGTTGTGTGTGACATGGGTTGCTTTAGAGGAAAGACTGGGTTATAGACGAGTTTTCCCTAGAGCAACCTGTTGACCATTTTTCTATATTTATGAGCTATCCAAAAATTGTTATTGCGAGAGAGGAAGACTTCTTGCAGGTTTTGCTATGAGTTTGAACAGTTCAGCGTGCTTGTAAGTGTTCAAAAAGTGGGTGTTGAAGCTGATTCGACCGATTTTCTGAGCAGTTATTCTATGCTTTGGTGACTCCAGAATTGGTTTTTGTTCTTTTATACTTTTACAAAATATTGCTGAAAGTGATTTCTTTTCTCAGCCTCATTTGTTTTTATGTTTTCCATTTTTTTTCAGTAAAAGTCTTTACACATTCGACAGCTTTAGAACATTCTCCCTTCGGGAGTTTGTTTTATGCTAAGATGGTTTTCTTTATTCTTTTTGTTTTTATTGTCTCTGGCGATGGTTCAGCAGAGTGGTCTTAGGGCGAATATTTCTCAATCTTTTTCAGAGTCAATCCCGTTTATTGCCTCAGGCAATTATGTTTATGATACTCTTGATTTTTTAACGACCCCTTTTCTGTATAGTGAACAAAAATCAGATGCTGTATCTCTAAAATTTACCAGAAGAAACGAAATAAGCGGTAACAAAGATAGGGAGGAGGGTTTATTTGGTGCTGCTCGAGTTTCTATTTTTAGTATCCCTATCTATTGGGCGGTCAACTTGATTGGCACGAACACAACTGCAAATGTAGATCCCCCCATAAGCCAAGCGGCTATTGCCATAGAGACAGAGACCAATGTAACAAATTACCGTTTTATGTTGGGAAGTCACTTTAAAAAATTAGGTTTCGCTGGATACATTATTCACTCACAAGATAGAACAAGGGCTCGTCAAAGAAACCCCAATAGTCAGACAGTTACTGAGACTTACAATAGTGAGAGCGAGACAGTTGACTTTCTCTACCAGCCAAGGGGGAATCACTATGGAATTGAATTGGGTCAAAGCTCCTTGCCCATCCCCATGGCATGGACGCTGAATGTGGAGTACCGCATGACGGGGGGGCAGAGTTCTCGCCGATCGGGTTCCGAAGATAATCCCAGTGTTAGAAACAAATTTGGGGCTCCTGGTACTATTTTTGATCCTGATTTAATACCAAAATTTGGCGAGACAATCGGTGTTGTGTCTTCTCGCAACGGTAATAACCGGAGAGAAATAAGGTCAAACTTTTTGGGTTGGTATACATTAATTCAGAAAAAATTAAATGTTGGTTTTAGTTACTCTCTGGCGGTTCCTTTTGGTTCGGGCAAAAATACAAACCTTGAATTTGCCGATGAAAATTCAAATTTCAATAATATTTTGAGTGAGGAAAACTTTGCACCTTCTGAAGAGACTCCTCGCTCAACAAAATTGAGTGGATATGATATTTCAGTCACAATTTTTGCAGATAATGACTTTAACTTTGGTTCAATTAAATTGGCAAACCAAGAAACAAATGCTGGCACTTCCTCTAGCTTCCCCAAAAGTGTCTTTAGAATAACTCCATCGATTACGTATAGAAACCTCAGAGATAAAATATTTTACAATGAAGGACATAATCTTCTTGGTACTTACGAATATCTTTCACTTGACTTAAATTTTAGGGTGCAAATTGGTTTAGGTCAAAGAGAAAATATGTTTTTGTATTTAGGTTGGTTGCCAAAGGTTATTTTTATTCAAAGATATCATACAACGACTAGAGCTAGTTACAGAAGACAAGTTGATTTGGCTAATCCTATAGAAATCAAAAGAGAACAAAGGCTTGAGTCTCCACGAATCAGTTTCGCTGATTTTGGAATTGGGTTTTCTTATTTGTTCTTCAGTAGATTAAAACTAAACCTAGCCTTCTCTCCCACGTCTTCAGGTAATCAAATTGACTCTACTCGTTTTGACTTGGGCATTGACTACACTTTTTAAAAATGCTGAACTTGATTAGCAGGAAAATTACTGGTTTATAATCATTATCTTGTTAAAGAATTCTCTTCCCTGATTCTTTTTCAAATAAAAACGCACTCGTCATATCAAAAGTAAATTCTACTTTACCCTCCAATGAAAGATTCTGTCCAGGGTAAGCTCTAATGATAATTTGAGTATTATTGATTTCTGTTGTGATTAAGCTTTCTTCACCCGTGTATTCTATCAATTTAATTTTTGACTGAATTTTATATTTTTTATCAATCTTATGATCAACAGAATTTGAACCTTTCTCAATAATGATATCAACAGGGCGAATTCCTAAAATTACTTGACTGTACTTTTTTAAGGCAGAACTATCTTTACTTTTAGAAACAGGAAACAGAAAACTTTTTTCATCACTCGTTATCTGTAAAAAAGAATCTTTCTTACGGACAATCACATCCGCTGGGATAAAATTCATGGGAGGAGAACCAATGAAACCTGCCACAAAAAGATTGCTGGGTTGTTCATATATTTCTTGGGGGCTTCCTATTTGCTGAATTTTTTGATCTTTCATAATAATGATAACATCACCTAAAGTCATTGCTTCAATTTGGTCATGCGTCACATATACAGATGTTATTTTAAGTTTTTTATGTAATCGCTTTATTTCTATTCTCATTTGTTGACGAAGCTTTGCATCTAAATTACTCAAAGGTTCATCAAATAAAAATAATTTTGGGTTGCGAGCCAAAGCTCTAGCAATAGCGACACGTTGTCTTTCTCCGCCAGATAATTTAGCAGGTTTTTTATGAAGATGCTTTTCAATTTTTAACATCTTAACAAGATCATTGATGATTATTTTTCTTTTTTGTTTGTTTACTTTTCTAATTTTTAAACCAAAAGCAATATTATCATGAACAGTCAAGTTGGGATACAAAGCATAAGCTTGGAAGACCATTGCAATATCTCGATCTTTAGGCTTAATATCATTCAATACCCTGTGGTCTAAAGTGATCGTGCCAGAATCAAAGCTTTCAAGTCCAGCAATGATTCTTAAAAGTGTCGACTTCCCGCATCCAGATGGCCCTAATAAAACCAAAAATTCACCAGTCTCCAAGTTAATATTGATATCCTCTAAGACGCTCGTCTCTTTAAATTTTTTATTTAAATTTTGAATTGTAAGTTCTGACATTTTAATACCTCTTTTTTTTTAGCCTTTTACTGCTCCACTTGTTAATCCACGTACAAAAAACTTTCCTGAAAGAATATAAACAACTAAAGTGGGGAGAGCTACAATAAAAGTTGATGCCATATCTACATTATACTCTTTTACTGAAGTTGAGGTGTTTACTATATTATTTAAGGCCACGGTAATGGGCTGAGAACCTGAAGAAGAGTAGACCACCCCAAATAAGAAATCATTCCAAATTTGAGTAAATTGCCATATAATGGTAACAACAAAAATGGGTACAGATATAGGAAAAATGATGCTCCAGAATATCTTAAAAAAGCCTGCACCATCAATTCTTGCGGCCTCAATAAGTTCACTAGGAAGATTCATGTAATAGTTTCTAAAAAATAGAGTAGTGAATGGAATTCCGTAAATAATATGAACAAAAATTAGCCCCGTGAGTGTTCCAGCTATTCCTAAAAAACCCAGAGTCTGTGCCATGGGAAGAAGGATTGTTTGGAAAGGTAAAAAACAACCCAGTAACAAAAATAGGAAAACTAAATCACTATGTTTAAATTTCCATTTTGACAAGATATATCCATTTAGACTTCCTATAAAAACAGAAATAAGAACAGAGGGTATTGTGAGAAAGACACTGTTCATGAAATAATCTTTGATAAGATTCCAAGCCTTGAACCAAGCAGTGAACGAAATCTTTTTTGGCAAGGAAAGTAGTGTGCCAGAACGTATGTCGCTGAGGTCTTTTAATGATGTATTTAGCATTATAAATAACGGCAGAAGAAAATACAAAGCAAGAAGCAAAAGGACACTATATAAAAAAAACCGAAACAATATCGACCTCATTATGCATCACGTCGCTCAAATCTTTTTTGGGAGTAAAGATAAGGTATTATGATCGCTAAAACGCCAGCTAGAAGGACAACTGCACTGCTTGAACCCAAAGCGATATGATTACGATTAAATGTATGGACATACATAAACACCGCCGGCAAATCTGTTGCGTAACCCGGCCCACCGTTTGTCAAAGCAACAACAAGGTCAAAACTTTTAATAACAATATGAAATAAAATAAGTAGAATGCTAAAAAAAATAGGCCGAAGATCAGGGATGATGATTTGTGCATAAATCCGAAATAAACCTGCACCATCAATTTTTGCAGCAGAAATAATGGAATCATCAATTCGACGCAAACCCGCTAAAAAAAGAACCATTACAAAGCCAGTTACCTGCCATACGCCCGCTATCACCACAGTGTAAATTGCCATTTCTGGATCAATGATCCAACTAAATTCAAAGTGTTCAAAACCTAATTGAATCATTAAATTTTCAATTCCTAAACTAGGGTTAAGGAGCCACTTCCAAGTGACACCTGAAACAACAAGGGAGAGAGACATTGGATACAGGTACACTGTCCGGAGAAAGCCTTCACCTCTAATTTTTTGGTCTAAAAGAATGGCTATAAACAAACCTAAAGACATTGATATGATAATCAATAATGAACCAAAAATTAAAATATTCTTAGAAGCAATCCACCATCTCTCATCTGCAAAAAGAGCTTTATACTGGGAGACTCCAACCCAGTCATATATGGGAAGCAAACTAGACGAAGTAAGAGATATTCGAAAAGTCCAGAGAATGAACCCATACACAAAGACAACAACAACCAGAACGCTGGGTACAATAACAAGAAAAGGAAGCCGTTGTCTCATTTTTTTTTCTAGACCAGAAAAAAAGATAATTTTTTAAGCAAAATCCCTCTTTTACTTAGCTTCTTTAACTGCTTTCACCAGATTTTTAACAGCATCCCTTGCAGAAATATTATCAGAGTTGAAAAAATTGGTCACAACATCTTCAATAGACCCTTGAACACCTGCATGATTGGCTATTCCATGAGCCATGCTGGGCAAAACAGTGTTTTTAGTGAAGTCTTTCATAGATTGTTTTCCATAAATATCAAATTTTTTCATACTTGTTTTTAAATTGACGGGTATAGAACCTTTGTTCAAATTAAAACTAATTTGAAAAGGGGTACTGAGTATTACTTCCGCAAAGTCTTTAACTGCTTTCGCCTGCAAAGATTTTTTTTGCTTGAAGAAAACAAAACTATCTGTCGTAAATATGAAAGAAGAGCTCGTATCAGGAGCAGCCACAGCAATGAAATCCTCCCCTGGTTTTTGATTTGCTGCAAAAAATTCTCCTTTTGCCCAATCTCCCATTAATTGCATCCCCGCTTTACCCTCTATTACCATTGAAGTCGCTAAATTCCAATCTCGACCAGAAAAATCCCTGTCAATAAAGCTTTTATAGCGCCTCAAGCGTTGAAAAACGCGAAGCATTGTTTTATTCCCTAAACTACTCTGATCAAGTGCAACGAGACTTTTCTGATAAAAGTCAGAGCCACCAGTTGCCAAGACAATGATTTCAAAAACACCGTTATCCTGCCAAGGTTGTCCACCATGAGCTACAGGAATGATGCCCATCTTTTTTAACTTCTCCGCTGTTTTTTCAAACTCACTCCATGTTTTAGGAGGTTTTAAACCCGTTCGGTCAAAAATGTGCTTGTTCATCCACAACCAATTGTTGCGGTGAATATTCACGGGAACAGCAACAAACTGGTCTTTGTACTGCATCATACTTTGGAGATTCTCCGGTATTTTTTCCGCCCATTCACCATCTTTGGCTACTTCATTTAGGTTGGCTAGTGCATTTAGCTCCCCCCATTGCTTAATCAATGGACCCTTTATTTGAGCCGCAATGGGCGGATTACCTGATACGACCCTTGACTTTAAAACAGTCATTGCCGTACTACCAGATCCTCCCGCAACAGGAAAATCTTTTAATTTATGACCTTTCTCTTGCATGATTTTCTTCAACTCATTCATCGCCTTTGCCTCACCTCCTGATGTCCACCAGTGAAGCACTTCCATCTCATTTTTTTCACTTCTTTTGCAAAAGAACGATATCGCAATTAAGAAGTAGATGCAAAACCTTAAAAATAAAATTTTATTCTTTCTCATTAGAAACCTCCAAACTTACCAAAAAATAAACTCTTACGGAATCATGACTTACAAAGCAACTTGAATTCACTAAACCGTAGCCCAAAGTATATATTTGATTTGAGAGTGCAATATATTTTAATTTCAGACAGTGTTATTGTATAGTGTTATTGCATAAAGAGGCTGTGCGGGAAATATGGTTGTCGTTAGGTTATTTTTTCTCATTCTAGCCTATGCGACGAAGCTAAGTGTCATTTGGCTTATGTGTGTTTGGTATGTTTATTAATTATCGTAGCTAGTAAGGAGCTTAACATAGACCAAATTATATCCAATTTTGGCTAGGAGCCTGTTCATAACTTCAAAGTAAGTTTTTCTATGGCATATATCGAGCAAGCAATAAAACTGGCCTCTGTTGGAAAGAAAGGAAGTCGCTCTCTAAAATCTAACTTGGTGGAGGGTGTTCTTATTGAGTTAAAAGCATCAGACAAGAAGACATTTTTGGATCCCGTTCAAAAAGCCGCTTTGGCCACAGCTCTTTATTTCAAGGGAGTAGACGCTAACGAGGTGAGAATATTAGAGTCTATTTTGAATATTACGAAATCTGAGATTAATCCAGAAGGTTTTGTTCATAAACTGGTTCCTAGCCTTGAGCCTGATATAAAAAAGATGTTATTTGATTTGATAAAAGGTAAGATGCTATCTCAAAAAGAAGCGACAGAGTTTGGTCGTTTTTTGCTAAACATCAAAAAATATCCTGCTGAACGCCATGATATGGCAAGAGCTGTTGGTGCCGTTTGGTTGAGAGTTCGTTATGCTTCTGATGAAGAATATTCAGGTCTGTACTCTGCTTTTATAAAAATGACAAAACCAAGCTTTATTAAGAAGAAAGAGATTGATCCTTATCTGGTGCAGTTATCAGAGCCTTTTGATGGAGTTGAAAGGTCTCCTTTACTTACTCCTTTGATTGCTAGATTTTTGATCAGAAGAGGTTTTCACGTGGTTTCTCTCTGTGGTGAATCATCAGGGCCAAAGTATGGTGTAACGCTAAAAAATATAGCTAAAAAACTTGATGCCCCTTTTTTGACATCCAATAAAAGCAATGACTTTGGTCGGTCACAGTGGGGAGCTTATATCGACCATAAAGATGTGAATCATTCGTGGGAATATTGGGTGCAATTAAGAAAACGTCTTATTAAACGCCCCTTTATGGCTACTTTGGAAAAGTTCACCCACGTTATGGGAGCAGGTATTTGGATTGGCTCGGCATTTCACGAGCCTTTTCTAAAGAAAATGTTATCGCTGGGAGAATCAATAGGTTTTCCCGTCAATATTGTAATCAGAAAAGGAAGAGAAGGCTCCCTGACATTTTCTCTTTCTAAACCAGTGGTGATTCATTGTTCAGTAAAGAAAAAGTCGGGTGAGCTGTATCGAAACACTTTTGAATTCTCGATGAATGACCTAGATCAAGAATTTATGGCTGATGGCCGGTCTCCTATCAGTCTGGAACAGAATGTCTCTTTGATCCGATACTATATTGATTTTTGCGAAGATTCAAAGAGACAAAAAATGGAAGATCTCACAGACATGCACAAAAAATTTATCTGGCAAGTGCGTTTAACAATATCTGGCTTGGAAAAAGTATTTAATTGGGTAGACCAAGTAATGATTCAAGATAAATAGGGTGGTTTTTCTGGGAGGAAGCTGTAGGCAATCATTACTAAGGAGATTTTGAACTCAAAGTGCACCCGATTTTAGCTGGTGACTTTTTTAGGCCTTTAGATGTCCAGGTCTGGGATCATTTTCATTTGACTTTGGCTGTCTGCGACCATAATAGAAAATGCTCAAAACCACATTATTGCGTTTGTACGCAGATTGGAAGAGTGCATAAAGTCTATTTTGTTAGTTTTAAGAGTGCTACAGAGTCAGTTTGATGTTGCTAATGAGTCGTTCATTGGCTTTTTTAGGACTTTTCTGGGCGACTGTGTAGCTAGTCGTGACAGGTAGGACTCCAAATGTCTATACCAGTCGCATCTTACGCAGAATTTTTATCGCAAAACCTCTGATCAATTCATTCGGACTATAAAATCAACACCATTTAGCCCAACTTGGATGACCTAATCAAGACTTAACTGCACATAGCACTTTCTAGTAAAGTTCACAAGTAAAATGCTTACAAAATGAAGGCGACCACATCCTCAGATGATCCAAACAAATATCGTGTTTTTCACATACACTCTCAGTACAGTATGGCTTCGTTGATATGAGACAAGATTTCTTGGTTACCCGGAGAATATAATAAGGCTTTTTTCAATATTTTCAGACCGAGCTCGAGTTCACCTTTGGCAATCTTGAGCATTCCTAGAGTATCCAAATAAGCGGAGTTCTTAGGGTCTCGCTTTAACGCTCTCCCAATAAGATGACTTGCCTCGCCATGCCTCTTGTCATCAGGGAGATATAAATATGCTAGAGCATTGCAAGCATTTGCGTTCATTTGATCTTTCGCCAATATTTTTAGGAAAACCTTCTCCGCATCAGAAATTTTTCCACTTTTTTCATGAACATACCCTAACATATTCAACCACTGAATATCTTCAGGGTAGTGTTTCAGATTAGAATCAATGACTGACCTAGCTTTCTTATATTTTCCATTTTTAAGTAAAATAATACTGCAAACTTTCGGAAGTGAGGGAAGAATTTGATCGGTATCCATTTCGTATAACTGTTCAATGATAAGCGACGCCCGATCAATATTACCTAAGTGGTAAAGACACAGCGCCTCATAAAACAGAACCTCAAGATCAGAAGGAGATATTTTGATGGCTTCTTCAAGTAGTTTTAGAGATTCAACATAGTTTTTATTCTTGAAAAGTAGAATTGCGTTTGATTTGACTTCAAGCAAGCGATCAATCATTTTTTTTGAGTGGTAGGTTTGTTTCATTTTTTAGAGATACATCTTTTGCAAATCTAACAAGAACTTATCGTAAAAAAATTAGAATAAAACACCATTTTTAGGAATTAAGCTAACGATTTAATTTCGTTAGGCACGCCTATCTGAAAATAAATAAAACCTTTTTCTTTTAGCCCAGAACTAGAATATTGATTTCTCCCATCAAAAATAACCGGACTTTTTAAACGTTTTTTAATTCTCTCAAAATCAGGAGAGCTAAATTCTTTCCATTCAGTGATAATAATCAAGGCATCTTTGTCATTTAAAGCATCGTATTTATTCGTTGAATATTTAATTTTAGAAGCATGGTGTTCAAAAAGTTTCTTCGCATTATTGGTTGCCATTTCATCATATACAGAGATACTAGCACCTTCTTCAATTAATTTATTAATAATTATCGCAGAAGGAGATTCTCTCATGTCATCAGTATTCGGTTTAAAACTTAAACCCCAAACGGCAAACTGCTTCTCTAAGAGTGAGCCTTCAAAGTAATTGAGTATTTTTTCAAAAAAATATAATTTCTGATCGTGATTAACTGCTTCCACAGCCTTCATGAGCTTCATATCGCAGCCCATGCTTTCACCAAGTGCGACCAATCCTTTTACATCTTTTGGTAAGCAACTACCTCCATAACCAAGGCCCGGGCATATGAACTTATAACCAATTCGACTATCTGACCCAACTCCTATTCTCACTTTATTGATGTCAGCCCCACACTTCTCGGCTAACCTTGAAAACTCGTTAATGAAGCTAATTTTTGTGGCTAGCATTGAATTGGAGGCACATTTGCTCAGCTCTGAGCTACGAATATCCATGGAAATAAACCTATTTTCATCTCGAATCAAGGGTGCATATAGCCTTTTCATAACCTGAAAAACCTCAGGGGAGTTTGCCCCAACAATGACTCTATCTGGCTCCATAAAATCTTGCACTGCACTGCCCTCTTTCAAAAATTCAGGGTTGGAAACTAAAGAAACAGTTAGTGAAAGTTCTCTTTTTTTGAGCTGAGCATCGATCATTTTTCCAATTGCTTCAGTTGTTCCTACGGGAACGGTGGACTTCACAACAAATACTATATCCTTTGTGAGCCTATCGCCAATCTGTTCTCCTAGTCGATAAACATATTCTAAATTTACACTACCATCTGAATTAGCAGGAGTACCTACACATACAAATACCATACGACACTCCTCCAAAGCTTCATCCATATTTGTTGTGAAGAAGAGATTTTTACGAGTATGATTTCTCTTAACCATCTCCTCCAAATTAGGTTCATAAAATGGGTTTTCACCCCTGTTTAGTTTCTCTATTTTTTCTTTATCAATGTCAACACAAATAACCTGATGGCTTATCTCGGCCAAGCAAGCTCCCGTTACTAATCCAACATAGCTTGTTCCAAAAATCGAAACTTTCATCTCAGTTGACTATCTTTATTTTGCATTGCAAAGATCGATAAAGTTTTTCACCATTTTAATACCGTGCTCAGTAAGAATTGACTCAGGATGAAATTGAACTCCCCATATTTTTGGGTATTCAACCGACTGAATTCCCATAACGAGACCATCTTGGGTCTTGGCTGTGATATGGAATTGATCGGGTGAGAGTGTCATTGGATCAAGAATCAATGAATGGTAGCGAGCTACTTCCACGGGAGAAGGAACTTCTTTGAAGATCATTTTTTGGTTATGTTCAATTAGACAGCTTTTCCCATGCACAATGCTCTTTGACTGCACGGCTTTGCCTCCAAACGCCTCCCCGATTGCCTGATGACCAAGGCAAACTCCTAAAATGGGCACCATGCCTTTTAGTTCTTCTATAAGACGAATGGATATACCAGCTTCTTGAGGTCTCTTTGGCCCAGGGGAGATTATAATTCCATCAGGTCTCAGGCACATTACTTCTTTAGGAGATATCTTGTCATTACGATAAACAACCACATCTGGGTCAAAGACACCAACGTATTGAACCAAGTTATAGGTAAAAGAATCGTAATTATCCAAAACAAAAATCATAATTGTGCTTCTAATTCACCTTGGTAAAAAGTTTCTACAGCTCGAAACATCGCCTGCGCTTTACGGAGGGCTTCTTCGTCTTCTTCTTCAGGCGTTGAGTCAAACACCACTCCCACACCAGATTGGACATAAAGTGTATTATCTTTAACCCACATCGTACGTAATGTGATCGCGGTGTCCATGTCGCCGTTAAAATTGAAATAACCAATACAGCCACTATAAGGGCCGCGCGCTTCTTTTTCTAATTCCTCAATGATTTGCATCGCTCTCACTTTGGGTGCACCTGAAACGGTGCCAGCGGGAAAGCTTGCCATGATACTATCAAAAGAAGTGCATTCTTCTTTTAACTGGCCTAACAAGTTGGAAACAATGTGCATTACATGCGAATATTTCTCAATTGACATATACTCATCAATTGAAATGCTACCAAATTTACAAATCCTACCCATGTCATTACGCCCCAAATCGACGAGCATGACGTGTTCAGCACGCTCCTTTGGGTCATTCAGTAAAATTTGACTTAGCAATTTATCTTCTTTTGCATTTTTGCCGCGACGTACTGTTCCTGCAAGAGGCCTTAAAACGACTCTGTTCTCTTGCTTCTTAATCAGTATCTCAGGCGAGCTACCAATTAGTACCAGCTCAGGAAAATTTAAATAAAACATATAGGGGCTAGGGTTTGTCGCACGAAGGCTTCGATATAAAAAAAAGGGGTGGTATGAATATTTTTGATAAAATCTTTTCGCTAGGACAACTTGAAAGATATCACCCCTTCGAATATAATCCTTGGCCTTTTGAATCATGCGCAAATAACTTTCCTTATCGATATTACACTCCCAAGGCAGATTGGGTTTTTCTTGATAAGTAGGTCTTTTGAGTTTTTCATATTGACCTCGATATTTGTCAGAATGGATATCACTCATCACATGATTAATTTCTTTTTCTGCGGCGTCATATTCAGACTCAATTAAATTTTCATGTGAAATAAAAAGGTTGCGAATCAGTTGAACCTTTCCCATAACGTGGTCTAGCCAAATAATTAACCGGGGGATCACATAAATCATATCATCAACCTGGAGAGGGTTTAAACGTATATCTTTTGATTCAGATTTAGGATTCTCACCAACAGGTTCATAGTAACGAACAATATCATAAGAAAAAAAACCCAACAAACCAGCATAAAAGCCCGATAATTCATTGGGCTGATAAAGTTTAAAAGCAGAAGATATTAAGGCAAGCGCCTTTAAAGGGTCACTGGCTTCAATTTTTTTCTTGTATTTATGTTTTTTTCTCTCGTCTTTATCCTTTGAAGAGTAAGTAAGCTCAAAAAGAGAATTTCTCCCCTTGATGGTCGCATGATGTGAAATTCCAACATAGCTATATCTGCCACGATTTTCACCTCCAACAACAGATTCCAATAAAAATGAATAAGGTTTTTTCCAAGCACCCGATTTAATATAAAGACTAACGGGCGTGTCCAAATCAAGAACACAACTCGCATGGAGAGGTATAACGTTGTAATTTTGAGAGAGAGTTTTTGCTTCTTTCAAGCTCAAAGAAAGTTTCACGGATAAACTATTTTAGCAATTGGTTATCCGAGGTCATTGATTCGTTTTCTTTTTGTTCTGATTTTTCCAAAACTTTTCTTTTTTTGCTTTCTTCTTTTTTTTCATATTCTCCCTTTTTATTTGCCGCTCGAATTGCATCTTCTATATATTGAAGCTCCGTTTTTATTTTTTCAAAATCATATTTCGAGTAAACACCCCAATGATGTTGAGAAGCCGCCACAAAGTGTGATCGCCTGTCTTTTTTCTCTGCTTGGTCAGGCACAAAACGAATGTTCTTCGGATAAGGGGTATTCCAGAGCTTATAGCTTTCTGACTTCTCTTTGGAATCTTTTTTATCACCTCTCTTATGAAACGTAACCCTTACGGTAGGCTTTCTTAATGTTTTGGGTATTTCTCCTGTTGCGACAAAAGCAAGTTTAAAACCACCAAAAAGTTGGGGAGCAGAAGAGGCTTTCTTTGAAATCTCGTCAGATTGTAATTTTATTTTCCACCACGCTTCACCCTCAGTGGATTCAATTAAGTTGAATTCAAGAACACTTCTGTCATTAGCGAAAAGTAATGGGTAATTTTTGGTTATTGTTTTACTAAAATGAACAGTAAAGAAATCAATTTTTTGTTTATCAGGAAAAAATAAGCTCTTATTTATTCTCGTAAAAATATTATTATTGTAACGATTAAATAAATAGGTATTTGTGAGGTAAACTTTATCGGAATTCTTAGGCCAAAAGTATTTTTTAGTTTGATTAAAGTTTGATTTTCCTATACAGATGAGAGAGTTTGCCTCATTGGTATCAAGGGTATCAAGCTTAAAATACGATAGGCATTTTTTTAGACCGTACTCTTCATGCTTGCCCGCATCATTTTCAATATCGTGAAGATACTCCAGAGAAGCCAATTCACTAACCATACCATCCAGTGCAGAGGTCGCAAAAAAAGAAACACCTGTTTTTTGTTCATCTTTTGATATTGAGTGAACTTTCCAATAAATCTCTTCATCTCCCCAATGAGGAATGTAGTACGGCTCAATGGTATAATTTTGCTTTTTTTCCATTTTATACTCAATTTTTCTTACATCACCAAGCGTGTGTTCAAACAGGTTTTTAAGGGTGCCGGGAGGCTTGCTTGAAGGCCATAGCCAAATAAAAAAAATAATCCCAACCAAGCTAATAAGTAAAAGGATTTGAGATCTTTTCAAAATAAGCTCATATATTCAGAGTAAATCAAATTGATATTGAGTTGATTTTTAACTTATGATAACTTTGTCTGTGCCCCCAGTTTCGATGATAGTTTTTTCTTCTTTTGTACTTAAACCCTCGAATTTTAGGACCCTTAACTTCCTCTAAAATTAA
This sequence comes from Spirochaetota bacterium, assembly GCA_965206985.1. Lineage (GTDB taxonomy): Bacteria > Spirochaetota > Leptospiria > Turneriellales > CBDBES01 > CBDBLF01. The sequence continues at coordinate 256,115 of CBDBLF010000011.1, read as the reverse complement.
TGCCTCTATTTTTGCATTTTGAATATAAGGCTTGCCGACTTTAATCTCTCCATCTTTTTCGTAGAAAAGAACCTCGGAGAGAGTAACCTTGCTACCCACCTTCTCACCTAGCTTTTCAACATACAACATTTGCTCAGGAGAAACACGGTATTGACTACCACCAATTTTTACGATGACTTGCATAGCCTAAGTGACTCCACTTTCTAAAAAAGACTCAGAATGTCAACCTGACATTTATAGTATTTTTGGGAGAGAGAAGGATGATAGTACCCCCCTACGACCATCATTAGTTGGTTCAGAATTGGTTCAAATCAAGTTATTTGGTTCAAAAGGCTTGGGTTTACTGGTAGAGCAAGTGAAAGACATTTTCCTAAAAAAGGTGCATCAAAAGGCCGACGTTAAATCATCAAATAAAACAGAGGTTCCTAATGAAGCACCCTTCTCAGGTTATTTGTCTAAACAGGTATTCGGCAGTAATGCGAAATAGTAAAGACAAAAAGTTATACAGAATGCAAATGGTTCATTATGCCAAGAAGCATGGTTTCAAGCCAACAGCCAGAATGTTTAAAACGACTGTAAAAACAGTAAAAAAGTGGTTTCGTAGGTTTGAATCAGAGAAATACGTTGGCTTGGAAGACAAGAGCCACGCTCCACACTACTCACCACATGCAATCACAGACTTTGAAAAGGCTTATGTTTGCTTTCTTAAAAAGAAACGTCGAGGCTTTGGTGCTCAGGAACTGAAGAATGTTTACCAACTAGACTTGAGTGTCAAGGCCATTCGCAGAGCGTGGAGGGAGCAAGCACTCTTGAAAAAAAAGCGTAGAAAACATAAAACGAAGCAAAATTTGCGTGAAATTAAGAAATTATGGGGTTTATTTAAGCAATTTGACGTAGATACGAAGCATTTATACGATATTCCTGAGCTTTGGCCTTATATTCAGGAAAATATTGTACCGAAATATCAATATACCTTCAGAGAAGTTTTTTCTGGCTTACAATTTCTAGCTTTTGCAGATGAGTATAATATGGCATACTCTTGTCTGTTTATGGAGGTAATTTTAGATCATCTTGTAAAATCAGGGGTTGATTTAAAGAAAAATAATACGAGAGGGCAAACAGATAATGGCTCAGAGTTTATTGGTGCTTGGAATAAAAAAGGAGATTCGGAGTTTACAAAAGTATTAGCCAGTTATGGTGTGCCACACCAGACGATCCCTGCTGGAGCGCATACTTGGCAGTCTGATGTTGAAACGACTCATAGATTGATTGAGGATCACCTTTACCTGAATGAAACGTATAATTCAAGAGAAGACTTTCTCAACAAAGCTGGCTCCTATCTATTGATGTTCAATTCAATAAGAAAAAATTCTTACAAAGAGAATAAATCGCCCTGGCAGCTGATCCGAGAGGAAAGCACAACTATTGACAAACAAATATTAAATTTACCACCGTTTCGACTGGACTATTTATTTCAAAAGATGCCAATGGTCGTAGGGGGGTACAATCCTATTCTCCATCCCTACATTTATAGTATTTTATAGAAACCAATTACATATCTGACAAGCCTAGGTCTTAAGCTCCAATTTGTCTCATAGGCTCTAAAGACTCCATAAGGTTTGGTTAAATTGTTCGACCTTTCCATTTAGTTGTGGAGTTCTGGGTCTGATCAATTTATGTTGAATTTTATTTTCTTGTAAGCACTGCTCGAATCCAGATCTGAACATTTTAGGCTTTCTATACTTTTCAATGAATTTTTTGATTCCGTTAGTGGCTTCATAATTGTTATGTTCATCTGCAACATATACGTTGGTGAGCCTTGGGCAATCGCAATCTGGTATTCTGTCTTTTTTACATAATCCCATGTCTCTTGAAAATATACACAAGAGTAGAGGCGTGCATATGAATACCGTGATCTTTTTGTAAAAATTCTGAAGTCAACTTTGTTCCTCGGTCATAATTTTGAACTTGTCACTTCAAGAGGCAACTCAATCACACTTTCAGGTATCGCTCGCCTATTACTCTTGGGTGCTCTTGGTTGATTTGCAAGAGCCTCGATATTATAAGTTTGCCAGTTTATTTGTTTTTATATGAAATTAGCGAAAGTGCTTGACAAAACTATTTACATGCACAGAACTCGTGTGTGAAGTTTTAACTTTAAAAGACAATTTGTGAAAAATATTATTATTTATTAAGATTTTTTCTAGCCTAGAGCGATAAAAGGCAAATATTAAGAGAATACCAGATTGCGACTCCTCAAATTACTCATTATTTTTATCTTTGCCGCCATATTGATAACGATTGCGAGTCTAAGCCCTGCTCTGAAAGAGCTTATCTACAAAGTTCAACACGATGATTATACTAAAAAAAATTTTGCGAATAATAAAGGCGGTCTTAAGTGGCATACAAAAATGTTAAAAGCTCAAATTGAGGCATCAGAAAAAAAAAATCTTATTTTTATCTATTTCTCCGCAGATTGGTGTATGCCTTGCCTTGAAATGGAAGAATCTTTTTTCCCTTCAAAAAAATTCCACAATTTTGTTAAAAAAAAATCAATCTCTCTACTCTTTTATGATGTGAGTGATCATAATTCTGAAGCTGAAGATATCGCCGAAAAATACCTTGTGAATGGCTTGCCTACAATTATCTTAACAAACCATAAAGGGGTTGAAATTGATAAAGTGTTGGGGTTTCGTTCGACTAAAAAAACACTTAAAGAATTAACAGAGGTTATTGACCTACTTTGATCTATGATCCACTACTATAGATCAAATAACTGTTATGAAAAATATTTTCTTTTGCTTCTTTTCGGTTTCTCATTGAAATATAGAGATCAATATTCCTTTCTTTATCGAAATAATCAAGATTTTTTCATGATATAATAACCCCTCTAAATTCGTTGCATAGGCTAGAATGAGAAAAAATAACTTAGCGACAACCATATTTCCCGTACAGCCGAGCTTGTGCAGGAACTAGGATTTTTCAGTGCATTTTATGAGATATTTGCTGCGTCAGTCTCATTTTTCAAATATGTCAAGGAATTTATAGTTTATGCAAGTTGTTCTCGTACCATTTTGCCAAAATTAAATGCTGTAGCTGCGATTTTTACCTCTATTTGAACCTTTTTACTGCCTCTGAGCAAGAATTCTCTGAACTTTTTGGCTTGTTTCAAAATTCCAAAAATGGGTTCAATTTCAGAACCTCGCTTTTTATAGAAAGACTTTGCTTCTTCTGAATTCATCTTCTTGATCATTTCATGTTTTAAAGCAAAACCAGAGTCTACTGACAATTTGCGATAACCTCTGCGTAACTCTTCTTCGCTCGTACAACATTGTTCTCTGGCAGGGCAAATGACACAGTCAGGAGGTTTACCATGATAATGAGTATATTTCTTTTTATTTTTCACAGATTCATTATGAAATTCTAAGGTTTTACCCTCGGGGCAAACCCAAGAATCATCATCCTCGTCATATTTAAACTGATGAGCTTCATAACCTGAATCCTCTTCTCCTTTTCTTTCTTTGGCTACCTGATCAGGTGAAGGTATAAAACCATTGATCCCTTTTGAATCCAGGTATTCCAAACCACTTGAATGAAAGTAACCCGAATCTGCAGAAGCTGTCTGTATACTGGTCCCTGTGTTTGACTCAGCTTTAGAAAGGGTAGGAGCTAATTGTTCTAAATCATTTTCTGAATTAGCTTCAGCAATGTCAGCTGCCAAAATATAGCCTTCTGATGAGGTAACTTGAATGTTGTAGCTTTGAGAAATTTCACCATTCCGTTTCATGAATTTAGCATCTGGATCAGTAAGATTTATTTTAGAATCAGAAGCAGACTCTTGATTCTCTTCCAGACTTTTACTGATCGTAACATACTTTTGAGCTTTCCTAAGCATAACAGAATCATTATCCTCTGCAGCCTGGTCTTCATTTATCAATAATTCTGGCTCGTTAGCATGAAAATTAGTTGTATCTTCTAAAAAGACCTCAACTTCTTTTTCTCCTGTTTTTAGAGCTTCTATATCCTGTGTACCTTCTATAGTTTCTGAAGAATCTTTTTCAACAGATGTAGAAAACTCGGCTGGTTCACTTTGCTTTCCTTCTGCTGTTTTTAATGACTCTCTCTTTGCCTTTTCACTCGCTTTTTGTAAGCGAATAAACTCCTCAATGATCGTATCTACCTCTTCAGGATTAAGCTCATAGCCACTGTTGTCTTTACCATATAGTTTATCTTCCTCAATATCTAATTTCATACCTGAGCGTAGATACTCTAAGATCTCTTGCTGTATAGCTCTTTTACGTTCCTCTAAATCTGACTTTTTGTATGTTTGATCGTCAGCAGCACTGGCTTTGATTTTAGTTCCATCTACCTTAACATCAGTACCAATATTTTTCTTTTTGTGGGATAGCAAAGATACAGAGTAATTAAAAACTTCGCCAATTTCTTTACCAAAATTAACACGGAATTCAGCAATAGACCGAAACTTTACTTTATGACCACCAACTAAATAACGCATGGCGTCGTTCTCTTCACAGGCTTTTTGTAATTCTCTGCTGCTTCTCCATCCACGATGAAAGCCATAAAAAAGGCATCCCAGCATTATAACCGGATGGTAAGCCCGACCCCCTTCTTTTGAGTACTTAGAAAGAAATGGTTTCATAGGAATTTTATCTAACAAGGCAGCAAAGGCATAAACCTCGTGATTTTCTTCTAAATTGTCTGCTATAGTATGCGAAAACAGCATAACTTGATCTCTATCACTTTTCATAAATCGTTTCATAATAAGACATAATCAAAGAAGAACACAGAAAAGCAAGAAAAATCCTAGTTCCTGCACAGCCTCAGCCTACCGGCCTCAGTTAACTTTGAACAATAGTTTTAGTCTTGTCATTTGACCTTGAATATATGAACTGTCCCCTCTCTTTAGCTTCTGGATGCCTTTCAATTCATTGATTCTATCGGTTTTTACCATGTCTTTATTATACAGCGTTTTGTTATTCGTTCTCTTTGGTATTTTCTTAGTTTTCTCTGAAGGGAACATCAAGCTTTTGTGTGTGATCTCCCTTGTTATTTACCTTCTGGTCGCTCAGCCATTAAAAGATTGGCTTTTGAGCTACCTTTTCAGAAAAAAACAAATAAAGTGGCAACTTAAAGAATTTAATTTCTTGAATGAGCTGGAGAGCATAAACCATATAGAAAATAGCTTCCCTGTGTTGAAATCAACTTTAAGAAAACTTAGGGTTGCCTACGCTGACATTCATATTTTGATATCAAATCCATATCAGATGAGAATTTATTCTGGTCGAAGTTCGAAGACTCACGAAATTCAAAGTTTTCGAGAAAATAAAGAATTAATTGCTTATATTCAGTCTGATCCATGGGGAAAAAATATAGAAGAATATCCTGAGGAACTCAAAAGTTGTTTAATGGAGAGAGACATCCATTGTGTGATACCCATACTTTTTCGGAGTATGATGTTAGGTTTTTTTGCCTTCCCCTCTGAGTTCAAGAAACGCCAAGTTCAAATATTTGAATCAATTGCTCGTCGTTTGTCGCTTATCATGCATAATCAACTTCTCAATAATGAAATTAATTTATCGAGAGAGGTAGAGAAAAGTTTTCTTATTGCAAGAAAAATGGAATTTTTCCTAGAGGCTGAAGACTATATTAAAACAATTGATTATAAAATAGAAAAAATAAAAAGTGGTTGGCGTACAAAGTATTTTCCTGTCTATTATGAGGTCAAAAAAAAGGCTCTTACAGGTTCAGAAAAGAATAATAGAAGTTATGTGATTCTTTGTCGTCCAAGCAAGAATTTACATAAAGGTGCGATTCTCAGTTTATGTTTAATCCAGGGATATTTTGTCTCTCTTTGTGAATCTTCAAGCAATTTAATCGAGTTAAGTAACAGGCTTCATAGAGTCATCAAAAATGCCCTTAATGAACAAGTTTATTTGGAAGGCTTTATTTTGCTGCTCAATCCTGGGGAGGTTCGCATCCACTATTTTGGAAAACAATTAGAAGCACTAAAAGATTTTGAAAAGTTGCAATTTAGAGATAGTGCCCCGCTCGGTTCAAAATCATGGAAAGTTTTGAATATTACCAGAGTTAAATTTAAACAAGAATTAACATTCTCTATTCGTAATTACCCTCTTGTTAAAATTAAAAAAAGGTTACAAGAAGCAGTCGACGGGCATGATTCCGACAGAGGCTCTGTTGCTGCTCCACTAAAGCTCCTAGAAAGAAAACAAACACTCAGTGCTTAAGGTGTTTACTTCAAATTTCCTGCTGGCAATAAAAAATCAAAGATTCATTATTGTATTCTCTATTTTTTTAGGAGGTCTGTTATACCAATCTTTTGTGCAAACTCAAAAGACTCTTGAGAAAAACTCTCCGACAATATTACAAAGTCCATTTGGTTTAAACATTCTGGCACTAACTTTTAGTAACAAGTCAGAATTTAGTTATTTCAGAGAAGCAAAAAAAAAGAATACTAATAAGAGCTTTATTCAACCTTATGAGTATATGGCTGCGATAAGCCCTTTTATCACTGCCTTGTTGATTATTGTAGTGATCACACTTTTCTTGCTTTCCAAGGGGCATCTTGCTCGCCATCAATATTTATTTCTTAGCTTAAATATTTATGGCCTCTTATATCTTTTTTCTTTCATTGATTATTTGACGGGAAATAACTTTCTTTTTGTATTTTACTTTGTTAGCTTTAGTATTGGCATCCCTTTTATTTATTTTTTTCGTAATTTATTAGACCAGAAAACATCGTTTATGGTTGCTGTATATCTTGGACTTTTATCTGCATTTCTTACCTTTTGGCTTTATCCATCTGATGCCAATAGCGAAATGTTACTCTTGAAGTTTATAGGTTTATCTCAATCTTTGTTTTTTTTATATTCTGTTTATTTGCTTCATTGGTATATTTCAAAAATGAGAATGGAGAGAAATAAAGAAAGGCAACAGAAAGATATTCGAGTTATAAGCATCAAAATTAGCTTTGCGTTAATTTTCTTATTGGGGTTTTTTATTTCGTCTACACTCTTTCTTCTTTTCAACTACGTTAAAATAAGTATGAATACAAATTACAATGCCTTTTTCTTCCTACCTGCTCTTTCTTTGGGTCTGTATACAATGTTGGGAATACGGTTTGGATTAATTGTTATCAAAGTCGTAATCAATGAATTTTTATTTAAAGTTATGATGATTTTAGTCTTTATCCTGCTCTATTCTTTTTTCATTGGCTTTAGGCTTTACTCTTTATTTGATGCGGAAACTGGTTTTTTCTTTCACTTAACCATCGTTATTTTATCACTGATGATTCTTGATCCAATTAGAATGGGCATTACTTTCTTTTTAGATCAATCTTCTATAAAAAAAAATATTATCTTAGGTGAATATTTAGCTGAAATATCCTACTACTTTAATAACCCTGAAAATGTGTTGACATTTTTTAATAAATTATCAAAGGCTGTTGAAAAGGGTCTGGGGATTCATGAAATCAAGTTTTGTTTTAGTAAAAATCTTTTTACTGGGCTGACTCTCCGTGCGGCTAATATATTTTATAATGATTTTATTTGGGATGATATCAGGAAAAAAAAAAGTTTATTTTTTACCCAGTATTCACAAAATATAAAGCAAAAAAATGGAAAAACATATTCCGAGATGAGCATTCTTTTTTACTGATTGCTTTCCAAAAGTTTGATGCTGCCTTGGTTGTATCCAGAAAGGTTGGTAAAAAATCTTTTTTTTCTTCAGATATTAAGTTTTTGCGCTCAATTATTAAATATAGTGAAGCGTTACTGCAAAACTATCAGTTTTTTCTTGAAACCACAAGAATACGCAGGCATCAGAACGAATTATCTTTAGCCGCTAGCATTCAGAAAAAAATTCTCCCTTCTGAATATGCCAACCAGCACATCGAACTATGTTTTATCATAAAACCATTCCAAGAGGTGACTGGCGACTACATTGATTTTTTTGAGGAAATCTCTCATGAATACACAATCTTACTGGGGGATGTGAGTGGACATGGTTTAGGCAGTGCCTACCTTATGACATTAGCACATTCAATGATTCGTGCTTCTGCCAAAATATTGAAGGAGAAACTGAACAGAACATTCGCCAAAGTAAATGATTATCTGGTTCATGATTATAATGGTCATGACTTTATGAGCCTTGTTGGCGTTAAGGTACAGATCAAAAAGGAAGAGAAGCATGACAAAGAACACGCTAAGCTTGAGTTTATCAATGCGGGACAACATCCTATGTTGATTTATCTGATGGAAAGCAAGAACTTGGAAATTCTCTCTACAAACCAGCGAGTTTTAGGAGTGGTGGATACGAATTATAAAATGAATACCCACTTCATTTACGAGAGCTTTCGTATTTTTATCTACTCTGATGGGATGTTTGAAATTTTTGATGAAGAAGGAAAAATTATTGGAGAAAAAACAGTTCATGACTGGATATTAAAAAGTGGCGAACTCACCATTGCAGAGCAGAAAGAGTTTATCTCAAATAAAATTGAGCAATACCAAGATAAAAAATTCATGATCATGGATGATATCTCTCTCGTTATTGCAGAATTCAGACTTAAGTGAGAAAATTGATCTTGTTTAATCAGGTCCAAGTAAGAGGCTGGGGTTTTTAAGTAAACGCTCTGTCTTCCTTCTTGTTGCCGATGCAAATATTTCCATTTCTGCATAATCTGTCTCATTGTAGACATATCGTGTGAGAAAGTTTTTTAAACGGTTTCGATAAGTAATACGCTTTCTAAACTCATCAGCTGCTCTGTTGAGTTTTGGAATTACCGTCTCAATTTGTCCGCGTGAAGAAGCTAGCTCTTTATTAATCTCACCGAGATAATTATTGAGATTTTTTAGTAAGGCCTTAGCGTGGAGCGTTTGTTCTATTAGCCTCCCTCCTTGGTTCATTGAGTTCAACCTATTATTTTTATAAGCAATCTTTTTAAGACGCCTTATCATACTCCTTGCCGATTTGAGCTTTTGATTAAGAGGCGCATCTCCAGATATTTTATTTTCTTTTAGTACGGCTTGAAAATTTTGCATGGTCAAACTTGGATTGATTGGAGAGGACATTGTAACTGTATCGCCAGGTGAATAGGGTATATTATTACTACCTCCCTGATATGTATTAATATTAATGAATTTTGCACCAAAGTAGCCCCATGTTGCAATCGACACACTGCTACCTTCTTTGGGTATTTGGAAGTCTTTTTTCAGACGAAGCAATATACGATGTTTGTTCAGGTCTGTCTGAATATCAACAACATTTCCCACGACTAAAGATGCCTGAAACCTGACCTTTGTGCCCAGTGTGATACCCTGAAAAAACGTAGTTTCAAGGTTCAAGGTATAGTGACTCCGGGAGTCGCTATAAAATCTAAAAAAAAAATAGATCGATAAAAAACTGAATAAAAAGACAGAGGCAAAAGAGAGAACCAAAGAAAGCTTGAGCTCATCTTGAAGAATCTTCTCATAAAGTCTTCGAAGCTTATTTTTAGAAGAAATTTTGGGAAGAGAAGGTTCTGGACTACTCACTTCAACCAATTAAACCTATCTCACAATTAAAAATATTTTTGCAATCAAAAAAATAAAGCTTAATAGCACACCAAATGCAGGAATTATGATTGGTACTTGAAAGTTTTCTGTTTTTGGCTCACTTCTCTTAATTTTAATGAGTGAAAAGTTGACAACCATAAATAAAAGTATAATAATAAAACTTGTTATTTCTCCTAGAGAAGTCAAAGGAAGAGCGACGCAGAAAAAGAGGATTGCTCCTGCGATAAATAATGTTGCCTTAATTGGAGTACCTGTTTTTGGGCTTATTTCTTTAAATGATTGATGAGCTAACGATTGTGAAGACATCCCATAAAGAACTCGTGATGCCATAATCATTTGAATTAAAGCACCGTTAATAACTGCGATCAAACTGATAAGACCAATAAGGCCGGAATAAAACGTACCCTTTTTTAACAAGACATCCGCTAAAGGAGCTCGACTTTGAGCAATTTTATCTATCGGCATAGAAGATATGGTAACCAAAGAGACTAAAATATATAGTATCGTAGAAATCAAAACCGATAAGATAATCGCTTTCGGTATGGTTCTCTCGGGCTGAATCACTTCTTCAGCAACATTCACCATATCTTCGAAACCAATGAAAGCATAAAAAGCCAAAAAAGAGCCTAATAATATGCCCGACCATATTTCGATACTCGCTGCAGGAATGTATTCAGGGTATATGCTGGGTATCGTCGCAAGGTTGTCCCCCGATATAACAATAATCATGATGAGCCCACTCACCTCAATCAAAGTGACTAAGGTAACTAAAAGCATGGACTCTTTCATGCCCCAACAAGCAAAAAATCCAAGTAGGACAACCAATGTGACAATAACGATCGTTTCAGGAACCTGAAAAAATAACTGAAAATATCCAAAAAAACCTTTTGACAAAGTCGCTGCTGAAAGAATACCTGTAAAGACAACTACGTAACCAATCCATTGTGAAATTCTCTGATTTTTGAAGGCGTGCTCTACGTACGCAACTTCTCCTGCACTCTTGGGAATTCGTGATGCCAACTCTGAATAGGAGAGCCCTGTTAGGCCTGCTAATATAGCCGATATCAAGAAGGCTAGAGGGGCATATATTCCAGAATAACCCACGACCTTTCCTATGAGCACATATACACCGGCACCCAATATCGCACCAACCCCATAAAAAACAAGAAAAGGAAGGTTAATGACCCTTTTTAGTGACATGCTTTGGCTGTTACGAACCTATCTCCATCATTCAGGGAGTACTCTTCGTAATTTTCCTTGTGAGCTAAGTCTGTGCGAAGCACGTGCTTCCAATAAAATTGATTATCAATGTGGAACTCCCTCAGCATTTGACTTATTTCCTCGAAAATTGATCTAATTTTCGACCGATGTTAACTCCCGTTTTTTTGGTATCTTCACCTTATACCAAATTACCGATCAAAGATTATATTTTGCACAATACTCATGCGAAGCCCATTCTATCAATTTGTCAAGTAAAGTCAAGCTTTTTATTGACTTAGTCTGTCCAGCCTCAAGAGGCTGTGCGGGAAATGAAATATGGTTGTTGCTAAGTTATTTCTTCTCATTCTAGCCTATGCAACGAATTTAGAGGGGTCATTATATCATGAAGAGAGGAATATTGATCTCTATATTTCAATGAGAAATCGAAAAGAAGCATCATTAAAGAAGCAAAAGAAAATAGTTTTACTATTTGGTAAAAAAAATAATTAAAAATAACTTAAGAAGATATGATTGTCCACAATATCGGGGTGGGAGCAAAAACTCGCAAAACTGACAAGAAACTAGTCTTAAAACACTCTTCAAACAGTTTATGCAACAATGCCAGGTGAAACTGCAAACAAAATAGAAAAGATGGAAAAGAGATATCATAGAATAGAAAAAGAAGCACTCCGGAAGATTTTTTTTGAAACTTGGCGTTCAAAAAAGAACAATAATACCTCGCTGAATCGTATCAAACATAATTTTGAGCGTTATCTAGCTGTACATAGAATTCATCCTCAATTGACTGACGTAGTTATCTATGAGCCTTTTCTATCGGAGATAAATATTTTAAAAATAATCAATCATATGGAATTTAGAAATACTTATGTACCTAAAGTAAGGGGTAGTGGTTTGCTATTTAAGTCACTCATACCAAATAAATTTATACCAAATCATAGAGCAAACTTAATTATTGTCCCAGCACTTTTTGTACAGAAGGATGGTTACCGTTTGGGCAGAGGAAGAGGATATTATGATCGCCTATTACGTTTCTTCCCTTTCAAAAAGAAAATTTTCTTAGGCTATGATTGGCAGGTGAGAAATCAAGTACCCATTGAACAACATGATCAACGGGTATCAGCTATCATTACTGACCTAAGGTTTATAAATTGTTACCAAAGTTGACGGTTTTTCAAAAATTCAAGAAAAAAAACATTATAGAACGCAACCAAACGATTGTTGTAATTTTCACAATAAACCAATTTTGTCCTGACTCGGTATTCTGGAACACTGCAAGTTCAAAAAGAAAAAACTTTAGAAGAAATTAGCATATCGGAGGAGCAGCCCGCTAATCTTGATAAGATCCTTTTCGGAGTAAATTGCCAGGTAAAGCACTGAATCTTTTGATTACATACAAAAAAAACATGGTGAAATTTTCAAGAAATTAAATTGTTGGTACTTAACATCGGCCAAAAAATATTAACTTTGATGAAAAAAAGATAACCAAAATAATTTAAAATTCATTGGATATAAAACAGAGAAGATCAAAAACTATTGGTAAATAGCTTAGTTGACCAAATTATTTACATGGAATCCAAAATGGAACCCAAACAAAATAGAGATAAAATATTTTTTACAAGGGAACGAAAATGGCTTTAATAATGTTTGCAATAGGATTACCCTATCCTCAGATATGTAATTGGTTTCTATAAAGTTACTAGTATTTAGGGATGGAGAATAGGATTGTACCCCCCTACGACCATTGGCATCTTTTGAAATAAATAGTCCAGTCGAAACGGTGGTAAATTTAATATTTGTTTGTCAATAGTTGTGCTTTCCTCTCGGATCAGCTGCCAGGGCGATTTATTCTCTTTGTAAGAATTTTTTCTTATTGAATTGAACATCAATAGATAGGAACCAGCTTTGTTGAGAAAGTCTTCTCTTGAATTATACGTTTCATTCAGGTAAAGGTGATCCTCAATCAATCTATGAGTCGTTTCAACATCAGACTGGTTTAACCCCCGCCTGTGCCCGAAGGGTGAAAACTGGACACTTTATTGTGTTAAATTTAGGAGGTAAAACTATGATTAAAAGACAAAGATACAGTAAGGAAGCAAAAGAGAGATTGGCTTTGGAGATGATTTCAGGTCAGACTAGCACGGCAGAAATATCTAAGAGAGAGATGATTTCAGTCGCAACTTTATCGAGATGGAAGCGACAGCTGGTTTCCGAAGGCTTTGAAGATAAAAATGGGGTTGAGTTAGAATTGAGAAAAAAAATTTCCTATTTAGAATCGGCCTTATCTGACTTAATGATAGAAAATCAGATTTTAAAAAAAACGGAAAAAAGGGATGGAGAATAGGATTGTACCCCCCTACGACCATTGGCATCTTTTGAAATAAATAGTCCAGTCGAAACGGTGGTAAATTTAATATTTGTTTGTCAATAGTTGTGCTTTCCTCTCGGATCAGCTGCCAGGGCGATTTATTCTCTTTGTAAGAATTTTTTCTTATTGAATTGAACATCAATAGATAGGAGCCAGCTTTGTTGAGAAAGTCTTCTCTTGAATTATACGTTTCATTCAGGTAAAGGTGATCCTCAATCAATCTATGAGTCGTTTCAACATCAGACTGCCAAGTATGCGCTCCAGCAGGGATCGTCTGGTGTGGCACACCATAACTGGCTAATACTTTTGTAAACTCCGAATCTCCTTTTTTATTCCAAGCACCAATAAACTCTGAGCCATTATCTGTTTGCCCTCTCGTATTATTTTTCTTTAAATCAACCCCTGATTTTACAAGATGATCTAAAATTACCTCCATAAACAGACAAGAGTATGCCATATTATACTCATCTGCAAAAGCTAGAAATTGTAAGCCAGAAAAAACTTCTCTGAAGGTATATTGATATTTCGGTACAATATTTTCCTGAATATAAGGCCAAAGCTCAGGAATATCGTATAAATGCTTCGTATCTACGTCAAATTGCTTAAATAAACCCCATAATTTCTTAATTTCACGCAAATTTTGCTTCGTTTTATGTTTTCTACGCTTTTTTTTCAAGAGTGCTTGCTCCCTCCACGCTCTGCGAATGGCCTTGACACTCAAGTCTAGTTGGTAAACATTCTTCAGTTCCTGAGCACCAAAGCCTCGACGTTTCTTTTTAAGAAAGCAAACATAAGCCTTTTCAAAGTCTGTGATTGCATGTGGTGAGTAGTGTGGAGCGTGGCTCTTGTCTTCCAAGCCAACGTATTTCTCTGATTCAAACCTACGAAACCACTTTTTTACTGTTTTTACAGTCGTTTTAAACATTCTGGCTGTTGGCTTGAAACCATGCTTCTTGGCATAATGAACCATTTGCATTCTGTATAACTTTTTGTCTTTACTATTTCGCATTACTGCCGAATACCTGTTTAGACAAATAACCTGAGAAGGGTGCTTCATTAGGAACCTCTGTTTTATTTGATGATTTAACGTCGGCCTTTTGATGCACCTTTTTTAGGAAAATGTCTTTCACTTGCTCTACCAGTAAACCCAAGCCTTTTGAACCAAATAACTTGATTTGAACCAATTCTGAACCAACTAATGATGGTCGTAGGGGGGTACTATCATCCTTCTCTCTCCCAAAAAAAACGGAAAAACTTCTTCAAGAATACAGGCAAAAAGAGAAATTATCAAGAATAGCCTCAGCACAGAATTTGGGATCACAAGGAGTTGCAGAGTTATGAAACTAGAAAAGTCAACTTATTATTATAAGTCGAAGGAGAAGAAAGATGATTCAACGATTCTAAAATCTATCCATGAAATTAGTGATCAATTGAACCAAGTAGGTTATATCTCGATGACGCAAATTCTAAAAGATAGAGGCTTTACAATAAATAAGAAGCGAGTTTACCGAATTATGAAAGAAAATAGACTTTTATGCACTAAAAAGGTGTTTTTGAAGCCAAAAACTACCCAATCTAAGCATAATTTCAGAAAATATCCCAATTTGATTAAAAGTGTGCAAGCTGATCCCTTCAAGGTAATTGTTGGCGATATAACCTATTTTGATATTAATTCGAAAGACCACTATTTAGCTTTGCTCATGAGGCTTATGAGTCGCCGTATCGTAGGAGCGGCCATTTCTGATAAAAATAACACCCAACTGGTCATAGCAGCCTTTCTTTCGCTTAAAAGAGAAATAGGAGATTTACAAAATTACTACCATCATACTGATGCTGACGTCAGATATTGCTCAAATGAGTATATCGCTCTATTAGAAGAAAGTAGAATCAATATTTCCATGTGTCGTGGTAATGTGTATGAAAACGCTCATGCCGAATCATTGAATAAAACAATTAAATATAAAGAAATTAATTTATCAGAATATCAAAACTTTGAAGAAGCTCAAAAAAGTATCTTCAGGTTTATCCATCTTTATAATACGATGAAGCCACATTCAGCTTTAGGATGGGTGACACCTCAAAAATATGAGGAGAAATATCTAAAAGAATAAGAAAAAGACTGTCCAGTTTTCACCCTTCGGGCACAGGCGGGGGTTAAAGCAATAACTCGTTGGTGCTCAAGCACCTTTCCAAGAAGCTCAACAAATTTTACACCGCCGCCTTTGACCTTAGGGCGAAGTTTTTTGCTACTTATTCCAGACTTGAACCTTGGTTTAAGGAACAGCATACGTTTGCTATGAATCATGGATATGTTGATAGTAAGCTGGGTGGCCGGAGACACTTGCCTGAATTGCGCCGGGTCGCAAGTTTTCTTACGAAGAAGGAGCAACAGCGAATTGATAAGCTATTTAAGCAATCCGTCAATAGCCCAATACAAGCGGATGAGTCGATTATCATGTACCGTGCTATGGTCAGGGTGCAAGAGGCCATTGAACAGCGAGGGATGAAGGCAAAGATTCTGAGCATGCGTCATGATGAAATCGGCGGTACAGTACCTCGGACGGAAGCAGTGGACTTTTATCAGCTATTAAAAGCACAAATGGAAGATACGACAACTTTTGAGATACCTTTCACAGTCGAAGTCAGCTATGGGAATGTTTGGGGGCAAGGCGAAGAAGTGACTGATGCGAATAGGGAATCGTTTGGGTAAACAACTATGGATTCAAACGATTTGAACGTAGAACTTCGGTTTGACGATCTAAACGAAATGAATTTTACTCAATTGAATGAGCTCAAGGCACAATTCATAACAGAGATCGAAGTAGTAGCTAAAAAAGCGAATGTAGGAATCGAGACGATTCAATTTTATGAAAGAAAAAACATTCAACAAGAAATTATGCCAATCTATCGGCTGGTCAACGAAAATGAAGAGTAGGATTGCACCCACGAATAGAATAATTGCCAGGGTATATAGAAATCACAAAGTTTTTTCCACTTTCATCACAAGTTTCCTGGTTTCTTACCTGAAATCAATCATTACTTAAACTTGCTAAAAGCATATAAAATTTCAGTCCCAATTATTAGCACCGCTTTTTCATAATAGTCTTGGGCATCAGGTTTGTGATCGCCTTCTTTGGGGTCAATGAATGGCAAGCTAATTCTCTTCTCTGCACCCAATACCAGAGGGCAATTGGCATCAGCTTCAGAGCATGTCATTATTGCACAAAAATCCTTCCTAGGGTTTGGCTTTTCATTGTAGACTTTGGAAAGGAAATCAACCTGCGGAATCTCTTTCCAGACAAAGATGGGGTTTCCACGTTTTACTTTTTCTTCTAATTCGAAACCAAAATCTTGTAATGCCTCCACAGCACGATGATTGAAGGCTGTGGCTTCGGTTCCTCCTGAGAAACATTCAATGTTCGTGATATTGTAATGTTTCGCTGCGACCATTGCCATGATTTGCGAAATTTGACTTCTGCGAGAATTGTGAGTACATATAAAGTTTAGCAAACAGGCTTTACCTCTCTTGCTGTGGATATATCCCGTGATTTGTGCTAAACGTTCCTTTCTCTCTGTGCTAATAGAATCGAAATTAGCTAGCAATCCTTTGATACTGTTTGTTAGTTTGGTATTCATAAAGTATCCCTGTACATTTTTTTCTTAAAATAGAGAGCTGCATTGACTAGCAGAATTAGGGTGGGCACCTCAACCAGGGGACCAATCACACCGGCAAATGCTTGACCAGAAGAGAGCCCAAATACTGCAATCGATACGGCAATTGCCAACTCGAAGTTATTGCCCGAAGCAGTGAAAGCAACGGCAGTATTGACCGGATAATTAGCATCCAGCTTACGGCCAATAAAGAATGCAATGAAAAACATCAAAGCAAAATAAATCAAAAGCGGGAGAGCGATGCGCAGAACCTCAAAGGGGTGTGCGGCAATTTCTTTTCCCTGAAGGGAGAACATAACCACAATTGTAAATAAAAGTGCACCTAAGGTCAGTGGAGAAATTTTTGGAATGAATTTTCTATCAAACCACTCTTGGCCTTTAGATTTCATTAGAATGATCCGCGAGAGTATACCCATGGCGAAGGGTAGCCCCAGGTAAATCAAACTGCTCTCAGCCACTTGCCATATTGTGACTTCAACGAAATTGCCTTCATTACCAAACAATGGGGGCAGGACTGTAATAAACAACCAAGCAAGCGGCCCATAAGTAAACACTTGAAAAAGAGAATTGAGAGCAACTAAACCAGCGGCATACTCCCGGCTGCCGTGAGCCAGTTCATTCCAGACTATGACCATTGCAATACAGCGAGCCAGACCAATCAGAATTAACCCAGCCATATAGTCTGGCTTATCGCCTAAAAAAACAAGAGCAAGAGAAAACATCAGTATAGGTCCAACTATCCAATTCAAGAACAAAGACAAAAACAGCACCTTGATATTACGAAATACCTTACCTAGTTCTTCGTATTTGACCTTCGCTAAGGGGGGATACATCATCAAAATAAGCCCGATGGCAATTGGAATGTTTGTTGCGCCAACACTAAACCGATTTACTAACTTGCCGATATTTTCTATGGAATGACTGATGCCAATTCCACCTAACATTGCGAGAAAGATCCACAGTGTTAAGTGTCGATCTAAAAAGGAAAGTTTTTTGCGACTTTCAGTTAAATTGTTTGTATCTTCGGCCATTTTTCTCTTTTCATTGGAATTTGTATCGCATTGTTCGCAATTGAATACGCTCGTAATTAAATCATCTAACAGAACCTAGAAAGCGAAGCGTTAACTTACAAATTCTGTTGAGTATCTTTTCAACAGCCACCTGCGCAGCAAGCAGAAGCAGTATCGAGGAAAATTGAGGATCGTTAAACTCTACGTCTTCATGGAAGACATATGTTTCCCATTGAATACCATCTGGATCAGAAACCCAGAACTTGTCTTGCTTTGCATAGCAGCAATTTGTGTCCATTTCTTCTGTAATTTTGAAACCTTTCTCAACAGCAGATTGTAGTTTTTCTTTTAGAGTCGATTCATCCTCAACTCGAAAGCCTAAATGCCCAAAGTTCTGATGAACCGAGGCTGGATTCTCAACCATAGAGATGACAAGGCAAGGTTCTTTTAGCTCATACTTGAGATAGCCTGTTTCTTGCTTCGTGGGCTCTTGACCAAAGAATGTGGAATAGAAGTCTTTCGTATTCTCTATATTGCTCACATAGAGACTAATGTGCATGTTCATTAGCACTTATCGCAATATTGCGATGGCATGTCAAGGCCTTTCCGGGGTGCTTCCTGATTTCAAGCCCTGTTAACAGCAATCAGATTTCGAAATTGTTGTTTCGAAGAAGCGGGTGAACAGTTTTTGCATATCGGCCCAGATATTTGGGCGAATACAGTAGCAAACTGTAGGGCCGTCAATTTCACCTTGGATTAAATTGGTTTCTTTCAAAACTTTGAGATGCTGAGAAATTGTCGCTTGAGAAAGATCGAGTTCACTTATAATGTCTTTGCAAATACAACCAGGATATTCCACCATATATTCAAGAATAGCGATTCGTGCCGGATGAGCCAATGCCCTGGAATAATCAGCAAGATTAACTTGCTTTTTTGTATAGTTAGTTTCCTTGGTTTTGCCCATAGTCAATACTTGGCGAGACAAAGAGCAGCGTAAAGCACAAATTATTCTCTGATTCAGGTCGTGTCATATTTAATCAAAGTTTCCAATTAAAAAAAGGGATGGAGAATAGGATTGTACCCCCCTACGACCATTGGCATCTTTTGAAATAAATAGTCCAGTCGAAACGGTGGTAAATTTAATATTTGTTTGTCAATAGTTGTGCTTTCCTCTCGGATCAGCTGCCAGGGCGATTTATTCTCTTTGTAAGAATTTTTTCTTATTGAATTGAACATCAATAGATAGGAGCCAGCTTTGTTGAGAAAGTCTTCTCTTGAATTATACGTTTCATTCAGGTAAAGGTGATCCTCAATCAATCTATGAGTCGTTTCAACATCAGACTGCCAAGTATGCGCTCCAGCAGGGATCGTCTGGTGTGGCACACCATAACTGGCTAATACTTTTGTAAACTCCGAATCTCCTTTTTTATTCCAAGCACCAATAAACTCTGAGCCATTATCTGTTTGCCCTCTCGTATTATTTTTCTTTAAATCAACCCCTGATTTTACAAGATGATCTAAAATTACCTCCATAAACAGACAAGAGTATGCCATATTATACTCATCTGCAAAAGCTAGAAATTGTAAGCCAGAAAAAACTTCTCTGAAGGTATATTGATATTTCGGTACAATATTTTCCTGAATATAAGGCCAAAGCTCAGGAATATCGTATAAATGCTTCGTATCTACGTCAAATTGCTTAAATAAACCCCATAATTTCTTAATTTCACGCAAATTTTGCTTCGTTTTATGTTTTCTACGCTTTTTTTTCAAGAGTGCTTGCTCCCTCCACGCTCTGCGAATGGCCTTGACACTCAAGTCTAGTTGGTAAACATTCTTCAGTTCCTGAGCACCAAAGCCTCGACGTTTCTTTTTAAGAAAGCAAACATAAGCCTTTTCAAAGTCTGTGATTGCATGTGGTGAGTAGTGTGGAGCGTGGCTCTTGTCTTCCAAGCCAACGTATTTCTCTGATTCAAACCTACGAAACCACTTTTTTACTGTTTTTACAGTCGTTTTAAACATTCTGGCTGTTGGCTTGAAACCATGCTTCTTGGCATAATGAACCATTTGCATTCTGTATAACTTTTTGTCTTTACTATTTCGCATTACTGCCGAATACCTGTTTAGACAAATAACCTGAGAAGGGTGCTTCATTAGGAACCTCTGTTTTATTTGATGATTTAACGTCGGCCTTTTGATGCACCTTTTTTAGGAAAATGTCTTTCACTTGCTCTACCAGTAAACCCAAGCCTTTTGAACCAAATAACTTGATTTGAACCAATTCTGAACCAACTAATGATGGTCGTAGGGGGGTACTATCATCCTTCTCTCTCCCATTTCCAATTAAAAAAGGAATTGACTTATCTCTCTTAAATTAAAGTTATGTCTCATTATGAACAAAAGAAAATATACCTTTGATACAAGTGGTTTTAGCTGTCAAAATACAGACTGCCATAAGTATCATAAGGTAAATGAAGGAAATGTGCGCTTTGCTTATATGTCTGGTAAGTACAAACAAATAGCCTATTTAAAGTGCACCGCTTGTGGTAGATGCTTTTCAGAGAATAAAGGCACTATTTTTTTTCGTCGCAAGAAAAGCAAAGAAACCATTACTCGGGTATTACAAAACACAGTTGAGGGCTGTGGCATTAGAGCTACCGGAAGAGTCTTTGGTATCAGCAAGGATACAGTTCTTGCTTGGGTTAAAGCAGCAGGTGAAGATTCACTAAAAGTTGAAAAAAAATATATACAAAAACCTGTCTTTCAATGAAATTCAATTAGACGAGCATTGGGGTTTTGTCTTTAAAAAACAATACAATCTATCAGAGACTGAGCGATTAAGTGATGAAATAGGGGATATCTGGACTTTTACTGCAGTATTGCCTGTAGAAAAGCTCATTTTAGCGCATATAACAGGCAAGAGGACCTCAGTGAATGCTAGAAAGTTACTGACCAAGGTAAAAACAAGAAGTAAGCCAAAGAGGGAAGATAAATTCTTGATTACCTCTGATGGATATGAGGGATATAGTGATGCCATTCTTTCAGTTTATGGTAAATTTGACTCAATGACTAGAAAGCTTCAATCACCCAAATCTCTATGTTATGGGCAAATAATTAAGAGAATAGAAAAAGGGAGATGTAAGGAAGTTGACAAATCTCTAATCTTTGGTGATCAAAAGCTACTAGATGAATATATTGCAAACTCTTCAGTAAGTCATCAGATGAACACCTTTGCTGTAGAAAGGAATAATTTGACTCTTCGCCAACACAATCATAGAATAGAGCGTAAAAGTCAGGGTTTTTCAAAAAAATTCAAATATATGCAGGGGCATAATTCTTTTGTTGCTAATTATTACAATTTCTGCCTTCCACATTCAAGTCTAGCTGAGTATGAGGGAGGAAAACCAATTCAAATCACCCCAGCAATGGCTACAGAAATGACGAATCATAAGTGGTCTATACAAGAATTATTCATCGCAAATAGAAACTTTGATTAAATATGACACGACCCTTTTTTGGGAGAGTTTAAAATCAATGAATCTTACATCTCTGAATATCAAGTACCAACAGAGAAAGGTCCAATAACGATAGGACATTATTTTGGATACTATGATTATAATATTGGCATCATATTCCCTAACTTTGGAAAGAATTTGGTGAAGTTTCCATTGGCGATTGGATTTAAACTGGTAAATCGAATCTATTTTGCAGACTTAAATGACCCGAACCCCGCTGCTTTTGGAAATGGGCAGGGCTTTTTTGGTTTCAATATTTCTGAAGCTTTGTCAGGCAATAGCTTCTCTGGCCTGCGTGTAAGTTCCCATAAACTTCTCGTATTTTCAAGTCAAAGAATATTTAAATATTTATCTTTTCAAGAGACGATTGGATTCGATTATCAAGCAAGTGCGTCCGTACCGTTGCACGTTTTTGAGATGTATTTTCAAGTCAGCTTACGCATTTAAAATTGCGGCTTGTGCAGCAGCAATGCGAGCTACAGGAACACGATAGGGGCTACAAGAAACATAATCCAGACCAACCTCATGGCAAAACTGAATGGAAGCGGGATCTCCTCCGTGTTCTCCACATATACCGAGCTTTAAGTCTTTTTTTTGAGACTTACCGCGTTCGATCGCATACCTCATTAATTTGCCAATACCTGTTTGATCTAAGACCTCGAATGGGTTGTGTTCATAGATGCCCAATTCAATATAGGTCGGTAAAAAAGACTGACAGTCATCTCGTGAGAACCCTGAACCCATTTGGGTCAGATCGTTAGTTCCAAAACTAAAAAAATCAGCGACCTGAGCAATCTCATCGGCGGTAATAGCCGCACGAGGTACTTCAATCATCGTACCTAGGAGGTAATTTAACTCAACACCATTTTCTTTTTCAATATCCGTTGCGACTTCTCGAATAATATCTGATTGATTGGCCAGCTCTTTGTAATTGCCAACGAGGGGAATCATGATTTCAGGCAATACATCCATACCTTCTTTTGAGAGTTCACAGGCCGCTTCTAAAATAGCCCTTGCTTGCATTTCCGTAATTTCAGGATAGGTAATCCCAAGGCGACAGCCCCGATGACCAAGCATTGGATTGAACTCTCGAAGTTGGTCAATTCTTTTGTGTAACTCTTCAGTCTTTTTGCCCAGCAATACTGCCAAATCTTTGAGCGATTGTTTGTCGTGTGGCAAAAATTCATGCAATGGAGGGTCTAGAAGCCGTATCGTCACAGGAAAACCTGACATCTCGCAAAAAATCTTTTTAAAATCTTCTCGTTGAAAAGGGAGTAATTCGTGAATGGCATTTTTTCGTTCTTCATTTGAAGCCGCCAAAATGACCTTACGCATAATCAAAATTCGACTTTCATCAAAAAACATATGTTCAGTACGACACAATCCAATGCCCTGGGCTCCATAAGAACAAGCCACCCGAGCATCTTCTCCCGTATCTGCGTTTGCTCTCACCTTGAGGCTAGACAATTCTTCTGCCCATTCCATCAATTGACAGTAATATTGCGTGATGAACGATTTTTCTAAAGGTAGGCTTTTGTCGATCAAGACCTGCTCAATCTCACTTTGAATTGTAGGAATCTCTTTGTTAATTACTTCTCCTTTGAACCCATCAATAGATATCCAATCGCCTTCGCAAAGTTCAATAGGATTATTTTCGTGATCTTTTAGAGAAATCGTTTTTTTTCTCAAATCAACTTCTATTTGTGAACAACCCACAATGCAAGGTTTATTCATACCCCGTGCGACCACGGCTGCATGCGATGTCATCCCCCCTCTGGATGTGAGTATCCCTTGGGCAAGATGAATGCCTGAAATATCTTCGGGGGATGTTTCAGCACGAACTAAAATTGTAGGAGTTCCTCTTTGATGCATCTCTTCCACCCTTTCTACACTAAGAGCAATTTGACCTGTCGCTGCACCGGGCCCAGCGGCCAAACCATAAGCAACCACTAAGTTATTCTTGACCGCATCCTTTTTTTCTTTTTCATCAAATACTCTAGCCAAGAGAGAAGAAAACGATATCGGGTCAATACGAGAAACCGCGGTTTTAGAGTCGATTAAACCCTCTTTTTGCATTTCAACAGCTGTTCTAATAGCGGCAAACGCTGTTCGCTTACCACTTCTTGTTTGGAGTAAAAATAACTTTCCTTTTTCGATCGTAAATTCAATATCTTGCATATCACAATAATGTTGTTCTAAACGATCTGCTATGCCTGTCAGTTCAGAAAAAATATGGGGCATCTCTTTTTCCATCTCACGAATAAAAATAGGTGTGCGAATTCCCGCCACAACGTCTTCTCCTTGAGCGTTGATTAAAAACTCACCAAAAAATATTTTTTCTCCACTCGCAGGGTCACGAGTAAAGACAACACCTGTGCCACTATCGTGACCCATGTTTCCAAATACCATGGATTGAACGCTGACTGCCGTTCCTATGTTATCCGAAATTTGATTGATCTTTCTATAGTAAGTGGCTCTTGGGTTCATCCAAGAAGCAAACACCGCATCAATAGACTTCTGTAATTGTATTTTATAATCTTGTGGAAATTCTTCTGATGTCTCTTCTTTGTATATTGTTTTATATTTCTCTATAATAACTTGGATATCATCCGCATCCAACTCATAGTCAAACTCTACATTTTTTTCTTTTTTAACTTTCTCTAAAACTTCCTCAAACTTGTGGAGTTCAACACCCATAGCCACATTACCAAACATTTGTATAAAACGTCGGTATGAATCATAGGCAAAAAAAGGATTGTTTGTTTGATTTGCTAATGCGACTGTTGTCTCATCATTCAGACCTAAATTTAATACCGTGTCCATCATTCCCGGCATAGAGACAGCGGCTCCCGAACGTACAGAGACTAAAAGAGGTTTTGATCGGTCTCCAAAGAGTTTGCCCGAATCTTCTTCTAATTTTTTGATACCTTGTTTAAATTGCTTCCCATAATCGCTAGGATATTGATAATCATTTTGATAGTAATGAGAGCAAACTTCTGTGGTGATTGTAAATCCGGCTGGAACGCGTATGCCTAAATTCGTCATCTCTCCCAAATTAGCACCTTTCCCTCCCAAGAGGGCTTTATCATTCTGACCACCTTCTGCTTTACCATAACCAAACGAGTATATACACTTGCTCATGCTTTCATTCTTTAACCCTTATATCTCTTGTAAACTTATTTCACGAACTAAACAAATACACGGACAAATTAAATAAAAAGATCTAAGCAATCAACAGCTGAAGCAATCGATTGTGGGTCGTGTCATATTTAATCAAAGTTGCCCAATAAAAAAGGAATTAGTGAGGTTATGTCTCATTATGAATAAAAGAAATATACCTTTGATACAAGTGGTTTTAGCTTTAAAAAAGAATACAATGGTTGCTAATTATTACAATTTTTGTCTTCCATATTCAAGTCTAGCTGAGTATGAGGGAGGAAAACCAATTCAAATCACCCCAGCAATGGCTAAAAAGTTACTTGAGCAGACAGGCATTACAAGAGAAGCTCGAATAAAAAAGCCCTAGTAGAGAGGGAAAATGATTTAGAAAATGGTGGTAGTGTTGGACTCATGGTACTTGCCAGGCACTACTTTCCTCTCTTGGATACAACGCATATGAACGAAGAGGAACTGGCAGAATTATCGGCAGATATCATGTGGCTTGAGCAAAGAGAAAGAGACTGTATGACATCAGCAATTTCTAGGGCAATCAATGGAGACTAGATGAGCGAAGAGTTTTCACTGAAGGCCATTCTAGGAGTATCTGATAAAGCCTCTGGTCCTATTGGTCAGATAAAGTCTCACTTTGAGAATCTCAAAGACTCCATTGGTAGTTCAGAGACCAAACTCAAAAGTTTTAATAAACATTTGAGTGACTTAAAGTCAGGCGCAAAGAGCTTGTCTTTTGGTGACGTTCTTTTCGCAGGTATCAAGTCAACGATTCAACCCGCAATTAAATTTGAGAAGGCAATGAGCACACTGAAGGCGACAGCCCAAGCAACTGATACAGAGCTGAAAGCTTTTACAAATTCCGCCATCCAGGCAGGGATCAAAACACAGTTCTCTCCCGACCAGGCAGCGGAAGGCTTGAAGAATCTTGCTTCATCAGGTCTTAGCGCTGACCAATCGATTCGAGCTCTTATCCCGTCTTTGAATTTGGCGGAGGCAGCAGCAGGAGAACTGGATGTTGCTGGGGCAACAGAGCTCACCTCCTCAATTGCAGCGAGCTGGGGTTCAAGTGCTGGTAACTTTAGCAACATCTCTGATGTCTTGACGCGCATGAAACAATTGTCTTCTTTTAATTTTAATGAACTGGGTCCTTTCTTTAGGGGAGTGTCAGCAACCGCTAAAGTGGCTAATCAAGATTTTGAACAAATAGCAGCGGGGCTTTCTATTATGCGGAATCAAGGAGAGACAGCAGTAGGAGCGGATAAAAAATACCGTACTGCACTGAATGCACTCTCCACTCCTTCAAGTGGGGCTGCAAAAGCAATCAATTCCTTAAAAGTCGAAATACGCGAGAATGGAACAGGAGAGCTTGTGCAGGAACTAGGATTTTTCAGTGCATTTTATGAGATATTTGCTGCGTCAGTCTCATTTTTCAAATATGTCAAGGAATTTATAGTTTATGCAAGTTGTTCTCGTACCATTTTGCCAAAATTAAATGCTGTAGCTGCGATTTTTACCTCTATTTGAACCTTTTTACTGCCTCTGAGCAAGAATTCTCTGAACTTTTTGGCTTGTTTCAAAATTCCAAAAATGGGTTCAATTTCAGAAGCTCGCTTTTTATAGAAAGACTTTGCTTCTTCTGAATTCATCTTCTTGATCATTTCATGTTTTAAAGCAAAACCAGAGTCTACTGACAATTTGCGATAACCTCTGCGTAACTCTTCTTCGCTCGTACAACATTGTTCTCTGGCAGGGCAAATGACACAGTCAGGAGGTTTACCATGATAATGAGTATATTTCTTTTTATCTTTCACAGATTCATTATGAAATTCTAAGGTTTTACCCTCGGGGCAAACCCAAGAATCATCATCCTCGTCATATTTAAACTGATGAGCTTCATAACCTGAATCCTCTTCTCCTTTTCTTTCTTTGGCTACCTGATCAGGTGAAGGTATAAAACCATTGATCCCTTTTGAATCCAGGTATTCCAAACCACTTGAATGAAAGTAACCCGAATCTGCAGAAGCTGTCTGTATACTGGTCCCTGTGTTTGACTCAGCTTTAGAAAGGGTAGGAGCTAATTGCTCTAAATCATTTTCTGAATTAGCTTCAGCAATGTCAGCTGCCAAAATATAGCCTTCTGATGAGGTAACTTGAATGTTGTAGCTTTGAGAAATTTTACCATTCCGTTTCATGAATTTAGCATCTGGATCAGTAAGATTTATTTTAGAATCAGAAGCAGACTCTTGATTCTCTTCCAGACTTTTACTGATCGTAACATACTTTTGAGCTTTCCTAAGCATAACAGAATCATTATCCTCTGCAGCCTGGTCTTCATTTATCAATAATTCTGGCTCGTTAGCATGAGAATTAGTTGTATCTTCTAAAAAGACCTCAACTTCTTTTTCTCCTGTTTTTAGAGCTTCTATATCCTGTGTACCTTCTATAGTTTCTGAAGAATCTTTTTCAACAGATGTAGAAAACTCGGCTGGTTCACTTTGCTTTCCTTCTGCTGTTTTTAATGACTCTCTCTTTGCCTTTTCACTCGCTTTTTGTAAGCGAATAAACTCCTCAATGATCGTATCTACCTCTTCAGGATTAAGCTCATAGCCACTGTTGTCTTTACCATATAGTTTATCTTCCTCAATATCTAATTCCATACCTGAGCGTAGATACTCTAAGATCTCTTGCTGTATAGCTCTTTTACGTTCCTCTAAATCTGACTTTTTGTATGTTTGATCGTCAGCAGCACTGGCTTTGATTTTAGTTCCATCTACCTTAACATCAGTACCAATATTGGGATAGCAAAGATACAGAGTAATTAAAAACTTCGCCAATTTCTTTACCAAAATTAACACGGAATTCAGCAATAGACCGAAACTTTACTTTATGACCACCAACTAAATAACGCATGGCGTCGTTCTCTTCACAGGCTTTTTGTAATTCTCTGCTGCTTCTCCATCCACGATGAAAGCCATAAAAAAGGCATCCCAGCATTATAACCGGATGGTAAGCCCGACCCCCTTCTTTTGAGTACTTAGAAAGAAATGGTTTCATAGGAATTTTATCTAACAAGGCAGCAAAGGCATAAACCTCGTGATTTTCTTCTAAATTGTCTGCTATAGTATGCGAAAACAGCATAACTTGATCTCTATCACTTTTCATAAATCGTTTCATAATAAGACATAAACAAAGAAAAACACAGAAAAGCAAGAAAAATCCTAGTTCCTGCACAAGCTCATAAGACCCTCATAGCCGCGTCCAAAGTGCTGTCCAATTTGTCCAAAATATAAAGTAGGACATTTACCCTGTTTAGACTGCAAAACCCGTCAGAGAGCCTGTGTGTTTGTTTTCTTGGTTTGCCTCAAATGAATTATCTTTTTCTAAAAATAAGTCTTTTGCAAGCCTCTCTTCTGCCTCTGATGTGTTGCTCAAATCAGAAGCAGACTCATAAGAGCTAAACTCCTCTAAATCAGAAAACCTTTTTGATCGGATATCTTGCCCAGAGAGCGTTCCATTCTGAGCGTATAAAGAATCTGCTTGAGCCTGTCTAAGCTCTATCTCTGCCTGTTCTTTTTCGGTGTGTCGCCAAAGAGGTTTAAAACAAAACTCCCAGTCGAGTGAATGAATTTCGCCATTTAAACATTTGTAAATTTCTCCCAGCTCTTCCTTGATAATCAGAGAAATGATAATTTCTAAAATAGGACGCATTTTAAGTTCCTGAAATTTTGCGATAGAATCGTAATAGCTAATCAAATCGTATTGGCCAGCTCCAATGATCCCGTGAGACTGACCCATCAGCCGTGATTTGGGTATGCGAGAAAGCCCGGCTAGATTATCAAAGATAAAATCAAAAAGAGGTTTGATGCCGCCACCTGACAAACCACTGATTTCGAGGCGCTCTAAAGATTCGTCTTCGGTTAGAGCTGCCACCGATTGAGTAGAAAGAGAGGTTCGCAGAAGCTCTAAATACTCCATCAACTGAGCGGGTGAATCATCTCTAGTTTGTGGACTTTTGAAAACCTTTACCGACATCTCCATAATTAGAGAAGTCACCGACCAGAGAGCGGTATCTTGTGCCTTTATAGCGTCTAATATGGTATCAATCACAGAGACACCTCTTTTCTCCTCAAAAGAGTAGTTATTCACCATCCACGAGAAACGGCTTGCATGAACCAGTGTTCCATAAATATAGCTATCGAAAGAATGGTAGTTTTTGGCTAATGGATCGTAGCCATTTTGGTGTATCAGACTTGCATGTTCCGAAGAGAAAACATTGATGTATGCTATCTTACGTATTCTCGAAGGCATCGGTTCTTTAAGGATTTCACGATGGGGTATCTGATTTGAATCAATACCAAAATACATAAAACCCCCGTCTTCAAATATTCTCATGTAGCGTATGAGCTCTTCTAGTTTGTTTTGAATTTCTAGTTCCGCCAAACGATTCTCTATGAGGCGATTTATTTTCAGGTCGTCGTCTCTGTTGGTCGTGATTGTGATCCATTCTCTGGTGGCGTCTTCTGCCGGTGCCGAAATTATATTTTGAACAAAACCGTTTGAAAAAAACCAAGCCCTCGCTTCGGAGGGGTGCATACTATGGTGAGATGGAGAAAGCCCCAGTAGCTTGTCTTTGCGGGTACCCCTGCCTTGAACTTGTGAAGCGAGCGAATCAAAACGACCAACTCTTTTTCTTTGTTCTTTACCTTTTTGTGCGACTCCTGTTAAATCAAGCATACTAAAAACCACGAAGCCGACTGAGAAAAGAATACCGTGCCGAAAGTGGTCTACCTCCTCTACCTAAAGCTTGGATAAGGCCAGCCAAAGAGTCGGGTGCATCGTCATGAGAAGCATGCTCTGAATAACTTAGAATCTGTTTTAAATAAGCCGAGTCAACCGACTTAGAAAAGTAGATTTTATCCCAGTTTACCTTTACATAGTTTACAATTCGTAGATGTTTATTTGATACATTTTTAACATCTCTTACAAAGAGGTTACGCTTTCTAAATTCATGGCTTAAAACACTTTGAGCTTGGTTGGCTTCTACATACAAGGTGGTTACATTTTCCTGTTTGCAGTACTTCTCTACTAGGTTATAGGTTTTATCGATTTGAGAATTCCAGATATAGCCTGCTTTGATATAAATTCTAAACTCATTTTTATCTTCTCTTCCTGCTCCACCAATGGTAAGTGCCGAATAGTCTTTACCTCCAAAAGCTGGGTCGAGGTAGGCAAAGATTTTTAAGTCTTTAGGAGGCTCACAAAACCTAGGCTCCTCAAAAAGACGCTCTGTTATATCTACCGGCTCTTGTTGATAGATCGCTTGAAAAAGCGACTCCCCTAAAGACTTTCTAATTTTTAAGAGCTCTTTTACAGGAAACCTCTCTTGCCAGAGTGCCTCGCCTTTTAGGTTAATGGCAGGTAGTTTAACCACCTCCCAGTTTTCTGGCTCTAGCTCTAGTATGCGTGCGGTTAGGTCGTGGGTCATCCAGCGGGTATGCACCACGATCACAACTCCCTTTGGCGATAGCCTAGTGAGTAGTGTCGAGCGAAACCAATCCCAAACATTCGTAGAGATAAGTTCTGACTTGGCTTCGTGGTAATCTTTATATGGGTCATCAATAATGGCAATATCAGCCCCAGAGCCTGTAATCGGACCATCTACACCCGCCCCCAAAACAAGACCACCTTTAGTATTTTGGTATTCATAACTCGCTCGAACGTCTTTTCTAATTTGCAAATTTGGAAAAATATCTTTCACTTCCTTTGATTCAGCTTTGTCTCTGCCCCAGCGAGTAAGTCGTTGAGCGAGCCTGGCCGCATAGCTGGCGAGTATGATTTGACGATTCAGTTTTCTCCCCAAACACCAAACAGGAAAAATACGACTGACCAGTTGGCTCTTTCCATGCCTCGGAGGCATGTTGATAATCAACCGCTTTATTTCCCCTGTTTCGATTGCTTCCAGTTTCTCTATTAAAAGTTGGATGTGATGAGGCGTAATAAAGCTAGGGTCAATATAACTTGCAAATGCCCCCAGAGAGGAAGCACCATCTAAACGGCCTTTGATGAAAACATTTTGACTTCTGCTTTTAGAAAAATGTTTTTCACCCTCAATTAGAAAATTTTCTAAAATAGTACTGGTTTCTTTCGGATTTTCTGTCATTGTTTTTGTTCATCACCAATCACAAATTCTTTCTTGCCTATTTTTTCGGATAACTGTTTTTGTATTTTATTCCAATTTTCTGAAATGACTTTCTTTACACGTGGATTTTGTTCCAAAACTTCTAAAAGTATCTGCACCAAAACTAACGGGTGTTTCTCTGACGCATTTTTATCGAGTGACATACGAAAATCAGCCAAAGCTTTAAAGGCGTAAACTCCCCCTTCAAAGCTGCCAACCTTAGGTGCCGAGGAATCAATCATCTGTGAATATAAAGAATTTTGGGTCGTGTCATATTTAATCAAAGTTTCTATTTGCGATGAATAATTCTTGTATAGACCACTTATGATTCGTCATTTCTGTAGCCATTGCTGGGGTGATTTGAATTGGTTTTCCTCCCTCATACTCAGCTAGACTTGAATGTGGAAGGCAGAAATTGTAATAATTAGCAACAAAAGAATTATGCCCCTGCATATATTTGAATTTTTTTGAAAAACCCTGACTTTTACGCTCTATTCTATGATTGTGTTGGCGAAGAGTCAAATTATTCCTTTCTACAGCAAAGGTGTTCATCTGATGACTTACTGAAGAGTTTGCAATATATTCATCTAGTAGCTTTTGATCACCAAAGATTAGAGATTTGTCAACTTCCTTACATCTCCCTTTTTCTATTCTCTTAATTATTTGCCCATAACATAGAGATTTGGGTGATTGAAGCTTTCTAGTCATTGAGTCAAATTTACCATAAACTGAAAGAATGGCATCACTATATCCCTCATATCCATTCAGAGGTAATCAAAAATTTATCTTCCCTCTTTGGCTTACTTCTTGTTTTTACCTCGGTCAGTAACTTTCTAGCATTCACTGAGGTCCTCTTGCCTGTTATATGCGCTAAAATGAGCTTTTCTACAGGCAATACTACAGTAAAAGTCCAGATATCCCCTATTTCATCACTTAATCGCTCAGTCTCTGATAGATTGTATTGTTTTTTAAAGACAAAACCCCAATGCTCGTCTAATTGAATTTCATTGAAAGACAGGTTTTTGTATATATTTTTTTTCAACTTTTAGTGAATCTTCACCTGCTGCTTTAACCCAAGCAAGAACTGTATCCTTGCTGATACCAAAGACTCTTCCGGTAGCTCTAATGCCACAGCCCTCAACTGTGTTTTGTAATACCCGAGTAATGGTTTCTTTGCTTTTCTTGCGACGAAAAAAAATAGTGCCTTTATTCTCTGAAAAGCATCTACCACAAGCGGTGCACTTTAAATAGGCTATTTGTTTGTACTTACCAGACATATAAGCAAAGCGCACATTTCCTTCATTTACCTTATGATACTTATGGCAGTCTGTATTTTGACAGCTAAAACCACTTGTATCAAAGGTATATTTTCTTTTGTTCATAATGAGACATAACCTTAATTTAAGGGAGATAAGTCAATTCCTTTTTTAATTGGAAACTTTGATTAAATATGACACGACCGACAGTTGGCTATAAATAGTTCTTTTCATATAGTTTACCTCCAAAAAAACTACTCACTACTTGATGCAGATTAATTCTGAGACCAAAATATTTGGCGTCGTCGGCGACCCACTAAAGCATTCTTTTTCTCCTGCTATGCACAATGGAGCTTTCCAAGACGCTCATTATAATGGCATATATCTTCCGTTCCCTATTAAAAATTTAACAGGTTTTAAGCATGCTATGCACAAATTTAATATTCAGGGTCTTTCTGTCACGATACCTCATAAAATTAGAATTCGTAGGATTGTTGATAAAATGGATCCACTTGCCCTGAAAATAGGTGCTTTGAATACCATAATTTGGAACAAGTCGGGTCTTCTTGAAGGCTTTAATACTGATGGCATGGGGGCTGTTCAATCTATTCAAGAGTTTGGGTTTACATTATTCAATAAAAAAGTGCTCATTATAGGTGTGGGGGGTTCTGCTCGAGCAATTGCTTTTTCTCTTTTAGAAGTAGGTGTCCATAAAATTGGAGTTCTAGCCAGAAATCGTATTGTCGCAAATGTTTTGTTAAGAAGTTTGAGGTTGCAAAAGCCAAGGATTGACACAGAGCTTCTTCTCATGAAGAAGAATACAACAACATTCATTGGCGGGAGACAAAAAGTGCCTGTCAAAGTTTTGAAAGAAGCATCTCAGTTAGAAGATTACGATCTAATTATTAATACAACACCGATAGGCATGCAAGGTTATGGGGAAGGGGAAAGTCCACTTGCGAAAAGTTTCTTACACAAAAAGCAAGTTATTTTTGATATTATTTATAACCCCCAAAAAACAAAATTGATTTGTGACGCAGAAAACAAGAAGTTAGATGTAATTTATGGCTATAAAATGTTACTTTATCAAGGGGTTCTACAGTTTAAAATTTTTACGGGGTTAGAGCCCAATATCAAACTCATGGAAGAAATACTTCTTGAAAATATTTTTTCCACAAGGAGTTGAATAGTTCAGAGATGCCTTCTTCAGAGGAGAATCAAGTTTCTAGTAACAAAGAAAAAAAAGAAAGGAGAAAATTTCAAAAAATAGCTCAACCGTACTCTAAAATCGCCTTGGTTGGGTTTCGAGGAATTGGTAAGAGTACGATCTCGACAGAGCTGTCTAAAGTTTGGAATACACGAATAATCTCCCTTGACAAGTATATTGAAAAAAAATATGGTCAAAACATAAAACATATTATTCTTGATAAGGGTTGGTCTTTTTTTCGTGAAGAAGAAGCATTATCTCTAAAAAAAATATCTGAAGAGGAACCACCTCTGTTGCTTGACACAGGAGGTGGTATTATTGAGAAGGCAGATTCTTCTCCCTCGTATATAAATATTAACTTGCTCAAAGAAGTTTTTTTCTCCGTATATCTATATATGCCCAAAGAAGATGCGATTCAACGCCTTAAGAAGTCGAGTTCCCTAGGGGTGCATCCTTTCCTTGTTGGAAATATTCACGATATTTATGAGCGACGAGAACCTCTCTATCGTGAAACAGCCTCCGCTGTTATTGATATTACTGACGCAACAAAAGAAGAAATAACAAAAAGAATTTTGGATAGCTTGTAGCTGGTTCATGTTAGAAGAAATTTCCATTAAGGATTTTGCGTTAATTAAAGAACTCAGTTTAAAATTTGGTGCACACCTTAATCTTATTACGGGCGAGACAGGAGCCGGTAAATCAATTGTTCTTGGTGCGCTAAATATGGTTTTAGGCGGTAAGGCGACTACAGATCTCATCAGAAGTGGCTCAGAACGTTCTAGCGTGCAGGCGAATTTTAATGTATCCGATTCAGCTCGTTTTGATATCCTTGCTGAGATTCTTGATGAGCATGGTATCGAGTGTGATGAAGGCTTTCTGAGCTTACGAAGAGAAATTAAAATTAATGGTAAAGGTAGAAATTTTATTAACTCCCAACAGGTGCCCGTTTCTTTGTTGAAAGTAGTTGGCTCCAACCTTGTCGAAATTCATGGCCAGAATGAACACCAACAAATATTAAAAACTCAGAACCATTTGTTTATTTTAGACCGTTATGCCAAAATTGGTAAAGAAGTCAAAAACTTGACCAAACTCTATAAGAAAAATAAAAAACTCAAGCAAAAACTAAAAAGTGTCTCTCTGAATCAGCAAGAAAAAAACCGTCGACTTGAGATACTTCAATATGAGATACAAGAGATTGAAGAAGCCATGTTGAAGGATGACAAAGAACTTGAGGAACTCCTTGCTAAAGAAACGGTGTTGAGTAATGCCGAATTGATTTTGAATAAAGTCTATGAATCGTACCAGATACTTAGTCAAAAAGAAGGCTCCTTAATGCAAGAACTTGGCACAATTAAGACGAATATTGAAGAAGCGTCAGAGTATGACCAGAATTTATCTCAATTATCGAATGGGTTACAGGAGTCTTTTTATCAGCTGGAGGATATCAATATTCAGCTCCGAGATTACCAAGATAAAATATATATTAACCCCGAAGAACTCCAAGCTTTAAGAGAGCGCGTTGATATGATACAAAACCTGCAAAATAAATATGGCTCAACCATTAAAGAAATTTTAGACCATCTGGATGGGAGTAAACGAGAACATGAAGGCATTGAGATTTCGAGTGAAGAAGCAGCCAAGATCAGGCAAAACATACAAATCATAGAGAAAGAATTAATTGAGCTTTCTAAAGTAATCTCCCATCGGCGCAGCAAGGTTTCAAAACGACTGGAAGAAGAAGTGCGCTCTGAGTTATCCGAGTTGGGTATGGAAGAAACACAATTAAAAATATCCATTCGATGGGATTACGGAGATGACGGCATCTACATCCACTCCGAAAAAAACGATAAAAAATATATAATTTACTCCACAGGTCTTGATGTTGTGGAATTTTTAATTGCGGCTTCCAAAGATAATGCTCTCAGACCACTTCGCAAAATTGCCTCAGGAGGCGAGATGAGTCGCCTTATGCTTGCCTTTAAAAAAACGATCGTTGACTCTGACCCTATATCAAGTATGGTTTTTGATGAAGTCGATACGGGAGTCGGTGGTAAAATTGCTGATGCTGTTGGTAGGAAACTAAGACAGCTCTCTGAAAATGCTCAAATTATTGTTATCACACACCTGCATCAAATTGCGGGTGTGCCGGGTGAAGAAACATTCCATTTTAAGGTACATAAAGACACTAAAGAGGGCACAGTAATTGAGCGGCTTAATCAGAAGCAGCGGGTTGAGGAGATTGCTCGTATGATTGGTGGAGAGAAAATAAATGAGTCAGCGAAAGAACATGCCAAAACACTTCTCAATGTGTGATACCATGGGGTGAATAACAGTAATTATAGCCGTCTTTTATTTATATTCGAAAAATGAAACCTAATGAAATCCAAAGAAAATCAGCCTGAAATTTTGTATGATTATTTGGGTCGTGTCGAGTATTCAAAAGCTGTTCAACTTATGGAAGAACATATTATACAAGCCCATCAAACGAAGAAAGCATACTGGTGGGGTTTGGAACATGATTTAGTCTACACCGCAGGTATTTCTACCGAGAAAGAACATGTCTTAGACTCTAGTCTTTTCATTACTCAGAGTAGAAGAGGAGGTTCTGTTACTGTGCATAATCCGGGTCAACTTATTTTTTATTCGGTATTCCCACTTGCTATGGTTTGTGGTGGTCTTCAAGCCTATATTCGTTTTTTAGAGGCATCCATCATTGAAACATTCTGGCAATATGGAGTATTCGCTTTTCTCTCACCTCCAAACAGCGGAGTTTGGACGCGTCGTGGAAAAATTGCCTTTGTTGGTTTGGGTATGAAAAAAGGTATGATCTATCATGGTGTGGCGATCAACTTGATAAATCATTTAGATGATTATCAGAAGATACAGAGTTGTGGGCTACGGCTTCCTGTGAGCAGACTAGAAGATGAGACGAATATTCAAGGTAAAAAAAATTCACTTGATACTAAGCACATCCTTGAGGAATTCTCTTTTCAATTAAAGGAAAATTTAAAAACTCGCTTTATCCAAAAAAAGAGAGGTAACGAGTTTCGAGATTATGCTATGACGAAGAAACAATGCTTTCCCAGTAGTATGCTGGCTTTTCAGTTAGGCCAGCTTTTTTTTAACGAACGCAGATATTGGGAAGCCCATGAAGCGTGGGAGGTTTTTTGGCATGAATATACGAAAGGAGACTTCAAACTATTTTTAGGAGGCCTCATTCAACTTGCCTCAGCTTTATATAAACTCACTTTAGATCCAAATCTTCGGGGTGCGACGAGCCTTTTCAAAAAATCTTTTGAAAAGCTAAAGGATAATCGATATGTTGATATGTACCTCACAAACTTAGAGGAATATGGTTCTGTAATTGTCTATATTGAAAAGTCGATGTGTAGAATTAAAAAATTTAATCTTGCTGAATCTGAAGACAAAGGGAGCCAAGAAGAAATCAACATTAGATTTATTCAAAAAAAGAAAGAATTATTTAGGCCGTATATTCTTATCAGTCGATACGATCGACTGAGTGGTTTTGAATTGCATTCGGTTGTATGAAAAAATATTTTGTATGGGGAACAGGCCTTTTAGGAGGCTCAATCGCTCTTGAGCTAAAAGAGAAGGGTTATCGTGTCTTTGGTTGTGATCGTTTGGCAAAAAATATCCAATTTCTTTCAGACCGAGGTCTCAATGATGTTTTTTTAAGTGAGCAAAAAAAGGAGTACCACAAAGCAATTTCTAAGTGTGATGGTATTATTATCGCCACTCCGATTGATGTGATGTGTGATATTCTCAGAGAAATTAGCCAAATCCCACTAAAAAAAAATGCATGGGTTACTGACACGAGCTCATCAAAAAGTGCTCTCATCAATTGGCTTGACCGTCGACAAATACGAGTTCCTTTTGTTGCCTCTCATCCTATGACAGGAAGTGACCAAACTGGAGCCAAAAACGCAAAACAAGCCATGTTCCAATCTGCAACGATTTATATGGTTGAGTCAAAAAGGCTAGAAAAAGTTCTTGGAGAAGTCTTCTACAGAAAAACGGTTGATCGAATAAAAGATTTTTGGAGGGAGCTAGGGGCTCAACCATATACACTTTCACCCGAACAACATGATCGTTGGGGAGCTTATTTGAGTCACGGTCTTCATTTGATCTCTTGTTTGACATCAATTTTAGTGAAAGATATTCAAGAAGTTTTTGATGTGCCCTCTATGCCAACGGGTGGAAGTTTTCGAGAGATTACCCGTGTCTCTGGGAGTAACCCCGAATTATGGGAAGGTATTATCCAGTCAAATTCACACGAAGTCAAAGAATACCTGAAGAGGTTTGTTTCTATTAGCAACGAATGGATTCAGCAACTTGAAGAAAACAAAATGCCGGTTAAAGAAGTTTTTGTCGAAGCCCAGCGAGTTCGTGAACAAATGATTCATTGATGTGTATGGATCTTTTTAGCAGAAAGATTATTAGATGGTCTTTAGCGAGCCATATGAAAACCTCAATGGCGAAAAAGCTTTGCAAAATTGAGCCCCAGAGGGTTTGGGACGCGGGTCGAGCGTCTCCTAAACAATAACAAAGAAAACAGTTCTATTATTTGGTAAAAAAAATAATTTAAGAGGATATGACCATCCACAATATTGGGGTAGGATCATGGGGTGTTCGTACAAGTAAAAATTATCGTCTGCCAATCGTTCGACTCATTTCTCTCTCTGATTCTCTTTTCATGTCTTTTTCTTTTAATGTGCGACGTTTGTCATATGTTTTCTTCCCTTTGCACACTCCCAAAAGAACTTTTACCCATTGTTGCTTTAGATATAATTTGAGAGCAACAATAACAATCCCTTTTTCTTTCACCTTACCATGAAGGCGATCAATTTCTTTTCTTTTCAAAAGTAGTTTTCGAGGACGGGTTGGGTCATGATTGAAATATGAGGCGTTTTCATAAGGCTCTATTCTCATATTTGTGATAAAGATTTCACCTACTTTAAAAGTCGCAAATGAATCAACGATATTCACTCTCTTTTCACGGACAGATTTGATTTCGCTACCATGTAGCACAATGCCGGCTTCTAGTTGATCTAAAACCTCATAATTAAACCGGGCTTTTTTATTGATGGCAATTGGACCAGTTGGTTTAGATTTGGACTTCCCCTTCTTTTTTATTTTAATCTCACTTTAAATTCTGAAACAATCGTATCATTTTTTTGAAAACTGTGGAATATCAGGTTTTTAATTCTTTTTATGTAGCCCACATAGTGTGGAAAAAGTAGACCAAGACTGCTTTTACTCGCAAAACGATATATTTGGTTAATATTCAGTAAAATGAGGCCAGAGGTTTCCTCTTTTTTACCAGAAAGAATGTTATTATTCTTCTCAATTATGTTAGCCCCTTGGTTGCTCAATAAGTTTTTTATACTCTTTTTTTGAGACAAAATACTTAACTCATCATTGTGAAAAAGAACATAAAGTTTTCTAGGGATTTTTCTATTCTTCACCTGTTCATTCCACCTAAGTTCCCATAATGGTTGCTTCTCATGGTTTTTTTTGCGTAGCTGAAAGCCGTAACTTTTGAAGGTATTTTTGAAAAATTTTTCTAACTTGGTTTTGACTCGTTTTTGCGTTCCTTTTTTGAGACCTATGCTGGCAATAAAATCAGCGTCATGTAGGTCAAAGGACAATCTACCGGGTAAGGGTTCCATAACAACAATACTCACATTTCCGCGAAGAGAAGAGGCAAATATATTTTTAAGTGGTCTGCTTCGGTTTCTTAATGGCAGGAGTTTGGCAAGATTGAAAAAAGGGGCTCTATCCAAATAAGTCCAAAGATACTGAGGGTTGAACACTCCAGTTAGGTGGAGCATCTTTTGGTTTCCACTCTTATCAAGCTTGAGACTTCCAATTTCTAGAGAGTTTTTATTGCTTGCTGTTATAAAATCAAGTTGGAAATCAATCATTTTCCTATTATTTTTTTTAAAAAAGTCTTTTTGCAATAAATGATGCATTGATAGATTCAGACCATCTGAGTTGATGGCAATCTCACCATGAATCAATCTAGTGTTTTTCAGAATAATTTTGGTATTGGAAGTATTGAGTTTGAAAAATGGCAACCAGCGAAGTCGATTCATTGAAGAAAATATCTCGGGAGTAGCTAAAAAGCTTGCCAAGTGGCCCTTCGTTCTCTTGAGGGATGTTATAAATAGTTTATATACTTCAGAACTCATGAGGTCACTTTTTTGAAGAAAAGTGCCTTGGATGGCGATAGCTTTATGATTAGAAAGTGAGACATGAGCAAAGCCTTTTGAGAGGTAGAAGCTTCTTTTCCCTAGGGAAACTTGCAATAAACTCCCTTGCTTTAGTTCTCTCAATTTTATCAGCGATTTACTGAGCTTCTTTTTTTTATGGTTAAAGTATTTTTTTAACCATAAAAAAAATTTATCTGCATCTAACGTTGGAATAAGTAATTGAACGCTGTTGCCCCTCCCCTTAGGTGTTTTATATAGAACAAAACCAAACTTGTGGTGATTGTTAATACCGACTCTTCTAGCTTCTTTGGTGTCAAATAAGTTTAAACCAACCTTGTCACTTAGCCATTGAACTAGAAAATTCCATTCGATATCTTTATTCTTTGTACCTTCTCTTAGAGAAAAATAAAATGATTTAAGGCCTTTTGTGAAGCTTTTTAAATCTTCTCCTGCAAGAAATAAGAGTAAATGACCATTCGTGTTGGAAACATACTTTGCTGGCTCAAAGGCAAATACGGCGGATACTAAATTAGTCGAAAATGAAGAAATGAATAAAAAAGTGCAAAAAAAATAGCGATGAAAGAGAAACATATGAACCTAAACAGATATACTGTGAAAGGCTACTTGTAAATAAAAATTTAGTAAATTTACTCTTGAAATCGTCGATCATGGGATATGAAACGAAACCCCCGCTCAAGTAGATTTTTGAATAATTCGTTCTGTAAATGACTAACAAATATATAGAGGTTCATCATATGAAATTGGAAAAAAAAGAAACTGTACTTGAGGACTTTGAGAAGTACCTGGAGGTAGAAAGGGGTTTATCTCGTAATAGCATTTTCTCTTACATGTCAGACCTATCAAAACTTGATCGTTTTTTAACAAAAGGAGACCGAGATATCATAGAGTCAACCAAACAGGATATTAATAATTTTCTCAGAGAAGAAACAAGAAAGAAAAAATCAGCTCGAACAAAAGCAAGAGTGATTGCATCATTGCGGCAATTTTATAACTATCTGATTCATAATAAGCTGATTCTCAGCAACCCAATGGAGAATGTGAGTTCTCCCAAAATAGAGAAGACATTACCGGACTTTTTAACACAAAAAGAAATTCAAAAACTATTCAGTACATTCGATGAAAGTAATATTCTTGAGTTGCGTGACAAAGCATTATTTGAATTATTGTATGCGTCTGGACTTAGAATATCAGAGGCATGCGGCCTCCTATTGACCGATCTTGATATGAAAAATATGATGCTTCATATAGAAGGGAAAGGGGGGCGAGAAAGGTTAGTTCCCTTTGGAGAAGTGGCCAAAAATTTGCTCACTCGCTATCTTGAAACAGCTAGAGATCGTATTTTGAATCAGAAAAGCTCAATCTTTCTATTTACTTCTAAAAAAGGTGATTCAATTAATCGAAAAAGTGTTTGGAGACTTTTAAAAAAATATATAGAAAGAACAAAAATTAATAAAAACATCACGCCACACACACTGAGACACTCTTTTGCAACTCACTTATTACAAAATAATGTCGACCTTAGGTCTGTCCAAGAACTCTTAGGGCATATTGATATTTCTACGACCCAAATATATACCCATGTCGCTCCTCTTCAACTCAAGAAAACACACAAAAAACATCACCCAAGAGCTTAGGGCTAACTTATATAAGACATGTTAAACCATCCAAATAAAACAAAGACCTCAGAATCGGCAGCGTCCGTAAATATCAACATAATTTCCGAGCGAAAGGGCATGGTGGGTGTTTGTACTATTGTAGGATTGTCTGGTCAAACAAACGTTAATGAGCATAGAATTTCCGATCTACTTGCGGAAGAAAAAATTATTTATGGAATTGATCAACAGGCAATATTAGAACTTGTTAAAGAATACAGAAAAGCAAGTAAGAAATTTGTAAATGTAAGTGCAATCATTGCCAAGGGGCGACCAGCAATTCTTGGCAAAAATGGCGTTATTGAGATTGTAGTTCCTGCTTCCGAGAAAGTAAATATTCAAAAAGATGGCTCCGCTGATTTTCGAAATATTAGTATGTTTCGGAAAGTTAACAAAGGTGATGTGATCGCCATCAGAAAAGCTCCCATACTGGGCAAAGAGGGAGTTGATATTTTTAATAAAATCATTTCTACCGAAATGCCAGAGGAGGCATATATTGAGTATGGAAAAAATATTCAATTCCAGCCAGAAACACAAAAGTATATTTCTTTGCTGGATGGAATTTTTGAAGAAAAGCAGAACTGGATTGATGTCAGCCCAGTTCTCAAGATTGCCTCCAATGTTGGGCTAGAAACAGGCAATATTAACTATGATGGAGAGGTTCATATTGCTGGAAATATTCAAAGGGAGGCGGTAGTAAAAACCAAGGGTGATATTGTCATCGATGGAATCATTGAATCAGGAAAGGTTACATCAGGGGGTTCAATTATTGCTAAATTAGGCATCAATACAAAAAAAGCGTATAAGGTAGTCGCTTTGGGAGAGATTAAAGCAAACTATATCGAAAACTCTCACATTATGGCCCATAAAAATATTATCATAGCAAATTCGATTTTGGGTAGTGAAATTATCAGCTTGGGAGGTATCACGATGACTTCCTCAACATCCACAATTTCGGGTAGTCAGATTTTCTCTTATGGGAATATCGAAGTTGGCACAATCGGGACACCATCAGGTGCGAATGTTAAAATTACAATAGGTAAACATATTCTTTATGAAGAAAAACATAAAGAAGCAAAAGAACAGTTTATTCAAACCAAGAAGGATTTTTATAAAAAACTAGAAAAGGTAAAAAAATTAAAAGCACAAGTTGAAAAATTACAAGGTCGGTTGACCAAAGCACAAGTCGAAAGTATGAAGCAGAAATTTAATGAATATAAAGCCGTGGCAACCCGTAAAGAAAAACTGGAAATAGCTGAAGAGAATTATCTGCGGGGTATCTATAACCCAAACCCAGTAAAGCTTATTGTTCGGTCGATAATATATCCGGGCTCAGAAATTAACTATAAAAACAAGATAATCAATATTGATTCAGAGCGCCAAAAAATTGTCTTTATTTTTGATCCCAAAACGAGAGAATGCCAAATTAAGCATTTTAAAAATTAGCTTTCGACCAGACCCAAAATATATTTGAAATTACTCACTATCATTTTCTGATTTTTTTACCAAGCTGTCTCAGACCTGCCTTAGCTTTTCGCTTGGCTTCCATTTTCAATCTTTCTTTCGCTTCTCTCTTCTTTTGTTCGGCGATTGCTTGAATTTTCATCAAAGCTTCTTTTTTTTCTTGTTTGGCTATTTTTTTAGCTATCTCAGCTTTGTTCTCTATGAACCTCTTCGCTGTACCCTCGAGGTTTTTTAATTGTTTATCCACAACTTTTCTAACCTCTTTTTCTGGGTCGCCGAGGCGAGGTTTAACCAATACTATATCTGGATTTGAGAAGGAACCCCTTGAGTTAATGGATAAGCGAAAACAATTTGTTTCTTTATCAATGGCAGGAGCTAAAAACTCTGAGGTTAACGTTGAAGCTTTTAAATAACTTGATGCGCTTTTAAGCGCGGTAGGTAATCTTTTCACGGTTACTTTGATCACCTTAGCAAAGTAACCTTCAACTTGACCCCGTATCTTCTGCGTTACCTTTTCATTGAGAACCAAATCAGTGATAAAGTTGTGATTCATCGTTTTTATGCTCATTCTTGAACCCTCTTTAAGTCGAATCAAATAATCATTGGTATCAATTCTTGGTGAAGATTTAAAAGTGATGATACCCGAATGAAAGGAGATATCTACGATAGCATCTTTGTTTAGCTCAATTTTATCTTTTAGAAAAGCAAGGTTTATACCTGCTTTTTTAAGAAGCTTGACCTCGTCCTTGGTTTTTTTCAACAAAGCCAATCCCGTGAACTTTGTACCAGATAACAATCCAACTTTTAAACGAGCACGTTGGGTAACTTTTCCCGTTTTTGGATCAAAAGGTTGAACCCTACCGTTGATTTTAAAATTAATAACGAATGAACGAACAGCACCCTTGCCTTTATTATTTTCATCAAAGAGGGCACTCAAGGAGAATTTGAACCTGACTCTATTTTTATTATACAAATCTTTGGGGTCAATTAAAATATCATCAACATAGGCATCCACATTATGCAGCTTTAATGTATTACCAAATTTTTGTAAGTTAACTGAAAAGTTTCCTCGTTCAATTCCTATTTTACCAACCTTGATTACAGTATCAATTGATTTTATCGAAAATGGCTCAGAAGGCTTTTGTGGAGATTTTTTAGTTTTCTTTTTTTCTTTTTGAATTTTCTGATTTTTTTCAGACTTCTGATCTTCACTAGGGGGTGAAGAAAATAGGGAATCTAGATTTGTACCTCCTTTTG
The DNA here is from genome assembly GCA_965206985.1 of Spirochaetota bacterium. GTDB lineage: Bacteria > Spirochaetota > Leptospiria > Turneriellales > CBDBES01 > CBDBLF01. The sequence goes on along the minus strand of CBDBLF010000011.1, from coordinate 212,300 downwards.
CGTATAGAATTACATGGGCCTCTGGTTTCGTGAATAGCAAGGTTTTTAGTTCAAAGTTTTTACCGAGGCTTGTGAACAGTTTTAGAACAGCAACTTTAAAGTTAAATTCCTCAAAGCCGACTATTGGTTTGCCCATAGGTTTTCTTTTGGAAGGCTCTTTTTTGACTTGTCTGTCTCTGTAACCGACCTTTAGTCTTTGGAGTGTGATTCCCGAAAAGGTAGCCCACAAAGGGACAGAGATATCCTTGATTTCGACCCGAGCATTGATATGTTGCTCAATGAGCTGAACCACTCTGTCTTTGGTAAGATAAATGTTTAGAATAATGCCTAGAATGATAATCACTAAACAAAAAGCACCGAAAGCGATTGAGGTGTATTTAACAATCTTTCTCATAAAAAAAAAGAGACCTAGCCCATTGGGCGACAAACTTTCCCCCCCACACCCCTTTTACTTTTAGTGCATGGTGTTTCGATGATTTAAATTCCTCCCAAAAGCAACTTAACACCAGCCCTAATTACTAAACCAGACACGTCTTGTTTAAACGTCTTGGAGAGCGTTTGATTTTTTTCCTCTCCTGGAACTATTGTCGTAATTTCAGGCTCACTATATCGATACCCAGCATCGAGAAACACGGTGAAAGCGGTCAAATTAAATTCAATGCCGAGAAGCCCTGTCAGAGAATACCCTTGAAACAATACCGTTTGACGCATTTCTATAAGCGTTGCCTCATCAGGAGTGTCCACCGTTCCCAAAGCGTCTAAAAAAGAGCCTCGGGTGTTGATATCCAGCAAGTAGCCTAAAACAAATGTTCCTGTAACAGAGAGTTGACCATAGATGGGAAACTTTATCGTTGCAAAACCCTCAAACGTAAACAGATAAATACTGTAAGTTACTTCTCTTTGAACTTCACGGAACGACCCTCCAGCTGTTGTCACGCCGGAAAGAGCTCGCCCCGTGATCGGGTCAGTCTTTGTTGTAACACCACTTCCACCTGCGCTCAGACCTAAATCAAGATATGGCATCCAAAGCCCAAGTTTTGCATTAAAGTCCCAACCAAATTGATTTTGTGCACCAGATATGCTTGTGGCTCCACCTGACAAACCTATGAATGGCTGGAAAGCGTGCAAGCGAGACACATCCGCAGAAACGAGCAACAGACCCCCTACAAATAAACGATGAAAATTAAGTTTCATAAAGGGTCGACCATTCGTGCATACGAAAGATGTATCGCGTCAAGCGAAAAAAAATAAATCTTATAGAAACCCATTACATGGTTTGAGCTTGTGCAGGAACTAGGATTTTTCTTGCTTTTCTGTGTTTTTCTTTGATTATGTCTTATTATGAAACGATTTATGAAAAGTGATAGAGATCAAGTTATGCTGTTTTCGCATACTATAGCAGACAATTTAGAAGAAAATCACGAGGTTTATGCCTTTGCTGCCTTGTTAGATAAAATTCCTATGAAACCATTTCTTTCTAAGTACTCACAAGAAGGGGGTCGGGCTTACCATCCGGTTATAATGCTGGGATGCCTTTTTTATGGCTTTCATCGTGGATGGAGAAGCAGCAGAGAATTACAAAAAGCCTGTGAAGAGAACGACGCCATGCGTTATTTAGTTGGTGGTTATAAAGTAAAGTTTCGGTCTATTGCTGAATTCCGTGTTAATTTTGGTAAAGAAATTGGCGAAGTTTTTAATTACTCTGTATCTTTGCTATCTCACAAAAAGAAAAATATTGGTACTGATGTTAAGGTAGATGGAACTAAAATCAAAGCCAGTGCTGCTGACGATCAAACATACAAAAAGTCAGATTTAGAGGAACGTAAAAGAGCTATACAGCAAGAGATCTTAGAGTATCTACGCTCAGGTATGGAATTAGATATTGAGGAAGATAAACTATATGGTAAAGACAACAGTGGCTATGAGCTTAATCCTGAAGAGGTAGATACGATCATTGAGGAGTTTATTCGCTTACAAAAAGCGAGTGAAAAGGCAAAGAGAGAGTCATTAAAAACAGCAGAAGGAAAGCAAAGTGAACCAGCCGAGTTTTCTACATCTGTTGAAAAAGATTCTTCAGAAACTATAGAAGGTACACAGGATATAGAAGCTCTAAAAGCAGGAGAAAAAGAAGTTGAGGTCTTTTTAGAAGATGCAACTAATTCTCATGCTAACGAGCCAGAATTATTGATAAATGAAGACCAGGCTGCAGAGGATAATGATTCTGTTATGCTTAGGAAAGCTCAAAAGTATGTTACGATCAGTAAAAGTCTGGAAGAGAATCAAGAGTCTGCTTCTGATTCTAAAATAAATCTTACTGATCCAGATGCTAAATTCATGAAACGGAATGGTAAAATTTCTCAAAGCTACAATATTCAAGTTACCTCATCAGAAGGCTATATTTTGGCAGCTGACATTGCTGAAGCTAATTCAGAAAATGATTTAGAGCAATTAGCTCCTACCCTTTCTAAAGCTGAGTCAAACACAGGGACCAGTATACAGACAGCTTCTGCAGATTCGGGTTACTTTCATTCAAGTGGTTTGGAATACCTGGATTCAAAAGGGATCAATGGTTTTATACCTTCACCTGATCAGGTAGCCAAAGAAAGAAAAGGAGAAGAGGATTCAGGTTATGAAGCTCATCAGTTTAAATATGACGAGGATGATGATTCTTGGGTTTGCCCCGAGGGTAAAACCTTAGAATTTCATAATGAATCTGTGAAAGATAAAAAGAAATATACTCATTATCATGGTAAACCTCCTGACTGTGTCATTTGCCCTGCCAGAGAACAATGTTGTACGAGCGAAGAAGAGTTACGCAGAGGTTATCGCAAATTGTCAGTAGACTCTGGTTTTGCTTTAAAACATGAAATGATCAAGAAGATGAATTCAGAAGAAGCAAAGTCTTTCTATAAAAAGCGAGGTTCTGAAATTGAACCCATTTTTGGAATTTTGAAACAAGCCAAAAAGTTCAGAGAATTCTTGCTCAGAGGCAGTAAAAAGGTTCAAATAGAGGTAAAAATCGCAGCTACAGCATTTAATTTTGGCAAAATGGTACGAGAACAACTTGCATAAACTATAAATTCCTTGACATATTTGAAAAATGAGACTGACGCAGCAAATATCTCATAAAATGCACTGAAAAATCCTAGTTCCTGCACAAGCTCGAGGGAGGCTATACGGGAAATATGCTCAGCCTTTTGACTTATTCATGAACAAAAAGAAGAGAATATGAAGAAATGTGCTTGAAAACTGGGGCAAGAACACTACCAACTACCTATTTTTTTTAAAATTGCATATTATTAAATACTCTTCCTCAGTAACTGGTTGCACAGAAAGTCTGATTCCTTTTTGAGCGACCAACATATATTGAAGCTTAGGATGAGATTTAATTTCATCTAGGGAAATTAGTTTGGGTAGCATTTTTTCGTAAATAATCTCCACGCAATACCAAATTGGTTTTTTAGGACTAGCTTTAGGGTCATAATAATCACTTGTTGGGTCAAACTGTGTCGGGTCAGGTAAAGGGTCTCTCTGAGCAACTTTGGCGAGACCTACAACCCCAGGAATTTTTGTATTTGAGTGATAGAATAAAACAGGGTCTCCTGAATTCATTGTGTTTTGCATAAGGTTTCTTGATTGATAATTGCGAACCCCGTCCCAGATACATTTTTTTTCTTCTCTCAAATGATCAATGCTATATGAAATTGGTTCAGATTTCATCAACCAGCAAGAGATTCCCGTTTCTTTCATTTCGTTTAATTTTTGGTCAACCATCCCCATAGTCTTAAAGGTTACTTTTCTCTTTGGTTTGCAAGAATCTTAACAAAGGAGCGACTTTTAATCTCTTCAGGCTCAAGCCCAACGTTCAATACTTCTTCCATCATAAGAGCACGACAACTCAAAGCTCTAAGAAAATAGTTTAGAAGCCCTTGACCAGTTGCCGCATCATCAAAAGTATTTCCGACAAGTGTCGCTTTTGCTGCTTCTCGAATGAAAGCCTGTAAACGCTTGGTTGCTTGATCTAGACCCCCAAGAAAAAAAGTATACATCGTCGCATAGCGGATTGGCAGTTGGGCAGGGTTTAAATCCCAACCCTGATAAAAGCCAAAAAGCAATGAGTTCATTATATTTTTGTAGTGGAGCCTCCATGCGTTATGGACGACTTTTTTATTCTCTTCTTTTTGTTCATGAGTAAGTGGAGGACCATTTTTAGGTTCTCGGTGAGGAGCAATCGGCATAATGGTGGTAGCTCCATCGGAAATAGTTACCCCTGTATTGGCCAAGCTGACCTGCATGACATTGCGAGCAAAGTCACAAACGGGGTGTGAAATAGACTGATGGCTTGCTGTAATATTACAAGATGCAGTGTAATCATATGTTCCAAAGTGGCAACCCCGTACCCTAGTCTTTCCAGAAACGATAAGAGTGGGGATGGTAAAGGCTCCCTGTTTATTGATGATTGATTGGGTGGTCTCAATCATAAGTTCAACTTTTAAGGCTCCTTTTGGAATTTTTGTTTTATTTTCAATTTCTTCAAAAATAGATACGATAGCTTTCACTTGCTCTGGTACGGTCACTTTAGGAATCGTTACCACAAAGTTCTCAGGAAGCTTTCCGTTTGTTAATTTACTTAATTTGGTGAGAAAAATATCGAGAGTAGAGACAGCTCTTTGTCTAAGCTCTTCTGTCAATGGTTTGATACGAATACCAATGAAAGGGGGGAGGCTCTCTTGTTCCATTCCTTCAGCCACTTGCTCGGCGGCTTGAATAGCATGAGCATTTTCTTCGTCATCTGAGCGATTACCATATCCATCTTCAAAGTCAATACGAAAATCTTCAACGGGCTCATCTTTTAATTTTGCCCTTACTCGATTATAAACAGTGTAGGCAAGCCACGCCTCATTGTGTTCAAGTCTCACCTTTTCTGACTCCAAACCCAGCTTCTGTGCAAGCTCTTCTATTGCTTTTGCGGCAGTAGGTAGCGTTTCATAGCCCGGCATTTGGAGAACTCTTGCAAAATGAGCAAAATTTGTTCCAAAGGTTTCTAAGCTACGCATTCCCAAATTACCAAATTTTTGAGCGAGGCCAGCCGTAAATAAATGAGCACCCCCATAAACTGTGTGAACGGGTTGTCGTTCTCCTGACTCTCCAGGATAATTTTGCAAAAAATTAGAGTTGGCTTGTTCTAGTTGTGCATAAATCGTTTTCAAAAATGAGTTATCAAGTATTTTGTCCATTATCTCCTCTGTTTTATGAAGCAGGTGTATCCTTTGAGGGTACCCTTTAACGACGATTCTTCTCGACAATTCATTTATTTTGATTATTGGAACACCTTTGCTAAAGAGCTTGAGCTTGTGCAGGAACTAGGATTAGGGATGGAGAATAGGATTGTACCCCCCTACGACCATTGGCATCTTTTGAAATAAATAGTCCAGTCGAAACGGTGGTAAATTTAATATTTGTTTGTCAATAGTTGTGCTTTCCTCTCGGATCAGCTGCCAGGGCGATTTATTCTCTTTGTAAGAATTTTTTCTTATTGAATTGAACATCAATAGATAGGAGCCAGCTTTGTTGAGAAAGTCTTCTCTTGAATTATACGTTTCATTCAGGTAAAGGTGATCCTCAATCAATCTATGAGTCGTTTCAACATCAGACTGCCAAGTATGCGCTCCAGCAGGGATCGTCTGGTGTGGCACACCATAACTGGCTAATACTTTTGTAAACTCCGAATCTCCTTTTTTATTCCAAGCACCAATAAACTCTGAGCCATTATCTGTTTGCCCTCTCGTATTATTTTTCTTTAAATCAACCCCTGATTTTACAAGATGATCTAAAATTACCTCCATAAACAGACAAGAGTATGCCATATTATACTCATCTGCAAAAGCTAGAAATTGTAAGCCAGAAAAAACTTCTCTGAAGGTATATTGATATTTCGGTACAATATTTTCCTGAATATAAGGCCAAAGCTCAGGAATATCGTATAAATGCTTCGTATCTACGTCAAATTGCTTAAATAAACCCCATAATTTCTTAATTTCACGCAAATTTTGCTTCGTTTTATGTTTTCTACGCTTTTTTTTCAAGAGTGCTTGCTCCCTCCACGCTCTGCGAATGGCCTTGACACTCAAGTCTAGTTGGTAAACATTCTTCAGTTCCTGAGCACCAAAGCCTCGACGTTTCTTTTTAAGAAAGCAAACATAAGCCTTTTCAAAGTCTGTGATTGCATGTGGTGAGTAGTGTGGAGCGTGGCTCTTGTCTTCCAAGCCAACGTATTTCTCTGATTCAAACCTACGAAACCACTTTTTTACTGTTTTTACAGTCGTTTTAAACATTCTGGCTGTTGGCTTGAAACCATGCTTCTTGGCATAATGAACCATTTGCATTCTGTATAACTTTTTGTCTTTACTATTTCGCATTACTGCCGAATACCTGTTTAGACAAATAACCTGAGAAGGGTGCTTCATTAGGAACCTCTGTTTTATTTGATGATTTAACGTCGGCCTTTTGATGCACCTTTTTTAGGAAAATGTCTTTCACTTGCTCTACCAGTAAACCCAAGCCTTTTGAACCAAATAACTTGATTTGAACCAATTCTGAACCAACTAATGATGGTCGTAGGGGGGTACTATCATCCTTCTCTCTCCCATGCAGGAACTAGGATTTTTCTTGCTTTTCTGTGTTCTTCTTTGTTTATGTCTTATTATGAAACGATTTATGAAAAGTGATAGAGATCAAGTTATGCTGTTTTCGCATACTATAGCAGATAATTTAGAAGAAAATCACGAGGTTTATGCCTTTGCTGCCTTGTTAGATAAAATTCCTATGAAACCATTTCTTTCTAAGTACTCAAAAGAAGGGGGCCGGGCTTACCATCCGGTTATAATGCTGGGATGCCTTTTTTATGGCTTTCATCGTGGATGGAGAAGCAGCAGAGAATTACAAAAAGCCTGTGAAGAGAACGACGCCATGCGTTATTTAGTTGGTGGTCATAAAGTAAAGTTTCGGTCTATTGCTGAATTCCGTGTTAATTTTGGTAAAGAAATTGGCGAAGTTTTTAATTACTCTGTATCTTTGCTATCCCACAAAAAGAAAAATATTGGTACTGATGTTAAGGTAGATGGAACTAAAATCAAAGCCAGTGCTGCTGACGATCAAACATACAAAAAGTCAGATTTAGAGGAACGTAAAAGAGCTATACAGCAAGAGATCTTAGAGTATCTACGCTCAGGTAGAGAATTAGATATTGAGGAAGATAAACTATATGGTAAAGACAACAGTGGCTATGAGCTTAATCCTGAAGAGGTAGATACGATCATTGAGGAGTTTATTCGCTTACAAAAAGCGAGTGAAAAGGCAAAGAGAGAGTCATTAAAAACAGCAGAAGGAAAGCAAAGTGAACTAGCCGAGTTTTCTACATCTGTTGAAAAAGATTCTTCAGAAACTATAGAAGGTACACAGGATATAGAAACTCTAAAAACAGGAGAAAAAGAAGTTGAGGTCTTTTTAGAAGATGCAACTAATTCTCATGCTAACGAGCCAGAATTATTGATAAATGAAGACCAGGCTGCAGAGGATAATGATTCTGTTATGCTTAGGAAAGCTCAAAAGTATGTTACGATCAGTAAAAGTCTGGAAGAGAATCAAGAGTCTGCTTCTGATTCTAAAATAAATCTTACTGATCCAGATGCTAAATTCATGAAACGGAATGGTAAAATTTCTCAAAGCTACAACATTCAAGTTACCTCATCAGAAGGCTATATTTTGGCAGCTGACATTGCTGAAGCTAATTCAGAAAATGATTTAGAGCAATTAGCTCCTACCCTTTCTAAAGCTGAGTCAAACACAGGGACCAGTATACGGACAGCTTCTGCAGATTCGTGGTTTAACCCCCTAAAACTGGACAGTCTTTTTCTTATTCTTTTAGATATTTCTCCTCATATTTTTGAGGTGTCACCCATCCTAAAGCTGAATGTGGCTTCATCGTATTATAAAGATGGATAAACCTGAAGATACTTTTTTGAGCTTCTTCAAAGTTTTGATATTCTGATAAATTAATTTCTTTATATTTAATTGTTTTATTCAATGATTCGGCATGAGCGTTTTCATACACATTACCACGACACATGGAAATATTGATTCTACTTTCTTCTAATAGAGCGATATACTCATTTGAGCAATATCTGACGTCAGCATCAGTATGATGGTAGTAATTTTGTAAATCTCCTATTTCTCTTTTAAGCGAAAGAAAGGCTGCTATGACCAGTTGGGTGTTATTTTTATCAGAAATGGCCGCTCCTACGATACGGCGACTCATAAGCCTCATGAGCAAAGCTAAATAGTGGTCTTTCGAATTAATATCAAAATAGGTTATATCGCCAACAATTACCTTGAAGGGATCAGCTTGCACACTTTTAATCAAATTGGGATATTTTCTGAAATTATGCTTAGATTGGGTAGTTTTTGGCTTCAAAAACACCTTTTTAGTGCATAAAAGTCTATTTTCTTTCATAATTCGGTAAACTCGCTTCTTATTTATTGTAAAGCCTCTATCTTTTAGAATTTGCGTCATCGAGATATAACCTACTTGGTTCAATTGATCACTAATTTCATGGATAGATTTTAGAATCGTTGAATCATCTTTCTTCTCCTTCGACTTATAATAATAAGTTGACTTTTCTAGTTTCATAACTCTGCAACTCCTTGTGATCCCAAATTCTGTGCTGAGGCTATTCTTGATAATTTCTCTTTTTGCCTGTATTCTTGAAGAAGTTTTTCCGTTTTTTTTAAAATCTGATTTTCTATCATTAAGTCAGATAAGGCCGATTCTAAATAGGAAATTTTTTTTCTCAATTCTAACTCAACCCCATTTTTATCTTCAAAGCCTTCGGAAACCAGCTGTCGCTTCCATCTCGATAAAGTTGCGACTGAAATCATCTCTCTCTTAGATATTTCTGCCGTGCTAGTCTGACCTGAAATCATCTCCAAAGCCAATCTCTCTTTTGCTTCCTTACTGTATCTTTGTCTTTTAATCATAGTTTTACCTCCTAAATTTAACACAATAAAGTGTCCAGTTTTAGGGGGTTAAACCATCGGGTTACTTTCATTCAAGTGGTTTGGAATACCTGGATTCAAAAGGGATCAATGGTTTTATACCTTCACCTGATCAGGTAGCCAAAGAAAGAAAAGGAGAAGAGGATTCAGGTTATGAAGCTCATCAGTTTAAATATGACGAGGATGATGATTCTTGGGTTTGCCCCGAGGGTAAAACCTTAGAATTTCATAATGAATCTGTGAAAGATAAAAAGAAATATACTCATTATCATGGTAAACCTCCTGACTGTGTCATTTGCCCTGCCAGAGAACAATGTTGTACGAGCGAAGAAGAGTTACGCAGAGGCTATCGCAAATTGTCAGTAGACTCTGGTTTTGCTTTAAAACATGAAATGATCAAGAAGATGAATTCAGAAGAAGCAAAGTCTTTCTATAAAAAGCGAGGTTCTGAAATTGAACCCATTTTTGGAATTTTGAAACAAGCCAAAAAGTTCAGAGAATTCTTGCTCAGAGGCAGTAAAAAGGTTCAAATAGAGGTAAAAATCGCAGCTACAGCATTTAATTTTGGCAAAATGGTACGAGAACAACTTGCATAAACTATAAATTCCGGTCGTGTCATATTTAATCAAAGTTTCCAATTAAAAAAGGAATTGACTTATCTCCCTTAAATTAAGGTTATGTCTCATTATGAACAAAAGAAAATATACCTTTGATACAAGTGGTTTTAGCTGTCAAAATACAGACTGCCATAAGTATCATAAGGTAAATGAAGGAAATGTGCGCTTTGCTTATATGTCTGGTAAGTACAAACAAATAGCCTATTTAAAGTGCACCGCTTGTGGTAGATGCTTTTCAGAGAATAAAGGCACTATTTTTTTTCGTCGCAAGAAAAGCAAAGAAACCATTACTCGGGTATTACAAAACACAGTTGAGGGCTGTGGCATTAGAGCTACCGGAAGAGTCTTTGGTATCAGCAAGGATACAGTTCTTGCTTGGGTTAAAGCAGCAGGTGAAGATTCACTAAAAGTTGAAAAAAAATATATACAAAAACCTGTCTTTCAATGAAATTCAATTAGACGAGCATTGGGGTTTTGTCTTTAAAAAACAATACAATCTATCAGAGACTGAGCGATTAAGTGATGAAATAGGGGATATCTGGACTTTTACTGCAGTATTGCCTGTAGAAAAGCTCATTTTAGCGCATATAACAGGCAAGAGGACCTCAGTGAATGCTAGAAAGTTACTGACCAAGGTAAAAACAAGAAGTAAGCCAAAGAGGGAAGATAAATTCTTGATTACTTCTGATGGATATGAGGGATATAGTGATGCCATTCTTTCAGTTTATGGTAAATTTGACTCAATGACTAGAAAGCTTCAATCACCCAAATCTCTATGTTATGGGCAAATAATTAAGAGAATAGAAAAAGGGAGATGTAAGGAAGTTGACAAATCTCTAATCTTTGGTGATCAAAAGCTACTAGATGAATATATTGCAAACTCTTCAGTAAGTCATCAGATAAACACCTTTGCTGTAGAAAGGAATAATTTGACTCTTCGCCAACACAATCATAGAATAGAGCGTAAAAGTCAGGGTTTTTCAAAAAAATTCAAATATATGCAGGGGCATAATTCTTTTGTTGCTAATTATTACAATTTCTGCCTTCCACATTCAAGTCTAGCTGAGTATGAGGGAGGAAAACCAATTCAAATCACCCCAGCAATGGCTACAGAAATGACGAATCATAAGTGGTCTATACAAGAATTATTCATCGCAAATAGAAACTTTGATTAAATATGACACGACCTAAATTCCTTGACATATTTGAAAAATGAGACTGACGCAGCAAATATCTCATAAAATGCACTGAAAAATCCGGTCGTGTCATATTTAATCAAAGTTTCCAATTAAAAAAGGAATTGACTTATCTCCCTTAAATTAAGGTTATGTCTCATTATGAACAAAAGAAAATATACCTTTGATACAAGTGGTTTTAGCTGTCAAAATACAGACTGCCATAAGTATCATAAGGTAAATGAAGGAAATGTGCGCTTTGCTTATATGTCTGGTAAGTACAAACAAATAGCCTATTTAAAGTGCACCGCTTGTGGTAGATGCTTTTCAGAGAATAAAGGCACTATTTTTTTTCGTCGCAAGAAAAGCAAAGAAACCATTACTCGGGTATTACAAAACACAGTTGAGGGCTGTGGCATTAGAGCTACCGGAAGAGTCTTTGGTATCAGCAAGGATACAGTTCTTGCTTGGGTTAAAGCAGCAGGTGAAGATTCACTAAAAGTTGAAAAAAAATATATACAAAAACCTGTCTTTCAATGAAATTCAATTAGACGAGCATTGGGGTTTTGTCTTTAAAAAACAATACAATCTATCAGAGACTGAGCGATTAAGTGATGAAATAGGGGATATCTGGACTTTTACTGCAGTATTGCCTGTAGAAAAGCTCATTTTAGCGCATATAACAGGCAAGAGGACCTCAGTGAATGCTAGAAAGTTACTGACCAAGGTAAAAACAAGAAGTAAGCCAAAGAGGGAAGATAAATTCTTGATTACCTCTGATGGATATGAGGGATATAGTGATGCCATTCTTTCAGTTTATGGTAAATTTGACTCAATGACTAGAAAGCTTCAATCACCCAAATCTCTATGTTATGGGCAAATAATTAAGAGAATAGAAAAAGGGAGATGTAAGGAAGTTGACAAATCTCTAATCTTTGGTGATCAAAAGCTACTAGATGAATATATTGCAAACTCTTCAGTAAGTCATCAGATGAACACCTTTGCTGTAGAAAGGAATAATTTGACTCTTCGCCAACACAATCATAGAATAGAGCGTAAAAGTCAGGGTTTTTCAAAAAAATTCAAATATATGCAGGGGCATAATTCTTTTGTTGCTAATTATTACAATTTCTGCCTTCCACATTCAAGTCTAGCTGAGTATGAGGGAGGAAAACCAATTCAAATCACCCCAGCAATGGCTACAGAAATGACGAATCATAAGTGGTCTATACAAGAATTATTCATCGCAAATAGAAACTTTGATTAAATATGACACGACCAAAAATCCTAGTTCCTGCACAAGCTCTTGTGGTTTGGCAAGCTGTTTCACAAGAGCTTTTTTATTAGTGTACAAAATCCATCTTCATAAAACCATGGTTTGTTCTAATCTCACTTTATGGCTGAATACTCCTTTGATGTATCTTGTAAAATTGACACCCAAGAGTTATCAAATGCTATTGATGTGGCCAAAAAAGAGCTTGTCAATCGGTTTGATTTCAAAGGCACACACGTTAGAATATCACTCGAGAAAGAAACTATACTTTTAGAGGCTTCTGATGAAATGAAATTGAAACAGATGATTGACACGATCCAATCTAAAATAGTTCGTCGAAATCTAAATTTAAAGGCTTTCTCTTTTGGAACTTTTGAAACAAACGTAAGCGGGCTAGTCAAATGTCAGGCATTGATACAAAATGGATTAAACCAAGAGCAATGTAAGAAAATAACACGAGTCATAAAAGAATCCAAGCTCAAGGTGCAAGCTCGTATTCAGAAAGATATGGTTCGCATCTCAAGCTCTAGCAAAGATGATTTGCAAAAAGTACAGGGCTTGGTTCAACAAGAAAGCTTTGATTTTGCTTGTATTTTTAAAAATTACCGTTAATTCGTTTTGGTGAGATAATTCAAAGAATTTGGTCAATCAGATTATATAACACAAACCCAAGCAAGATAGGGGAAATATATCGTATTGAAATTTTAAATAGGTAGAATGTCTTTAATGAATGAGCATTCTTGACAAATTCGTTCTTTATAAGCTGAGTGTCAAGGCGGTATCCTGTAAAGATGGCCACCATCAGGCCACCCATGGGTAAGAGAATATTAGAGACGACCTTATCGGCATTTCCCAGAAAGCCTAAACTAAAAGCCGAGGGGATGCCCATAAGATAGATCAAAACTCCTGCAAGAAAAACGGCTACAGAGCGTTTCACTTTTAATTGATTCTGAAAATAAGCAACCACAACCTCAAGGAGAGAAATTGCAGAGGTCAATGCTGCGGCTAAAATCAATACATAGAAAAGTAACGAAAGGTATCTGCCTCCTGGAAATTTAAAAAACTCAAGAGGCAATGTTGTGAATAGAATCCCAATGCCTCCGCTTGTAGGCTGCATGCCTTGAGCAAAAACAATAGGAAAGATGACGAGACAAGCGAGAAGAGAGATTATAGTATCCATAAATGTGATGATTGTTGCACTACTGACAGCATTCTCTTTCTCTTTTAGGTAGCTGCCATAGGTTATCATCACCCCAAGACCAATCGATAGTGTGAAAAAGGCATGCCCAAGGGCCTCCACAAATGAGCTAAATTTAAATTTAGATGGATCTCCTTGAATTAAAAACCAGAGAGCTTGGTTCTGTTTATCTAAGAGTAATGAATTTACCATAAGAATTAACATAATGATCAGTAAGATACTCATACCATACCTAGAAATTTTTTCGATTCCATTTTTAATACCACCTAGGGCGATGAGGCAAACAATCAACATAATTACAGAATGCCATAAGATGGTTTTAGAGTGGTCATTAACAAACTCATCAAAACTCATGGATGAATGTTGAGGCAGAAAAATTTTTTGCAACCATTCTTGATATGTGGGTGAACCCCTTTTTTGGTTATAAAAATAATGATACCACTTAGCAATAACTTGATGATTTTTTATTGTTTTTGAGTTTGTGTAATTGGCAAGAATAGATTCAACCTCAGAGAAATCTAATTTATGATGATATTTTAAAGACGGTATATCTCTCTGTAGTTTTTTGTACGTCTTTTCTGGTAGGGGTTCACGGAGGGCATCCAAAAAAGCCTTTTTTTTCACTGAAGTAGCAATTTCTGCGTGAGAATGAACGATGATTTGGTGGATATCTTCAATGTTGATGGAACCTTTTGGTTTATTTGATGGCTTTATTGTTATGCGTTTTTTGCTTTTAGTTTCTTGTTGCTTTAATGAATTTTTTGATAAAATTTCATAAATTCTTGAAAGCTCCACTTTTTCAAATTCATTTTGATAACTCTTAACCTGATATTCAATGCTCCAACCAGCAATCACTGAATAATAGCTAAGGAGAACAAAGGAACTTGCAATGCCCAAAAAGCCAAGAAAACGAAATGGTGATTGAGCAATATCTAATTTTTTAAATGCTCCCAATGTATCTTGACGGCTTATTTTACCCAAAATAATTTCAGAGAGCATGATGGGCAGTCCAAGCAAAATGATACAGAATAAATAAATAAATACGAAGAGACCTCCACCATTTTGCCAAGTAACATAGGGGAACTTCCACAAATTCCCCAAACCAACGGCCGAACCGACCGCGGCCAAAATGAAGCCAAGCCTCCCTGACCAATTTTCTCGTGATTTTTCAGAACGCACCATAACTTCGCTTATTATTTCACCTCTTTGTTTTTGTACAGCCTTATTTTTGCAATTGCTCGAGATTAAGAGCATATTTTGGCAAGTTGAGAGCCTTAGAAATATTATTAGGACTAAAAACGAGCTCTTTTTACATTTTTTTTATCAAAAAATAAAAAAAAACTTGCCCCAGTGTCAACAATATGCATAGTAAGCAGTCATTTGATTAGACTGCTAACAGATGATAGACTATATTGCTAAGGAGGTAAGAATGCTACTAGTCAATTTACTAAAAGATTTTGAGATGTTGGGAGAGGCGTTGAACCGAGGTTATGAATACCCCCGGATTCAACTTCACTCAGACCAAGATAACCTACAATTGCTCGCTGAGGTGCCGGGTCTTTCTGAGAAAGACATTGAGGTTTCCGTGAGTGAAGATGTGGTAACAATCAAGGGCAACAAACAAAAATCTAAGGAGCCTTTTGCTACACCCCAGACGAATGGAGAGCAAATGGAAAAAATAAAATTCAGGGTACTTGGTTCTGAAATATGGAGTGGAGATTTCGCGAGGAGAATAGAACTTCCTTGTGAGGTGGACAACAAGGACATTAAAGCGACCCTAAAAAGCGGGCTTTTGAGTTTACTCATGCCAATTAAAGAAAAAGATAAAGAAAAAATAATTAACGTTGAAGGAGAGTAGATTATGATAACAAAAGAGCAAAACAGTAAAGAAGAAGAAAAAACTATGGGAGAGAAAAGTAATGTGATTGAAGAAAAAATATTAATGCCTCTCGCCGACGTATACACAAATGAAAATGAGGTGTCTATTGAATCGGAAATGGCAGGAATAAACAAAGACTCTCTCGATATTACTTTGGATGATAACCTACTCACCATTCGTGGAAGTAGGTCAGAGCGGGAAACTGATGGATATAAGCTGCAATATGCTGAATTCTATCCGAGTAGTTTTAAGCGACAATTTAGAATGGAAGGAAGTGTTGATTTCGAAAAGGTTAAGGCATCCATGAACAATGGTCTCCTAAAACTTCGTATTCCCTTCAAGAAGGCGAGTGTTAAAAAAATCGCTGTCCTTGCTGGTTAAGTAAGAAATTAACGTCTGCGAGCGATCAATTACAACACCCTCATTTTGGCCTATGTTAAAATGAGGGCTGTTGTTTTTGTTTTGTATTGGGTAGTTGTGATGTTTCAATTGAGGCTGCGAAGGAACGATAAAAATTTTTACTCAGAAATTCCATTTCAGGACAATAAGAGTAAAAATTTTTATCGTTCCTTCTGCTAATCCTTTTTGCCAAGGGGTCAGAACATGCACGCTCCACCATTTTCTACGCTCTATACTTTCTTTCATACCAATCTTTTGGAAAAAATGGACAAGTCTAAGAATTTTGTGTAAATCTCTTTGCTGTTTAACGAATACGACGATATGGTTCGATGGTTAGATCCCAAATTTGAGAAGGGGTAGTTTTGATATAGTTTGATAGTTTGAAGTAAGCATCGACACTCTCAGAGAATATTTTCATAATATCACTGGGCTTATCCATGGGTTCTTCGTCGGGTGGATTTATTGAGGTTGATAATATGGGATATTTTAGTTTCGCCAAAAACTGGTGAAAGTAGATACAGTCTTTTTTGTTAGGTTTTCTTAGCACAATATTTTCAGTAGAAGGGTAGGGTGTCCCCTCTTTTTTGGGAAAGAGGAGGCTTATTTTCCCCGGCCAATGTCGATTAATGAATTCTTTTTGCTTGGAACAAGGTTTCTTGATAAGACTTTCTAAGTGGTAGTTTTCTGGTAGAGTGAACAAAAATGGTTTATGGAGTGGTCGTTCACGGATCTTATGAAGTTTCGTAATTCCTATTTTCGTAGGAGAAGCACAAAGCCCATAAATAGTATCGGTTGGGAAGGCAATGATACCACCAGATTGAACCACTTCACACGCAATTTGAAGTGCAGAAGAGTCACTCTCTAAATCATAAACCTTCATATTACGCGTTATTATATTTTTCCAGGCCAGAGTTAAATTTGAATGAAAGTAGACTTCGTTTTATTCTTTTGCCTGTACCCGTTCATCCGTTGTCCGTCTTGTTCCGGGGTGGATGATGTGCGAATCTCTTCCGTAGCACAAACCCCTAAGAATACCCCCATCGCGGTAGTGTAGTATATTTCGGCAAATTTCCTTTCACCCGTTTTCTATATTGTTATTCTCTTTCTATATTGTTATTCTCCCGTCAAACTTAATTATCTACGCCTAATACTGGCCCCGATTTAAAGTTGAGAAGCTGTGTGGGAAATATGATTGTTATGAGATTATTTGTCACTCGTAGAGTTAATTTTGTAAATTAGTTTTTGGTTTTTTTATGATTTTTCCCAAATTATGAGATAAGGCCACGTAGAATTATGTTTGATTACGTCGAACATCTTAACAACTCTATTAAATATAGTTGACTTAGTGAGTCAATCAACTAAAATAGACGTGCCCTATGACCGCTGTAGCAGAAGCAAAACAGATATCCCGAAGATTAACAATGAAAATATTTTAATGTGTGCCTTCACACCAAATAGAACTGGGTCTGTTTAGTCTCACAATCTCATGAAGGTTGCAATTATTGGTGCTGGTGTCAGTGGTCTGACACTTGCCTACTTTATTCAAAAAAATTCTGTTAAAAAAAATGAAATTACCATCATTGAATCTGAAAGCCTAGGGGGGAGTCTTAGAACTGAACATTACGAAGAGTGTTCTCTCGAAACAGGTGCTCATGACTTCTATTTAGATTCTTCCATACTTCAATCAATGTTCCAGAATCTCGGACTTTCTCTCACTCCCATTCAGAATAATTTTGAAAAAAAATTCATTAGCAAAGATTCCCAACTAATGAAAGCTCCTCTAACATTTGAAAAAATGAATAAAACTTCCATTTTATTTTTTACTGAAAAAATAAAATTTTCAAAAGCATTCAAAAAGCAATATTCATTTTGGCCTTCCATATCTATCCACGAGGCTTTTAAGAGTGTTTTTGGTCAGAATGCGGCTGAATATTTAGGATCTCCGCTCACCCGGTATCTTTTTCATGCGGAAGCAGAAGATATTGAGCTTGCTTCTGCCTTCCCCCGTTTATACACATATTTAGAACAGGGCAAAAATATTGCTGATGCCTACTATAGTGTGCAAACCGATCAAAAAAAACTCCATCATAATGATTTAAATATAAAGAAAGATAAAGCAGGGCGCTTTACTATGAGCAATGGAATGCCAAAACTTACTGAAGAGTTAGGCGCCTACTTGAAAAAAGATGCAGTGAAAATTGAGTTTTGTAAGGTGCAAAATATCTTCCTACAAAATACTCGTACCAAAGACGAAGGGGGTAGTAAAAAATATGTTATCCAGAGTAAACATAAAGAATTTAAGGGTTATGATTCTGTCGTTTTCGCGACTCCTGCCCATCAATCATCAAAGATTTTAAAGAGCTTTGATAAAAACTTGAGTGTTTTGTTATCCGAGATGAAAGTGTCTTATACGAGCACCTTATACCAAGCCTGGTCTCGTAAAAGTTTTTCGATGAGTGGATGTGGTATCTTTTTTCCTCGAGTAGAGAAAGTGCCCTTTCTGTTCATTCTATTCTTGAGTAACCTCTATCCTGAAAAGTGTGCCTCCGATATTTTTCTAACACGCACCTACCTTGCGGGAGATCATACTGTTTTCGATGATTCTGACCTGATTAAGGTCTGTCTTGAAGTAATGAAAAGAAAGTTTAGAGTAAAAGGCGATCCACTATGGAGTAGGGTTTATCGGAATCGTGGGTTGCCAAAATATATTTCGGGACACAGTGAATGGAAAAACAAGATATCTGCAATCGCCCAGCAATATCCGAGATTATACTTTCATGGCAAAGCATTTCAGGGTCTACAAATTGAACAGCAAATAGAGGCCTCCTACTTGTTCGCAAAAAAAATGTTCACATAAACGAATGCTAAAAAAAACAATTAAATGGAATTTTGACAAACCAATATCTCTATTGAAATGGAATAAAATACACACTGTTTGTGAAGAATCGCGTTGTCCCAATCGTTTTGAATGTTCTCAAGAAGGCATTGCTACTTACCTAATAGGGGGTAGGGTGTGTACAAGGTCCTGCAATTTCTGTAATATTGAAACGGGCAGACCTAGCGTCTCTATGTCGAAAATTATGGAAGAAGAACAACAACAAATCGTATCTTCGATAAAGCAACTCAATAACAGTTATGTTGTGATTACTTCGGTTGCACGGGATGATGACGAGCTATTGCTCGCTCAACATTTTGCAAACATAACGAATATACTGAATCAAATAAATATCGAGGTAGAACTTCTCATTCCTGATTTTCATTTGAGAGAAGATTGTTTGGAGGTGATTGCTAATTCAAAGCCCATTGTTTTAGCACATAACATCGAAACAGTGCGAGAACTTTCTCACCAGGTCAGGCCACAGGCTAGATATGAGCGTTCACTAAAGCTTCACCACTACTTCCACAAGCATAGTCCAAACTTAATTTTAAAAGCGGGCATGATGATTGGTCTAGGAGAAAACATGCAACAGATAAAAACGACCCTGCTTGACTTGAAAGACGCATCTGTCGAAATTGTAACCGTGGGACAATACTTACAACCATCCAAAAAACAAATGATGGTGAAGGAACATATTGAGGATGATATTTTTCTTGAAATAGAGGAATTTTGCCGGGAAATTGGTTTTTTAGGCTACGAGGTGGGCCCTTTTGTTCGAAGTAGTTATATGGCCTCAAGAACTATGGAGCAAGTAAAAATCCGAAAATATCAGAAGTTATTGAACACCATCTGACACAACGTAAGATGACTGTGAAGTTATGAAACCGATTCAATCCATTTTTTTTTCAGAAAAGATAAACCTTATCAAGACGGGGTTATTGCAAGAAAATATAGCCCTCGAACTCTTTAATCACTGGGAAAAACTAATTTCTGAATACGCAAATACAACTCCATGCTCCTCTATTAATTACTGTATTTTACTTTTATTGGTTCGCACTAATCTTTTGTATTTCCAAGTGCATGAGCCTAGAGAAAAAAAAATTATATACGAATTTGGCTTGAAAAATATTTTACCATTTCCAGCCGATCGTTTGTCTGATATAGAAGACTTCCCCGATATGATTGAGTACCGAGGTCAAAAGATAGGAACGTGGTTCAGAAAATATTCACGGCCTAATTTTTATTATAATATTTTTGCATTTTTTCCCGAAAACTATGACATTAGCTTGAAGATAATTCAGTTGAAAAATCTTTTGATCTATTACCATTCCACTTCTCAACGACAAAAATTGATGAGTGTCAGAAACCTATTTCAAAAAAAAAATGAAACAATAGTGAATAACCTGAAGCAACTTCTGCAGACCAAAAAAAAGGTTAATGTTGTTCATTTGCAAGTTGAGTCTTTAGATGCCTACCTAGAAGTAGGTAGAAATATTTTAGTTGAGAATATAAAAAATGTCATCATAGAAACAGTTCAAAACCACTATATCGTTTACACGTTAAACCCTAACGAATACCTAGTAATCATTGTGGATGCAGAGAGGCCTACTTTAGAAAAGATCTTGAAAAGAATGGTCTTTCGCTATGGGGAGTTAACGATTGAGCATCAAGTAACGTTTCTAAATATCGAAAAAGAAATTAGTTGCACATCTGAGCTTTGGGAATAATCTTGCAAGGGTCTGACGAATATCTGAGAAGTATCATACGGGATGTTCCTGACTTCCCATCCCCTGGTGTAGTTTTTCGGGATATTACGCCTCTGCTTGCTGATCCCAATGCTTTTTCTCTAGCCGTTGATTGGTATTGTGAGCAAATCGAAAAATTTTCTCCCGTGCGTAAAATTATTGCCATTGAGTCGAGAGGTCTTATATTTGGTTCGGCCATTGCCGATAGGATGGGCTTGGGCTTGATCCCCGTTCGAAAAAAAGGTAAGCTACCTCATAAAACCCTCTCCGTCAAATACGAGTTAGAATACGGCGTTGACACACTAGAAATCCACACCGATGCGTTGCAACCAAAAGAAAAAGTAATTATTTTAGATGACTTATTGGCTACAGGAGGGACAGCCGGTGCCGCACTTCAACTGGTTCAAAAAACTCAAGCTGTTTCCGTAGGTGCTCTATTTTTAATCGAATTGAGTATACTAAAAGGGAGGAGTAAAGTTCATGCTTTTAACTCAGAAAGAATTATTTCGTTAGTTAAATATTGATGATGAGTTTTCTCCATAGGCGTCTTGATTATGCCACGTATATTTACTACAGTAGTGCGTTCACACGGGAAAATCTACCCCAACTATTAAAGCCCTCCTTCTACATAAACTTTCCTCTTTTCTTTGCTGCTTTTTGGTTGCTATTAGAGGGTATCTTGGAAAACAACCTCTTTGAAGAACCCGCAATAGAAATTGCCGGTAATTTCATGAATTTTTTAGTATTATCAGGATTGATTCTAAGCATATGGTTTGTACCCAAAAATCATCTAAAACTATATCAAGATATTTTCAACGTTCTAAATCTGAAGCAATTTTTACCCACAAACTTTAACGTTGATTTGATCAAAAAGTTTACAACCAGCATCAAGTATGTGATCGCTCAAGTCTTGTGTACTTCTGCGTCAGTTTATATTTTTTTCATTCTAAGCATGATATCTTTTTTTATCTTTTTTCTTGTTTTTGGCATTTTTGCAATTACTGCTGCAATAACATCGAATATTAATTTTATCGTACTAGGGTTTATGTTTTCTTTTTTGATTTATGTGGCATTTTATGCTATGAGTTTTGGTCTACCCTGCTTTTTACCGATAACTCTCCTATTTCATAATTCATGGAAAAACCGAGGCTTTGTGGCAAAAACAGCAAAACTTGGTATGAAGCATCTTAAATACGTAACACTCCTATTCTCTTTGGAGGCTCTGGTTAAATTTTTTTCTATTTTTATATTTTTTTTGCTGATAGTAAACCTAGAGAATATTTCATTCAACTTTGGAGAGGTGAATATCTTTGAACAACTTCCTGATCTAATAGAAACCCCAATCCTAGAAGAGAGAGTAAACATATTTCTTGTACTCATCTTTTGGGGAACTCTCAACATCATCTGGGATATATTCAAAGCCAGCTTTATCTCTTATCTTTTTATACATTATCATAAAAGCAATAATTCTGACTCCTCCCCACTTACTTCTGAAACCTAGTAAGGCGGTCTAATAATTTTCAGAAGACTTGTCTGGGCGATTACTTTTTCTTGAGGTTGAGAAAGAACTCAAATTGGCCTAACAATGGTTCTTGGTGGGATGCATTCGGGGAAAATTCAAATAAGAAGGGAGAAAAATTTAACCAGAGCCTCCAAAGAGAAAAATAAGCTTGCCGTAGCAAAAGAAAAAGAGAACAGATAGAGGTGAAATGTTTCCTAAAACAACAACGGTAGAAGAAATCTATTTATGCGATTATTACTAAACCAATACAATTTCCAAGAGGTATCATTAACTTTTTAAGTCGTATCGCTCAAAACCTTAGGGAGTATGTTCCGGGGGAACAACCCCAAGGAACAAACTGGATCAAGTTAAATACGAATGAATTTCCCTATCCCCCTTCTCCTTCTGTACAGAAGGAATTAACGAGACTCAGCAATGAATATGATATACTAAGGAAATATCCTCACCCACTTTCTGAGCCCCTGCGATCTCGATTAGCTGCCAAATGGAATATAAACCCAGAAGATGTTCTTGTTACTAATGGTTCAGACGAGGCTCTGATGCTTGTTGGGCGAAGTATTTTTTCGGAGGGAGATACCGCTGCTTTTCCTGAGGTGACGTATAGTCTCTACGAAACTATTTTAACATCAATAGGGGTACACTTTTACAAGGCACCCATGATGCAGACAAGCAAAGTTTATCAGGTTGATTTAGAAGCCCTTGAAGAATCAGAAGCAAAGGGAGTTTTTTTAGCTAATCCAAATGCAATCACGGGCGAATATATTAAATGTGAACGATTAGAAAAAATAATTCAAAAATCGAATAAGTTTTGGATTATCGACGAAGCGTATATTGACTTTGTTGACTCAGAAAGAGCATCTTTTTTCAATTATCTTGATGGTAAAGAAAATGTGATTGTGATTCAAACTTTTTCGAAGAGCTATGGATTAGCTGGTCTTCGAGTTGGTTATGCAATTACTGTGAATAAGACTTTAATGAAAACACTTTATCAAATTAAAGATTCATACAACCAAGACTATATCGCAATTCAACTTGCTTGTCAAGCTCTTGAAGATACCACTTATTACCAAATAAAAATAAAAGAAATTAAACAACAAAAGGAGTTTCTTATTGATGCGTTTCGAAAAAATAATTTCTTAGTTCTCTCGTCTCAAGCAAACTTTATACTCGTCAAACCACAAAACGAAACAGCGTATGGTATTTATCAAAGGCTCAAAGAAAAAAAAATATTAGTTCGCTACTTCAAAGATCGTTTGCTTAAAAATTATATTCGAATTAGCATTGGTTCGCCATCTGAAAACCAGACTCTTTTACAAGAGATTGGATCAACATAGTGAGATTTCCTTGACGTTATGTTCTGAAGAGTCACACAATACTCCCCAGTGATATTCAAAGAAGGTCTGTTCTCTTGCTATTTATACAAAAAATAATTGTTCAAATCCAAGGTTTTCTCCAGCTGATTAAGATTAGGATTCTTTTCTCTGTCGCCTTAACATCAATCGTTGGTTTTATCTTAGCACCCGTTGAACCCATTGACTGGGAAAAATGTGTAATACTTGTTTTTGTTTTATTTTTAGTTGGGAGTAGTGCCGCGCTCATGAATAATTTGATCGATTATTCCATTGATCAAAAAATGGATAGAACTCAAACAAGAAAAGTTGCAATTGATTCTTTAGGAAAAACTTTTCTTTGGGGCTTATCCGTAATTTTTTTTTCCATAGGTGGGCTAATTACTTACTTACTCTTTGACTGGCTCACGGGAGTGCTTCTTTTATTTTCCTTTTGTTCGTACGTCATTTGGTATAGTTTCTTTTTAAAGAGAAAAAATGCCTTTGGTGTGATATTGGGCGGGCTTCCCGGTGCACTGCCTTTATTGATTGGCTATGCTGGAACAGGTTATGGTTTCTCTCATACGGTCAACCTCCTATTTATCTACATGATGCTTTGGCAACCTGCCCATTTTTGGCTGTTGGCTCTACACGCGAAGGAAGATTACAAGAAAGCCAATATCCCCATACTACCCTTGGTTTATGGGGATAAAATGACGAGTTATTTTATTTATATTTATAGTGCGGGGTTAGTGCCCATATCGCTTATTTCTTGCTTGACAGGACAGCTTCATCGTATCTCTTACCTGATTGTTTTTGCATTGGGGATATACTTTTTGTTGAATGTGTTTTATGCTTTGGAGAGAACAAAAAAATATAAGAAAGCCTTTAAGTCCTCTCTCGTTTATTTAATGGGGTATATGTCTGTTTTCCTTTTTGATATCCTAATTTTTCGGTAAAATTAAACTTTCCAATGGATCATAAATGAGGCTGGGAATTATTATCGTGGAGGAGATAAACTTGCCATGACAAAAGAAAAAAAAATAAATGGAGGCAGAATGTGCTCTAAAACAATAACGGTAGAAGGCACCTATTCTATGTGGCTATCACTAAACGAATACAGTCTGCGTTGATTTGTGAACATTTTAATCACAAATGATGATGGGTTTGATTTCCCAGGAATTACAATTCTCCAAAAAAAATTATCAACGCTTTGGAAAACAATTATTATAGCTCCCAAAAAAGAATCAAGCGGAACTGGTCAGGCAATTACATTATTTGAACCCATTCGTGTGTCTAAAGTCAGTGATCTTGTCTATTCTGTGGAAGGCTATCCCAGCGACTGCGTGAATATTGGTCTCAGTAGCAATCTATATCCCGAAAAAATTGATCTTGTGGTTAGTGGTATTAATAAAGGCGTAAATATGGGAGCTGATATCTGGTATTCAGGAACTGTCGCAGGAGCCAGACACGCTTTTATTCATGGGTGTAGTGGTCTTGCCGTATCATGTGGTCATTCTCGCCTAGACGATGACTATGATAAGGTTGCTGATTTTACGCTGAACTTCATACAAAAATACATTTTATCAGCTAAGTCACCAACATTTTTTAATATCAATTACCCGACACAACGAGATGTCAAAGGTTTACAATGGAGTTATCTGGGTCGTCGAACTTATAAAGATACTTATATCCTAGATAAATCACAAGGTAATGAAAGTCTTTATCAATTTAAATGTCTTGAGCTAGGTTACCTGCCTCAAAAAGGAAGTGACTTTGATGTCTATAATAAGGGGTATATTTCTGCCACTCCCCTATATTTAGATGCCACTGACTACGAAAAGTTAGCAGAAAAAACCTCACATCACACCTAAAATATTCCATCGCCCTAGTACGAAACGTATCTCATTTGATATTGACAATTTTGCCCGCATGCATTTCGATGGTGCGGTCTGCTAAATATTGAATCACTGGTTGATTATGCGAAATGAAAAGGTAGGTAAGGGACAGATCTATTTGTAATTTCTCGAGCAAGTTAAGAATTTGGGCCTGTACGGAGACATCTAAAGCGCTCGTCACCTCGTCACATACGATAAAACGAGGCTCAACGATAAGAGAGCGTGCGATACCAATTCTCTGTCTTTGTCCACCAGAAAACTCATGGGGATGCCGGAACTTCACCGACGGCTCTAGCCCAACTTTGGTCATATAGTGGTCAACTTTTTCTTCTATTTCATTATTCTTATATAAACCCATAATACCTTCAGCGATAATATTTCTAATGGTCATTTTGGGATTGAGGGAGGAAAATGGGTCTTGAAAAATAATCTGATTCTCACAGCGAAATTTACGGAGATCATCGGTCGTATAGGAATCAAAAAGTTTCCCATTACAGGAGATCACTCCACTCGTAGGCTGAACGAGTTGTAAAATTGCCCTCCCCAGTGTTGTTTTACCACACCCTGAAGTACCCATTAAAGCGAGTGTGCTCCCCTGTGGAATGTCAAAACTAACATTATCAACAGCTTTTACATGCCCAACCCACCTTTTGAAGATCCCTTTTTTAATATCAAAGTATACTCGGAGATTTTTTACTTCGATATATGTTTTATTTAATTTTTTTTTGGGGAGCTTTTTCTCTTTTTTGTAGTGAATAATAGAGACTTTTTTTAGGGAGTCTCCACCGTAGAGGAAGCAAGCTACTCGATGTTCCGTTGAAATATGAGTTGTGGGCGGTGTTTCTTCTTCACATTCACTTTTTTTTAGCTCACATCGAGGAGCAAAGCGACAGCCCCGAGGAAAATTTTCAGCAGATGGCACCCTATCTTTAATACTTTCGAGGTAATATTTTCGATCACCATAAATAGGAAGGGACCTGAGCAATTTATAACTGTAAGGGTGTAAAGCATTTTTAAAAATTTTTTTTGCTTTCAATTGCTCAATAACTTTTCCCGCGTATATGATAATCACAGAATCAGAGACTCTAGAAGCAACTCCCAAATCATGTGTAATCAATAACATAGCCATTTTACGTTCTTTTTGTATTTCTTGAATAAGGTTCAGTATCTCCGTCTCTGTTTTAAGATCCAATGCGGTGGTTGGTTCATCAGCGATTAGAAGTACGGGGTCACAGGCAATTGCGATTGCAATCATAATTCTTTGTTTCATCCCACCTGATAGCTGGTGAGGATAAGCTTCAAACTTTTGTTGTTTGTTAGGAATTTTAACCATATCCAATAATTCAAGAGCCTTTTTCTTTGCTGTCTTTTTATCAGTGTGATGATGGACAAAAAATGGTTCCATAAGTTGATAACCAATACTTAAAACAGGGTTCAAGTTTTTTGCCGGTTCTTGAAATATCATCGCGATATGGTTGCCTCGAACTTGTCTCATCTTTGATTCATCCAGCTGCAAAAGGTCTTTTCCTTTGAGCTTGATGATGCCTCCCTCAAAGAAAAAATTATGAGCAGCAACAAGTCGCATAATAGAGAGTGCTGTCAAACTTTTTCCACACCCAGACTCTCCTACAAGCGATACCGTTTGCCCTTGATCAATTTGAAAACTAACATCATCCACTGCTCGAACGAGACTATTCTCTGTGTGAAAATAAGCTTTTAAGTTTTCTACAGAAAGAAGCATGGTTAATTTTTTAATTTTGGATCAAGAGCATCCCGTGCACTATCAGCCAAAATATTGGCAGGCAAGACCAAGGCCAACATAAATAAAAAAGCTGAAAGCAAGCTCCACCATACAAGGGGTTCTCGGGCTAATTCAAAGCGAGCTTGGTTTATCATATTGCCCCAAGAGTGAATCGCAGAATCAACTCCAATTCCGACATAACTCAAAACGGCTTCAGCCAATACTAAATTGCTAAAGCGCAGTACCAATACGATAAAAACAATATGAATAATGTTGGGTAATATATGATTAAGCATAATTTTAAATTGACTCACTCCAAATGACCGGGCAGCTTCTACAAATTCAAGCTCTCTTACTTTAAGCGTCTCTGCTCGAATGAGACGGCACAAATTTGTCCAAGATGTGATTCCTAAAATAAAACAGAGATAAAGAAATTTTCTATCGGCGTGTTCTAAGCTGCTCTCTGACGAGGCAAATGTCTCTGCAATCAACATCGCAGCCGCAATTAAAAGGATATCAGGGATTGATTCAAAGGTTGTGTAGATATACTGGATCAGGTCATCAACCCAACCACGTAGATAACCCGAAGCTATACCCATCACAATGGCAATAGGAGTTACAACCAATGTGGTGAGAGTACCAATCAAGATACCCGTTCGAATACTTTTCATGGAAGTATAAAAGATGTCAAAACCGGCTTTGTCAGTTCCCAAAATATGGTATTTTCCGTAGAACTGATAGAAGAGAGAGAAAAGAAAGATAAGGACGGAGACAGAGATCAAGAGCCACGACAATTCTTGATAAAGATAACGGATATTTTTCTTGAGGTTATAATTATTTTTCTTCTGGGATATATAGAACACTAGCAAGCCAAGGAACAACAACATGAAAAAAATGAACCAAGCAAACCCTAAGAATAGACGAGTAAGTAAATCGATATTTTTTTCTTGTGGCGAAGCAAGGTGTCTACCGGCATATTTGAGGCGAGGATAGCTGCGAATTGTCTTACCATCAGCAGTCGAAGTATTCTCTTTCGACAAAGAGAATATCGCTAACGGAGAAGAGTACGTTTTTTCTTGCTCGTACTTTGCTTTGTGTAAAGCTAAATCAAGCAGGCTTTCTATCTCCCCTGTTTGATTTTTGCTTTGCACTCTGAAATGAATGCTATCGAGTATAGCAACCGACAAATAAGCTAATAAAATAAATAAGGAGACCATGGTGGCTCGATTTTTTGCCATTGGCTTCATCGCTCGTCTCCAGAATTCATTTTTTCTCATTTTTAGAGAAAAAATTATACCAACAACCAGCAACGATAGAATGCAAATATCACTCCATAAAAAGATTAAATGTAAGCTTTTGATGTTTTCACCCCAGAAGAAAATCTTAACTTTATTGAATAGAAAAACCATTTAGCCCAACCTAATGCGAGGGTCAATGAGGGTATAGCTAATATCAGTGAGCATAAGGCCCAACACATACAAAAAAGAGCTGAGAGAAACCATTGCCTGAACGGTGGAAAAATCTTTACTTTGAATGGCATCTAACAGAAATGCTCCTAAGCCAGGAATAGAAAAAAAAGATTCAAAGAGGAGGCTACCTACGAAGAGAAAAGGCAGAGAAACCACCACGCTGGTCAAAATAGGCATCATTGCATTTTTTAACACATGAATAAAGAGAACGGAGCTTTCAGATAGGCCCTTGCTACGTGCCGTTGTGACGTATTCTTTATTAATTTCTTCAAGGAAAATAGTTCTGTAAAAGCGAACACTGCCACCCAAGCCAGATAAGACAGCAATCAGTATTGGCATGATAACAAATCGTATACTTTCGAGCCCAAAAACAAAACCAGAAATTGGAAAAAATTTCAGATATTTGCCCAAAATGACTTGGCCAAAAATAATATAAAACATAATAGAAATCGACATACCCACAACGGCAACAAGGACCCCCCAATGGTCAAGAGCACTGCCTCGGTGCAGAGCTAACAT
Organism: Spirochaetota bacterium; assembly: GCA_965206985.1. GTDB lineage: Bacteria > Spirochaetota > Leptospiria > Turneriellales > CBDBES01 > CBDBLF01. The sequence continues at coordinate 183,605 of CBDBLF010000011.1, read as the reverse complement.
CATCGCAAAAAAAATATTGAGGAGGAGACCCGTAAGAAAAGTGGGAAGGCTAACCAGCAAAGAGGGGAACATCCTTTTTGAGATTTCTTCGCCAATATTTCTTCCCGTTTCAGAACGACCGTAGGTAAAGAAAAGCATTTTAAGCAATCTTGTAAAAAAAATAGTGTGCGTGAATTGATCCAAGAAGAGAATAGGGGCTTTATATTTTACAAGCAACCGATGAGTGGGCACGGGCTGTTCAACAGAAAAACGAATGTTCACATTGCCCCCTTCACTTTTTAAATTTTCAGCTTGGCGATTTACTGAAAATGTAAATATATGGGTGCCGACTTTTCGAGGCAACGTAATAAGATATTCTTTTTTGCTAGGCTCAACTTGGTGTTTTCGAATATTCCCTCCAGAAATTTTGACATTTTCAAACTTCAACTGGATATCTCTTGAAAAGATAAGTTTTTTGTTTTGGGGTGCCTCAATTGCGATTTCATATTCTCCGTCAATCAGATCAATCTTTATTTGATTTAATTTTTTAGTGGCTTGCAAGGAGCCAAGCTGAACCCAACCGCGATTAAAAAATAACGGGTAATGGAGCGAATGTTCTAACTTCCATCGATCAACTTGATCGGGCGTAATTCGTTTAGAACCTAAATGAAGTTTTGCCATGTCATCAGGGGTGTTTACAAAGAAAAACAGAAAAAATACAATTACGTTGACACCAAATAAAATAGGAATAGCGTACAGTACACGACGAATGATGTAAGCAAGCATAAAGCTATTTTATTTGCTTACCTTTCTGCTTTGAGCTATTTTTGAATTTGCGATGAAATAAAAAATAAGATAGGACAGTTATTAGAAATATCCCAAACCAAACAGGATAAAGCACGGGAGAATTGTGTCTACGGCGATATTTTTCTCTTTTTTTAGTGTCAATTTTTCGGTATTTGAAAGTATTCATACTCCCGACAAGTACGGGCTTTGTGTTTTGGTACCACGAATGATGAAGAACACCCTCTATAGGATGGAAGCCCCAAATCCAAGGGGCATCGCTTCTAATAATATCGAGCATGCGATGAATAATGGAAAGTCGCAACGGACTATTCTCCATTACCTCCATTTGTTTAAATAAAGCATTATAAGCAGGCGAATTATAGTTACTCGCATTCTCCCCACCCGAAGAGACTTTCCCGTTAGGGCCATAAAGTAAAAATAAAAAATTCTCTGGATCAGGGTAGTCAGCATGCCAACCCCACCTCATAAACTGAAAGTTACCTTGCCTGACTTTGCGACGAAATTGATTGTAATTTGTGCTACGCACTTGTAGGTCAATCCCTAGTTTCTTAAATTGTTTACGAGCCCAATCAATTTCAGTTTTTTCACCACTCTTTTCTTGAACGTTATCATAATACAAAACTAAAGGACGTCCGTTTGTTGTACGTCCATTTGGGTAGCCTGCTTCTTTCAAAAGATTTTTGGCGAATACCAGACTTTTTCTCTTCTGTATTTTTTTTATGGAATCCCATTCATAGATAACCCAGTTCAAACCTTCCTTTTTTTCTTGGTGACCAAAAATTTTAGGTGGTATGGGGCCTTGAGCAGAAAAACCGAGGCCGTTAAGAAAAATTTGGATGAACTCTTCTACATTAAAGGCAATGGAAATCGCCTGTCTAAGTTTTTTTCTTCTTTCATCATAACCACCAACCACGTCATCCAACATATTAAAAGCATAATAATAAGTCACCGGACTCACCGGACTCGATAGCTTAATCTCTTTTTCTTTCATTTCTTCGGTGAGGGAGATATCATTGCCGACAAAATTAACCGCCGAGTCAAAAAAATCAGAAGCGACCCTTGAGTTGTCATAGTAACCCTGCAAAAATTTATTCCAACGAGGTATACTCTCTTTTTCGAGTGTCATCACAATTTTATCAACAAAGGGAAGTTTCTTACCAGCATCTTCCAGGTAACCAGCTTCCTCGTCACCGGGAGCTCCTGTCACGGGATAAAATTCATCATGAAAATTTAAGTTTTTCTCTAGTACCATTCGATAATTTGTCTGATTCACCGACAACATGTAGGGGCCTGTTCCCAGAGGAAAATAATTTAAACTCCAATTTTTTTTGCTAGCGGCCACTTGGGTATAAAAACGGTCAGCCTCCCAAGGAATGGGTGCAAAAAAAGGCATCGCCATCCAATATATAAATTGTGGATATTTTTTTTTCAAAACAATTTTCAACGTGTGGTCATTGATAACGTGCACCCCTCGAAAGTTATATTTTCTTAAATCTAAATAAATCGGGTTTTGGAGCTCATCAACTTCTCGGTTATAAGACACACCTTTGATTCTTTTTCGTTTTAACCTCTCTGTCTCAATGGATTTTTTGAGAATATCTGAAAACTCTTGAAAGCCATCAATGTATGTAGCCAATATCTGAAAAATGGGACAAGGAAATTGTGGATGTGCTAACCGTTTAATTTGATGGGCATAGTCATGAGCAGTCAGTGTGCGACTTCCTTGGTGGGGCAACTGATTTGGATGATCAACAGGGGGCAATTCATCTTCATGTTTCAGATGATAAATATAACGACCATCACGCGCTTGAGCAAATGCTGGATGGTTTTGATAGCGAATGTCTTGACGAAGCGTAAGTGTATACGCTACTTTTGTTTCTTTTGTGACTGGGTTTGGCAAATAAGTCACAAGTGGCATGCTTACCAACGTTGTGGGTACCAGTTCATAAGGTCTTTTGAGTAAATGATATTGAAGGGGAGGCTCATAGGTTTGGGACAAAATTAGATATTCGTCGGCTGAATAGGCCATCGCAGGATCAAGATGTTTAGGTTCTCCTTTAAAGCTCGTGTACAAAATATTTTGATTCAATTCATCAGCGGGATAAGGATTATTGTTACAAGATGACAGAGCGATAATAAAAATCAGAGAAATAAAAGAATGAAGAAAATGAGTTTTAATATTCGCAACTAAGAGAAATATATGATTTAAAATGACAATGACTGCTCCCATTATATTGTTCCTCGTCCATACAAAAGCGTAAAAAGTATATATGCGACTTTTCTAAAGAATCAGAAACTTGCATATTTGCCACACTAATATAGTCACTGGGTTAGATGGACAAGCAAAAAATCTTGTGTGTCTTTAGCACTACCACTCGCAAATAAGGCTGTACGAGTAATATGGTTGTTATGAGGTTATTTGTCACCCGTGAAGTTAATCTTGGAAATTATTTTTTTGTTTTTTTTCATGATTTTCTCCAAATTATGAGATAAGGGTACAATGAAAAACTCTCCTTTTTACAGACTCGAAACACCGTTGATTGAACCTTCTGAAATTACGGGTATACGCAATTTAACCAAAGACAGCCTCGATCTCCCCTGGGCATTTTCGGGTAAGGAAATTTGTCAGATATGCAATTGGTTTCTACAATTTCTTGAGTATTTCGGTCTTCTCTTTGAATGGAAAGATTCACGTTTGAGCTGGGTTGCATATTATTGTCAAGATCAGGAAGAGAGAAAATCTCCCTGCCCGTAATTACTTGTGAAATGAGGTACTTTATCCTTTTTTGAACTGAAGAGGCAAACTTCCAAAGGGAAGGCAGGGCATTTTCGAGGAAGAAAATTTGTCAGATATGTAATTGGTTTCTATACAGCTCTAACTTTTTAGGGATGGAGAATAGGATTGTACCCCCCTACGACCATTGGCATCTTTTGAAATAAATAGTCCAGTCGAAACGGTGGTAAATTTAATATTTGTTTGTCAATAGTTGTGCTTTCCTCTCGGATCAGCTGCCAGGGCGATTTATTCTCTTTGTAAGAATTTTTTCTTATTGAATTGAACATCAATAGATAGGAGCCAGCTTTGTTGAGAAAGTCTTCTCTTGAATTATACGTTTCATTCAGGTAAAGGTGATCCTCAATCAATCTATGAGTCGTTTCAACATCAGACTGCCAAGTATGCGCTCCAGCAGGGATCGTCTGGTGTTGCACACCATAACTGGCTAATACTTTTGTAAACTCCGAATCTCCTTTTTTATTCCAAGCACCAATAAACTCTGAGCCATTATCTGTTTGCCCTCTCGTATTATTTTTCTTTAAATCAACCCCTGATTTTACAAGATGATCTAAAATTACCTCCATAAACAGACAAGAGTATGCCATATTATACTCATCTGCAAAAGCTAGAAATTGTAAGCCAGAAAAAACTTCTCTGAAGGTATATTGATATTTCGGTACAATATTTTCCTGAATATAAGGCCAAAGCTCAGGAATATCGTATAAATGCTTCGTATCTACGTCAAATTGCTTAAATAAACCCCATAATTTCTTAATTTCACGCAAATTTTGCTTCGTTTTATGTTTTCTACGCTTTTTTTTCAAGAGTGCTTGCTCCCTCCACGCTCTGCGAATGGCCTTGACACTCAAGTCTAGTTGGTAAACATTCTTCAGTTCCTGAGCACCAAAGCCTCGACGTTTCTTTTTAAGAAAGCAAACATAAGCCTTTTCAAAGTCTGTGATTGCATGTGGTGAGTAGTGTGGAGCGTGGCTCTTGTCTTCCAAGCCAACGTATTTCTCTGATTCAAACCTACGAAACCACTTTTTTACTGTTTTTACAGTCGTTTTAAACATTCTGGCTGTTGGCTTGAAACCATGCTTCTTGGCATAATGAACCATTTGCATTCTGTATAACTTTTTGTCTTTACTATTTCGCATTACTGCCGAATACCTGTTTAGACAAATAACCTGAGAAGGGTGCTTCATTAGGAACCTCTGTTTTATTTGATGATTTAACGTCGGCCTTTTGATGCACCTTTTTTAGGAAAATGTCTTTCACTTGCTCTACCAGTAAACCCAAGCCTTTTGAACCAAATAACTTGATTTGAACCAATTCTGAACCAACTAATGATGGTCGTAGGGGGGTACTATCATCCTTCTCTCTCCCACAGCTCTAACTTTTTTTTGTTGACTTTCTATACTGTTCACTGTACAGTGTTTCTAGGTGAGCTAATAAGCTAGCCCAGAGGGGGGGTGTTGTGTATAAAAGAGCAAGGCAATCGTTTAATCGTTCAATGAGGTTACTATGGGTATTGGTTTTTGTCGCCTTGGGCTTTTTATTTCAATGCGGTAAAAACAACGATTCTTCTCCGGCCAATGTAAAGCTCAGCACTCCAGAGGTCACCTTCAACGACGTGGATGGGGCAGTGGGTACCACCTACACGATTTCGGTGTCACGCCCACCAGCAGCAGAGAAAACAGTAAAGGTAACCCTAACCTCCACCAATTCATTGCTTGTGGTATCCCCAACAGAGGTTACGTTTACGCCTGCTAATTATGCGAGCCCCCAGACGATTACCGTAAAAAGAGCAAATGATGCAAATAATATGATTATGGCCGACATAACAGATGTCATAACCCATGAGATAGCCACGGGTGCGTCACGTGACACCGAGTTCACTGAATTTGCCATGATGAAGAGCATGGTCAACGTGACGGTAACGTCGACGTCGACGCCAACGCCAACACCAAGCAATGTAAGGCTCAGCACTCCAGAGGTCACCTTCAACGACGTGGATGGGGCAGTGGGTACCACCTACACGATTTCGGTGTCACGCCCACCAGCAGCAGAGAAAACAGTAAAGGTAACCCTAACCTCCACCAATTCATTGCTTGTGGTATCCCCAACAGAGGTTACGTTTACGCCTGCTAATTATGCGAGCCCCCAGACGATTACCGTAAAAAGAGCAAATGATGCAAATGATATGATTATGGTCGACATAACAGATGTCATAACCCATGAGATAGCCACGGGTGCGTCACGTGACACCGAGTTCACTGAATTTGCCATGATGAAGAGCATGGTCAACGTGACGGTAAGAACCACCTTTGTTGTCGACGCTGACGCCGACGGCGACGGTCTGATTGACATCTCCACTGCCGAGATGCTAAACAACATGCAATATGACCTAGCGGGCACGAGTTATAAAACCTCGGCAATGGATGCAGGTGATTCCTCTGGCTGCCCAATCGGTGGTTGTAACGGCTATGAGCTTACGGCGAATATTGATCTTTTAGACTTGCTTGATGCGAATGGTAACGGCCAAATTGACAAGACCACGGTGACTGTTGCGAATCAAGTGCATACGGTGATTGATGTAGGCCCAGGAAAAGACACCAGTTGGGTTCCGGTAGGTGATAATTCGACCGATGGTGATGCAAGCCGGTTTACGGGCACTTTTGAGGGTAATGGCCACACCATCGCAAACCTCTGGGTGAATGTTTCTTCTTCAAGTGGAGGTTCAGGAGGTCTGTTCGGTGTGACTGGTGGCTTAGCCGAGATACGCAATGTGGGAGTTATCTCTGGTGGTGTTTCTTCCTCCTCTTCTTCTGATGATTCTGGTTCTCTTTCCGGCGGTCTGGTGGGTTTTTCTAATAATATTTTGACGATCACGAATAGCTACTTTTCTGGGAGCGGTGGTGTTTCTTCTTCTTCTTCTGGTTCTGATTCTGATTCTTTTTCCGGTGGTCTGGTGGGTGTTGCTATTGGTACTTTGACGGTCACGAATAGTTACTTTTCTGGGAGTGGTGGTGTTTCTACTTCCTCTTCTGATTCTAGTTCTGGTTCCGGTGGTCTGGTGGGGTTTTCTTTTTCTTCTTTGACGATCACGAATAGTTACTTTTCTGGGAGTGGTGGTGTTTCTTCTTCTTCTTCTTCTGATTCTTTTTCCGGTGGTCTGGTGGCGAGTTCTTCTCTTTCTTCTTTGACGATCACGAATAGCTACTTTTCTGGGAGTGGTGGTGTTTCTTCTTCCTCTTCTGATTCTAGTTCTGGTTCCGGTGGTCTGGTGGGGTTTTCTTCTTTTTCTTCTTTGGCGATCACGAATAGCTACTTTTCTGGGAGTGGTGGTGTTTCTTCTTCTGCTACTACCGAATCTTTTTCCGGTGGTCTGGTGGGGTCTTCTGATGCCACTTTGACGATCACGAATAGCTACTTTTCTGGGAGTGGTGGTGTTTCTTCTTCTGCTTCTTCTGATTCTTTTTCTGGTGGTCTGGTGGGGAGTTTTTCTTCTCTTTTTGGTTCTCCTTTGACGATCACGAATAGCTATTGGAACACCGACGCACCTCAATTAATAAACGATGGCATGAGAGCCCAGAGTCCCAAGCGAGCGCAGGGTAATGTTACGGTCGACCCCATGGGTGCGGTGGGGCTTACGCTCACCCAACTGCAAGCAACGAGTGGCACTTTTCCTGATTTAGGCGACGCGTGGGACCTAGGCACTGACCAGCAAAACCCCGCGGTCAAACGATGCATCCTTGATATGGCGGGGATGGGGACTTGTGCATCACCAGCTATGTATGGCGCACTGCTCAACGGGCAACGGTAACCTTAGCGGTCGCAAACAGCTTGGGTGATCCTGAGAGTGGGTGTCTACTCAGACGCTTTCAACTCCTGCACTCCTCCCTCGCTCTTGCACAGGAGCGAAGGCTCCTACCTACAGCCGCACAAGGGCGAGCGAGTTACACAATTGATTCGTGGGATGTTTCTTCTTAAAAGCATACCATTCAAGAAACTCATTCACAACAATTTCTTGAGTATTTCGGTCTTCTCTTTGAATGGAAAGATTCACGTTTGGGCTGGGTTGCATATTATTGTCAAGATCAGGAAGAGAGAAAATCTCCCTGCCCGTAATTACTTGTGAAATGAGGCACTTTATCCTTTTTTGAACTGAAGAGGCAAACTTCCAAAGGGAAGGCAGGGCATTTTCGGGTAAGGAAATTTTCAGATATGTAATTGGTTTCTATACAGCTCTAACTTTTAGGGATGGAGAATAGGATTGTACCCCCCTACGACCATTGGCATCTTTTGAAATAAATAGTCCAGTCGAAACGGTGGTAAATTTAATATTTGTTTGTCAATAGTTGTGCTTTCCTCTCGGATCAGCTGCCAGGGCGATTTATTCTCTTTGTAAGAATTTTTTCTTATTGAATTGAACATCAATAGATAGGAGCCAGCTTTGTTGAGAAAGTCTTCTCTTGAATTATACGTTTCATTCAGGTAAAGGTGATCCTCAATCAATCTATGAGTCGTTTCAACATCAGACTGCCAAGTATGCGCTCCAGCAGGGATCGTCTGGTGTGGCACACCATAACTGGCTAATACTTTTGTAAACTCCGAATCTCCTTTTTTATTCCAAGCACCAATAAACTCTGAGCCATTATCTGTTTGCCCTCTCGTATTATTTTTCTTTAAATCAACCCCTGATTTTACAAGATGATCTAAAATTACCTCCATAAACAGACAAGAGTATGCCATATTATACTCATCTGCAAAAGCTAGAAATTGTAAGCCAGAAAAAACTTCTCTGAAGGTATATTGATATTTCGGTACAATATTTTCCTGAATATAAGGCCAAAGCTCAGGAATATCGTATAAATGCTTCGTATCTACGTCAAATTGCTTAAATAAACCCCATAATTTCTTAATTTCACGCAAATTTTGCTTCGTTTTATGTTTTCTACGCTTTTTTTTCAAGAGTGCTTGCTCCCTCCACGCTCTGCGAATGGCCTTGACACTCAAGTCTAGTTGGTAAACATTCTTCAGTTCCTGAGCACCAAAGCCTCGACGTTTCTTTTTAAGAAAGCAAACATAAGCCTTTTCAAAGTCTGTGATTGCATGTGGTGAGTAGTGTGGAGCGTGGCTCTTGTCTTCCAAGCCAACGTATTTCTCTGATTCAAACCTACGAAACCACTTTTTTACTGTTTTTACAGTCGTTTTAAACATTCTGGCTGTTGGCTTGAAACCATGCTTCTTGGCATAATGAACCATTTGCATTCTGTATAACTTTTTGTCTTTACTATTTCGCATTACTGCCGAATACCTGTTTAGACAAATAACCTGAGAAGGGTGCTTCATTAGGAACCTCTGTTTTATTTGATGATTTAACGTCGGCCTTTTGATGCACCTTTTTTAGGAAAATGTCTTTCACTTGCTCTACCAGTAAACCCAAGCCTTTTGAACCAAATAACTTGATTTGAACCAATTCTGAACCAACTAATGATGGTCGTAGGGGGGTACTATCATCCTTCTCTCTCCCAACAGCTCTAACTTTTTTTGTTGACTTTCGGTACTGTTCACTGTATAGTGCCTCTGGGTGAGCTAATAAGCTAGCCCAAAAGGAGATTTGTTATGTATATATTATGTATGAAAGAGCAAGGCAATCGTTCAATGAGGTTACTATGGGTATTGGTTTTTGTCGCCTTGGGCTTTTTATTTCAGTGCGGTAAAAGCGACGATTCTTCCAAAGATGTCGACCCTCCTCCGACCAATGTAAAGCTTAGTGCTTCGGTCGTGTCATATTTAATCAAAGTTTCTATTTGCGATGAATAATTCTTGTATAGACCACTTATGATTCGTCATTTCTGTAGCCATTGCTGGGGTGATTTGAATTGGTTTTCCTCCCTCATACTCAGCTAGACTTGAATGTGGAAGACAAAAATTGTAATAATTAGCAACAAAAGAATTATGCCCCTGCATATATTTGAATTTTTTTGAAAAACCCTGACTTTTACGCTCTATTCTATGATTGTGTTGGCGAAGAGTTAAATTATTCCTTTCTACAGCAAAGGTGTTCATCTGATGACTTACTGAAGAGTTTGCAATATATTCATCTAGTAGCTTTTGATCACCAAAGATTAGAGATTTGTCAACTTCCTTACATCTCCCTTTTTCTATTCTCTTAATTATTTGCCCATAACATAGAGATTTGGGTGATTGAAGCTTTCTAGTCATTGAGTCAAATTTACCATAAACTGAAAGAATGGCATCACTATATCCCTCATATCCATCAGAGGTAATCAAGAATTTATCTTCCCTCTTTGGTCGTGTCATATTTAATCAAAGTTTCTATTTGCGATGAATAATTCTTGTATAGACCACTTATGATTCGTCATTTCTGTAGCCATTGCTGGGGTGATTTGAATTGGTTTTCCTCCCTCATACTCAGCTAGACTTGAATGTGGAAGGCAGAAATTGTAATAATTAGCAACAAAAGAATTATGCCCCTGCATATATTTGAATTTTTTTGAAAAACCCTGACTTTTACGCTCTATTCTATGATTGTGTTGGCGAAGAGTCAAATTATTCCTTTCTACAGCAAAGGTGTTCATCTGATGACTTACTGAAGAGTTTGCAATATATTCATCTAGTAGCTTTTGATCACCAAAGATTAGAGATTTGTCAACTTCCTTACATCTCCCTTTTTCTATTCTCTTAATTATTTGCCCATAACATAGAGATTTGGGTGATTGAAGCTTTCTAGTCATTGAGTCAAATTTACCATAAACTGAAAGAATGGCATCACTATATCCCTCATATCCATCAGAGGTAATCAAGAATTTATCTTCCCTCTTTGGCTTACTTCTTGTTTTTACCTTGGTCAGTAACTTTCTAGCATTCACTGAGGTCCTCTTGCCTGTTATATGCGCTAAAATGAGCTTTTCTACAGGCAATACTGCAGTAAAAGTCCAGATATCCCCTATTTCATCACTTAATCGCTCAGTCTCTGATAGATTGTATTGTTTTTTAAAGACAAAACCCCAATGCTCGTCTAATTGAATTTCATTGAAAGACAGGTTTTTGTATATATTTTTTTTCAACTTTTAGTGAATCTTCACCTGCTGCTTTAACCCAAGCAAGAACTGTATCCTTGCTGATACCAAAGACTCTTCCGGTAGCTCTAATGCCACAGCCCTCAACTGTGTTTTGTAATACCCGAGTTGTCTACACCCACAATAGAATCACGTTAAAACCACATTAACTGCAACGGAATCGAACAAAACCGAACAAAATTTACGGAAAAACCCTAGTTTTAGAGCCTTTTTCGGTGATTTTTACACGCTATAGGTAAGTCTTTAAAGTAAAACCGGTGAAACTTACCCATATACGGTGAAAATAATGTTCGGAAATGAGCAATACAGACGTGATAATCGAACGCAAGCGGGGGATCAAATAATTAAAATAATAAAACTTCACCGTTATTAATCATAATTCTTTCCTTTTATTCTTTGTATCCCCCAACTTGAAAATCAAATGGACTGGATATCTTCCCGATTTGGCTTGAAATTCTTTAACTGGTTTAACCCCGCCTGTGCCCGAAGGTGAAAACTGGACAGTATCTTCTCGTGATTTAGAGTCTTCTTGTTTAATGAATCTTTTGCAAAAATGAATGGATAGAAAGCCGTCGCACGAAACCCCTTGGCTAAGTTCGTAAACCCCCATCTTGTGAATTTATTTTGAATTACGATCATGTGCTTACCTCACTACCCTGTAATTTTCTTTCTTGGATACTCTTGATGGCTTCGATCAGACTTTGGGCTTGTTTCATAGAGAGTCTACGAAAAGACACTTCTGCGTCGATCTGATCGTGAAGCTTCTTGAATTTTGGGAACATACTGCTGATCAAATTGTTGATATTGGATTCATCCCAAAGCATTGAGCGAGCAAAATCAAGAATGAGTTTCGTCTGAGCAGGAGTGATGAAGCGAATCATTGTGTTTGGATATTGTTTTATTTTTCTGCTCTTGCGTCTTTTAAGAGATGGGTGAAGCTTGATTAGAATGTCGATAAAATCTTTGGCCTCATCTTTTGAAATATCTTTAAATGACTTTTTCTTAAAATTCACGTGGAGCATATCTCTAAGTATATCCTCATCTATACCACACGCCCTAGCCATGCTAAAGATAGCTCGGTATTGCCCTGTGGTTGCCATTAACTCGGACTCAACTCCAATTGAGCAAAAGCATCAGACCACATGGCCGATGCTTTACTTTCTGATGAGTATTTGACAATCTGGTTGTGAATCAAAATTGCAGAATTAAAAAAGTTTGTCTGAAGAGCCACATCTCCCATCCTCGAGGCAGAATAAAAGTCTCTGACTGTTTGATGTAGTAGTGACTCGTACACCTCAAAGGATTGTATCACAGTCATCTTTATCTCGCCTGTTCAATTAACTCTTTGTTTACCTGATCTTTATTGATTTCATAAAAGAAAGAATCTTCTACTGTTTTGGCAGCGTCTACTTGAGCTAAAATTTCATCTTCCCACTCTTTGAGTTCTTCCCGGTCAACTTCTTCTTTTATTCGAATACCCTTGTTTTCAAATAATTTTTTCAAAAGTTCTAAAGTTGTTTTTTTGGTCTTGAGTTTTGTTGACTTACGGAATCCAATATTGCCCCACGACATCTCCTGAGTTTTCTTTTTATTGAAGAGCTTCAACTTGTTATATTGAGCGTATATAGAGAGAGCGTCACCTAACTCCTTTATTCGTCCCCTGGCTTCTTCCCCTTCTTTTACGGCCTGCTCTTTGACTTGACCAATTTTTTTGCTATATTTATTGTCAATTCGGTCAATTTTAATCTCTAAGATTGCCAGCTCTTTCAATGTAACATTCGCCTCGTCAAGAGACTCAATGCTCGCTATGTTTGGTTTTACTCTACTCATATTATTTTCCTCCTGCTTATTTTTTATTAAGCCATGTTAATATTTTCCACCGGGAGTCCATTTTTTTCCCTTTCGTCAGCTATCGACTCAAGCTCATGCCAACGCATCGTCAGTTCATCTGCTGTGGGGCCTGGCATTTTACCATTGACAATTTTAGATACGGAGGATGATGTTACATCAAGCCCGATGTTCTCTTTAGCCAGGTCAGCTACGTCTTGATTGCTCCAACCTCGTGCCTTCATTCTCTCTTTGAAAGCAAAGCCGGGGAGATTGTATAGGTGTTCAATAGTAAGCTCTCCCTTTGGGATATTATTTTCTTTGAGTAAATCAATATAAAAATGCACTCCATTTGGTGTGTGATGGGAATTCGAGGCGAATGTTCCCAAAATTGATCGATTGCACGTGTAGCCATATAGGTTCAGGATGGCTTTTACTTCGTTTTCTTGTAGGGTCTTCATTTCATAACGTTTAATGCGAAAGTTGAGTTCATGAGCGACAAGCTTACGTTTTATTGAAAGTTGACCGACAAAGATAATCGGAAATAAATGTTCTTTGTGATAGGCCTGGCCAGCTTCATGCAGCATCTTAACACCATAAATAGTATCTTGATTAAGTCGTTGGGCTTCGTTTATCAACAAAATAAGTTTTTTATTGGAAGCTTCCGCCTCAAGCAATGCTCGTTGAAATTGAGTATATCGTGCAAAAATATCTCTGGCCACTTTCTCGTCGGGCAAAAGAGCACGAATGCACTCACTCATGATCGAATTAGTCAGGTCTTTATAGCAAAATAAAATTCCAGATGATTCAACGATCGTGTAGTGTCGCTCATCGCGGTAATTGTCTAGGTGATGATTGACAGCGATATTTTTGCCCGTGCCACTTTTGCCAGCGATAGTTAGCCACTCATTATTGGCGATGGTTCTTGTTAACTTTTCTCCAACTTCTCTCATCGCACAAGTTTCGATGATTGGCTTTTCTGTATCTGGGGTTTTAATTTGCATTTGTTTCCTCCTTTACAAAATTCATTTCTTTTTTGATTGTATTGATCATTAAAAGAACTTCTGAGGCTTGAATGGAGTCGTAAGCTCTAAGACTAGATTGCATCACACCCTCGATGCGAGTCAGTAGGTTCTTATTGAGCTCACCACGCTTAACACCGGTTTTTTCCAAAATAAAAAGCCAAACCTCTTCACCCGTTAAGTATTGATCTTGGGGAGTTTGGGCTTGTGTTGAGGGTCTTTTGCCTTTCAGGGGAGGTTGCACTATCTTTGTTTGATTGGCATTCGTTATTTTTGGCATGAGGTCGTTTATGGTAAGAATATTTTTTATCTTTTTGCCCTCTTCAAGGGCTTCTTCTTGTCTTAGAGCTACTACTGTTTTGGGGTATGATTTGAACTCATCGTGGATGATTACTTCATGCACTCCTTCAGGATTGGCTTGGTAGATTTGACCATCTTTAGTTTGTGCAAAAACATCTCCCTTATAGTTTTTATAGACTGGTTTAACCCCCTAAAACTGGACACTTTATTGTGTTAAATTTAGGAGGTAAAACTATGATTAAAAGACAAAGATACAGTAAGGAAGCAAAAGAGAGATTGGCTTTGGAGATGATTTCAGGTCAGACTAGCACGGCAGAAATATCTAAGAGAGAGATGATTTCAGTCGCAACTTTATCGAGATGGAAGCGACAGCTGGTTTCCGAAGGCTTTGAAGATAAAAATGGGGTTGAGTTAGAATTGAGAAAAAAAATTTCCTATTTAGAATCGGCCTTATCTGACTTAATGATAGAAAATCAGATTTTAAAAAAAACGGAAAAACTTCTTCAAGAATACAGGCAAAAAGAGAAATTATCAAGAATAGCCTCAGCACAGAATTTGGGATCACAAGGAGTTGCAGAGTTATGAAACTAGAAAAGTCAACTTATTATTATAAGTCGAAGGAGAAGAAAGATGATTCAACGATTCTAAAATCTATCCATGAAATTAGTGATCAATTGAACCAAGTAGGTTATATCTCGATGACGCAAATTCTAAAAGATAGAGGCTTTACAATAAATAAGAAGCGAGTTTACCGAATTATGAAAGAAAATAGACTTTTATGCACTAAAAAGGTGTTTTTGAAGCCAAAAACTACCCAATCTAAGCATAATTTCAGAAAATATCCCAATTTGATTAAAAGTGTGCAAGCTGATCCCTTCAAGGTAATTGTTGGCGATATAACCTATTTTGATATTAATTCGAAAGACCACTATTTAGCTTTGCTCATGAGGCTTATGAGTCGCCGTATCGTAGGAGCGGCCATTTCTGATAAAAATAACACCCAACTGGTCATAGCAGCCTTTCTTTCGCTTAAAAGAGAAATAGGAGATTTACAAAATTACTACCATCATACTGATGCTGACGTCAGATATTGCTCAAATGAGTATATCGCTCTATTAGAAGAAAGTAGAATCAATATTTCCATGTGTCGTGGTAATGTGTATGAAAACGCTCATGCCGAATCATTGAATAAAACAATTAAATATAAAGAAATTAATTTATCAGAATATCAAAACTTTGAAGAAGCTCAAAAAAGTATCTTCAGGTTTATCCATCTTTATAATACGATGAAGCCACATTCAGCTTTAGGATGGGTGACACCTCAAAAATATGAGGAGAAATATCTAAAAGAATAAGAAAAAGACTGTCCAGTTTTAGGGGGTTAAACCAACCTTTATCAGCATAAATATATTTGGGGATGCCATATTTTCTAAAAAATTGACAAAGAGCTCTATACCAATGATGCGAATTCTCTCCCAAATGAGCACCAGAAAAGGCGATTAGGTCGTACAGACGAGAGAAGTGATCAACCATATAGTAGACCCAGACTTTCTCCAAGCCTTGCTTTCTCATGCGATCTTCTTTATGGGTAGTGTCGCTGGTAATTGAATCATGAAATTCTAATTTAGTTTTATTCTTGTTTCTTATGTGATAAATATTCCCCACAGTTGCATCGACCATCATGCAATAGTTAGAGTATGGAGACACAAGCCTGACCGAATTGGCTTTTTCTGCCTTGTAACTTCTAAGGTTGAGCTTTTGGTTTCGCAAATGCCTCGTGATGGTGGTTAAAGCATATTTTTTATCAAGCAGACCTTTATCATAAAGCACCTTAATTGACTCGTCTGTGGTGCCACCAGTGGTCTTGAGGAAACCAGCGATTCGCATGAGATCACGTTTAAATATTTCAGGTTTATTCACACGAGCTTTGCCGTTATCGGCTCTTTTATTTATATCAGAGCCTCCCAAATATTCAGTTTTATTGCGATAAATCTTCGATTTGGACATACCAAGATAACCTGCCCAGTTTTGGATCACTTGACCCTTTTCTTTCTTTGATGGGGCATGTTTGTATTCTGCGATTATGGCTTTCATGCTTTCTTCTCTGATATTATTGTGGGAGCTCATTAATTAATCTGATCCTCTCGATGAGCTCGGTTGGATAATTCAATGAGATTGACAGCCCACTTATCTTCAAGAGCGTCGATGAGACCAGTAAGTTGCCCGATGGTCGCTTTCACGAGAGATATGGCTTCTATGTTTTCGTTGACCTCTACCTTATCCATTTCTGTGGCAATTGATGCGATCATGCCTTGCGTATGATATAGAGATTTTAGGGTCTCTTTCTCTGATGTTATCTTTTGCATTCTTTCACTACCGGCTACCTCTTCGTAGCCTTTGATGCGGGTTGTTGTGAGCTCTACCTCTTGCTTTGACTGCTCGAGTTCGATTTTAAGGTCTTTTACTTTTTTCTTTTCAGAAATGAATTTTTCTTGAAATGCTTGGTTGCCCATGGCAGATATCTCTTCGAATGTGTAGACATTATCTTCGTTGTCTCTAAATTCTCCTTTTTGGAGTTGTTTAACAATATTTTCATCTTTGAAAGATTCTGTTAGAATTTTCTGTGGTAATTGAATAATCTCTTCGTAGTGAGGCGAATCGGCGTAAGCATCAGCCAGCTTCATATAAAAGTAGGCCTGACTTCTCGATTTTGTGAATCGTTCAGAGAGATACTCCTCCATTGTAGTCAGACCAATGATAAGATAATATTGGTTATCTTTGATCTCTTTAAGAGAGAGAGCAATCGATGCCATCGACGTTCTGATTTTTTGTTCGCATAACTCGAATGCGATAATCATCTCTGGAGTCACTTTATATGTTTGACCTGTTTTTGGGTCTGTGATTAGTTTTTGTATGTTTTTGTTCTTTAGTATGATTTGTTCCATCGTTCGTTATTCTCCTTGTGTTTTGTACGATATGGCCCGAAGGGCACTCTTTAATTTGAGTGTAAGCTCCGGCGATAATTTATAGTTTTTGTTTATTTTATCTATGAGCCCTTTCTTGGCCAATAGATTCAATTTGTGATACGCTGTTGTTTGGGGCATGCCAAGCGTCATAGCGACTTGGCTTCCACAGAAGTCTCCTTGCGGATGATCTAAAAAGAAGAGAAAGATATCGAGGAGCTGGTTCATTTTGCGAACTCCTTTTCAAAACTATAGGCTCTATATCTGCTACCGTCAAAGTTGAGCACTTGGTCACGATTACGAGTCGCGTCTCTCAAAAAAGAAACGTGCACCCAACCTGAATCGAGTCGATTGTCTTCTGGTCTCCAGCATTCAAGAATCAGTTGATCAAAAGTGAAGTTGCGAGCGATCAACTTTGCCATCTCGTAATTGCCGATTGAAAAGCATTCGATATCTGCTGCTTGACCTTTCATGTGCTGTGAGGTCTTTGAACCTCCAATTGCAAGGTTAAGTTCTTCGCAACGATAACCAGAGTTTACGAATATGGGCTTGCCAATTTCTTTTCTGAGTGGCTCTAAAATGTAAGTTGCCAAAGCCTGCAGATTCTCCATGTGCTCTTCCTTGGGGGTGTTATCGATACCCCTCCGTGCGGCAGTTTGGCTCTTTGTTAATTCCGCCAAAGTAAAGTGTTCAGTTAGTCTCATGTTTTATTCTCCTTATTGTTTAAGCGTTACTTTCTTTTCATCCTTCATTTCTTCTTCTTTCTTCATGCTCTCTCCTTTTGCTTGGTTTTGGCCATTTGCCCAATAGTGGCCAGAATGTTAAGACCTGATCGTCTGTGAGGTTCAGGTCTTTTTGCAGGGCTTCGATGACGTATACGGTATAAAGCTGTCCATGAATGACATTGCTCAAGCAAATATATGTCACCCCCAAAGCCTTTGCTGCCTTACCTAGACTTTTATATTTAAACATGAGACTGCGACGAATGTCCGTCCATGATTTGTGTTCATTTTTCAGCCTTTCGATCCCGTCATCATTTCTGGGGTGTATAATTCCGTTTTTCATATTTTTTCTAAGAACGTTATTATAGAATTTTGCCAACATCGCGTTGGAGTTTTGCCACTCTCCAAAGATGCCTTTTTGCTCTTCCTCTGAAAGCTTCAAAAACTCTGCTTCTTGGTCGATCGTTGGCAATTTGAGCAGTGTTTTAAAATTCATTTATTGTGCCTCTTCATTCTCTGACATTCAATATGTTGCCTAGAGGCCTTGATTTCTTCTTCTACATCGCATTTAGTCTTTTGGAGATAGTAGAAAATACCTCCTGCTATGAGTATTAAAGATAATTCAACGATCACGCCACCCTCCTTTTGCTTTTCTTTGGCCATGTGCCTAAAATTTGATTTGTAATATAATTAAGCCGATAAGAGGGTATGGATGAATTATACCATTGTTGCCCAATTCCCTTAGAAATTGGGAGTGTTATAAAGCCAGGGAATTGGGGGAGGGTTTTACATTTATATAACTCAAAACAGGTAAACTTTGTATTAATGAGAGAGTATATGCTGGAAGCATATCGCCAAAATGAATATCCGGACAAACCTTCTCGATTAAATGCTGTTTTTTGTCTACCTACTGAAGAGGAAGCAAAAAAATACCAGAATAATAATAATGAGTGGTCAATCATTTATAAGGTAGCTCCCATAAAAAAGGCTTATACAATACATAACGGTGATTACGGGTTGGTTTCTCCCAAACAAGATTTACCTTTTTTATTAGCAATGGAGTCAACTGCTCGTCGGTATTGATCATCAGAGACGCAAGGCTTCCCTGAGTTAGTTGTTGGATGCCCCGTCAAAGTACTAGGATGAGAAAATGCATTAGGAACGTATCTCTCAAATGCATACAAATAAGCTAACAAATCTACAGCTAATTTTTTACCTTCTAAAAACTCTATAAGAGCTTCTACTAAAAGTTCGCAATCACGGCACTTTTCATTCAGCTTCACTTCTTCCACCTCCTCCATTGATTATATTCCTCCTTTAAATTCACAAGACCCTCAAAATCAATCATTCCTGAATATGCCCGCCTATGAGTATTAATATTGATTCTATCACGCCACCCTCCTGTTTTGAGATTTTAGAAGTTGTATTATTATATTGGACTTGCAGAGTTTCTCTGTTTTCTATGACCTTCACAACTTCTCCTGATTTGTAGTTACATCCTAAAAAATACTCGCCACTTTCCAAAATGATACTTCCGTGTAGCGTAACTATTCTCATTAGCTTACGCTCCTTTCCTTTCATCTTTTCTTCTATCATACTACTCTCCTTTCCTTTCTTTTCATCCTTCATTTCTTCTTCTTTCTTCACGCCACCCTCCTTTTGCTTGGCTTGGGCCATTTGCCCAATAGTGGCCAGAATTCTAAGACCTGCTCGTCTGTGAGGTTCAGGTCTTTTTGAAGGGCTTGGATGATGCCAGCGTAATGGATTCTTCCATGAATGACATGACTCAATCCGATATAATCTACTTTTAGTGCTGTAGCTGCTTTGGTTAAGCTTTTATGTTTGAAGAGTAAGGCTCTCTTGATGTCTTCACGACATTTAACAGGTATCTGTTTAATTTGAGCCGCTAACGCCTTGAGTTGAGAGAGCTCTTCACCGATTTCTATAGCTTGACTAACTGTTTCCATATTTACCTCCTGAGTCCACTTTGTGCACTTGATTAGTTGTTGTTATTGCGAAATATATACGTGGATATTCACGGTGTCAACAATAAATAGAGAATTTCCACGAAAAGTGAATAAAAAAGTAAAAAATATGCTTTCTGACCGAATTACTTTTGTTATCCAACAAACCGATAACTCAATAACTAATTTTTCCAATCAACTTGGAATCAATGATGCAACTATTCGAGATTTAATGAAAGACCGAGTGAAGAATATCTCGGGAGAACTTGCGATACAAATACAAAGAATTTATGGGATAAATGCTGAATGGTTAATTTTAGGCGAAGGGGAGATGTTCCTCAGCTCTCACCAAGGTGGCTATACTCCCCCCCCTGACCCAACGGCTCAGCTAAAGGGCAAAGATAAAGAGTCGGCTCGTGACTATATCGAATACCTAGGCGATAAGCCAAAGATCAAAGAATACAAAGAAAACGAACAAGAGTTTAAGGACTGGCTAGCAACTAGACAAAAAGAGCTCACGCCTCTTCCAAAAATTGACATCAAAGAAATTGAGGAGCGTGTCAAATTTCCATCAGGACGCATGGCAGAGGTTGGTCTCATGTACGGACGTGTTGCAGCGGGTCACCCTGCAGAGATATTCGAGCAAGAAGAACCAAAAAAAGTCTACCAAATTGACAAGCTACTTCTGGGCATTAATGACACAAAAGATATCTTCGCCTTAGAGGTTAAGGGTGATTCCATGATGGGAGCGGGTATCTTTGAAGAAGATATTGTAGTTTTTAAATCTGTGTATTCTCTAACGGAACTAAAAAATAAAGCCATTGTGCTTGCCTCAATCGACGGTGAATTGACGCTGAAGAGAATCATAAAAGACAAACAGCCTCATACTCTCAAGGCCGAAAATCCAAAGTATTCAGACATTGAACTACGCACAGATCAGCACGCAATTTTGGCAAAATTCTTGTTATTGATCAGTGGGAAGCGATGAGTGGTGGTGGTGGGAAAGTGGTGGTGGAATCAACTGCAATATTGCAGATAGCAGTTGAAATTGTAAAAGTCGTAAACTAATTGATGAAAAGAAGTTGACAGTTTCCTAAAAAACAGTGAAATGGGGGTCAGTTTTGACGATTTATTTTATGTCGCATGGCACTTGCACTCAATCGGCATAAGATTCAAAATCTATCAAGCAAAGAATTTGAATTGGAGGTAGACTTCCCCATCTATGGCAGTAGATGAATACAATACTAGAAGAGAAGAAATATTCTGTTAGAGAAGCCGCTCGATACCTCCACGTTGATCCTCGGACTGTTCTTAGGTATATTGAAGAATCTCGATTAGGCTGTCTCCGTATTTCTTCTCAAAAAATTCTTATTTTAGAGAAGCATCTTATCGAATTTCTAGTTGATTCTGAAGAGTAGCTAAAAAAAAGCATACAATCCACGACATCCGTGTACTTTCACGACATCTGTGTACATTCGTGTATTGACTGCGCTCATAAAATAGTATATAAACAGACTTGTATATCTGGGGAGCTATACTCACGGGCGGTGATCATGTAGGTTTTCCAATAGGGTCACCGCCATTTTTAGCTATCCTCAAAGATACAGGAGAGCATATGCAAAAAATAAATATTAAAGATATTATTCAAATGGCAATTTTAGTAGGCAGTCTGTTATTTGCTTACATGACAACACAAGAGATCAGAATTTCCGTTTTGGAGTCTCGCGCGAATGAAGCGTATAAGAGATTCGAGCTAGACATCAGAGAAATAAAAAAAGACATTAAAAAATTGATTGTAATGGTCAGTGCAAAATGAGCCTATTAAAAAACTCCAAACATTCAGAGCAGGTTCTCTGGGTGATGCTCACTTTTTCATTGCTGTTTATTTTTTGTGATATATTGATTCAATATTTAGGCAGAGAGCTTAACCTTGCGAATGCCTATATGTTTTTGGGTGCTCTTTTTGGTTCGTCGTCAGTTCTCAGGGGATGGAACAAAAAAGAAGATACGAAAAGAGAGGTAGGTAACTGATGCTAGCTGGTTTAACCCCCTAAAACTGGACAGTCTTTTTCTTATTCTTTTAGATATTTCTCCTCATATTTTTGAGGTGTCACCCATCCTAAAGCTGAATGTGGCTTCATCGTATTATAAAGATGGATAAACCTGAAGATACTTTTTTGAGCTTCTTCAAAGTTTTGATATTCTGATAAATTAATTTCTTTATATTTAATTGTTTTATTCAATGATTCGGCATGAGCGTTTTCATACACATTACCACGACACATGGAAATATTGATTCTACTTTCTTCTAATAGAGCGATATACTCATTTGAGCAATATCTGACGTCAGCATCAGTATGATGGTAGTAATTTTGTAAATCTCCTATTTCTCTTTTAAGCGAAAGAAAGGCTGCTATGACCAGTTGGGTGTTATTTTTATCAGAAATGGCCGCTCCTACGATACGGCGACTCATAAGCCTCATGAGCAAAGCTAAATAGTGGTCTTTCGAATTAATATCAAAATAGGTTATATCGCCAACAATTACCTTGAAGGGATCAGCTTGCACACTTTTAATCAAATTGGGATATTTTCTGAAATTATGCTTAGATTGGGTAGTTTTTGGCTTCAAAAACACCTTTTTAGTGCATAAAAGTCTATTTTCTTTCATAATTCGGTAAACTCGCTTCTTATTTATTGTAAAGCCTCTATCTTTTAGAATTTGCGTCATCGAGATATAACCTACTTGGTTCAATTGATCACTAATTTCATGGATAGATTTTAGAATCGTTGAATCATCTTTCTTCTCCTTCGACTTATAATAATAAGTTGACTTTTCTAGTTTCATAACTCTGCAACTCCTTGTGATCCCAAATTCTGTGCTGAGGCTATTCTTGATAATTTCTCTTTTTGCCTGTATTCTTGAAGAAGTTTTTCCGTTTTTTTTAAAATCTGATTTTCTATCATTAAGTCAGATAAGGCCGATTCTAAATAGGAAATTTTTTTTCTCAATTCTAACTCAACCCCATTTTTATCTTCAAAGCCTTCGGAAACCAGCTGTCGCTTCCATCTCGATAAAGTTGCGACTGAAATCATCTCTCTCTTAGATATTTCTGCCGTGCTAGTCTGACCTGAAATCATCTCCAAAGCCAATCTCTCTTTTGCTTCCTTACTGTATCTTTGTCTTTTAATCATAGTTTTACCTCCTAAATTTAACACAATAAAGTGTCCAGTTTTAGGGGGTTAAACCAAGCAGTATTTTTTCCCATCATTACTTTTTTTAAAAATAAATTAACGGGGGTTATCACAATGAGTTTATTATTAATTTTGTTGTTGTTTATGTTTTCTTTTGGGAACATCAACTGCAAGTCGCTAGATTTCAAAGGCTCAAATTTGGAGAATAGGGAGGAGGCAAGTCTGTCAAGTTATGCACTCTGTATGCGGGTCATGGCTGATGGCAATTCTAATGTGTCAGGAAAAAATGTTAGTTTTTGTAACGACCTAAAAGAGCAAAATCTTAAAGAAGAAGAACATAAAATCTGCGTCGATGCACTACAAAATAAAGCAAGTTGCTATGTAGAGATATGGGATCGCAAAAACCTAAAAAATGGGCTACACCGCAACTGACAAAGAGCGTGCTTTTAAAGTTTTTTATGAAACAGGCACTCTTTCTCAGACGGTTCGTATTCTTAAAACGACCGACGGTTTTCAAAAAATCTCAAAATCGACACTTGCAGGCTGGGCACTAGAGCGTAATGTCAATGGAGAAACGTGGTACGAGCGACGAGGAAAAATTGAAAAAGCCCACAGAAACGCCGTGGACGAGACACTCGCAAAAGACCGAAGACAAATTCTTGTCGAAGCTCAAGCGTTCAAAGAAAGGCTCTATAGCCAGCTTCCCCAACTCGAAGCAAAGACTTTAGAAGGGGCTGTTAATGCTTATCAATCCATTTCAAATTTTATTCTTAAACAGTCAGGTGAAGACCGTTCGTCGCAAGAAACAGCACAAGAAGTGGTACAGGCTCTATTGCTGGCTCTGAAAAATGATCAAGAGATATCATTAATTTTGGATAAGCGATGGGCAACCATTCAGGATAATTTTTTTAAGAATTTGAAAAAGATTAAGAAGAGTAAACAATGATCATTGATGAGGCAAAAGTTTTTGAGGCTGCTATTGAAATTGGCAATAAGCTATTCGCTAAGAAAAGTTTTTTAGAGTTTTGCTATGAAAATATATCGATCAACACGAATGGTAAGATCACTCCTTTTTCGCTTGAAGGTCACGAGCCTCTGAGGGAGCTCTACAGCCTGCCCGAACATCCTCATATCGTCGTCACAAAGGCGACTCAATTAGGAGTCTCCACACAAAATGTACTTAGAACCTTTTATCTTGCCTACAAGCATTCGATGAATATTGGTTATTATTTTCCGACGGATGAGGATGTTGAAGACTTCGTTCAGGGGCGTGTCGACCCTTTAATCGCTTATTCTGAATGTCTTGAAGAGATGCTTGATCAGGGCAATGTGGCCAATAAAAACCTCAAGCAACTTGGGAACTCTTTTATCTATTTTAGAGGTGTTCATTCTAAGCGAAAAGTGAAATCAATTGATCTTGATTATATTATCAAAGACGAAGTCGACGAAGCCAACCAAGAAAACCTCAAGTTCGCAGAGTCAAGACTCCATCATTCTAAGTTTAGCTTGATTGCTGAGCTGTCCCAGCCGTCGATTGAGGGTTATGGAATTGATGCCAGTTTTGAGGGCTCTGATAAGAGCTATTGGGGGATCAAGTGCGATGGGTGTAATCAATATATATTTCCTGATAAGTGCTTCCCAGAGTGCGTGATTACAATAGCTAAGAATACTTACCTAGGTTGCCCAAAGTGTAGCAAGAAATTAAACAAAAATAAAGGCAAGTGGATTGCAGAGCATCCTGCAAAAAGTAAAGAGAAACGAGGTTTTCAGATGTCGCATTTGATTTTTGATTTTATTTCAGCAAAGGAAATCAAGAGACGTTTTGAGACTTTGGAAAGCTATATTGACAAGAAGAATTTTTATATTTCTATTTTAGGTAGGCCGTATAGTAACAGCAAACAAAAGCCTCTCACGAATGCTGTTTTACGCTCTGCCCAGAGAGATTATGAATTACATTCTACCGGCAATTATTCTTTTTTTGGCATGGACGTTGGTGATATGTGCCATTTAGTTTTTGGTCATTTTAGCGATCATCAGACACTTAGGGTACATTACTTTAGAGAGGTCTCTTCTGACAGAGAAGAAGAGATCATCCAACTTTTACTTCAACAAAATATTTTGTTTGGTGTAATTGATGCGATGCCATACAAGGCATTTGCCAAGCGAATTGCCCGGCACTTTCAAGGTCGTATTGCAATCAATTATTACAAGGGCGAGGAACTTAAAAGTCTCACAGAAGGCGACGTGCTCAAATCAACGGTTAATCGTGAAGAGTCTTTAGATGATCTTGTAGATGCGATTCAAAACAAGGCGGTGGAGCTCCCCGCTAGTAACAAAATGGAAGAGCCTGACCTAAGAGAATATGAGAACTTCAAAGCTCAACTAAAAATGTTAATCAAAGAGCCTGTAGAAAAAGCTAACGGTGAGCTGATGTATCAATATAAAAAACGGGTAAATAATCACTACGGCATGGCTCTTAATTATATGCGCATTGCATCGCAACTAGCTCCTGTGAATGTCTACCCTACGACGGATCCAATTTATTTATAGATTATGTTATTTTTTAAAAAACATCGAACGACACGGCAAGTTGCTCTTGGGCAGAGCTCAAGCAGTCATTCTGAGGCGATGTCTTCTTTGAGATCACATTTTGGTTCAACAAACGACTCCTATCATGAATTTATTGAGCTGATTGAAAAGTTAGCGATCACAACGCCCAATGTATCACAAGCACTATCCCGAACTGTTCTTTTGGGGAACACTGGTCATCGAGTTATTTTTGAGGGTTTATCAAAAGTACAAGAAGCAAAAGCCCAAAAAGAAATCAAACTTTTTGCCAAAGATGTGTTTAAGGTGTTGGCTGGCATTGATGGTTTTGTGAATAAACTGATCAGGCAAATTGCGATCACGGGTGCGTTGTCCGCCGAATGGGTGCCCAATATGGCACTCTCTGGAGTGGAGAAAGTGGTCACAGTACCCACCCGTCAAATCAGATTCAAAGAGCGTGACGGAGAATACATCCCCTATCAACAATTAGGAATTGAAGAGGTGGAACTTAATATCAATCAATATATGTACATCCCCATCCAAACATCAGAGGGTTCTCCTTATGCGATACCTCCTTATCTTTCGGCTCTGTATTCGATTTTTATTGAAAAAGATTCTATGGAAAACATAAAACACATCATCAAAAAGTTTGGTCTTTTGGGTTTTTTATCGGCGATCAAAAAGTCACCTCTTTTGTCTTTTGGTCGTGCTGGTAAGACTGAAGAGGAACATAAAAATGAATTACAAACAGAGCTTCAAAATTTTGCAAAAAACTTTGAAAACAATTTTTCTAAAGGCGTTGCGATCAGCTACGATGATGTAAATTACGATTATAAATCATTTGGCTCAGGCTCAGCTCGCGGTGCGAAAGATATATTTCAAGAGGTAGAGCAACAGGTAGCCTCTGGCTTAGATATTGACCCGGCCTTGCTTGGTCGAACCTACTCCACAACAGAGACTTATGCAGGTGTAGTATGAGCTTGTGCGGGAACTAGGATTTTTCTTGCTTTTCTGTGTTCTTCTTTGTTTATGTCTTATTATGAAACGATTTATGAAAAGTGATAGAGATCAAGTTATGCTGTTTTCGCATACTATAGCAGACAATTTAGAAGAAAATCACGAGGTTTATGCCTTTGCTGCCTTGTTAGATAAAATTCCTATGAAACCATTTCTTTCTAAGTACTCAAAAGAAGGGGGTCGGGCTTACCATCCGGTTATAATGCTGGGATGCCTTTTTTATGGCTTTCATCGTGGATGGAGAAGCAGCAGAGAATTACAAAAAGCCTGTGAAGAGAACGACGCCATGCGTTATTTAGTTGGTGGTCATAAAGTAAAGTTTCGGTCTATTGCTGAATTCCGTGTTAATTTTGGTAAAGAAATTGGCGAAGTTTTTAATTACTCTGTATCTTTGCTATCCCACAAAAAGAAAAATATTGGTACTGATGTTAAGGTAGATGGAACTAAAATCAAAGCCAGTGCTGCTGACGATCAAACATACAAAAAGTCAGATTTAGAGGAACGTAAAAGAGCTATACAGCAAGAGATCTTAGAGTATCTACGCTCAGGTAGAGAATTAGATATTGAGGAAGATAAACTATATGGTAAAGACAACAGTGGCTATGAGCTTAATCCTGAAGAGGTAGATACGGTCATTGAGGAGTTTATTCGCTTACAAAAAGCGAGTGAAAAGGCAAAGAGAGAGTCATTAAAAACAGCAGAAGGAAAGCAAAGTGAACCAGCCGAGTTTTCTACATCTGTTGAAAAAGATTCTTCAGAAACTATAGAAGGTACACAGGATATAGAAGCTCTAAAAACAGGAGAAAAAGAAGTTGAGGTCTTTTTAGAAGATACAACTAATTTTCATGCTAACGAGCCAGAATTATTGATAAATGAAGACCAGGCTGCAGAGGATAATGATTCTGTTATGCTTAGGAAAGCTCAAAAGTATGTTACGATCAGTAAAAGTCTGGAAGAGAATCAAGAGTCTGCTTCTGATTCTAAAATAAATCTTACTGATCCAGATGCTAAATTCATGAAACGGAATGGTAAAATTTCTCAAAGCTACAACATTCAAGTTACCTCATCAGAAGGCTATATTTTGGCAGCTGACATTGCTGAAGCTAATTCAGAAAATGATTTAGAACAATTAGCTCCTACCCTTTCTAAAGCTGAGTCAAACACAGGGACCAGTATACAGACAGCTTCTGCAGATTCGGGTTACTTTCATTCAAGTGGTTTGGAATACCTGGATTCAAAAGGGATCAATGGTTTTATACCTTCACCTGATCAGGTAGCCAAAGAAAGAAAAGGAGAAGGGGATTCAGGTTATGAAGCTCATCAGTTTAAATATGACGAGGATGATGATTCTTGGGTTTGCCCCGAGGGTAAAACCTTAGAATTTCATAATGAATCTGTGAAAGATAAAAAGAAATATACTCATTATCATGGTAAACCTCCTGACTGTGTCATTTGCCCTGCCAGAGAACAATGTTGTACGAGCGAAGAAGAGTTACGCAGAGGTTATCGCAAATTGTCAGTAGACTCTGGTTTTGCTTTAAAACATGAAATGATCAAGAAGATGAATTCAGAAGAAGCAAAGTCTTTCTATAAAAAGCGAGGTTCTGAAATTGAACCCATTTTTGGAATTTTGAAACAAGCCAAAAAGTTCAGAGAATTCTTGCTCAGAGGCAGTAAAAAGGTTCAAATAGAGGTAAAAATCGCAGCTACAGCATTTAATTTTGGCAAAATGGTACGAGAACAACTTGCATAAACTATAAATTCCTTGACATATTTGAAAAATGAGACTGACGCAGCAAATATCTCATAAAATGCACTGAAAAATCCTAGTTCCTGCACAAGCTCGTATACTCTGCTTTTTTGTCACAACTTGAAAACATCAGGCGCAGTGTAAAAAGATTTTTAGAACGTGGCTATAAAATGCACCTTACACTGGCGGGGCTAGACCCTTCCTCACTCAAGGTAACTTTTAATGAGAATAAGGGTCTTAGACCTAAAGAAAATGCAGAAGCCACAGAGATCAAAACTAGAGTTATACTCATGAAATATCAAGCAGGAATCATTGATATAGATACAGCAGCACGGGAGCTGGGCTATGAAAAGGCAACGGGCAAAGAAAAGCAGGTTAAGGCGATGCTAGATTTCCCGAACGGTGATGAGTATCCCCGAGGAAAAACTAGCGGTAGTGGTTTTTCTGAGGCGATGCTAGATTTCCCGAACGGTAGCGAGTATCCCCGAGGAAAAACTAGCGGTAGTGGTTTTTCTGAGGCGATGCTAGATTTCCCGAACGGAAATCTAGTAAAAAAAAAAGCTCTCAACGAATCATCTCCAATGAATAAAAAAAGAAAAGAAGTATTGAAAGGGCGAATGCTTGAGCGTGAAGCGACCCAAGAGTTTTTAGCTAAGTATGGAAATGAGGTTGTAACCCTTACTAATCTGATCAAGAAAATGGTCAAAGAGAGAAGAGCAGAGAGAGAGATTCAAGAGCTTATTTCTAAACGGATCAAAAAAGATATTCCTCAAGAGCTTGTTCCAACAATCGTGGAATATACCAAACGAATTTGGCAAGCCGGCTCAGAGGTCAAAACGGAGGCAGGTACGATTATTGGCGAGCATGCAAATGACCAAGATGCGATTGATTTTTTTGTGGCTCAACAAAGGTTTGATTTTGGCAAAGTGGTTGGTGGCTTAGACGCACCGCTCAAAGAGGCTGTTTTAGATTCTTTGAAGGGAATCGGCAAAACAGAAAAAGAGATCATTTCACTTTTAGATCACGCCGTGCCCGAGGTTATGAAAGACCGCCACACAATGAATCACTACCGTTTGGTGATTTCTAATGCTGTGAATAAGAGCCGTAACTTTGCACGCACCATGACTTTTGAGGAGATCGGCATACAGACGCTAGAGATTGTAGCAGTGATTGACAAGAAGACATCTGATATTTGCCGTACGATGAGCGGACGGCGGATCAGCACGAAGGTTGCCTCAACCTATGTGAAAGAGGTGATGACCACTGAACCCGATCAGGTGGTTAAAAACTTTCCTTGGCCAAAGAGCGTGCCACAGGGTGTATCGACGAGGAAAATACTTTCTGGTCTTTCGGTGAAGCTACCACCCTACCACGGTAGATGTAGAACGACCACTGTGGTGGGTTTGCCAGAGACCGTGGTCACCCAAACCGGTCAGACACTCAAGAAACCCAACTGGCCTGATAAGAAGATCATTGATCGTGAATCCACTAAACGAAGGCAACTGGCTATAGATCGTCTGGAAAAAACCAGAAAATATTACAAGGGTTTGACGAATGAAGAAATGGCATCAAAGATCAATTCAGCCAGAGGCTCGCAGTGGATCGACACGAAGCTGAAAGATAAGAAAAACAATCTGTTTTTGAAGCACTTTAAAGATCACAAAGATGAATTTAGAACATATGGAAAAAATGTGCTTGTCAAAACGCAAGAGGATTATATACAGTTAAGTCGCAGGGTTCTGAATGATTTTGACCGTGTTTTCCCTCATGCTCATGCCATTGGCAGAAAGCCGTCGGGTGCTGACAGGGTTGGTTTTTATAACTCTGCGATGAACGTTGTAACGATTGTAGATATGAATGAGCATAGAATCACAAGCTCTTTTGCGATGAAATACGATGTGGATGAATATTTTAAATTTGCGATGGAATTAAAATGAGAGGCCTAAAAGAAAAACTTGAATTCACGTTGGAGGCTCTTAGGGATTTTGGGTCTGTTGAATTTGAAGACTCTTTTAAGCTAAAACTTTATGACATGAACAAGGCAAACGACAAAGAGGCAGATATTTTTTTAATTGAAAACGCCGCAGAGTTTGATTCCTACGAAATGGTTGTTGGTGCAACTGAAGATAGCAGTTGGCGTTCTCATTACCCTTCCATTGCTCACGGCGACTACCCGTTAGAGAAACTTCCCCCGCATGTCAGAGACATTGCAGAACGTCTTTTTTATACTCAATCTGGGACAGCCCAGCATATAGAGGAGCCAATGACAGAGTTGGCATGATAAAGTAAAAATATAGAAAAGCCCTCTCATTGCCATGTAAGGCGGTTTGAGGCAAAACGTAGTTACTCCCCAGTTTTAGAAACAAAAGCGATAGGCAAGGCTATTCAATAGCTTAGAGGCGATCGTACAGACAGGTTGTGACATAAAATCGCACCTGACATCCCCAGAACATACATTGAACCCCTCAAGGGGTTTTGGGAGAAATGATATGATGGGGAAAAAAGAAGAATATGAAAATAAAGTAAATCTTTATTTAGATCGTGACCAACTTACCGGAGAGGTTGATCTAGCCAGCTCACCACTTCCACCTAAGAATATTAAGCTAGAAGAAGATGAAACATATGTGTATCCTGTGTTTAGAGCTCTTTCTAAAATTATTGTTCCTGGGCATTATTTAAATTTAGAAAAAAAGAATGTTCTAAAATCATCTGCCCGCCTGCTCAAAAACCAAACTGTTTATCCAAACCATACGACAGATGTTAATCAGTGGTTGGGCAGTGTTCTTTCTGTTAAGTGGGACGATACTTCTGAGCCCAATGGTATCAACGTAAAATTGCAAATACCTAAATCACAAAACGAGCGAATTGTAGAAGGGATCAGGCTTGGTGCGTTGCACTCGGTATCGGTTGGCTTTAATTTTCTTTGGGAAAAAAGCCATGCTAGAGACGACTTCTGGCGTGTGCTTGGTGAAGAGGTGGATGGTGAAATGGTCAGCCTGATTGTCACTTGTATTACAGGCTATAGAGAAATATCGTTAGTCTATCAAGGGGCTGACCCTTACGCTACAAGACGAGCGAGTCTCTTTCCAATCAATCAAATAAAAGATGTGACACCCACGACAGAAGAGAGGCAAGCAGATGGTATGTTATCCCCAGACTCCCCACAACAAAATGAAAACAATGGAGGAAAAGAAAAAACTATGAAACTAACAAAAAAAATAGCGAAAGAGCTTGGTTTAGAATTGCCAGAGTTTTTAGACGAAAA
This sequence comes from Spirochaetota bacterium, assembly GCA_965206985.1. Lineage (GTDB taxonomy): Bacteria > Spirochaetota > Leptospiria > Turneriellales > CBDBES01 > CBDBLF01. The sequence continues at coordinate 152,364 of CBDBLF010000011.1, read as the reverse complement.
TGTTGAGGAAGTTGATCTAAAGCAGTCAACGCTGAATGGCATTTTGGCGCAATTTAAGATTAATGTAAAACGGAAGGAAAGAGAAGCAGAGAAATTAAGTGTGCGGATTAGCGCACTAAGCAATCCACTATCTACTTTGATTGGTGAGGACGCAAGCGAGTTGTCAGCAGAAGAGATTGAGGCGCATCTCCAAGACATCAAGGTGTCTACAGAGATGGGTAACGATTATATTGCCAGCCTACGCCAAGAAACAAAAAACCTGTATCAGCTTTGTAAAGGCGATCGGTCTGATCAGGCAATACTCACAATATTAGAGACCTGCGAACTCAGGACACTCAAGGCTCTTTACAAAGATTACAAAGATGAGGCGTCTAAGCTTCATCTGCCAAAAGAAACGAGACAGTCTTCAATACTAAATTCTGAATCAGATACATCTGATGAGCTCAATATTGAAGATTATAAAAATTAAAAATGAAGAGAGGTTAAAATATGGGATTATTTGACAAAATAACTTATGAAGGAATCGGCAACGATGTGCGGGCAACCTTCAAACATTCAACCCTGACAAAGGGCACTGACGAGTTAAAGCCAGTGAAAATATCTTCTGATGACACGGTGGCTTTGTCTAGTGATAACGATGACTTTCATGGTGTTGTAGAATCAATAGAGAAGAAGTTTTGTACAGTGTTACTCACAGGTTTTGTTAGCTTAACGTATAGTGGGACAGCTCCCACTGTAGGCTATCAGGGGTTACGTTCGGCAGGCTCAGGCAAGGTAGAAGTGAACGCTAATTCACACAAGCGACTGGTTGTCAACATTGATACAACAGATAAAAAAATCAAAGTCTTTTTAGGCTAACAAAATATTTAGGAGGAAAATAAATGTCAAAAAATATAAAAGAATTAAAATTAGATAAGGATATGTACGGGCAAGCGAAAGACGAGGGTCTTAGTTTTTCTGAATATCTTGATAAAATTGATGCAAAGGAGGGTAACGAATATTCGGGTAAACTGTCAGAGCTGGGCTCTTATGGTCGCCAACTTTTGGCACATGGAATTAAGATCGCAGGAGGTGCCGCGAGCCTTGTAGAAGATTTTTTCAAAACAAGTGCGACAAAAATTTTGTTTCCTGAATTTTGGAATCAGAATATTATGCTAGGTATGCTGATGGGCAAGATGACTGCTAAGATAGAAGACATCATAGCAACTAAGACTATGATTGATTCTAAAGATTACCGGGGTCTATTTGCCGATTTTGATGATAAAATCCAAATGAGAGGTGTCGCCGAGGGTGCAGAATTCCCAAAAGTGAAACTTACTCTATCGAACACGGCGATTGAATTATCAAAAATTGGTACTTCGATCGAGTCAAGCTATGAGGCAATCCGAAGAGTAAAAACAAACGTGCTCGCGACAACAATACGAGCTATCGGAATGAAACTATCACAAGACATTGTCTCTGAGGGTATCGATACCTTGATTAATGGTGACGGGAATAACAATTCAGCAACAACGGTCACAGCAAGCACGGCCGGATCGATTACTTACGCTGACCTAACCAAATTTTTTCTAAAATTTGATCCGTATGAGTCCGACATCTGGATTGCGAATACTGATACAATTAACACAATTCTTTCGACGAATGAATTCAAGTCTTCGTACGTTGTGAAAGATTTTCTTAATTCTGGCAAGATGTTTACCCCTTTTGGCAGTGAGCTCAAAAAAAATACAGCGATGGCATCTGATAAAATCGTTGGTCTAAACAAGGCATCCGCACTAGAGTTCGTCGAAGAGAAAGGGTCAAATCTCTCAGAAACTGATAAGTTGATTGATAAACAACTAAATAAAATTGTAATCTCTAAAGTCTGTGGGTTCAGAAAACTTATGCAAAAAGGCTCATTGGTCTTTGATTATTGAGATGAAGCAGGAGAAGTAAGCCTAGAAACTTCTTAAGGTAAATAATTATGACTCTGAATACCCTTATTGAACCAAACGATCTAAAAGCGATTGGTTTGGATGCAGGATTTTTTGGTTTGAGCGAAGAAGAGTGGGAAGCCTTTGTGATAGGCTACATTGAAGAAGCCTCGCTCAGACTTCAGAGTTGGGTATCAGAGGATACATATCGATCAGCTTTGGCAAAAATAAATCAAATGCTATTTCGACGTTTAAGGCAGGCAGAGTATTACCTCTGCTTGCATTTAATTTTACCCGATGTTTTTTTACGTCGAACACTAGAGCCTAAAAAACTAGACTTGGGCTCAGATTTAATGCTTGAGCTATCCCAGTTGAGTACTCAAGACAAAGAACAAATGATTGAAGAGATGCTGATCAAAGCTGAAAGAGCAACCATTTTATATCTGAAGCCTCAGACAAGAAAAGGAATCTATGTGGCATAAAATTGTAGCGAATCAAATCAAAAAATATTCTCAAACGTTCATTGTGGAGAGACAAATTGAAATGACCAGAGAAGAATCTAACGAGCATGCTCAAGCACGTTCGCCCTCATCTACTGGTTTTTTAGATTTTTCAAATGTAGAACCCACGACTAATCTTAACGTGACACCCACACAATCCAAAGAACATTTTAGCTTAACGGGTGTGAAACTTAATTCTAAAGACAAACTTAATTTTTCTGAAGTGGGTGCCTCGGCTGAGGCTAGTGTGCGTCTTATGCTACTCAAATCTAGCTCAGATAATTTACCTCTACTTGTTAGAGATATTATATTTGAAGGTGGTGCCATTGAAGCAGGAGACGTCAAAGGTGGAGTTCGCTATATCATCAAGAGAGTTTTAAAAACTCTAAAATATCAACGCACAGAATTGTTATCTTATGAAATTGAAGAGGCACGAGCATAATGCCACAAGGTTTTGAACATTTCTTTAAAGCACTTGATGGCTACTCTAAGAGTGTGGAGCAAAATATGGATCACGCACTAAGGCGTTCAGCTGAAATACTGCGAACGAATGTCACAAAAGGCATTCATGCACAGAAGTGGTCTTCTAGCTGGCCAGCACTTTCTGCCAAATATTTAGAGCAAAAAGAATCCCGAGGAAATAATACAAATATTCTTATATCAGGACACCGTTCGCCAACGAGTACAAATCCAGCTCAAAACTACGTACAAAGTTTTAGCGTGGCTAAGAGAAAACGACTTTCGTACGCTATCGGATCAAACTATCCACAAGCTCGGGCTTTAGAATACGGCTTTGAAGCAAGAGGTCTCCCAGCTAGACCTCATTTGGAGCCAGCTTTAAAAGAATCAGAAGAGGCAATTAAAGATGAATTACGAAAAGGCTTCCAGGCTTCCTTGGGAGGTGGCAGATGATATCCTTTCATATTTTTGTATTGAAACATTTTTTGAACAGATTTATAATTCTAAATCAAGATGGGTCAGAAAACTACTTTCTAAAAAATAAAATCTTTGAGTATATTCCTGAACCTGCTCAAATCCAAAGAAGTGTACCATGTTGTGTAATCAAGCATCAGCCAGGTAATCTTGAAATGGCAGACTCTTCTGGGTTAGTGCGTGATGTAATTGATGATGAGGGAGTCACCCAAACAGAGATTCTAAGGAGTCGTTATTTAGAAGAAACTGTCTATACGATTGACTTTTGGCTTCATTCTTTGGCTCGCGAAGTCACTCAAGATACAATTACAGACCTGATTTATACCCACTTTGCCAATGTGAAGAACATCAAAAATGAAGAAGGAACCATTACAGAGTTTCAGATCGCTAGTGTTGGTATCGTGGGTGATATAGTAGATAATACATATAGAAAATTGGTTTTTAGATGTCGGTTTCTTGATATCATCTACCACAAAGACAGATGCGCACAGCTCTCCAGATCAATAGAAAATTACAATATAGGAGTTAGACAATGAAGAGAAAAGAAGAAAGAGAAATTGAAGAATCCAGTGGATTAAGTAAATTCACATTTATAGAATGGGCAAGAATGAAGCATGTTCGCTTGTATATTGCCAGAGGAGCCGGAATTAAAGCGGGGCTTACCCATGCAAGCTTAGCCACTGAAAGTGTATTTGATCAGGCGATCACCAATTATTTAAACCAAGGGGTAGGAGGTTAATCATGGCCATAGGAGATGCAAAGATTACTCTTACCGATGGCGGTGTTGGACGCACACCCAAAGGTGCGGATGGTATTCACCTCAAAATTGGGGTTGCTGAAGGAGGGGTCGCCAATAAAGTATATGAAGCCTCGTCTTATTACGATGCCAAGAAAGTGCTCAAACAGGGGTCTCTTTTAGATGCAATCAGAGTTTACTTTAATGAGTTCTCTCAAGCGAAGAAACAAACACCTGTCAAAATTCTTTTTGCACGAGCAGAAGCTGATGTTTCCGGCACAACCGGAAGCCTCGTGCATAAAGGGACAGGGACAGCCACGCATACAACAAGTGGAGTGGTCACTGGTTCGCGTACTTTTGTAATCAAGATCACTAAGTCGGGAGTCTCTGGCACTGCAATCTACAGCAAATCATCAGATGGCGGAAACACATTTTCGGAAGAAATAACGACTCCTGCATCAGGAAGTTCCATTAGCTTAGGTGCTGGTGTTAATATCGTTTTTACAGATGGGGCAACTTCAACTGATTCTTTTGTTTCTGGCGATACATATACATTTCGAAGTACAGCTCCAACCGCGTCCGTTGCGAATGTCCTTGCTTGTGTGAATGCAAGCAGACAACAGCATCAGGCAAAATTTGTACATATCATGGGGGCAACGGACACCGAGTAATGGTTTCTTTGCTTTTCTTGCGACGAAAAAAAATAGTGCCTTTATTCTCTGAAAAGCATCTACCACAAGCGGTGCACTTTAAATAGGCTATTTGTTTGTACTTACCAGACATATAAGCAAAGCGCACATTTCCTTCATTTACCTTATGATACTTATGGCAGTCTGTATTTTGACAGCTAAAACCACTTGTATCAAAGGTATATTTTCTTTTGTTCATAATGAGACATAACCTTAATTTAAGGGAGATAAGTCAATTCCTTTTTTAATTGGAAACTTTGATTAAATATGACACGACCCAAATTTTTTGTATATAGTGGTTGACTTAGTACACTATACTATTTATAGTATACTGATCGTGTATGATCACAAACTAATTAGAATGCAGGGGGAGTTAAATTTATGAGTCTAAATCTTAGAATGAATGGAGTGTTTAGTAAAATGGTGAGGGGTATATTATTAATATTCGTCTTGGGCTTTTTATTTCAATGCGGTAAAGGCGACGATTCTGTCAAAGACGGTGACTCTGCCAAAGATGACGACCCTGCTCTGGTCACCTTAGAGCTCAGTACTCAAGAGGTCACCTTCAGCGACGTGAGTGGGGCAATGGGTGCCACCTACATGATTTCGGCGTCACGCCCACCATCAGCAGAGAAAACAATAGAGGTAAAACTAACCTCCACCGATCCATCGCTTGGGGTATCCCCAAAGCGGGTTATGTTTACGCCTACGAATGCGAGCCCCCAGACGATTACCGTAAAAAGAGCAAATGATGCGGTTGATATTATTATGGACGAGATAATAGGTACCATAGAGCATGCCATAACTACTGACACCGAGTTCGCTGAATTTGCCATGATGGGGAGCATGGTCAACGTGACGGTAACGCCGTATATCCCCGATTCTGACGGCGATGGGCTCATTGAAATATGGACTGGCAGAATGCTAGACAAGATGCGACATGATCTGGCGGGCACGAGTTATAAAGCCTCGGCAATGGATGCAGATGACAGTAGAGGTTGCCCAGACACAGGTTGCAACGGCTACGAGCTCATGGCCAAGATTGATATAGGCTCAAACGCCAGTTGGGTTCCGGTAGGTAATAGTGGAAGCCGGTTTACGGGCACTTTTGAGGGTAACGGCCACACGATCGCAAACATCCGGGTGAGTTCTACAAGCAATGTCAATGCGGGTTTCTTTGGTGCGACAGGTGGTTCAGCCGAGATACGCAATGTAGGAATTATCTCTGGCGATGTTTCTGATGCTTCTTCTTCCGGCGGTCTGGTGGGGCGTTCTGATGCTTCTTTGACGATCACGAATAGCTATTTTTCTGGGAGTGGTGGTGTTTCTGCTTCTTCTTCTTCCGGCGGTCTGGTGGGGCGTTCTGATGCTTCTTTGACGATCACGAATAGCTATTTTTCTGGGAGTGGTGGTGTTTCTTCTGATGCTTCTTCTTCTTCTTTCTCTGGTGGTCTGGTGGGTTCTTCTTCTTCTTCTTTTTCTTTGACGATCACGAATAGCTACTTTTCTGGGAGTGGTGGTGTTTCTTCTTCTTCCTCTTCTTCGATTTCTTCTTCTGGCGGTCTGGTGGGTTCTTCTTCTTCTTCTTTGACGATCACGAATAGCTACTTTTCTGGGAGTGGTGGTGTTTCTTCTTCTTCCTCTTCTTCGATTTCTTATTCCGGTGGTCTGGTGGGTTCTTCTGATGCCACTTCTATGATCACGAATAGCTACTTTTCTGGGAGTGGTGGTGTTTCTTCTTCTTCTTCTTCTTCTTCGCTTTCTTCTTCTGGCGGTCTGGTGGGTGTTGCTATTGGTACTTTGACGATCACAAATAGCTATTTTTCTGGGAGTGGTGATGTTTCTTCTTCCTCTTCTTCGATTTCTTATTCCGGTGGTCTGGTGGGTTTCTCTTCTGATTCTTTGACGATCACGAATAGCTATTGGAACACCGACGCACCTCAATTAGTAGACGGGTCGCCCCAGAATCCCAAGCGAGCGCGGGGTGATGAGATGACCGACCCCACGGGTGCGGTGAGGCTTACACTCGCTGAACTACAAGCAACGAGTGGCACCTTTCCTGATTTATTGGGCGACGCGTGGGTTTTAGGCACTGAGCAGCAACTCCCCGCGGTCAAACGATGCATCCTTGATATGGCGGGAACGGGGACTTGTGCATCACCAGCTATGTATGGCGACCTACTCGACGGGCAACGGTAACCTTACAGGAGTAAAGGCTCTACCTACGTCACACAAGGGCGAGAGAGTATACAATCAATTAGTGGAACCATGTTTGCAGGTTTCACTTGCGTGATCGGCATTATATTTTCAAAGTTCTAATTGGGTTAACTATGGTCGTATTTCTAGCGAGAACATAGCACCGCTTCTGAAAGCGGTAAGTGCTCCATTCGGTAATCGTGGACAATTAGCCTTCAAAAATCAACCTAAATGTCTGATTGGTTTCTATAAAATTTTTGTATATGGTGGTTGACTTGGTACACATACTATTTATAGTACGCTCCACGAATAATCACAAACGGATTAGAATGCAGGAGGAATTAAATTTATGAGTCTAAATACTAGAATGAATGGAGCGCGCAATAAAATGGTGAGAGGTATATTATTAATATTCGTCTTGGGCTTTTTATTTCAATGCGGTAAGAGTGACGACGACCCTCCGGCCAATTTAAAGCTCAGCACTCCAGAAATCACCTTCAGCGACGTGAGTGGGGCAGTGGGTGCCACCTACACGATTTCGGCGTCGCGCCCACCATCAGAAAGAAAAACAGTAAAAGTAACCCTAACCTCCACAAATGATTTTCTTGAGGTATCCCCAACAGAGGTTACGTTTGCGCCTACTAGTGCGAGTCCCCAGACGATTACCGTAAAAAGAGAAGGTGATGCAGATGATATGATTATGACCGAGATAACAGGTACCATAACCCATGACATAGCCATGGGCGCATCGCATGACGCGGATTTCACTGAATTTGCCATGATGAATGATACGGTCAACGTAACGGTAACGCCGTACATGCCCGATTCTGACAGCGATGGGCTCATCGAAATATGGACTGCCACAATGCTAGACAACATGCGTTATGATTTGGCGGGCACAAGTTATAAAATCTCGAGAATGGATGCAGGTGACAATGAAGGTTGCCCAACAGGTGGTTGCAATGGTTACGAGCTCATGGCCAACATTTATTTATTACCCCTGCTTGATACGAACGGTAACGGCGAAATTAACATGGTCAAAAAGACTGTTGCGGGCAAAGACCATATGGTGATTGATGTAAGCGAAGATACCAGTTGGGTTCCAGTGGGTGATGACACAGGCGGGTTTACGGGCACTTTTGAGGGTAACGGTTACACCATCGCTAGTTTATGGGTGAATATTTCTTCTTCAGGCAATGCCTATGCAGGTTTATTTGGTCGAGCTGGTACCCCAGCTCAGATACGCAATGTAGGAGTTATCTCTGGTGGTGTTTCTTCTGATGCTTCTTCTTTTTCTTATTCCGGTGGTCTGGTGGGTTTTTCTCCTTCTTTGACGATCACGAATAGCTACTTTTCTGGGAGTGGTGGCGTTTCTTCTTCTTCTTCTTCTTCTTCTTCCGGTGGTCTGGTGGGTTCTTCTTCTTCTTTGACGATCACGAACAGCTACTTTTCTGGGAGTGGTGGCGTTTCTTCTTCTTCTTCTTCTTCTTCTTTTTCCGGTGGTCTGGTGGGGTCTTCTGATGCCACTTTGACGATCACGAATAGCTATTTTTCTGGGAGTGGTGGTGTTTCTTCTTCTTCTTCTTCTTCTTCTTCTTCTTCCGGTGGTCTGGTGGGTTCTTCTTCGGTTTCTTTGACGATCACGAATAGCTACTTTTCTGGGAGTGGTGGTGTTTCTGCTTCTTCTGGTTCTTCTTTTTCTTTTTCCGGTGGTCTGGTGGGTTTTTCTTCTTCTTTGACGATCACAAATAGCTATTTTTCTGGAAGTGGTGGTGTTTCTTCTTCTTCTTCTAAATCTTATTCCGGTGGTCTGGTGGGGTCTTCTGATGCCACTTTTACGATCACGAATAGCTATTGGAACGCCGACGCACCTCAATCAACAGATGGGTCGCCCCAGAATCCCAAGCGAGTGCAGGGTGATGCTACAGCCGACCCCATGGGTGCGGTGGGGCTTACGCTCACCCAACTGCAAGCAACGAGCGGCGCTTTTCCTGATTTAGGCGACGCGTGGGATTTAGGCACTGACCAGCAAAACCCCGCCGTCAAACGATGCATCTTGAATGCAACAATGATAGGCTGTGCATCACCAGCTATGTATGGCGATCTACTCAACGGGCAACGGTAACCTTAGCGGGTCGCAAACAGCTTGGGTGATTCTGAGAGTGGGTGTCTACTCAGACGCTTTCAACTCCTGTACTCCTCCCTCGCTCCTGCACAGGAGCGAAGGCTCCTACCTACAGCCACACAAGGGCGAGCGAGTTACACAATCAATTGGTGGGATGTTTCTTCTTAAAACCATACCACAACCATACCATTCAAGAAACTCATTCACAACAATTTCTTGAGTATTTCGGTCTTCTCTTTGAATGGAAAGATTCACGTTTGAGCTGGGTTGCATATTATTGTCAAGATCAGGAAGAGAGAAAATCTCCCTGCCCGTAATTACTTGTGAAATGAGGTACTTTATCCTTTTTTGAACTGAAGAGGCAAACTTCCAAAGGGAAGGCAGGGCATTTTCGAGGAAGAAAATTTGTCAGATATGTAATTGGTTTCTATACAGCTCTAACTTTTTAGGGATGGAGAATAGGATTGTACCCCCCTACGAGGCTGTGCGGGAACTAGGATTTTTCTTGCTTTTCTGTGTTCTTCTTTGTTTATGTCTTATTATGAAACGATTTATGAAAAGTGATAGAGATCAAGTTATGCTGTTTTCGCATACTATAGCAGACAATTTAGAAGAAAATCACGAGGTTTATGCCTTTGCTGCCTTGTTAGATAAAATTCCTATGAAACCATTTCTTTCTAAGTACTCAAAAGAAGGGGGTCGGGCTTACCATCCGGTTATAATGCTGGGATGCCTTTTTTATGGCTTTCATCGTGGATGGAGAAGCAGCAGAGAATTACAAAAAGCCTGTGAAGAGAACGACGCCATGCGTTATTTAGTTGGTGGTCATAAAGTAAAGTTTCGGTCTATTGCTGAATTCCGTGTTAATTTTGGTAAAGAAATTGGCGAAGTTTTTAATTACTCTGTATCTTTGCTATCCCACAAAAAGAAAAATATTGGTACTGATGTTAAGGTAGATGGAACTAAAATCAAAGCCAGTGCTGCTGACGATCAAACATACAAAAAGTCAGATTTAGAGGAACGTAAAAGAGCTATACAGCAAGAGATCTTAGAGTATCTACGCTCAGGTAGAGAATTAGATATTGAGGAAGATAAACTATATGGTAAAGACAACAGTGGCTATGAGCTTAATCCTGAAGAGGTAGATACGATCATTGAGGAGTTTATTCGCTTACAAAAAGCGAGTGAAAAGGCAAAGAGAGAGTCATTAAAAACAGCAGAAGGAAAGCAAAGTGAACCAGCCGAGTTTTCTACATCTGTTGAAAAAGATTCTTCAGAAACTATAGAAGGTACACAGGATATAGAAGCTCTAAAAACAGGAGAAAAAGAAGTTGAGGTCTTTTTAGAAGATACAACTAATTCTCATGCTAACGAGCCAGAATTATTGATAAATGAAGACCAGGCTGCAGAGGATAATGATTCTGTTATGCTTAGGAAAGCTCAAAAGTATGTTATGATCAGTAAAAGTCTGGAAGAGAATCAAGAGTCTGCTTCTGATTCTAAAATAAATCTTACTGATCCAGATGCTAAATTCATGAAACGGAATGGTAAAATTTCTCAAAGCTACAACATTCAAGTTACCTCATCAGAAGGCTATATTTTGGCAGCTGACATTGCTGAAGCTAATTCAGAAAATGATTTAGAGCAATTAGCTCCTACCCTTTCTAAAGCTGAGTCAAACACAGGGATCAGTATACGGACAGCTTCTGCAGATTCGGGTTACTTTCATTCAAGTGGTTTGGAATACCTGGATTCAAAAGGGATCAATGGTTTTATACCTTCACCTGATCAGGTAGCCAAAGAAAGAAAAGGAGAAGAGGATTCAGGTTATGAAGCTCATCAGTTTAAATATGACGAGGATGATGATTCTTGGGTTTGCCCCGAGGGTAAAACCTTAGAATTTCATAATGAATCTGTGAAAGATAAAAAGAAATATACTCATTATCATGGTAAACCTCCTGACTGTGTCATTTGCCCTGCCAGAGAACAATGTTGTACGAGCGAAGAAGAGTTACGCAGAGGTTATCGCAAATTGTCAGTAGACTCTGGTTTTGCTTTAAAACATGAAATGATCAAGAAGATGAATTCAGAAGAAGCAAAGTCTTTCTATAAAAAGCGAGGTTCTGAAATTGAACCCATTTTTGGAATTTTGAAACAAGCCAAAAAGTTCAGAGAATTCTTGCTCAGAGGCAGTAAAAAGGTTCAAATAGAGGTAAAAATCGCAGCTACAGCATTTAATTTTGGCAAAATGGTACGAGAACAACTTGCATAAACTATAAATTCCTTGACATATTTGAAAAATGAGACTGACGCAGCAAATATCTCATAAAATGCACTGAAAAATCCTAGTTCCTGCACAAGCTCCTATCATCCTTCTCTCTCCCAACAGCTCTAACTTTTTTTGTTGACTTTCGGTACTGTTCACTGTATAGTGGCTCTGGGTGAGCTAATAAGCTAGCCCAGAAGGGGTTTGTTGTGTATAATTTATTATGTATAAAAGAACAAGACAATCATTCAATAAGGTTACTATGGGTACTGGCTTTTGTCGCCTTGGGCTTTTTATTTCAGTGTAATAATAATAATGCTCCAAGTAGCAATGGTGGCAATGTAACAGTTGACGCTGACGGTGACGATCTGATTGAAATCTCCAGTGCCGAGGCTAAACAACATACGTTACACTTTGGCAGGAACGATCTATAAAACCTCAGCTAAACCTGCTTGATGCGAATGATAACGGCCAAATTGACAAGACCACGGTGACTGTTGCGAGTCAAATGCATACGGTGATTGATGTAGGCCCAGGAAAAGATACTTATGAAGCCAATAAACATGCTTTTTCACAGAAATTGTATTATAAAAAAGCTTCTAAGTATCTTTGCAAAATTAAGGCGGCGGCCACGGAGTCTAGTTTATCTTTTCTCTTTTTTACTTTCTTAAAGCCATAGCCACTCAGTTCAATTACAATGTCCTTGGCTTCTTTTGAAGAGTAGCTCTCATCAAAGAAAGTAAAGGTGATCTTAGGAAATAGTTTACCAAGTTTTTTCTTGAAATCAAGAATTTCTTGTCTTACTTGTTGATTGGTCTGAGAGTCAGGGTCCCCTATTATAATTTTTTGAGGGTTATTTTCTTGAATCACATGAAATAGCTCCGCCCATGAGTTTTTCTGATTAAATTGAACCTGAGCTAAGGGGGTTATTAATCGATGAACCTCATCGGTTACAGCGAGACCAACCCTTTTTCTGCCGTAATCAATTGCCATCATTCTGGCCATAAACTTTTTTTTCTAATATTTTCACACGTTTTAAAAGCTCTGGTAAGCGAGCAGTTGCCTTATCAATACGGTGCGCCTCAATAGAAATTCTAGCGGGATAGCCAAAGTAGGCAGTCTTCGGCTTTGCGTCAGAAAGTAGCACACTAGCCCCCATAATTACTGCCTCTTCAGCAATATGGACGTGCTCACTGACGCCTGTTTTTCCCGCAAGAATGGCTTGATTACCAATAGTGACAGAACCCGATACACCGACATTCCCTGCCATAATAACATGTTCACCCACAACGCAGTTATGTCCAATTTGCACTTGGTTATCAATTTTCGTATGAGCACCGATAATCGTGGGTTCAATGGTTCCTCGGTCAATACACGAATTAGCTCCAATTTCAACGTAGTCATGAATTTCAACGTGGGACACCTGAGGAACTTTATACCGCTTCCCTTGGTAATCATGATAACCAAAGCCATCGGCACCAATCACAGAACCCCCATAAATAATACAGTGATTTCCTACGATACAATTATAACCAATAACGACACCAGGATGAAGTAAGGTTTGTTTGCCAATTTTAGCACCAGGACCAATCGTCACATGGGGATATATAATTGCTTCATCAGCAATCTCGGCTCCTTGCATCACAACTGCTTGTGGCATAATAATTGCTGATGGACTCACTTTCGCCAACTCATGGATGAAACTTTTTGATCGATCAATTATATTTTTCTCGAATGTAAAATCAGGCTCTTTTGAAAACAACGTTAATAATTGGATAAAAGAAAGCTTAATAGAGTTTTCGGAAGCAATCAGCGTATTAATAAAATGGCCAGCCAGAGACTCTAACGTTAAGACACTTATGCTTTCTTTTTTTTTCTCAAGAAAGAGGTATCTCTTCAGAATTCTTTGGTTCTCTACATAATAGATGGCATCTCGAACAATTGATTCTGAGGAAGTTAGTCTCCCTAAATCTCTAATTTGAGAAATTTTTTTCTCAGGATCACCACGGAATTCAAGGCCGAGCTTTTCAGCGATTTCTCTTAAATTCATTTCACGGTAATTGACTTTCTTTGACTGATCTGATTTAAAAAATTGATCACTTTCTCGCTGATATCTAAAGAGTCCTTCGAATATAGAACTGCTGGTCGTTTTGACAAGACTAGATCAACCCCTTCTTTTTCACTGATTGTTTCGATGGCGATCACAAGCTCTTCAAATAAGCTGACCTGTGCAATACGATACCATTCTTTATAGTCTTTTTTAAGATTTGATAGTTCTTTTCTTTGAATTTTTATTTTTTTTTTACGTTTTTTGAATATTGTCATGTACTCGGAGTAACCCAACAAGCTTTCAAGCTGCCGAAGTTCTTTTTTCATTTGAGATATAGAAGTTTCTAGGTTATTCTGGAGCCTAACATAACTTTCTTTTTGCAGGCGAGTTTTATCATCGGACTCTCTCTTTAAGTTTGAGTTTTGAAAAACGTACTCCAAATCAACATAAGCAACTTTATTCTTAGAAATGAGCAGACCACAATAAGTAAGGTGTATAAAAATAAGAAGAGAAGCTCGTCTTATCATGAAATTGAAATTATTTTATTGAAAAAAAAAGTTTTCTGCCTTTTCTTTGACTCAATTTCAACACTAGGTTTGTTTTTTTATTAAGAATCTCCTCAAGAAAATCTTTCGCTTTCCCTTGATAAATGACCTCCAAGTAGTTTTCTTTGGAAGTCACCTTTCTCTCGATGATATCGACAACACCTCTAATTTCATTTCTAAGAATTATCTGAAAATCATATAGTTGCTTATATGGTAAGCGCCCTTTGAGATTAACGAAAAGAGATTTTCCACTTCCATATTCTTTGCCCCATTTTTTAAGCATTTGCTTAAAAAGTTTTGACGTTAGTTTTGGAACCACTTTTTTAGCGATTCCATGTGAGCAGGCTGACTCGAAATAGATATGAGGATATGCGGATACTTCTGAGGCACTAGCAATTAATCTTTGGGTGTGGATATCAAAAATTGAAATGGAGGTATTTAATTGTGCCGATTTCATGTCACTCTTCACACCACCATAATTAATTTTTCCTGCATTCTGGCAGGTGGTTCTACCGAAAACAAGCAAATCAAAATCAGGTTCTATTTTTTTCTTTTTGATGAGTTTGACAATCTTTGAGGTAGAAACAGGCGGGGAAAGTGCTACTTGCATAGAACTGACTTTATTTAGAATAAAGCTTTTATCGATAAAAAACTCCTCCAGGGCTTGCAGGGTATTATTGGAATAAGGGTCGTGATTAGTTTTTTCAAAAGTTTCAGAGACAACTCCAAAAATAATGGGCTTTTCCCAATCATCTAATAAATCTTGCACCTCATCGACAAGGCCACTTTGGTTGACATCGGCCAATATTTCAATTTCATAATGATCACTAGAAGATCGATATGATTGCACCTCATAGTTCTTGACCAAACCCTCACTCTGAGCAGTCAACTCTCCTTTGACCCAAACACCACTTTCTGTGACCGTTTTACTTTTAATCATCTGGCCCAACTTTCTCCGAACAGCATCTTTTTTAGCCATTCTCAAAGCCCGATCTTTTGCAAAAGAAATATCACCTTGGTAAACTTGGGCACGTCCCTCCCCTTTGACCCAGCCCTCTTTTTGGGGTAACTCCTGAGGCAACTTTTTTTCTCGTGGTACTGAGCGACAAACAAGCATACTAAAGCTCAAGAGCAAGAAAGAGAACGTACGCACAAAAATAACAAAATGACCCATAGGCTGAAAGGACATTCTAGGAATGCGAAGCATCTTCTCCAATTTTCTCACGAACTTGATCACCCGAAGAATGGAAATCAAAAGCGATGGGGCGGGATATTTTAAGAGAATATTGCTTTTTCCATAGGTCGTAGCCAAGGTTCATTTTCAAGTTATCAGATAATGATAAAGAGAAGACATCAAAAAGGAAATATGCGATAGAACCCACGAGGAAACCACCCAAGGCACCAAAACCAACACCATGTATCAGATCATCGAGATTATCACTTGAGCCGTATATCCCCCCTCCAACAGCTGCACCGATGAAAGCACCAAGTAATGTGCCGTAGGTCGTATATTCGATGATAACAGCCCCAATAGAAAATTGCTCATCAAGGGAATGCTCAAGAAATGATACCCCCACTCCAGCCAAAAAACCAACTCCTCCTAGAATTCCTGTAGAAAGAATGAGCGTTGAAAATTGACTATTTTTAGAAGCGGGTGTCAGTTCAAAATCATAAAGACCAATAAGAGCACCTTGCATGCCACCAACAAGAAGACCCATGAAAGAATTGATCATAATATGCTCACCAAGGGAGTAGAGAACACCAGTGTTTTTTAAATAATCGTTGATTAGCTCAGGATTTTTAAGTGATCCATTTTTTTTGTAAGACATGGAGAAAGATGACTTTGAATTAAAAATGAGATGAGAATTACTGGGGGGATGTAAGTCAACACCGAGTAATGTGGTCACTGAAAAAAATATGATAGCAAAGAATGGGGTGAGTAAGCTCTTCAGCCAACAAAGTAACCGATTAAAAAAAATCAATACTCCCATGCGGCATCACTCCCCCACAGATCTAAAAAAAACATACTAACCTGTGTTCCGAAACCAATTCTTTTGTCCACATAAATTTAATTTAATGTTAGAATCGCCTTTTTTCTTCGGTGTTCTTTGATCTTTTCTAGCATTGGTTCATCCCCAACAGCTAAAATTGCCACAGCAAAAAGAGCAGCGTTGATTGCTCCTGTTTTCCCCACGGTGAAAGTAGCCACGGGAACTCCCGAAGGCATTTGAACAGTGGAAAGTAAGGAATCAAAACCATTCAGAGACGATGAATCAAGAGGAACACCCAAAACGGGCAGGCAGGTATTAGAAGCGATAACACCTGCGAGGTGAGCGGCAAAACCAGCACCCGCTATAAATATTTTAGTGCCTTTTTTTTCAGCCTCGTTTAAATATAGATTCAGCTCGTGTGGGGTTCTGTGAGCAGATAAAACTTTCATTTCATGCTTGATGGAAAACTCATCAAGTAATTTAGAAGCACCTAGCATAACATCCCAGTCTGACTTGCTTCCCATTAATATACTTACCATAGTTTATCACCTCTTGTTGTAAAAAAGACTCCTGCGACAATAAGTAAAAAACCGGCAATTCGAGAAACTGAGATGTCTTTCTTCGGTAAATTTAAAAAACCCAAATGGTCAAGAAGTAAGCCCGTCATAATTTGCCCCATCACCATAATGACCATCACTGAAGTCGCACCCAGTTTTGGGAAAGTAAACGCAGCAATCGTGACAATTCCAAAACCTAAAAAACCATTGAGAAAAACATTGAGCTCTACGTTCGCATAATTTCCCTTCACAGAATGTGTGTTTGTGGTCAAATACAATAAAGTTGACAAAATAGCGACAACCCAACCGTTGATTAGAACAGTCGACTGAATTCCAATCCGTGTTTGCCAATAACCATTAATGTTACTCTGCACGCAAGCAAATATACCGGCTAACAAAGGCAGGATGTAAATTAAATAATTCATCTGACACTTGCCATTATTTTCTTACTCCATACGTGATTCAAATAATAAATGGTTCCCGCAAATATTAAAAAAAACAGTGCCGTCGTGAAAACTTCACTTTCGCGAGTCACATAATGTGTAAAAACAAGCATGAGAAACATTACTACGCCAGTAAAAAAGAAATCCTTCATTTTGTCACGGAGACCATGATAAACACTCACTGCACAGCAAATAAAAAAAATAACATTTGATGCAATAAAAAATGAGATATTTATCGAACCTACCCAAGCAGTATGGGGAGTATCGAGATCCCCAAGAAGGTAATATCCGACAATATTCAGCAAAAACACATGAATCAGCAAAGATAACGTTATGTTCAAAAACAAGTTTTGTTTTGTCTTGACATAGACGGCCAAACCCAAACAAAAATAAACGACACTAGTCAAAGTTGGTAGGCGTGCAAAAGTGATATGGTGTATTTCTTGGTTAACGAAATAAAAACAAAAGAGAGCGAGATTCAAGAAATAAACACTATATTTGATTTTTTGCAAGAATGATGAATTGAGCTTCTCATGCAACCAAGGTAGGGCTGACAAAACCAAAAATGAAACTGAGCTAAATTTAAGAAATGTTATATTGGTAGTGAGTGAATCGCTTCCGTGGAATGCACGGTCAATGAGTACGCCGCACAGAAAAAGGTTTAGAATGCCCATTACAATATTAAGACGGTTTATGTTCAAGTAAACGAGATATCCACTCACCCAAAAAATGGGAACTGAAAACCAATAAAAATAATTTTTTTGGAGTTCTAGATGATTTTTTGAGAGTTGATTCCAATGAAAGATAGTGATAATCAACAGCAAAAGAAATAAATTGAGCCTACTTTTGAAAAAGACTGTAACGATGAGGGTGATGGTAGACCAAGCAAGCAGCTGCACAGAATTAGGTAGAGAAATTTCAAAAATTTGAGTTTGTAGAAAAATATTTAGGCCAATTAGCAAATGGCTAAAGAAAAATAGAAGCTCCGTTTTATTGTGTTCATTTTTGTTCAAAACTGATCGAATTGCTAATATTAATAGCGAAAGAAGAGGAAGCAGGCCAACTAAACCTTTAGCAAGAAGAGGTAAAGTTGACCAATTCTCTTCAATGATAAGAAACAGAGCCAACCCGACCAAAAAGATAGCGACAGCTTTGAGAATAAAGCCAGATTCTTTATAAAAGACGGGGTTATAAGAAAGCTTATATCTCTGATAGAGTTTCTTTGATTGCTCTATTGTGATAACACCTTCGGTAACCCAAGCGTCGATTTCCTTCTTTAATTTTACTAGATTCAAAAAACACCTGAGTAATCAGAAAACCTTGGAACCACATAGCCCAAGAAATTTTTCAAAAATCTCTAAAGGCAAGCAAACACTGACAAAAAACTCTTAGAGCCCACAGCCTAAATATCATAATAAAGGATAAACTCATAAGGATGTGGTCTTTGATTCACAACTTGCTCAATTTCTTCCCTCTTGTAGGCGATGTAGTTATCAATATAATCTTGATCGAAAACATTCCCTTTCACCAGCCAAGCATTATCAGACTCAAGGGTGTCGAGAACTTTTGTTAGATTGGAAGGCAGTCGATTCAACTTAGCTTGCTCGTCGGCAGAAATTTCATAAAGGTTTCTGTCAGCGGGTTCTCCTGGGTCAATCTTGTTTTGGATACCATCAAGACCAGCCATTAGCATTGCAGCAAAGGCTGTGTAGGGGTTACAAGATGGATCAGGAGTTCTAAACTCAATTCTTCTCGCCTTATCACCAGTGACCGCAACAGGAATACGAATCGCCGCCGATCGGTTTCTAGCAGAATAAACTAAATTAACGGGAGCTTCAAAGCCCGGCACCAAGCGCTTAAAACTATTCGTCGTGGGGTTGGTGAAAGATAACAAGGCAGGACCATGTTTGAGAATTCCACCAGCGTAGTTCAAACCAACCTGAGACAGATGGGCATAATCACTGGCACCACCAGCGAAAAGGTTTTTTCCATCTTTCCATAGAGATTGGTGAGTGTGCATTCCTGAACCGTTATCATTAAAAATTGGTTTAGGCATGAATGTTGCTGTATAACCAGACTGACGTGCTACATTTTTAACTACGTACTTATAAAGCTGCAACTTATCGGCCATGGCCAATGCTTCATCTACAACAAGATTGATTTCTGCCTGACCAGGAGCAGCTACTTCATGGTGATGTTTTTCGGTGGGTATGCCCATTTTTTCTAGTAAGGAAAGCATCTCTGAGCGGAGGTCTTGAAACTGGTCGGTGGGAGGAACGGGGAAATAACCCTCTTTAGGCCTCATCTTAAAGCCAAGATTGGGTGACTCATCGACTCCCATGTTCCACTCGGCGTCGACAGCGTCGACTTCGTAGAAAGCCGCTTGTTTTTCATGGGAATACCGGACGTTGGAGAAAATGAAAAATTCTGCCTCAGGACCAAAATAAGCAGTATCGGCAAGCCTTGTTTCTTTCATATGCTTAATCGCTTTTTTAAGAATATTTCGAGGGTCGCGACTGTAGGGTTCCTCTGTTTGTGGTTCGTAAATATCAGCAATCACAACTAAAGTTTTATGCTGAAAAAATGGGTCAAGGTAGGTCGATGTAGCATCCAGCCGTGCAAGCATGTCTGACTCATCAATGGTCTTCCAACCTCGAATTGAAGAACCATCGAAACCAATACCAAAAGTAAACGCCTTTTCATCAATCGCATGCAAGGGCATCGTAAAATGTTGTGCGATGCCTAAAATATCGGTAAAGCGAATATCAATAAATTCTACCTTCTCTAATTTTGCCCATTGTAGCAACTCCTTTGGTGTTTCCGGTATGGCTGACATAAAAAATCTCCTTAAAATTAAAATTATTCTTACCTTAACGAATTAAGGCGATAAGTGGCACAAAACCGGTGCCATTCTAGAAAATAAAATTAAACCGTCAAATGTTTTTCAAGTAATATTGGCATATTTACTAATCCCCGTGAGGCTGTGCGGAATTGATTTACTTGGGATATAATTTCTGTTTCTAACTCCCCCCATTTTTGTTTCGACTTTGTTTTCGAGTCTGAGGAGTTGGCTTCTATTTTATTATCATCATTTTATTATCATCAATAGCAAAAATATCTGACTTTTGAATGCTTCCAATCTCTAACGCTACTTTTGCGGAGTTGGTAAAAACAGATTTGATTGCATGCAAGTTTTTTCCGAAATTCACAGATGGCACGATACTTAATTTGATTACCCTCTGTCAGATACATATGAATAAAGTGAGACTGGGCAAAGTTTAGAAATTTTACGACTACTTGCAACCACCCCAAAATATGAGTAAGTCAAAAGGCTGAGCATATTTCAAGGACAATACAATCAACCTTCTCGGGTGGAGTAGTTTTGTGTGACAGAAGAAATATCCAGTAGCTCCAATTCCACACAGCCTCATGACTTAGCAATTCCTTCCATCGTGCATCACTAAAAATAACTAGACATCGTGCACCATTCAACTGGGTATGTCTTGAGTAGGTTTCATATTAAACTAGGTTAACATGTTAAATCGCCTTGTTCGTAAATTTTATTTTTCCACTAGAATTTTCTGTTTATACTTTTCTACATTATTTTTTGTGAGTAGTGTTTTTGCTCAAATTCGTGTTACCGGAAAATTAGTGTCTGAAATCAAAAATAAACCAATTATGAATGCTACCGTTATCGTATTAGAAGAAAAGAAAAAAAAACGAACAAAAAATGGTTCATTTACTTTTCAATTACCTTCTGAAGATAGCTATACTTTTATTGTCAATGCTGTCGGCTTTAGTAAGTTTGAAAAAAAAATTTTTGTTAAAAATAACAAAAAAATTATAATTCGGTTATCTACTGTGAGTGTCCGAGGTTATTCAATCATTGTTCAAGAAGATCGAAATATACAAAAACTTTCCAGAAATACGCTAAAACGAAAAGAATTAAAGAATGTTCCTGCTACTTTTGGTGATTCGCTTAGTGCTCTTACCACTTTGCCGGGGATTTTAAGCACTACGAGTTTATTTGGTAACTTGATCATTCGAGGTGCCAAAGAAACAAATAATCGTTATTATATCGATAGCATACCGGTACTATATCCACAGCATTTTGGAGCGCTTCAATCAATTATTTCGAATGAGTTGGTTAATTTAATTGACCTATATTCGTCCAATTTTCCGGCCTCTTATGGTGATGCTTTGGGTGCTATTATAGAAACAAAAACTGTGGACGAGATTAAAGAATTTAATGGCCTTTCTACAATTGCTATAATATCTGCTGATGCTTATTTGGGTGATAAGATTTCCATTAATAGTGACAAACAACAAGGCTATTGGATTGCATCTGGTCGAGTAAGTTACCTAACTTCAATCGTAGGGCCTTTACTTCGTGCTATTGATGGTGATTCAAACTTTCAATTACCACAATACTATGATTATCAACTTAAAGGTAAGCTTTTTTTAGACGAAAAAGGGAAGCACTCACTAAAAGTTTTGTTTTTTGGTTTTTACGATACGCTAAAGTTTTTACGAGAAAATGTTAGTGATGAAAAAAAAGAAGAGCTGATTGACGACGGAACAGACCCCTTATTTATTGACTTTCAATTTAAAAATACTGTTTTTTCTAATAATCTTGGTTTCTATTATAAAACTAAATTTTCAAATAAATTGAATAATGAATTAATCTTTTTTACAACTCTTACAGATAGTCGTTTCCTTGCTGATTTACCATCGGCACAAAGTTTGAATTTCGATTCGATAAAAACAGATGTTAATATCAAGCCGTATATTTTTGGTCTTAAAGAAAAATTCCTATGGCAGTGGTTAGATTTTGCTTCTTTAGAAGCTGGTATTGATTGGCAGACTTTTAGCTTTACTTCAAAGGGGGAAGTACAGGCATTGACTAGAAATGTGGTCAATCAAGGTGGCCCCCCTGATCTGGGAGACTCTACTTTGTTTCAGGCCACCAATGCTGATTTTGAACAACTAAATCATACTCTTGACTTTTATCTTGAAAATATCTTATTTTGGGGCAAAAATCTAAAATTTGTTCCGGGGCTTCGTTTTTCATTTTTAACTCTTACAGAAGAGGTTCGTGTTGACCCCAAATTTTTATTGTCTTATGATTTTTTTTGGGATATGAATATATCTGGTGCCATTAGCTGGTATAGCTCGTTTCCTCAAACTAATTATTTTTTATTTAATCAAGTTTTTAATCAGCAACCACAGATTGCTCAAGCTGATTATGTTCGTGCAGAACGAGCTCGCCATATAAGTATTGGTATTAAACAAAGTTTATTTTTCTTAATTGCTAAATTAGAGGGGTTTTATAATAATTTTACAAATTCACTTGTTAACTCTGTTGACCAGAGCACGAACCGATTATTTGCAAATACGGGCTTTACTCGCTCCTATGGCTTGGAATTCCTTCTAAAATTAAATTTAAAGCCGAAAAGTTCAAGAAAGCTTAATTATTATGGTTGGATAAGCTACACTTATTCAGATTCAAAATCACGTTCAGGGTTATCACTTGATGTTGATACTTACGGTAATCGCCTTTTGTCTTCTTCGTTTGAGCAACCCCATTCATTAAAACTCATTGCCGGAGTTTCTTTTAAAACTGACAGTTTTGGTGTCAATAATATTGGATTTCGATTTGAACTAGGTTCCGGATTTCCTTATACCCCTATTATTGGGAGTAAGTTAAGCAACCTAGCGAGTCGTGTCGAACGTTATTCACCTACTTACGGTACACCTTACTCGGAGAGGTATCCAATTAATCATCGTTTAGATATACGTTATACCAACACTGGTTTGTATAAATGGGGCACTCTTAGCTGGTATATCGAAATAATCAATGTCTATTTTTATAGACCACTTAACCAGCAACAATGGAATTATAATCGTCCTTACGAAGAAAATAGCAATCCTTCGTTTGATGTAAGCCCTACTGCATTTATTATTCCTAATTTTGGCGTGGAATTTAAATTCTAATTTAAAACAAACGGATAATAAAACACCTATTGTGGGAGCATTTGACCGAGACACTGGACATATAAAAGCGTCTGTATTACTTGGTACTGACAACAAAGGTAGAAAAGTTAGTCAAGGTAGGTTACTTGATTTTATAGATAGTACAGTAGATAAAACAGCTACTCACATGACTGACGCACTCGGTGCATACAAAGGAATGAAGTGGCGTGGCAGACATAGACATAAAGTCATCAATCATAGTTTAGAATATGTACGTGGCAATGTACACACCAATAACATAGAAAACTTCTGGGGTTTATTCAAACGTGGTGTGGTAGGGCAGTATCATCATATATCACCTGGGTATATGCCACTATACTTGTCAGAGTTTACATGGCGGTTCAATAATCGTAAGAATAAAAATGCTTTATTAAAGAGTTGTTTTTAATAAACGCGTCAAATGGACTACGTAACATTTAGCATCACCCCCTTAATCTGTATTTAGTACAATAGAGATGTTATGTCACATATTTTATGCCAAGCTACATAAGCGCAAAATAGTATAATTACCAAAAAAATAAAAAATAATTTCCAAAATTAACTTTACGGGTGACAAATAATCTTATAACAGCTATATTTCCCGTACAGGAGCTTGTGCAGGAACTAGGATTTTTCTTGCTTTTCTGTGTTTTTCTTTGTTTATGTCTTATTATGAAACGATTTATGAAAAGTGATAGAGATCAAGTTATGCTGTTTTCGCATACTATAGCAGACAATTTAGAAGAAAATCACGAGGTTTATGCCTTTGCTGCCTTGTTAGATAAAATTCCTATGAAACCATTTCTTTCTAAGTACTCAAAAGAAGGGGGTCGGGCTTACCATCCGGTTATAATGCTGGGATGCCTTTTTTATGGCTTTCATCGTGGATGGAGAAGCAGCAGAGAATTACAAAAAGCCTGTGAAGAGAACGACGCCATGCGTTATTTAGTTGGTGGTCATAAAGTAAAGTTTCGGTCTATTGCTGAATTCCGTGTTAATTTTGGTAAAGAAATTGGCGAAGTTTTTAATTACTCTGTATCTTTGCTATCCCACAAAAAGAAAAATATTGGTATTGATGTTAAGGTAGATGGAACTAAAATCAAAGCCAGTGCTGCTGACGATCAAACATACAAAAAGTCAGATTTAGAGGAACGTAAAAGAGCTATACAGCAAGAGATCTTAGAGTATCTACGCTCAGGTATGGAATTAGATATTGAGGAAGATAAACTATATGGTAAAGACAACAGTGGCTATGAGCTTAATCCTGAAGAGGTAGATACGATCATTGAGGAGTTTATTCGCTTACAAAAAGCGAGTGAAAAGGCAAAGAGAGAGTCATTAAAAACAGCAGAAGGAAAGCAAAGTGAACCAGCCGAGTTTTCTACATCTGTTGAAAAAGATTCTTCAGAAACTATAGAAGGTACACAGGATATAGAAGCTCTAAAAACAGGAGAAAAAGAAGTTGAGGTCTTTTTAGAAGATACAACTAATTCTCATGCTAACGAGCCAGAATTATTGATAAATGAAGACCAGGCTGCAGAGGATAATGATTCTGTTATGCTTAGGAAAGCTCAAAAGTATGTTACGATCAGTAAAAGTCTGGAAGAGAATCAAGAGTCTGCTTCTGATTCTAAAATAAATCTTACTGATCCAGATGCTAAATTCATGAAACGGAATGGTAAAATTTCTCAAAGCTACAACATTCAAGTTACCTCATCAGAAGGCTATATTTTGGCAGCTGACATTGCTGAAGCTAATTCAGAAAATGATTTAGAGCAATTAGCTCCTACCCTTTCTAAAGCTGAGTCAAACACAGGGACCAGTATACAGACAGCTTCTGCAGATTCGGGTTACTTTCATTCAAGTGGTTTGGAATACCTGGATTCAAAAGGGATCAATGGTTTTATACCTTCACCTGATCAGGTAGCCAAAGAAAGAAAAGGAGAAGAGGATTCAGGTTATGAAGCTCATCAGTTTAAATATGACGAGGATGATGATTCTTGGGTTTGCCCCGAGGGTAAAACCTTAGAATTTCATAATGAATCTGTGAAAGATAAAAAGAAATATACTCATTATCATGGTAAACCTCCTGACTGTGTCATTTGCCCTGCCAGAGAACAATGTTGTACGAGCGAAGAAGAGTTACGCAGAGGTTATCGCAAATTGTCAGTAGACTCTGGTTTTGCTTTAAAACATGAAATGATCAAGAAGATGAATTCAGAAGAAGCAAAGTCTTTCTATAAAAAGCGAGGTTCTGAAATTGAACCCATTTTTGGAATTTTGAAACAAGCCAAAAAGTTCAGAGAATTCTTGCTCAGAGGCAGTAAAAAGGTTCAAATAGAGGTAAAAATCGCAGCTACAGCATTTAATTTTGGCAAAATGGTACGAGAACAACTTGCATAAACTATAAATTCCTTGACATATTTGAAAAATGAGACTGACGCAGCAAATATCTCATAAAATGCACTGAAAAATCCTAGTTCCTGCACAAGCTCACAGCCTCGCCTCTTAAATATGAATCATATTTAAATTTTTCTTGACGTTATGTCGCTCCTGTGAAGCAATCAGTTGTTTAGGGAATCCATTGCTAACTGCTTACAATACAAACAAAAGGGATGATGACCCTATTTTAGAGTCTATGGGTGTCAGAGACTCGACGTTGCTGAAAAAGCCAAAAAAATATCTCAGTTTCCCTTTTTATCAGGCAAATTTGCAAGATTTACTAGCGATCAGTTTTGATAAAATGGAAGCCGTTGCAGCAAGGAAAAATAAAACGAATGCAACACCTCTCTATGTTGTACCCATTGACCCTTATCGCTTAATGTGGCTTAAATCTAAAAAGCAATACGCAAATATTATCAAGTCAGCTTTTATTAACCTCCCAGTTGGTTCTGGTCTTTTATGGATGAGTAAAATATTGGCCAACCCAATACCTGAACTGACCACAGTAGTTAGCTACGTAATGAGCCTGCTTCGTCTAGCCGAGGCAAAAAATTACAGTATATTTTTAGTGGGAGGTACTTCAAGAAGTTCAGAAAAATTATTTTTTAACCTCAAGCATGCATTCCCTAATTTACTGATTGTAGGTAGACACCATTGCAGAACCCCTAAAAAAAAAAGTGAACAAATTCGTCAAGCAATTGAAAAGATGAACCCTCAGATCGTTTTGATGGACTTAGGTCATAAAGGTGGTCTTGAGTGGATGAAGAATTATAAACATGAATTTGGAAACTCTCTGGTAATTGACATGCCTAATGAATTTGACATATTAACTGGGTTTAAAAAATCCCCTCCCAATTTTTTTAAACAATCTCACCTTGTTTGGCTATGGGATATCTGTAAGAATCCTTTGCGCATATTTCGCCTTATTCACTGGTTCTTTCTCGTCCTTTTTAAAAGGGTTTTTATTTAGAAAAATTTTTTATTTCTGTAAGGTTTATAAACTCTTTTTCAAAATTAGCATGATATACAAATCTTACCAACATGATTTCCAGCCTTTAGGTATTCAAGAGCATGCACACTCTCCTCGAATGAAAAAACCTTATGAATAGCTGGTTTTATTTTAGTTTTTTCAAAGAAAGAATTCATCAAATCAAACTGGGCTTTACTCCCCACTAAAATACCCTGTAGGCACAAATGCCGCATAATAATGGGCAGCAAATTCATATTTACTGCTCCACCAGCGAGCACACCGATTAAACTAATATGGCCACCACGACGGGTCGAAAGAATAGACTTCTCAAGTGTTCCTCCTCCGCCTATTTCTACAACGACGTCAACACCCCGTTTTTCAGTGAGTCGCAACACCTCTTTGTGCCAATGTGGGTATGCTTTTGAATGAATAAGATTGTCAGCACCCAAGTCATGCAACATCTCTATTTTGTTCTCTTGGCTTGTCACGGTAATAACATGAGCTCCCAAGGCTTTAGCAATTTGAATCGCAAAAATAGAAACTCCCCCACTACCTATGATCAGAACTTGATCATCTCTCTTCAATCTGGCATGGGTAACCAAAGCATTGTATGCTGTCAAAGCTGCACAGGGCAGGGTCGAGGCCTCAATAAAACTCATATTCTTTGGGATCATAACAAGCCCACTGTCGGGGAAAATCAAATATTCACATAAGGTTCCGTTCAATGGGCCTCCTAAAGATTTTTTAAGGGCATCAGAAGGGATTTCTCCAGAAATCCAATTCTGAATAAATATAGGAGAAACACGATCGCCCTTCTGAAATCTTGTTACTTCCTTACCTACTTCAATTACCTCCCCTGCTCCATCAGACAAAGGAATCAACGGTAATTTTTGTTTTGGGTTATATAGACCAGTAATCATAAGATAATCTCTAAAGTTTAAAGATTGAGCTTTGAAGCAAACTTTAACTTCGTTCGGTTTTTGAATTTTAGGCTCAGGAAGCTCCACAAGTTTAAGGCTTTGAATGCTAAATTCATTGAATTGAAAAGCTCTCATATAACGGTGATTTCAGCTAAATACCAGATAAAAAATCGGTTGCTTTATAAATTACTTCTTGAGGGATATCATGTCCATCCATAAACTTAAAAAATCTCCTTCAAAGTTTGTATCTTTCAAAAAATTATATAATTTTGATAGTGTCGTATATTTTGTGTAAATTTTCTTTTGTCCGCTTTCTATATTCTTATTCTCCCGTCAAACTTAATCAAAAATTGATTAATTGGACAATTATGCTATTTTGCGCTTATATGGCTTGACATAAAATATGTGACATAATATCTCTAGTGCTGTTATTATTTGCCATTGCCTCACGTATCTTGTGCATCATACGCCAAGCTGCACGATACGAATCGCCTATCTCTCTACTAACTTGACAAGCCGATACGCTTTTCTTTGCATTGATTACCATGTGAATAGCATAAAGCCATTTGCGAAATGACACATGACTACGTTCAAATATAGCGCCTTTGAAAATGCTGAAACTGTTATGACTTGCTTGTATCTTTTTATCTGTATTAATCTTATCCATAACCATGTATAATATGAATATAGAAAGTGTAAAGCGCAAAATAGTATAATTGCCATTAATTGCCTCCCACCAATTAATTAAGGTTGAGAAGGAACTCAAATAATAAACGCTCTGGCAAGGTGTCCCATTTTTGGTCAGATAAAATATAGCCAACGTATTCGAACGTTTTGCTTATCGAGGGATTGAGAAGTTCAAATCTGAATTTTTAACGCTCTGTGCATTCCACAATTTGGGTAAAATAATGAGATATCCAATAAAATCGGTGTTTTAGCGAGCTGAGAGGGACAAATAAGTGTATATAATTTTGAAAAGAAAAAATTTACTATATTCTCCCCCAGTTCAGTTTTTTGGATTTTTTTTTGCCCCGGGCAGGCTCTCTACGAACTAGACCCTAGTTCCTTCCCAATCTCCTTTTCCAAATTCACCTCTTAAAAAAGAAATACAAATATTCCTTGCCGGCCTATAGAGGAACTATTCCACTGTTAATGTGATTTATTTTTCTTTGTTCTTTCCGGAGGAGGTTCTCACATAACATCATGTTGTTAAATTGGCTTCACTCCATGTTCTCAAATGATATGGGTATAGATTTAGGAACTGCTAATACCCTAGTTTATGTTCGCGATCAAGGCATCGTTCTTTCTGAACCATCAGTTGTTGCTGTAGAGTCAAGTACCGGCAAGGTTGTTGCCGTTGGTCAAGAAGCAAAAAGGATGATGGGGAGAACTCCTGGTGAAATTGTTGCTCTGCGTCCCATGCGTGATGGCGTAATTGCTGACTTTGAAACAGTTGAGAAAATGATTCGTTATTTTATTAATCGAGTTCATAGCCGTAGAGCTCTCGTTAAGCCCCGAGTGGTGATTGGTGTTCCCTCTGGTATTACAGAAGTTGAAAAGAGAGCGGTTCGTGAATCGGCAGAGCAGGCAGGTGCTAGAGAAATCTATCTCATTGAAGAGGCACTAGCCGCGGCCATTGGTGCAAATATTCCTATACATGAGCCATCTGGCAACATGGTTGTTGACATAGGTGGGGGAACTACCGAGATTGCTGTTTTATCACTGGGGGGGATGGTCATCACAAATTCTATTCGGATTGGTGGCGATGAATTTGATGAAGCGATTAGAAGACATATGCGTACAAATCATAATTTAGTCATTGGTGATAGAACTGCTGAAGATGTCAAGCTTGCGATTGGTAATGCCGCACCTGGACGTAAATCTGAAACTTATGATCTGAAGGGTAGGGATGCAATGACTGGTTTACCTAAAAGCCTTTTGGTCGATTCTCCTGAAATGAAGAGTGCTTTGAAAGAAACAGTTGAATCGATCTTAGAGGCGATCAAGGGTTCTCTGGAGAGAACTCCACCTGAGTTGGCCGCTGATATTATGGAGAGGGGTGTTGTACTTACGGGTGGTGGCAGTCTTCTTCGTGGTTTAGATGAATTTTTAGGGAAAGAAATAGGGGTACCTTTCATACTAGCGGAGAATCCTCTGAATTGTGTAGTCCTTGGTACAGGTAAATATTTAGATCAGTTCAATCTGATTAAACCAAATATTCGTTAGTCTATTAAACTTGCCTTGTTTATGGAATGAATGTATTTATCAGCTTCACAAAAGCAAAAAAAAATATTTTCATTAAGCGTTATCCTACTCTTTACGTTAGGTAATCTTACTTGGCAATCCAGCATAATTTCCAGCTCTTTGAGTAATCTAGATAAAACACTTGATTATTTTACATTTTCTTTTTATCGAGCAAGCCAGGCTGTCGGTGAAGTTTTTAATAGCTATCGAAGCTATAAAAACCTGAAAGAGGAAGTGGAGCAACTAAGAGAAAAATTAAAAAAAAACAATAGTCCCGCCTGGCAGGTCGAAAAGTTGAAATCAGAAAATATAAGATTACGACAAATGCTTAACTTGCGACCTTCTTCTACGTACAAAGTTTTACAGGCTGAAATTATTAGTAATAAACCAGATAACTGGTTTCATCGTATTTTAATTGATAAGGGTAGTCGTGATGGTGTCAAGGTCTATATGCCAGTGATAGCCAATCAGGTCACTTCTTTTCGGTCAATAAAAAATAATGAGCGTTATTCAAAAATTATTGAGGGTCTGGTAGGAAAAATTATTCAAGTTAACTCTGATTACTCCAAGGTTTTATTAATTACCAGTAAATATTCAAAAATGGGTGTCACAATAAAAGAAACAGGGAACTGGGCTCTTTTGGAAGGTCAAGGCTCTCTAAATGATCTGCCTGTTCTTAATTTTCTGAATTTAAACGTCAAATTGGAACAGGGTGATACTATAATCACATCAGGTAATGAAGGAGTTTTTCCGAAAGGAATTCCTGTTGGACAAGTTCATGGAAAAGTTAGAAGAATGAGTAGTTTTCAAATTACTACCGCCAAACCCTTCTTAGATTTTCAGAGATTGGATTATGTTTTTATCATACAGAAAGACGCGAGTCAATTAAGTGAAGAGAAAATAGATATCCGTAAATGAAGGTAATATTTTGTTAGAAAAATTGGTTCTTGCTATATGCTTGTTTAGTTCTTGTGTGCTACAGTTTGGGGTGGATTTTTTTGTGCTAGGGAACGTTAGACCTGATTTTCTGCTCATTCTGGTAATTTATTTTGCACTCCACAAAAGAGAGCTCTCTGGTTTGTGGGTTGGCTTCTTTGCGGGCTTATTGCAGGATATCAGTTTAGGGAGCTACTCTCCCTCATACGATGAAATCAAATATTTCATAGGAATTCATGCACTACCCAATGCTTTGGCTGGATATCTCCCTGGAAGGTTTACCGTGCAGATAAAAAAAGACAGTAACCTCATGATATTTCTTACACTCTTCGCATTAAGTCTTGCAAAAAATATTGCTGTACTTTTTCTGGTTATTATTTTTCACCAAGAAATTGATCCTAAAGTTTTGTTTTCTACGATTGTTCCAGAATCACTTTACACAAGCATGATTGCCATATTTTGGTTTAAACTTTTAAAGGCGATCTTTCCTCTTAATCAAGAACCTACTACAAAAGTAATTTATAATGCTTGAAAAAAAGAAAACCACCCGTGGACTTAAGCTCAAGCAAAGGTTAGAACGCAGACTTTTTTTTTTCTTATTTATTGTCACAGCCTATTTTTCTCTGCTTGTTGTTCGCCTTGTTGATATCCAGATTTTCAGCGGGGATCGCTTTTATGAAAAATCACAGAGAGTGATTCGTAGAGTTCTGCCGATCAAGGCACCTCGCGGAGAAGTGTATGATCGCCATTATAAACAAAGTAATCCAAAAGAAAATTTGATTATTTCGAGTCACACCACCATTAACTTAGTCGCAGTTCCTTCCCATTTTAAAAAGGACGATTTAATCGTAAAACTAGGTCGATTGGAAACTTTGCTAAGGCTCCCCAGTGATTCTTTGAAAGAAAAAGTTAGATCGGCGAGTAAGGCAAGAGAGAAGAAAGTTGTTCTTATTGAAGGCTTAACAGAAAGGCAGCACACTATTTTTGCCGATTACTACATTGAATTTGCAAATTTCATCGTCGAGCAAAGTGTGCAGCGAAAATATAACCTAGGACATATTGCCTCCCATATAACAGGATACATCGGTGCACCCTCAAAAAAGGATATCAGAACTAGAGGAATTAAGCAATACCAAAGAGTTGGAAAAAATGGTGTCGAAAGCTATTACGATCTAGACCTCCGCGGGGAGGATGGCGAGATGGTGCAAATTAAAAATGCACCGGGGAAAATCGAGGAACAAAAAGTTCTAACAAACTTTAAGCCGGGGAATAATCTAATTTTGACAATTGATAACAAAATGCAGTCCCTTGCATCGAAAATCATGGGTGAAAAAATTGGTGCTATCATTGCTATTCGCCCGTCAACGGGTGAAATATTAGCACTAGTGAGTAAGCCTGATTATGACCCGAATATCTTGATATCAACAAATAAAGAGAAAAAAAGATCCGCACATATTAAATATATGATAAAAAATAAAGCAGAACTAAATCGAGCAATTAGTACAAAGTCTCCACCGGCTTCCACTTTCAAACCATTAGTAGCCTTAGCAGGTTTAGAAGAAGATAGGGTTTCTCCCTCTAAGGTATTTCATTGTTCGGGAAAATATATTTTGAAAAGCTCCTATAGGGGCCTAGCCGATACCACTTTTTTCTGTTGGGGAACACACGGAAGAAATAAACTTGTGAGTGCCATAGCCCATAGTTGTTCATCGTACTTTTATCAACTTGGCTATCATATTGGTTCTGAACCAATATTGAAATATGCAAGATATTTCAAACTAGATAAGCCTTCCGGTATTGATTTACCTCACGAAATTTTTGGTTTTATTCCTTCGCCCCTCTGGAAAGAAAAAACTTATAGGCAGAGGTGGTTTGATGGCGATACCGTAAACCTCAGTATCGGACAGGGTTTTATTGAAACGACCTTAATTAGTTTGAGTCTTGTTTATTCAGGCTTAGTAATGAATGGGGTCATTTATAGACCTCATATACTCAAAGAAACTCGATACGTTGAAAATGATACGATAAAACAAACAATTCAACCTGAAATTATTAATGAACTCCCTCTCAATCGAAAAAACCTCCAAATAATAAAAGAAGGGTTAAGGGGTGTTACGATGTATGGAACCGCCCGAGGTCCATTTGAAAAAATGTACGTTGCGGGTAAAACAGGAACAGTGCAAGTTCGTTCAGATCAAAGAATTGACTCCAATCAACACGCCTGGTTCATTGGTTATGGGCCTTATAACCAGACCCCAGAAAATACGATCGTTGTTGGTGTTTTTATTGAGAAAGGGGGTGGCGGTATAGTAAGTGCTATAATTGCTCAAAAACTATTTCGTTATTGGATCGACCATCGCGACAAAATAATATGAAAGAGAATAAAATAGATTGGTTTCTCATGTTTTTGGGAGTTACTGTCAGCCTCTTGGGTATGGCGGTTTTATATGGAGGAGGAGCAGAAACACAAGCAATTAAAAAAGTAATATGGTTTTTTCTAGGAATTGGTCTAATGATTCTCTTTCGTTATATCAATTATCAGTTTTTAGGAGCCTACTCCTACATTATATATGGTGTTAGCATTCTCATTTTAATCCTCACGTTAGTGCCCTTCATCGGAACCCAAGTTAAAGGAGCTCGCTCATGGATACGCTTTTGGGGGATTGGTTTTCAGCCAACAGAAATTGCTAAATATGCTTTAGTCATCACCCTCAGTAAATATTTAAATCTTAGGGAAGCAGAGATTGGCAAATTTAAAGAGCTTATCATCCCCTTTGTAATTACTTCAATTCCAATATTTTTAATTGGTCTTCAACCTGACTTGGGGTACGCTATTATGTTTTTACCGCTACTACTTTTTATGCTTTTTATTGGCGGTGCAAACACCAGTATTTTGTTGAGCTTACTTCTAATTGGATTTTCCATCCTCTTCATACCCATGTATATCGAGTATCATAAGTTCATCATCATTGAAAGTATAAAAAGTGTCTTACAAGAGAAAAACGTAAAGCTAGCCGACGCTGTCCATATTCTCAGTTTTGATCTATGGAAGTATTTAGATAAACCAACCATCAGTAAAATTACTGCCCAAAGAGGAGACCTTCACAGTTGGGCAGCTAATATTGTTCAGTTAGAAGAGAATCAAAATTTAATCAAAAAAATAACATCGCAACTATTTCAAGAAAACCCTGTTTTATTGAGGGACTTCCTGAGAAATAAGTTTAGTATTGTAATTACAGTGTTGATTTTATTGTTCAGCTATGGAATGATTACGTTAACCATATTCTTTACAAAAATGAACTGGATGAGAAAAATTAGAAATTTCTTTCTCATTATGGCGATTCCACTCAGTACTTATATTGCCTCAACTTATTTCATACACTTTAAAACCCACCAAATTGTCCGAATCGTATCTTTCGCAAACCCTGAAAAGTTTCAAAAAGGTGCAGGCTATCAATTACGCCATGCCCTAATTACCCTTGGTTCTGGAAAAATGATGGGTAAGGGATTGCTAGGAGGTGACATGACCAAAGGTGATATCCCTTTCCTGCCAGAATGGTATAATGATTTCATCTTCTCTGTCGTCGGTGAACAGTTTGGCTTTCTGGGATCATTAGCTACTTTAATTTTGCTATTTTTAATTATTATTCGTGGGTTCATCATCGCACTCCACTCAAAAGATGAGTTTGGTTCTCTTTTGGCAAGTGGTATAACCATTATTTTTTTCCTTCATGTCAGTATTAACCTAGGAATTACAATGGGTATTCTCCCTGTTACGGGGATACCTCTCGTCTTCTTAAGCTCAGGAGGTAGCAACATGATTACAAGCTTTATTGGCTTGGGAATACTCCTAAACATAAACGCACGTCGTTTTATTAATTAAATCTGTACGCATGACCATGACCCATTTTAGCGAATAGCTGAATCCACAAGAGGAGGTAGGATTATGAAAAAAAATGTGCTTGAAAACCGGGGCCAGAACAGCGGGTCTGTTTGGTTTTGTGGATGGAACCGATCATGATCCGTAATGTGGGGGTTATCTCTGGTGATATTTCATGCCATCAAAGCCGTGGGGCTGCGACATTGATCAGTCGCACAATCTCGCCAAAGCGATTACTGTTGAGTGGGTTAGCGGGTTCTTTATTTGTACTGCTGCGCTTTGTGAGCTGCTCATGCCGGTGGGGGTATCGACGGGCGTACATTTTGGAGAGAAATTGGTCGAGCCGCCACTACGGGAGGAGTTTCTAAGTTGGGAATCCGGTAGCGGTTATATGCAAATAGATGTCCGCATTCTGGCCGACATCATGCATGATCATCCGCAGATGAAGCTGGTTACCGATGTCAAGAGCGACACTATTGAAGGACTGAAGTATTTGGCTGCTCACATCGCAGATTATAAAGTGCGCGTCATTCCACAGTTTTATCAGCCAGAGGTCTACGAGGAAACTCGTAAGCTGGGTTATCAGAATTTGATCTGGGCACTCTATCGGTATAATGGCGGCACTCAGCAGGTGTTAGAAGAAGCCCAGAACATGAATTTGTTTGCAATCTCTATGCCTCGGGAACGCGCTAGAGGTAGTTTGCCTAAGAGACTCAGCAAGTTGGGTACTCCCGCCTATGCCCATACCATTAACGATCCAATGGAATTGAGAGCTGCAGGAGGATTATAGTGTCAGCGAGGTCTATACCGATTTTCTTCCTCCTTGAGTTCTTTCCCAGCCTCAGTAGCTTTCACACCTTGTTCCATAAATAAATACAAAAGTCTTGTCGAAAGGAACATGAGATAAGCTCTGGACGTGTTGGGCTCTCCATGAGAAACATCAGAAGAGTAGCAGTTCTAGGAGCGAGTGGAAGTATGGGCTCCACTTCGGGCGGAATTTTTGCACAAGCAGGAATTCAATGCCTTTTTTTTGCAAGAAGTCAAGAAAAAGCTGCAAGTGGTAAGAAAAAAGCCATCGAACAGGCCAGGAGTGGTATTATCGGAAATTATATCACTACATATTCATATGATTCTCTCGAAAAAGAGCTACCCTCTTGTGATTGGATATTTGAGGGTCTCACCGAAGATTTAAGCATCAAAAAAAAAATTTTTAATAAAATTGATCAACACAGAAGGGGAGGTAGCATCATATCCACAGTTTCGTCTGGCCTTTCTATTGAAGAAATGGCTGCAGAGCAAAGTGATGATTTCAAAGCTCATTTTGTGGGTACTCACTTTTATAACCCCCCAGCGAAGTTGATTGCGAATGAGCTAATTTTTCACGACGATAATTCCAGAGAATTGCGAGGTTTTATTTTGAGCTTTTGTGCAAAAATACTTCGAAGGCAAAATATTATTACTCATAACGTTCCCGCATTTGCCGGAAATCGAATCGGCTTTCAATTTTTAAACCGCGCCACTCAAATAGCAGAGAAAATTGGTGTTCAGAAAACAGACTATCTTTTTGGTTCTTATACTGGTCGAGCACTACCTCCTCTGGCAACGGTTGATCTGGTTGGTCTGGATGTCCATAAAGCGATTGTTGATAATGTCTACAAGAATACTAACGATGAGATGCACAAAACCTATAAGATGCCTGACTACATGGAGAATATGCTTCGAAAAAAAATGCTTGGAATAAAAACTCCCGTTTTGGGTGGCTTTTTCAGTAGAGACTCCGACAAGAAAAAGCTAGTACTAAACCCAAAAGACTTATCGCACACCCCCGCAGAGAGGGTTCGTATTGACTTTGTCGAGAAAGCGAAGAGCTACATCCACGATGGGCAGTATTCCAAAGCCGTGGATGTTATTAAAACGGAACCAGGAGAAGATGCTAATTTGGTTAGGAGCTTTATCCTAGGTTACATCTCTTATAGTTTTCATCGTATTGGAGAGGTGACCCCTGAAGTAGATTATATTCATAGCATTGACAAAGTCATGGCTTATGGGTTTTCGTGGTTACCCCCTTCTGGTTGGTTAGACCTCATGGGAGGGGCAAAAGAAGTTATTTCACTTTTGAATGTTGCTTCAATTGAAGTTCCCGATGCGCTGAGACGAATAGAAGACACAACTGCTCCTATTTGTCAGATACCCGAGATTAGTCGATTTTTGATTGTGCGTTAGTTTAGTGAATTGAGATGCTTTCAAAGCATGCCTGACAAATGAGTCGCTGTGCTAAAACTATGCAAAAAGTCACCGTGAAGAAGGGTTTTAACGAAAAAGGTAATTTTCTTGCATAAACTGCTTGAAGAATATTTCAAAGCTATTTCCTTCCCAACCTCTTATTTTGTTTCAAATGGGTAAAAAATAAGGGATGGAGAATAGGATTGTACCCCCCTACGACCATTGGCATCTTTTGAAATAAATAGTCCAGTCGAAACGGTGGTAAATTTAATATTTGTTTGTCAATAGTTGTGCTTTCCTCTCGGATCAGCTGCCAGGGCGATTTATTCTCTTTGTAAGAATTTTTTCTTATTGAATTGAACATCAATAGATAGGAGCCAGCTTTGTTGAGAAAGTCTTCTCTTGAATTATACGTTTCATTCAGGTAAAGGTGATCCTCAATCAATCTATGAGTCGTTTCAACATCAGACTGCCAAGTATGCGCTCCAGCAGGGATCGTCTGGTGTGGCACACCATAACTGGCTAATACTTTTGTAAACTCCGAATCTCCTTTTTTATTCCAAGCACCAATAAACTCTGAGCCATTATCTGTTTGCCCTCTCGTATTATTTTTCTTTAAATCAACCCCTGATTTTACAAGATGATCTAAAATTACCTCCATAAACAGACAAGAGTATGCCATATTATACTCATCTGCAAAAGCTAGAAATTGTAAGCCAGAAAAAACTTCTCTGAAGGTATATTGATATTTCGGTACAATATTTTCCTGAATATAAGGCCAAAGCTCAGGAATATCGTATAAATGCTTCGTATCTACGTCAAATTGCTTAAATAAACCCCATAATTTCTTAATTTCACGCAAATTTTGCTTCGTTTTATGTTTTCTACGCTTTTTTTTCAAGAGTGCTTGCTCCCTCCACGCTCTGCGAATGGCCTTGACACTCAAGTCTAGTTGGTAAACATTCTTCAGTTCCTGAGCACCAAAGCCTCGACGTTTCTTTTTAAGAAAGCAAACATAAGCCTTTTCAAAGTCTGTGATTGCATGTGGTGAGTAGTGTGGAGCGTGGCTCTTGTCTTCCAAGCCAACGTATTTCTCTGATTCAAACCTACGAAACCACTTTTTTACTGTTTTTACAGTCGTTTTAAACATTCTGGCTGTTGGCTTGAAACCATGCTTCTTGGCATAATGAACCATTTGCATTCTGTATAACTTTTTGTCTTTACTATTTCGCATTACTGCCGAATACCTGTTTAGACAAATAACCTGAGAAGGGTGCTTCATTAGGAACCTCTGTTTTATTTGATGATTTAACGTCGGCCTTTTGATGCACCTTTTTTAGGAAAATGTCTTTCACTTGCTCTACCAGTAAACCCAAGCCTTTTGAACCAAATAACTTGATTTGAACCAATTCTGAACCAACTAATGATGGTCGTAGGGGGGTACTATCATCCTTCTCTCTCCCAAAATGGGTAAAAAATAAATCTTGACCATGTTATAAAAAATGAAAGAGTGGCAGGCGTTGTGCATTTAGCCGCTTGAGAAAAGATGAACTCTTTGGAAACTCATGATCAAGAATTAAATCGTCCTGTGTACGATTTAGACAGCCACTTTGATTCTCACTCAGGAGACGGGGGCATTTTGCATTCTCGTGCGATTTCCCGGTCCTTGTGTAGTTTTTTTGTAGTAACCCAAAAGAAACTGAGAAATCTCCTCAAAAAAAAGAGCAGGGAGCAGCTTACTCTGATGATTGTCCCTCACAATCAGAACAAAATTAAAAATTACAATATTTCAAACCTTTCATTGACTATTTTTTTAGGCACAATTGCCTTCCTTTTGGTTTTCGGTTCTATTCTAATTATTAATCATACGAGCACACTGCAAGAAGTCGACAAATTAAAAAGGTCACAAAAAGATTCTAAAATACAGTTCATGAAAATTCGTAACGAGGTTCATGGTGTAAGTTCAGATCATGAGAAAGTCAAGGCACTTCTATCGGATATTGTTAAGTTAACCGGTGGCAAAGAGAGTCTTAAAGATATCTACTATGGTCTGGGTGGTGCTGCGATACCTATTTCTGAATTGAAAGACGTTAAGAAACAGGCACTACTGCATGATACGTTGAGTCCTGTCACGGAAGAAGAAGAAGATATTTCTGAAGAAGAGTCCATTCCTATGGAAATCTTTGTTTTAAATCGCATTATCAATGATATGAATGTGGTTTCGCATGAGCTTGATTACCTTGATAATCACACAAAAAGAAATCTAAAATCAATACGTAATAGTCCGACGCTCTGGCCAGCAAAGGGCTACATTACAAATCCATTTGGCTTCATAAGAAAAGCTTCTGATCTGAAAGCCTCTTTCAACACTGGCTTTGATATAACGATTCCACCTGGGGCCAAGGTAGTTGCCACAGCACCTGGTAGCATAAATAGCGTTATTCGTGGAAAAAATTCTCTTCTGACTGTCTGGGTAAAACACCACTACGGATATAAAACGGTTTATTATGGTCTTTCAGAGCTTGCCGCAGATTTGGATGCACCCCTTGCAAAAGGAGATTCAATTGGTTATATGGGTGCGGTTGCCGGCCCTGGAGAAAATACGTTACATTATGAAATTCATATTGGAACGGAAGCTCAAGACCCCGCTGTTTATCTATATTCCCCCCAAAATTGATTTTTTCGTGTGAATTCAATTCTTTGCTTGTAGGTTAATTATTTCTCTTCATTGGTTGTGGGCGTTAACAGATGTGTAGTCCAGTTCTTTACTTTTAGTTATGCCTGTTATTGATCGAGAACAGTTGTTTCAAGCTCCCATCAATAGTCTAATAGGAGAGGGAGCTAGTTTAAAAGGTGAATTTTCTCTGATTGGTTCTCTTCGGGTAGATGGCTATTTTAATGGCAAGATCATCTCAAAAGCCAAGGTGATTATTGGAGAAAAAGGCCACGTCCAGATGAACGTGGAGGCAAAGATTGTCATTGTATCTGGTCGTGTGGATGGCAATATTTATGCGACTGAAACAGTGCATCTCCTAAAAACAGCAAAGGTTTATGGGGATATCATTAGTGCAAATTTACTTATGGATGAAGGAGTTATTTTTGAAGGCAGGGCAAAAATTAGCACAATTCCAAAATAATTCCTATTTAAAGCATTTGCATGAGAGTTGCTCTGCTAAATCGCTTGACGTCGAGTACTTAATTCCAAGAATGGTGGGTGGTGAGATGCAATGGCGAATATAAAATCGGCTAAAAAGAGAACACGAAAAATTGCTAAGAAAAGGGTGCTAAACAGCATGAAAAAGTCAATGGTTCGAACTTTAGAGAAAAAAGTACGTCTTGCTGTTGCTGAGAAAAGATTCGATGATGCGTTGGTCAACTACCGCACTTTTTGCTCTTTTATCGATAAGGCGACAAAGACAAACATCATACATTCAAATAAGTCAAGTCGAAAAAAATCTCGTTTAGCCGCTTTTGTTAAAAACAACTCGGTTGCATGAGCCAAAAAACACCTGTTTCATACACCTAAGGTCTTTTTCTTGTTGATCTTGATTGACTCACATAATAAGAAGAGGGCGATTAGCTCAGTTGGTAGAGCGCCTGCCTTACAAGCAGGATGTCGGCAGTTCGAGTCTGCCATCGCCCACACTATTTACTAATAAAAACGGGCCGTGGCGCAGTGGTAGCGCACACGTCTGGGGGGCGTGTGGTCGCTGGTTCGAATCCAGTCGGCCCGAAATTATAAAATTTTCTTTAGGCTTTTCCAATAGAGGTCATGTTCTTCTTCCAAAATCCGTTTGGTTAGAGATGCCTCGGTGTCGTCTTGCTTAATCGAAACTACTCTCTGGGATATAATAAGGCCTGTGTCGACACCCTCATCCACAAAGTGAACGGTGCAACCCGTGAGCTTAACCCCATATTCCAGAGCTTGCCGTTGGGCTTTGAGTCCAGGGAAGGCAGGCAAAAGAGATGGATGAATATTCACAATTTTTTTTTGAAATGCGTTAAGCATAGGAGCTTTGAGAATACGCATATACCCAGCACAAACAACAAAATCTGTTTTTTTTTGTTTTAAGATATTGGCAAGTGCAGAATCAAAGCTATTTTTTGAAGGGAATTGATTTGCAGAGAATGTTACGATTTCGCAGCCAAGCTTTCTGGCAGCGTTCAACCCAATTGCGTTGGGTTGATCACTAAATACGAGACTAATGTTGGCCTCTAATTGCTTCTCTTTTATTTTTTGTATAATGGCGGACATGTTACTCCCGCTACCTGAAATTAAAAAAGCAATATTGGGTATTCTGTGGAACATTGCCTAGTATGTTTTGCCTATCTGGATAATCGCCTTCAGTTCTCAGCTGGATGATTTACGGTTGCATATTTTTTTCTGATAAGTTGAATGAGATATTCTGATGGCCTTTGTTTTCTTCTTCCCATGATGTGGCGAATATCACGAATAAAACGCTCTAGTCTATAAATCGTTGGTTGGTCACCTCCCCAAAAAAAAGGCGGATAATACTTTTGTGGTTGTCTATTCCCAAAAAGAAGACAACCAATATCAAGAATGCTTCCCGTTGTCAACATGGTACCGATGGAGGTTTTAGAAAAATCTCCAATGATACTCCCAAACTTTTGCACACCTGTATCATATTTTTTGCCCTGATATTCAAGGTGAACGACTTCATAATTACTTTTCAGGTTTGACGTTGTGGTAAGTGCACCCAGATTCACCCAATCTCCAACAATGGAATGCCCGAGAAAACCCTCATGATTTTTATTTGTGAAGTTACCAATGATGGAATGTGTAACTTCACCACCGATTCGACACACCTTCCCTATTCTAGAATGGGAGATGTTAACACGGTTCATTTGTGAGCCCTCACCAATGTAGAGAGGGCCACGCAAAGTAGAAAATGAGCTAATTTCAACACCTTTCTCAATGACGATATCTCCTTTTCGAGTATCAAACTCACATAGTT
Organism: Spirochaetota bacterium; assembly: GCA_965206985.1. Taxonomy (GTDB): domain Bacteria; phylum Spirochaetota; class Leptospiria; order Turneriellales; family CBDBES01; genus CBDBLF01. Next base: position 110,817 of record CBDBLF010000011.1, on the reverse strand, counting down.
TAGAAATTTTAGCTTGAGGGTCTATCCATATCTTTTCCACATCGCCTTTGATCTCGCAAAATTTCAGATTTTTTTGAGAATATGCATCTGGTTCCAAAAAATCAATATCTTTTTCTAGTTGGATGCCAAAATTATTAATGATCTCTTCTGGTTTTTTGATGGATTTTTTTTTCTTTTTGATGGTGATTACTATTTCCTGGTTGATTGATTCTTTCAAGTCTGATTCATAAAAATCTTTATTACGGAGACCATGAACAGTAATTGAGTCAATTCCTTTATTTTCGTGAATAATTCTTTCCAACGGTGAAAATATTCCATCAGAGAAAGAGAAAGCAGGCTTTAAGGCGAAAATTGGTTCTAATGTTGGTTCGTAGTGCTCAGAAAGTGAAAGTGATTTCGAAAAAATAGCATTCTCTATACCTCCATTCATTTGAGCTAATTTGCGAGAGGAAAGATCAGTTCATGTAGAGGATAAAAGTCTACTCTCATATTTTGTGTTTGGCAAACAAATAACATAATAAACGCAGAACCCACTGGCATCAAAAAATTATCATCAAGTAAACCTCGGGTGCTGATCGCTTCCAAAGTGAAAGCGGTCAACGAACCCACCAGTAACATCAATAAAATTTTGAAGTTAACTTTGTTTTCGCTCCACAGATAAAATACAGACATATCTTCATAAAATATTGTCAATAAAGCAACAAATATAGAAGCAACAAAAATTCCTACCACTGCTCCAGCAACACTACCTTCAAGGCTCCTTCCATGGCATATTGGAATCTTTCCATATCTTGATCCTATAAATGCCGCCAAAGGGTCACCAAAAAGCAAGAACAGCATTGAAATGATGGCAATTTCTTTAGGAAAAAAGGCAAGTAAGATTGTATTGCCTAGCATATATCCTATGCTACCGTTAATGTCATCATATTCTTTCTTTTTGAGAAGGGGGCCGACTACAGCAATAAAAGATTTTTGGAAAAGTGGAAATTTAAAACGCAAACATTCAACAACAACCAAAAGAATACTAGTTGAGGCCAAGAGGTAGAAGAGAATTGATCTAGTGTTGTCAACAAACAAGTTAACTGGTAACCAATCAAAAACTTGGAAGAAGAAAATTCCTGGGATAAAAATTCCAGAAAGGTGGAAAATCTTTCTGTTTATATTAACTTGATACTGCATAATTATTTTATTCACTATAAGGTTTGAATTCTCTTAATTTGCTAAGTCGGGGGTAAATTTCAACGATAGTAGACTTAGATTATATTTTCTATCCCAAGTAAACCCTACACATCATATTCAGCAGCACACACGCTCTGTATACAATTTTACTTTTAAGTCTTTAAATTTATAGCTATTAATTTGGAGCTTAATGAAACGGTGCCAGAGCAGTATGGCCTACTAAAACAAAAAAGACCGTCGAAAATGGGCGGTCAAAAAATAGAGTTGAACCGGTTCAACTTATTAGTTAGGGGGTACTTTCATGTCAAATAGTTCTTGACCGTCTTTTTGGTCGTGTCATATTTAATCAAAGTTTCCAATTAAAAAAGGAATTGACTTATCTCCCTTAAATTAAGGTTATGTCTCATTATGAACAAAAGAAAATATACCTTTGATACAAGTGGTTTTAGCTGTCAAAATACAGACTGCCATAAGTATCATAAGGTAAATGAAGGAAATGTGCGCTTTGCTTATATGTCTGGTAAGTACAAACAAATAGCCTATTTAAAGTGCACCGCTTGTGGTAGATGCTTTTCAGAGAATAAAGGCACTATTTTTTTTCGTCGCAAGAAAAGCAAAGAAACCATTACTCGGGTATTACAAAACACAGTTGAGGGCTGTGGCATTAGAGCTACCGGAAGAGTCTTTGGTATCAGCAAGGATACAGTTCTTGCTTGGGTTAAAGCAGCAGGTGAAGATTCACTAAAAGTTGAAAAAAAATATATACAAAAACCTGTCTTTCAATGAAATTCAATTAGACGAGCATTGGGGTTTTGTCTTTAAAAAACAATACAATCTATCAGAGACTGAGCAATTAAGTGATGAAATAGGGGATATCTGGACTTTTACTGCAGTATTGCCTGTAGAAAAGCTCATTTTAGCGCATATAACAGGCAAGAGGACCTCAGTGAATGCTAGAAAGTTACTGACCAAGGTAAAAACAAGAAGTAAGCCAAAGAGGGAAGATAAATTCTTGATTACCTCTGATGGATATGAGGGATATAGTGATGCCATTCTTTCAGTTTATGGTAAATTTGACTCAATGACTAGAAAGCTTCAATCACCCAAATCTCTATGTTATGGGCAAATAATTAAGAGAATAGAAAAAGGGAGATGTAAGGAAGTTGACAAATCTCTAATCTTTGGTGATCAAAAGCTACTAGATGAATATATTGCAAACTCTTCAGTAAGTCATCAGATGAACACCTTTGCTGTAGAAAGGAATAATTTGACTCTTCGCCAACACAATCATAGAATAGAGCGTAAAAGTCAGGGTTTTTCAAAAAAATTCAAATATATGCAGGGGCATAATTCTTTTGTTGCTAATTATTACAATCTCTGCCTTCCACATTCAAGTCTAGCTGAGTATGAGGGAGGAAAACCAATTCAAATCACCCCAGCAATGGCTACAGAAATGACGAATCATAAGTGGTCTATACAAGAATTATTCATCGCAAATAGAAACTTTGATTAAATATGACACGACCTCTTTTTTTAAAAAAATGAACTTTGCCCAAATATTGTGAAACTAGATAAATTAAATATACCAAGGGTAAAGTAGCAAAAGAAAATAGGATAGGGGCAGCTAAACAAGAAAGACCAAAAAAATGTCCACCCTAAACCGGGGCCAGTATAACAGGTTAGCAATCGTTTTTTTTAAACTTCATTTGCAAAACCTCAGTGTTTTTTATTCTGTCCAACCCAATTTATGAAATATTTTGATCCTGTCAGACTTGCTAATTTTTTTTATTGAATAATTTTTTTCATTTTTTACTGTGCACTATATTTCGCTTTGGTCTGCTCGTACGATCTTTTAATTAATTCTTTCAGAATCTCTTCATCTAGACTGTCTAGTCTATTTACATATAGACAACTCTTACCTATTTTATGTTTTCCCAACTTTTCTAGTTCTTTTGTGAAATTGCCAAATCCAAGCATAATATATAGAACCAGGTTGGCCTTACGAGGTGAAAACCCTACTAAAGGCATATCGCCCTCGTGACCACTATCATATTTATAATGGCATTTGCCAAAACCAATAATTGAGGTACCCCACATCTTAGCTGGCTTACCGGTAATCTCTTTCATTATTTTTATTAATTCTTTGGCATCTTTCTTTCGCCGCGGATTTTCAACCATTTCAATGAATTTGTTTACGCTTAGATTATTTTCTATCGTTTTATTCTTTGTGTTTGCCATAAATTTACCTCACAACTTAGCAGAATTAATATTGATTTTTAAATTTGATTTGTAAAGTCTTTTAAAAATCAATATTGGCCCTGTTAAGTCAATCCCTAAATTTGAACATTTTTATTTTTAAATAAGATAAGCGGAACAGATGTTTTTTTTAAAGCCTTCTTACTTGTTCTATCGTTATTAAAAAATAGGGATGGAGAATAGGATTGTACCCCCCTACGACCATTGGCATCTTTTGAAATAAATAGTCCAGTCGAAACGGTGGTAAATTTAATATTTGTTTGTCAATAGTTGTGCTTTCCTCTCGGATCAGCTGCCAGGGCGATTTATTCTCTTTGTAAGAATTTTTTCTTATTGAATTGAACATCAATAGATAGGAGCCAGCTTTGTTGAGAAAGTCTTCTCTTGAATTATACGTTTCATTCAGGTAAAGGTGATCCTCAATCAATCTATGAGTCGTTTCAACATCAGACTGCCAAGTATGCGCTCCAGCAGGGATCGTCTGGTGTGGCACACCATAACTGGCTAATACTTTTGTAAACTCCGAATCTCCTTTTTTATTCCAAGCACCAATAAACTCTGAGCCATTATCTGTTTGCCCTCTCGTATTATTTTTCTTTAAATCAACCCCTGATTTTACAAGATGATCTAAAATTACCTCCATAAACAGACAAGAGTATGCCATATTATACTCATCTGCAAAAGCTAGAAATTGTAAGCCAGAAAAAACTTCTCTGAAGGTATATTGATATTTCGGTACAATATTTTCCTGAATATAAGGCCAAAGCTCAGGAATATCGTATAAATGCTTCGTATCTACGTCAAATTGCTTAAATAAACCCCATAATTTCTTAATTTCACGCAAATTTTGCTTCGTTTTATGTTTTCTACGCTTTTTTTTCAAGAGTGCTTGCTCCCTCCACGCTCTGCGAATGGCCTTGACACTCAAGTCTAGTTGGTAAACATTCTTCAGTTCCTGAGCACCAAAGCCTCGACGTTTCTTTTTAAGAAAGCAAACATAAGCCTTTTCAAAGTCTGTGATTGCATGTGGTGAGTAGTGTGGAGCGTGGCTCTTGTCTTCCAAGCCAACGTATTTCTCTGATTCAAACCTACGAAACCACTTTTTTACTGTTTTTACAGTCGTTTTAAACATTCTGGCTGTTGGCTTGAAACCATGCTTCTTGGCATAATGAACCATTTGCATTCTGTATAACTTTTTGTCTTTACTATTTCGCATTACTGCCGAATACCTGTTTAGACAAATAACCTGAGAAGGGTGCTTCATTAGGAACCTCTGTTTTATTTGATGATTTAACGTCGGCCTTTTGATGCACCTTTTTTAGGAAAATGTCTTTCACTTGCTCTACCAGTAAACCCAAGCCTTTTGAACCAAATAACTTGATTTGAACCAATTCTGAACCAACTAATGATGGTCGTAGGGGGGTACTATCATCCTTCTCTCTCCCATCGTTATTAAAAAATATTCTTTACAACAAACGTTATCTAACAAGAGTACTCAAATGAAATTTTTGAAAATCTTTATTGTTTTTATTGCTGCTTGTCTTCTTTTGGTTGGACTGATTCGTGTGATTAATTTTTATCCTGAAGAGATGCAAGCTCAAAAGGTTGTCTGCACATCCAAAGCTACTCTTCTCAAGAGGAACCAAAAGATCAAGGTGATGAGTTGGAATGTCCAATATATGGCTGGTCGAAACTATGTATTCTACTATGATGAGACAGGCGGTCAAGATTCTCGCCCATCCTCTAAAGATATCAATATCACAACGAAAAGGGTGGCTGAGTTAATTAAGCAAGAAGACCCTGATATTATTTTGATGCAGGAAGTTGATGATGGTGCAGCGCGTACTGATTATGAAAATCAAACGACCAAGCTTTTGAAGCAATTACCTCCAAACAAGTATCCTTGCAGAACTGAAGCCTTCTACTGGAAATCGGCCTTTGTACCTCATCCCAATGTGATGGGTTCGGTTGGTATGAAATTAGTCACATTTTCAAAATATAAAATTATTGAATCTTATCGCCATAGTTTACCACAAATACCCAAAAGTTGGTTAGAAGAACAATTTTACCTCAAGCGTGGCATTCTTGAAGCTCGTTTGCCCTACGAAGGTCAGAAGAAGAGCTATTTTTATGTTATGAACACTCATTTGTCGGCCTTTGCACAGGGTACTGACAATATGAAACAACAAGTGAGTAAAATTCTTGATATTGTTTCTGGTTTAGAGATTCAAAAGGCTCGCTGGATTATTGGTGGTGACTTCAATTTGCTTCCGGTCTCCACTCAAAGAGAAGGTCTTGGCCCTATCCACAGAGAAGTATATCAAGAAATCACGGAGCTCAGACCACTTGTTGAGAAATATCAAATGATACCCACTTTGGAAGAAGTAAGTGGGAAAGAGATGCACAAGTGGTTTACCTATAGCCCTAATACCCCCAAAAAGGAAAAGTCGGTAGATCGCACAATTGATTATCTATTTCTTTCGGATAACATTCAGTTTGGTCGTCATTATCTTCTAATAGAAGAAGGTCTGAAAATTTCCGATCACATTCCTTTAGTGTCCTTTATCAAAATCTGATGGGATTGGGCTAGGTCTCTTCTACGTATAATTTTCCTGTGGATTATAAATTCTTAGACTATACATTACATGACTGCACATTGTCTGAGCGGAGGAGGTGTAGGTTTGCAAAAATTATTTTCAACTCTCCTCCGGTAAATGCTATTTCTTCAACTCTTTTATCAAATCTTTCTGATGCGATTGACCAAGCCGAAGAAGATGCTTGCCGTGCTGTTTTATTTACGGGAGCAGGTAAGACTTTTGTGGCCGGTGCTGACATCTCTGTGATGAAAGTATTTTCATCCAAGGAGGCCAAAGATTTTATTGAGAAAGGGCAAGCAATTATGAATAAAATTGAAAACTCCCATCTTGTTACATTGGCTGCAATCAATGGCTTTGCTTTGGGTGGAGGTTTAGAGCTTGCCTTGTCGTGTGATATCCGTATTTTATCAGATAAGGCGACGGTTGGGCTTCCTGAAGTGAGTCTGGGTGTGATTCCTGCCTTCGGTGGTACACAAAGGCTGTCACGTATGCTCGGCGAAGGAAATGCAAAATATTTCATACTCACTGGGAACCATATTACTTCTACCCAAGCTCTTAGTGTGGGCATTGCTCAAGAAATCGTCCCCCATGAGCAACTTTTGGTGGAAAGCGAAATGAGAATAAAAGAAATTCTCTCTAATGGCCCATTGGCCGTTTCTTCAGCTAAGCATTTAGTTCACTCCTCTTTTGACACAGAACTTGAACAAGGTTTTCTGAATGAAAAGGAACATTTTTGCAAATTATTTGAGACCGGTGAAGCGAATGAAGGTTTATCTGCCTTTATCGAAAAAAGAAAACCTAATTTTTCAAATTAGTATCATTGTTGTGTTGAAACTCATATGCACAATAATGCAGTAGAGCAAACTGCGCGTATACCATCTGAGTAACCCCAGAACTAAACCAGCTACAGAAAAAACAGCAAAATCATTAAGTAATGTAGTAAGATTTATATTGCTCAGATGTATAAGTGCAAAAAGAAAAGAACTGATGCAAACACCCAAATATTCACGACGTTTTTTGTTATTTAAACCTAGAGAAGAAATTTCAAATATATACCCTCTGAAAAAAATTTCTTCAAATAAAGGTCCGAAAAAAGAAGCTTGTAGAATGAAAAATACAGAAGGATGGTAATTCCAAGTAAATTTTGCATAGGAATCTGTTCTATAGTAGCCTACCAAGAGAACAAGAAAAATGTAAGCACAACCAGAAATGACAATAAAGCTTTCCTGAAGCTTTGGGCTCATAAATTGAATTTCCCAATATCGATTACTTTTTTTTGGACTCATGCAGAGATATCCAATAATTGAATATAGAAGAAGAGACATCGCAATTTGGTATTGACGGCAGGCCAATGCTAGAGAAGAAGAGAATAGAAAGGAAAATAAATATAGCTTGGGGATGGATAGTTTAGTATTTATTTTGGAAAGGGCATTCATCAGTTAACCAAAAAAATGCTTGCAAAACCTAAAAAAATATAGAATCCTGCAATATCTGTCAACGTCGTAACCAACATGGAAGAACCAGCGGCCGGGTCAAAGCCAAGTAATTTGAGAGTAAGTGGTATCGTTGTGCCAATCGTTGCAGCACAAAGCATATTGAAGACGAGCGCTCCTGCGACAAGAGATGCGAACTCAATACTGTTTTGGTCATAAAAATAGTAAGCAAAAATACCCATGGTCATTCCAATCATTGAACCACCCACCAGAACAGTTCCTATCTCTCGAATGAGAAACGACTTGGCCTGTTTCAAATGAATTTCACCTAACGCTAAACCTCTCACAATCATAGTGACAACTTGATTTCCAGTAGCACCACCCAACGCAGCAATCATGGGCATAAAAACGGCCAAAATAATATATTTCTCAAGAGTAGGTCTGAAATGCGCAATTACCAAGGCTGATAAGATCGTTGCACCTAAATTTATGAACATCCAGGGAAAACGGCTTTTCAAAGAGTGAAAAACACTATTCGTAATACTTTTACCTGCGTTTAAGCCTACCATTTTAAATACATCTTCTGATGCCTCGTGTTCCAAAACATCCACAATATCATCAATAGTGATTCTACCTAATAAAACACCTTTTTTATCATCCACCACGGGGAGAGAGATTAGATTGTGATTTTTAAAAATCCGAGCAACTTCTTCTTGATCCATCAGTGGCGTAATCAATAAAGGAAGAGGCTTCATTATATTTTTTGCCGTCTGGGTTGATTTCTCTAATATTAATTTACGGAGTGCAATATAACCCAAAAGGTGATCATTGCCGTTGACGACATAGATGAATTGTAAATGTTTAACTTCTTCTTTTTCTTCAATTTTACGAAACTGTTCGATAATATCGTTAATTTTAGCATTTTGATTGACAGCAAAAAAGTTAGAACTCATGAGCGAACCAGCGGTTTCTTCAGGATACTTAATTAAGGTTTTAATTTTCTTTGAATATTCTTTATCAAATTTTCGTATAATGAAGTTTGCCTTTCTTGTGGGCAACTCCTTTAGGATATCCACAACATCATCAGTTTCTAATTCTTCCAATCGGTGCATAATCCAATCTATATTTTTTTCTTTGAAAATTTCAAACCGCTGCTTAACTTCTAATTCTGAAAGCAAGCCAGCGCTAGCCCCTACTCCCAAAAGAGAGAGCAAAAACTCCTTTTCTTGCAAATTAAAGAAATGCCATAATTTGGCAATATCTGTAGGATGCAGTCGAGATAAAATTTGTTTTAGAAAATTGAGGCTTTCCCTTTCTATTAAAGACTTTACTGTCTCAACAATGCGTTCCTGATTCTCCTCAGATACAAGTAAAAATTTTGATTTACCAATCAGGTTCATGCCGTCTTCCATGATTGATTAAATAACAACTATATTGCTCAAGAAACTCATACGATGATGTTTAGTAATGCCTAGCTCCTGAATTGCTAATCGATGTTTTTTTGTTCCATAGCCTTTGTTAGTCTCTAAATGGTAGTCAGGATATTTTTTAGCTATTTTTTTGATCAAATTATCTCTGTAAACCTTACCGACAATTGAGGCACAGGCGATTGTAAATAGACGTTGATCTCCTTTAACGATATGCTTTATCTGAGGCATCATGCTATCCTGAGTAATCCAATCAGAGGACTTGAAACAATAGTTCCCATCAAAAAAGATAGTTTGGAGTTTGGGTGAATCTTTCTTTTTCTTGAGAATTCTTTTAAATCTCTGTACAAGTCTATAGAGAGCTTTTTCAATTGCGAGATTAATATTAAACCGATCAATATAACGATTGGACACATATGAAACCCCTGTTACAAAAGCTGCTTCTATTTTTGGAAGCAACTTCTCTCTCTGTATTTCGACCAATAATTTAGAATCTTTAACTTGATTATACCAAGATAGCTGTGGAATTTCACAAACCGCCTGAGAGGGAAATAAAACACCACCAACAGCAACTGGCCCAAAAAGTGAACCTCTTCCTACTTCATCAAATGAAGCGTAATATGCACTGGGATGAACAGGGTAGCTTTTTAAGAAAGAAGAGTCTTCAAAAATAAGGAGCTACTTTATTTTTTGGGAGGCTTCATAAATCAGGTCGATTTTTGGTTCCCGCTTAATTTCTTTTAGACGCGCCTGCTTTCCTGTTTTTCCTTTTAGGTAATAAAGTTTTCCCCGCCGTACCTTACTACTTCTTAGTATTTCTATTTTTTCGACTGTGGGTGCATAGAGAGGAAAAACTCTTGTAACACCAACATCGTAACTGACTCTATAGACAGTGAAGCTTTTTCCTGCACCTTTATTTTTGATGGCAATGACAGTACCCTCATATTTCTGGATGCGTTCTTTGTTGCCTTCTTTTATTTTATAATAAACACACACCTTATCACCAAGCGAAAAGTTCTGGCGTCGATTAACGACCTTCAGATGATGCTTGTCTAATAAGGCTACTGGATTCATGCAGAACTTTGCTCAAACTCTTTTTTATCTTGACTTGATCCAAACATTATTTTAAAATAATCAGAAAAACTCAAGAAATTAATATAGAGAAACCCAGACAGGTAAATCAACAAGTAGGGGATGAAAAACCATTTTTCTTGGGAAATTGCATAACAGATTGTTCCGATAATATAAACCAGAGTACAAAACTCCAAAATTATTATAAGGTCAATTTTAGAATGATTATAACGGCTTTTCTTCTTTACTGTTTGAATTGTCTCACTGGAGGTAATCCCAAGCTTAGGCGTTCGTACGAAAGAAGATTGTTTACCAAGAACACCCTCTAGCCAAGCCCTGGTGTTACTCAGAGATATACCCGAACCGATCATAGAAAGAACGGGCAAGAAGCGCAATCTTTTTTTCCAGTCGACGGGATATAAACTTCTTTGTGCAACTGCGTAAAATACAAACGGACCCATTGTCGCAAAGCCTAAAAACAACATGATTGGAAGTATGAAATGCAGTGGAACTTGAAGAACCATCTCTTGCACATACATCAGAGGCATCGTCAATAAAATATTTAAGTAAATAAGTGGGTGTACTGAATAATTGAGCAAGTGTGTGAGTGCTTCCATTTTCACTTTCAATGATTCTTTTGACTTCAAAATTCTGGGAATGAGTTTGACAGCTGTTTGGATGGAACCTTTACACCAGCGAAATTGTTGAGATTTAAAAGCAGTAACAGTAGCTGGAAGCTCTGCAGGACAAAGAACATCACTCAAATATTTGAACTTCCAACCTTTTAGTTCAGCTCGGTATGAAAGATCAAAGTCTTCAGTTAAGGTATCATAGTGCCAATTGCCGGCATCAATAATACACTCTCTACGCCATATGCCAGCAGTTCCATTAAAATTCATCCACAGGTCAGAAGCATTGCGGGCTACTTGCTCAATCATGAAATGTCCATCAACCCCGATGCTTTGAGCTTTTGTCAGAGGCGAATAATTGTCGTTCACATGCCCCCAACGAGCCTGCACCATGCCAATTTTTCTATCAGTGTAGAAGAACGGAACCGTTTTCTGTAAGAAGTCAGAAGTGGGAACAAAATCGGCATCAAAAATAGCAATGAATTCGCCTTTAGCTTTTACTAGTCCCATCTTGAGGGCTCCTGCTTTATGCCCTTCTCTGTTAGTTCTGTGAATGTGTTGAATATCAAAACCTAGTTTCTGGTAATGGTTTACCTTTCTTATGGCTAAACCTTTACACTCGTCGGTGGAATCGTCTAAAACTTGTATCTCCAGTTTATCTTTGGGGTAATCAAGTAAAGCAACAGCGTCGATAAGGCGACCCGTCACATAGTATTCATTAAAAATTGGCAATTGGACAGTAATATGCGGGTATTCGTTCATTTTTTTAGTGTCTTCCAATTCCAGCCCTATCCCCGCAGAGTGGCATCTATTACCATTTTTAAGATACAAATATAGCATAATATAGCAGTGCACACCAAAATAAAGCATCATCAAGACATCAACAGTGTAGAGAGCAAAAATAAAAATAGAGAGCGGGTACATACAAAAAGAATAAAGACTAACAGAGGACATTCGGTCAAAATGACGTAACCAGTCAATTTTTTATTTCAGTTCATTGTATCTGAAAAGTATAATTCAACGAAAATAATTTCTTTTAGAGTTTGCTATAATCAGAAAGCTGAGATAATAGATATTGGTCAGCCAAGGTGAGAGCGGCCAAAGCTTCCACAATAGGAACCGCTCTTGGCAAAACACAAGGGTCATGTCGCCCTTTTACTTTTAGAAGAGTGTCGCTTCCATCTTGTTTTACTGTCTTTTGCTCTTTTGAGACCGTAGCTGTTGGTTTAAAAGCAATACGTAATCGAATCGGCTCTCCGTTGCTAATGCCTCCTTGAATGCCACCTGAAAAGTTAGTTTTTGTTTTTATCGTACCAGCATCATTAAAAAAAATATCGTTGTGTTCGGAGCCTTTCATCGAAACTCCTTGAAATCCACTGCCAATATCAACTCCTTTTGTTGCTGGTATGGACAACATAACGTGGGCTAAAAGAGCATCAAGACGATCAAAAGTAGGATCTCCCAATCCTGCGGGCACGTTTTCAATAATAAGCTCAATGATACCTCCTAGTGAATCACCTTCTTGACGGATCTTTTGGATGCGGGTCTCTATTTTTTTTGCCAAAAATTGGTCAGGACAGCGTATAGGGTTTTTTTCAATTTCTTTTTTCAAAAGTTCTAACGAAGAAGGGAGTGCAAAATCTTGACTTAAACTCTCATTCTCAACTTGAGAAACGTAGCCACATAAATCAATTTTTGCTTTTTCTTTTAGTATTTTCTTCGCTAAAGCACCCGCTGCCACAACTCCGATGGTTGTTCTCGCCGAGGCGCGCCCACCCCCCAAAAAACTACGATATCCATATTTCATCTGGTAGGTATAATCAGCATGGGAAGGACGAAAAGTATCTTTGAAGTCTTCATAGTCTTTCGAATGTACATTTTTATTATAAACAAGCATCATAATTGGACTGCCAATTGTTCTTCCTTCAAAGATACCTGATACAATATTTACTTCGTCACTTTCTTTACGGGGAGTGGTCACCTTGCTTTGCCCCGGTTTTCTTCGATTGAGTTCATATTGAATTTCTGCTGTGGAAAGCACTACTCCTGCGGGACAATTTTCGATAACACAACCAAGTCCTTCTCCATGGGATTCACCAAAAGTAGTTACTCGAAAAATTCTACCTAAACTACTGCCCATCTTTCTGAATACCGTTTTGCTCTTTTATGATATATTCAAAGCCTGAGGCAAAATCTTCAAAAAATTTCTTTACTGCTTTGTAAATCACTCTAAGTTTAGTTTTTATTGTAGATAACAATAACATTCCGTCCAATGTCTCCCTTACGCTGAGAGTAGTAGTCATCGTTTCGGTAGGTATTTTCTAAACTCCACATGATTTGTGAATTACTTATTTCACACTTCATAAACTGAGCGAGTCCAAACATCAGCGTTAAAATCAGGAGTTAATTCAAATGATTCAAGACGACGAATCATACGGAAGCTCCAACCCACTGTGACGCATAATAGAATAAGACATAATTATATTTACTAAAACTTAGATAATCTTTAAAATACCATAAAAAATTGAAGGTATTTTTCTGAAAAAGGTGCATCAAAAGTCCAATATTTAGACGATCAAACAACATGGAAGTTTCTCATGATCCACCACCCCCAGTGTACTTGTTTAAACAGGTGTTCGGAAATAATGAGAAATAGTAAAGACAAAATACTTTCTGATCAATTGCTAACACGTTGCCCAGCGAGTAGCTCGCTATACGTAGCTGGTGATGCACAGCCCGTCATTGCGGTATTAAGGGTGCATTGTTTGACTGCGGGTAGTTGCGTCGTGGTGCCTAGATCCCACGTGTTGTCTAATAAATTAGGATAGGTGCCACTGGTTGCTTTGAGTTGATTGAGCGTAAGCCTCACCGCACCCATGGGGTCGGCCTCAGCATCACCCTGCGCTCGCTTGTCGCCTGATTGAGGTGCGTCGATGTTCCAATAACTATTCATGATCACAGGAGTATTAGAAGAACCCCCCACCAGACCACCGGAATAAGAAAGCGCACCAGAAGAAGAAGAGGAAACACCACCACTCCCAGAAAAGTAGCTATTTGTGATCGTCAAAGAAGAAGAAGAGAGACCCACCAGACCACCGGAATAAGAACTAGAAACAAGATCAGAAGAAGCAGAAGCAGAAGAGGAAACACCACCACTCCCAGAGAAGTAGCTATTTGTGATCGTCAAAGAAGAAGAAGAACGTCCCACCAGACCACCGGAAGAAGAAAAAGAACCAGAAGCAGAAGAAAATACACCACCACTCCCAGAAAAGTAGCTATTCGTGATCGTCAAAGAAAAAAAAGAAGAACCCACCAGACCACCGGAATAAGAAAGCGAAGAAGCAGAAGCAGAAACACCACCACTCCCAGAAAAGTAGCTATTCGTGATCGTCAAAGAATTAGTAGATTGACCCACCAGACCACCGGAATAAGAAAGCGAACCAGCAGAAGCAGAAACACCACCACTCCCAGAAAAGTAGCTATTCGTGATCGTCAAAGGAAAAAAAGAACGCCCCACCAGACCACCGGAATAAGAATCATCAGTAAGAGAAGAAGAAGAAACACCACCATTCCCAGAAAAGTAGCTATTTGTGATCGTCAAAGAAGAAGAAGAGAGACCCACCAGACCACCGGAATAAGAAAACGTAGCAGAAGCAGAAACACCACCAGAGACAACACCCACATTACGAATTGCAACTGAGTCACCTGTTACACCAAATAAACCTGCATGGTGATCACCTGAAGGAGAAATATTCACCCACAAGTTAGCGATGGTGCGACCGTTACCCTCGAAAGTGCCCGTAAACCGGTTTGCATTATTACCCACCGGAACCCAACTTTCATCTTGGCCTGAGCTTACATCAATCACCCTATGCATAACATCCGCAACAGTCACCGTGGTCTTGTCAATTTGGCCGTTACCATTCGTATCAAGCAGGTTTAAAAGATCAATATTTGCCGTAAGCTCGTAGCCGTTACAACCACCTGCTGGGCAACCAGAGGAATCACCTGGATCTGTTGCCGAGGTTTTATAACTCGTGCCCGCCAAATCATATCGCATGTTGTCTAGCATTGTAGCAGTGGAGATGTCAATCAGACCGTCACGGTCATCGTCAGCAATATTATCTATAATCATGATGTCTAATGTACCACCGGCTTCAGCAAAACCGCCGTTAGGAGAAAACAATTTTCCGTTAATCACAGGAGCATCTGCACCGTCCGTTACCACAGAATACACAATTTTAGTCGCAAGAAGATCTGCCGTCGTCTCCACCAAATCGTCGATGAACTTAACATTGACGATGACAGGGTTGCTGTCCGTAAAGGTTAGCCGAACGGGGCTTGTGCTATAATTCTGACTTGAGTCAGCAAGTTGAATACGGTCGGGGCTCATGGGGGTCACATCAAGTGTGATTGTGCTTCCTGAGTGCAAAGTAACCGGAGGCTTGATTTGAAAAGATGTTGTCTCGCCTTCTCTTCCTGTTAAAGAGGAGATGGAAGCACCGTTATTATCAATTGGCTGAAAATTAAGTGTATCATTATCACTCAGGGTAAGAACCACTTCAGGAAAGTTCACTTCCGAGACATTTTGATAAACAGGGTCGTCTGTTGTGAGTGTATGTTTCAACGTACATAGAAAATTCCCGTTTGCATATATATCTTCGGGGTATGTGATGGTAACCGTCTGTGGTCGATTATGATTTTCTGTTGTGAAGGTAAGAGAGCTAACATAGGCACCTCCTACTGTAATGGTTGGTTTTGAGGAAACCAAAAACCACTCAGGGAAGTTATTTTTATGAAGAATGTTCACCTCCACTTGATTATGAGGCCGATTTGTTAAGCGAATCGTATAACTTACACTTCTGCCCTCGGGAAGCACAAGACTACGAGAGCTCACTTTAATATTTGCGTCACCGTCATTGTCGAGAACAATAACAGGAATTGGTTTAATCTTGTTAAATCCATGAAAACCAGCGTCATTTGACTCAAGGGGGTCTAATACGAGTTCACAATTTGTAGAGGGCTCTTGCCTCTCATTATCAGGAGCATCGAAGACAAATGTTTTCCATGCTGCCCAGTCAGAATTTGTCCACGTAATCGTGTTTTTGTCCATCGTGACGCGAGATGCTTGTGCAGACTTACTCAGACCTTTACATCTTAAATTGGCGGTAAGCGTTGCTGACTTTCCATCAGAAAACAAACTTGAGTTAAGACGAAAGCCAATGGAAGCCAATTTTCCCTCGTAAACAAGAAGCTTGTCTACGCTCGCCCGCATACTGGTGTCGTCGAGAAGAAAGCCCAACGGATCATCGCACCGAAATGAAAAACCAAAAATCGCTAAGACCAAAATTCCCCTAACTATAAAAATTACAATAGAGATGAATCGTCTTCTTTTTTCACACACAATAAAACTCTTTATATGGGCTAGCTTATCTGTTCTTACCTTGCACTTACTTAACTAACAATATATAGAATTAACGGAGAAAAAAAGAATTAACAGAGAAAAAAAAAAAAATAAGAAAAAATCTAATGAGTTTTTTGAATGGTATAATGAAAGGTTAGTCGAATACTAAAACCAAATGGAAAATTCATTCTCTAAAAGAGGCTGTGTGGGAAATATGGTTGTTATGAGGTTATTTCTTCTCATTCTAGCCTATACAACAAATTTAAAGAAGTTATTATATCATGAAAAGAATGACTGACCCATACAAACCATAACCTGCATTATTAACCAAAACATCTAGGTGTTTTTTTTCTTAGCATTCAACGTTTTGCATCTAATGCGATTTATGATTTTTTACCTACCGTTGCCCAGCGAGTAGCTCGCTATATGTAGCTGGTGATGCACAGCCCGTTCCCGCCATATCAAGGATGCATCGTTTGACTGCGGGTAGTTGCGTCGTGGTGCCTAGATCCCACGTGTTGTCTAATAAATTAGGATAGGTGCCACTGGTTGCTTTGAGTTGATTGAGCGTAAGCCTCACCGCACCCATGGGGTCGGCCTCAGCATCACCCTGCGCTCGCTTGTCGCCTGATTGAGGTGCGTCGATGTTCCAATAACTATTCATGATCACAGGAGTATTAGAAGAACCCCCCACCAGACCACCGGAATAAGAAAGCGCACCAGAAGAAGAAGCAGAAACACCACCACTCCCAGAAAAGTAGCTATTCGTAATCGTCAAAGAAGAAAAAGAACGCCCCAGCAGACCACCGGAATAAGAAATCGAAGAAGAAGCAGAAACACCACCACTCCCAGAAAAGTAGCTGTTCGTGATCGTCAAAGAAGAAGAAAAATTACCCAGACCCACCAGACCACCGGAATAAGAATTAGAACCAGAAGAAGAAGAAGCAGAAGCAGAAGCAGAAGCAGAAACACCACCACTCCCAGAAAAGTAGCTATTCGTGATCGTCAAGGAAGAAAAAGAACGCCCCACCAGACCACCGGAATAAGAAAAAGAAGCAGAAGAAGCAGAAGAAGCAGAAGAAGCAGAAACACCACCACTCCCAGAAAAGTAGCTATTTGTGATCGTCAAAGAAGCAGCAGAAGAAACACTCCCCACCAGACCACCAGAATAAGATTCAGTAGTAGTAGAATCATTAATGGCAGAAGAAGAAACATCACCACTCCCAGAAAAGTAGCTATTCGTGATCGTCAAGGAAGAAAAAGAACGCCCCACCAGACCACCGGAATAAGAAGCAAAAGGAGAAGCAGAAACGCCACCAGAGATAACCCCCACATTGCGTATCTCGGCTGAGCCATCAGTCTGACCAAATAAACCTGCATAGGCATCACCTGAAGAAGAAATATTCACCCACAAGTTAGCGATGGTGCGGCCGTTACCCTCGAAAGTGCCCGTAAACCGGCTTGCATTACTATTGGTTGAGTTGTCACCTACCGGAGACCAGCTGGTATCTTTGTTTACATCAATCACCGTATGGTCTTTGCTCGCAAAAGTCACCGTGGTCTTGTCAATTTCGCCGCTCCTGTTCGCATCAAGCAAGTCTAAAAGATCAATATTCGCCGTAAGCTCGTAGCCGTTACAACCACCTGCTGGGCAACCAGAGGAATCACCTGGATCTGTTGCCGAGGTTTTATAACTTGTGCCTGCCAAATCATATCGCATGTTGTCTAGCATTGTGGCATTCCATACTTCAATCAGACCGTCACGGTCAGCGTCAGCAATATTATCTATAATCATGATGTCTAATGTACCACCGGCTTCAGCAAAACCGCCGTTAGGAGAAAACAATTTTCCGTTAATCACAGGAGCATCTGCACCGTCCGTTACCACAGAATACACAATTTTAGTCGCAAGAAGATCCGCTGTCGTCTGCACCGAATTGTCGATGAACTTAACATTGACGATGACAGGGTTGCTGTCTGTAAAGGTTAGCCGAACGGGGCTTGTGCTATAATTCTGACTTGAGTCAGCAAGTTGAATATGGTCGGTATTCAAGGGGGTCACATCAAGTGTGATTGTGCTTCCTGAGTGCAAAGTAACCGAAGGCTTAATTTGAAAAGATGTTGTCTCGCCTTCTCTTCCTGTTATAGAGGAGATGGAAGCACCGTTATTATCAATTGGCTGAAAATTAAGTGTATCATTATCACTCAGGGTAAGAACCACTTCAGGAAAGTTCACTTCCGAGACATTTTGATAAACAGGGTCGTCTGTTGTGAGTGTATGTTTCAACGTACATAGAAAATTCCCGTTTGCATATATATCTTCGGGGTATGTGATGGTAACCGTTTGTGGTCGATTATGGTTTTCTGTTGTGAAGGTAAGAGATGGTTTAACCCCCTAAAACTGGACACTTTATTGTGTTAAATTTAGGAGGTAAAACTATGATTAAAAGACAAAGATACAGTAAGGAAGCAAAAGAGAGATTGGCTTTGGAGATGATTTCAGGTCAGACTAGCACGGCAGAAATATCTAAGAGAGAGATGATTTCAGTCGCAACTTTATCGAGATGGAAGCGACAGCTGGTTTCCGAAGGCTTTGAAGATAAAAATGGGGTTGAGTTAGAATTGAGAAAAAAAATTTCCTATTTAGAATCGGCCTTATCTGACTTAATGATAGAAAATCAGATTTTAAAAAAAACGGAAAAACTTCTTCAAGAATACAGGCAAAAAGAGAAATTATCAAGAATAGCCTCAGCACAGAATTTGGGATCACAAGGAGTTGCAGAGTTATGAAACTAGAAAAGTCAACTTATTATTATAAGTCGAAGGAGAAGAAAGATGATTCAACGATTCTAAAATCTATCCATGAAATTAGTGATCAATTGAACCAAGTAGGTTATATCTCGATGACGCAAATTCTAAAAGATAGAGGCTTTACAATAAATAAGAAGCGAGTTTACCGAATTATGAAAGAAAATAGACTTTTATGCACTAAAAAGGTGTTTTTGAAGCCAAAAACTACCCAATCTAAGCATAATTTCAGAAAATATCCCAATTTGATTAAAAGTGTGCAAGCTGATCCCTTCAAGGTAATTGTTGGCGATATAACCTATTTTGATATTAATTCGAAAGACCACTATTTAGCTTTGCTCATGAGGCTTATGAGTCGCCGTATCGTAGGAGCGGCCATTTCTGATAAAAATAACACCCAACTGGTCATAGCAGCCTTTCTTTCGCTTAAAAGAGAAATAGGAGATTTACAAAATTACTACCATCATACTGATGCTGACGTCAGATATTGCTCAAATGAGTATATCGCTCTATTAGAAGAAAGTAGAATCAATATTTCCATGTGTCGTGGTAATGTGTATGAAAACGCTCATGCCGAATCATTGAATAAAACAATTAAATATAAAGAAATTAATTTATCAGAATATCAAAACTTTGAAGAAGCTCAAAAAAGTATCTTCAGGTTTATCCATCTTTATAATACGATGAAGCCACATTCAGCTTTAGGATGGGTGACACCTCAAAAATATGAGGAGAAATATCTAAAAGAATAAGAAAAAGACTGTCCAGTTTTAGGGGGTTAGAGCTAGAGTTGACAGAGGCACCTCCTACTGTAACAGAGGCACCTCCTACCGTAATGGTTGGTTTTGAGGAAACCAAAAACCACTCAGGGAAGTCATTTTTATGAAGAATGTTCACCTCCACTTGATTACGAGGCGGATTTGTTAAGCGAATCGTATAACTTACACTTCCGCCCTCAGGAAGCACAAGACCACGAGAGCTCACTTTAATATTTGCGTCACCGTCATTGTCGAGAACAATAACAGGAATTGGTTTAATCTTGTTAAATCCATGAAAACCAGCGTCATTTGACTCAAGGGGGTCTAATACGAGTTCACAATTTGTAGAGGGCTCTTGCGTCTGATTATCAGGAGAATCGAAGACAAATGTTTTCCATGCTGCCCAGTCAGAATTTGTCCACGTAATCGTGTTTTTGTCTATCGTGACGCGAGATGCTTGTGCAGACTTACTCAGACCTTTACATCTTAAATTGGCGGTAAGCGTTGCTGACTTTCCATCAGAAAACAAATTTGCGTTAAGACGAAAACCAATGGAGGCCAATTCTCCCTCATAAACAAGAAGCTTGTCTACGCTCGCCCGCATACTGGTGTCGTCGAGAAGAGAGCCCAGCGGATCATCGCACCGAAATGAAAAACCAAAAATCGCTAAGACCAAAATTCCCTTCACTATATAAATTACAGTAGAGATGAATCGTCTTCTTTTTTCACACACAATAAAACTCTTTATATGGGCTAGCTTATCTGTTCTTACCTTGCACTTACTTAACTAACAATATATAGAATTAACGGAGAAAAAAAGAATTAACAGAGAAAAAAAAAATAAGAAAAAATCTAATGAGTTTCTTGAATGGTATAATAAAAAGAGACTTAGGTTTGTCAGATATGTAATTGGTTTCTATAATTTTCGGTCGTGTCATATTTAATCAAAGTTTCTATTTGCGATGAATAATTCTTGTATAGACCACTTATGATTCGTCATTTCTGTAGCCATTGCTGGGGTGATTTGAATTGGTTTTCCTCCCTCATACTCAGCTAGACTTGAATGTGGAAGGCAGAAATTGTAATAATTAGCAACAAAAGAATTATGCCCCTGCATATATTTGAATTTTTTTGAAAAACCCTGACTTTTACGCTCTATTCTATGATTGTGTTGGCGAAGAGTCAAATTATTCCTTTCTACAGCAAAGGTGTTCATCTGATGACTTACTGAAGAGTTTGCAATATATTCATCTAGTAGCTTTTGATCACCAAAGATTAGAGATTTGTCAACTTCCTTACATCTCCCTTTTTCTATTCTCTTAATTATTTGCCCATAACATAGAGATTTGGGTGATTGAAGCTTTCTAGTCATTGAGTCAAATTTACCATAAACTGAAAGAATGGCATCACTATATCCCTCATATCCATCAGAGGTAATCAAGAATTTATCTTCCCTCTTTGGCTTACTTCTTGTTTTTACCTTGGTCAGTAACTTTCTAGCATTCACTGAGGTCCTCTTGCCTGTTATATGCGCTAAAATGAGCTTTTCTACAGGCAATACTGCAGTAAAAGTCCAGATATCCCCTATTTCATCACTTAATCGCTCAGTCTCTGATAGATTGTATTGTTTTTTAAAGACAAAACCCCAATGCTCGTCTAATTGAATTTCATTGAAAGACAGGTTTTTGTATATATTTTTTTTCAACTTTTAGTGAATCTTCACCTGCTGCTTTAACCCAAGCAAGAACTGTATCCTTGCTGATACCAAAGACTCTTCCGGTAGCTCTAATGCCACAGCCCTCAACTGTGTTTTGTAATACCCGAGTAATGGTTTCTTTGCTTTTCTTGCGACGAAAAAAAATAGTGCCTTTATTCTCTGAAAAGCATCTACCACAAGCGGTGCACTTTAAATAGGCTATTTGTTTGTACTTACCAGACATATAAGCAAAGCGCACATTTCCTTCATTTACCTTATGATACTTATGGCAGTCTGTATTTTGACAGCTAAAACCACTTGTATCAAAGGTATATTTTCTTTTGTTCATAATGAGACATAACCTTAATTTAAGAGAGATAAGTCAATTCCTTTTTTAATTGGAAACTTTGATTAAATATGACACGACCTAATTTTCACAAAATTTAGGGATGGAGAATAGGATTGTACCCCCCTACGACCATTGGCATCTTTTGAAATAAATAGTCCAGTCGAAACGGTGGTAAATTTAATATTTGTTTGTCAATAGTTGTGCTTTCCTCTCGGATCAGCTGCCAGGGCGATTTATTCTCTTTGTAAGAATTTTTTCTTATTGAATTGAACATCAATAGATAGGAGCCAGCTTTGTTGAGAAAGTCTTCTCTTGAATTATACGTTTCATTCAGGTAAAGGTGATCCTCAATCAATCTATGAGTCGTTTCAACATCAGACTGCCAAGTATGCGCTCCAGCAGGGATCGTCTGGTGTGGCACACCATAACTGGCTAATACTTTTGTAAACTCCGAATCTCCTTTTTTATTCCAAGCACCAATAAACTCTGAGCCATTATCTGTTTGCCCTCTCGTATTATTTTTCTTTAAATCAACCCCTGATTTTACAAGATGATCTAAAATTACCTCCATAAACAGACAAGAGTATGCCATATTATACTCATCTGCAAAAGCTAGAAATTGTAAGCCAGAAAAAACTTCTCTGAAGGTATATTGATATTTCGGTACAATATTTTCCTGAATATAAGGCCAAAGCTCAGGAATATCGTATAAATGCTTCGTATCTACGTCAAATTGCTTAAATAAACCCCATAATTTCTTAATTTCACGCAAATTTTGCTTCGTTTTATGTTTTCTACGCTTTTTTTTCAAGAGTGCTTGCTCCCTCCACGCTCTGCGAATGGCCTTGACACTCAAGTCTAGTTGGTAAACATTCTTCAGTTCCTGAGCACCAAAGCCTCGACGTTTCTTTTTAAGAAAGCAAACATAAGCCTTTTCAAAGTCTGTGATTGCATGTGGTGAGTAGTGTGGAGCGTGGCTCTTGTCTTCCAAGCCAACGTATTTCTCTGATTCAAACCTACGAAACCACTTTTTTACTGTTTTTACAGTCGTTTTAAACATTCTGGCTGTTGGCTTGAAACCATGCTTCTTGGCATAATGAACCATTTGCATTCTGTATAACTTTTTGTCTTTACTATTTCGCATTACTGCCGAATACCTGTTTAGACAAATAACCTGAGAAGGGTGCTTCATTAGGAACCTCTGTTTTATTTGATGATTTAACGTCGGCCTTTTGATGCACCTTTTTTAGGAAAATGTCTTTCACTTGCTCTACCAGTAAACCCAAGCCTTTTGAACCAAATAACTTGATTTGAACCAATTCTGAACCAACTAATGATGGTCGTAGGGGGGTACTATCATCCTTCTCTCTCCCAATTTTCACAAAATTTTCGATTGACTTTACGGATTTTTACATGACCATGGTATGATGAGTTTGTTGGAGTGAGTGGAAGTGTTCTTCTAGGACATTATTCACGAAAGTTTTTGTTATTCACAAAGATTGTGTTATTACCTGCTAACTCGGCAAGGGAGTTTTTTTTTCTCTTATTTCTCATTTTCTCTTTTGGGGGTAGCTCCCTTTTGTTCTCTCAGGAAACAGAAACCCTTCTGACGGAAAGTAGCAAAAAAAATGATCGAGAGATTGTGCGAAAAATTATTGAACGGTCTGAATACACTAAATACTTATCTAAACACGAATCAGAACTTACAAACTTTAGCCGATCATTTCTTGAGCGAGGTCTTAAGAAAGTATCAAACTTTTTGCAAGAAATATTGCGTAGAAATACTGGTTCTCTTTTGGGACATAATTGGTTAAATACTGTTATGAATTTTCCGCTTTGGGAGACTTTACTCTTTTTTCTTATATTACTTCTTGCTTTTTTAATTTATAAGCTTATTACGAAAATGGCTCCAAAGTTAAGCTCATCGTCGCAACAAGAAAAAGAAGAACCTCCCTATCTTTGGCAAA
This sequence comes from Spirochaetota bacterium, assembly GCA_965206985.1. Classification (GTDB taxonomy): domain Bacteria; phylum Spirochaetota; class Leptospiria; order Turneriellales; family CBDBES01; genus CBDBLF01. The sequence continues at coordinate 87,243 of CBDBLF010000011.1, read as the reverse complement.
GTCTTTCGCGAGTGCCTGATGTTTGGCAAAGCCTCATTAAAGAAATTCTGAACTATTATCTTTCATCCATCAATATTGTTTTACAAAAAGACATGTCGCTTCGCTATTGTCTCGAATTATTAGAAAATAATCAAAGGAACGACTCGTTTATTTCTGAACTTGTCGAATTCTTGGAAAAATGGCATTTTAGCACATGGCAACCTGATGAAAAAATTATTAAAAGCTGGTTTAAGAGCATACGAGATAAAGCTGATTATTTCAAGACGTTGAAGTTAGAGAGTGTTTGAAAAATCTGGACTATTGAAGAGGGTATGAGGGTTAATCACCTATAGCAAATAAAAAGACCTGTATTTTCTATAACTAAGACAACTTACAACATGATTTCCAAAAAAGAAGACAACCATTTTAACAAAATGGAAGCAGTCACGAGAACAAAGTATGGTTCATCAGATGTTTTAAAGATTGAAGTGGTTGAGAAACCAAAACAAAAAAATGATGAGATTTTAATCAGGGTGCATGCAACGACGGTCAACAGGACTGACTGTGCAATTCTAACAGGAAAGCCTTTTGCGGTTAGATTTTTTACAGGCTTAACGAAGCCACGTTCTTTCATTTTAGGCACTGATTTTGCCGGTCAAATTGAAGCTGTTGGAAAAAAAGTCACTTTATTTCAAAAAGGAGATAAGGTTTGGGGGTTGAATGATGAGGGGCTTAGCTCTCAAGCACAGTATATGACTTTACGAGAGAATAAAGCTGTGGTAAAAATCCCAAACAAGATTGCCTATGAACAAGTAGTAGCATGTGCTGAAGGAGCTCATTATGCTTATAATTTTATAAATAACATAAAGATTAAAAAAGGTGATAAGGTTTTAGTAAATGGGGCAACGGGTGCTATTGGGTCTGCAGCTGTTCAGATTTTAAAGTATTATGAAGCCACTGTTACAGCAGTGGTAAGCACAAAAAATATCAAATTACTGAAATCGCTAGGAGCTGATGAAGTAATTGATTATACGAAAACAGATTTTACTAAGGAGACCAAAGAAAAATATCACTTCATTTTTGATGCGGTAGGCAAGAGCTGTTTTGGAATTTGCAAGCATTTGTTATTCGATAAAGGAGCCTACATTTCGTCTGGACTCGGACATCGTGCTGAAAATCTTTACCTACCTTTAATTACAAAATTAACACGTAACAAAAGAGTTTACTTTCCCATCCCCATAAGCTGTAAGCGTAGCATTCAGTTTGTCAGTGAACTGCTTGAAAAAAAAGCCTTTCAAGCAGTTATTGACAAGAAGTATTCAATGAAGTCTATTAAAAAAGCCTATCAGTATGTAGCAAGTGGTCAAAAAATAGGAAATGTAATAATCAATTACTAAATGTTTTAAGAGCTTGTAATCAATTAGCCTTACAATCATTTTACACATAAACTTTACTAGAATAATTCATATTGGTTTAACCCCCTAAAACTGGACACTTTATTGTGTTAAATTTAGGAGGTAAAACTATGATTAAAAGACAAAGATACAGTAAGGAAGCAAAAGAGAGATTGGCTTTGGAGATGATTTCAGGTCAGACTAGCACGGCAGAAATATCTAAGAGAGAGATGATTTCAGTCGCAACTTTATCGAGATGGAAGCGACAGCTGGTTTCCGAAGGCTTTGAAGATAAAAATGGGGTTGAGTTAGAATTGAGAAAAAAAATTTCCTATTTAGAATCGGCCTTATCTGACTTAATGATAGAAAATCAGATTTTAAAAAAAACGGAAAAACTTCTTCAAGAATACAGGCAAAAAGAGAAATTATCAAGAATAGCCTCAGCACAGAATTTGGGATCACAAGGAGTTGCAGAGTTATGAAACTAGAAAAGTCAACTTATTATTATAAGTCGAAGGAGAAGAAAGATGATTCAACGATTCTAAAATCTATCCATGAAATTAGTGATCAATTGAACCAAGTAGGTTATATCTCGATGACGCAAATTCTAAAAGATAGAGGCTTTACAATAAATAAGAAGCGAGTTTACCGAATTATGAAAGAAAATAGACTTTTATGCACTAAAAAGGTGTTTTTGAAGCCAAAAACTACCCAATCTAAGCATAATTTCAGAAAATATCCCAATTTGATTAAAAGTGTGCAAGCTGATCCCTTCAAGGTAATTGTTGGCGATATAACCTATTTTGATATTAATTCGAAAGACCACTATTTAGCTTTGCTCATGAGGCTTATGAGTCGCCGTATCGTAGGAGCGGCCATTTCTGATAAAAATAACACCCAACTGGTCATAGCAGCCTTTCTTTCGCTTAAAAGAGAAATAGGAGATTTACAAAATTACTACCATCATACTGATGCTGACGTCAGATATTGCTCAAATGAGTATATCGCTCTATTAGAAGAAAGTAGAATCAATATTTCCATGTGTCGTGGTAATGTGTATGAAAACGCTCATGCCGAATCATTGAATAAAACAATTAAATATAAAGAAATTAATTTATCAGAATATCAAAACTTTGAAGAAGCTCAAAAAAGTATCTTCAGGTTTATCCATCTTTATAATACGATGAAGCCACATTCAGCTTTAGGATGGGTGACACCTCAAAAATATGAGGAGAAATATCTAAAAGAATAAGAAAAAGACTGTCCAGTTTTAGGGGGTTAAACCATATTGCAGTTAACTCTTGACTAGAATTTACTTTTTTTTACGAAAAAGCTAGTTTTTAGGGTGGTTTTTAGGTTAAAGTGATACTAAAAGTATCGATTTATGATACCTCTGTTTGAGAGGAGAGAGTCGGAGTATCGTAAAGTGAGACTATTTTTGTATATCTGTGATTATTATAGGTTTTTAAGCTATGGGTTAAAAGCATTGGCATGTTATTATGCGAGAGAACTTCATTCTTCCAATTTGCGTTCAGACGCAATAATGTGGTTTTGACGATTTTCTATTGCGGTCGCAAACAACATTCCAAATTAAATATGACACGACCGGATGTATAGAAACCAATTACATATCTGAGGCTGTGCGGGAAATCATTCTTGATCATATTTTGAGCAAAAAAGGCCAAAAGCATGCAAAAAATTGACTCAAAATGCATGAAATCAAGCACGTTTTACCATTTTCCCTCTAAAATTCTATTTCCCGCACAGCCTCGAAAGAGGTAAATTATAAAATATTTGACTTTGTGATAGCAGTCTAAACAATGGAGCGTGCGTTACTTTTTAATCCTTTTTACCTTAGTCAACTTTTTTGCATGTTCACCTGATAAGCCAATACATGACCAAGCACAGGAGTATACAATTTTAAAAGTTATAAAATATCATTTTGGGGATAGAAAGCGATTTCAAATCTTTACCTATTCTAAAGGCAAGACAGTTGACGAAAGGGCTCATACAATTATAAAAGCAGCCTTAGATTTTAAAAAAGAAGAAGATTACAACGTAGTTTCTGTTCACAATGAGGCAGTTAAGGAACCCGAAGTTGTCGATTATAATAACTGTAGTCTTGACTATTCACCTGATGGTAAAGGATGGTCAGGCGAATTGCTTAATTCGGTTTGGTCACAATTCGAATGTAGCAGCGATGTAAATAGTGATTTAGACTTAGAGATTACGATGAGTTATCTGAATCTAAAAAGAAAACTCAGAGAAAAAGCAAAGACAAAACTAAAAACTAATTATTTACCCACGAATACACTAATTCAAACAGAAGAAAAAGCTGCTTTAGTTGTTGGTAAGAAATATAAATTAAAAAGGTATGAGGGAGACGGTGGATTCCTTTTACCTAATAAACAATTGCTTGGAACAGCGATGCTGTATTCTAAAAAGTCTTATGAGCCTAAATTTGATTAAAGCATCAATCCAGAACTTTAGTTTTCAATTCATCTTTTCTGGCTGATCAATAATAAGGATTTTGCCAAAATTGCGTGCTGTTCTGTACGTAGGTCAACATCCGAATATTTTGGATTTTCTGCCTTGAGAGTATGAGGCTGTTTGTCTTTTATAATTCTCTTCAGTGTCAATTTACCGTCGATGGAAGCAAGTACAATGGCTTTATTTTTTAGCTCACTCGGAGAATGCACAAATTTTAAAACGGCGATGTGGTTTAACCCCCGCCTGTGCCCGAAGGGTGAAAATTAGACAAGAAACATGATCTTGCATATTTTAAGAAACGTAAAATATACAAGATCATGTTCCCGAAAGCTCTATAGAAAAAAAGAAATATTCAATTAGTTGGCATCATCGAAGTGGTCACCATCTTTTTTGGGTCGTGTCATATTTAATCAAAGTTTCCAATTAAAAAAGGAATTGACTTATCTCTCTTAAATTAAGGTTATGTCTCATTATGAACAAAAGAAAATATACCTTTGATACAAGTGGTTTTAGCTGTCAAAATACAGACTGCCATAAGTATCATAAGGTAAATGAAGGAAATGTGCGCTTTGCTTATATGTCTGGTAAGTACAAACAAATAGCCTATTTAAAGTGCACCGCTTGTGGTAGATGCTTTTCAGAGAATAAAGGCACTATTTTTTTTCGTCGCAAGAAAAGCAAAGAAACCATTACTCGGGTATTACAAAACACAGTTGAGGGCTGTGGCATTAGAGCTACCGGAAGAGTCTTTGGTATCAGCAAGGATACAGTTCTTGCTTGGGTTAAAGCAGCAGGTGAAGATTCACTAAAAGTTGAAAAAAAATATATACAAAAACCTGTCTTTCAATGAAATTCAATTAGACGAGCATTGGGGTTTTGTCTTTAAAAAACAATACAATCTATCAGAGACTGAGCGATTAAGTGATGAAATAGGGGATATCTGGACTTTTACTGCAGTATTGCCTGTAGAAAAGCTCATTTTAGCGCATATAACAGGCAAGAGGACCTCAGTGAATGCTAGAAAGTTACTGACCAAGGTAAAAACAAGAAGTAAGCCAAAGAGGGAAGATAAATTCTTGATTACCTCTGATGGATATGAGGGATATAGTGATGCCATTCTTTCAGTTTATGGTAAATTTGACTCAATGACTAGAAAGCTTCAATCACCCAAATCTCTATGTTATGGGCAAATAATTAAGAGAATAGAAAAAGGGAGATGTAAGGAAGTTGACAAATCTCTAATCTTTGGTGATCAAAAGCTACTAGATGAATATATTGCAAACTCTTCAGTAAGTCATCAGATGAACACCTTTGCTGTAGAAAGGAATAATTTGACTCTTCGCCAACACAATCATAGAATAGAGCGTAAAAGTCAGGGTTTTTCAAAAAAATTCAAATATATGCAGGGGCATAATTCTTTTGTTGCTAATTATTACAATTTCTGCCTTCCACATTCAAGTCTAGCTGAGTATGAGGGAGGAAAACCAATTCAAATCACCCCAGCAATGGCTACAGAAATGACGAATCATAAGTGGTCTATACAAGAATTATTCATCGCAAATAGAAACTTTGATTAAATATGACACGACCCACAATGCTAGATAACATGCGATATGATTTGGCGGGCACGAGTTATAAAACCTCGGCAACGGATGCAGGTGACCGTGAAGGTTGCCCAGACACAGGTTGCAACGGCTACGAGCTCATGGCCAACATCGATTTATTACCGCTGCTTGATGCGAACACGAACGGTGAAATTGACATGACCACAAAGACTGTTGTGGGCAAAGACCATACGGTGATTGATGTAGGCCCAGGAAAAGACACCAGCTGGTCTCCGGTGGGTGATAACTCAACCAATAGTAATGCAAGCCGGTTTACGGGCACTTTTGAGGGTAACGGCAACACCATCGCTAACTTGTGGGTGAATATTTCTTCTTCAGGCAATGCCGTCGTCTATGCGGGTTTATTTGGTGTGACTGGTGGCTCAGCCGAGATACGTAATGTAGGAGTTATCTCTGGTGGCGTTTTTGGTTCTTCTTCTGGTTCGCTTTCTCATTCCGGTGGTCTGGTGGGGTGGTCTGCTTCTTCTTCTCCTTTGACGATCACGAATAGTTATTTCAGCGGTGAAGGTGGTGTTTCTTCTTCTGCTGCTTCCTCTGATTCTTATTCCGGTGGTCTGGTGGGTGTTTCTTCTTCTTCTTCTTCTTTAACGATCACGAATAGCTACTTTTCTGGGAGTGGTGGTGTTTTTTCTTCTTCTTCTTCTTCTTCTACTGCTGCTGCTTCTTATTCCGGTGGTCTGGTGGGGTCTTCTACCACTTTGACGATCACGAATAGCTACTTTTCTGGGATTGGTGGTGTTTCTTCTTCTTCTGCTGCTTTTCCTTCTTTTTCTTTTTCCGGTGGTTTGGTGGGGTCTTCTAATGCCATTTTGATGATCACGAATAGCTACTTTTCTGGGAGTGGTGGTGTTTCTTCTTCTTCTTCTTCTTCTGGTTCTTCTTCTTATTCCGGTGGTCTGGTGGGTTTTTCTTCTTCTTCTTTGACGATCACGAATAGCTATTGGAACACCGACGCACCCCAATCAACAGACGGTGGTGTGACTTTACGGAATGTGGGCAACAAGCGAACGCGGGGTAATTCTACAAGTGAGCCCATGGGTGCGGTGAGGCTTACACTCGCCCAACTCAAAGCAACGAGTGGCACCTTTCCTGATTTAGGCGACGCGTGGGATTTAGGCACTGACCAGCAACTCCCCGCCGTCAAACTATGCATCCTTGATATGGCGGGGATGGGGACTTGTGCATCCTATGGCGATTTGCTCGACGGGCAACGGTAACCTTAGCGGTCGCAAATAGCTTGGGTGACCCTGAGAGTGAGCGTCGACTCAGACGCTTTTAACTTCTGCACAGGAGCGAAGGCTCCTAAACAGCCACCAAGGGCGAGTGAGTATACAATCGATTCGTGGGATCATGTTTGCAAGTTTCACTTACATGTTCAGCATTATGTTTTCATAAGTTCTAATTGAGTAAACCATGGTAGCCTTTCTAGCGAGAATATAGCACAGCTCTAACTTTAGGGATGGAGAATAGGATTGTACCCCCCTACGACCATTGGCATCTTTTGAAATAAATAGTCCAGTCGAAACGGTGGTAAATTTAATATTTGTTTGTCAATAGTTGTGCTTTCCTCTCGGATCAGCTGCCAGGGCGATTTATTCTCTTTGTAAGAATTTTTTCTTATTGAATTGAACATCAATAGATAGGAGCCAGCTTTGTTGAGAAAGTCTTCTCTTGAATTATACGTTTCATTCAGGTAAAGGTGATCCTCAATCAATCTATGAGTCGTTTCAACATCAGACTGCCAAGTATGCGCTCCAGCAGGGATCGTCTGGTGTGGCACACCATAACTGGCTAATACTTTTGTAAACTCCGAATCTCCTTTTTTATTCCAAGCACCAATAAACTCTGAGCCATTATCTGTTTGCCCTCTCGTATTATTTTTCTTTAAATCAACCCCTGATTTTACAAGATGATCTAAAATTACCTCCATAAACAGACAAGAGTATGCCATATTATACTCATCTGCAAAAGCTAGAAATTGTAAGCCAGAAAAAACTTCTCTGAAGGTATATTGATATTTCGGTACAATATTTTCCTGAATATAAGGCCAAAGCTCAGGAATATCGTATAAATGCTTCGTATCTACGTCAAATTGCTTAAATAAACCCCATAATTTCTTAATTTCACGCAAATTTTGCTTCGTTTTATGTTTTCTACGCTTTTTTTTCAAGAGTGCTTGCTCCCTCCACGCTCTGCGAATGGCCTTGACACTCAAGTCTAGTTGGTAAACATTCTTCAGTTCCTGAGCACCAAAGCCTCGACGTTTCTTTTTAAGAAAGCAAACATAAGCCTTTTCAAAGTCTGTGATTGCATGTGGTGAGTAGTGTGGAGCGTGGCTCTTGTCTTCCAAGCCAACGTATTTCTCTGATTCAAACCTACGAAACCACTTTTTTACTGTTTTTACAGTCGTTTTAAACATTCTGGCTGTTGGCTTGAAACCATGCTTCTTGGCATAATGAACCATTTGCATTCTGTATAACTTTTTGTCTTTACTATTTCGCATTACTGCCGAATACCTGTTTAGACAAATAACCTGAGAAGGGTGCTTCATTAGGAACCTCTGTTTTATTTGATGATTTAACGTCGGCCTTTTGATGCACCTTTTTTAGGAAAATGTCTTTCACTTGCTCTACCAGTAAACCCAAGCCTTTTGAACCAAATAACTTGATTTGAACCAATTCTGAACCAACTAATGATGGTCGTAGGGGGGTACTATGAGGCTGTGCGGGAACTAGGATTTTTCTTGCTTTTCTGTGTTCTTCTTTGATTATATCTTATTATGAAACGATTTATGAAAAGTGATAGAGATCAAGTTATGCTGTTTTCGCATACTATAGCAGACAATTTAGAAGAAAATCACGAGGTTTATGCCTTTGCTGCCTTGTTAGATAAAATTCCTATGAAACCATTTCTTTCTAAGTACTCAAAAGAAGGGGGTCGGGCTTACCATCCGGTTATAATGCTGGGATGCCTTTTTTATGGCTTTCATCGTGGATGGAGAAGCAGCAGAGAATTACAAAAAGCCTGTGAAGAGAACGACGCCATGCGTTATTTAGTTGGTGGTCATAAAGTAAAGTTTCGGTCTATTGCTGAATTCCGTGTTAATTTTGGTAAAGAAATTGGCGAAGTTTTTAATTACTCTGTATCTTTGCTATCCCACAAAAAGAAAAATATTGGTACTGATGTTAAGGTAGATGGAACTAAAATCAAAGCCAGTGCTGCTGACGATCAAACATACAAAAAGTCAGATTTAGAGGAACGTAAAAGAGCTATACAGCAAGAGATCTTAGAGTATCTACGCTCAGGTAGAGAATTAGATATTGAGGAAGATAAACTATATGGTAAAGACAACAGTGGCTATGAGCTTAATCCTGAAGAGGTAGATACGGTCATTGAGGAGTTTATTCGCTTACAAAAAGCGAGTGAAAAGGCAAAGAGAGAGTCATTAAAAACAGCAGAAGGAAAGCAAAGTGAACCAGCCGAGTTTTCTACATCTGTTGAAAAAGATTCTTCAGAAACTATAGAAGGTACACAGGATATAGAAGCTCTAAAAACAGGAGAAAAAGAAGTTGAGGTCTTTTTAGAAGATACAACTAATTCTCATGCTAACGAGCCAGAATTATTGATAAATGAAGACCAGGCTGCAGAGGATAATGATTCTGTTATGCTTAGGAAAGCTCAAAAGTATGTTACAATCAGTAAAAGTCTGGAAGAGAATCAAGAGTCTGCTTCTGATTCTAAAATAAATCTTACTGATCCAGATGCTAAATTCATGAAACGGAATGGTAAAATTTCTCAAAGCTACAACATTCAAGTTACCTCATCAGAAGGCTATATTTTGGCAGCTGACATTGCTGAAGCTAATTCAGAAAATGATTTAGAGCAATTAGCTCCTACCCTTTCTAAAGCTGAGTCAAACACAGGGACCAGTATACGGACAGCTTCTGCAGATTCGGGTTACTTTCATTCAAGTGGTTTGGAATACCTGGATTCAAAAGGGATCAATGGTTTTATACCTTCACCTGATCAGGTAGCCAAAGAAAGAAAAGGAGAAGAGGATTCAGGTTATGAAGCTCATCAGTTTAAATATGACGAGGATGATGATTCTTGGGTTTGCCCCGAGGGTAAAACCTTAGAATTTCATAATGAATCTGTGAAAAATAAAAAGAAATATACTCATTATCATGGTAAACCTCCTGACTGTGTCATTTGCCCTGCCAGAGAACAATGTTGTACGAGCGAAGAAGAGTTACGCAGAGGTTATCGCAAATTGTCAGTAGACTCTGGTTTTGCTTTAAAACATGAAATGATCAAGAAGATGAATTCAGAAGAAGCAAAGTCTTTCTATAAAAAGCGAGGTTCTGAAATTGAACCCATTTTTGGAATTTTGAAACAAGCCAAAAAGTTCAGAGAATTCTTGCTCAGAGGCAGTAAAAAGGTTCAAATAGAGGTAAAAATCGCAGCTACAGCATTTAATTTTGGCAAAATGGTACGAGAACAACTTGCATAAACTATAAATTCCTTGACATATTTGAAAAATGAGACTGACGCAGCAAATATCTCATAAAATGCACTGAAAAATCCTAGTTCCTGCACAAGCTCCTATCATCCTTCTCTCTCCCAGCACAGCTCTAACTTTTTTGTTGACCTTCTGCATCGTTACTGTACAGTGCCTCTGGGTGAGCTAATAAGCTAGCCCAGAAGGGGTTTATTATGTATATAAAGAACAAGACAATCATTCAATCATTCAATCATTCAATCATTCAATCATTCAATCATTCAATCATTCAATCATTCAATCATTCAATCATTCAATCATTCAATCATTCAATCATTCAATCATTCAATCATTCAATCATTCAATAAGATTACTATGGGTATTGGTTTTTGTCGCCCTGGGCTTTTTATTTCAATGCGGTAAAAGCGACGATTCTGCTAAAGATGTCGACCCTCCTTTGGTCACCTTAAAGTTCAGTGCTCCAGGCATCACCTTCAACGACGTGAGTGGGGCAACGGGTGCCACCTACACGGTTTCGGCGTCACACCCACCATCAGCAGGGAAAACAATAGAGGTAACCCTAACCTCCGCTAGTGAATTTCTTGAGGTATCCCCAACAAAGGTTACGTTTACGCCTGCTAATGCGAGCCCCCAGACGATTACCGTAAAAAGAGAAAATGGTGCGGCTGATTTTATTACGACCGAGATAACAGGTACCATAAACCATGTCATAACTACTGACACCGAGTTTGCTAAATTTGCCATGATGGAGAGCACGGTCAACGTGATGGTAACGCCAACACCAAGCAATGTAAGGCTCAACACTCCAGAGATCACCTTCAACGACGTGAGTGGGGCAGTGGGTGCCACCTACACGATTTCGGTGTCACGCCCACCATCAGCAGAAAAAACAGTAGAGGTAACCCTAACCTCCACCAATGCATTGCTTGAGGTATCCCCAACAGTGGTCACATTTACGCCTGTTAATTATGCGAGCCCTCAGACGATTACCGTAAAAAGAGCAAATGATGCAAATGATGTGATTACGGCCGACATAAGAGATGTCATAACCCATGCCATAACCACAGGCGCATCGGCTGACACCGAGTTCACTGAATTTGCCATGATGAAGAGTACGGTCAACGTAAGGGTAACGCCGTACATGCCCGATTCTGACGGCGATGGGCTCATTGAAATATGGACTGCCGCAATGCTAAACAACATGCGATATGATCTGGCGGGCACGAGTTATAAAACCTCGGCAATGGATGCAGGTAACGATGCAGGTTGCCCAGACACAGGTTGCAACGGCTACGAGCTCATGGCGAGTATTGATCTTTTAGGTCTGCTTGATGCAAACGGTAACGACAAGATTGACACGAAAACAGAGACTGTTGCGGGTGTTGTGCATAAGGTGGTTGATGTAAGCAAAGATACCGGATGGGTTCCGGTGGGTGATAATGCAAACCGGTTTACGGGCACTTTCGAGGGTAACGGCAACACCATCGCTAATTTGTGGGTGAATATTTCGGGGAGGCTACGACAGTACGCAGGCCTATTCGGTCGAACTAGAGGAACGACTGCAATTCGTAATGTGGGGGTTATCTCTGGTGGTGTTTTTTCTATGGCTACTCGTGCTAATGCTACTGATTCTTTTTCTTCTTCTGGTGGTCTGGTGGGTAGTGTAGCTAGTTCTTCTTCTTTGACGATCACGAATAGTTATTTCAGCAGTGAGGGTGGTGTTTCTGCTTCTGTTTTTTCTACTGGTGCTGTTCTGAGTTCTTCTTTTACTTGTAATTCTGGTGGTCTGGTGGGTGAAGCTTTTTCTTTGACGATCACAAATAGTTACTTCAGCGGTTCTGGTGGTATTTCTTCTTCTGTTGCTGCATTTACTACTTCTTCTGGCGGTCTGGTGGGGTTTTCTTCTTCTTTGATGGTCACGAATAGCTACTTTTCTGGGAGTGGTGGTGTTTCTGTTTCTACTTATTCTTCTCTTTCTTCTTCTGGTGGTCTGGTGGGTAGTGTAGCTGGTTCTTCTTCTTTGACGATCAGGAATAGTTATTGGAACACCGACCAGATTTCCAGAGCAGGGGGTACGGGTGCTGTGGGGCTTACGCTTGCCGAATTACAAGCAACGAGTGGCACCTATCCTAATTTATTGGGCGACGCGTGGGACCTAGGCACTGACCAGCAACTCCCCGCCGTCAAACGATGCATCCTTGATATGGCGGGGGTCTGTGCATCGTATGCCGCATTGCTCGGCGGGCAACGGTAACCTTAGCGGTCGCAAATAGCTTGGGTGACCCTGAGAGTGAGCGTCGACTCAGACGCTTTTAACTTCTGCACAGGAGCGAAGGCTCCTAAACAGCCACCAAGGGCGAGTGAGTATACAATCGATTCGTGGGATCATGTTTCTTCTTAAACTATACGATTCAAGAAACTCATTCACAACAATTTCTTGAGTATTTCCTTCTTCTCTTTGAATGGAAAGATTCACGTTTGAGCTGGATTGCATATTATTGTCAAGATCAGGAAGTATGTAATTGGTTTCTATAACCTTATCCTCAGATTAATTTGACGAAAGAGAGTCTATTTGAGTAGTTGCTTATTTTTTAAAAATTTTATTAAAAATTACTTGATCTAGTATATTCTTTCTTTGACCCTCCCACCGGGTACAGCTAATGATTTTTTTTTCTACGATCGATAAAAAGTATATCATGGGGGGTAGCGGCCTCTTTTTGGTTATCTTTCTCGTCATGCATCTTTCTGGCAATTTGCTACTTTTTGCTAATGACGGTGGTTCTTCCTTCAATGCCTATGCTCATTTCATGAGCACGAACAAGATTATCAGAACTTTCGAAATTGGCTTGCTTATCGTTTTTCTTGTTCACATCATTACGGCAATTATGCTTACCATACAAAACAAGAAAGCTCGGCCAGTGAAGTATAAGGTCAATGAGGCAGCTCAAAATAGTTCGTGGTTTTCAAGAAACATGGGTTTTACTGGTTCCATTCTCCTCATTTTTCTTGTTATTCACTTGAAAAACTTTTTTTTTGAAAGCCGTTTCAATGATGAGCATGATATGTATCAACTAGTTCGCCTCGCCTTTCAAGACCCCCTTTACGTAGGGATTTACCTTGTCTCTCTCATTGTTCTGGGTTTTCACCTCTCCCATGGTTTTCAAAGTGCGTTTCAGTCGTGGGGTATCCATCATAAAAAGTATACTCCCCTCCTCAAAAAAATTGGATATCTGTTTGCTGTGGCGGTTCCTTTTGGATTTGCAGCCATCCCTTTGTTTTTTTACGTACAATTTGTCTGTCAATCTGGTTGATGAAGCGATGGTATAGTGATGGCGAATAAAGTTTTGAATTCAAAAATACCCAAGGGTTCCCTTGAAGAGAAGTGGGAGAGTTATAAATTTGATCTACATCTCGTAAATCCAGCCAATAAACGAAAATATGATATTATCGTTATTGGTAGTGGTCTAGCGGGTGCCTCAGCTTCCGCAACATTGGCTGAGTTGGGTTATAATGTGAAATGTTTTTGTTTTCAGGACAGCCCTCGTAGAGCTCACAGCATTGCTGCACAAGGTGGTATTAATGCTGCTAAAAATTATCAAAATGACGGAGATAGTATCTATCGTCTTTTTTATGAGACGATAAAAGGGGGCGATTACCGATCACGTGAGGCAAATGTCTACCGATTGGCCCAAGAAAGTGTCAATATCATTGATCAATGTGTTCTTCAGGGTGTTCCCTTTGCCCGTGATTATGCTGGTTATCTTGATAATCGTTCTTTTGGTGGCGCTCAGGTATCAAGAACGTTCTACGCCAAAGGTCAAACTGGTCAACAGCTCCTCTTGGGAGCCTATGGTTCTTTAAACCGACAAATCCATGCTGGTAAAGTAACGATGTATCCAAGGCATGAAATGCTTGATCTTGTCTTAATTAATGGGCATGCCAAGGGAATTATTGCGAGAGAGCTCATCACGGGTGAAATTAAATCTTTCGCCGGCAACGCAGTCATTTTGGCTTCTGGTGGTTATGGCAATGTTTATTTTCTTTCGACAAACGCAAAGGGTTCAAACGCCACAGCTAGTTGGAGGGCACACAAAAGAGGAGCTTTTATGGCGAATCCCTGCTTTACACAAATTCATCCAACCTGCATCCCTGTTTCAGGCGATTATCAATCAAAGCTCACCCTGATGAGCGAGAGCCTGCGGAATGATGGTAGGGTTTGGGTCCCCAAAAAGAAAGACGACAATCGCTCACCCAAAGACATCCCAGAGGAAGAGCGTGATTATTACTTAGAAAGGCGTTATCCCTCTTTCGGGAATTTAGTACCTCGGGATGTTGCTTCCAGAGCAGCCAAAGAAATGTGTGACCAAGGCTACGGAGTCGGTGAGACGAAAATGGCTGTCTATCTTGATTTCAAAAATGCAATTGAGCATTTTGGTGCCGATCTTATCGAACAGAAGTATGGTAACTTGTTTGCCATGTATGAAAAAATTACAGGGGATGACCCCTATAAAATTCCTATGAGAATTTATCCTGCTGTGCATTATGTGATGGGCGGTCTGTGGGTTGACTATAATCTTATGACGACAATTCCTGGATTATTTGCTCTGGGTGAATGTAACTTTTCTGACCATGGTGCCAACCGTCTTGGTGCCAGTGCTCTCATGCAGGGTCTTGCCGATGGTTACTTTGTCATACCCTATACGATTGCTGACTACTTGGCTGAGGAAAGTTACGATAAGCCTGATACTAACTCCACGGTGTTTCGGGATGTGCAGACCCAGGTGTACGATCGAATTAAAAAACTTCTTTCGATTAAAGGTAGCAAAACCGTCGATGAGATTCACAAAAAACTTGGCAAGACGATGTGGGAATACTGTGGAATGTCCCGAGAAAAGAAGAGTCTGGAACACTGTATCGGAGAGGTACAAGAACTAAGAGATGATTTTTGGAAAAATATAAATGTACCAGGTTCAGGCTCCGATCTCAACCAATCACTGGAGAAGGCTGGTCGAGTTGCTGACTTTCTTGAATTGGGTGAACTCATGGCTAAAGACGCACTGAATCGTGAAGAGTCTTGTGGTGGTCATTTTAGATCGGAGTTTCAAACTCCTGACCATGAAGCCAAAAGGGATGACGAAGGTTATTCCTATGTCGCCGCTTGGGAATATGAGGGTCAAGACCCGTATTCGACAGAGCTAAAAGAGAAGCTCAACAAAGAAGAGCTTGATTTTGAAGAAGTGACACCAACTACGCGAAGTTATAAATAGGATACGTAAGAATTTATGAAACTAACTCTAGAGGTTTGGCGACAAAAAAATAAAAATGATGATGGTGCTTTCGCTACCTATCATGTTTCTGATGCAAACCCTCACATGTCTTTTCTAGAAATGCTTGATGTTTTGAATAATGATTTGGTAATTAAGGGTGAAGAACCGATAGCTTTTGAACACGACTGTCGTGAAGGGATTTGTGGATCGTGTGGTTTTTTTATCAATGGTCGGGCACATGGGCCTCTCAAAGGCACCACTGTCTGTCAATTGCATATGCGTCATTTTAAAGATGATGAGACTATCGTTATTGAACCTTGGAGAGCACATTCTTTCCCTGTGGTCAAAGATTTAGTTGTTGACCGTTCTGCTTTTGATCGAATCCTCCAATCGGGTGGGTATACTTCCGCAAATACTGGTGCGGCTCCCGATGCAAATGCAATTCCAATTTCCAAAGAGAGTTCAGATAAAGCATTTTTGGCAGCACAATGTATTGGTTGTGGTGCTTGTGTCGCTTCTTGCAAGAATGCTTCGGCTAGCCTCTTCGTGTCAGCTAAAGTATCCCATCTTGCCCTACTTCCGCAAGGGGTCATAGAGTCTCAACAAAGAGTGATTGAGATGGTTACCGCTGTTGAGAAAGAAAGGTTTGGTTCATGTACGAATACCGGCGCCTGTGAGGCGGAGTGTCCCAAAGAGATATCTATCGAAAATATTGCTCGGATGAACAGGCAGTTTTTTAAGGCACGTGTTGCTTCTTAGAACAAAGAGAGAGCGAAAGAGAAGTTTGATTAAACGAACCATAAGGACAACATTGACAACACATAAGGAGGTTACAATATGAAAAGATTAAGTTTGAAAAATTTAAAATTAGGGGTGAGTATTATTTTACTTGCTGGAATAACCAGCTGTACTTGGTTGGCCACTCTGTTTGCTCCCGCACCATCTCGGGTTGATGCTGTCAAGACTCTTGAAGAAAACATGCTCAACCCTAAAAATCCGCTCGTATTTATGTTGACTTCTGAGGGGTCAATGATTTTAGAACTTTACGCTGACCGTGCTCCAAAAACTGTCGCCAATTTCATTGGTTTAGCGACAGGCAAAAAACCATACTATCATCCCCAAAAGAAAAAAAAGATAAAAGGGTTTTACTTTAACGGTCTGATTTTTCATCGTGTAATACTCAACTTTATGATTCAGGGTGGCGATATCTTGGGTAACGGGACGGGTGGACCTGGGTATAAATTTGAAGATGAAATTAGTGCCAAGGCACTTGATCTTGATGTTACCAGAGTGAAGCATGTTCAATTCTACGCAAAT
This sequence comes from Spirochaetota bacterium, assembly GCA_965206985.1. Taxonomy (GTDB): domain Bacteria; phylum Spirochaetota; class Leptospiria; order Turneriellales; family CBDBES01; genus CBDBLF01. Next base: position 70,652 of record CBDBLF010000011.1, on the reverse strand, counting down.
GAGGCACAAAGACTTGCTATGCAAGAATTGAACATAGAATCACGTGCTGATTTTGATAAGAGAAAAGACCGATTTAACAGAAAAATTGCCCAAATTCAAGAGATGAGCGTGGAGGCTCTCCTCACAAAAATTGGCTATCGCTTCAATAATGAGCTTGATTCCGTCAAAATGGAGAAGTACACACTTGCCATGGCGAATAGTGGTCCCAATACAAATGGCTCCCAATTTTTTATTAATCTAGTTGATAACCCTCATCTAAATGGTAAGCATACTGTTTTTGGTAAGCTTTTGAAAGGCAGAAAAGTGCCTCAGAAGATTGCCTCTGTACCCAAGAAGCAAGACAAACCGATCAAAGATGTTGTTATCAAAAAAATTGTACTCATTCAATAAAAAAATGGAATGATTCCCTTCACGTTTTAGGTGTCAACTCCCTCCTCCAATACAATTCGTGTCGGAATTATTGGAGCGAGTGGCTTTACTGGCCGTGAGCTCATCAAGTTTCTTTCGAGGCATCCATCAGTGTGCCTTGATTTTATTACTTCAAGTCGGTATGCAGGTCAGAAGACTTCTGAGATATTCCCTGAGTTAGGTGGCTCCTCTGTTAATCTCATTTTCAAAGACCACCCAAGAAATATTTCTGAACTCACCCATTTGGATGCTGTTTTTATATCAGCACCTGATCAGGTCGCACTCCAATGGGTGGAACTTTTATTTGAAAATGATATACAGGTGATTGATATTGGAGGTTCTTTTAGATTTGAGGATGTGAGTGATTTTGAAGAGAGCTACCAAATTGTTCACTCAGCCCCCAATTTGTTGAATAAAGCGAGTTACGGCTTAACGGAAGCATTCCGCTCTGAAATTGCCTCCAGCAAATTAGTTGGCAACCCAGGCTGTTATCCAACAGTCACCCTTCTCCCCTTATGGTTTTTGAAGGATTTCCTAAACGAGCACATCAATCTGTTCATTATTGATGCAAAATCAGGTGTGAGCGGAGCTGGTGCTCGTAAAGAAAAGGCGACTTTGGAGTTTTCTCAAATTTCCGAAAACTTTTACCCTTACAAGACAAACAAGCATCAACATGCTTCTGAAATACAAAACCAAGTTCGTAAGTGGCTGGGTGATAAAGCTTGCATTCGCTTTATTCCCCATTTGCTTCCAATTTTCCGAGGAATATTATCTACTATGTACATCCCTCTTTCACAAGATATTGATATTGAATTCATGAAGAAAGAAATAAAAAGCAAACTAATCAAAGAGCCTTTCATTCGTTTCTACGATACTCCCGATTTAATACAAATTAAAAAAGTGCAACAAACAAACTTCCTTGATTTTGCAATTTGTTATGACCAAGATTCTCAAGTTTTGTCAGTGATTTCTGCACTTGATAATTTAGTGAAAGGAGCGGCTGGTCAGGCAATCCAAAATATGAACCTTATGTTTGGCTTTAATGAAGTCGCTTCACTTCTTTAGAAAGAATGATGCCTGAGCTCCGAGTCGCTTGGTTTGCCGATATTTTTGATGAAGTCTCGGGTATCATCACTGATACAATTGAAATCCATTCAGTGGCTACAGAGAAAAAAGTGCCTTGGTTTCCGATTACGTGTTATCACACAGAGATCAACCCCTTCTTTGTTCTCCCCCCCATTTTAAAGATATCAACCCACTCTGTTTACAAGAATAGTAATCTTTACATACCAAATTTTTTATCTGTGATAAAGTATCTAAAAAATAATGAAGTTAATATGATTGTCTCAAATACACCGGCTTCTATGGGTGCTATTGCAATGGCTTCTGCTTCTTTTTTACGATTACCTTGGGTAGATATTTATCACACAGATGTTGATTTTTACATGGATGTTTTGATGGGTGGTTTTCTAAAATCATTTAAGAATCAGGCAGCTCTTTTTTTTTTGAAGCTATACCACAAACAAGCTGATCTTATCTTTGTAAGAAATCATGATTATTATGAACTTATGTTAAATAAAGGACATCCTAAAGAGAAGGTCTGGCATTATCCTGCGGGTGTCGATCAAGATCGTTTTCACCCAAGGTTCCGTGACCGATTAATTTGGGATGAGTTCAATATCGACCCAGAAAAAAAAAATGTTTTGTTTGTTGGCCGTATTACGAAAGTTAAAGATATCCACTTTTTATTAGAATTTTTTACCGATTACACAAATAAAGAGACCGCTCTTGTTCTCGTAGGGGAAGGTCCTGAATATGAGCCTTATGTAGAACAATATGGAGAACAAGCAAATATTCACTTTTTAGGTACACAACGTGGTGAAACACTACAGAAGATATACGCTTCAGCAGATTTAAGTGTATCTCCCTCTACGAGTGAGACGTTTGGCAAAGTTGTTTTAGAAGCAATGGCTTCGGGTACAACGGTTCTAACGTCTGACAAAGGAGGCCCAAAAGACTACATTAAAGACTCTTTCAATGGAAAAATATTCAAGGGGGGAGATTACAAAAGCTTCAAAAGAACCCTCCTCCTCTTTCTAGAGGGTGATTATGACCTTGAAGAGATGGGTAGGGCAGCACATGAATCCGTAAAGCCCTACACTGTACAACAATTATTTATGAGCTTTTGGAATTCCCTCAAAGAACTCCAAAAAAAGATGCACAAAGGCTAGTCTCTTATAATTTCACGATGCGAAACACGTTTTGGTTGGAAAAGGGCTTCTAAAGTGATATAAAGACTTTTCGCCTTACCTGTGTTATCAGAAAATAAATTACAAACAAAAATATCTAACGTCAAATAATTCTTTTCTGGCCACGTATGAATAGCAAAATGTGATTCAGAAAGCAAAATGACCCCTGTGACTCCAGAATCAGGAAACTTATGAAATATATACCTAAGTTCATTGAGACCCACTGCATAAACTGCGTTCCTACATTTATCCTCAAGCATTGACGCATTAGTAAATAAAGGGTTGTTGGATGAGCAATCATAAAAATCAGCAAGAATATGCACTCCTCGCTTTGAGTTCAAACTAGCACCTGCATCTAGTGTTTCCGTTGGCTTTAGATATTCTAGCATCACATCATTTTGACTTAATAACACACATTAAAACAAGAGGCATGCTGTTTGCACGTCTATACAATCTATTTTTTTGGAGTGCTGTAGCTGTAAAGAAAAAAGCCCTGTAACTCTTGGAAGATACTAAGATTGAAGGTGAGAAATAGTAAAAGAAACCCAATTTCACGAGGTTTGGGTCGCTTTTTTCCCTCTGGTCATCGTCTGGAAAACCATGGAGCAAGTCAAGAACGGGGTAAAAGAGATAACTGACGTTTATGGGCTTGATCGTTGTCAAAGGTTTCCTCGTGTTTCTCGTTGTGTTCAAACGAAAAAATAGATTTTTGGTCAGGTAAAATTTGTGGGTTTCTTACCTTGGGTGAGCTTTCTCCATGAACTAGACCCTAGTTCCTGCACAAGCTCTCCACTGACTTAGTGTTATTTTTTTACATCAAGTAAATCTTCTTTACAAAAGAGCCCGGTATCTTAAAGGAGATACCGAGGGTGAATTTGAATATTGTTAAACTCTTTTTACTCATTTTCTCAATTGCTGGAGGGCTATTTATAAGTCTTTATCCTCAAAGCAACGCTCATATAGAAAAGTTGAAGTCTCAGATACCGGGTTTTTATTCTAGCTTTCAAGGCAATCTCACATTTGTCTATGGTTCAGGAGTAGTTAACTCGGGTAAGATATACTATCAATATCCAAATAAGCTGAGAGTTAAACTTTCAAGTGGTCGTTTGATTCTCACCGACGGCAAATTTTTGTGGATGTGCACACCTTCAAAACTTATTTGTTTCAAACAAGATGTGGATAGTTCACTTTCAAGTGGTGGTATTTTCAACATCTTGGATGATTATGAGGGTAAGAAAGAATTTGGACATTACATTTTCACAGCATTAGAATCTGAGAATGAAAAAAAAATTATTATGAGTATATCCAATAAAATGTTGAAAAGCGTAAAATGGAAGTCAAAAAAAAATAATTTCACAGTAAGCTTCTCCAATTTAATCATCGGGGCAAGTCTAAAATCATCACTTTTTTATTACAAAGACTCCAATGCTCAAATTCTTGAAAATCCACTTAATAACTAATTCTATTCGATGATTAAAATTAATTTATTACTCAATGCTTCAATTGATTCGTACGATAAGCGGAGTGTGGGCGTTTTGGTTGCGCTAGATTTATTTGATCGCTTGTATCAATAGTTTGGAGAGATTAGGGAGAAAAGTGTTATGATTACAATGGAACAGCTTGAAAATCTAGAAGGGAGGATCGTCAAAGCTCTAGAGATGATTTCTGACCTAAGAATAGAAAATGTTCAACTTGAGTCAAAAGTTGATGGTTTAGAGTCAAGTAACGAGCATTTAAAAATTCAGAATGAAGAAAAAATCCAAGAGGCAAACAAACTAGACGTTCAACTTCATGAAGCCACGAAGGAGCTGAGTAAACTAAAATCAAAAGAACAGGAGCTTGAAACGAAAATCCTACAGATTATTGCAAAACTTGATAATGTCAAGAAATCAAGTTCCATCTCGACCAGCCAAAGTAGCCAAAGTAGTCAGAGAATACTGGAGAGTCCCATCATTTTAGAAGCACCTCCGTTCCCCGATAAAGAATCTGAAGTTAAACCTGCTACTGAATCAACTGGCCCCACTCAGGATGAAGGTAAAGAACAAGAAGAAGTGTTGATTGAAGATGAGCCAATCACCGATAATATTGAAGGATTTACCCCATCTTCAGAAACCTTAGACGAAGAGTCTGATGATAGTTTTGTCATCTTAGAAGAGGATGATGAAGCTGATTTCCTAGTGGACCAAGATGAAAATAAGAATCAAAAATCAGATTTTGAGACCAAAGAAGATTCGTTGATTGATTCTGAACAAGATACTGACACAGTAGGTTCTGATAATGGTGAAACAAAAGACGATACTGATGTTTTGGGTGTTTTCGAAGAAGACGACGAAGATGATTTCTTAATTGTTGAAGAAGACGACGAAGACGATGAAGAAATAATTGAACAAATCACCAAAGGAAATTAAACCGAATGCTTTTGGAAACTACGGATGGTAAGTTTGATTCTAAAATAAACGTTAATCTTCTAGGTAAAGAATACGCTCTGAAAGGAGATGTTGAGCCAGAACAGATGCTTCGTATTTCTAAATACGTGGATAGTCGGTTTTTTGAATTAAGAAAAAAAGTGCCTAATCTTGATGTGACTAAACTACTATTACTTACCGCGCTCAACTTGACCGATGAGTTATTACGTGCTCGGCAAGAAGACGAAATGATCGACAAACAAGAACTTGACGAAATGCATAATAAAGCTGAGAATCTAATCAATATGCTAGAAAATGGCATGATTGGTGAAAGTTAGTATCATTAAATGAAAATCAAAGTAAAAGGAGCAAAAGAAATTTGGCTTGTTGAAATTGATGGTGCAATAAAGTCAGGGATGGAGTTTGACTTGGCTGACCAACTCGAAAGATACTTACAAACCAATAAGGTGCCTAAGATTATCATTGACATGGGCAAAGTGCCTTTTATAAACTCGGCAGCCCTCGGGATATTTCTCAATACATTCCGCGAAGTTGAAAAGAAATACGGAAGATTTGCTCTTTGCAGCGTTAGCGAGGATGTTGAGCATCTTCTTGAAATTACAAAATTAGGTTCTGTATTCGAAATATTTAGAAACCAAGAAGATGCCCTAGATTCATTTAAAGACTGAGGGTGAAATTTTTTGCCGCTCTCAACTGCTACACCCTCTTTCTAGTAGTCACCTCCCCCTTTACACTAATTGCAAAAGATATACCCATAATTTTCAAGACCAATTGGGAAAAGTACCGCATTGAAATATCAAGCAAAATAAAACTAGATACAAGTGAGCCAATAGGCTATAAAAACTATTGGAAACAATGGGTTCGTGAACAAACGATCAGTAAAGCAAGCCTCTCATTAGAAGATTTTTTAGTGGATGATCAAACTAGAGTGAAAGACCTTCTACAGAAAAATGAAAGTTTCGCTAGAAAGTATGCTATTTTTCTCGAATCATTCGACTCTCAATATTTTTCGATGAAGAAAAATTATGCTTTTACAGATATCCTTATTAAAATAAGAGGCTCAAACGGCTTTCTAAGTATTTTGCCCGTACCTTGGGGAAGCTTTCACTACAAAGGTTTAGGGCCAAGTGAATACGTAGGTGAAGCCTATCAGGTAAAAGAGGCCAAGGCTACCTTCAACAAATCATTAGCTCCTATCATTTATTCTGGTTTGATTCTTGATGTCCGTGGCTATGGGTTTCAACCCTCTCTTTTGCCAAAAATATACTCACAAGGTGGTCAACTGATTTACGGAGCAGAATATATTCATCCTAAACTCGGAATAGAAAGAGGAGTCGCTAATTTTTCAAAAACAATTGACTCAAAAGAAGTTAAAAGACGTACGGGAGAGAACCCCCTCTATATCGTTGCTCTTGGAGTGGGTGGAAAACACAGGACGAATGGTGTCATTTCATACCAAAGCCAAAAAAAAATTTTTGATCATGAAAAGTCAATTCAAAGTTTATTGAAATGTAGAGTTACTTTTATTATTGATTGATATGGAGATATCAAACCTCCATCAAGAAACTATTTTTATTATCGATGATGATGCTGATTTTTGTAATTTGGTGGCTGAAACGCTAGCTCGTCTAGGTGCGATCAAATCATTTCAAGAACCTAAAACTTTTTTTGAGTCCCTAGAGAGAGCGAGACCAGATCTTATTTTAATTGACCTTAACTTGAATCATGTCGACTACACTGGTTTTGATATCGTTCGAGAAATTCACAAGAGAGATGATTCACATCTCATACCTATGCTTATGGTATCGGGTGCCGATGATGTTTATTCAAAAGCTCTTCGTTCGGGCATTGATGATTATATACAGAAACCAATCATCCCCAATTTATTCGTTAACAAAGTTGAACATATTTTATATCAAAACCGAAAAAAAATTTATATGAATGCTCTGACGGGCTTGCCCGACATACATATAGTGGAGTCTGAATATCTGTCTCGGTCGATGAACAAAGAAACATTTTCATTAGCATATTTGGATATGGATAACTTCAAGTCATTCAATGACGAAAAAGGCGTGAAAGCAGGTGATGATGCTATTCAACTCATTGCGAGGGCTTGCATGCAAGTGCGGGCACATTACTCCAAAGAAGAATTATTTGTGGGACATCTCGGTGGCGATGATTTTTTTTTAATAGGGACCTCTGAGGAAATGGAAAAAATTATTCGAGAAGTTTATAGAAACTTTACCGAAAAGACAAAATATTTATTTACATCAGAAGAAATTAGCAACGGCTACTATCGGGGGTTGGACCGAGAGGGAAACCCGATCAATATTCCTCTACTCAGTGTTTCAACAGCGATTATCTGCTTTGACAGCAATACAAATCAACCACAATCTTTCCAGAGCATCACTGAAAAATCAGCCAAAATTAAAAAAGAAGTGAAAAAGAAGCCTGGAAATAGTATCATTCGAAAAATGTATGATTCCCTCTCCTGAGAGATAGAATGAGAATGGTTCTTTTTGTCTTAATATTAAGCATTCCTTCTAAACACATTTTGATGGCCTCTTTTCTATAAATCAACGTCACATTTAATATGAAAAATCCAGTCAATAAATGAACTTTACGTCTAACATAAAAAATAAATATATTTGTCTATAAAGGCTATCTATATTAAATCAGGGTCAGAAATAACCTCAACCATTGATGGACCCTCATACGCAAGAGCTTCTTGAATCGCATCATCCAGCCGGGACTTTTCGGTAACACGAATTCCCATTGCATCACAATTATTTGCATACTCAGAAAAGTTTGGATTATGTAAAGTTGTCTTCCAAACATCAAATTGACCGGCTCGTTGTTCTTTTGAAATTTTCCCTATTTGTGAGTTGTTCAGAAGAATATGCGTAATATTCATTTTGTATTGAACAGCAGTCAAAAGTTCACCAAGATATTGACCAAACCCTCCGTCTCCAGTGACAGCGACAATAGGTCTCTTATCGCCTTCAGCCGCCCATGCACCCATTGCAGCGGGAAAACCAAACCCGATAGAACCTAAATAGCCCGACATAATGATTGACTGATCTTGACACTCAAAATAACGTCCAAAGGAGTAGGTATTGTTTCCAACGTCCACTGAGATAGCAGCATTTTTAGGTATATGTCGATTCATCGCCGCAAAGATACTTGCTGAGTTGACTCCGTTTCCCAAGCCTTCTGATTCTCTTGTTAGCTTTTCGTCCCTCCAAATTTTCCATCTTTCTTCAATTTCTTTACGATGGTCGACCGTATTCATTTTTCCATAAAGCTCTTCTTGAAATATTTTTAATGTTACGCCAATCTCTCCCCAGAGGAGAACATCGACAGGGTGATTTTTACCCAAGGTATTGGCATCAAAATCAACTTGAATCGTTGGTTTTTTGGGAGTAATACCCGTGTGGTCAGAAAAAGATGCTCCTAAAACAATAAGCACATCAGATTCATTCATAAACCAGCTCGCAATGGGAGTACCACTTCGACCTAAAACACCACAGCCCAAGGGGTGTTTATCAGATATAATTCCTTTCCCTTTGAAGGTAGTTATGACAGGAGCGTTTATAGACTCGGCAAATTGAATGATCTCCTCCCGATGGAAGCGTGCTCCATGACCGCAAATAATTACAGGACGCTTCGCCTTACTTAAAATTCGAAAAGCACGATCAAGTTCCTTTTTGGGGGGAGTTATTTCCATAGGAGTGATTCTTCCCTTGGGGAAAGCGGCTTTTTGATCAGGGGCAGGTACTGTCTGAACTTCATCAGGAAATATAAGATGTGCGACATCTCGATTGAGTAACGCACGTTTGACGGCCAAGCTCATGAGTTCTGAATGATTTGAATTATTAAGAACAGGCTGAGAAAAGTTAGCAACGGCACTAAAAGCAGCACCTAAGTCAAGTTCTTGAAAAGCACCTGGTCCGACCACCTGTGTATTTACTTGACCCGTGAGTGCTAAAATAGGTGCCCTGTCTACCTTTGCATCCCAAAGACCCGTAAGTAAATTCGTGGCACCTGGACCAGCAATCGTGAGACAACCAGCAGGTCTACCCGTAAGCTTTGCATAACCGGAGGCCGCAAAGGCAGCAGCTCCCTCATGACGCACGCTGAAAAAACGAATTTTGCCCGCTTCTTCTTGTCTGCGCATGGCATCAGCCAAGCCCAAACAAGAGTGACCAACCATGCCAAAGAGGTCTTTAATCCCCCAGTTCACCATAGTTTCTGCCATTACATCAGATACGCTACGAACATGTGCGTCTTCGAGAGAAACACCCACATAAATTCCATCAACCCTTTCTTCTACGGGAAAGGTATCCACACCATCATCATAACCACCAGGTGACTTCCCAGTGATTGGGTCAAAATCCCAACCGTGCCAAGGACATCGTAACATACCATTTTCAATAGAGCCTTCTCCTAGTGGACCACCTTGATGGGGGCATCGATTATCTAATGCAGAATACTGACCTTTGTAGTGGGACAGACACAGACTTTTATGCCCCGCACTAACTGTCTTAACTCGTCCCTCTGGTAAGCTGGTTTTGTCGGCAACACGAAGCCATTTCAAATCTTTGCCCATTCTACGTCTCCTCTCTCAGACCTTTTTTAAGTTTATAAACCCAAAATTGAAAATAGCATTGAATGGGTGAAGAAGTAAAGTCATCGAATTGATCGTTTCCCTCGAATATTTGAAAGGACTCCAGCAAACTCAATGCCCGTTAATTCAGACATCGTAGAATTTAAAGTTACCAAATCGTCTATATTGAATTGATTTAAATGCGAATGTCCGCAAGCCCGTGCCAAAACCTGCATTAGCCCTACAGAAGCCGTGAAAAATGTTTTCAATCTCATCGATGATTTTTCAATATCAAGCCTCACCCTAAGCTCCGGTTTTTGTGTTGCAATACCCACAGGACAATTGTTTGTGTGGCATGCACGCATTCCCAAACAACCAATTGCTTGAAGGGCAGAATTAGAGAGAGCCACACCATCGGCTCCTAAGCACAATGCTTTCACAAAATCAGCGGGAGTTCTTAATCCTCCTGTTATAATAAGGGTAATATTTCTTCCTGCTTTTTTACTATCTAAATATCTCCTAGCTTGGGCTAGAGCAGGAATGGTCGGTATAGAAATATGATCTCGAAAAATAAGAGGAGCCGCACCCGTACCCCCACCCCGACCATCAAGAATAATATAGTCAGCACTTGCTTGAAGGGCAAACTCTATGTTGTCTTTAATATGGTTTGCTGACAACTTGAAGCCAATAGGCACCCCGCCCGTTTTCTCCCTAACTTTATCAGCAAGATACCTAAAGTCTCGCGGTCGATCAAGGTCTTTAAATCGTGAAGGAGATATGGCGGATGTCCCTTCAGGTATCTCTCTTACTTGAGAAATTTTTCCTTTATTTTTGTTTCCCGGTAAATGTCCACCCGTACCGGTCTTAGCACCTTGCCCCCCTTTGAAATGAAAGGCTTGAACCTTGGCCATTTTTTCTAAAGAAAAACCAAACTGGGCAGAGGCGAGCTCATACATATAATGGCTATTTTCGACTTGCTCTTCAGGGAGCATACCACCTTCTCCTGAACAAATTGCCGTTCCTACCATTTGAGCTCCTCGGGCTAAAGCAATTTTAGACTCTTCAGAGAGGGCACCAAAACTCATATCTGAAACAAAAAGTGGTACGCTCAACTCAAGAGGTTTCTTAGCATTTGGTCCAATTAAAAGTTCTGTTTTAACTTGCTCCTCGTCAAGAAGAGGCTTTTTAGCAAGCTGGGCTGTCTGAATTTGTATATTATTCCACTGAGGCAGGTCAAAACGAGGAACGCCCATGGAAGCAACAGGCCCATGATGACCCGTTTCTCTCAGACCTTTTGTTGCTAAATATTGAATCTCTTTGTTGTAAGGTTCCAGCGGGTCACCGTGAATGTCTTGATACGGCCCTAAGTATTCGTCTCGAGAATACGGCTGAGGGTTTTGCTTTTCCCATGCCACAATTTCGTTTTCATCAACCCAAACTTGGTCATCTTCAATAAATGACCTAAACTTATGGAGTTTCTCTTCATTGTTGTAGGAACTGACACCCGTTTTTAAAGAATAATCCCATTGATGGAGCCCACAAATTAAATTTTCACCTTCGACAAAACCGTCAGAAAGTAAGGCACCCCGATGCAAGCATCTGCCGTAGAGAACAGAAACATCGTCGCCATACCGAATAATGACCAAATCAACATTGCCTACTAAAGCGTAGACTGGAACTCTATCTTTTAGAGCAGATAGTCTAATGATGCTAATCTTTGATTTCTCTCTTGTTTCTAGTGTAGACATAAAAAATCACCACCTTTTAGAAAATCAGCAAAAATGAGGAGCCCTCCTTCTGTGAACCTCTCAAGCCCTTCCTTCCTAAGCGAATCAATGAACTTAACAACCTTGTCAAAGTCTCGATTCCAATGACCAGACAAAATAAGTAGAGAGGTTTCGTAAAGAAGATTTGCCTAAGTAATTTGGATTTTATTTTTTATTTAGGCAATTATACTATTTTGCGCTTATATATTTTGTCTATATATTTTACAAAATAGTCCTGCTCATAAATTCCCAGAAAACATTTTTATTCTTACGATTATTGAACCGCCATGTAAACTCTGACAAGTATAGTGGCATATACCCATGTTGTCAGTACCAAGTAATACAGACGCTTTTATATGTGCAGTGTCTCGGTCAAATGCTCGCAAAGCTTAAAATAGCTTATTTGACTTGCTTGTATCTTTTTATCTGTATTAATCTTGTCCATAACCATGTATAATATGAATATGGAAAGCGCAAAATAGTATAATTGCCTTTATTCACAAGTATTTAACAAGTGAGCGTTCCATCGAGGTTCACATAAATGCTATGCAAGATAACTTCCTTTTATCGAATGCTGTTGGGGTGGTGGCTTATGAGTTTTACGAAAAATAAAAAAAGATTTACCCACAAAATGGCTCATGCCCCAGAAAGGACATTCTATAAAAAATAAAAGCCGTAATGAGCATTTATGAATTCTCTACAGCCTGTTTTGTCTGCCTTCCGCAAGGCTAAAAATATTTATGATTCGTATTAATGGTGCAAGAGAGCACAACCTAAAAAATATCAATCTGGATATCCCCCGTGAAAAACTTGTAGTCATCACAGGTATCTCGGGGAGTGGAAAAAGTTCTCTTGCTTTTGATACAATCTATGCAGAGGGTCAAAGGCGGTACGTGGAAAGTCTTTCTGCCTATGCAAGGCAATTTTTAGGGCAACTTGAAAAACCAGATGTTGACTCAATAGAAGGCCTTTCTCCCGCGATATCGATCGAACAGAAGACAACTCATCGGAATCCCCGCTCAACGGTGGGAACTGTTACTGAAATTTATGATTACCTACGACTTATTTTTGCAAAAATTGGTAAACCTCATTGTCCAAACTGTCAAAATTTTATGGAAGCTCAACCTATTGACAGCATTATTGAGAAAATATTACATTTCGCTGATTTGGGCACAAAGTCACAAGAAGTTCGTTTGCAAATATTAGCACCTTTGGTCAAAAGTAAAAAAGGTGAGTTTAAAGAATTATTTGAGCGTATTCGTAAAGAAGGTTTTACCCGAGTGCGTATTGATAAGAACATTTTCAATCTTGAAGAAGAAATTAAGCTTCTAAAAAATCAAAAACACTCTATTGAGATTGTAATTGACCGCCTTGTTATTAAGAAAACAAACTTAAATGAAATTCGATCTCGTTTGGCCGACTCGCTTGAATTAGCTCTGAATAAAGGTGAAGAACAGGTGATTATTCTCTACAATCACGATGGTTCTGATGCGTATAAAGAACAACTATTCTCGAAAAAATTAAGCTGCCCAGATTGCAATACTTCTTTCCCAGAGGTGACTCACCGACTCTTTTCTTTCAACTCTCCCGATGGTGCTTGTAAGGCTTGCTCAGGTTTAGGTGCTTCTCCCAAATTTCACCCTAACCTCATGATTCGGAATCCCAATAAAAGTCTAAATGAAGGAATTACGGAAGGTCTTGGTTGGTCAGGGGATGGATATTGGTATAAATCGACAGTTGGAGCACTTGCAAAAAAATATAATTTTTCTCTGGAGACACCGTGGAAAAAGCTCCCTCAAAAAATAAAGGACACCATACTCTATGGCAGTAATGAAAAACTCAATTATAAGTGGGAGAAAGGAGAAAAGTTTTTTGAGTTTTCCCGAAGTTTTGAAGGAATTATTCCCAATCTTTACCGAAGATACCAGACAACCAATTCAGACTCGATGAGACAAAGAATGGAGCAATTTATGATTACGATGTCTTGTTCAGAGTGTGCTGGGAAGCGACTTAATAAAAAAGCGTTAAGTGTCTTGATTAATCAAAAAAATATTGCGGATGTGACTGCCATGAGTCTCTACGATACTCTGGATTTCTTTGATTCACTAAAAATGACGAAGACACAAAGAGTTATTGCCCAGCAAGCCTTGAAAGAAATACAAAGTCGGCTTAATTTTTTGACGGATGTTGGCGTTGGTTACCTAACTATGGATCGAACCGCAGGTACTCTTTCTGGTGGAGAAGCTCAAAGGATTCGCCTAGCCACACAGATTGGTTCAGCACTTATGGGGGTTCTTTATGTATTGGATGAACCGTCCATTGGTTTGCATCAAAGTGATAATTCAAAACTAATTCAAACACTTCAAAGCCTTCGCAATTTAGGTAATACCATTATTGTGGTTGAACACGACGAAGAGACAATCCAACATGCCGACCATATTGTTGACATTGGCCCAGGGGCAGGAGTGCATGGTGGCGAGGTGATTCATAACGGAGACTACTCCTCTCTTTTAGTGAACGCGAAATCTTCGACTGGACTTTATCTCTCAGGCAAGAAAAGAATAGAGGTACCTCCCAAAAGGCGCTTTGGAACATCAAAGGACATTCGTATCACAGGGGTAAAAGAAAATAATTTGAAGAATATTAATGTGACATTTCCATTGGAAAAATTTATATGCGTCACTGGTCTTTCGGGGAGTGGCAAGAGTACCCTCATCAATGAGGTTTTGTATAAGATCACCCAAGTACACTTTTGGGGTAGTCATATTTTGCCAGGGGCTCATAAGAAAATTATTGGTTTGGAACATGTTGATAAAGTAATCAATATTGATCAGAGTCCAATTGGTCGCACTCCCCGCTCAAACCCAGCTACTTATACCGACGCTTTTGCTCCCATCCGGGATATTTTTTCTAAGTTACCTGCCTCACAAATGAGGGGGTATCAGCCCGGTCGTTTTTCTTTTAACGTGGTTGGAGGTAGGTGTGATGCCTGTGAGGGTGATGGTGTGAAAAAAATTGAAATGCACTTTTTATCTGATGTTTACATTACTTGTGAGGTTTGCAAGGGCAAACGTTACAATCAAGAGACACTAGAAGTTCGCTACAAAGGTAAAAATATATATGATGTTTTGGAAATGTCGATTGAGGAGGCACTCGGCTTTTTTGATGCGATACCGAAAGTACACCAAAAGCTTAAGGCCCTATCACAGGTAGGCTTGGATTATGTGAAATTAGGTCAACCCGCAACAACACTTTCGGGAGGAGAAGCACAAAGAATCAAGCTCGCCAAGGAACTTTCGAAACGTGCAACGGGAAAAACTCTCTATATTTTAGATGAACCAACAACAGGTCTCCACTTTGAAGATGTTCGACAACTTCTTGAGGTATTGCACCATTTTGTCGACAAGAAAAATACGGTGATTGTAATTGAGCATAATATGGATGTCATTAAGACCTCTGATTGGATTATTGATCTAGGCCCATGTGGTGGAGCTGGAGGAGGCTATATTGTAGGAGAGGGTACTCCCGAAGATATTTGTGAAAAGTCAGAATCCTTAACAGGACGATACTTAAAAAAATGGATTCAAGCATGAAAGTAGAATCTGAATTGAGTTATCTTGACGTTAAGAATGAAGTTGAAAAGCAAATTAAATTATTAGGCGAGAGTTTTGAGCAGATAAAAGTTTCATATGAAAAAGGAGAATTTCAATTAAAGTTTACAGTGGATAGTCTTGATGATTCTTCTTTTCTGAAGGTAATCTTACTTGCGAAGAGACACATCGAAAATTGGCGAATTCACACCTTTGAAGATGGCTATCTATCTTTGCAAACTCTTAATAAAAATTTATTTTCGACTGAGGGTATCCTCAGTAATTTTAAGATTCGCCTTAGTAGAATTTACGGTGAAAAATCACTAGAGCTGAGTAAAAAGAAAGCAATTGATCATTCTGAATTGAGTCTAATCATTGAACTAATTAAATATTTTTTAAGAAAAAAGAGATCAGCAAACCCAATGGAAAGCCTGAAAGAGGCGGGTTGTCGAGTTTATGAACCGAGCGATGAGGATCTTTCTTTTGAAGATATTGGTGGTTACGGAAAAATCAAAGAGCAGATAAGAGAGGCGATACTACTCCCTTTGCAAAATGCTGATATGATTCATCAAATTGCCCAGATGACGCGTAAATCTGGCGACTCGAGTGCTTCCAAAGCTGTTTTATTTGACGGTCCTCCTGGAGTGGGCAAGACAACGATGGCAAGAATTGTGGCAAAAGAAGCCGGTCTTCCTCTCATATATGTTCCTCTTGAAAGTATTATGTCGGCTTATTACGGCGAGTCGAGTAAACGCCTTGCGCTTATTTTTGACTTAGCATTTCATTTATCTGATCAAGGGAAGAAAATTATATTATTTTTAGATGAGATTGACTCATTGGCTCCTTCTCGAAATGAAAAATTGTTTGAAGCAACAAGAAGGCTTCTCTCGGTACTCCTGAGAAAGATTGATGGAATCGAAAGTCGCCTAAATTGCCTTACAATAGGAGCTACCAACCGAAAAGATGATCTTGATCAAGCCCTACTTTCTCGTTTTGAAACAATCATCAAGTTCCCTTATCCCGAGAAAAAAGACATTATCAATATACTGTCTATTTATGCAAAACACTTATCGAGTCAAGAAAAAGAACGCCTAACAGAAAAGTTAGTGAATCAAGCACCCCGATTTATTCAAAGTATATGTAAAAAATCTGAGAGAATCCATGCGGGAATACTAATCAAATCGGGAATGACTCAAGCGACACCGCCCTCGTTACAGACATATTTTGAAGCAGTTACTCTGAGTAGAAAATAATATCATCTTCGGCTTCTTCACTTTGAATGATATCTAAGCTATCATAATCAATAGCAATTTGTTCATCAATTGGGAAAACATCAAATTGAATTTTATGCAGGAGCTCCCATTCAGAAAAAACCCGCAACAAATAACTACCTTTGCGTAGGCTGCCAAGTTCTCCCGTGAAAGTATTCGTGTCTAGGTGCAGTTTTTTAAGCTCTACTTCTACTTCAAGCCAGCCATGACTTTTTTGCGAGAGTGAAACCGTATAAGGAGTTTGGTACGAGGGGCTATTGACTTGATAACAATACCAGATTTTTTCATTCTCATAAAAGATAACGGGATTTTTTCGTCTGTAAAACTTTTTAGGTGAATACCATTTTTGTTCGATATCACTAAGTTCTGACTCATCAAGAACGTGAAATGAAAAATTGTTTTGGTAGTTTCCACTACAAGAGAAATAAAAATAGATAGACACGGTGTAAAGGAGAGGAATACCCAGCTTCTTGAAGAAATTTTGAGTTGCCATACTCTAGGTATCGGCATTTCTCTTGTTTTCTGTTAGAATGACATCCGTTAAAATAGCCAAGTTAAGGGGAGGGGCTGTGATTCCTCAAAAAAAAACCGAGGGAGCAGCCGCCTATGATGTTTGTGCCTGCCTAAATCAACCCGTCAAAATAGAGCCGACAAAAAGGGTGAGAGTGCCGACGGGGCTTTCTTTTGAGATTCCCTCAGGGTATTTTATCTCGGTGCGTCCTCGATCTGGCTTAGCACTGCAACACGGTATTATGTTACCCAATGCACCTGGCACAATTGATTCTGATTATCGTGGAGAACTTATGATTCTCATGATAAACTTAGGCAATAAGACCTATTTAATTCAGCATGGTGATTCCATTGCTCAGCTTTTGTTGGAACCCATTCATGAAATAAGTTTTGAAGAATATAATGCAATGGACTTTTCAAAATCAGAAAGAGGTTTTGGTGGCTTTGGCTCAACAGGACAATAAAAACAAGAATCAAATGAAAAGTGAATCAGAGTTAATTCAAGCTCAACTAAAGCCTGAAGAGTTTTATTGTGCCTTTGGTGGAGGAATTGGTCGTTTTGGGGCGAACTTTTCTATTTTTTCGTATCAAGCAACTACCATTTGGATTGATGTTGGTGCTGGTTTTGAAAATCAAGAGTGTCCAGGAATCCAAAAAATACTTCCCAATCGTTATTTAGCAGAAATTTTTCCACCTGATATCGTAGTTCTAACGCACGGACATGAAGACCATATTGGAGCCTTTACTTCTTTCACTTGCCTTATGCCTCGGGAAACGTATATCATCACCAGTCCTTTCACCCATGCTTTGCTAAAACATCGTTTAACAGAGAGGTCAATTGACATACGTGATTTTAAATTTAAAATTATTAATCAAAATGAAAAATATAAATTTCGAGAGTTTGAACTTTGCTTTTTTTTCATGCCTCACTCTATACCACAAGCTTTTTCTGTTGGGCTACATATTCAAGCGATTTCAAAAAAAATTTACTTTACTAGTGATTTTAAAATAAGAGGTCTTGAACCACGCTTCAATCAAAACGACATAAAAGAATTTGCTCCCGTAGATTTTTTATTTTGTGACTCTACCGGTTCACTGCGTTCGGGAGACACCCCTGAGGAATCACAGGTGATTCAAAACCTTGATCGCGTAATTAAAACTCACAAAGGTAGAATATTTGTCACTGTTTTTTCTTCACATATTGAGCGCCTCAGGTCAATATTTAAAATCGGCCAAAAATATGGGAGAAAGTTGAGCATAGCCGGGCTATCTCTAAACAATTATCTGAGAGCGGCCTTTTGGGTCAATGAGTTTGATATCCCTGTTGAACAGATTGATTTACCACAAAATCAAAAAGAAGATATATTGTGCATTGTCTCAGGTTGTCAAGCTGACCCAAGCTCTTCTTTTTATAAATTAGCACATAATGAACTGAATAAGCTGAGAGTCAGAGAAGGAGATATGTTGATCTATTCAGCAAGTATTATTCCCGGCAATGAAGAGAATGTATTTCGTTCATTAAACAAATTGTCAGAGATGGGTGTAAAAATTGTTGGGCTAAATAGTGATTCGTTACTTCTGCATGTTAGTGGTCATGGAAGAAGAGGAGACATTGCAAGTCTCATTTCGTTATTAAATCCAAATAAAGTCATACCTGTTCATGGAGACGCTTTACATTTTTACAGCTTTCGTGAATTCTTAGACCCGTCTTGTTTAGAAATACTGACCACGGATTTTATTTATTCTTTGAGTGGTGAAAAATCGGTGAAGTGCTTTCCTATTGATATCAAAATGGGCTTCGTCGAGAACGGAGAAGTTCATTATGATCTTTCTGTATTTCACGAAAGAAAAAGTCTTGCTAAAGATGGTGTTTGTAACGTGGTCTTTGATAGGCAGTCATGGGAGGTTTTATCTGTTAGCTACGTAGGAACATGTAGTGGTGACTTTATTGAATCAAAAAAAACAAACCTTTTAGAAGAAATTGTAGAGAAAGTGAAAAGTATTGATTTCGCACAACAAGAAAAAAAATCTAAAAAAATAAAGGAAAAAATATTTAAAATTAACCAGCGTCATTTAAGAAAAAAACCCTATGTAAATTTAATTTTTGTTTGAGTCTAGGATTGACTTAGCAATTTTTCACACAACCTTAAAGATGGCTGTGTGAAAAATTGAAATAAAACTTGGTTCACAAACAGCAGTCACGGTTCATTATCTTTGTGAACGACTCAGCGAACCACTTAATCAACTTAAGCAACTTTGAGTGGGACATCAGGCGTTGATGCCTCACCCAATTCAGGGCGTCTTTTGAGATCATTAATCTCTATATTTTCAGAAACAATTTTCATTTTTGATAATGGTTTCCCCTCTTTGCTGATCCATCGATTTTGGACAAGCTCTCCTTTCACGATCACTTGCATTCCTTTTTTAACCAAAAGGATATACTTTTCGGCAAGTTTTTCCCACGCTTCAACCGTAATAAAATTGGTGTGACTACCTGACTGGTCTGTTGTTGAGTAGGTATTATAGGCTAGAGTAAACTCCATCACTATTTTACCCGAAGGTGTCTCCTTTAATTCGGGGTCTTTGGTTAGGCGCCCACACACCTGCATAATTTGTAGTTTCATTGGATTCATAGTTTAACCTCATTTTTAAATTTTAGTTTTTTATGATTCATCCAAAACATAGAAATAACTGAGTTCATTGATGCTAACTCACGAACAATCTTGATTCTTTCTGGATGAGTCATATTTCAATAATACCCAAGAATACTTTTATTTTCCCGTTTTTTATTAATTTTTTTTCACTTTCTACATCGTTTGCATATTCTATGCTGAAGCTCACACTATAATAAATGAGCTAGCCCAATAACGAGTTAACATGTACGAAATAGCGAGACAATCATTCAATAAGGTTTGTTATTTTTGACAATCGATGGCGCAAATATTAAAATGAGTGCTCGTAGCCTTGTGCTTCCCGAGGCTGAAATTGCAAATGATACGATTCACTTAACAAATAATAAGTCTCGCGATCGAGTGAAGGTGAACATTCTCCATGAAAATGACCTCTCTCTGAGTGGTTGAAACTACCCATTATGCTGGAATGGTGCCCCTGTCAGCCTTGTTTACCTTCACAAAAGAAAACTATGATCAACCACAGACGATGGCACAACTTTATGGGATGCCGACGACAAGTGAGCACAGGGTAATTCTGCGATCAATCCTCCGGACTCAACGGGGCTCACGCTCGCGCAACTGAAAGTAACCACCAAGGGCAAACGAGTATATAATTGCCCAAAGTTTGACGATCGTATTGATAAGCTTGAAGTAAGGCTTGATAGTCGCTTTTTAGGGACGATTGGAATCATGTTTGCAGGTTTCACTTGCGTAATCAGCATCATGTTTTCAAAGTTCTAATTGAGTGAACCATGGTAGTATGAGCTTGTGCAAGAACTAGGATTAGGGATGGAGAATAGGATTGTACCCCCCTACGACCATTGGCATCTTTTGAAATAAATAGTCCAGTCGAAACGGTGGTAAATTTAATATTTGTTTGTCAATAGTTGTGCTTTCCTCTCGGATCAGCTGCCAGGGCGATTTATTCTCTTTGTAAGAATTTTTTCTTATTGAATTGAACATCAATAGATAGGAGCCAGCTTTGTTGAGAAAGTCTTCTCTTGAATTATACGTTTCATTCAGGTAAAGGTGATCCTCAATCAATCTATGAGTCGTTTCAACATCAGACTGCCAAGTATGCGCTCCAGCAGGGATCGTCTGGTGTGGCACACCATAACTGGCTAATACTTTTGTAAACTCCGAATCTCCTTTTTTATTCCAAGCACCAATAAACTCTGAGCCATTATCTGTTTGCCCTCTCGTATTATTTTTCTTTAAATCAACCCCTGATTTTACAAGATGATCTAAAATTACCTCCATAAACAGACAAGAGTATGCCATATTATACTCATCTGCAAAAGCTAGAAATTGTAAGCCAGAAAAAACTTCTCTGAAGGTATATTGATATTTCGGTACAATATTTTCCTGAATATAAGGCCAAAGCTCAGGAATATCGTATAAATGCTTCGTATCTACGTCAAATTGCTTAAATAAACCCCATAATTTCTTAATTTCACGCAAATTTTGCTTCGTTTTATGTTTTCTACGCTTTTTTTTCAAGAGTGCTTGCTCCCTCCACGCTCTGCGAATGGCCTTGACACTCAAGTCTAGTTGGTAAACATTCTTCAGTTCCTGAGCACCAAAGCCTCGACGTTTCTTTTTAAGAAAGCAAACATAAGCCTTTTCAAAGTCTGTGATTGCATGTGGTGAGTAGTGTGGAGCGTGGCTCTTGTCTTCCAAGCCAACGTATTTCTCTGATTCAAACCTACGAAACCACTTTTTTACTGTTTTTACAGTCGTTTTAAACATTCTGGCTGTTGGCTTGAAACCATGCTTCTTGGCATAATGAACCATTTGCATTCTGTATAACTTTTTGTCTTTACTATTTCGCATTACTGCCGAATACCTGTTTAGACAAATAACCTGAGAAGGGTGCTTCATTAGGAACCTCTGTTTTATTTGATGATTTAACGTCGGCCTTTTGATGCACCTTTTTTAGGAAAATGTCTTTCACTTGCTCTACCAGTAAACCCAAGCCTTTTGAACCAAATAACTTGATTTGAACCAATTCTGAACCAACTAATGATGGTCGTAGGGGGGTACTATCATCCTTCTCTCTCCCATGCAAGAACTAGGATTTTTCTTGCTTTTCTGTGTTCTTCTTTGTTTATGTCTTATTATGAAACGATTTATGAAAAGTGATAGAGATCAAGTTATGCTGTTTTCGCATACTATAGCAGACAATTTAGAAGAAAATCACGAGGTTTATGCCTTTGCTGCCTTGTTAGATAAAATTCCTATGAAACCATTTCTTTCTAAGTACTCAAAAGAAGGGGGTCGGGCTTACCATCCGGTTATAATGCTGGGATGCCTTTTTTATGGCTTTCATCGTGGATGGAGAAGCAGCAGAGAATTACAAAAAGCCTGTGAAGAGAACGACGCCATGCGTTATTTAGTTGGTGGTCATAAAGTAAAGTTTCGGTCTATTGCTGAATTCCGTGTTAATTTTGGTAAAGAAATTGGCGAAGTTTTTAATTACTCTGTATCTTTGCTATCCCATAAAAAGAAAAATATTGGTACTGATGTTAAGGTAGATGGAACTAAAATCAAAGCCAGTGCTGCTGACGATCAAACATACAAAAAGTCAGATTTAGAGGAACGTAAAAGAGCTATACAGCAAGAGATCTTAGAGTATCTACGCTCAGGTATGGAATTAGATATTGAGGAAGATAAACTATATGGTAAAGACAACAGTGGCTATGAGCTTAATCCTGAAGAGGTAGATACGATCATTGAGAAGTTTATTCGCTTACAAAAAGCGAGTGAAAAGGCAAAGAGAGAGTCATTAAAAACAGCAGAAGGAAAGCAAAGTGAACCAGCCGAGTTTTCTACATCTGTTGAAAAAGATTCTTCAGAAACTATAGAAGGTACACAGGATATAGAAGCTCTAAAAACAGGAGAAAAAGAAGTTGAGGTCTTTTTAGAAGATGCAACTAATTCTCATGCTAACGAGCCAGAATTATTGATAAATGAAGACCAGGCTGCAGAGGATAATGATTCTGTTATGCTTAGGAAAGCTCAAAAGTATGTTACGATCAGTAAAAGTCTGGAAGAGAATCAAGAGTCTGCTTCTGATTCTAAAATAAATCTTACTGATCCAGATGCTAAATTCATGAAACGGAATGGTAAAATTTCTCAAAGCTACAACATTCAAGTTACCTCATCAGAAGGCTATATTTTGGCAGCTGACATTGCTGAAGCTAATTCAGAAAATGATTTAGAGCAATTAGCTCCTACCCTTTCTAAAGCTGAGTCAAACACAGGGACCAGTATACAGACAGCTTCTGCAGATTCGGGTTACTTTCATTCAAGTGGTTTGGAATACCTGGATTCAAAAGGGATCAATGGTTTTATACCTTCACCTGATCAGGTAGCCAAAGAAAGAAAAGGAGAAGAGGATTCAGGTTATGAAGCTCATCAGTTTAAATATGACGAGGATGATGATTCTTGGGTTTGCCCCGAGGGTAAAACCTTAGAATTTCGGTCGTGTCATATTTAATCAAAGTTTCCAATTAAAAAAGGAATTGACTTATCTCTCTTAAATTAAGGTTATGTCTCATTATGAACAAAAGAAAATATACCTTTGATACAAGTGGTTTTAGCTGTCAAAATACAGACTGCCATAAGTATCATAAGGTAAATGAAGGAAATGTGCGCTTTGCTTATATGTCTGGTAAGTACAAACAAATAGCCTATTTAAAGTGCACCGCTTGTGGTAGATGCTTTTCAGAGAATAAAGGCACTATTTTTTTTCGTCGCAAGAAAAGCAAAGAAACCATTACTCGGGTATTACAAAACACAGTTGAGGGCTGTGGCATTAGAGCTACCGGAAGAGTCTTTGGTATCAGCAAGGATACAGTTCTTGCTTGGGTTAAAGCAGCAGGTGAAGATTCACTAAAAGTTGAAAAAAAATATATACAAAAACCTGTCTTTCAATGAAATTCAATTAGACGAGCATTGGGGTTTTGTCTTTAAAAAACAATACAATCTATCAGAGACTGAGCGATTAAGTGATGAAATAGGGGATATCTGGACTTTTACTGCAGTATTGCCTGTAGAAAAGCTCATTTTAGCGCATATAACAGGCAAGAGGACCTCAGTGAATGCTAGAAAGTTACTGACCAAGGTAAAAACAAGAAGTAAGCCAAAGAGGGAAGATAAATTCTTGATTACCTCTGATGGATATGAGGGATATAGTGATGCCATTCTTTCAGTTTATGGTAAATTTGACTCAATGACTAGAAAGCTTCAATCACCCAAATCTCTATGTTATGGGCAAATAATTAAGAGAATAGAAAAAGGGAGATGTAAGGAAGTTGACAAATCTCTAATCTTTGGTGATCAAAAGCTACTAGATGAATATATTGCAAACTCTTCAGTAAGTCATCAGATGAACACCTTTGCTGTAGAAAGGAATAATTTGACTCTTCGCCAACACAATCATAGAATAGAGCGTAAAAGTCAGGGTTTTTCAAAAAAATTCAAATATATGCAGGGGCATAATTCTTTTGTTGCTAATTATTACAATTTCTGCCTTCCACATTCAAGTCTAGCTGAGTATGAGGGAGGAAAACCAATTCAAATCACCCCAGCAATGGCTACAGAAATGACGAATCATAAGTGGTCTATACAAGAATTATTCATCGCAAATAGAAACTTTGATTAAATATGACACGACCAGAATTTCATAATGAATCTGTGAAAGATAAAAAGAAATATACTCATTATCATGGTAAACCTCCTGACTGTGTCATTTGCCCTGCCAGAGAACAATGTTGTACGAGCGAAGAAGAGTTACGCAGAGGTTATCGCAAATTGTCAGTAGACTCTGGTTTTGCTTTAAAACATGAAATGATCAAGAAGATGAATTCAGAAGAAGCAAAGTCTTTCTATAAAAAGCGAGGTTCTGAAATTGAACCCATTTTTGGAATTTTGAAACAAGCCAAAAAGTTCAGAGAATTCTTGCTCAGAGGCAGTAAAAAGGTTCAAATAGAGGTAAAAATCGCAGCTACAGCATTTAATTTTGGCAAAATGGTACGAGAACAACTTGCATAAACTATAAATTCCTTGACATATTTGAAAAATGAGACTGACGCAGCAAATATCTCATAAAATGCACTGAAAAATCCTAGTTCCTGCACAAGCTCCTATCATCCTTCTCTCTCCCAACAGCTCTAACTTTTTTTGTTGACTTTCGGTACTGTTCACTGTATAGTGCCTCTGGGTGAGCTAATAAGCCAGCCCAGAGGGGGTTTTTATGTATAAAAGAACAAGACAATCATTCAATCATTCAATCATTCAATCATTCAATCATTCAATCATTCAATCATTCAATCATTCAATCATTCAATGAGGTTACTATGGGTATTGGTTTTTGTCGCCCTGGTCTTTTTATTTCAATGCGGTAAAAGTGACGACGACCCTCCTCCGACCAATGTAAAGCTTAGTGCTTCAGAGGTCACCTTCAGCGACGTGGATGGGGCAGTGGGTGCCACCTACACGGTTTCGGTGTCACGCCCACCAGCAGCAGAGAAAACAGTAGAGGTAACCCTAACCTCCACCAATTCATTGCTTGTGGTATCCCCAACAGAGGTTACGTTTACGCCTGCTAATTATGCGAGCCCCCAGACGATTACCGTAAAAAGAGCAAATGATGCCAATGATATGATTATGGCCGAGATAATAGGTGTCATAAACCATGTCATAACCATGGGCACGTCGCATGATGCGGAGTTCACTGAATTTGCCATGATGAGAAGCATGGTCAACGTAAGGGTAACGCCGTACGTCCCTGACGCTGACGGCGATGGGCTCATTGAAATATGGAATGCCACAATGCTAGATAACATGCGATATGATTTGGCGGGCACGAGTTATAAAGCCTCGGCAACGGATGCAGGTGACCGTGAAGGTTGCCCAATGGGTCGTTGCAACGGCTACGAGCTCATGGCCAACATCGATTTATTACCCCTGCTTGATACGAACGATAACGGCGAGATTGACTTTGACATGATGCCAAAGATTGTTGCGGATGTTATGCATACCGTGATTGATGTAAACAAAGATACCGGTTGGTCTCCGGTGGGTGATAACTCAACCGGTGATGATGCGAGCCGGTTTACGGGCACTTTTGAGGGCAACGGCCACACGATCGCAAACCTCTGGGTGAATATTGTTTCTTCAGGCAATGCCATCGTCTATGCGGGTTTATTTGGTGCGACTGGTGGCTCAGCCGAGATACACAATGTAGGAGTTATCTCTGGTGGTGTTTTTTCTTCTTCTTCTGGTTCTTTTTCTTATTCCGGTGGTCTGGTGGGTAATTCTTCTTCTTCTTTTCCTTTGACGATCACGAATTCTTCTCCTTTGACGATCACGAATAGTTATTTCAGCGGTGAAGGTGGTGTTTCTTCTTCTTCTGGTTCTTTTTCTTATTCCGGTGGTCTGGTGGGGTCTTCTGATGTCACTTCTACGATCACAAATAGCTACTTTTCTGGGAGTGGTGGTGTTTCTTCTCCTAATGGTTCGCTTTCTTCTTCCGGTGGTCTGGTGGGGCGTTCTTCTTCTCCTTTGACGATCACGAATAGTTATTTCAGCGGTGAAGGTGGTGTTTCTTCTTTGTCTGGTTCTTCTACTCTTTTTTCTTCTTCTTCCGGTGGTCTGGTGGGTTTTTCTGCTTCCTTGATGATCACGAATAGTTATTTCAGCAGTGAAGGTAGTGTTTCTTCTTCTTCTTCTGTGGCTTCTTCTTCCGGTGGTCTGGTGGGGCGTTCTGTTAGTTCTTCTTCTGTGGTGACGATCACGAATAGTTATTGGAACACCGAGGCACCTCAATTAATAAACGATGGCATGAGAGCCCAGAGTCCCAAGCGAGCGCAGGGTGATGTTACGGCCGACCCCATGGGTGCTGTGGGGCTTACACTCGCACAACTGCAAGCAACGAGTGGCACCTATCTTGATTTAGGCGACGCGTGGGACCTAGGCACCACGACGCAACTACCCGCCGTCAAACAATGCATCCTTGATATGGCGGGAACGGGCTGTGCATCACCAGCTATGTATGGCGATCTACTCGGCGGGCAACGGTAACCTTAGCGGCCGCAAACAGCTTGGGTGATTCTGAGAGTGGGTGTCTACTCAGACGCTTTTAACTCCTGCACAGGAGCGAAGGCTCCTAACAGCCATCAAGGGCGAACGAGTATACAATTGATTTGTGGAATCATGTTCGCAGGTTTCACTTACGTGATCAGCATCATGTTTTCAAAGTTCTAATTGAGTGAACCATGGTTATTTCTAGCGAGAACATAGCACAGCCCTAACTTTTTAGGGATGGAGAATAGGATTGTACCCCCCTACGACCATTGGCATCTTTTGAAATAAATAGTCCAGTCGAAACGGTGGTAAATTTAATATTTGTTTGTCAATAGTTGTGCTTTCCTCTCGGATCAGCTGCCAGGGCGATTTATTCTCTTTGTAAGAATTTTTTCTTATTGAATTGAACATCAATAGATAGGAGCCAGCTTTGTTGAGAAAGTCTTCTCTTGAATTATACGTTTCATTCAGGTAAAGGTGATCCTCAATCAATCTATGAGTCGTTTCAACATCAGACTGCCAAGTATGCGCTCCAGCAGGGATCGTCTGGTGTGGCACACCATAACTGGCTAATACTTTTGTAAACTCCGAATCTCCTTTTTTATTCCAAGCACCAATAAACTCTGAGCCATTATCTGTTTGCCCTCTCGTATTATTTTTCTTTAAATCAACCCCTGATTTTACAAGATGATCTAAAATTACCTCCATAAACAGACAAGAGTATGCCATATTATACTCATCTGCAAAAGCTAGAAATTGTAAGCCAGAAAAAACTTCTCTGAAGGTATATTGATATTTCGGTACAATATTTTCCTGAATATAAGGCCAAAGCTCAGGAATATCGTATAAATGCTTCGTATCTACGTCAAATTGCTTAAATAAACCCCATAATTTCTTAATTTCACGCAAATTTTGCTTCGTTTTATGTTTTCTACGCTTTTTTTTCAAGAGTGCTTGCTCCCTCCACGCTCTGCGAATGGCCTTGACACTCAAGTCTAGTTGGTAAACATTCTTCAGTTCCTGAGCACCAAAGCCTCGACGTTTCTTTTTAAGAAAGCAAACATAAGCCTTTTCAAAGTCTGTGATTGCATGTGGTGAGTAGTGTGGAGCGTGGCTCTTGTCTTCCAAGCCAACGTATTTCTCTGATTCAAACCTACGAAACCACTTTTTTACTGTTTTTACAGTCGTTTTAAACATTCTGGCTGTTGGCTTGAAACCATGCTTCTTGGCATAATGAACCATTTGCATTCTGTATAACTTTTTGTCTTTACTATTTCGCATTACTGCCGAATACCTGTTTAGACAAATAACCTGAGAAGGGTGCTTCATTAGGAACCTCTGTTTTATTTGATGATTTAACGTCGGCCTTTTGATGCACCTTTTTTAGGAAAATGTCTTTCACTTGCTCTACCAGTAAACCCAAGCCTTTTGAACCAAATAACTTGATTTGAACCAATTCTGAACCAACTAATGATGGTCGTAGGGGGGTACTATCATCCTTCTCTCTCCCACAGCCCTAACTTTTTTTTGTTGACTTCCGGTACTGTTTACTGTATAGTGGCTCTTGGTGAGCTAATAAGCTAGCCCAGAAGGGGGTTTATTATGTATAAAAGAAAAATTCAATCATTCAATCATTCAATCATTCAATCATTCAATCATTCAATCATTCAATCATTCAATCATTCAATCATTCAATCATTCAATCATTCAATCATTCAATCATTCAATCATTCAATCATTCAATCATTCAATGAGGTTACTATGGGTATTGGTTTTTGTCGCCCTGGGCTTTTTATTTCAATGCGGTAAAGACGACCCTCCGACCAATGTAAAGCTTAGTGCTTCAGAGGTCACCTTCAGCTATGTGGATGGGGCAGTGGGTGCCACCTACACGATTTCGGTGTCACGCCCACCAGCAGCAGAGAAAACAGTAGAGGTAACCCTAACCTCTACCAATTCATCGCTTGTGGTATCCCCAACAGAGGTTACGTTTACGCCTACGGATGTGAGCCCCCAGACAATTACCGTAAAGAGAGCAGGTGATGCGGTTGGTATTATTATGGCCGAGATAACAGGTGCCATAAACCATGACATAGCCATGGGTACGTCGCATGACGCGGAATTCACTGAATTTGCCATGATGAGAAGCACGGTCAACGTGACGGTAACGCCGTACATCCCCGATTCTGACGGCGACGGTCTCATTGAAATATGGAATGCCACAATGCTAAACAATATGCGTTATGATCTATCGGGCACGAGCTATAAAACCTCGGAAGACGACATGGGTAATTCCTCTGGTTGCCCAACAAGTGATTGTAACGGCTACGAGCTCATGGCCAACATCGATTTATTACCGCTGCTTGATGCGAACGATGACGGCGGAATTAACACAATTAAGATGACTGTTGCGGATGTTATGCATACCGTGATTGATGTAAACGAAGATACCGGTTGGTCTCCGGTGGGTGATAACTCAACCGGTGATGATGCGAGCCGGTTTACGGGCACTTTTGAGGGTAACGGCAACACGATCGCTAACTTGTGGGTGAATACTTCTTCTGCAGACGATGTCTATGCGGGTTTATTTGGTGTGACTGGTGACTCAGCCGAGATACGCAATGTGGGAGTTATCTCTGGTGGTGTTTCTTCTTCTGGTTTGATTTCTTATTCCGGTGGTCTGGTGGGGTCTTCTGATGCCATTTTGATGATCACGAATAGCTATTTTTCTGGGAGTGGTGGTGTTTCTTCTTCTTCTTCTGGTGATTCTTATTCCGGTGGTCTGGTGGGGCGTTCTTTTTCTTCTTTGACGATCACGAATAGTTATTTCAGCGGTGAAGGTGGTGTTTCTTCTTCTGGTTTGATTTCTTCTTCCGGTGGTCTGGTGGGGTCTTCTGATGCCATTTTGATGATCACGAATAGCTATTTTTCTGGGAGTGGTGGTGTTTCTGCTACTGCTACTGCTTCTTCTTCTTCTGGTTCGATTTCTTCTTCCGGTGGTCTGGTGGGGTCTTCTGATGCCATTTTGATGATCACGAATAGCTATTTTTCTGGGAGTGGTAGTGTTTCTTCTTCTTCTTCTGATGTTGCTGCTGCTCTTTCTTATTCCGGCGGTCTGGTGGGGCGTTCTTCTTCTCCTTTGACGATCACGAATAGTTATTTCAGCGGTGAAGGTGGTGTTTCTTCTTCTTCTTCTTCTTCTGGTACTGCTCTTTCTCATTCCGGTGGTCTGGTGGGTGTTTCTTCTAGTACTCCTGTGATCACGGGTAGCTATTGGAACATCGAGGCACCTCAATCAACAGACGGTGGTGCGACACCCCAGAATCCCAAGCGAGCTCGGGGTGATGTTACGGCCAACCCCATGGGTGCGGTGGGGCTTACACTAACCCAACTCAAAGCAACGAGTGGCACCTATCCTGATTTAGGCGACGCGTGGGACCTAGGCACCACGACGCAACTACCCGCCGTCAAACGATGCATCCTTGATATGGCGGGAACGGGCTGTGCATCACCAGCTATGTATGGCGACTTACTCGACGGGCAACGGTAACCTTAGCGGCCGCAAACAGCTTGGGTGATTCTGAGAGTGGGTGCGGTGAGGCTATGTATGGTGAGCTACTCGCTGGGCAACGGTAGGTGATTGACCAGAAAGTTTGTGGTGACGGTAGCTAGCCCATGAGAGTTAGTATGTATAAAACAGAAAGACAATCTTCAGTAAGGTTGTTGCCGGCTTACTATGGGGTATTGGTTTTTGTCGCCTTATGCCTTCTATTTCAGTGTGGTGATAATGATGATGTAACAAATTAAGATTGTATGCTGAATAAAACGCAATAGACTTTCTGGGGACTGGAAGACGTAACCCAAGTCTGCTATCGTTCAAATTTAATTCTGACTTAGCAACTAAGCAAACCCTAGAGGCTAGAGTCGGTTTCAACCTCAGCTTCAGCTTCCTCTTCTGAGGCCTCCTGGATGGCCGGTTTATCATATCCATATTGTATATGGCCGCCAGCCAACAAAGTCATCACTTGAACAGCTGACTTGCGACCCTTGAGTGACTTGGTTATCTCTAATTTAAAAATGTGATCAACCGCATCAAAAGTGGCGCAAGTAACCTCAAACTTATTCTTATTGGTTAAATTCAGTATTTTTGATATGGGTATTTGCTTCATGAGTACTCCCAATCGCAGTGTTGAAAATGGAAACATTTTGTCAATAAACAAAAGAAAATTCTTTGGAACACTGAAAAAAGCTGGATTTGTCGTAAGGGAAAGTTAAGCAAAGCTCATATTGTTATGAAAAAAAGAATAGCCTTATTTGAATACACATTGGGTTGTCTTCGAGCACTGGTCTTCGCATTGAACCAGTTTTAAAATAAACCTTCCTCAATCTAGATATAAAATTACTTTGATTAATTAGATTTAGGTTATAGCTTTTACATTTTTTAACTTTGTACTTTTGATTATGAGGCATAACACAATTGTCTCATGTAGCTCAGATTGTCTGGCAAGAACAAATTTCTATATTACTGGGAGAGAGAAGGATGATAGTACCCCCCTACGACCATCATTAGTTGGTTCAGAATTGGTTCAAATCAAGTTATTTGGTTCAAAAGGCTTGGGTTTACTGGTAGAGCAAGTGAAAGACATTTTCCTAAAAAAGGTGCATCAAAAGGCCGACGTTAAATCATCAAATAAAACAGAGGTTCCTAATGAAGCACCCTTCTCAGGTTATTTGTCTAAACAGGTATTCGGCAGTAATGCGAAATAGTAAAGACAAAAAGTTATACAGAATGCAAATGGTTCATTATGCCAAGAAGCATGGTTTCAAGCCAACAGCCAGAATGTTTAAAACGACTGTAAAAACAGTAAAAAAGTGGTTTCGTAGGTTTGAATCAGAGAAATACGTTGGCTTGGAAGACAAGAGCCACGCTCCACACTACTCACCACATGCAATCACAGACTTTGAAAAGGCTTATGTTTGCTTTCTTAAAAAGAAACGTCGAGGCTTTGGTGCTCAGGAACTGAAGAATGTTTACCAACTAGACTTGAGTGTCAAGGCCATTCGCAGAGCGTGGAGGGAGCAAGCACTCTTGAAAAAAAAGCGTAGAAAACATAAAACGAAGCAAAATTTGCGTGAAATTAAGAAATTATGGGGTTTATTTAAGCAATTTGACGTAGATACGAAGCATTTATACGATATTCCTGAGCTTTGGCCTTATATTCAGGAAAATATTGTACCGAAATATCAATATACCTTCAGAGAAGTTTTTTCTGGCTTACAATTTCTAGCTTTTGCAGATGAGTATAATATGGCATACTCTTGTCTGTTTATGGAGGTAATTTTAGATCATCTTGTAAAATCAGGGGTTGATTTAAAGAAAAATAATACGAGAGGGCAAACAGATAATGGCTCAGAGTTTATTGGTGCTTGGAATAAAAAAGGAGATTCGGAGTTTACAAAAGTATTAGCCAGTTATGGTGTGCCACACCAGACGATCCCTGCTGGAGCGCATACTTGGCAGTCTGATGTTGAAACGACTCATAGATTGATTGAGGATCACCTTTACCTGAATGAAACGTATAATTCAAGAGAAGACTTTCTCAACAAAGCTGGCTCCTATCTATTGATGTTCAATTCAATAAGAAAAAATTCTTACAAAGAGAATAAATCGCCCTGGCAGCTGATCCGAGAGGAAAGCACAACTATTGACAAACAAATATTAAATTTACCACCGTTTCGACTGGACTATTTATTTCAAAAGATGCCAATGGTCGTAGGGGGGTACAATCCTATTCTCCATCCCTAAATTTCTATATTACGCAACAACGCCACTCCGATACGAGCTGTTCTATTTTGATCCTATCGTCCAATTTAAGGTGTTTATATTTTATTTTTGGGGTAAGTTTTGGGATAAGATTGACGATAATCTCCTAGATCATATCTATTTTTTTGATAAGTTTTGTGAATGCATTTCAGACAACTTTTTTTCCAATCTCGCTATTCTGTTTTTCTCTTGCAGTAGGTGTTTCGAGTGTTATCTCACAAGAGTCTAAGAATACCCCAAAAAAAATAGAGAAAAAAAAAACCGCTCCAAAACCAACAAAGCAGAAAATAAAGGTGAACAAAAAACCCAAGCAGCGTCTTGCTTCTTCTGAACGGGCAAATACACCTTTTATTCAGCATTTGATGGGAAAGATTGACAAGAGTGTTCCTCCTCGAATAGCTTTCTTGAATTTTCTTGATAAAACACCGACCCAGAGTTACGGCTATTTTTCAAGGAGCGTCATAGATACGATCAAAGGTCATTTGAACAAGAAGTTTCCATATCAAAAAATATCGGACGTAAAAATTAGAAAAATATTATCGAAGATACGAAAAAAAAATAGTCTTAGACAAAATGAGATAAACTTAAAGAGCTTGGAATCTTTGGCGGAAAAAGAAAATTTAGATTTTATTATTTATGGCGAATTTAACCGTAAAGTGACAAGAAAGCAAAAAAAAGCAAAGAAAATTAACATTATAATTAGAGTCTATTTTCATTATGCAAAGAAAAGTGTGCCAGTTAAGAAAATTACAAGTCAAGTCAACTCCCGTTTGCTCACTAAGCTTGTACAATTTTCCCAGGCTGCCATTTTAAAAATGAATGAGCAAATTAACATAGTAAAAGAAAAAAGCCTTGCTAAAATAGAAATGAAGATTGCAAGAGAAAGAGCGGCTTATATCAAAAAACAAGAAGAAATAGATCAAAAAAACAAAAAAATAGCCCAAAATCAAAAAAGGATACTCCAACAAAAAGAAAAATTACTCCAAAAGAAAGAGGCACTACTCCAAAAAGAAAAAATACTACTCAAAGAACAAGAAGAATTACTTGAGGGACTCTCTCAAAAAAAGAGAATAATATCGAAAGATCAAGAAGAATTATTTCAAAAACAAGAAGTGTTATTCAAAAAACAAGATGATTTTCTCAAGGAGAAGAAAAAATTACTCGAGAAGAAAAAAAAACTACGCCAAGAAAAAAAGAAACAACGAGCAATCGCTGAGAAATGGTACAAAATCGAAAAATTAAAGGAGACGGCCACGCCTGTTCTATTCTTATCGAAAAGTCTTAAAGAGTTTACTCCCAAATTAAGAAAAGAAATAGAAGATGAAAGAGATTTTTTTATAGAGTATTTACTTTTGAAGTATCAATATAATTTAATGTCGTACAATAAATATCGTAGAAAATTGGAGATTCCGCCATTCGAAAAAGAGGAAGAACGATTAAGCCAGTGGTTGGTAACAAACAAGGTCATACGTCTTGTGCTCCAAACAGTCAAGGAGGGGGAAATAAAATCAGTTATATTTGTAAAACTACTAAAAGAGTTAAAACAAATTGAGTATAATCTTCATGCAGAAAAATCCACCAAGGAAGCCAAGCTGGATGTAATTGCCAAGATACTTGAAATTGATGAAGCACAACGCAGAAAGCAAATCAAGGCTGCCGCTCTTAAACCGAACGATCTCTGGTATGAAATTGGTTTTGCCCCATTTCATCAAATAACGTCTGGACCAAATATAAAGACTTCTGAGCTTAACTTTCAAGGTGCTGGTCTCAATCTTTATGGGAATATTTCTTTAGGTGGTCTTTTGGAGGCGAGTTTTAAGCGTGACAATTTACATTGGTTATTGCATCAATTCTACCTAGGTTTTAACATAGGATTTTCTTATTCTCAAAACTCTGATGAGTTACAAGTTGAGTCATCATTCATAGGGGGAGTAAGCACTTTTAGGCAAGATCGTTTTCTTCAGAGGTATGTTGTTTTTACCGATGTTCGTTATCGATTTCCTATAATTGACCTCATTAAGGTTGACATGGTCTTAGGAGGTGGATATTATATAAGTTTTTCTTCCCAAGAGTCTTTTAAAGACTCTGTTTCTACTAGAACTATCTCTAGTATGAATCAAGGGCCTTTGGCACTTGCCGGAATAGAAATCAACTTTGACGTCAGCGAAATATTGTCTTTACACATTGGGTTTGGTGATTATCTTTACTTTTCAAATGTGCTCACTCACGGTTTTTACTCTTCGTTACGGCTGTCATTTCCGTTAAGTTTCCGCGTATGGGTATTGAAAAGAGATCGGTGATAAGCTCGAGAGTCAACATGTCTACGTTTGCTCAAATATTCAAAAAAATTTCTTTTTTTCTATATTTTATTTTACTATTATGTTTGAACTACTGCGCCAAAGGCAATAAACTCATGATAAATCAAGATGAGTGTGAAGTTTTTCCCGAATTAAATAAGCCTGATTTGATCTTACACTCTACTAAGCTAAAAGACGAACCATGGATTATTTGCAACGCAAATCAAATCAGATTGATTCAAAGTGCAAGAATATCAGAGTATAACTTACAAGCAAACTATGTTTTGGCGGGTAATATTGATTTTGAAAATAAAGATTTTACCTCCATAGGTGATTTTACGGGTACATTTGATGGAAATGGCAAGACGATTTCTAACGTTAACATTGTGTCAGAGGGAAGTGGAACAACCAATATTGGTTTTTTTCAGAAAATTGGTTCGCCGATAAGACCTGGTCGTGTGACGAATCTTATAATCGAACAAGCTGATCTCACAATCCCTTCTTCCGTAACATCTGTGGTAAATGCTGGGATACTCACTGGTCTTGTTGAACACGAAGATTCTGTAATAAGTGCTGTTACCATTCGTTCTAGTGCAGTCTTTGGTAATAAAAGTGTTTCTGTCGTTCAAAACCTAGGTGGATTAGTCGGTAGTGTAAAGAATGGGACGATCATCAATGCACGTGTAAATACTTCCGTATCAAACGGTGGAGCTAGTGATGATCGTATGGGTGGTCTAGTGGGGAACGTAGTGAATGATGGCATGATTCAAAACTCTGTCTCAACGGGGGATGTATCCAACGGCGGTGGTGGTGAAGATCGTATGGGTGGCTTGGTGGGAGAATTTGCAGGAAAAAGTATTGATCGGTCAATTGCTAGCGGTAATGTCTTCTCTGGTGGGGATGCTATTGATGTCATGGGTGGGCTGATTGGTCTGCAAGAAGGATTACGCGAAAATAAATTTGAGAATTGTATCGCAACCGGAGACGTGCACTCTGGCGATGCAAAAATAATGGTAAGCATGCTTCCGGTTTGTGGTGTAGGTATGGGTCACAAATGCCCTAATCAAAACGCTTTGGGAGGCCTCGTTGGTTATGTAGCGGGGTGTTTAGTGGACACACCTGCTCAGCAAATTACATCGTACGCTCTAGGAAGCCTGCTCTCTTTAGGAGACAGCCTTGGTGGTTTGTTTGGTTGTTTTGATTCTACGTCGTCTCATACTAATGTTGAGAATCTCTATTGGAACCAGCAAACAAGTGGGTTAATGGCAGCGATTGGAAATAGCCCATGTTTGGGGAATGATGGATGCACTGATCAAACGACATTTCAATTGGTATCGGCCACCAGCCTCACAAATTTCAACTCTCCACTGTGGAGTTACGGAAATACCTCACAATATCCTGGGCTTACTTTTACAAACGAAGCGGGGCAAACATGCACAGTGCGCCCCATCGTGACGAGTGGTTTAGACACGAACATCTCAGCAGAGTTTACGATATGCCCTGATCAGATAAACTCTAATTCGTTTCACCCTATGTGTAAAACGAAGCCGTCGGGTTGTCCATGATGTTTGTTGCATAAACACAAGCCGAAAAGTGTACGCGGATAATCTTAGGCATAAATCAATAAAATAGATGTTCCAATTACTTGTTTAAAAATAAAAACGTTCAAATTTACGGATGACTTAGCACACTCCGCCCTAACTTTCTTTTTTTTTGCTCAAAATATATGTGATAAATCCGAAGCTAAACACATGAATGTATGTTACTTTCTTATCTTCTTTTCTTTGCTTGTGACATTTTCTTGTTCTTCTTTCAATAAAAAAAATAATCAAGGTGGTGATTTGGCAGGCTTTCAAGAGGACTCCTTCTTTGAGGGTAAAACTTCTATGAAGACCAAAGAGGTAGCCATACCCAAAGAGAAACAGGAGGTTCTGAACCAAAAAGATAACTCAGAAGTGGGTTATGCTGCGTGGTATGGCAAAGAACTTCACGGGAAACCAACCGCAAGCGGTGCTATTTTTAACATGAACGACTATACGGCTGCCCATCGTGATTTTCCCATTGGCTCTCAAGTCATGGTTACCAATCTTGATAACGGGAAAAAAAAAATGGTGACAATCAATGATCGTGGGCCCTATGTGGAAGGTCGCATCATTGATGTCAGCTATAAAACAGCTATGGATCTGGGCTTTGCAGAAAAGGGAATTAGTAAAGTTAAAGTAGAGCTTGTGAAAGAGGGAAATTTTTCTTTTTTGTCAAAACTAGAGTCAAAGACAGAGAATAAAGAAAGGCAAGAAACAGTAATATCCAAAGCAGCCAGTGATAGTGATTTGAGTGAACTTTTCGTTGGTGTAAAGTATGATGATTACATTTTTTCCAATGGAAGAAAACCAAAAGGGTATACCATCCAAGTTGGGGCATTTGAGAGTAAACAAAATGCCGAGAGCTATCGAGATGAGATAGAAGAAAGATTTAATCATCGTGGTTTTGTTGCATCGCGTGGCAAGTGGCATTTTGTTTGGATTGGTGAATTTGGTTCGTCAGAAAGAGCAAAGCAAATCATGAAAGAATTCAAAGAAGAGGGTATTGATACTGTCTACCGTGGGAAAATGTTTTAGATCAAACGACATCCTTTTAAACCTTTAGTCATTCTTTTATTTCTCTTTGGGGGAGTTGGTTATTCAATTTCGAAGAAGAGTATTTGCTCGGATCGATATATTAAGAACGAAAAAAATATCAGAAAAATCTATCTAAATTATAAATTAAAAGGTGGACAATGTCTTTCATGGAAGGCTTATCTCCAGCTAGGTGAACGAGCTTATGTTGGGGGGAGGCTAAAAGAGGCTCTTTGGTCTGTAAATCTGGGTTTACACAAACTATCTAAAAAACAAGGTTTTTTTACTACGAAGTTTCAATTATTAAAGGGCAGTATATTGCGTAAAATGAATCGCTTTGAAGAAGCAATCATTATTTTGAGGAAAGTTGTTTTTGGAGATTATGCCAGTGGTTCAAAAAAAGTGCTTGAAGAAAAAGAAAAGGCCCACCTACAACTGATTCAAGCTTACTATGCGAAAACAAAATCTAAAAATAGTCGAGATGTTGTCTATTTAATTTCTTTATTTGAAAATAAATATCCTAAGAGCAACTATCTAAAATTACTTCAAGATTGGAGATCAAAAAAATAAAAAAAAGAGGCTTTAGAAAAAGCCTCAAGATTTCTCCCTAATTTTTATGTTTATAGGCTATCTACGAGTTTAAGAGCTAATCTTGGCAAAGAATTTGCCTGAGCTAGCATTGCTGTACCACTCTGTAAAACAACCTGGTTCTTAGTAAACTCAATTAACTCCTCGGCCATATCTGCGTCACGAATTCGGCTTTCTGCAGCGACCATATTTTCGTGTGCGCTACTGAGAGCTTGAGTCGTAGACTCTATGCGGTTATAGTAGGCTCCTAAATCCGCTCTTTGCCGGTTCAGTCGATCCAACGCTGTATCAACAGCACCGATCATATTATTGGCTTCCCCTACAGTACTAATTTTCTTTTTTTCGTTTGCCTGATACAAGCCCAAAGCTTGAGCATTCATGGTGGCGATGTAGGCTTGGATTCTCTGATCCTGGTTTGGACCTACATGAAAAAACATTGAGGCTCTATTTGAGTTTCTAGCATAATCCCCCGTGAGAACTTTTCTCCGATTGAATTCTACCGTTGTTGAAATTCGGTCAATTTCATCAATAAGTTGAGACACTTCAACTTGAATCTGAGTTCGATCCGAGTCTGAGTATATCCCATTCGCCGCCTGCACAGAAAGTTGCCTGACTCTCTGTAACATGCTATTCACTTGATTCATCCCACTTTCAGCAACCTGAATGAAAGACAATCCATTCATAGCATTTTGCTCAGCTTGTTTTAAGCCCTTAATCTGTGCTCGCATCTTTTCAGAAATGGCAAGATTAGTGGCATCATCCCCGGCTCTGTTGATTCGCATTCCAGTCGAGAGCTTTTCAATTGATTTGGCCATTTTCATGGAACCAACTTTGAGCTGTCGATGCGCAAACATTGCACTGAGATTATTGTTAATTTTCATCTTCTCTCTCCTTCAATCTATCCCGGAGCATTTTATCCAGGGATTGATAAAGTTATCCAAAGATAACCTTATCAATCCCTGGTGAATCGAGATAAAGCTTAAAAAGAGGAAGATTGATTACTTTTTCAAAGAACCACTTGGTTAACCAAACAGTTGAACCATTAAGACAAACTTCTTACTTTCTACTTACACAGAAAAACTATGTATTATTCAACAACCGGAGTACACCCTGTCCCTTAAGGTTGGCCTGTGCTAACATTGATATGGCGGCTGTTTCGAGTATCTGATTTCTCGTAAACTCAATCATCTCCTCTGCCATATCAGCATCTCTGATCTTACTTTCGGCGGCCTGCATATTTTCATATGCACTCATCAAACTCTTGGCTGATATTTCCAACCGATTTGCGTAAGCACCTAGATCAGCTCTTTGCTTGAAAAGCTTACTCAATGCACTATCCACTGTCCCAATCGCATTGTTTGATTCGAAAGCCGTTTGCACATTTACCTTATTAATTTCTAAGGCTTGCGCTGTCATGGTTTGAATGTAGGCCCGTTCACGTTGATCTTTGTTTGCTCCCATGTGAAACCACATGGAACTGACTCGTGAATTCCTAGCATAGTCACCAAGAAGCATTTTGAAACGGTTAAACTCCGCTTGAGACGCTACTCGATCAACCTCATCAACCAATTGAGAAACTTCAACTTGCATAAGCTGACGGTCTTCTTGGCTGTAGATACCATTCGCGGCTTGCACTGCAAGAACACGAATTCTCTGCAAAACGTTGGCGACTTGATCCAAAAAGCCATCTGCTGTTTGGATGAAACTCAGCCCGTTTTCAGTGTTTCTTTCTGCCTGACGCAAACCTCTAACCTGCGTTCTCATTTTTTCTGAAACCGCTAGACCTGAGGCATCGTCGCCTGCATTGGTGATTCTCATCCCCGAAGCAAGCTTCGTTATAGACTTATGCATGTCCCAACCTCTAAACTTCAACACCCTATGAGTATTTATTGAACTCATGTTGTGATTTATAATCATTGTTTTTCTCCTACTTACTTAGTTTTTTAGGCAAACATTTCCGTAAGAGGCAACTTTGGTTCATCATCAAATCAACTAAAGTTGTCTCCTACGGCAGTGAAGAAATTGCACAACATGAGTTATAAAGTGAACTCTGTTTGATTTCAAATAACGAAGGCCCTCTGGCACATGCGGATGCTCATTCAAGAACACACCGGACTCAATTCTCGGTTAGTTTACCCGCCTAAGTTAAATTGATTTAAAATCATTTAGAGGTAGTTATCGTGTTTTATCTTTATTTAAACCTAGATGAGATGTAATTATACCCTAGTCTCTAATTTACTCTAAAATATTTAACAAGTTTGGATGGAAACTTGAAGGAGATTTATGGCTTTGGTGTTAATCTTCTAGCAATACTTATTTCAAAAGATAAATTTACTAAGATTAATATTGGCCTTTAAAGTCACTGCAAAAAAAAGAAAATTTACTAGAAACAGAAAACAAATGTCTGGTGTATAAAACCTTGCACGCCACAATTGATGTTAAAACAGAGTTAGTAGAATGATAATAAATGCTCAATTTGAAATTATTTTTTATGCAACCGATCGTATCGGTAGCTAAAAGTTTGCCGTGGTACACCAAGAATTTTTGCGGCATCACCAATCTTTCCTTTTGCTTTTTCTATTGCCCATATTAATATTTGCTTCTCTTTTTCATTCAGTATTTCCTTTAAACTTTTACCTTGATAAAAATCAGTTTCTTTATTTTCAGAATCAGGCAAGGCTGTGGAAACAGATAACTCAGAAACCGAGGCTTCAGGATACCAAAATAAATACCCAATGGTGCTATTCTTATGTCGAATTAGCCTCATTTTAACCAAGTCTCCTTGAATGATCGTATGAAGGTGGAATGTAGCACAAAGGTTCACTTTTGACTTATAGACCTCTTCGGCCATAAAATTTTTTGCATTTTGAATAATTCGTTTTGTTGTTAGCTCACGAGGATATTTTTTTTTGAGAGCAAGCCAGTCTTCATTGTAAAAAAGTTGTTTGCCAGAAGTATCCAATGCCAACATTCCAATTGGTAGTGTCTCCATAGCCAGCATCGCTAATTTTTGATTTAATGATTTTTTGTTCTGACCAGAGTTCTCTTTTAACTCTTCGCGAGAGGTGGCTCTCGTCTCTACGCCAATGTTTTCCCATGCTTTGATGATGTCCACTCTGTTCCAAAGGTCAAAAAAGTTAAATTTTTTATTAATTACCGGCAGAACTTTCTTACCTTCGTGAGATACTCCGCTATTTTCCAAATATGTCAATATTTGATCAGCATCATAAATCTTTTTCACAAAAAAAAGAAGTTCGGGGTTGATATTCTCCAAGTCACTTAAATTGCCTGTAAAGTCATCATGAGAGATGAAACCTTTTAGCTTATTATCTTCCGTATATAGCAATATATCTGTCTTATATTGATAGAAAAGTTGAAGAAGTTTTTGCCAAGTACTCACGTTAGTTTTTTTATGAAATACTTCCGCCCCCTTAGATGGATGAATGCCTCCGTTTTAGAACGAATACTCAAGTATTGTACTTTTTGGGCAAACAAACGGGGGTTCAAGTAAATGACTCCATGAACTTCATCAGTTAAAAAAGATTTTTTATGACCATGTTCGTTAGAAATAAGAATCGCAAATCTAAACTCTGCTCTTTTTTCTCGAGAACCTTTTGCAAGACTATTAAAAACATGTAAAGTATGTACTTCATCTAGCTTCAATTTAATTTTCAGGTAATTTCGATATGCATGGCGGATAATTTTTTTTTGCCAAATTTTTTCTCTTATGGGCACTAAAAAATTTATTCCATTGTCAGCGACCATAAGTAATTTTTTATATGTATCTTCAGAATGAATGTAGCTAGCTGGTGGCTCCGGTAAAGATTTCTTCACTTTATCTTGAAAGAAAAAAATTTTTCTTTTTAATACATTGGCGACCATAATGTCATCTGAGCTCAGTTTGCAAATCTTGCTGAGGGATGCAAATAACTCTTGAAAAACTTCTGGTTCATACCCCTTGTGATGAGAGATAATTGATAAGTCTTTTTTTAATCTTTTCACCCGACGTGCAAGATCGTATATTTTTTCTTTTCTGAGAAGAAAAAATATACGATCTAAGTAAATATTGAGAGTGTCAAATAAGGGGCTTAGTGAAAAATATTTTTTTTCGATTTTAATCAAAGTATCTTTAACCTCCTGCAAATATTGATTCACAAGAGTGTATAACTCTTGTGAAGAGGTTTTTTGTTGAGTCATATCAATTTGATTAGAAGTATTGCACCAAAAAAAGAATAATTCCTGCGTAAATTCCCGCTAAAATATCATCCAACATAATTCCCCAGCCACGCTGCAAAGACTCCAGACGACGAATTGGCCAAGGTTTCACAATGTCAAAAATACGAAATAGCATAAAACCAAGTAAAAAGTTTGTCAGGGTAAGAGAAACGAGTGCATAACTGAGGAACATTCCCGAAAATTCATCAACTACAATGTAAGAGGGGTCTTTTTCTTGACTTATTTTCAATAAATAATTTGAACTACAAATTCCCCAAACAAACCAGATAAAGGCGCCAACAAGGCTCACTTGCCATATGGGCAGGCAAAAAAAGTGGGTGGATATCCAGACCAAACAGGCTGCTGTCCATGAACCAAAAGTACCGGGAGCGACAGGAAGATAGCCCGTAAAAAAGCCCGTTCCTATAACTTCGTGGAATAACAACCAAAATTCACTGTATTTCTTCACCAGTTCATCTCCAAGAATAGACTTCCTCAATCTTCAAAGTTAGTATCGTCACAAAGAGCGTCAAAAAAAAGTAACCAATCAAAAAGTGGGTGTATAATGCTAGGTAAAACCCTGTACTGTTTCGTTATAAGTTTAAAGAAACAGATTAAAACAGGTAGGGCAAGGAGATGGATTTGTTGGACAAGGGACAATGAAAGAGAGCAAATAAAACTAACGAATTAGCTCAGACATTTGGTAGAGAGGCAGCATAACAGCAATCATAATCCCGCCAACGATGACTCCCATGAGAACAATCATAATAGGCTCCAGAGAGTTTGTAAGACCACGTACAGCGGAGTCAACTTCAGCTTCCATAATATCGGCGACTTTCATTAACATATCCGCCAGTCGATCAGAAGCTTCGCCTGCTGACATCATACCTTTTGCCATGTGAGGTAAAATTTCAGAATTTTTGAGAGAATCTTTCAGAGACGAACCTTCTTTAATCTCTTGA
Source organism: Spirochaetota bacterium (assembly GCA_965206985.1). Classification (GTDB taxonomy): domain Bacteria; phylum Spirochaetota; class Leptospiria; order Turneriellales; family CBDBES01; genus CBDBLF01. The sequence goes on along the minus strand of CBDBLF010000011.1, from coordinate 27,564 downwards.
ATCGATTCAAGCAACTCTTGTTTGAAAATTTCACTTCCCACGGTTTCCCCTACGATGTCTAAACCAGAGAGCAGTGGTACATTGGAGTCAAGTAAAATCCCTAGGTTTCTAGCAAATCGGCTCACAACGACCTTGTTATGAATATTACCCAAGAGTGGTATTTTTAGTAAAATACGGTCCCACCCAATTTTCCCTTTATCTGTTTGTTTCCAGCTTTGAAGACCAATGAACCCACCCAAGGAAAAAATCACAATAAGATACCAAGCATTGCGAAAAATATCAGAAATACCCAAAACGATACGAGTCGGTAGAGGGAGTTCAGCACCATCAAAACTGCTGAACAGCGTTTGAATTTGAGGCACTACTGAGGTGAGTAAAAAAATAACGACACCAACAGAAACAACGAGCATAATAACAGGGTACACTAAAGACGTAATTGCTTTATTTTTTAAAACAGCGTTCTTTTCTTCTAGTTCAGCCAGTCGATTGAGTGTTTTTTCGTATGAGCCTGTTGCCTCACCAACCTTAATCATGCTTCTATAGACGGGAGGAAAGACATCCTCATGCTCTCCAATTGCCTCCGACAAACTTTTTCCTGTGATAATGCTCTCTTTCATTTGTCCCAATATTTTTTTTAAGTTTGGGTTGTGACATTGGTCCCAGATATCTCCGAGTGCTTTGTTAAGAGGAATGCCTGCCCCTAGTAATGTACCTAATTGCTTGGCAAAGAGTCCCATCTCTTTGCTCGGGATGCGATAAAGAATTTTTGCTAAAGCAGGGAATAGTTCTCTATCCCTTTTGACGGTATCTTCTTTTAGCTCGGTAATATAGTAGCCTTGAGCCTTAAGCTTTTTTTGAGCTAGCTGATAATTTGACGCCTCAATAAAGTCTTCAGTCATCTTACCTGATAAATCTAGAACCTTATATTTAAAAATGGGCATAATGACCGCTCTAGGTTTAGGTAACCCTCATGACCTCTTCAATTGAACTAAAACCGTCCAACACTTTTTGGATGGCTGCTTCGCGAAGGGTTTTCATGCCTTTTTTTTTAGCTAGATTTCTGAGTGCATCTAAACTTCCGTTTTGAATAACAAACTCTCTCAGTTCATTATCAAATACTAATAGTTCGTAAACACCAATCCTGCCACGATAGCCAATTTCCATACAGTTTTTACAGCCTTTGGGTTCGTAGATGACAAACGAATTGGCCATTTTTTTCTTTTGAGGTTGATACCCAAGTTTTTTTAAGTTTGTTGCACTGATGGATACCTTTTTCTTGCAAGAAGGACAAAGAAGTCTCAAGAGTCTTTGAGCCATGAAACCCAGACAAGTTGAAGTGACCAAATAATTTTCGATTCCCATGTCAATTAATCGAGTTATCGCGGAGGGGGCATCATTTGTGTGAAGGGTCGAAAAAACAAGATGTCCTGTCAGTGAAGCCTGTATCGAGACACGGGCCGTCTCCTCATCTCGAATTTCGCCCACCATGATGACATCAGGGTCCTGTCGCAAGATAGAGCGCAAACCCTCAGCAAAAGTAAGCCCAATATCTGGTCTTGCTTGCACTTGGTTAATCCCATTAATTTGATATTCAACAGGGTCTTCCACCGTGATAATATTTCGGGTTTCTTCATTAAGTTCGTTGAGGGAAGCGTATAAGGTGCTACTTTTACCAGAACCAGTGGGCCCCGTAATTAAAATAATACCGTTCTGATTTTTAAGTAATTTTTTATATTTATCCCGCTCTGCTCTATCCATGCCAAGGGAACTCATCTCGTAGTTGGTATCTGTTTTGTTCAAAAGACGCATTACAACCCTTTCTCCAAACTGAGAGGGCAAAGACGAAACCCTGACATCAACATCCTTACCGCCAAAACGTACTTTAATTCTTCCATCTTGAGGAAGTCTATTCTCGGCGATATTCATATTAGCCATAATTTTTATGCGTGATATAATGCCGTTCTGAATTGTTTTGGGAGGCGTGAGTACTCTGTGTAGCATGCCGTCAACACGGTAGCGAACCCAGAGTTCTTTTTCTTGTGGTTCAATGTGAATATCAGAAGCCTTTTCGTTTACTGCATTCGTCAATATGACATTCACCATCTTAATGATGGGGGCTTCGTTGGCGAGATCCATGGAATCCCCCAAATCATCTATATCGTCTAGGAACTCAAAGCCCTCTTCTGCTTCCGTTTCTTCCTTGGTCTTTTTTTCATAAAAATTATTGATTACTCTCACGATTTCTGATTCAGGGGTGAGAATCGCGATGAATTCGTAACCAATCCAAAGCATTCTCAATTCATCAAGTGGATGTAATTGCTCGGGGTCACCCATCGCGACTCGGATTATGCCACCATCAAGGTGATAGGGAACTATTCGGTATTTTTGAACGTATCGAAGAGGCACACGACTCTTCAACATCTCAATATTTTTAACCTCTAGTTTATCAGTGTATTCAAGTTGATATTGAGATGCTAACGTATAAAGGAGGTCTTCTTCGGAGACCAAGCCTTTTTTAATTAATATTTGGCCTAGCTTTACATTGGATTTTTTTTGGAAGGCAAGGGCTTTTTTGAGACTTTCAGCATCTAAAACGCCCCTATCCTTAAGTATCTCCCCAAGCTGTTTTTCTCCCACAAGATCATCTTTTTTCTCAGCCATAAAACCTTACGAGATACTATTTAATACCTTTGAATTGCTTCGTTTGACTTTCTTTCAATTCTTTAGTGAACTTATCAGCAATCGCACGATCAGTCAGTATATGAGGGGTAATAAAAACAAGTAAATTTGTTCTTCTTATTTGCGTCGTGGATCGTTTAAAAAGGTAGCCCAACAAAGGGATATCACCAAGAAGAGGTACCTTCACGACCTCTTTTGAGCGGTTTGTCGAAATTAAACCACCAATTACGATTGTTTGCTCATTATCGACCTTAATCGTTGTTTTGATCTCTCTTTTGGTGAATTGTGGTAAGGCAATGGCACCAGCAGTTGAGCCAGATACTTCTTTGATCTCTTGATTTAGTTTTAGAGTAATTTCTTGATTGCTATTGATTCGAGGAGTAACTTTCAATTTAACTCCTGTAGGTCTATAGTCAAACTGGTTTATGGTGTCTTGACTGCTTGCGGAGAGTGTCCTTTGAGAGGTTTGGACAGGCACATCCTGACCTACGTCAATCTCAGCTTCTTGATTATTCAATGTCAAAATTTGAGGCGCTGAGAGAACTAAAAAATTATCATTTGCTTTATTGGCGTTTAGAATTCCTAAAATAGAACCATCAAAAAATCCTAGGGAGAAGCCAGCTAACGAGTTAAATATATTTTGGACTGTAGCCCCTTGTCCTAGCGCAGAAGCGGCTTTTGAGGCAATTCCTGAATTGAATTGCGTGGAAAAAGCACCATCTGCTTTGCTATATCTTAAATCAAGACCAAATTGATTCACATTATTTTCCCGAACCTCGGCAATGAGGACTTCAAGTAAAATTTGATCTCTATTTACATCAATTTTTTTGATTAGGTCTTTGATGACCCTCCATTCTTGTTTATTTCCGACATAGATAATACTATTTGATTCAGGGTGAGAAACAACCTCAATTTTTTTGCTTCTCACTGCTGCTTTGTTTTCTCTTCGTTGTTTTCCCTGAGGAAGCAACGAAGGGGGAAGAGTAATCTTTTTGAGGGTTGCTTCAATTTTATCAGACTCCATATTTTTGAGCCGAACAATGTAGATATTGCCCCCTGGAATTGTTTCAACGTCTGGCTCTGAAATTGGTTTGTCTAACCTGACGATGATACGCAATAATCGATCAACTTCAAGAGCACCCCCCGTTAAAATGAGACTATTTGTTTCTTTAAAATCGACAATTTCAGTATTTTTGTTGGTAACCCTCTTCAATATGCCAGCAAGACGAGAAGGGTCTGCATGTTTAACCTCCAGAATTGCCGTCACGACAATATTTTTGCGAACCCACTCTTTCTCTAGTGGCTTTCTGCCTACGTGGATAAGGCGACCCTTTGCAACAGCATCTTTGAGAGAAATTATTCTGAGTAGTTTATCTTCCACAACGACACCGTAGCCCTTTACCGCTAGGACACTCGTTAAGTAGGCGAATGCTCTTGTCGCGGGGATGCGTTGGGGAGAGATTACAGTGATTTTACCCTTGACAGACTCATCAGCAATGATATTTTTGCCGATGATTTTGCTCATCGCCTTGAGAAAATCATGGATATCTTTTTCTCGAAAATCAACTCGGAATGTTTTTACTTTTTTCTTGGGACTGGGAGAGGCATTGCTGGTAGCTACACTTTTTTTTTGTGCGAGTAATCGAAAATTAGCGACGAAAAAGGAAAAAGTAGAGATTAAAACCAACAAAATAATTTTTACTTTTAGTAAATTACGGGGAAAAATCATGATTAAACAGAACAACAAACATGAAGGGCTATCTAACGACAATATTTTTTTATATGCTTCTAGAGGTTTATAGTTTTTTTAATAATTTTAAATTGGAATACCTAGCTGGTTAAACGTGGTTGATATGCGTCTAAAATTCTTATGGAATAAAGCATATTTTATCATTTTTTTTATCACCCATTCTCTTTATCCTTGACGGTGTAGGGATCATATAGGCTACATTAGGTAAGTTTTTACACTGCGCGGTAGAGCAGTTGGTAGCTCGTTGGGCTCATAACCCAAAGGTCGCAGGTTCAAGTCCTGCCCGCGCCAATTTATTAAGGGCGACGTAGCTCAGCTGGTTAGAGCGACGGAATCATAATCCGTGTGTCCGGGGTTCGAGTCCCTGCGTCGCTAATGGAATTTTGATGTCTCCTGATCCGATAACCACAAAAGTTAGTAAGTCCTTTGCGAAAGAGATGTTGTCGAGTTATCGGCCAAATTTGCCCGTTTTGAAAAAAATAGCTGGCTATATTAATAAGCACCAAAAATTTTTAATTACAACTCATATTAAATCAGACCCCGACGGAATAGGGAGCCAAATTGGCCTTTATTATCTACTTAAAAAATTGAAAAAAGAATGTTGGTTGCTCAACAACGAAGCTCCTGGCAAAAATTTAGTGAGGCATTTAGATGATAAAATTATAGACGATATTTCTTGTTACGACGAAAAAAATTGGACTGAATTAGTTTATAAGATAAAAGAATATTTCGTGTTGATTGTTGATAGTTCGGAAATAGAAAGAAGTGCCAAAGTGGGGGAAGCATTTTCTCAGGCGAAGTGTAGCTTCGCAACAATTGACCATCATATACTAAAACCAAAAAAAAATTATTGTGTAGACCCTAGTTATGCCGCAACTTGTGAAACTATATGGGACCTCTATCATTATTTTGGTTTACGCATCTCTAAACCGGCGGCACTTTCTCTTTACATTGGTTTGGTTGCTGACAGCGGCAATTTTCGTTTTAATAAAACTTCTTTTCGTACTCATCTGGCAGGAGCTGATCTCATTAGTTATGGTATTGATACTGATTATGTATACCGCCTCCTTTATGAGAGCTTTCCTGTGGACCGTCTTCATTTACTAAAGAAAATTTTCAAAAATCTCACAGTAAATTCAAAACTTGGATATGTCATTGGCGAGATTTTTCCGAAGATGAAAAAAAACCTCACACTCGGGGATTCATCCACAGAAGGAATTGTCAATCAACTGCTAGCTGTAGAAGGAATTCATATTGCAGTTCTCATCAGCAAGACCGACGAGGGGTACCTAAAATGCTCCTTGAGATCAATAGGCGACATCAACGTAGCTCAAATTGCCAAAGAATTTGGTGGTGGTGGGCATAAAAATGCTTCTGGGCTTAAAATTCGGGAGCGCTATCGAACAGCAAAAAAAAAATTGTTACACTCTATTGAAAGTTATTTGATTTCATGAGACCTTATAACATTTATGATAAACATACCCTAAAAAAAAAGCTTGAAGAAGAAACACAAGATAGACTTGTTCTATCGTTTTACCGTTATATTACGATTGAGTCTCCCCAAAATTTTCGGGACAAACTTTATGAGGCTTTATCAAAAATTAAAACATTAGGTCGAATTTATGTAGCCAAAGAAGGAATTAACGCGCAGGTTAGCATCTTGAGTAATCAATATGACTCATTAAGAGAAACGATTGATTCATTTCATTATCTAGAGAGTGTATATTTTAATCGTTCAGTGATGGGCAAAAAAAATGCCTTTTTGAAACTCACGATTAAATGCAGGCAGAAAATTGTCAATGATGGCCTAGAGAATTTCACCTTGAGCGTAACAAAGCAAAAGAACTATGTTACTCCACAAGAATTAAACGACATGCTTGGCTCTGAAAATATACTCACAATCGACCTCAGAAATTATTATGAGTCAGAGGTGGGATATTTTCAAGAAGCTGTGCATTTGTCTGCTACGACCTACCGAGAGGGAATTAAAAAGCTTCCTTCCCTTTTGAAGGGCAAACAAGATCAGAAAATTTTACTTTACTGCACAGGAGGTATTCGCTGTGAAAAAGCAAGTGCCTATCTAAAAGACCAAGGCTTTCGAGATGTTTTCCAGCTCAAAGGAGGTATTATCAACTACTTTCGAGAGGTTATTGAAAATAAACTCACCTCTTTATTTGTTGGCAAAAATTTTGTATTTGATCAAAGATTAGGGGAGAAAATATCAAAAGAAATTATTTCAAATTGTTATATATGTGGTGGAGTATCCGATGAGCACACAAACTGTGCAAACAAGGAATGCCATATTTTGATGATTCAATGTGTAAAGTGTTTTGAAAAATATAAAGGTTGTTGCTCTGAGGAGTGTCAAGAGATATGTGAACTCCCTGAAGGCATACAGAAGGTGTTACGCAGAAAAAAGAAAAATTGTTAACTCACAACTTCAGATAGGTGATGAGATTTTTGCTGTACGTGCTGGTTGAGTGATAATAGTTCTGGCTTTTCTCTATAAAGCTGATTTACTTTGGTTGCACAAAAATAAATATTTTTTTTTTCAAAGTATTTATATAAATTTTGCGCCATGACAAGGTCTACTGGTTCATCAATTGTAAGTCGTATATTTTTATACAATGGATATATTGAACGATCTAATCGCATTGGTTGAATATTATATTGTTTTGGATTTTCTTTGATGTAGGTAGTTACGTGTTCTCTGTTCGCAGAGCTGAGGTTTAGCTTACCAATTTTTTTTAGAATACGAAGTTGACATATTTCAAAACCCATTCCTAACGGTAACCAAGCAGGGTAGCTATAGTCAGGATTTTTTTCTTTCACAAAAGAAATATTTTTTTCTAAAACTTGGTAATCAATGAAGGGGTTATCGGCTGTGATACGTATGATATAATCATTTTCTTTTGAATCTTGACTTGCTTTTAAAAATCGACTTAAAACATCGTGGGTTTCTCCTGTTTTTATTGAGATGTCTTGCAGGAAGGGCATTTTGTCAAAAAAAGGGTATTCGGTTTCAGAAATCGCAACTATAATTTTGTCAACCTGTTTTGCTTGTGATATCCGTTGAATCAAGTGTTCCAAAACAAGAGGGCTTTCACGTTCGGGCTCCAGTGGAGCAATAACTTTGCGGGGCAGACGCTGTGAAGCCAATCTTGCTTGAATGATTGCTATAAATTTCATAACAGAAGCAAGTACTTTTTTTCCATTTCAACTGACTTAGCACAGAGGCTGGGAAAGAACTCATTTTGAGCAACGTTTTTCATAAAAAAGACCAAAAGCTGACTGAAACCTTGTAAATTAGGTGGTTTTTTCTATTTTTCACCTTTGCTCTTAGTTCTTTCGCACCCGTACATGCCTTCTCTGGTCAAACTGGATAAATTAAAATACTTGCTGGTACATCCAGGTTTTTTAAACAAGGTTGTGTCAAGGATAAAAACAAATCGTTCTATTTCGAAGCGTTTTCGTATCACTGGTTCTGGGAAACTCAAGCGTGCAAAGGGTTCTAAAAGTCATTTGCTGACATCGAAAAGTGCAAAAAGGAAGAATGGGCTAGCTAAAGCTGATTATGTACGTCCAGTTATCGCTAGAAAGTTAAAAACATTCATAGCAGGATAATTATGAGAACCATAAACGGAACAATTCACAAAAAAAGAAGAAAAAAAGTATTGAAACAGGCCAAGGGTTTCCGCGGCGGAAGAAGTAAACTCTACCGAACAGCAAAAAATGCTGTCATGAAAGCAGGTCAATGGGCTTACAGAGACCGAAGACAGAAGAAACGTTTCTTCCGAAGATTATGGATTTCTCGAATTAATTCCGCTTGTCGAGAAGAAAACATCAGTTACTCAAGGTTTATCTCTGCCCTGAAAAAATCAAATATAGAACTTGACCGAAAAACGCTTAGTGAGATTGCCTTTTCCAAGCCCACTGCCTTTAAGGTGATTATTGAAGAAGCTCTTAAATCTTAGAAGCTTTAACACAGAAAGGGCTTGTACTACTTGGCTCTGGTTGTTCTTGTGGGCTTCACAATGGTAAGGAGAATGACTCTTTGGCTTCACTTGAAACCACTACATTTTGCATAATGCATTACTCCACTGTAACTGATTTTGCAAGGTTTCTTGGTCTGTCTACGTCGCAATTTCGATAGATTGCCGTATAGTAAGCCAATAACTGCAAAGGTACGACAGAAAGCATGGGAGACAAGGATTCAGGCGTGTGGGGTATCTCAATAAAATAGTCAGATATTTTTTTTACCTGCTCATCTCCTTCCGATAGAATTGAAATAATTTTACCTTGCCTGGCTTTCACCTCAAGGAGGTTTGATATCATTTTGGTTCTTAGGTCACCATAGGGTACGATTACAACGACAGGTACATTTTTTGTAACCAACGCAATGGGGCCGTGCTTAAACTCTCCAGCAGCATAACCAGAAGCATGAATATAGGAAAGCTCTTTTAGCTTCAAAGCTCCTTCAAGTGCTGTCGGATAATTATGGAATCTACCTAAAAAGATGGTATCTGAGACTCCTTTTAGGTACTTTGCTATCTCTCGTATACTGTCGAGATTTTCAAGCACGCAAGAAATTTTCTCAGGGAGTTCTCTCAACTCCTTAATTAATCTTGCTTTTTCACTTTTCGGGAGTGTCCATTTGATTTCTCCTAAATAAATTGAAAATAGAAAAAGGTTAACGATCTCAGCAATATAGGCCTTTGTCGAGGCCACACCAATTTCTTGGCCAGCGTGTAAGGCAATTATGGCATCAGAATCACGCGCCATCGTTGATTCTTCATTATTCAGAAAAGAAATAACTTTTAGAAATTTTGATTTTGCACCATGAAGCCCAGCGAGGGTATCCGCCGTTTCGCCTGATTGACTAATTCCGACGACTAGAGTGTCTCCACTCAAAACGGGATTACGATAACGAAATTCAGAAGAAAAATCAGCATCCGTGTAGATTTTGCTGTGATTCTCCAAGTAAATTTTTCCTACCAAGCCAGCGTTGAGCGACGTACCACACGCCTGAATAACAATTTGTCCAATCTTAGAAAGATATTCAGGAGTAAGAGGCATCTCATCAAAAGAAATTTTGTTTTGGTCATTAACTCTTTTTTTTAAAATATTTTCAATTACTTCAGGTTGTTCATATATTTCTTTGAGCATAAAGTGAGGATAGTCTCCTTTGCCAAAACCTTTTGGACTAAGTTCTAAGTTCTGAAAGCTCAACTCTTTTGGTTTTCCATTCCAGTCAAAGGAGTGGCATTTTTTAGTATCAAAATATCCCCATTCTCCATCTTGAAGATAATAGTAATTTTTTGCAATTGGAATAATTGCAGGTAGATCGGAGGATATAAATCCTTCTGTATTTCCTTTTTCATCGGTATTTTGAGCAACAATCAGAGGAGTGCCATTGCGGGCAAAGTAAATATGATTTGGCTCATCTTCTGATACCATACTGATTGCAAATTTACCCTCTAGTTTTTGTAGCGTTTTGTAAAAAGCAGTTTTAGTTTCGTGACCATTTTTTTTAAATCTTTCAATTAAATGGGGAATGACTTCAGTATCTGTTTCGGAGACAAATACATGACCATTATCCATCAGATCACTTTTGAGTTCAAAAAAATTTTCAATAATGCCGTTGTGAACCACTGATATTTTTTTTGATCCACTACAATGAGGGTGAGCATTCAAACGATTGGGTTCCCCATGAGTTGCCCAGCGAGTATGACCAATTCCACAACTCCCATTAAAAACTTGATTTTTCATTGATTCTTCAAGGCTGGATATTTTTCCTGGTTTTTTTTTAACGACTAGCTCGTTTTTTTCAATAATGGCCAAGCCCGCTGAATCATAACCACGGTATTCGAGTTTTTGTAAACCGACGAGAAGAACAGAGGAGATTACCTTGGGCCCAATATACCCTATAATTCCACACATTTCACTAAAAAAGAAGGCCAGATACGTTGAACAAGATGAATATAAGAAAAAGTGTTAAGATACAAGAAAACAAAATTGAAATGACCCAAGGCGCAAGCCCCGTACCGGGAAAAAACAAAAGTGTTTTGGAGCCAATCCACATGAGGTAGACCCAGTAGAGGGCGGCCAAGACAAAAACAAACCTACCAATGATGGGTAAAAAAGTAAAAGGCATCATACCCAAAGAAGGCATTGCTGACAAAAAGCATACTCTGAAGGCTACAGCATTCTTTGACCTACTCCCAAAGTAGGAAGCACTTTCTTCAATTACGATACTTAGCAAATAAAGCAAGCCAACAAACCCAAACATCATAACCACTGGTTCTACAAGACCTTTTTTCAGAAGATATCTGACCGAACTGAAGTGAATAAAACATTTAATAACTGATACAAAAATTGAAATTGATAAAATAAACGCGACATATTCTATCAGATTTTTTTTAAAAGATCGCTTATTCACCCTGTCGGTTTGAATAAAAGCAATCTCAGGCTCATCAAACAATTTTTTGATTAGCGGTAATAGCGAATCATGATGCATATGGCATCAGACACTTACGCAAAGAGATTGAAACCAGTCAAGTCTATTTAATTGGTTTCTATAGGAACCAATTAAATATCTGATGAACTTAATTCTCTGCCCGAACAAACAATATATGATGAGGAACTGAAAAAGAAAATCTTAACCATCTTTTATCAAAATGAAGTTCGAAGGAAATCCCCCTTGATCCATTGTGAATTGCAGGAGCTGAGGTATTCAGTTTCTACAAAAAGGATTCTCTGACTTATGCACGATTTGGGTATTTCTGCCCGAATCAGAAAGAGAAATCAACCAATAACAACGGATTTTAAACATAATTTGTCTATTTCTCCGAATATTTTGAACCAGGACTTCCTATTCTATTAAAGTTCAGGAAGGTTTTTCAACAAGAATTTTTTTATATTTTCACCCATAACATATTTTACTTCTTGCATCGTAAAGCCATATTCTAATAGAGCATCAGAGATATAATAGAGACTAGTAGCATCCAGAGGTGTAGCGACCTTGCCATCAAAGTCAGAACCGAGAACAACATGATCAATACCGACCAAGTTTTTAGTGTAAACAATTGCTTTAATGATATCATCTATTGTAGTGCCACAGGTTGCACCTTTAAAAAAGCCAATACCAATGATTCCTTCTTTAGTAGCTATTGCTTTTATAGCTTTGTCACTTAGATTACGCTCTGTATCGCAAGTCGCTTTAACTCCAGTATGAGAAACTAGCGTAGGCCTGGTAGACATTTGGTTTAACCCCCTAAAACTGGACACTTTATTGTGTTAAATTTAGGAGGTAAAACTATGATTAAAAGACAAAGATACAGTAAGGAAGCAAAAGAGAGATTGGCTTTGGAGATGATTTCAGGTCAGACTAGCACGGCAGAAATATCTAAGAGAGAGATGATTTCAGTCGCAACTTTATCGAGATGGAAGCGACAGCTGGTTTCCGAAGGCTTTGAAGATAAAAATGGGGTTGAGTTAGAATTGAGAAAAAAAATTTCCTATTTAGAATCGGCCTTATCTGACTTAATGATAGAAAATCAGATTTTAAAAAAAACGGAAAAACTTCTTCAAGAATACAGGCAAAAAGAGAAATTATCAAGAATAGCCTCAGCACAGAATTTGGGATCACAAGGAGTTGCAGAGTTATGAAACTAGAAAAGTCAACTTATTATTATAAGTCGAAGGAGAAGAAAGATGATTCAACGATTCTAAAATCTATCCATGAAATTAGTGATCAATTGAACCAAGTAGGTTATATCTCGATGACGCAAATTCTAAAAGATAGAGGCTTTACAATAAATAAGAAGCGAGTTTACCGAATTATGAAAGAAAATAGACTTTTATGCACTAAAAAGGTGTTTTTGAAGCCAAAAACTACCCAATCTAAGCATAATTTCAGAAAATATCCCAATTTGATTAAAAGTGTGCAAGCTGATCCCTTCAAGGTAATTGTTGGCGATATAACCTATTTTGATATTAATTCGAAAGACCACTATTTAGCTTTGCTCATGAGGCTTATGAGTCGCCGTATCGTAGGAGCGGCCATTTCTGATAAAAATAACACCCAACTGGTCATAGCAGCCTTTCTTTCGCTTAAAAGAGAAATAGGAGATTTACAAAATTACTACCATCATACTGATGCTGACGTCAGATATTGCTCAAATGAGTATATCGCTCTATTAGAAGAAAGTAGAATCAATATTTCCATGTGTCGTGGTAATGTGTATGAAAACGCTCATGCCGAATCATTGAATAAAACAATTAAATATAAAGAAATTAATTTATCAGAATATCAAAACTTTGAAGAAGCTCAAAAAAGTATCTTCAGGTTTATCCATCTTTATAATACGATGAAGCCACATTCAGCTTTAGGATGGGTGACACCTCAAAAATATGAGGAGAAATATCTAAAAGAATAAGAAAAAGACTGTCCAGTTTTAGGGGGTTAAACCAATTTCTATTATATCATTAATTAACTTTTCAGATGCATGCGCCAAATCAATAATGATTTTTTTATTTTCTAATTTCTTAACAAATTGTCTTCCTAGTTTTGTTAGACCTCCTTTACGTAAACCATGAGTTGATCCTCCGATACGATTATCAAAGAAATGTACAGGAGCTATAATACGAAATCCTAATCGATAGAATTCATCTATATTAGCAAGATCTCCTTCCAAGGCATGTGCCCCCTCTATCGATAGCATAGCAGCTGTAATCGCAGAATCTTCCTTGCGTTTTGCCAGATAATTCTTCAATTGCTTTTGGTTGCCAATAAGTTGTAATTTACCATTTGACCTAGTAATTAAATTATGCAATAAATTAGCTTGGTATATAGTTCTATGAAGCGGGCTATCGTAGTTCTCCTGTGGTTGCCCTTGCAATACTGCGAGTGGAGATAGTAAGTCAGCTCTTCCACCCAATTTTTCTGTTCGATAAAAAAAAGGAAATTTAGAAACAACATCAAATACTTGTAAGCCCACATTACCTTCTAACAAGCGCGGTAGATCAACATGACCGACATGATTATGCTGCAATAAATCTCTACCCCAAAGTAGCGAATCGGCATGTAAATCAGCTATAAATAAAGATTTATAATACGCTGGAGCTGTTCCTTTTTTTTTCTGTGAAATATTACGATTGAATGAGCTATCTAGAATTCTAGCCCCCGTTAACCAAAACCCCCGTTAACCAAAACAAGAACACGAAACAAATTCCAGAAAACACACCCCAAAACAGTATCTTTTTTAATTTCGTGTTTATATCTGACCTTCCTTTTATTTTATATTGCTAGTTAGGGGTAAGTAGCAATAAGTATTCACTGATAATTTCACTAAATAATTAGTCACCATCAAAGACGACTGACAAAGGGACGACTTTTTGGCAACAACTAAATAAAGGCACTATATTTTTATTATAGTAAATATTGGAGCCCAAATTATATCCAGCATCTACCGTGAATTTCAATTTATTATCACTACTTTTATGATTTTGTTCAGGAGAATAAATGATTTCGTCAATACGCTTGCGATGTCGATCATACTTTTCAAGCTTGCCGTATTTACCTTCTTTATGGCATGCACTGATTGATGTATTAAGTTCACCAGATACTAAATGACCAAAGGCTTAACTCGGGCATTTCTTCTCATTTTAGCGTATGCAACGGGTCTAAAGGAAATATAAAGAAATTAATTTATCAGAATATCAAAACTTTGAAGAAGCTCAAAAAAGTATCTTCAGGTTTATCCATCTTTATAATACGATGAAGCCACATTCAGCTTTAGGATGGGTGACACCTCAAAAATATGAGGAGAAATATCTAAAAGAATAAGAAAAAGACTGTCCAGTTTTAGGGGGTTAAACCAAATTATTATATCATGAAAAGAATGATTGACTATATTAAAGACCAAAAACTATTCTTTGCCACTCATTACATTTTGTCCATTGAAGATGCCTATTGTAGGCACTTATCGTTGAACCAATGCAAGATTTTTTTTCAATTCCTACAAATTTAGAGACTTAAAATTCTAAAAGTGTATACAGAACGTGTGTACTACTAAATACAATGCACGGGAATGTGCTTGAGGCGAAAGATAGCCAACAAACCTACTAATTATTAATAGCTTAACCCTGACTTAGTAAAGTAAACCGTGAACAAATTATTTAGTTTGCTCTTAAAAAATACCCGGCTTTGGTTTATCTCCGTCTTCTTCATCCTTCTGACGATATGGGTGTTCCAACGAATGTTTTTTTCACAGTCAACCTCTGAAAATATCTCTATTTATTCACATCAAAAGAAAGGGAATCGTGCTTTTTTTGAATACCTGCAAACAATCAATGTCCCTTTGTCTGTAGTGTACGAGCCTGCGTATGTTTGGGCGAAAAAAATAATTGAAAATCTTAATAGTGCAAATTTAGTAAAGAAAAGACGATTAAAATATATTTTTGTGGAGAAAAGTGAGAGTATCTTTTGGCTCAATTCCGAAGCTAAATGGTTTCGAGAATGGCTTGAGTTAGGCAATGAGATTATCATTTTTACACAAAATCCCATACCATATTGGGAAGCTCTTATGTTGAGAACAATCTATAGAAGCAAAGAAAGAAAGAAAAAATCTCGTAATGATTTTGGTGTTGGTTTTGAACTCAGTATCGAAAAAATATTACGAAACTTTGTTTTTGATGGCTTAACTTCTAACTATGTAAAGTCAACCCAAGATGTTCAGGCACAAAAATGTTACCTGAATAATGTACCAACCCCTATGAATATTATTAGCAACGATTTGCCTTATAAACGCTGGTTTATAAATATAGTTCAGAGGTCTGGTTGGGAAAATATAGATGAATGTAAAATGGGTCATTTGGTATTTTTCTCAAGATGGTTATACAGAAAAGGAAAAATTACGTTCGTGTTTTCGCCGAACATAATCAACAATGAAATGATTGCTGATGCTGACAATATACTCTTTCTGAAGGAGGCCATTTCTTTAGATGACAGAGATTCATTAATATGGGATGCTTATCACCATGGAGTTTCACAATCACCCAATCTATGGTACTATATTTTTTACACAATTCCAGGTCGGGTATTCATATGGTTGATGGCTGGGCTTTTCTTTTATATTTGGACAAGAAATAAACGTTTAAGAAAGTATCCTTTGCCCCAAAAAGATAAAGAGGTTCAAGCTGCTTCCTTGCTTTATTTTCATGTTCTTGCCTCTAAATTTTCAAAAAAGAAAATTGTGAATGATGCCTATTTTGTATTAAGACAATATCTAAAGCAGAAAACACATGCGCAAAGCATCAAAAGTGAAAGTGTGAAAGAAAAACAAAAATATATCCAGAATTATTTTAAGAAGTAATTTTGACAGTCCTTTGCATTTCATTGTCTCCGTATTCAAAGAGAAGCTTATAGAGTTCTGCACCCATTTGTTCTGACAGGGTAAGCCAATTGACATCAAAAGTATTGGACCACTCAATCAAACACAAGTAAGTACTTCCTTGGATATCAAGTAGTTCTTCTAATTGAGGTGCCTGACTTAATTTTAGTCTATAAAGGTCAATATGATGAACGATTATATCTTCTTCCCATAATATATTTTTGGCCGTATACGTATTCAATAAATTAAAAGTCGGGGAAGTTATCTGCTCCTCAACTCCCAAATATTTGCAAAAATATTGAACAAAGGTTGTCTTACCAGCTCCCAACTCTCCTTCTAAGAGAAGGATACTAGGCGGAGAAATATTTTGTATCAGAGCTTGGGCGAACCCATTCATCTCCTCGTGTTTATTAAAAATGCGGGAGGTACCAAGAAGTTTATTCAATTTGTTTACTATGATCAGTATGATACTTTCTGAAAAAAACCCCGAGATTCAACCAGAAAACCATTTGTACTTCCTCATCTGTAAAGTGACATTGCGAAAGACCTAAAAAAAATATCATTCCCATTGCTGATACCGAACCGACCCAAAGCCAATTTTTCTGATTTTTATTTTTTTGTAAGCCTGTCTTAATTAGCTGAAAAAATGGTAGAAGGTAAAACATAATAAAAATGCTGAATCCAATGGAACCAAAAAGTACCAACGTATTTAAAAAATCGTTATGCAAATGTGGGCTTTCACCCGCTGCTACTCCACAGACTTGTTTAGGCCGGTGTCTTTGATATGCCTCTGGGTAATCAGCATTACCTGTACCAAACAGTGGATAGCGACTCCATATCTCAAGACCAGTTTGCCAAAAATTAATTCTATCTTGAATTGTCCCACAATGATGATCCACTTTTAAATTATTGAGAAGGTTTTTTTTCGCTTGGGCAAACTTTTCAGAAACCCCTGGTGCATTTCGATACCCCCACCCAATTAGAAATAGAAGAATAGGTAAAGCAAAAATAAATTTTTTCTTCATCGAAATTGCCAAAAAAAGTAGTGAAGCAAGAGCAAATGCAATATAACCCCCCCTACTTTGGGAGAGAAAGAAGCCTAAAAAAATAAATATATTTGAAATCAGTGTGAAGAGAGCTAATTTTTTATGACCTTGCTGCCAAAACCAGAATATCCCTCCGAGCGATAGGAAAAAGAGCAAACCAGTTATACCCGTATAAGATAAAGTATGCATAGTATCAAAAAAACCACCAACGCGATAAGAACCTAATTTTAAATTTAGTTGTAAATATTTAAATAAATTATATCCACCCGTCAATGCGACACCAAACATCGTTGATATCCAAAAGGCATGAAACCACTTTTTTTCGGGAATTCGAAAAATAACAAGAGGTAAAATAAGAAGTAACCATATTTCTCTGAAATCGAAGAGCTCTTTTGTGAAATCAGAGGCTAAAGTCAAGTGAATTATGCGAAGGAGAACCCATGCCGCCAAATAGTTAAAAATAGGGATTGGTTCGTAACGAGCAAAATGGTTATTCAGTTTTTTTTCATTTTCAGCGAGATGTGCTTTGCCTCTGAGGCTCCTGAATAAAATAAAATCAATAGCAAAGGAAACAAGAGAAAGCCCCAAAAAGAATTGTGTAATTGATATTGAGAATGAAGAAGCTAAACCAAAACCAGCCAAACATGCCCCAGCTATGTTTAGGTGATTACGGAGCCAAAAATGCTTCAATTTTTAAAATCTATTAAGGAATCTTTCAAGAAGACTCAGAAAGGGGAACTCCCTCGACAGACCAATTTTCTCTGCTGACCTCTTCAATAACTACATACGTACTCTTAGGTGCTTTGCCAGCGACATCTTGCAACACCTGGGTAATTCCCTCAGCAATCTTTTTCTTCTGGGCTGATTCAAGAAAACCAGCAACTTTCACTTCAACGTATGGCATACAATATCGGCTAGCTTCACTTAAATAAAACCAGCTTACTTTCCACAGACCATTTCTTGATCAAGAATGTCAATCAATAAACAAACTTTTGTATAAAGACTTTCTTTCAGAGAGGGATTCATTACCTGAAGCAATGTCATTTTCAAAGCGGCTTGTTTGCTCTTAATATTGTCTTTCTTATCGAGTAAAATAATCAGTTGTGAATAAAGTTGACGCACCTCTTCTGGTAACTCCTGTAGTAGTTTTCGCAATTTTATGAATACACTTTGGTATTTGCAAACCTCATTTTTAATTTTTTTCACATGACCGCTCTCAATATAAAGCTGATCACTCAGTGAAGAGATTTGTCTCACCCAATCAATTTTTTGCCCTTTGTTTTCTTTGATGAGTAATTGGTTTAAGTAGGTGCATGCATTTAGCCGTGGTTCTAATTGAGATAACCATAATTGGTAACCTTGGTTGTCTTTATTTCGAGCAAACTGAGACAACTTGTTTGATAATTGAACATACTCTTTGAAAGATACTTGTTGAGGCAAAGCGTCTGATGTTGTGATTTCAGTTTTACTTACTGTTTCATGTAATAGCTCACTCTCGAGAGGGAGGGTTAATGGCTTGGCTTTAGCAAAACTTTTTTCGTATAGCTCAAGGAGTATGACTCCCGGTATTTTTTGATCAATTGTCTTAATTTGAGTTTCTTCGTATTCCGAGGCTCGAGAGGAGATTTTCAAGGAGAGTTCTGGTGTTGTTACCGCGTCATTCTCTTTGCTAGGCGGTGGTGGCCATATAAGGGGCTTGGATTTTATCAAGAGTGACTCAAGCTCATCCAACAGGCTGTGGGAGGGGGACCGGAGTGGGTTTTCAAAATGTTCTCTGTATTTTGAAACTTCACGACTAAGTAGTTGTTGTTTGACCTCTTCTAGTACAGGTAAAAACCGCCTACCAAAAAAAGAAGACAATGCGACTGAGTTATTCTCACCAATATATTGGGCAAGAAGGTCAATATTATTAAGATAGTCATTAATCTCTAGAAAGTTTTCAGATAAAAAGCCTTGTAAATTGTGTAATTTTTGTTGAATCGTCGCTTGATTGAGAGCCTTTTCTTTTGCCATGTAGTAGGCCAAAATTTTTTTCGTCGTGTGAGAATATGCAGCGAGCTCACCCGATATTGTAAAGGAATAGTCACCATCAATCTTTTGGACGAGAATATCGACATTCATTTCTTATAAACCGTGAAGTCTAGCAAGCACCTACACGAAATCAACCAATTTAATTTATCGTGTGGTGGAGGCGGGTGAAATAATTGATCGCCAACAAATAGCCCTCACAACCAAGACCCATAATGACACCTTCGGCGATATCAGCAGTCAATGACTTATGTCTAAATTCTTCTCTTTTATGAGTGTTACTCAGGTGCACTTCGATGAAGGGAATATCCACGGCTAAAAGACTATCTCTTATTGCAACACTTGTATGAGTATAGGCGGCTGCATTGATTATAAAAGCATTTGTTTGGTTTTCTTTAGATTTGTGAATATATTCTACAATCTCTCCTTCGTGGTTACTCTGAAAAAAGTCAAGTGTGGCACCAGTGGGAGTATTTTCTTGTAGGTATTTTTCTAAATCAGCAAGGGAGGAATTGCCATAAACATCTTTTTCTCGTTTGCCTAACAAATTTAGATTTGGGCCGTTGATAATAACAATATTCATAACATTAGATGATTCAATGTTCACTTGTATGTAGAAAATATATTCAACATTTCGTGCATTTCTTTTATTTCTATTTTTTGAGGTAGAAAGCATTCTCCAATTTTTTTTAGAAAAATAAAAAAGATAGAGCCTTCTTGATTTTTTTTATCGTTTTTCATGTAATCAACTAATGTATCTATATTGGGCATTTCTTCATTTTTACTCTTCATCCATTGTTGATTAACATCTCTCAGTTTGGTAGGCAAATCAAGCCTGTCTAGCAATTCTTGAATTTCTTTCCATTGACTTTCGGGGATAAAACCTTTTTTAAACGAATAAAATGCGGCAAAGCAAATTCCAATTGACACGGCTTCTCCGTGACAAATAAACTTGTACTCAAAATATTTTTCGAGGGCATGAGCAAGAGTATGCCCTAAATTGAGGATTGCGCGTAAACTGCTTTCTTTTTCATCTTTTTGAACGAACCATCTTTTTACAGCAATGCTTTGGTAAGAAATAGAGTGCAATACAGAAAAATCTTTTTTAGAAATTAAATCTGCCTTTTGTGAGATGAAAGAATAAAATTTTTTATTGTGAATCAAAGCTGACTTAACCGCCTCTGCGAGCCCACAGCGAAATTCACGATCAGGCAAGGTCTCTAAAAAATCGACACATATCCACACAGATTCTGGTTGATAGAATGTGCCAATCATATTTTTTCCTAAATTAGAGTTAACACCATTTTTACCACCCACCGATGAATCAACCATAGAAAGCAAAGTCGTTGGTATTTGGATATAAGGGATTCCTCGCATATAGATAGAGGCTAAAAAACCAGTAATATCTCCCACCACACCTCCTCCAAAAGCGATAAGTACACTTTTTCTATCCACTCCTAATGAAATGAGTTGATTCGCTAATGATTCAATCCGGCATAATTTTTTTTGGTCTTCCCCGTCAGGAATCACAAGAACATCCCTTTTTAAGAATTCATTAGTAATTTTTTTTTCGTATAGTTTATATATTGTTTGATTAGTAACGAGGATAGCACGTCTCTTTTCTATTTTTTGTTTGACTTTGAGAAAAAGACCAGAAACACTTCTTAGCCAAGTAATTGGGTAGCTCCCCAAATTGGAACGAATTACAAATCGGTTCGGCATTTTTTTGTGGGGACACCCATATATCATGCTAAGCCAAAATGACTCGTTTTATGACGACGGAGCCTTCTTTTTTTTTTAATCTCCACAACGGATATTTGCTCCCTTTGTTGATAAAGACGTTGAGCCAAGACTTTTTCTCTACTGTGAACCCTCAAAAGTTTTATCAGCTCAACATTGTTTTCTTCGAAACGTCGTATCAACTCGTGGAGTTCTTCTGGAGTCTCCATCTTTCGCATTTTTTTTCACTTTGTTGAGCCTTGCATAGTCAATAAACCATAATTGCGTCAAGGCGATTTGTACCGTAAAGTATGCAACTCAAAACACGACCATGTGCACAGATTTTTTTAGACGTATATTCTGTAAAGCTATGTTCATTTTAGATAATGGGAGAGAGAAGGATGATAGTACCCCCCTACGACCATCATTAGTTGGTTCAGAATTGGTTCAAATCAAGTTATTTGGTTCAAAAGGCTTGGGTTTACTGGTAGAGCAAGTGAAAGACATTTTCCTAAAAAAGGTGCATCAAAAGGCCGACGTTAAATCATCAAATAAAACAGAGGTTCCTAATGAAGCACCCTTCTCAGGTTATTTGTCTAAACAGGTATTCGGCAGTAATGCGAAATAGTAAAGACAAAAAGTTATACAGAATGCAAATGGTTCATTATGCCAAGAAGCATGGTTTCAAGCCAACAGCCAGAATGTTTAAAACGACTGTAAAAACAGTAAAAAAGTGGTTTCGTAGGTTTGAATCAGAGAAATACGTTGGCTTGGAAGACAAGAGCCACGCTCCACACTACTCACCACATGCAATCACAGACTTTGAAAAGGCTTATGTTTGCTTTCTTAAAAAGAAACGTCGAGGCTTTGGTGCTCAGGAACTGAAGAATGTTTACCAACTAGACTTGAGTGTCAAGGCCATTCGCAGAGCGTGGAGGGAGCAAGCACTCTTGAAAAAAAAGCGTAGAAAACATAAAACGAAGCAAAATTTGCGTGAAATTAAGAAATTATGGGGTTTATTTAAGCAATTTGACGTAGATACGAAGCATTTATACGATATTCCTGAGCTTTGGCCTTATATTCAGGAAAATATTGTACCGAAATATCAATATACCTTCAGAGAAGTTTTTTCTGGCTTACAATTTCTAGCTTTTGCAGATGAGTATAATATGGCATACTCTTGTCTGTTTATGGAGGTAATTTTAGATCATCTTGTAAAATCAGGGGTTGATTTAAAGAAAAATAATACGAGAGGGCAAACAGATAATGGCTCAGAGTTTATTGGTGCTTGGAATAAAAAAGGAGATTCGGAGTTTACAAAAGTATTAGCCAGTTATGGTGTGCCACACCAGACGATCCCTGCTGGAGCGCATACTTGGCAGTCTGATGTTGAAACGACTCATAGATTGATTGAGGATCACCTTTACCTGAATGAAACGTATAATTCAAGAGAAGACTTTCTCAACAAAGCTGGCTCCTATCTATTGATGTTCAATTCAATAAGAAAAAATTCTTACAAAGAGAATAAATCGCCCTGGCAGCTGATCCGAGAGGAAAGCACAACTATTGACAAACAAATATTAAATTTACCACCGTTTCGACTGGACTATTTATTTCAAAAGATGCCAATGGTCGTAGGGGGGTACAATCCTATTCTCCATCCCTTGTTCATTTTAGATAATGGGTCGTGTCATATTTAATCAAAGTTTCTATTTGCGATGAATAATTCTTGTATAGACCACTTATGATTCGTCATTTCTGTAGCCATTGCTGGGGTGATTTGAATTGGTTTTCCTCCCTCATACTCAGCTAGACTTGAATGTGGAAGGCAGAAATTGTAATAATTAGCAACAAAAGAATTATGCCCCTGCATATATTTGAATTTTTTTGAAAAACCCTGACTTTTACGCTCTATTCTATGATTGTGTTGGCGAAGAGTCAAATTATTCCTTTCTACAGCAAAGGTGTTCATCTGATGACTTACTGAAGAGTTTGCAATATATTCATCTAGTAGCTTTTGATCACCAAAGATTAGAGATTTGTCAACTTCCTTACATCTCCCTTTTTCTATTCTCTTAATTATTTGCCCATAACATAGAGATTTGGGTGATTGAAGCTTTCTAGTCATTGAGTCAAATTTACCATAAACTGAAAGAATGGCATCACTATATCCCTCATATCCATCAGAGGTAATCAAGAATTTATCTTCCCTCTTTGGCTTACTTCTTGTTTTTACCTTGGTCAGTAACTTTCTAGCATTCACTGAGGTCCTCTTGCCTGTTATATGCGCTAAAATGAGCTTTTCTACAGGCAATACTGCAGTAAAAGTCCAGATATCCCCTATTTCATCACTTAATCGCTCAGTCTCTGATAGATTGTATTGTTTTTTAAAGACAAAACCCCAATGCTCGTCTAATTGAATTTCATTGAAAGACAGGTTTTTGTATATATTTTTTTTCAACTTTTAGTGAATCTTCACCTGCTGCTTTAACCCAAGCAAGAACTGTATCCTTGCTGATACCAAAGACTCTTCCGGTAGCTCTAATGCCACAGCCCTCAACTGTGTTTTGTAATACCCGAGTAATGGTTTCTTTGCTTTTCTTGCGACGAAAAAAAATAGTGCCTTTATTCTCTGAAAAGCATCTACCACAAGCGGTGCACTTTAAATAGGCTATTTGTTTGTACTTACCAGACATATAAGCAAAGCGCACATTTCCTTCATTTACCTTATGATACTTATGGCAGTCTGTATTTTGACAGCTAAAACCACTTGTATCAAAGGTATATTTTCTTTTGTTCATAATGAGACATAACCTTAATTTAAGGGAGATAAGTCAATTCCTTTTTTAATTGGAAACTTTGATTAAATATGACACGACCGTTTATTTAAGCAATTTGACGTAGATACGAAGCATTTATACGATATTCCTGAGCTTTGGCCTTATATTCAGGAAAATATTGTACCGAAATATCAATATACCTTCAGAGAAGTTTTTTCTGGCTTACAATTTCTAGCTTTTGCAGATGAGTATAATATGGCATACTCTTGTCTGTTTATGGAGGTAATTTTAGATCATCTTGTAAAATCAGGGGTTGATTTAAAGAAAAATAATACGAGAGGGCAAACAGATAATGGCTCAGAGTTTATTGGTGCTTGGAATAAAAAAGGAGATTCGGAGTTTACAAAAGTATTAGCCAGTTATGGTGTGCCACACCAGACGATCCCTGCTGGAGCGCATACTTGGCAGTCTGATGTTGAAACGACTCATAGATTGATTGAGGATCACCTTTACCTGAATGAAACGTATAATTCAAGAGAAGACTTTCTCAACAAAGCTGGCTCCTATCTATTGATTGGTTTAACCCCCTAAAACTGGACACTTTATTGTGTTAAATTTAGGAGGTAAAACTATGATTAAAAGACAAAGATACAGTAAGGAAGCAAAAGAGAGATTGGCTTTGGAGATGATTTCAGGTCAGACTAGCACGGCAGAAATATCTAAGAGAGAGATGATTTCAGTCGCAACTTTATCGAGATGGAAGCGACAGCTGGTTTCCGAAGGCTTTGAAGATAAAAATGGGGTTGAGTTAGAATTGAGAAAAAAAATTTCCTATTTAGAATCGGCCTTATCTGACTTAATGATAGAAAATCAGATTTTAAAAAAAACGGAAAAACTTCTTCAAGAATACAGGCAAAAAGAGAAATTATCAAGAATAGCCTCAGCACAGAATTTGGGATCACAAGGAGTTGCAGAGTTATGAAACTAGAAAAGTCAACTTATTATTATAAGTCGAAGGAGAAGAAAGATGATTCAACGATTCTAAAATCTATCCATGAAATTAGTGATCAATTGAACCAAGTAGGTTATATCTCGATGACGCAAATTCTAAAAGATAGAGGCTTTACAATAAATAAGAAGCGAGTTTACCGAATTATGAAAGAAAATAGACTTTTATGCACTAAAAAGGTGTTTTTGAAGCCAAAAACTACCCAATCTAAGCATAATTTCAGAAAATATCCCAATTTGATTAAAAGTGTGCAAGCTGATCCCTTCAAGGTAATTGTTGGCGATATAACCTATTTTGATATTAATTCGAAAGACCACTATTTAGCTTTGCTCATGAGGCTTATGAGTCGCCGTATCGTAGGAGCGGCCATTTCTGATAAAAATAACACCCAACTGGTCATAGCAGCCTTTCTTTCGCTTAAAAGAGAAATAGGAGATTTACAAAATTACTACCATCATACTGATGCTGACGTCAGATATTGCTCAAATGAGTATATCGCTCTATTAGAAGAAAGTAGAATCAATATTTCCATGTGTCGTGGTAATGTGTATGAAAACGCTCATGCCGAATCATTGAATAAAACAATTAAATATAAAGAAATTAATTTATCAGAATATCAAAACTTTGAAGAAGCTCAAAAAAGTATCTTCAGGTTTATCCATCTTTATAATACGATGAAGCCACATTCAGCTTTAGGATGGGTGACACCTCAAAAATATGAGGAGAAATATCTAAAAGAATAAGAAAAAGACTGTCCAGTTTTAGGGGGTTAAACCAGTCTCTAAATTCTCCTTTTTGGAGTTGTTTAACAATATTTTCATCTTTGAAAGATTCTGTTAGAATTTTCTGTGGTAATTTAATAATCTCTTCGTAGTGAGGCGAATCGGCGTAAGCATCAGCCAGCTTCATATAAAAGTAGGCCTGACTTCTCGATTTTGTGAATCGTTCAGAGAGATACTCCTCCATTGTAGTCAGACCAATGATAAGATAATATTGGTTATCTTTGATCTCTTTAAGAGAGAGAGCAATCGATGCCATCGACGTTCTGATTTTTTGTTCGCATAACTCGAATGCGATAATCATCTCTGGAGTCACTTTATATGTTTGACCTGTTTTTGGGTCTGTGATTAGTTTTTGTATGTTTTTGTTCTTTAGCATGATTTGTTCCATCGTTCGTTATTCTCCTTGTGTTTTGTACGATATGGCCCGAAGGGCACTCTTTAATTTGAGTGTAAGCTCCGGCGATAATTTATAGTTTTTGTTTATTTTATCTATGAGCCCTTTCTTGGCCAATAGATTCAATTTGTGATACGCTGTTGTTTGGGGCATGCCAAGCTTCATAGCGACTTGGCTTCCACAGAAGTCTCCTTGCGGATGATCTAAAAAGAAGAGAAAGATATCGAGGAGCTGGTTCATTATGCGAACTCCTTTTCAAAACTATAGGCTCTATATCTGCTACCGTCAAAGTTGAGCACTTGGTCACGATTACGAGTCGCGTCTCTCAAAAAAGAAACGTGCACCCAACCTGAATCGAGTCGATTGTCTTCTGGTCTCCAGCATTCAAGAATCAGTTGATCAAAAGTGAAGTTGCGAGCAATCAACTTTGCCATCTCGTAATTGCCGATTGAAAAGCATTCGATATCTGCTGCTTGACCTTTCATGTGCTGTGAGGTCTTTGAACCTCCAATTGCACGGTTGAGTTCTTCGCAACGATAACCAGAGTTTACGAATATGGGCTTGCCAATTTCTTTTCTGAGTGGCTCTAAAATGTAGGTTGCCAAAGCCTGCAGATTCTCCATGTGCTCTTCCTTGGGGGTGTTATCGATACCCCTCCGTGCGGCAGTTTGGCTCTTTGTTAATTCCGCCAAAGTAAAGTGTTCAGTTAGTCTCATGTTTTATTCTCCTTATTGTTTAAGCGTTACTTTCTTTTCATCCTTCATTTCTTCTTCTTTCTTCATGCTCTCTCCTTTTGCGGTCGTGTCATATTTAATCAAAGTTTCTATTTGCGATAAATAATTCTTGTATAGACCACTTATGATTCGTCATTTCTGTAGCCATTGCTGGGGTGATTTGAATTGGTTTTCCTCCCTCATACTCAGCTAGACTTGAATGTGGAAGGCAGAAATTGTAATAATTAGCAACAAAAGAATTATGCCCCTGCATATATTTGAATTTTTTTGAAAAACCCTGACTTTTACGCTCTATTCTATGATTGTGTTGGCGAAGAGTCAAATTATTCCTTTCTACAGCAAAGGTGTTCATCTGATGACTTACTGAAGAGTTTGCAATATATTCATCTAGTAGCTTTTGATCACCAAAGATTAGAGATTTGTCAACTTCCTTACATCTCCCTTTTTCTATTCTCTTAATTATTTGCCCATAACATAGAGATTTGGGTGATTGAAGCTTTCTAGTCATTGAGTCAAATTTACCATAAACTGAAAGAATGGCATCACTATATCCCTCATATCCATCAGAGGTAATCAAGAATTTATCTTCCCTCTTTGGCTTACTTCTTGTTTTTACCTTGGTCAGTAACTTTCTAGCATTCACTGAGGTCCTCTTGCCTGTTATATGCGCTAAAATGAGCTTTTCTACAGGCAATACTGCAGTAAAAGTCCAGATATCCCCTATTTCATCACTTAATCGCTCAGTCTCTGATAGATTGTATTGTTTTTTAAAGACAAAACCCCAATGCTCGTCTAATTGAATTTCATTGAAAGACAGGTTTTTGTATATATTTTTTTTCAACTTTTAGTGAATCTTCACCTGCTGCTTTAACCCAAGCAAGAACTGTATCCTTGCTGATACCAAAGACTCTTCCGGTAGCTCTAATGCCACAGCCCTCAACTGTGTTTTGTAATACCCGAGTAATGGTTTCTTTGCTTTTCTTGCGACGAAAAAAAATAGTGCCTTTATTCTCTGAAAAGCATCTACCACAAGCGGTGCACTTTAAATAGGCTATTTGTTTGTACTTACCAGACATATAAGCAAAGCGCACATTTCCTTCATTTACCTTATGATACTTATGGCAGTCTGTATTTTGACAGCTAAAACCACTTGTATCAAAGGTATATTTTCTTTTGTTCATAATGAGACATAACCTTAATTTAAGGGAGATAAGTCAATTCCTTTTTTAATTGGAAACTTTGATTAAATA
>CBDBLF010000010.1:0-4813 GCA_965206985.1 Spirochaetota bacterium | reverse complement strand
TCACTGAGGTTGGAAACAATTACATTAAGAAAAATATCCCTGACAAATAAAGAGTGCTATGCAATGCTCATCTTACTTCAACTTTATCTTCTACATATATATTGGCCATATTTAAATTTCAAGAACCATAGTCAGTGTGTTGACCACTTTTGTAACTCTCACTTAGTACTGCAGTTCTATTAGCACTCCAAAATTATACAAACACGTCAGACATTTAGCCCGCCTCAACTTTATATCGTGATATTCTCCACTTTAAATGTTGTAACATTGTATGTCAAAGAGCTAGCCCTGGGACACCAACAGCACAGAGTATTTCTACCATGATGTGAATTCATGCAAGGAACCAGTGGATGTGTGAAACCATATGGTCTGCAAACGGTGTTTTTAGTATTTATAATCATGCTACGTGTTGCCATTGGCTTTGGTAATGTAAATGTATATGAGAATAAAAAATACTGGATTCTTAAATTTGGCATGCAGACTCAACATGACTCTGTGAATAACATGTGGTGGATCCCATCTGCCACATGTCTGCCTCTTTATTTGTAAGTCTAAAAATGCCAAATATGGTACTTACAAATTAAACACTTTGAAGTGATCACAGGTTCACTTTTGTTTTAAAGTCTACAACATGTCATAGAGGAAAACACCTTAGTGACTACAACCAACAACTTAAACTAGTTAAAAATAAATAAATAAAGTAAAAATATGATAAGTCAAAATTTAATTATGTTTACCAGGCCACACTCAGCAAAAGGGCTCATGCCAAATTTCATCATAACATGCCCAACAGGTGGATAATCTGCAATAAAATGAAGTTTTAAATAAGCATGGCAATATAGTAAGCTAACTAGTTGCATTTTTTAGTACGATTTTGTTGTATTTTGAAAGATGCGTGATTAGTTTGTAGTCTGAAAAATAGGAAGAATTTTTAAAAAAATTGTAGGGAAGGGGGGTTGGTGGTGGTGGTGGTAGGAGGGAGAGGAGAGTATCCTACTAAATTATTTGTATATGTCTCAGCAAGTAGGAGGCAAGTTTCACAGCAAGATAGATTTACTTTACAAGATAATAACTACTTATATTCCATGTATTATTGCTTGTTTTCATTCAATTTCACTCAAAATTTTATATCTTCCAAAGACTGGCTCCTAAAATTACTATATGTCATCTCTTTAGTATTTCTGTGAAGTACTTTCAAATTTCTGCTGGAGAATGAGACAGTTACATTTTAAATAAATGACAACAAAAATTTAGCCAGCCTAACTTTCATTTTATCTATTGTTGCTTTAGTTCAGCTCCTAGCTCAGAAATCACAGGCAGTTGTAGAAAGTAAACACATATAAACATCACTTTCTAATTGTGGTATCCATAATTCAATAGTTATATCCCCCACCTCCCCCTCCCCCTCCCCAGGTTGCCGCTTTTAAATAATATTTTTTTTATTATTACCTTAGCTTTATTGAGCTACATTTGGCAAATACATGTCATTAAAATTGCTGCAAAACTATGTAAGTAATTATTAAACAGAGAGATTCATGGGGCAAGGAACTAGTAGTGGGGTACTTAAGACCAGGTCAATCCTTTCCTTGTCAGTCTATGCTAAGTTGTATGGTTTAGAATAATAGTTGATCAGATACACCTAAATTCTTCTGGTGAGGGCAAGTTAGAGTAACAACTATTGTCTCTTGTGACAGCAACTCTCTAGTTGGTAGGTTAGGTGAGAAAAAGGAGAGGAGAGAGCCATAGCTATTTCCATCAGATATGATCTCCAACATATGGTAGCAAAGAATATGCTTACCAGGGTGTTGTCATAATTTATTTTATGTATCGTCATTCTGTCATCAAAGGAGTATTGTGAACAGGCACTTTAGCTTCATTTGACATAATAATAGAATTAGGATTTCTTGATTCTGATTTAATTTTTTTTATTGCATTACCAATTTTGAATTACGTAGGGATTTTTAAAAAAATTTTAATTAAATAAATATTTGAATATAAAATATAATAAAATAAATGCTGGGATCTTGAGTGTTGACAGCAATGATCTCCCCCAAAAAATTTAAATCTGCAGACTTTGCTTGCTTAAAATTTGTCCAAATTCTAATATGAATGATGAAAAGTAAGTCTAATTTTACAAAAAAATAAATAAACATCTTCTCTGACCATCGCCACTTTTGAGTATTTTTTTTTTAATTATGAAGTATGCATATATATCAATAAATGGTAAACAAGTACAGAATAATGCTGTTTTTAATATCTTAAAAGGTAACCTATTTTGGTAATTTACACCTAATATACTAAAATGCATCCAAAAGTTTACCAAAATAACCTGAAATTATGAAGATGTTTTAATATAAAATCCTAAATTTTAGTATTAATTTGTGTAGTATGGTATGAAGCATGAATATAATTATATTATCTGAGCTTGCTCAGTGTTCATTTTTTGGTGCAACCTAATGATGTTGTTATCAGATCAAAATATAACTGGTTTAATTATCAAGTCTGTTATCTATCAAAATAGTATTGCTAGGCATCTTTATGATATAAAATGTACATTTTAAAAGTTATGAGGACATCTGTTTAATTGCATAATTGGAATCCAAATAGGGTCGAGTATTTGACCTCAAATTATCTGGTGTATCTTTGAATTTAATGTCAGATTTATTTCAATTTCAGAGATGCCGGAGCAAAAAGTATATTGTTTATACTATGACAGTTGGTATAGTGATGACTTAAACTATAAATACTATATAGTAATGTTCAATTATCTCTAACAGAACAACTTGTTCAGATAAACATTATTACAATAACAAGTAGTTCCCAATCATCATTCTTCCTAGCTTGGTCATACCTAAAATGTTCACAATTTAATCTTGTATTCCAATTGCCATGATTAAATGAAGCTCTTACATTAACATGCTCTACTGTAGGAACTGTAACTTAACCACCCACAACATGCTATCCAAAAAAAAGAAAAGAATTGCTTACACTGTAAATATCGACACTGAAACCATAAATAGATTATTTTGAAAGCTGCCTAAAAACCAAAAAGTATGCTAAAATTATAACCATTTGGAATTATTTTAATAACATGAACTCTAATCTAATGTAAGTGTTGTTGAAGCTGTTTGTTGTTGTGAAAAACCAATTTGATAAAACAGATAACTCACTTTGCACGCAGGATCCATTCAATAGCCTTATCCCTTGCATCCTCATAGAGCAAGAACCACTGTCTAGCCTTCATATATCATAAATAAATATTATATAAGATAAAAACAAATACAATGATGATATAGAACATATAATAGTTATTCAAGGCTTCCACTTGCCAGACACATAGTTAAAATTTCAATAAAGCAACAACAAAAAAAAAATTAGGCATATATAGCCTGTATGCCCTTCATATGTGTGAATGCTTAACAGAGACGATCCACTAATGAGGAAAAGGTAGAATTAGGAAAAGTTACTTCATTTATGTCACATCAGTTTCTATCAAATAATTCAAAAAAGAAAATCTATATATTAACTTAAGCAAATATAACTACCTTTTTTCTATATTATTTATGTACTTACTCTGTTGGTCACCCCAGATAAGTTGACTTCAGCCTGGTATTTAACATAAAAATTGATGCTCTCTTTTCTCCATCTATTGGCTCTAGCGCCATACTCCCTGTAAACAATAAAAAACAACTTACTAAATTATTATAGTTATAAAAAGACAAACAGATAGAGAGAAATAGGATATGCTCAAATGCAATAAAAATAATGTTGTTCTCAGATTCAAATTGTTTATGCATGCCAAGTTTCATGCATTTACTAAATGGGATTGAGTATTGTTGAATAACTGACCGACCGACCGACCGACCCACCCACCCACCCACCCACCCACCGACCGACCGACCGACCGACCGACCGACCGACCGACCGACCGACCGACCGACCGACCGACCGACCGACCGACCGACCGACCGACCGACCGACCGACCGACCGACCGACCGACCGACCGACCGACCGACCGACCGACCGACCGACCGACCGACCGACCGACCGACCGACCGACCGACCGACCGACCGACCGACCGACCGACCGACCGACCGACCGACCGACCGACCGACCGACCGACCGACCGACCGACCGACCGACCGACCGAAAGACCAACACAATATACATTTTGTCATCCATCTCCCAAGTTTTTTAGAATTTAATTTTAGGGAATGTTGTTTAAATCCTTGGAGCTTTAGTGATTTCCTTGTTAAATTGCTAAATTGATCGATCACACAGATACTGTTTTATTATAGTATTTTTGTATTTAATTATGTTGCAAGATCGAGTAACCTAATTGAAGTCTCTGTCTATTATGACCCCTAGTAGTGAGGACCAGCAATAGAACCAAACAAATCCCCAATTGTTTCTGCAATTATTCTATTCCCTAAAGGAAATACAAACGCACTACTACTTAAGCAAGTATTGACTTATAATCTTTAAAGACTTTGTTTGAGTTGTAGTTATCAAACTTTCCAGCACTTGGCTCATGGGCTTATTGTGTGTAAGCTTTATATACCTGATTGCCCAAAATTTGCATGCCGAAACTTTTAGCATGTAAGGGTGGCCCTGTATATAAACCTCTCACCTCCGGTGGCAAATTCTAAGCCAGTCAACTTTAGCTATGTGTAAGTATTGTGCACTTTGTTCTGATGAAGTCTAGTACTTCAACTTTAAAAAATAAGGTTATCCTGCACTATAAACCTATCAACTTAAAAACTCTTCACAGAAAATTTTGTCAACCGAACCACACATAGCTAACTTTGATA
>CBDBLF010000009.1:0-80213 GCA_965206985.1 Spirochaetota bacterium | reverse complement strand
AATCCAACAGGGAGATATGACGGGGTTTCCCAGGTTCTTTATTGGAATTATTTTGGAGACCAAAAGAAGATATAGCGAAAGTATCAAATATTATATAGAGGCTGTTCAGCTACCTTTAGAAAAACAATATCAAACAGCCGCTCTTTGGAAAATTATACTATATTGTCAACAGACAGGAGACTATGCTCGAATACTTGAGTATTCTGATGAACTTAAATCACTTATAGGCGGAAACAAGAGGCTTGAAGAAATCGTAATAAATGCAGAATCAAACATCAGTCCTATTCATGCAGAAGCTAAAAAAGAACTCATAACAGCTAGTGAAATAGAAGCTAGCTATGCTTTTGAAAGAAAGAAAAAATCCTTTTGGAAGGAGAATGCCTCAAAAATAAAGGAAGTCGCGAGTATTTATGAGAGAGTTGCTCAAATGCACGCTAGGTATCGCAACTTGGCATGGAAGGCAGCCAGGGCTTACGAATACCTAGGTCTTTTTGACGATGCGATCAGAACTTATTCTTGGATTACCAATGATAAAAGTAATTCCAATGCCAACTATAAAATAGGTGTGATTTTAAGAAAACAAAAAAAATATAAAGATGCCGAAAAATACCTGAGTAATATAATTAACTCTAAAAGTGTAAAGAAAAAGTTAAAATATTATGCTCATATTAATATCTCCCAAGCCCATTACGGAGATCAAAGCTTCGCCCAAGCAGAGGAAGCCGCAAAAAAGGCTTTAAGCAAAGAGTTTGTTAAGCAAAGGATAAAACACCAGAGAAATGTCCTTTACCTGATTCAATGTAACTCTTCGTTGCAGCTGTCTGAGATTATGAAACATTCAGGGGAGAAAAAAATTGTAAATATTTTTAAGAAAAGTTTTTTCCCATGCTATTCCTATATCAAACGTGCAGGTTTTTTTGAAAAAAGTAAAGACTATAGTTTAACAACTCTTTCCAGGCTGGTTCGCGGGAAGTGGTTTCACTTGGTTAGTGAAACAAATCTAAAGTTTCAAAAGAAATATGTTGAGCTAGCATTAACATATTACACAGAAGCATTTTTATCTCCTTTGTCTGGTGATGAACAGACCAAAGCTGAAGATCAAATAGAAAATAATGAAGAACGGAAAGGAGTCACCGTCTATTATCAGAAAATTGCTTCAGAACCCAAAAAAAGAAATCGCAAAGATTGGTGTTTGGGTGAATTAGAAGAGGTCGTAGATTTTATCTCTCAAGCTAATCAATATCAAAGACTAAGTAAGTTCGTTTCAGAATATGCGAGCAAATTGAAAGCGAACCCAAGTTATCCTATTTGGTTGGCCAACTCTTATTTTCACACGGGCGACTATACTCAGGCGTATCAAGCATATCAAGAGGTGCATAATCGTTCTATAGTTCTCGAAAAAAAACTTCTGTTGAGTTTTGCTAATTTACAGAAATGGGAATCTTTTCAACAGGAACTTAAAAGCTATATATATTTATCTATAGAATCAAAGAAGGAGATGATTTTATTTCTAAAATCAGAAAAAGTCTTATCAGAATTTCGAGAGAAAGAAAACTTCTCTAAGTTTTTTACAGAAATTCAGATCATTGGTAAGCAAGATGAAGAGATGTAGAGTCATTAGAAGAATAACTTTTTACAAAGGGTAATGAAAAATAATGGAGAAGCCTATGAGTTTTTGAGTAAATAGTTTTCGATTTCTTGTATAATTTTATGCCCTAGATGTTTCTTACTCATAACATCCCATTTCTTTTGTATAAGGTCCTTCCGGAAGACGGTCAAGCAATTTGTATTTACTCCAAATCCTGAATTTTTTTGCGAAAGGTCATTGAGAAAAATTATATCAAGATTTTTTTCTCTAAGTTTTTGCAGGGCGTATTCTTCGCCTTCATGAGTTTCTGCTGCAAAACCAATTAAAAAAAAGTTCTCGATTGATTTTTTCTTAATTATTGATCCCACTTTTTTCAAAATATCAGGATTATTCACTAAAGAAATACCATGCATTTCTTTTTTTTTAACTTTTTTATGGAAGCTTTTCTCTGGTCTAAAGTCAGCGGGGGCAGCTGCCATAATTAAGGCACACTCAGATTCAATTTCTTTCATAACAGCCAAAAGCATATCTCGCGTTGAGATAATTTGAGTATTTTTTGCTCCTTTGATGTGAGAATATGTTCGAGAAACGGGCCCTGAGATGAAAGAGACTTTATATCCTTTTAGCAAAGCTGCCTCAGCAATCGCATAACCCATTTGACCTGTTGATGGGTTCGATAAATAACGAATTGGGTCGAGAAACTCTCTTGTTGGCCCTGAGGTCACAATTATTTTTTTTAATTTTGATTTCATCCGTAAGTTGCTTTCTTTCCCAGCCTCAGTGAGATAAGTTGATACGACAGTGTACAGTTAAAAATGGAGAGTATGAGTAAATATATATATTCATTTGGTTCTCGTAAAGCCGAAGGTGATAAAAACAATAAACGCCTTGAATTCAATCCAATGCTTGGACATCGAGGTTGTTGCCTGGGGGTGACCTATCCTGAAATTACCGAAATGCAAGTGAAGGCTGTTTTAAAAGCGACATGGGAACTTTCAAAAGAAGGTGTGAGTGTCCTGCCTGAGGTTATGGTACCCTCTGATTGGACATTGTAAGGAGTTAGAGCATCAATAAGTTGCCGTAGATTTTCAAAAAGAAACAGGTGCCGAAATAAATTATCTTCTTGGTACGATGATTGAAGTCCCACGTACCGCGATTACTGTTGATGGAATTGCACGAGTGGCTGATTTTTTAGTTTTGGAACCAATAATTTAACCCAAATGGGTGTTGGTTTTTCACGAGACGATTGTCAATCTTTTTTGCCACGATAATTGGTCTTGATTATGTTTCTTGCAACCCTTACCGCCTACTCGTTGCCCAAATTTTGGGTCGTGTCATATTTAATCAAAGTTTCCAATTAAAAAAGGAATTGACTTATCTCCCTTAAATTAAGGTTATGTCTCATTATGAACAAAAGAAAATATACCTTTGATACAAGTGGTTTTAGCTGTCAAAATACAGACTGCCATAAGTATCATAAGGTAAATGAAGGAAATGTGCGCTTTGCTTATATGTCTGGTAAGTACAAACAAATAGCCTATTTAAAGTGCACCGCTTGTGGTAGATGCTTTTCAGAGAATAAAGGCACTATTTTTTTTCGTCGCAAGAAAAGCAAAGAAACCATTACTCGGGTATTACAAAACACAGTTGAGGGCTGTGGCATTAGAGCTACCGGAAGAGTCTTTGGTATCAGCAAGGATACAGTTCTTGCTTGGGTTAAAGCAGCAGGTGAAGATTCACTAAAAGTTGAAAAAAAATATATACAAAAACCTGTCTTTCAATGAAATTCAATTAGACGAGCATTGGGGTTTTGTCTTTAAAAAACAATACAATCTATCAGAGACTGAGCGATTAAGTGATGAAATAGGGGATATCTGGACTTTTACTGCAGTATTGCCTGTAGAAAAGCTCATTTTAGCGCATATAACAGGCAAGAGGACCTCAGTGAATGCTAGAAAGTTACTGACCAAGGTAAAAACAAGAAGTAAGCCAAAGAGGGAAGATAAATTCTTGATTACCTCTGATAGATATGAGGGATATAGTGATGCCATTCTTTCAGTTTATGGTAAATTTGACTCAATGACTAGAAAGCTTCAATCACCCAAATCTCTATGTTATGGGCAAATAATTAAGAGAATAGAAAAAGGGAGATGTAAGGAAGTTGACAAATCTCTAATCTTTGGTGATCAAAAGCTACTAGATGAATATATTGCAAACTCTTCAGTAAGTCATCAGATGAACACCTTTGCTGTAGAAAGGAATAATTTGACTCTTCGCCAACACAATCATAGAATAGAGCGTAAAAGTCAGGGTTTTTCAAAAAAATTCAAATATATGCAGGGGCATAATTCTTTTGTTGCTAATTATTACAATTTCTGCCTTCCACATTCAAGTCTAGCTGAGTATGAGGGAGGAAAACCAATTCAAATCACCCCAGCAATGGCTACAGAAATGACGAATCATAAGTGGTCTATACAAGAATTATTCATCGCAAATAGAAACTTTGATTAAATATGACACGACCAAATTTTGGCTGCACAAGCAGCCATCTTAAATCCTTAAGCCCACTTGAAAATATATCTCAAGGATATGTAGAAGCACTGAATGAGATGGTTGATAATCAAATCCAATTGTTTCTTGAAAAAATAAATAGGGGTGTATGGTTTGTTTTGAAAAAACAAGAAGCTTGTGAGAGTTTACACGCAAACCAGAGAATGTGTTCCCTTTTAAGATATCTTGAGTGTTAAAACCTAAAAAGCCTTGGCCATTACCAAAAGAACTTGGGTTAGGATCATTGAGGTCTACAAAATAAATTCGATTCACAAGTTTAAATCCAATGAGTAGTGGGAACTTTACCAAATTCTTCCCAAAATTAGGAAAGATTAGACCGAGGCTGAAATCATAATATCCAAAATAATGTCCAATGACAGGCCCTCTTGATGTTTGATATTCAGAAATGTAAGATTCATTGATTAGAAACTCTACCAGAAAAGAGGGTGACCACGGAGTTGAGGCACTGCTTGCTTTACTTTGGTATGTTAGCAAAAATAAATTTCGGTCAATGCGAATATCATGAGGAGTTGTTTTTGCAGTGGGGTCTCGGAATAAATAACGGGAATACATTGTCATAGAGAGGCTGTGGCCCTTTTTACTATAGCCACCCAGTATGCCTAGTTTCCAATCACTGGCGGTATTAATATCTGTATTCAGTCGGAAATTAGGAAGCCCAAGAGCATGATCAATACTTGTATCAAATTGAGACAAAAGCACACCCGTTCCAAAAAACCATTGTTTATGCCAGTAGATTGCCTCAAGCGTTTCTTCCGCGTTAAAAAAGGCAGGGTTTAAGAGTCCTGCAATAGGGGCGGTAGCGACTCTAATATTAATTTGCACCAAGGCTCGCAACTGTAAATTGAAATACATGGGTAGTCTACTTGTTGTGGGCAAAAGGATTACCCTAGGGACACTTCGGTCTTTATTGATAAAAAAACCACCGACGATAGTGTAACTGAACCGCAGGGGGTACCAGTCTAAGTTTCTCAGCCTAGAGAAGGGATCAGCCATATCTTCCAGGCCCACTCCGATATCGGTATTTCCATAGTTTAATAAAATACGTTGTTCTGCATATTTTTTATAAGCGTCAGGAAGCCATTGAATGACTTGCTTGTTTTTAGGGTCTAATTCAAGAACTTTTTCGCCTTGATCGATAGCCTCTTTATAGCGTGCAGATTCATAATAAATTTTACCTAAGTTTTGACGAGGAGGCACCAATTTAGGGTCTCGATCAATACTGTTCTCATAGTTTTGTGTCGCTAGTTCATAAGCGCCTTTTAGGTGATGGGTATAGCCAATATTGTGATAAGCGATTGCTGAGATTTTTTCAATATTTGTGGCAATCTTTAGCTTTTCTAAAGCTTTATCATAATTGCCTTCTTCTGATAACTTTAAAGCCTCTTCATTTAGTTGTGATGGGGAGGGGGGCGGCTTGGTCTCATTACCAGAAACAACAAAAAAGTAAAACAGACTATAGGCCATGAATCTTCTTTTGTGTTTCATTGGTTCTTCTGACTATGGTGTCTATTTATTATATGTCAACTTTTATTTATTTTTGGTAATTTTAAAACCCAGTGCATCGCATATCTGTCGGTCATTCCAGCAATGAAGTCACAAACAGTTTTGTGCAGCCCTGTCAGAGTTATTCTGGCTTGGTATTCCTCGGGCAATGATTCTTTATTTTGAATGAAATGAGTGAAAAGTTTTTCAATTATTTTACGTGCTTCTAGATTCATTTTTTCTACTTTAGGGTGTCTATAGAGATTTTTCTGTAGAAATTTTTTCAAATTCAGCAGAGGATGCAGAAAGTCTTCTGAAAAACCGACAGCACTAACTCCTTCATCGTATTTAACCTGAAAGTTCATAACATCTTTAAAAGTTTTAATTTTAAAAATGGTGATATTTTTTTTTGTTTGCTCCACTAGATTCATGACCATTTGATTGACTAAACAGCGAATTGAATAACGAATTTTAATTTTAGTGCTTGTTGCAGGGTATTGTTTGTTCGTTGTCCTCCAAGATTCCTTCCAGAGATTAACTTCTTCTAACTGCTTTAATGAAAGTAATCGACTATCTAAACCATCATCTAGATCATGATTATTATATGCAATCTCGTCGCAAATATTAACAATTTGTGCCTCTAAAGAGTGACCGTGTCCCATGGGTAATTTATTATGTTTTTGTAGTCCTAGCCGAGTGGCCTCGGTTAAATTTAATCCAGGAAAACCAGGATATCGCTCTTCTAAGGCAGTGACTGTTCTTAATGTTTGTTCGTTGTGGTCGAAACCTCCGTGCGACTTCATAAAATGATTAAGAACCCTCTCTCCTGCGTGTCCGAAAGGTGGATGTCCAATGTCGTGTGCCAGAGCAATTGCTTCCACTAAGTCTTCGTTAAGGCAAAGAATGCGGGCAACAGAACGAGATATTTGTGCAACCTCAATACTATGCGTGAGGCGGGTTCTGAAGTTATCTCCTAAATGATTAACAAAAACCTGTGTTTTGTATTCTAATCGCCGGAAGGCTTTTGAATGTACAATTCGATCACGGTCTCTTTGGAAAGGGCTTCTCAGAGGGTGATTGGGTTCTTTATATTCTCGTCGACAAGAATCCTCTGCCTCAGTGACGGCATATTTTGCTAGGGAAGGCATGGAGTTACTAAAAGGTCAACATAAGTTCATCTCGATTGAAAAACTTTTCTAAAAATAAGTTTCGTTTTTCCTAGTTGAATTTCGTCAAAATCTTTTAAGACAGTAGGGCGTAAAAGTTTTTTTCCGTTGAGATAAGTGCCATTTTCTGATAGGAGATCGTATAAGATGAAACGATTTCCTTGTTCTTTAATTTTTGCGTGTTCATAAGAAATTAATGGATCATCGAGAGCGATTGAATTTTCATCAGCATACCCGATACTGATATTTTCCCAATTAATTTCATACCTACGACCAGTATTTGGACCTTCTTTTTCCACAAAATACGCTAGTATTTTTTTAGAGAATGCGTCTTCTCGAATAATTTTCTTACTAAATGTTTTTTTTTTCAATTCAGTAGTATTTTTTTCTCTTTGAATAATATAATCTTCAATGTCGTTCTTATAGGACACGTCCTTTTCATCTGTTTTATGAGAAGATTGTTCTGGTTTTTTTGCCACTTCTTTAACAATGAGCCTTGGCCTACGAATGACGATAATTATAAGAGAAAGAAAAATGAAGATTAAAGCACTTGTTAGACCAAACAACCAGTAGCTGTCATCAGTTTTCAATTTGTGCCACAGATCAGTGAGCGATAGATCATGTAAAAAAAAGGTGTAGGTATCAGATTCTTGGAAATCTTTGGAGTTTACGGAAATCAAAAGCTTAACTTTTTTTCCGTCTAAAGATGTTGAAGAGGCCTGAGATACATAACGAATCATATAACGATTATCCAAAAGCTCATTGATTAGCAAATATATTTTGCTGAAATTTTTAGTATCTCCAACATGGTAGATATCTCCGCCACTGATTCGTGAAATTCGTGAAATTGATTTTAGGTCTTTTTTGTTTCCAGTTGCGATCCCAAATATGGGAGTGTTCGATTGGTTCATCAGCATTGTCATGACATCGTTTATCTCCATAATTGATCCTTGATCTTTACCGCCCACAAATAAAATCATCGAATGTCTCTCGGGAGTTATTTCCGGAGTTAAACCGCGCAATAACTTCAAACCTTCAAAAATAGCATCGTAGAGAACTGTTTTTCTACCTTGCTGTCGAATATCTTTTATGCACTTTGTCATTTTGAGCTTTTCTGTGACAAAACCACAGTGTTTTGTAATTTTGTCATTATAACTCAATATCGCAATTTGATCGTTGCTGCTGAGCACCTTGGTGAAGTTTTCAATGGCCTCTATTTGTTCAAGAAAGTGATTATTTGAAAGATTGCTTGAAGAGTTTACCAACAAGATTGTTTTCTTGGGGTTTTTTTCGGGCTCAATTCTTTTAACATGAAAGGAGTTGACCTTCCAATCATTCTCATAAACTTCAAAAGAGTTTGGATCAATCCCTTTGATTGGTGTTATTTTTGCTAAAGACAGCTCTATTTGTATATACGGGTAGTCGACGGAGCGCACTTGTTGTATTCTCAAGTAGGGTTTTGAGAATACAGCCCCTACGTCGGGTACAACGGGGCAGACCAAGAAGAAAATTAATATGAGGGAATACCGAAACACCAAAATTATTATCGGTAAAAAAGGTTGTGTTTCTCTAATTTTGTTTTAGTATATTCTCTTACCGACCCTGTTCCAACGAACATACGTTTTGGGGTACTTCCCGGTAAAACTTTGTATAAAATTAATAATTGGGTTGGTGCTTAATACATTATTGTGGTCGAGAGGTTCTGCCAGGCGATAGCCCCAATTCACAGAGAAATAAATTGCAAATACCTTGCCGTGTATCTGTTCAATGGGCACTAGCCCCCATTCACGAGAATCTTCGGAGTCATCTCGATTATCACCCATTACCATATAGTGCCTTTTGGGTATCGACCAGCTCTTATTTGGTGATCTAAGTCTGGATATGTAAACGACCTTGGAAATATCAGCCTTCATCATATAGTGTTCTGCAAAAACTTTTTTCGTCTGTGGGTTTATAATCTTTTCTTTGAATAATTGAAAATCGTCAATACTGCCACCGCGGTATTTCCCAGGATAATCTAGGTCTTTCAATACTTTTCGGTCTTTCTGAAGAGTCACTGGGTATGGGATACCGCTAATGCTGATTTCATTATCAAACACGCGAACAACATCATCGGGAACCCCCACCACTCTTTTAACGAGAGTTTTTCCGTGTAAGCCAGGTCTTTGTGGGGGGGTAAAAGTGACAATATCTCCTCGTTTTGGTTGATCCATATTCCAAAGAGTTACATTCGAAAACGGGAGTTTTACGGAATAACGCATTTTGTTGACAAAAAGTAGATCGCCAATTTTTAGAGTGGGAATCATGGAGCCTGTAGGAATGTTATTTGCGTCTAAAACAGAAGACTTGAAGGCAAAAACCCAGAAGAGGAGACTTCCCAAAGAAATTAAAAAATAAAAAGACTTATTTCTCAGATAAAATTCATTGCGTTTTTCGAGAATGTGATAAAGAGCAGATAATAACTTCATATTTAAGTGACGTGTTACTTTAGCATCTTAAAATGACACAAGCGACAGTTTTCTATTATTGTTTGATGTTGTTTTGTTATGTTTCCCCAGTTGACTTTCAAATGCTCTCTTTTTTTGTTTTTCTTCAGATCGTTATTAATTATCTTATGCAAATCACCTGCCCCTGATCGGATTTTTGTAAGATAGATGTGGTACAGCCCTTTTTTTTTTAATTTGGCGTGAACCGATCTTATTGCCCGCTTGTATCGGGGGATTTCCGAAACTCGCGAAGTACTTAACCTTGCCAGTGCATCTTGTACCGCATCAACATCACCTAATGAGATCGCTGATGACAAATTTCTAATCTGCACATCTAATTCTATCATCTCTCTCCGAAAAGCTTTTTTTTCGTTGTGCGTAAATAAAACTTCCTTCGCAGTAACTGTGCTTGTTAAAAACAGGGTGAGGGTCAAGAAAAAGAGCACCAGTGCATAGAATGAGGAATGAGACGGATAGAAAACCTTTTTAAATTTTTAGCTTGCTTTTATGAGAGAATATGTCGAGAATGCAACGGCTCTTCATGCGAAAATCAGATACATACGAGAGCGAGTGCATCGGGGATGGTCACCGTGGTTTGGTGATTTTGGTTTCTTTGTCACTCGTACCTGAGGGGTAAGCTTTTGAAAAAATAGTCAAATAAATGATCGCAAAGGAAAATCATGGAAAAAAATAGGAAGAAACTAATTGGTTTGGGCATCGCAACCATACTCACTGGTGTGGTACTTAGTAACATTATTTGTGGAAAAATGGGAGGAAGTTTTGATGATCTTTCTCAGTATGCATTAGAAAATATCAATGATCAGAGAATTGAAAAATTAAATTCATTAAAAAAGCTGATTGAATTAGATTCTGATGATGCCCTTTCTCATTATGAAATTGGTAAAATTTATAACGAACTCCAACAGTTTAAAAAAGCGACCCAATACTTAGTAAAAGCTGACCGATTGAGTCAGAAAGCTCCTCTATCAGATGATGCCCAATTGGCCGCCAAAACAAAGTATGATATTTTGACTGAATTAGCTCATGCCCTCTCAAAACAGAATAAATTTGATGAGGCGATCAAAACCCTTGAGCGTGCAAAAAGCCTTGACCCCAAAAAAACAGATGCTTATAATAAAAAAGGCAATATCCACGACAAAAGAAAAGAGCATAAAA
Organism: Spirochaetota bacterium; assembly: GCA_965206985.1. Classification (GTDB taxonomy): domain Bacteria; phylum Spirochaetota; class Leptospiria; order Turneriellales; family CBDBES01; genus CBDBLF01. Next base: position 69,744 of record CBDBLF010000009.1, on the reverse strand, counting down.
AAGCAAAAAAAGAATATCAGCGAGCTAAGAAAGTAAACCGGAAAGACCCTGAAGCGTACAGGAATATTGCAAACCAAGCTTTTCGAGCGAATAGAAGTAAAGATGCTTTATCTGAATTGCGTAATGCCGTTCGTAATAACCCTAGTAGTTATAAAGCTTTTGAGAATCTGGGCGATGGTTATAGGAAGCTGAAGAATTTTGACAAGGCAATCAACTCTTACGAAAGAGCACTTGAGCTTAAACCTTCCGCTAAAGATCACTCACGGATTCGCTATAAAGTGGCACAGGCTCACCTTGCTAAGGGTGATCGGCTTGGTTATGAGAAAAGTCTTCGAGAAGCGGCTAGCCAAGGAGACTATGTCAACTCCGACGCTTCTGAAGCATTAGGAGATATCGCAAGACAAGACGGAAAAATTCAAGAAGCTCTCGATCATTACAAAAAGGCGCTCTCTTGGAACTCGAGAGACCAAGCTTTGAGAAATAAATATCAAACAGTTTTGAGTGATTTCAACAAACAAAGAGCTAAAGCAAAGCTTGAATCATCAGCGGGAGATGGTAGTAGTTCTGCAAGTGGCAACGAAAACATTTCAGAAGGCATCTTTCCAGAGGATGGAATTTCTGACGGAGGTGACGGTTTGTCGGCAAATTCTGGTCGTGGTGACAGCGGCGGAAGTGCCTCAGGAAATAAGCGGGGAGTCGAAGAAGAAAAAATTAATGAAAAAGCATCTAAATTAATCACAGAGGGCAAAGCAGCTTTCAAAGAAAAACAGTACGCGATTGCTAGAAAAAATTTTTCTGAAGCCCAAGATGAAGCCCCAAACTACCCAAAAGTTGATTATTTATTAGCCAGAGCTCAGGATAAATTAAGAGAAGATGCGGAGGCAATCACAAATTATAAGAAGGCTATTGCAAAAAATCTGAAAGATAAAAAAATATTTTATCATCTCGGTCTTCTTTACTATCGCCAGGGCAAATACTCCAAGGCTTTAAACTCTTTTAGTGAGTCGATCAAAGTTGACCCTCAGTTTGTAAATGCTCACTATTCGCAAGGTCTCTGTTATGATAGACTTCTCAGCAACAATCGTGCGATTGAAGCTTATAAAAATTCTCTTCGTATCAAACCCGACCTTTATCAAGGTCACTTTAATTTGGGGATATCCTATAAAAAAATAGGGAAACACACATTAGCTTTGAATAGTTTTTCCCGTGCAGAAAAAATCAACCCAAATGATTCGAATTTGTTTTATCAGAGAGGAGAACTTTTCGCAAAAGAAGGTAAAATTAGAGATGCTAAGTCTGAATATGAAAAGGCGATTCGTCTGAACCCTAAACACTACGAAGCTCGTTTTAATTTAGCTCTGCTTCAGTCAAAGTCGAATCAGAAACCTCAGGCAAAAGGCCTGCTGAATCAACTCCAAATTGAAAGACCAGAAGATCCCACAACCTCTTATCAGCTTGGGATTATTGCTGAAGAAGAAAAAAACTATACGCTGGCAATATCAGAATATCAAAATGCCCTTAAAAAAGATGAAAGTTACTACAAAGCACATCTAAACATAGGGGGTGTTTACTCTAAAATGAAAAATTTTAACGAAGCAGAGAGTGCTTACAAAGCAGCACTGGAGCTTAACCCTTCTGCTTTTGAGCCTTCCCTTAATCTTGGTAATATATATTTTCGAGCTAAAAATTACACAGAGGCTAAGAAATACTACGAGGAGGCATTATTGATCCGACCCAACCATGCTGATACTCGGTTGGCTTTTGCCCAAAGTCTCGAGAAACTGGGCTCTTACAAACAATCGGAACGTCAATATTTACTGATCTTAGATCAAAAGCCTTCTCAGTTACCCGCCATGGAGGGGTTGGCGTTCTTGTACCACAGAAAACTAAAAGATAAAATTTCTGCCAGAGATGCATTCCAGAAAATTGTTAATAGCTACCCCAACCATCCCCAAAAGAAAAAGTATGAGCAGGTAATTCGTCTACTTAGTCAATAATCGAACAATGGTTTTTGTGTTCCTAACCCTTTATTTTGTCAGGCAGGAGTGAATGAGTGAATGAGTGGCAGAAATTGCTGGTGCCACGGTCGTCGTCTCAGACATTACTTCTTCATGCGGAGCGTCGTTTTTTTTAGGTTTTTTTCGGCTGTCGTATTGGTTATCTATACTGTTTTATTCCCTAAATTTTCTGCTGATGCAAAGGTGAAACCACTTGCATCAGACGCTTATGAATCTCGCAACGAGAAAAAACTAAAGAATATTCGTTTGGTACTCAAGTTCGGTACTGCTGAAAAGGTTGTGAAGGTTTTGGGTGGGTTTAAACATCTCAAGCCAAAAGAGCAGGCGATCTACATTGAACAACTTGATGGTCTTTTAGAGTCTCCAAATGCTTTGATAAAAAGAAAGGTCATCGAAACTATCGGGGATATCAAAGTGAGAGGCCTAGATAAGAAGATACCCCCCTATTTGAAAGACCCATCGAATAATATATTTTTCACTACAGTGCGTAGTATTGACAAGAAAAAAATTCAGGAAGCCGTTCCTGTTATTATAGAAATTATGAAAGAAGTTGATTTTACACAAAACAATGAGCGTATTCCTGATTTGTTAGTAGCACTTGCCTCGTTGAAAGATCAATCCCTCGGCAACTTCCTTTTTGACAAGCTCATCGTAAATAAAACCAACACAGAATTACGGCGTAGAATTATGATTCATCTTGCTCACATTAACTACAGGACAAAACCCATGATTAATTTTTTAAAGAAGTTAGCAACAGACGAAGAAGCAAGGCTAAAATTACGAGAATCCGCCATTTATTCACTCGGGAAAATGAAAATTGCGAGTGCAGGCATTCCCCTACAGAATGAGTTCAAAAAAATTGAAAAGTTGGTTCATATTGATGAAAAAAAGAAATTCCGAGGTCTCCGGAGAAACATTATATATGCCTTGGTTCAACTCAAAGACGAGTCAGCAACAAAAATTCTTTTTATGATGGCCAGAGATGATGACGAGACAATTCGTCTAAAAGTGATCGAGTATATCAGAGAGATTGATTCACCTAGATTACAAGAATTACTTGAATATCAATCAAAATATGATCCCAGCCCTAAAGTTCAAAGAGCGGCACAAAAGGCTCTCCCAAAAAATAAAGATAAAAAGTGAAGTTGCGCTCTTTTCTAATCTTTTACTGCATATGTTTTTATCTCTTTACTCTTAACGGAAGTTTTGTTTGGGCGGAGTTGCTCAAAGCACGGGATCCTCAGATCAAGAAACAATTAACCATTGAAAAGGTCAACCAAAAGAATCAAATGAGTCTATACTATCAGGGTAGCAAAGGTAATTATCTAGTTTTCTATGATTTTAAGAGAGATTCTCTTAATCTACAATATCGAATTGACCGATGGGATTATGACCGAGACCATATTGTTCAAAAATTGACGATTGGTTTGCTTTATCAAGTTACATTCAGCTATCTGGGTGAAGTAGGTGAGGTTCCCAAGAATATGCTTTTTTTTTTAAAACGACGAAAGAAGTCAGAAAACAATGAAAAAATTGTCCAAAAGGCAGATAGCGAAAAAACAGAGCAAGCACCAGATATAAACTCTCAGGTAAAAGAATTTGGTGAGCAAAATCGAAAGAAAAATCCACTCGACAGAAAAAAAACATTATCGATGGGCAATTTTATTTCTGTTGACTCCGCATACTTAGGTAGGTTGCTTTATTAAGCTTTCAAAAAAACCTTTGAAAACCAATCTTGGTATATTAGAAAAGTCATCTCCCCACTTTTTACTATCCATTTTTTTCACTAAAAAAAAAGAATTGACAATTTTTGTTTGCATCGAATCATGCTTACGGTGGTGTTTTGTCGTTTAATTTTATCTTCTCTAAGCTTGCTTCTATTGCTGAGCTTCGTGGGTTGCACTAATTTAAGCTTTAGTGATTATTTCGCAGGTGTGGGGGTAAAAATAAACGTCCCAGCCAACTTTACTGCTGTTTCAGCTGATGCGAGAGTGCAGCTCACTTGGAATACAACACAGGAAGGCATGAGATACGATTTATATTGGTCAGTAATCCCAGGTCTGTATAATCGCGGAGACAAGATTGCAAATATAACTTCTCCGTTCAACCACACAGGTTTGAAAAATAATCGTCCTCATTACTACTCAATGGTCGCAAGAAATGATTTTACGGTAAGTCTCCTGACAGATGAGATATTGGCAATACCAACAAAGACCCCCTCCCCCACAGGGCTAATAGCAACACCTGGTAACGATAAAGTGATACTCACTTGGAATGTTGAGAGCGGGTCAACCTACGATTTGTATTGGTCAACAACCCCAGGGGAAGGCATCAACGGGAATCAAATAGCTGATGTTACCTCGCCATATACTCATACCGGTTTAACCAATGGCACGGATTACTATTACGTATTGACAGCAACCAATCATTTTGGCACAAGTTTCCCCACACAAGAGCAATCAGCAACACCCATGCAAACACCGCCTCCCACAGGGCTAATAGCAACACCCGGTAACGCCCAAGTGACGCTCACTTGGGATGTTGAGAGCGGGTCAACCTACGATTTGTATTGGTCAACAACCCCAGGGGGAGGCACCAACGGAAATCAAATAACTGATGTTACCGCGCCATATACTCATACCGGTTTAACCAATGGCACGGATTACTATTACGTATTGACAGCAACCAATCATTTTGGCACAAGTTTCCCCACACAAGAGCAATCAGCAACACCCATGCAAACACCGCCTCCTACAGGGCTAATGGCAACAATCGGTAACGCCCAAGTGACGCTCACTTGGGATGTTGAGAGTGGGTCAACCTACGATTTGTATTGGTCAACAACCCCAGGGGGAGGCACCAACGGAAATCAAATAACTGATGTTACCGCGCCATATACTCATACCGGTTTAACCAATGGCATAACCTATTATTACAGTCTAACAGCGAGCACGCCCGACTTTGGCACAAGTTCACCCACACAAGAGCAATCAGCAACACCCATGCAAACACCGCCTCCTACAGGGCTAATAGCAACACCCGGTAACGCCCAAGTGACGCTCACTTGGGATGTTGAGAGCGGGTCAACCTACGATTTGTATTGGTCAACAACCCCAGGGGGAGGCACCAACAGAAATCAAATAACTGATGTTACCGCGCCATATACTCATACCGGTTTAACCAATGGCATAACCTATTATTACAGTCTAACAGCGAGCACGCCCGACTTTGGCACAAGTTCACCCACACAAGAGCAATCAGCAACACTCATGCAAACACCGCCTCCTACAGGGCTAGTGGCAACAATCGGTAACGCTCAAGTGACGCTCACTTGGAATGTTGAAAGTAGGTCAACCTACGATTTGTATTGGTCAACAACCCCAGGGGGAGGCACCAGCGGAAATCAAATAACTGATGTTACCGCGCCATATACTCATACCGGTTTAACCAATGGCATAACCTATTATTACAGTCTAACAGCGAGCACGCCCGACTTTGGCACAAGTTCACCCACACAAGAGCAATCAGCAATTCCTAAGGTTGACAGCGACGGCGATGGGCTCATTGAAATATGGACTGCCACAATGCTAGACGACATGCGATATGATCTGGCGGGCACGAGTTATAAAACCTCAGTACAAGGTGGGGGTGATGCCTCTGGTTGCCCAGCAGGTGGTTGCAGCGGTTACGAGCTCATGGCGAATATTGATCTTTTAGACCTGCTTGATGCGAACAATAACGACGTGATTGACATGACCACAGAGACTGTTGCGGGCAAAGACCATATGGTGATTGATGTAAACAAAGATGAAAGTTGGTCTCCGGTGGGTGGTGATGCAATCAAGTTTACAGGCACTTTTGAGGGCAACGGTCACACAATCGCTAACTTATGGGTGAATATTTCTACTTCAGGCGATGTCTATGCGGGTTTATTTGGTGTGACTGGTGGCTCAGCCGAGATACGCAATGTAGGAGTTATCTCTGGCGGTGTTTCTTCTTCTTCTCATTCTGGCGGTCTGGTGGGGCGTTCTTTTTCTTCTTTGACGATCACGAATAGCTATTTTTCTGGGAGTGGTGGTGTTTCTTCTTCTGCTTACTCCGGCGGTCTGGTGGGGCGTTCTTCTTCTTCTTTGACGATCACGAATAGCTACTTTTCTGGGAGTGGTGGTGTTTCTGCTTCTTCTTCTGCTGCTACCGAATCTTCTTCCGGTGGTCTGGTGGGGTCTTCTGGTAGTGGTTCTTTGACGATTACGAATAGCTACTTTTCTGGGAGTGGTGGTGTTGTTTCTGATTCTGGTTCTGATTCTGCTTCTTATTCTTATTCTGGTGGTCTGGTGGGTGTTTCTTCTTCTTCTTCTTTGACGATCACGAATAGCTACTTTTCTGGGAGTGGTGGTGTTGTTTCTGATTCTGTTTCTGATTCTGCTTCTTATTCTTATTCTGGTGGTCTGGTGGGTGTTTCTTCTTCTTCTTCTTTCACGATCACGAATAGCTACTTTTCTGGGAGTGGTGGTGTTGTTTCTGATTCTTATTCTTCTTATTCTTCTTCTGTTACTTATTCCGGTGGTCTGGTGGGGCGTGTTTCTTCTTCTTCTTCTTTGACGATCACGAATAGCTATTGGAACACCGACGCACCTCAATCAACAGACGGGTGGCTCCAGAGTCCCAAGCGAGCGCGGGGTGATGTTACGGTCGACCCCATGGGTGCTGTGGGGCTTACACTCGCCGAACTCAAAGCAACGGGTGGCACCTTTCCTGATTTAGGCGACGCGTGGGATCTAGGCACCACGACGCAACTACCCGCCGTCAAACGATGCACCCTTAATACCGCAATGACAGACTGTGCGTCACCAGCTACGTATGGCAATCTACTCGCTGGGCAACGGCCATAAAATATTTTTAGAAAAAAGTTAGAAAAAAAAAGAATTAACAGTTATACTTTTTAATAAGACTTGACTTGTCGAAATAAGTTCTAAGAGTTGCTTGTCATGGGGAAACTACAATGGAGAAATTTCGGAGACTATGAAGATATTATTTATGAGAAATGGGATGGCATTGCGAAGATAACAATCAATCGGCCTAAGTTGAGAAATGCATTCCGTCCTCAAACTGTTTTTGAGATGAGCCAGGCTTTCTATAACGCACGAGAAGATCAAGCGATTGGTGTCGTCATTTTAACGGGAGCCGGTGATAAAGCATTTTGTTCGGGGGGAGATCAAATAATTCGAGGAGAATCGGGCTACAAAGACGAGAAGGGAGTGATGCGTCTCAATGTTCTTGATTTGCAGCGACAAATTCGAACGTGTCCCAAACCAATTGTAGCCATGGTGAATGGATTCGCCATAGGTGGTGGGCATGTTTTGCATGTTATTTGTGACCTAAGCATTGCTTCTGAAAATGCTATTTTTGGACAAACGGGTCCAAGAGTGGGTTCTTTTGATGGTGGTTTGGGTGCTAGCTATTTGGCACGTATTATCGGGCAAAAAAAAGCACGTGAGTTCTGGTTCTTGTGCAGACAATATAGTGCCGCAGAAGCCCTAAAGATGGGTCTTGTGAATCATGTTGTCGCTTACGAAAAGCTTGAAGAAGAAACCGTTCAATGGTGTCAGGAAATGTTGAGTCTCTCACCAATTGCCTTGAGATGTTTAAAAGCAGCCTTCAATGCCGATTGTGATGGTCAAATTGGTCTTCAAGAACTAGCCGGAAATACAACAATGCTTTACTACATGTCAGAAGAAGGGCAAGAAGGTAGAAATGCCTTTAATGAAAAGAGGAAGCCCAATTTTTCTAAATTCCCTCGTCAAGCCTAACTAAAAACACTTCCCGTGATAACATAAAATACCTATGACGGTTTGGTTTCTTGCCGCTCGTCCCAAAACCTTACTGGCAAGCATCTCACCTGTTTTACTTGGCTTGGGAATGGCTTATTATGATGGTTTTTCAAATATCCTTTTGTCAGGCTTGATTCTCCTTGATGCTGTTTTGATACAGGTCATCACAAATTATATAAACGACTATTACGATTTCAAAAAAGGAGCTGACACGGAAGAAAGGGTGGGTCCGACGAGAATGTTACAGTCGGGTAATATCCAGCCAGCTTCAATGGCTAAGGTAATTATTTTTTTGGTAATTCTATGCCTTGCCCTAGGAGGGTGGATCGTATATGAGACAAACTATGTTATCTTAGTAATCGGAATTCTATCCCTCATTTTTGCTTACGCCTACACGGGAGGTCCATATCCTTTGGCATATCATGCATTAGGAGAAATTTTTGTTTTTCTCTTCTTTGGTGTGGTTGCTGTCGTCGGTTCCTATTACGCCCAAAGTACCTGTTGCTTTAATTTTCAAGCAGGAGAAAAAATGTTCATTATCTCTATGGGGCCAGGATTTTTATCGACGCTAATTCTTATGGCCAATAACATTCGCGATTATGAGAGCGACCGTAAACATAACAAAAATACCCTTGTGGTGAAATTTGGAATACCCATTTCCAAAATAATTTATACGATCATTGTGATTTTAGTAACAAGTGTACCTTTTCTTTTGATTCCTTATCTGGGGGAGGCGAGCCTGTTCTCCTTAGCTGTTCTACCTCTACTCATTAACTCAACAATTAAAATTTATCGCTACCAAAAACCTGAGGAGCTAAATCAAGTGTTAGCACTCAACTCATTAACTCTTTTCTTTTTTTGCCTCCTCTTGGTATCGGCAAAAGCTATTGGCTAACTCCATTTCGATGGGGTTTCTACAGTTTGGGAAAAAAATTTCGGGATTACCGACCATAATGCTCATACATTTTGCACGAGATATTGCAACATTCAAACGATTCTGACTATATAAAAAGCTCATTCCACGAGGAGCTTCCTCTGCGTTAGATGTTGCTAGTGAATAAATAACAACAGCGGCCTCCTGACCTTGAAATTTATCAACGGTGCCCACTCTGCTTTGAGGGATAGCCACTTCTATGGCTCTCACTTGCACGTTGTATGGCGTTATAATTAAAATATCATGGTATGTGATTTTTCTTCGTTGTCGGTTGTGATCTAACCACGAAGCTTGTGAAATCAGTTCATGATATATCTCCGAGACTTTCTCTACTTCTTCCGGCGAAAAGCTTTGGTGAGCCTGATGTTCAACCGGTATGTATCGAATACCGGTTCCTGCAAAAGAAGAACCTATAATTTTTTGCTGTGAACACTCCACTCGACTTTGAAGTCTTCCCTCGTAAAACTGCTCTGAGATAAAAGATGAAATATCGGAGTGCATACGCCATGTGTCTTTTAAGAAGAGACCCTTTTCTTCGGAAATCGTCACCGAGTGCTCACCCATAAAATATTGTAAGGCTGAGATGTCGGTTTCTTCTGGATGTGTTGCTTGAATGGGTTTTTCTAATTGCTGGGGGTCTCCTAAAAGAATGAGATTTTTTCCGGCTTGAGCCACAGCTATAGCGTCGGCGAGTGAGAATTGGCCAGCTTCATCAATAAATAGATAGTCTACCAATTCAAAAAAGATTTCTTTCGACCACATCCACGAGGTGCCACCGATAACAGTAAACTCTTCCGCTTCAATTTTTTTTGATATATCTTCGTATTTTGTGTTGGTTGCTTGTACGAAACTTTTGTGATAGGAGGTGTCCTCTTTTTCTTTGCCATCTTTATGGATGCATTGAACTCTTAAGTTTTTTTCGTCACAAATTTCTTGAGTTTTCTCTAATAAATTGTGAATCACTTTATGGCTTAGTGCGGTCACTCCTACTTTTTTGCCCTGTTCGACCAAAGAGGCAATAACCTGCGAAGCTAAATATGTTTTTCCCGAGCCAGGTGGGCCTTGAATGGCCAAAACTCCCGAGTCTAACTGATGCGTAATGCGAACTGCAGCCTTGACACTCGACTCATTTTTTTGTTGCAAATTTTCTGAAGAAATGCCCAAATTAAGCCTCTGGTTCTTTTTTTGTAATAAATTTCGAGCGGCTTGAAAATGTCCTGTGGAGTCGAGACCATTCTTAGAAACCCATTCAGCGAGCCTTTTGATCGATTTAAAGTGATCACCACTGGGTATTCGCTCAAAAGCAAACACTGAAAATGCGTGGGGTAGTTCCGCCTTTTTTTTGATTTCCACAACATTCTTTACTAAATCAAGCGATACAAAACTGCCATAGTTAGTACCCCCTACTAGTTTTGCTTGGTTACCTATCTTGATGTCAATGATTTGGGGTGGAAACGTATATTTAGCTATAGGATTTTTTTTAGTTCCCCCTGTATCTTCGATGTAGGTAAGGCTGTGGATTCTCGCTTTTTCGTAGAGCAAGTCTTCGCTAGTGAGCTCAGAAAGACGATAGTACTCCCACGCTTTCGCTTTTTCTTCTCTTTTGTGAAAGCCCAATAAGTGAGATAGGACCCATAGCGTCTGCTCTTCTGAACTTCTTTCTTCTTTGTTCTCAGGGATGTTTTTCGTTAATCTCTCTTGCAGGTTTTGAACTAACTTTTCTTCATCGGAGAGTTCTTTTTTTTTGATCTCTTCTGAGGAAATAGGTCGTTCAATTTGCTCACCTTTCTCAATGAGACCGTTGCGTACCTGTTCTAACCAATCACGCAATTCTTTGGTAGAGAAACAATCGTCACGATTATAACCCTCAACAACAGAAGAAATCTGGGGTTGGAGTGTCTCCACCTGCTCCGTTTCATAGATAAACTCCAAATGATGAAGAGCACTGCTGGCATCCCTTAGAGGTACATCTCTTTGAAAAGCATACAATGCTTCAAGCTCCTTGATGGAATATCGATCAACTCCGACAATCATAGATTGCTTTACAACCCTCATAAGATCAACAAATATATGCGTTCTAAGGAGTGTATCAACTTTAGTTTCACAAGTGGCGTGTTTGCTCATCAGCCTTTTAATGGCCCCTGGCTCGTAAGGAGCGTAGTGATAAATATGTAGATCAGGGTATTTCTGCAAACGCTCAAACACGAAACGAACAAACTCCTCAAAAGCGAGCTTTTCTTCGTGGGCATTTTTAGACCATAGACTGGTATAGATCAGTTTTTGATCTTGGTTAGATGGCTCAAAATATGAAAAACCCAAAAGGTACTCCAAGCCTTGAACACCCACAAAGGTATCCCCTTCAATATCAAAAAAAATATCTCCCAGAGATGGTGGCGGTAATTTGCTCAAACCTTGATTTTCTTGCAGAGGTAGGAGTCTATATAAAACCTTTTGGGCTAGCCCACTCTGATATTGAATCTTTGCCTGCTCTTGTATTTTGAAGTAGTGTTCTTTGATACCCCTGTTAGGTCGCCAATCAAGGGGGATATCCCAATGAGCAAAAGAGGTCATTGTTTTTATTCCTAATTCATGGATTTCTTTTTTTTGTAATTTTGTGATATCGGCGATAATCGATAAATCGTCGTCGTCTCTCCTTTTTTTCTTGCACGACATCTTCCAATCACAAAAGTCACATTGAGGGACTGGGTTTGGGTAAATTTTTTCTGGATGATTTAAGTCAATGGGTGACTGAGCAATTGTTTCAAGCAAAGAGTTACGTAATGTGCGAAAATAAGCACTATATTTTTTAAATGGATATTTGGTGGTTAAAAAACCAGGAGCGACAACAGTCATGAATGTTGGTTCGATACCTTGCAGATTGGCTAGAAGGTCAGAATAAAGACACAATTGGAGAATTGTTCCTGCTTTTGTTTCCTGTGAAAGTTTGGTGTCGACCACCTCATACGACCAATCTCCCCAATTACTGGGTAGGGCCACTTTCTTTAGTATATCTGCTCTACCAAGCCAATTTTCATCAGAAAGGGTCGCTTGAGCGATTATATCGTACCCTTTTCGCATCGAAGATATCGTAGATTTTTGTGATCTATTCTCACCTAGTTCTAGCACTGATAGACCTTGTTTTTCTAACAATTTTAAGTAGGCTTCTTCGTGCTGAAGACCTCGTATTTGAAAAGCCTCTAACGTAATGTCTTTATAAATTTTTTTTTGTATCCGTTCCTCCGCATATGCCCAATCAAGTTGTGTTAAAAAACGACATCCTAGATGCTTAGATAGGTCACCAGCCGATAAGCAGATTTTATTATTTTCTTTTTTAATGATATAACCTCTCAAATATGAATAAAAAGTCACGTGCTTGTCATCACTTGATCTGTAAAGAGATTACAAGATTTTGGAGGTCTTAGCAACCAAACCTGAGGAGCTTGTGCAGGAACTAGGATTTTTCAGTGCATTTTATGAGATATTTGCTGCGTCAGTCTCATTTTTCAAATATGTCAAGGAATTTATAGTTTATGCAAGTTGTTCTCGTACCATTTTGCCAAAATTAAATGCTGTAGCTGCGATTTTTGGTCGTGTCATATTTAATCAAAGTTTCCAATTAAAAAAGGAATTGACTTATCTCCCTTAAATTAAGGTTATGTCTCATTATGAACAAAAGAAAATATACCTTTGATACAAGTGGTTTTAGCTGTCAAAATACAGACTGCCATAAGTATCATAAGGTAAATGAAGGAAATGTGCGCTTTGCTTATATGTCTGGTAAGTACAAACAAATAGCCTATTTAAAGTGCACCGCTTGTGGTAGATGCTTTTCAGAGAATAAAGGCACTATTTTTTTTCGTCGCAAGAAAAGCAAAGAAACCATTACTCGGGTATTACAAAACACAGTTGAGGGCTGTGGCATTAGAGCTACCGGAAGAGTCTTTGGTATCAGCAAGGATACAGTTCTTGCTTGGGTTAAAGCAGCAGGTGAAGATTCACTAAAAGTTGAAAAAAAATATATACAAAAACCTGTCTTTCAATGAAATTCAATTAGACGAGCATTGGGGTTTTGTCTTTAAAAAACAATACAATCTATCAGAGACTGAGCGATTAAGTGATGAAATAGGGGATATCTGGACTTTTACTGCAGTATTGCCTGTAGAAAAGCTCATTTTAGCGCATATAACAGGCAAGAGGACCTCAGTGAATGCTAGAAAGTTACTGACCAAGGTAAAAACAAGAAGTAAGCCAAAGAGGGAAGATAAATTCTTGATTACCTCTGATGGATATGAGGGATATAGTGATGCCATTCTTTCAGTTTATGGTAAATTTGACTCAATGACTAGAAAGCTTCAATCACCCAAATCTCTATGTTATGGGCAAATAATTAAGAGAATAGAAAAAGGGAGATGTAAGGAAGTTGACAAATCTCTAATCTTTGGTGATCAAAAGCTACTAGATGAATATATTGCAAACTCTTCAGTAAGTCATCAGATGAACACCTTTGCTGTAGAAAGGAATAATTTGACTCTTCGCCAACACAATCATAGAATAGAGCGTAAAAGTCAGGGTTTTTCAAAAAAATTCAAATATATGCAGGGGCATAATTCTTTTGTTGCTAATTATTACAATTTCTGCCTTCCACATTCAAGTCTAGCTGAGTATGAGGGAGGAAAACCAATTCAAATCACCCCAGCAATGGCTACAGAAATGACGAATCATAAGTGGTCTATACAAGAATTATTCATCGCAAATAGAAACTTTGATTAAATATGACACGACCCGATTTTTACCTCTATTTGAACCTTTTTACTGCCTCTGAGCAAGAATTCTCTGAACTTTTTGGCTTGTTTCAAAATTCCAAAAATGGGTTCAATTTCAGAACCTCGCTTTTTATAGAAAGACTTTGCTTCTTCTGAATTCATCTTCTTGATCATTTCATGTTTTAAAGCAAAACCAGAGTCTACTGACAATTTGCGATAACCTCTGCGTAACTCTTCTTCGCTCGTACAACATTGTTCTCTGGCAGGGCAAATGACACAGTCAGGAGGTTTACCATGATAATGAGTATATTTCTTTTTATCTTTCACAGATTCATTATGAAATTCTAAGGTTTTACCCTCGGGGCAAACCCAAGAATCATCATCCTCGTCATATTTAAACTGATGAGCTTCATAACCTGAATCCCCTTCTCCTTTTCTTTCTTTGGCTACCTGATCAGGTGAAGGTATAAAACCATTGATCCCTTTTGAATCCAGGTATTCCAAACCACTTGAATGAAAGTAACCCGAATCTGCAGAAGCTGTCCGTATACTGGTCCCTGTGTTTGACTCAGCTTTAGAAAGGGTAGGAGCTAATTGCTCTAAATCATTTTCTGAATTAGCTTCAGCAATGTCAGCTGCCAAAATATAGCCTTCTGATGAGGTAACTTGAATGTTGTAGCTTTGAGAAATTTTACCATTCCGTTTCATGAATTTAGCATCTGGATCAGTAAGATTTATTTTAGAATCAGAAGCAGACTCTTGATTCTCTTCCAGACTTTTACTGATTGTAACATACTTTTGAGCTTTCCTAAGCATAACAGAATCATTATCCTCTGCAGCCTGGTCTTCATTTATCAATAATTCTGGCTCGTTAGCATGAGAATTAGTTGTATCTTCTAAAAAGACCTCAACTTCTTTTTCTCCTGTTTTTAGAGCTTCTATATCCTGTGTACCTTCTATAGTTTCTGAAGAATCTTTTTCAACAGATGTAGAAAACTCGGCTGGTTCACTTTGCTTTCCTTCTGCTGTTTTTAATGACTCTCTCTTTGCCTTTTCACTCGCTTTTTGTAAGCGAATAAACTCCTCAATGACCGTATCTACCTCTTCAGGATTAAGCTCATAGCCACTGTTGTCTTTACCATATAGTTTATCTTCCTCAATATCTAATTCTCTACCTGAGCGTAGATACTCTAAGATCTCTTGCTGTATAGCTCTTTTACGTTCCTCTAAATCTGACTTTTTGTATGTTTGATCGTCAGCAGCACTGGCTTTGATTTTAGTTCCATCTACCTTAACATCAATACCAATATTTTTCTTTTTGTGGGATAGCAAAGATACAGAGTAATTAAAAACTTCGCCAATTTCTTTACCAAAATTAACACGGAATTCAGCAATAGACCGAAACTTTACTTTATGACCACCAACTAAATAACGCATGGCGTCGTTCTCTTCACAGGCTTTTTGTAATTCTCTGCTGCTTCTCCATCCACGATGAAAGCCATAAAAAAGGCATCCCAGCATTATAACCGGATGGTAAGCCCGACCCCCTTCTTTTGAGTACTTAGAAAGAAATGGTTTCATAGGAATTTTATCTAACAAGGCAGCAAAGGCATAAACCTCGTGATTTTCTTCTAAATTGTCTGCTATAGTATGCGAAAACAGCATAACTTGATCTCTATCACTTTTCATAAATCGTTTCATAATAAGACATAAACAAAGAAGAACACAGAAAAGCAAGAAAAATCCTAGTTCCTGCACAAGCTCTGAGCCTCCTAGAAGTTTCTATATATTAATTGAATTCTATACTTTGGTTAAAATTAGGGATGGAGAATAGGATTGTACCCCCCTACGACCATTGGCATCTTTTGAAATAAATAGTCCAGTCGAAACGGTGGTAAATTTAATATTTGTTTGTCAATAGTTGTGCTTTCCTCTCGGATCAGCTGCCAGGGCGATTTATTCTCTTTGTAAGAATTTTTTCTTATTGAATTGAACATCAATAGATAGGAGCCAGCTTTGTTGAGAAAGTCTTCTCTTGAATTATACGTTTCATTCAGGTAAAGGTGATCCTCAATCAATCTATGAGTCGTTTCAACATCAGACTGCCAAGTATGCGCTCCAGCAGGGATCGTCTGGTGTGGCACACCATAACTGGCTAATACTTTTGTAAACTCCGAATCTCCTTTTTTATTCCAAGCACCAATAAACTCTGAGCCATTATCTGTTTGCCCTCTCGTATTATTTTTCTTTAAATCAACCCCTGATTTTACAAGATGATCTAAAATTACCTCCATAAACAGACAAGAGTATGCCATATTATACTCATCTGCAAAAGCTAGAAATTGTAAGCCAGAAAAAACTTCTCTGAAGGTATATTGATATTTCGGTACAATATTTTCCTGAATATAAGGCCAAAGCTCAGGAATATCGTATAAATGCTTCGTATCTACGTCAAATTGCTTAAATAAACCCCATAATTTCTTAATTTCACGCAAATTTTGCTTCGTTTTATGTTTTCTACGCTTTTTTTTCAAGAGTGCTTGCTCCCTCCACGCTCTGCGAATGGCCTTGACACTCAAGTCTAGTTGGTAAACATTCTTCAGTTCCTGAGCACCAAAGCCTCGACGTTTCTTTTTAAGAAAGCAAACATAAGCCTTTTCAAAGTCTGTGATTGCATGTGGTGAGTAGTGTGGAGCGTGGCTCTTGTCTTCCAAGCCAACGTATTTCTCTGATTCAAACCTACGAAACCACTTTTTTACTGTTTTTACAGTCGTTTTAAACATTCTGGCTGTTGGCTTGAAACCATGCTTCTTGGCATAATGAACCATTTGCATTCTGTATAACTTTTTGTCTTTACTATTTCGCATTACTGCCGAATACCTGTTTAGACAAATAACCTGAGAAGGGTGCTTCATTAGGAACCTCTGTTTTATTTGATGATTTAACGTCGGCCTTTTGATGCACCTTTTTTAGGAAAATGTCTTTCACTTGCTCTACCAGTAAACCCAAGCCTTTTGAACCAAATAACTTGATTTGAACCAATTCTGAACCAACTAATGATGGTCGTAGGGGGGTACTATCATCCTTCTCTCTCCCAACTTTGGTTAAAATTTTTCTTGACACTCAAAACAATGTTCTCGTATTGGTGATTTGATAGTTTAAGTGTTTTCGAGAGAGGTTCAAATATGTTTCGATTTATGAGAGAGAAATTTCGTTTTGTTTATTTTTGTCTAGGCTTGCTCTGTCTTTTCCTATTATACTCACAGTACTCACAAATTTTTGCTGTTTCAGAGAATCCACTCAAAAACTCACGTTCCATTAAAGACGCAATTGCTGTTCAAAATGCGATGAGACAAATTTACGATGAAGTCAACTCCGCCGTCGTACGCATAGAAACAGAGAGTCGCGTTGAGGCCGCCCCTTTGAACAACCCACTTTTTAGGTTTTTTTTCAACGTACCCAGGGGTCAAAATCCTCAAAAAAGAAAACAGCAAGGGCTTGGTTCTGGTTTCGTTCTCAATGCTCAGAAGGGCTATATTGTAACCAATCATCATGTTGTTTCCCAAAGAGGCTCCAGGAAGTATGTCGATAAGGTAAAAGTCAAGCTGGTTAACGGTCAAAGCCATGACGCTAAGGTCATTGGTTCTGACCCCTCTTCCGACATCGCTTTACTCCAAATTAAAAGTAAACAGAGGTTAAAACAGGTATATATTGGCAATTCTCAATCGGTTGAGGTTGGCGATTTTGCCATTGCGATTGGAAATCCTTTTGGTCTTTCTTCCACTTTTACCATGGGAGTGATTTCTTCTAAAGGTCAAGATGTTGAGAGCCAGGATGGAGTACCAAGAATCCAGACAGATGCTCCCATAAACCCCGGTAACTCTGGCGGGCCTCTCCTCAATATAAAAGGTGAGGTTATTGGTATTAACCAAATGATCTATACCCAAGGGATGGGTGGAGGCTCTATCGGGATTGGTTTTGCAATTCCGATGAATTACGCGATGAGCGTAATTGAAAAATTAAAATTTGGGAAGAAAATACAGCATGGCTTTATTGGTGTTCAGATCATACCGAGCCCAACACCAGATCAGCTTGAAGAGTTAAACATTAACGACCAAAGAGGGCTTTTGGTCGCTAATGTCACCCTGGGCTCTCCCGCGTGGAAAGCGGGGGTTCGTCCTTATGATTTTATCACTCATATCGACAGTAGGGTAGCCAACAAGTTTTCTGATTTAAAAAGTGTTGTTATTAGAAAAGGGGTTGGTGCTAAAATACTAGTTTGGGTAATAAGAAATGGCAACAAGAAAAAATTTAAAATTACAATAGGCGAAGCTAAATCTTAATGACTGTATTCTAACAGATTACAGTGAATAGTGTTAAAGGCAATAGCGTTTATTTTTTATAAAAATTTAAGCTTGGCGTCGTGGCCAAGTGGCTAAGGCAGAGCTCTGCAAAAGCTCCATCGCCGGTTCGAATCCGGCCGACGCCTATATTTGATCGCCCGAGTGATGGAATGGTAGACATACAGGACTTAAAATCCTGGGGACTTTTTTGTCCGTGCCGGTTCAAGTCCGGCCTCGGGTACTGTATACAGCTTTTCTTGGTTATGAACTACAGAACAGACTAGAAGTCCAATCACCTATGACTGAAGTTAAATCTAAAGAAAGAAGACCAAGAAAACTTCAACAAATTGTTGAAACTGAGAAAGTTCAATACTTAATTAAAAATTATCTACTAGGGAAGACATACTACTTAAAGCATGACATTCAACGAGAAACTATAAATATCATCGCCCACAAAGGAGAGCAGTATGTTGAGATCACAACAAAACGGGCATTAAAACATCATACTATTTTTTATAGAATTTTTAAAAAATATATAGAAGTGAGCTGCACAGTAGTTAAAAAAACTGCTCCTAACACTTATATTTTGGAAGTGAAAACTTTCAAGGTGGCACAGCATGGGAGAGAACAGCCGAGAAAACTAATTGTCGATGATAATCAAGTGACCATTAATAATATCCGTGCAGCCAGAAATATTATTAATACTTCTCTATTCAATGTACCGACCTCTGTTAAGGTTCATTTTGCACAATATAAACACCAGATTATGAGTATGGCGGATGAAGTTCAAATTGACATATTTGACCGGCAAGATCCTCTGCTTGAGTTGGTTCGTAAGTCTTCAAAGACACTGTATATAAGAGATACTCAAGAAATAGCTTCGTATTTACCAGTAGATGAAAAAGATTTTGTGGATTATCGCTTTTATTTGAATACCAGAATGGAGGATCAGATGGCTAAATATCGAAGAGATAAAATTGTTTCTGAAGTGATTGTTCCTATTATTTATATCGATCACGCCAATGAACCCATATCACTGGGCTATTTTAGGCTTAGATCAAAAAAAAAACCAATCGGAATGGACGTGGTTATTCAATTAAAAATATTATCATTTGAGATGGTGGATAAAATTCGTGATTCCAATACAATGCTCATTGATAAAAAACAGAAAATAACTAATATTTCTTATTCTGGTTTATTGCTTCGGGTTGATGACCCTGAATTAAAGCGTTTTCTTATACACCAAGGAGGTTTTAGTTTTGATATTATTTTTAAACTACAGCAACCAATTACTGTATTTACTCAGATTATTCACACGACAGAAATATCCAACAGACCATTACTCATTGGAGTTTATATCTTTGGACATTCCTCACGAAAAGGTGAGAAGATCCGTTATAGTCAACTCCTAAACGATTTGACCTAAAGAGCTTGACATTTCACAACAACTTGAGATTGGTTCGATATGCCAATAATTAAGAAGAAGAAAAGAGTTCAGGCTTTAATTGTGAGTGTTGAATCTGCTATTAAGGAAGTCAAAAAAGGAAATCCAATTATTGTGACAGACTCTCGAGAGAGAGAGAACGAAGGTGACCTAGTTGTTGCTGCCGAAAACGCAACTCCAGAAATTATAAATTTCATGGCAACTTATGGAAAGGGTCTTATCTGCGTCCCCATTACCCAAGCAAGAGCACAAGAGCTGGATTTAACTCCAATGGTTAAAAATAACCAAGATATTAGGCGCACAGCTTTTACGGTTTCTGTCGATGCCAAGCAGAATACTTCTACAGGAATTTCTGCTTATGACCGTTCACATACAATCAAATTACTCACTAACCCTGAGGCAAGAGAAAATGATTTTTTAAGGCCTGGTCATATTTTTCCTTTGGTTGGCAAGGAAGGAGGTGTTCTTGTTCGTGCTGGCCATACAGAAGCATCTCTTGACCTTATGAAGCTCGCAAACAAAAAAAATGTCGCTGTCATTTGTGAAATTATGAAGAGCGATGGTACAATGGCTCGGATGCCTGATTTAGTTAAATTTGCACAAAAACATCATCTAAAAATCTTAACAATCCAAGACCTCATTCAATATCGATACACCTCAGAAGTTATGGTTGAGGAGGTTGCACGTAGTCAACTACCCACAAAGTTTGGAGATTTTGAAAGTATTGCCTTTGAAAGTAAAATAGACGGGAAAAACCATATGGCCTTGCTGATGGGTTCTATCAATCCTGCTGAAACCACTCTTGTGAGAGTGCATTCGGAGTGTATCACAGGAGACGTGTTTCATTCGCTACGGTGTGATTGTGGCCTCCAACTTGAGGAAGCTCTCAAAAGAATAGCATCTTATGGGAGTGGACTTCTCATCTACATGAGGCAAGAGGGGCGTGGTATTGGTATGGTCAATAAATTGCGAGCTTATAAATACCAAGAAAAGGGTTTCGATACTGTTGAAGCCAATCAAAAGTTGGGTTTTCCCCCAGATTTGAGAGATTATGGTATTGGTGCGCAAATATTGAGTACTTTGGGTGTTAAAAAAATGTGTCTTATGACCAACAACCCAAGAAAAGTAGTCGGTCTCGAGGGCTATGGTATTAAACTCGTGGAAAGATTGCCCCTCATTATTGAACGGAATACCCATAATGAAAAATATCTCTCTACAAAAGCCAACAAATTAGGTCATCTTTTAAATGAGTAAATAGACTTGTCTACAACTGGCGAGATTTGAGGCCAGTGAAAGAGAAGTTATACCAAGCATAATTTTTTGGATGAATTGTTTGTGATTCACATCCTAAATTTATATTATGGTACTCATGTAATCCTATCCCGATATTTTGGACAGTCATATTCTCTTGAATTATTTTTTACCCAATAGTAAAACTGTTTTCCTTGTTCTTCTTTGGGGGATACTCGACCCGCATCTCTCACAACTCTATGGGCTCAATTTTGCAAAGTTTCTATCTATGCTCATTGTTAGATCAAGTAGCATGTGCCAATTTTTCCATTTCCAAGTGAACTTTATAATTTGATAAAGAAAGCTTTGAGTATGATGAGGCGAAAGATGAGAGGGCTTGATCGTTGTCAGAGGTGTCCCTATGTTTCTCGTTCTGATTTATTGCAAGGAAGTGAAATAAGATATCTCACAGATAGAATAAGCAAATTTATAATAAACGTCCTGGTGAGGTGGCCCATCTTTGGTCAGGTAAAATATAACCAACGTATTCAAACGTTTTGCTTATCAAGAGCTTGAGAAGTTCAAATCTGAGTTTTTAACGCTCTGTAAATCCCATAATTTAGGTAAAATAATGAGATGTCAAATAAAAATGGGTGTAAGGAAGATTTTAATTAAGTTTGATCCGTGTTGAATTACCTCTAATTGGCTTTAAATGTTCATTTTTTTGAGCGATTGCGTTATGCCTACCCTCATTTTTGTTGTGACAGCTGTAGAAGTCTTTTCATATTATTAAATCGTGGATATCGAATCACAACTTTATGTAAACGCCTTAACTGATGTCCGATCTCATTATTTTTATACCCTAGGGCTTTGAGGTCATTTCCATTGAGAGCAAGTTGATTCATTTTTGTAGGCAACCCTTCTTTTTGTATTTCAAAAATTTTTTTTCGGATACTTTTTTTTGTTTTTGAGATCGTTACATTGTTTTCGCAACAATAAATCTCAGAAAAAAAATGGACATGCTCATCAATTCTTTCTGTCGGCACATCGACCAAAAAATAAGCAAGGGGATATTTTTTGAGTATATTAATGCCAGATTCTTGAATAATATTGAAAAGAGGGGAGTTGAGGTATTCAAAAGCTAATCTGATGTCTGATACAGAACAACGGATCTCTTTTTTTATTTCACCTATTTGACGATTGATAAATTTTATCGAGTTTGCAGCCTCTACGCATTTAAAATAAAATTCAAAGTAAAGAAGATAAGCTATGTACATTCCCATATCACATGGTTTAGCAATTTTTAAAAAATTGAAGAAGTGTTGTCGTTTTTCCTGATTCTCCAGAAAAGCAAATGGATGAAGAAAAATTAAATGAATTTCAGTTTCGTACAAAAGTCTCCAAAAAGTTTCTTTACCTTTTATTGGTAACGTTTTTCGCCATTCATCATAAAACCTCTCCCGAGCAACCTCGCGGATGACGTCTTTACTTTTTGAGATTGCGAGGAAGGTCATGGAATCAAGCTCAAAAGAAAGAGAAGCCGCAAAACGACAGGCCCGAATAGGACGCAGACCATCTTCCCTGAACCGATCCAGAGGAGCGCCAATCGTTCGAATATACTTTTTCTTAATGTCTCTCAAACCTCCTACGTGATCAAAGAGAAGCTTTTTTTCGATATCATACGCCAACCCATTTACAGTGAAATCTCTGCGCACTACGTCTTCCTCCAGTGTTTCACCAAACATTACCTGAGTTGGGCGTCGACCGTCTTGGTAGTCAAAATCTATTCGGTAAGTAGTAAGTTCAATCTTTGCTTTATTATGTAACACTAATATCGTGCCAAACTCTACTCCAACAGGGACGTGATGAGGAAATATTTCCATAGATTTTTGGGGGGGAGCATTTGTTGTGAAGTCAAGATCATAACATTTTTTTCCGAGTAACATGTCACGAACCGAGCCACCGACGAGATAGGAATCATATCCATTTTCTTTTAGATTTTGGGTGATAAAAAAGGCTATTTTTTTTAGAGGAGTGGGTATCTTTTGAGTTAAATCAATGTTTACAATGGGCATATTTCTACAACTTTTATATCATCAATGCTGCGATAAGAGGAGCAGTCTTTTTCTAAAAAAATAGGTCGCGAGTATCATCATTGAAAAATTACCGAACCAAGCAACTATAAATGGTGGCAAAAAAACGTATTTCATGACTAATTGGTCAATAGAGAAATAAAATGAATAGTAAATAGCAATGAATATGAGAGATAGCCCTAAACCAAAGCCTTTCCCAGTACGTTGATTAACAATAGAGACGGGAAAACCTAATAATATAAAAAATAAAACTGAGCAAGCAAGTGCAATCCTTTTGTGATACTCAGTGAGATAGGGTATGTAGGCTTTGTAAGAATGACTTGCCTCTTTTAGAACTTGGTGTTTTTTGAGAAGCTCATTACTGCTATACTCCATAACCGATTTTTTTTTTTTTGATTCCTTTGGTTTCTGTGGCGGTGTCAAGTGGATATCAAAACTACTATCATTGAAATTAACCACCTGAACTTCTTTTTCATTCTTCTCTTGCATAACTGCGTGCCCGTCAAATAATCTAAGTGTGTGGATTTTTCTACCAGATTTGGATATTTTCTTTATTTTTTCTGCTTCTCTTGCAATAACAAACTGCACGACTTTTGCACCTTCACTTGTGTTTTGAATCGTTTTCAGTTGTATATTTTTTAAAATTGAGCGACCATTCTTCTCTGCTTTGCTTTCGACATAGAGAGTTCTATATTTATCACCCGTTCGATCAAGTGAGGTAAAGATTCCTGGGCGAATAAAAGCTATAATATGATACTGATGAATTTGAGTAAGATACTTTTCCATTTTTCCATAAGATTGTGAAACAACTTTTTGTTGATAAAAATAAAGCAACACGCTACAAGCCATTCCAAAAAACAAATAGGGCTTTATTAAATCAAAAAAATTAGCTCCGCCCGACTGAGCTGCAATAATTTCTGAGTTTTGATTCAAATTACCCACAGCAATAATGACTGATAATAAAGCAGACATAGGAATTGTGTACAAGAAAGTCCAGTTTGTGGTATTGAAGATTAAATTAAAAATTAGCTCAGGTGGTATATTTTTGAGAAAAATGAGTCGAACGATATCTTTCAGATAAAAGAGAAGAAAGAGACACGTAAAAAAAAAACACTAGCAACAAAAACTCCTAAGAACATCTTAATGAAATATACAGTTAAAATGCGAGGTTTTATAAATCGTAACATGCACTCAACTCTAAGAGACAACTTGACACTTTGTCTATAAAAAAATAAAGTATCGACAATTACTGTCAATGTTAGATAGAATGAAACAAAGAAGCCAAGAGTATAGAATATTAATTGCTGATGACCTATCTCCGGCAGGAGTTGCTATGCTTGAGAAATCGGGGTTATTCAAAGTAGAGCTTCGTAAAAAAACTTCACCAGAAGAGTTACTTGCATTAGTTCCTGAATTTCATGGTCTTATTGTTCGTTCAGCAAGTAAGATTGACAAAAGAGTAATGAATCGAGCAAGTCAACTTAAAGTTGTGATTCGAGCTGGTGTTGGTGTGGATAATATTGATATCCCCGCCTGTTCTCAGAAGGGAGTTGTTGTCATGAATGCCCCCGCTGGTAATGCTATCTCCACAGCCGAACACACAATTGCTTTGATGTTTTCTCTGGCACGAAAACTTCCTCAAGCACACTCTTCTATGAAAGAAAAGAAATGGGAGAAGTCTAAATTTAAAGGGGTGCAACTTACGGGTAAAACGCTTGGTATCATTGGCTTGGGTAGAATTGGTAAAGAAGTGGTTAAAAGGGCACGTGGCTTGCAGATGAATATTATAGGTTATGACCCCTATATTTCCGTTAAAAACTTAGAATACCTTCAGATTGAAATTGTTAATGCAGAAAATATTTTTGCAAAGTCTGATTTCATCACCGTCCATACACCTCTCACCGACGCAACAAAAAGCCTTATTAATACAGAAAATCTTAACAAACTTAAAAAAGGCGTCCGGTTAATTAATTGTGCTCGTGGGGGGATTTATCAAACAGAGGCTCTCGTTGAGGGCTTGAAATCAGGACAGATTGCAGGTGTTGGTTTAGACGTATTTGAGCAAGAACCACCTAACCAGAACGAGCCTTTATATGAACAAGAAAACTGTATTATGTCTCCTCACTTGGGAGCCTCTACCAAAGAAGCACAAATTGAGGTGGCTCGTGAAAGTGCTTCCTCCATGATTGAATACTTCACAAGTGGTATTGCCTATAATTCTCTAAACTTTCCGACATTGGATCCACAAGAAATGGATATCCTCACACCGTGGTTTGTTTTTCTAGAAAAAATGGGCTATTTTGCTACGTGTTTGATATCTCACCCAATTGATTTCGTAAAAATTACGCTAAATGGTTCATTGGCGGATATGAATTTTAAACCACTAGAGATCGCTTTTGCTAAAGGAGCTTTGAAGCCGGCTCTTGGTGACGGAGTAAATTTTGTAAATGCTCCTGTATTAGCTAAAGAGCGAGGTCTTCAAATTACTTCTGAGAAATCACCCAATAGAAAGACAACCAATCTAGTAGAAGTGAATATTCAAGCAGGATCAGGCAACTTAAACTTAAAAGGCATTGCTAATGTCGCTGGAGGAAATATTGTCGAAATAAATCAAATGAACATTGAATTTAAACTAGATGGACACATGCTATACATTTTGAACGAAGATATTCCAAAAGTTGTTGGTGAGCTAGGTCTAATTTTAGGCGAGGCGGAGATGAATATTGCTTCGTTGCAGCTAACTCGCAAAAGTAAGGGTGGTGTGGCTCTCACTTTGATACATCTTGACTCTCAACCAACTGAAAAAACAATTCAGAAAATTCGTGTCAAAAGCTTTGTTGCGACAGTAAAATATATTTTTATAAATTAATTTTTTTTCATATGCCAAGTTTCTGTATATCTAAAAGTATTTTAGAAGAAATTAATCTTCATGCAGAAAAAGAATACCCTTCTGAATGCTGTGGTTGGATTCTAAAACTCGGCGATGAAAGATTGAAATATATTCCCTCAGAAAACCTCCAGGATAAATATCATGCTCTTGATCCCGGGTTGTATCCGCGCACCTCGAAAGATGCCTTTTTGGTCAACACACTCAAGCTTAGCAAAGACATAAAGGCGGTATCTCACGAGGGGGGTGGTTTATTCAGCATCGTTCACTCGCATATTGATGTAGGAGCTTATTTTTCAAACGAAGATAAAAAACAGATGGCAGAACCTGATATGAGTACATCAATTTTTTCTTCAGAGTGTTATTTGGTGGTTAGCGTAAACAAAGGAATCGCCTCTGATAAGGCCGTGTTTTACTTCGATAAAAATAAAAAAGACTTTCTCTCGGCCGATCTCATTCTCATTGCATAGTGGGAAGTACCCTTGTTCAGAAAAAAAATACATCATCAACTCGCAGTGAAATATCGAATTCGAGTATCAAACTTTATTCTTGAAAGAATTAAAAAGTCTGCTTTTCCCGATGCTTTGAGAATAGCAAGACAGTTTTTTCCCTCAACTCTCGAATTACAAGGACAACCCCATTATGCGAGTGATCCCCTACAAGAAGAAGATGCAGATATACACCCACTACCTTATCTGATTCATAAGTATCCGTCAAAATTACTTTTGTTAACAACTGATCTTTGCCCAATTTACTGCCGTTACTGCACTCGTAAAAGAAAAACAATTACAATTCACGATAAAGCAACTAAAATAAACCTTACTGACTTCACTCATTTAAAAAAAATAAAAAAATATATAAGGGCAAACCTCAAAATTAATGAAGTTATTTTTTCCGGTGGAGACCCTTTTGTCCTTTCTAATCAGATACTATTAATACTCAGCGAGGCAATTCTCAGAGAAAAAACAATATCTTTTTTGAGATATCATACGAGAGCAGCGACAAGTATTCCACATCGTTTTTCAACAGAGTTCTTTGATACCTTTAAAGGCATCAAAACAAAATATCCTTCAAAAGTAATAGCATTTGTTTTTCATATTAATCATTATTCTGAATTGTCAAAAGAAAGTTCTGAGATATTCAAAAAACTAGATGATATGGGTTACCCTCTGTTTTCTCAAAGTGTACTGTTGAGAAGAATAAATGATGACGCAGATACATTATCTCATCTATTCAAAGAACTTATGAGAAATCATATTCAACCCTACTACTTACATCAATTAGATAAAGTCGAAGGGGCATCTCATTTCAATGTTTCCATTCAAAAGGGGAAGAAAATTATGGAAGAATTAAAGCAAATGATACCTCCCTATATGTTTCCAAAATATGTCCGTGACTCAAAAAAAGGTAAAGAGTTAATTATTTAGTTCCTCTTGAGAAATAATGTTGTAAAGACTAGTTTTAGGTTAAATATTTTCGTTCTTTCCCAGCCTTATCAATAGATACCAACACCTAAAGACAGGTACCCTATCTTTGATCACCTAGTAACTCCAATAAATCCAATCTTTAAGCTAATGTAAGAGGAATATACTCATCCTTGATATGAAGGGTATCGCCCAACCTCCATGCAAGATGCTCATCTGAGGTAAGAGCCATTTTAATTTGAGAACCCAGATGTTCATTATATTGTACATAGTAGCTGGGGTGTGCCTTTACAACTTGTATTTCATTCTGATTATTCTTATAGTGTAAATAGACTGGGTTTTCACCTGAATATTTTTGTAAAACCCGTTTAACTTCATGAATGCGTTCTTGTAATTGTTCAATTGAGTGGGCTGTCAAATAAAGGTGTAAACTTTTGTCAACCCAGTTCATAATACTTTCCGGTTTATACACTTGATTCGCCACAATATTGATCATTGGAGGATCATTTTCTCTGTAAATATTCACTTTGCAGTCAAATATAAGCACGTTGTTTTCGTATAGTAAAGTTTTTATTTTCTCATATAGAGTATTGTATACACGTATTTCTTGTCGATCACTTAAATCGGAGATGGTAATGATATGAAATGTGATACCTTTTTTTGATTTAATCGTTTTAGCCTTTTCGATGACTCCGATGCAGGTGATTGTTTTTTCAGAGCTTAAACCATCATCAATTTTATTGAGTGGCATGATGCGTGTTTCTTCAAGCACTTTTTTATATTGATCTAAAGGATGTGACGTTAAATAGAGACCTAATATACTTTTTTCATATTGAAGTTTTATTTTGTTTTCCCACTCATCTCTGTTTTTGATTTGTAGCAAATTCGTGTCAGATGAATCACTCACCTGAAACAAAGATTCTTGCCCTTGCTCTTGATCTCTTTTGACTTGTTGAATAAAGTGCAATATCTCTTCAGTGGATTGGTAGAGAGATGCTCGACTAAAACCAAAACAATCAAGGCTACCCGATAAGATGAGTGCTTCAAGTGATTTTTTGTTAAATTGATCAATTGATAATCTCCGAAAAGTATCCGGTATACTATGAAAGGGTTCATTTCCCCTTTCCTTGATGATTTCATCGACAATATTTTCTCCCATACCTTTGAGGCCAAGTAGCCCAAAACCAATTGTTTTCTCATCAATGATTGTGAAATGTGCATTTGATTGATTAATATCAGGAGGTAGAACTTCAACTCCCATTTCACGACATGCATGGATTAAACCAATCAATTTTTCAGTAAATTGAATGTCAGCATCAAGGGTTGCCTTTAAAAACTCAATCAAATAATTGGCCTTCAGATAAGCTGTCTGATAGGTAATCAGACCATAAGCTACTGAGTGAGATTTATTGAAACCATACTCCCCAAACTTAGAGAGTATATCAAACAAATCAGAACTCCATTTTGTGGTGTAGCCTTTTGACTTTGCCCCGTTTATGAACAGTTCTTTCATTTTAGCCATGACATCTCTTTTCTTTTTACCCATAGCTTTTCTTAAGGTATCAGCATCTGACATCGTGAAGCCAGCAATGATTTGTGCAATGAGCATTACCTGTTCTTGGTAGACAATTGTACCAAAAGTGTCTTTCAAAACATCTTTCAAGCATGGGTCTGGATAAATCACAGGTAGATCACCATTTTTTCGTTTAACATATTCTTCAGCCATTCCTGATTGCAAGGGACCTGGACGATAAAGGGCAATGCAAGCAACAATATCATCAAACTTGTTAGGTTTTGCACGAATAAGTAAATTTGTAATTCCTGATTTTTCTACTTGAAAGATACCTTTTGTCTGGCCTTTTTGTAAGAGCGAAAAAACTTTTTTATCATCAAGAGGGATGTTGTTGATATCAATTTGAATATCCTGTCTTTTTTGGATTTCATGAATAGCTGCTTCAATAATAGTTAAATTTTTAAGCCCTAAAAAATCCATTTTGACCAAGCCAATCTTCTCAAGTGGGTTTTTCTCAAACTGAGAGACAATCGACCCGGTGCTGTTATCAACAGCAAGTGGTATGATCTCATCAAGTGGTTGTGGAGCTATGACAACCCCAGCTGCATGCTTGCCTGGATTTCTAGGAATTCCTTCTAGTGCTAAGGCAACTTTCCAGAATGTCTTTTCTTTTTCTCCCTTGTTAAAAAATTTTTTAGCAGCAGGTGCTGAATCCAGTGCTTCTTGTAGAGATGTCCCCGGAGTATAGGGGATATCTTTTGTGATGGTATTTATATCTTGAAAAGAATACCCGAGCACTCGAGCTACGTCTTTAATAACTGCTTTTGCCGACAAGGTGCCAAACGTTATAATTTGAGAGACATGAGCTTCTCCATATTTTTGAACGACGTACTGAATCACTTCTCCTCTGCGGTCACGACAAAAGTCAATATCAATGTCGGGCATCTCGTTTCTCGAAGGATTTAAAAATCTTTCAAAAAGTAGGTCATATTTAAGAGGGTCAACATCGGTAATCCCAAGAGC
The DNA here is from genome assembly GCA_965206985.1 of Spirochaetota bacterium. Classification (GTDB taxonomy): domain Bacteria; phylum Spirochaetota; class Leptospiria; order Turneriellales; family CBDBES01; genus CBDBLF01. The sequence continues at coordinate 40,241 of CBDBLF010000009.1, read as the reverse complement.
ATAGGCAACCAAAGAGCCTGCCACCGAACCTCTTCCTGGTCCTACGGGTATACGTTGAGCACGGGCAAAATCAATAAAATCAGCCACAATCAAAAAGTATCCTTCGTAACCCATTTTTCGTATAACGTTCAACTCGAAGTTTTTTCGTTGGCTATAAGAATCAGGTAGACTCTTATAGTTAAAACGTTTTTTGAGACCTTGGGTTACTTTAATTTCTAGGTAATCGGCTAAACTTTCCCCATGGGGAGTCTTAAAATCGGGCAAAAGTGGATGGCCAAAATCAAGTTGCAGATCAATCATCTCATCAATTCTTTGTGTATTGCTATAAGCTTCAGAAATATCAGGGTAGATGAGTTTCATCTCTTCAGAAGATTTTACATAGAACTCTTCATTAAAGCCAAACTCCAAGGGGTCTTCTTCTTTTTTACCCATTTGAATACGTAGCATAATATCCTGAGATTTTTGATCTTGTCTTGTAAGAAAGTGTGAATCATTCGTAAGAACCAAAGGGATGCCTGTTTTCTTATGTATTTCAAGAGCTCCCCGTGCAATCTCCTTTTGTTCAGGAATACCATGATCTTGTATTTCGAGAAAAAAGTTGCCATTACCAAAAATCTCGTTCAAATGACCTGATAGCTCCCAAGCTTCTTTTGTTTTTTTTTGATATAATTTACGATTAACTTCACCTGCAAGACACGCAGTTAGGCACACCAAACCCTCTGTGTGCCGTGATAGGAGTTCATAGTCAATGCGTGGTTTTCTATAAAAACCCTCGGTGTAAGCTCGGGAGGCAAGTTGAATCATATTTTTATAGCCTTGCTTATTCTTGGCCAGTAAAATTAAATGGTAGGCCTGACCATCAGCAAGTTTTTCGACCATTCGTTTTTCTTTGCGCGAACCTGGGGCAACATAGAACTCACAACCAATGATGGGTTTTATATTATGCTTGCGGGCTTCTTCGTAAAAATCAATGGTTCCAAACATATTACCGTGATCTGTTACAGCAACAGAGCGCATTCCCAAAGCTTTAACGTGTCGGATGAGATCTTGAATTCTGATGGCTCCATCAAGCAAAGAGTAAACACTATGTAAGTGTAGGTGAGTAAAAGGATTCAAGTTTTGCAATTGGGACACAACTCTAAATTCACTGTTTCTGTCTTCCGTCAATCAAGTTTATGATTGTTTTCAAGAAAATTTTTGTTTTTGCATTGAATTTTGTAAATTAGAAAAAAATACTATGAATGAAAAGCCAGCAAGCCTTAATCAATTTTTCACTTGTGCCAGCCTCATTGGAAGTTCTCCGTAGGTGAGCTTGACACCTACCTTTTGCACTCCGACGCACAAAACAAAGTCAGTTGGAATGTGCAAAGAGGTTGTTTTCTAACATTAAAAAGCAACGTTAGGTCAATGTAACATTTTATGGGGGAGGGTATTATAGTGACCGCTCAAATTTAACTCTGACTTACCAAGTTCATTCAGAAAAATGTGTTTATAGATAATAATAATTTAAAACTTCCTCGTCAGTTGTTTCGTCAAATATTTCCTCACAAACGGTACACCGGTACATAACTTTTTGGGGTTTAACGCTAACTCCTGTTAGCAGAGCCAACCACTTCCAAGCAGAATAGAGACCAAAAGAAGTAACCAAAGGATGTTCTTTAGAGTATCCATGTTGGCTGCATTGCTTCTCCTCATTCATCTTATTTTTTGGACATATTTAGGGTTTATTTGCCTTTCTAAAGTTGCAATTGGAGAAGCCTCCATGACACTCATAAAACATTTTACCATCATCATATAGGTAACCCATATTTTTCAAAAGTGGCTCCATATTATTCTTTGCGTACTTACGCATAAAACCCCATGGTTCAATCGTTAATATTAGATTTGTCTGAGCAGAATTTGATATGCCTAACACACCATTGACTTTTAATTCTCCCAAGCTTGATTCAATGCGTAAATCTTTGATGGAAAGTACACCCGAGCTTAATTGAACCTCACCTATGAGATTGTTTATCACAAAAACACCGAGCTTTTCTCCCACAGCGGGAACAATACCATCATAATTTCCTAGTAGGTCGACGCCATTTAACTGCAACTTTCCATTTCCAACAGCGAGGCCATTTTTTAGACCCTCTCCTTCAAAAATAATCCGAAGTTGTTCACCCCGCAAGGAAAAAAGAAAATCAGAAGTAAAATCTAAAGCAAAGTTTTTTATCTTTATTTCAGAATCTAAAGTGTCAAAAAGAAAAAAACTTAGAAAAGAAGTGTTGCCTTCAATCAAGCTTGACTTCAAAAAATTCTTGCCATGACCTTGAGATCCCAAATTATTCTTAGCAGGAAAATTCAATACAAAGTTGCCCACTTCAAAGCCACCCCAAAATGATATTGATATACTATCAACTTGAGGTGGACCTTCCCCTAAATCTATCTTATCCATTGACTCAAGAGCCAAATCATCAATGGGCATAAATAAAATAAGACCAATCAAAAAACTCACAAAGCCTGTAACATATGGACCAATTTTTTGCCAAATAGTTTTTTTAGCCACTAGCTCTTCTACTTTGGGAAAGCCTTCATCAATATTAATTTGAAGGGCAGATCTAACCAGGGGAGCTTCTTTTGGTTTGGTATCAGACATGTTTTCTAACTTCTCTTTGTAAAAGTGGCAATTGTTATTTGGCAATTATATAAGCCAGGTTTTCTCAGAACAGGCCGTGAATTGAAATAATCAATTTTAAGGAAAGTTCCTTGATAATTTTCAACACCCTTTATAAAGGTTAGAAACTCCTCAGCAGAAACATCGCGCAAAAATATTGTCACTAAATATTTTATATATTTCTTTTCAACAACTGAGTTTGATGGATTCATACTCCGAACCTTACTGGTTAAGCCATTTGACTCAATTAGGTTCTCAATAATGGGGGTAATATCCCGTTTTTTTGATCGACTACTTACCTCAACTGCTAGCTTCTTTAGCAAGTTATGCTGTTGCCCATACATGCTAATCTCTTGGCGGACACCTAAAACACGTTTTTTTTCACGTTGGACACCATCAAGCCAGCGAAATGTTGAGTGTATTCCAAAGAGTAGAATGGCCAATCCAGAAAGGCACCCCCCCCCAATGAGCAAATTGCGTTCTCTTTTTGTAAGTTTAATATTAAACAACTACCTACGCCCCTTTTCTTTTTTGTTGTCACTTCCTTTCAAATTTAGAGTACAATGAAACTTCCATTGTTTTCCGCCTTTTTTGGCAGGAGTGGTTCGTTGCCGACAATTCATCGAACTAAATATTGAAGACTCTTGAGCCGCTGTCTCCATGTCTGACAACAGAGAAGAACTTTCAGCTTTGCCATGAAAAGTGATTTGTTTAGGAGTGTATGTAATCCCCTCAATTTCAACAAAACCCAAACTTGGAAATAAATTATTAAACTCCACGATCACATCAGAAAAAGTTTTATCACGAAAAAACACGTTAAAGACTTCTGTTTCTCTTCTCAACCTGTCAACCTCAGTCTTCGCACTCGTAAGAATATCCATGCTACTCGTATTAACATTTTTTCCAAAATATTTTTGATAGGTTTTTTGGTTCTCTTTTTCAAGAAATTTGAGAAACTGAAATTCACCATAAAAGTTGACAAAATACGACAACGCAAACAGGAAAATTCCAATTGCGAATGCAGTGTAAAAAGGTCTCTTGCCAAGAGTTTGCCCGCGAGTAGCGTATTCTTTGAGCTCTCTTTTAAGAAATTGCAGACCTTTTGAAGTTTGACTTAGTACCGCTCCAAAATTGAGGATCTGCTCTTTAGGTATTGTTGCCATAGGAGTTCTTTCATAGGGAAAGCTAACGATTGGATGGTCAATCTTCTCCACAAGTATATCTTCAAGAATACTTTGATTTCTAAGGTCACTACTTACAACAACAGGAAGTTTATGTTTTAATTCTTGGTATATCTTGTTCGGAATAGACCTCAAAGTTAGACGAAGCTCTCCTCCCAAAATACTTCCAAATTCATCAATACTTTGGGTCAATAGTTTCATTTGAGATTTTGAACACTTTAGTTGTCTCCGCAAATAATCGGTGTTCCCCTGATCAATATTCACAACAGGTAAACTCAAAAAGAACTTTTCGCTCTCCTCAAAGCTCTTCTCCCACTTGTCGGCAAATCGTGAAACTAAATTATCATAACCAAGTGGTAAGATTCTTGAGAATAACCACTCTTCTTCTTTTACAATTAACACAAGGGATGATGCTGACGAAATATGCAACATAACACACGACTCTTGATTTGTGTATCGATAAAGGTGAAAAAGTGAATCAAGAGGTGAATAAATTCCTGCTACGGTGATATGATTCTCCCTCAACATCTCAAGGTAAGGGAGAAGATTTCTCTTGTCAGAACCAATCGCAATCACCCTCGTTTTATTTTCTTTAAGGTCAGGATATCGATAATAGTCAAAAATCACTTCATCCATCGCGTAAGGTAGGAGGGTTTCAAGCTCGTACTTAATGACCTCTTGAACTTTTCGTTGTTCAGTAAAAGGGACAGTAATTTCACGAACAAAACTAGCTTCATAGGGCAGGTTAAAATAAACTCCTGTATTATATGGATAATGCCTTTTAATAAACGTGGTCAAAAGACCTTGACCAAACTCTTCTGGCTCTAATTGGCTGAAAGAGAGACTGTAACCCTCGACAAACGATAGCCCAGAAAAGGCTTGTTTAAAATTCAAACCATAAATAGCTTTGTAGGAGATATCCAGTACAACAGGTAAACGTAACATCTTTAATTGCTATTCGGCATAATCTACAACGTCATTCCTTTCTCTGTCATAAGTAATCGTAATCTGAGCTATTTGTTGGTTGACAATGGCACTAGCCCTAATTTGACACAGCACGCTTTTATAGATAAATTGCGAGCCTAATACTCCATTATACATTTCTTCGGGGACACCGAGATCTTTTAGGTCGTCTGACTCTAATTTATTACTTTTCTCTCTACGCTTGCGAAGTATATCTCTAACAATTTCTGGCGTCATACTTTCATGCATAGATAGAAGTACCAAATAAGGTGCCGAATTAATATTGATACTATCTCCCGAACTATCACCGTCGGGGCTTGATGATAACTGATACGTAAGGTTATTGGCAAGAATGAAATCTCTATCGTTCACTAAATTTTCTTCTTCAAGTCTAAAGATATTTTCAATTTCTTTTTTCTCGTCTTCGGTGCGCAAATCAGTAAATAAAACTTTATGAGTAAAGCCTGGTATGAGTAACAACTCTTCTAAAGAGTGGATGTGACCATTTCTAATTTTTCTGGGAGGTTGTAAAGATTCATAATGTGTTCTTTCATAGCCATACGGCTCAGGAACGTTGTTTGGGTCAACCCAGTCGATCACAGCATCCCATATATCGGGAGATATTTTTAGATACTCTGAAAGAAGGGTGAGTCGTGCACGCTGACGCCCATTCGTCTCTTCCAGCACTTTACCGATATTAACCAGGGCATTTACGTTAAGCCTACCATTAAGGTCTTCTACTTCAAAGACAATAGTGTGTCCTCCAAAAGGAAGGGGTTTGGGACCAGGGCTATCAAAAAAGCCAAACTTTTCTAATTTATTTAGAGAAACCAAGGCGGCTTCCACACCACTTTGAGCCAGATACTTTGCTTTTGTGTAGTTGGCTTGGTGTGAGGCTGTTTTGTACTCCACAAATGCAGCACTAAAGAAAACCTGAGCTGATGAAAAACAAAGAATCAACACGCTAATCGTCAGAAGGAGTATAATATAGCCATCCTTGGCACGTGAGACAATACGCATAAGACATATGCAAAAACTATTTAGTAGCTTGCCAATACATTTTTTATATAATTTTTTGTTAAAAATGGAAATTTCTCCTTGCTCTCTTACTATAAGTGAGACTTTACGATTATAACAATGTTAGAACTTTTTGATTTTGCTGCAATTTCCCTTGGGTTTGGATTTTTAAGTTTATTAACTCCATGTGTATTTCCGATGATTCCTATTACAGTATCGTATTTCACAAAGAAAAGTGAGCAAGACAAAAAAATACATCTTTTAGATGTATTTATCTACACAGCCGGAATCATTGTCACTTTTTCATTCATCGGCTTAGTAACAGCTGTCTTCTTTGGTGCTTCTCAAATCAGCAAAATTGCGGCTAACCCATGGGTAAATTTATTGATTGCAGCAATTTTTATTGTGTTTGCTCTTAATTTATTTGGCTTTTTTGAAATCACAATAAACCATAAGTTTATCAATCAGTTTCAAACAAAAAGAGCTTCAAAAAGAAGAATTTCCACATTCTCCATGGCTGTAATATTTACTCTCACAACATTTACCTGCACGATGCCCTTTGTTGGTACAATTCTTGTCAGTGCTTCCCAGGGAAATATTCTATTTCCCGTCATTGGTATGTTTTGTTATGGGTTAAGTTTTTCTTTACCTTTTATTTTCTTAGCTTTATTTCCAAAATTCATGCAAAAGTTACCTCATTCGGGAGATTGGATGTATGCAACCAAAATAACCATGGGTTTTTTAGAAATGCTGGCCGCTTTAAAATTTATTAGTAATGCCGATATTGTCTGGCAATTAAATCTTATAACAAGGCCAGTATTTCTCATTATTTCGAGTATCATTTTTATTGCATTAGGTCTTTATTTCCTCAAAATAATTCGCTTCCCTCTGGAGTTGAACCGAAGATTTTCTCTTGGTCGTTTGCTGCTTGCCATTCTTTCTCTTATGATGGCCGTTCATCTATTTTACGCCAAGGATGGCAAAACTTCTCGTGAATTAGAAGCCTTTCTTCCTCCTCCCGAATATGGAAATACAAAATATACCTCCCGTATACCTTGGCTTACTCATCTGGCCGATGCTAAAGTTTTAGCCCGTAGCCAAAAGAAGCTTATATTCATTGACTTTACGGGTTACACCTGCATTAATTGCCGATGGATGGAACAAAATATTTTCACTAAAAGAAAAATTGAAGACATAATGCGAAAAAAATTTATTTTAGTCCGTTTATATACAGATGGGAATGGCCCGGAATATATTAAGAACCAACAATACCAAAATAAAAAATTCAGCACCGTCGCCCTCCCTTTATACGCTCTTCTTACTCCGGAAGAACAGGTTATATCAACTTTTGAAGGTATGACCCGAGACGATAAAGCCTTTATAAATTTTTTGCACTCCGCAACTTCAAACGGGGAAAGCATGAAACACAAATGAGCTCTTTATCATTTGCAACATTTAGCGACTGTGAGTGCCTTGCCTTATAAACTCTCCAATCCGTCGATCATGCTTTCCAAAGTTTTCTTAGCGTCTCCAAATACCATGAGTGTATTCTTCCGAAAAAATAAATCATTTTGAATTCCGGCAAAACCGGGATTCATTGACCTCTTCAACACCATGACACTTTTGGATGCCTCAACATTTAAAATAGGCATTCCGTAGATGGGGCTATTTTTATCTTCTTTCGCTGCTGGATTTACTACGTCGTTCGCTCCGATCACGATACTCACATCGACAGAGCCAAAATCATTATTAATTTGATCCATGTCGTATAACAAACTGTAATCAACGCCAGCCTCTGCGAGTAGGACATTCATGTGACCAGGCATTCTACCCGCAACGGGGTGAATGGCAAACTTCACATCAACTTCTTTTTCAATCAGACGGTTTGCTAATTTGTAAACCGCGTGTTGGGCTTGAGAAACGGCCATCCCGTAACCGGGGACAAAAACGACCTTCTCAGCAACATCCAGAATCATTGCCGATTCTTCAGAGGAGGCACTCTTTACCGGCTGAGATTGAACACTACCACCCGTTGCTTCTTTTGCTCTGGCACCAAAACCACCAAAAAGGACGTTCGCGAGTGATCGGTTCATGCCTTTACACATAATATTGGTCAAAATAATTCCTGAGGCACCAACAAGAGAACCAACAACAATGAGTGCATAATTATTTAAAACAAAACCAGTCATAGCGACGGCCAAACCAGAATATGAGTTTAGAAGAGAAACCACCACAGGCATATCTGCACCACCAATGGGGAGAACCAAAGTAATGCCCAAAATAAAAGAGATGCCACTAATTAAGAAAAACAATGACTCATTGTGAATATTTTGATTCAAATTGAACGAACAGACAACTAAGCAGATGAAAAAGACTAAATTTAAAGTCTTTTGGAGGGGGTAAATGATACTGTTACCAGAAATAATACCCTGGAGTTTTGCAAAAGCAATCAGGCTACCCGATAAAGTAATCAAACCAATCAAAACAGAGAGTAATAGAGAAACGAATAAAAATAAGTCATTCTGTAAATGGGAGAAACGATCATAAAATTGTTCACAAGCGACCAAAGCTGAAGCCCCTCCACCAAAACCATTGAATATCGCGACCATTTGTGGCATGCCTGTCATTTTCACCCGTTTCGCCATAATAGTACCAATCACTGCTCCAATAAGTATCCCGATAAAAATGAGTTCGTAAGAAATAATTTTCTTTTCGAACAGAGTCACCACGATTGCCAACAACATCGCCATCATTGACAGAACATTTCCTGACCTGGCCGTTCTCGGGCTACTCAAACGCTTAAGCCCCAAGATAAACAGAACAACCGAGACCAAATAAGCTAGGTCAATCAGATAAATGAATTTTAAAATGTTCATTTTCTCGTCGATCTAACCTTTCTTTTTCTTATTTTTTTTTGAAGACGCATCTTTAGTTCTTTCTTTCTTCCTAAACATATTGAGCATTCTATCGGTAACCACGTAGCCCCCAAAAACATTGATTGTTGCCAAAATAATTCCGATGAAGCCTAAAAGAGAGGAAAATTCATTCCAGCCACCAGAACCACTCGCAACAATTGCACCCAATATGGTGACTCCTGATATTGCATTCGAGCCTGACATCAGAGGAGTATGCAATGTAGGAGGAACTTTTGTTATCAATTCAAAGCCAACAAAAATAGACAAAACAAAAATATAAATTAAAATAATAATTTCGCTCATAATTAAAATTCTTTCTTGATCGCCTTACCATTTCTTGTCACAAGAATTCTTTCGACAATCTCGTCCGTTGTATCAATATCAAGATTTCCTTCTCGAAATACATGGACGAGAAGATTTTCAATATTTTTTGAAAACATCTTACTCGAATCCGTTGCCATTTGAGAGGCAATATTATTCGGTCCGACTACTCGAACTCCGTTATATTCAACAATCCTTCCGAGTTGAGAAAGTTCGCAATTCCCTCCTTGCTCAACAGCCAAATCAACAATAACGGAGCCTGGTTTCATCTTATTCAGCATTTTTTTAAGTATGAGAAGGGGGGCTTTTTTGCCAAATACTTGCGCTGTACTAATACATAGATTAGCTTTGATCAGGTGTCTCTCAATGACTTCTAATTCTTTTTTGATAAACTCTTTACTCATTTCTTTCGCGTAACCCTGTTTATCTTGGGAATCTTTGGGTAACTCCATCTCAACAAACTTCGCACCCAAACTCATGACCTGCTCTTTGACTGCAGGGCGAGTATCAAAAGCCTCTACCTGAGCTCCCAATCGTTTCGCTGTGGCAATTGCCTGAAGCCCAGCGACTCCTGCACCAATGATCAAAACTTTAGCTGGGGTGATGGTTCCCGCTGCTGTCATAAACATAGGGAAAAAGCTCTGATATTGTTCAGCCCCAATTAAAACAGATCGATAACCAACCACTGTGGCCATTGAACTTAAAACATCCATTGATTGAGCCAATGTTGTCCGAGGAACCCACTCAACTGCCATTGCATTAATCTGATTTTTCGCATAAACTTTCAAGTTGTTCTGATTGTTTTGTATATCTTGAAAAGAAATGACAAAAGAGTTTTTCTTGTATTGCTCTGCCTCATTTTTTTTAGACTTAGAAAAGATAGGAGGCCTAACCTTGAGAACGATATTAGCCTTACTAATCTCTTGGCTTGATTGAGCAAGTTTGGCACCTGCTTCCCTATATTCTTTATCTGAATAAAAAGCATTTTCGCCCGCACCTTTGGAAACAGTTATTTTAAAGCCTTTGCTCAAAAGTCGTTTGACGGAGTCAGGTGTGAGAGCGACTCTAGATTCACCATCCACAATTTCTTTGGAAACAAAAATTCTTAAAGGCATAAAAACCCCTCAGCGAACCCTCTCTGTCGCTAAATTAAAATTAACGATGCCCGATTCTTTTATATAATCGATAACCGAGATAAGACTCTGATAACTCGCTTCTTTGTCTCCTTTGATCGTTACTTGACGCTTGCTGTCTTTACCAATTATTTTTCTGATTTCAATGGGTAATTGGGTTAATGTAACAGGTAAACTGTCAAGAAGTATCTTATCCTTCCCTGTAATTTGAACAACAATATTTTTTTTTATCTCACTTTTGGCACTAACCGATTTGGGTAGCCTGATTTTAATTGCTTGATTTTTTATCAATGTAGCATTCACCAAAAAATACGTGATTAAGAGAAGAACGACATCAACCATGGAAGTAAGTTCAAGGCCAGAGCGTATTTTTAATTTACTTCTCGACATAACGCTAAAATATTTAGGAGGCTTTGAATATCTCCCTCAAGAAATTAATCTCAGGTAAAGCAACATCCATTGAACTTCCTCGAAGGTAATTGCTAAAATAGTCATGGGCCTCAGCATTTTTTTCTGATTGCATAATCATGAGGGGAGATGCTTTTGGCTTACACGGAATATGTGTTTCAGATATTTGAGCATATTTGAGACTTGAGCCTTTTTTCCATTCAAACGCCCAATCTTCATTCGAAAGTTGAAATTTTTCGATACCAAAAGAATGCTCTTGATCTTCTGCAAACTCTAGTTTTTGCCATAAGTGAAGATATATTCTCTTTGAAGAGTCGATAAAAAATCGGTAGACAAACCCGCTTTGCTGTTCTTGTAACAGCTTGCGATTAATTTCTTCAAGGCTTGACTGAGAAGACACGACAAACTCATTCTCTTACCATTTTTTTTTCTAACATCTTTTGCAAATTTTTCAAAACAATTTCGGCAAGAGCACTGGTTTCATCAACGATGCTAGCAGTTCTTCGAACAAAATAATTGTACATGACAAGTGCGGGTATGGCAATTACTAAACCGATAGCGGTGGTGATCAGAGCTTCGTCAATGCCACCAAACAACTCAGCCGAACGAGAAGCACCTTGTTCGAAAGCAGAAAACGATTTAATCATGCCAGTGACAGTGCCTAAAAGACCCAAGGAAGGAGCCACCGTGGAAATGGTCCCGAGGGGAGGAACAAATCTCTCAAGACGACGAGTCTGCTCAAGAATAGCCTCATTGGCAACATCCCTGAGATCTTTACTTTCTTTCGTTCTTTTGTAATTTAAAACATACTCAATAAGCTCAAGCGCAACATGAAAAGCGGGATGAGTTTGAAGTCTACAGAGAGAGGCGGCATCACTATGTTCTTTCTGGAGGAGATAATCAAGAAGCTTCCCTTCTACGGAGCGGTCAATTCTCTTGATTCTATGAACGATACTCCACGATCTCTCAAAAATAAGAGTGAGAGAGAACACAGAGAGAAAAACAAGGCTACCTGTTATAATTTCTAGCGAATACTGCATATCACAACACAAAACGCAAAACGTCCCTCCAAAGATACAAGTTGGTATGTGCCGACAAGTCCTTTACTGGATTTATTGCAATTTTCAAGGTAACCACTCAAAAAGTGAGTATTTTGATTAAGCTTTCCATGAGTGCCCTATAGAGTAAGTTCAAGTCGATGCTTTAGCTAGAAGTATGGTCATATTTCTACCGAGAACATGCTACTTGATCTAACAATGACCGTAGCTAGAAACTTTGTAAAATTGAGCCCAGAGGGTTTGAGATCCGGGTTGAGCATCTCCCAAACAAAAACAAGGAAAACAACAAAAACAAGGAAAACAGTTTTACTATTTGATAAAAATTTACTATTTGATAAAAAGATAAGAGGATATGACTGTCCACAACATCGGGGTAGGATCAGAATAAATTTTAAGAAACAAAATTATTTTATTCTTGACAGATTCAGTCATAGAATAATATACAGCTTATGAAAAGGCTAGAATGTGATGTGTGTGATGTGACGTTTGAGGCAGAAGATTTTGAGGGGTGGTTCAAGCAAATGATGCCTCACTATATGGCCGACCATGCAAATATTATGAAGCAAAACGAAGGTAAATCAAAAGAAGATGGAGAGAAGTGGATGGCCGAAGCAAAAAAAAGGTTTGAAGAAGCACAATCTCTGGCTTGAGCATTTATTAAGTAGGCTGAGTAAATATGATGCTCCCCAAAAGGCGTACAAACCAAATATTGGTTCTGGTCAACTTCTATTTTACGACTACTGGTTTACCTCTTATCTTTTCTTTTCTTTAAGTTCTCCCAGGAGCTTGTGCAGGAACTAGGATTTTTCAGTGCATTTTATGAGATATTTGCTGCGTCAGTCTCATTTTTCAAATATGTCAAGGAATTTATAGTTTATGCAAGTTGTTCTCGTACCATTTTGCCAAAATTAAATGCTGTAGCTGCGATTTTTGGTCGTGTCATATTTAATCAAAGTTTCCAATTAAAAAAGGAATTGACTTATCTCCCTTAAATTAAGGTTATGTCTCATTATGAACAAAAGAAAATATACCTTTGATACAAGTGGTTTTAGCTGTCAAAATACAGACTGCCATAAGTATCATAAGGTAAATGAAGGAAATGTGCGCTTTGCTTATATGTCTGGTAAGTACAAACAAATAGCCTATTTAAAGTGCACCGCTTGTGGTAGATGCTTTTCAGAGAATAAAGGCACTATTTTTTTTCGTCGCAAGAAAAGCAAAGAAACCATTACTCGGGTATTACAAAACACAGTTGAGGGCTGTGGCATTAGAGCTACCGGAAGAGTCTTTGGTATCAGCAAGGATACAGTTCTTGCTTGGGTTAAAGCAGCAGGTGAAGATTCACTAAAAGTTGAAAAAAAATATATACAAAAACCTGTCTTTCAATGAAATTCAATTAGACGAGCATTGGGGTTTTGTCTTTAAAAAACAATACAATCTATCAGAGACTGAGCGATTAAGTGATGAAATAGGGGATATCTGGACTTTTACTGCAGTATTGCCTGTAGAAAAGCTCATTTTAGCGCATATAACAGGCAAGAGGACCTCAGTGAATGCTAGAAAGTTACTGACCAAGGTAAAAACAAGAAGTAAGCCAAAGAGGGAAGATAAATTCTTGATTACTTCTGATGGATATGAGGGATATAGTGATGCCATTCTTTCAGTTTATGGTAAATTTGACTCAATGACTAGAAAGCTTCAATCACCCAAATCTCTATGTTATGGGCAAATAATTAAGAGAATAGAAAAAGGGAGATGTAAGGAAGTTGACAAGTCTCTAATCTTTGGTGATCAAAAGCTACTAGATGAATATATTGCAAACTCTTCAGTAAGTCATCAGATGAACACCTTTGCTGTAGAAAGGAATAATTTGACTCTTCGCCAACACAATCATAGAATAGAGCGTAAAAGTCAGGGTTTTTCAAAAAAATTCAAATATATGCAGGGACATAATTCTTTTGTTGCTAATTATTACAATTTCTGCCTTCCACATTCAAGTCTAGCTGAGTATGAGGGAGGAAAACCAATTCAAATCACCCCAGCAATGGCTACAGAAATGACGAATCATAAGTGGTCTATACAAGAATTATTCATCGCAAATAGAAACTTTGATTAAATATGACACGACCCGATTTTTACCTCTATTTGAACCTTTTTACTGCCTCTGAGCAAGAATTCTCTGAACTTTTTGGCTTGTTTCAAAATTCCAAAAATGGGTTCAATTTCAGAACCTCGCTTTTTATAGAAAGACTTTGCTTCTTCTGAATTCATCTTCTTGATCATTTCATGTTTTAAAGCAAAACCAGAGTCTACTGACAATTTGCGATAACCTCTGCGTAACTCTTCTTCGCTCGTACAACATTGTTCTCTGGCAGGGCAAATGACACAGTCAGGAGGTTTACCATGATAATGAGTATATTTCTTTTTATCTTTCACAGATTCATTATGAAATTCTAAGGTTTTACCCTCGGGGCAAACCCAAGAATCATCATCCTCGTCATATTTAAACTGATGAGCTTCATAACCTGAACCCTCTTCTCCTTTTCTTTCTTTGGCTACCTGATCAGGTGAAGGTATAAAACCATTGATCCCTTTTGAATCCAGGTATTCCAAACCACTTGAATGAAAGTAACCCGAATCTGCAGAAGCTGTCCGTATACTGGTCCCTGTGTTTGACTCAGCTTTAGAAAGGGTAGGAGCTAATTGCTCTAAATCATTTTCTGAATTAGCTTCAGCAATGTCAGCTGCCAAAATATAGCCTTCTGATGAGGTAACTTGAATGTTGTAGCTTTGAGAAATTTTACCATTCCGTTTCATGAATTTAGCATCTGGATCAGTAAGATTTATTTTAGAATCAGAAGCAGACTCTTGATTCTCTTCCAGACTTTTACTGATCGTAACATACTTTTGAGCTTTCCTAAGCATAACAGAATCATTATCTTCTGCAGCCTGGTCTTCATTTATCAATAATTCTGGCTCGTTAGCATGAGAATTAGTTGTATCTTCTAAAAAGACCTCAACTTCTTTTTCTCCTGTTTTTAGAGCTTCTATATCCTGTGTACCTTCTATAGTTTCTGAAGAATCTTTTTCAACAGATGTAGAAAACTCGGCTGGTTCACTTTGCTTTCCTTCTGCTGTTTTTAATGACTCTCTCTTTGCCTTTTCACTCGCTTTTTGTAAGCGAATAAACTCCTCAATGACCGTATCTACCTCTTCAGGATTAAGCTCATAGCCACTGTTGTCTTTACCATATAGTTTATCTTCCTCAATATCTAATTCTCTACCTGAGCGTAGATACTCTAAGATCTCTTGCTGTATAGCTCTTTTACGTTCCTCTAAATCTGACTTTTTGTATGTTTGATCGTCAGCAGCACTGGCTTTGATTTTAGTTCCATCTACCTTAACATCAGTACCAATATTTTTCTTTTTGTGGGATAGCAAAGATACAGAGTAATTAAAAACTTCGCCAATTTCTTTACCAAAATTAACACGGAATTCAGCAATAGACCGAAACTTTACTTTATGACCACCAACTAAATAACGCATGGCGTCGTTCTCTTCACAGGCTTTTTGTAATTCTCTGCTGCTTCTCCATCCACGATGAAAGCCATAAAAAAGGCATCCCAGCATTATAACCGGATGGTAAGCCCGACCCCCTTCTTTTGAGTACTTAGAAAGAAATGGTTTCATAGGAATTTTATCTAACAAGGCAGCAAAGGCATAAACCTCGTGATTTTCTTCTAAATTGTCTGCTATAGTATGCGAAAACAGCATAACTTGATCTCTATCACTTTTCATAAATCGTTTCATAATAAGACATAAACAAAGAAGAACACAGAAAAGCAAGAAAAATCCTAGTTCCCGCACAAGCTCCCAGCCTCCGCTGAGCCTCCTCTCTTTTTGTTTGACCCCTATGTTTTAGAATACAATATGGCTCTTGGGGCTGATTGCTTCGCCGTTATGTCAGAATTTGCAAAAATTATAGTCGGAGACAACGAAGAGGAATTTCCCATTATTGTAGGTAGTGAAAATGAAAGGAGTATTGACATTAGGTCGTTGAGAACCAAAATGAAGGTAACAACTCTTGATGATGGTTTTATTAGTACGGCGGCTTGCCAAAGTGGAGTTACTTTTTTAAATGGAGAAGAGGGTATTCTTCGCTACAGAGGCTATTCCATTGAACAACTCGCTGAAAATTCAAACTTTATTGAAGTAGCTTATCTTCTCATCTACGGTGATTTGCCTGATCAAAGAAAGCTGGAAGATTTTAAAGAGAACATTACCTATCATACTCTCATACATGAAGACCTGAGGAGGCTATACGATAACTTTCCCAAGAGTGCACATCCAATGGCAATACTTTCTTCAATGATTGGCACCCTCTCCGCCTTTTATGAAGATACGATGAACCCACTTGAAAAGGAAGCTAGAGAAGTCTCGATGTATCGGTTGATTGCGAAAGCTCCAACAATTGCTGCTTATTCTTATAAGAAGTCGATTGGGCAACCAAGTATATTTCCTAGAAACAACATGGATTACATTGATAATTTTTGTCATATGTTGTTCGCTACTCCTGCAGAGGATTATGAAATAGACCCAGTAATGGCGAGAGCCCTTAACATTTTATTGATTCTTCATGCTGACCACGAACAGAATTGTTCTACTTCGACTGTTCGCTTAGTTGGCTCTTCACAGGCAAATTTATTTGCTTCGGTGGCCGCTGGTGTTTATGCTCTTTGGGGTCCTCTCCACGGGGGTGCTAATCAAGCGGTTCTTGAAATGCTTCAGAGTATCCATGACGATGGTGGTAACACAAATAAGTTTATCAATTTTGCAAAAGATAAAAAATCAAAATTTAAGCTTATGGGGTTTGGGCACCGTGTCTATAAAAACTTTGACCCCAGAGCAAAAATTATCAAAAAAACTTGTGACGAAGTTCTCAGTAAACTTGGTGTTAACGATCACCTGCTTGATATAGCTAAAACACTTGAAGAGAGGGCTTTGGAAGACTCTTATTTCAAAGAAAGAAAACTCTACCCAAATGTTGACTTCTACTCAGGAATTATTTACCGTGCATTGGGAATCCCTACTAATATGTTTACAGTTCTTTTTGCCTTGGGTAGATTACCAGGATGGATCGCTCAATGGAATGAGATGATTTCTTCCCCAGGAAGTCGCATTGGCAGGCCTCGACAAGTTTATGTGGGTTCCCCTGAGCGAGACTATAAACCAATTAGCATGAGATAGGTTTTGTTCCAAGTAAATGGCGCGATTATTTAATGAGCACTGATAAGGCTATTAAGGTTATTCCCCTAAAGTTAAAGAGAAGCTTCGTAAAGAAATTTGTTCTTTTCTCAGAAAAGGTGTATAAAAAGTATCCAAAATGGGTGGCGCCCATTTTTAATGATCAAATCAAATTTATCCTCAAAGGTCCTTTTCATGAAATTGGAGAAATTCAGCTTTTTATGGTTTACCGAGGTTCAAAGCCTGTGGCTAGAGTTAGCGCCCATATCAATAGGAAGCACGATCAACATTACAAAGTAAAGCAAGGATTTTTTGGCTTTTTCGAAGCACTTGATGACCAAGAGGCTGTTGACCTTATTTTTGAAGAGGCAGGCAAGTGGCTTAAAACAAAAGGTTGTACGACAATCATCGGACCCGAAAGCTTTGCTATCTATGATGAAATTGGTATACTCATTGATAGCTATCAATTTAGCCCCATTTTACTCTGTTCTTATAATCCCCCTTACTACCCTAAGCTTATTGAGACGAACGGTTTCAAAAAAGAAATTGATTGGTACGCCTTCTATAAGAGTGGTTATGACCCCATAAAACGCATTATGCAAAGAACCACCGCTCGCCTGAGGAAACAATCTAACCTTAAACTAAGGTGTGTCGACTTGAAAAACTGGGGTAGTGAAGTTGCTTTGGTCAGAGAAATGTTTGAAGATGCTTGGTCAGAGAACTGGGGTAATCTACCGTTTACTGACCAGCAATGGGCACATTTAACAAAAGAATTAAAGCTCATGGTCAAAAAAGAGCTTGCACATATTTTAGAAATAGACGGCAAAGCAATTGCTTTTTCGATTTCAGTTCCCAATGCTTTTGAGGCTACCATTAAGGCAAAAGGCAGACTCTTTCCTTTCGGAATTTTTAAAATTCTTCGTGCCCTGAAGCATATACAATTTGCTCGAACTATGGTTTTGGGAGTTTTAAAAGAATATCGTAATCGAGGCTATGAGATGATACTTATTGATGAAGTCATCTCTCAAGGTATTCGACTAGGCTATCACGCTTCTGATTGCTCTTTGGTTGTTGAGACGAATAGTCTCCTGATTGGGGGCTTGGATGCTATTGGGGCAAAAAAATATAAAACGTTTCGGATATACAAAAAAAATATAGACCCCTAAATTCAATTGAGTTTGGGGGTCTATATTTTCTTGTCGTCATTTTTTAGTTTTTTCATGATTATCCCAAATTATGAGATAAGGCCACAATAAAAAACTCTCCTTTTGCAGATTCCAAACCCCGTAGATTAAATCTTCTGAAATTACAGTTATACGCAATTTGACCAAAGGCAGCCTCAACAACTAGTTCTAAATTTTGGGTCGTGTCATATTTAATCAAAGTTTCCAATTAAAAAAGGAATTGGCGTATCTTCCTTAAAATAAGGTTATGTCTCATTATGAACAAAAGAAAATATACCTTTGATACAAGTGGTTTTAGCTGTCAAAATACAGACTGCCATAAGTATCATAAGGTAAATGAAGGAAATGTGCGCTTTGCTTATATGTCTGGTAAGTACAAACAAATAGCCTATTTAAAGTGCACCGCTTGTGGTAGATGCTTTTCAGAGAATAAAGGCACTATTTTTTTTCGTCGCAAGAAAAGCAAAGAAACCATTACTCGGGTATTACAAAACACAGTTGAGGGCTGTGGCATTAGAGCTACCGGAAGAGTCTTTGGTATCAGCAAGGATACAGTTCTTGCTTGGGTTAAAGCAGCAGGTGAAGATTCACTAAAAGTTGAAAAAAAATATATACAAAAACCTGTCTTTCAATGAAATTCAATTAGACGAGCATTGGGGTTTTGTCTTTAAAAAACAATACAATCTATCAGAGACTGAGCGATTAAGTGATGAAATAGGGGATATCTGGACTTTTACTGCAGTATTGCCTGTAGAAAAGCTCATTTTAGCGCATATAACAGGCAAGAGGACCTCAGTGAATGCTAGAAAGTTACTGACCAAGGTAAAAACAAGAAGTAAGCCAAAGAGGGAAGATAAATTCTTGATTACCTCTGATGGATATGAGGGATATAGTGATGCCATTCTTTCAGTTTATGGTAAATTTGACTCAATGACTAGAAAGCTTCAATCACCCAAATCTCTATGTTATGGGCAAATAATTAAGAGAATAGAAAAAGGGAGATGTAAGGAAGTTGACAAATCTCTAATCTTTGGTGATCAAAAGCTACTAGATGAATATATTGCAAACTCTTCAGTAAGTCATCAGATGAACACCTTTGCTGTAGAAAGGAATAATTTGACTCTTCGCCAACACAATCATAGAATAGAGCGTAAAAGTCAGGGTTTTTCAAAAAAATTCAAATATATGCAGGGGCATAATTCTTTTGTTGCTAATTATTACAATTTCTGCCTTCCACATTCAAGTCTAGCTGAGTATGAGGGAGGAAAACCAATTCAAATCACCCCAGCAATGGCTACAGAAATGACGAATCATAAGTGGTCTATACAAGAATTATTCATCGCAAATAGAAACTTTGATTAAATATGACACGACCTAAAACTGGACACTTTATTGTGTTAAATTTAGGAGGTAAAACTATGATTAAAAGACAAAGATACAGTAAGGAAGCAAAAGAGAGATTGGCTTTGGAGATGATTTCAGGTCAGACTAGCACGGCAGAAATATCTAAGAGAGAGATGATTTCAGTCGCAACTTTATCGAGATGGAAGCGACAGCTGGTTTTCGAAGGCTTTGAAGATAAAAATGGGGTTGAGTTAGAATTGAGAAAAAAAATTTCCTATTTAGAATCGGCCTTATCTGACTTAATGATAGAAAATCAGATTTTAAAAAAAACGGAAAAACTTCTTCAAGAATACAGGCAAAAAGAGAAATTATCAAGAATAGCCTCAGCACAGAATTTGGGATCACAAGGAGTTGCAGAGTTATGAAACTAGAAAAGTCAACTTATTATTATAAGTCGAAGGAGAAGAAAGATGATTCAACGATTCTAAAATCTATCCATGAAATTAGTGATCAATTGAACCAAGTAGGTTATATCTCGATGACGCAAATTCTAAAAGATAGAGGCTTTACAATAAATAAGAAGCGAGTTTACCGAATTATGAAAGAAAATAGACTTTTATGCACTAAAAAGGTGTTTTTGAAGCCAAAAACTACCCAATCTAAGCATAATTTCAGAAAATATCCCAATTTGATTAAAAGTGTGCAAGCTGATCCCTTCAAGGTAATTGTTGGCGATATAACCTATTTTGATATTAATTCGAAAGACCACTATTTAGCTTTGCTCATGAGGCTTATGAGTCGCCGTATCGTAGGAGCGGCCATTTCTGATAAAAATAACACCCAACTGGTCATAGCAGCCTTTCTTTCGCTTAAAAGAGAAATAGGAGATTTACAAAATTACTACCATCATACTGATGCTGACGTCAGATATTGCTCAAATGAGTATATCGCTCTATTAGAAGAAAGTAGAATCAATATTTCCATGTGTCGTGGTAATGTGTATGAAAACGCTCATGCCGAATCATTGAATAAAACAATTAAATATAAAGAAATTAATTTATCAGAATATCAAAACTTTGAAGAAGCTCAAAAAAGTATCTTCAGGTTTATCCATCTTTATAATACGATGAAGCCACATTCAGCTTTAGGATGGGTGACACCTCAAAAATATGAGGAGAAATATCTAAAAGAATAAGAAAAAGACTGTCCAGTTTTAGGGGGTTAAACCACACTATTTTTTTTCGTCGCAAGAAAAGCAAAGAAACCATTACTCGGGTATTACAAAACACAGTTGAGGGCTGTGGCATTAGAGCTACCGGAAGAGTCTTTGGTATCAGCAAGGATACAGTTCTTGCTTGGGTTAAAGCAGCAGGTGAAGATTCACTAAAAGTTGAAAAAAAATATATACAAAAACCTGTCTTTCAATGAAATTCAATTAGACGAGCATTGGGGTTTTGTCTTTAAAAAACAATACAATCTATCAGAGACTGAGCGATTAAGTGATGAAATAGGGGATATCTGGACTTTTACTGCAGTATTGCCTGTAGAAAAGCTCATTTTAGCGCATATAACAGGCAAGAGGACCTCAGTGAATGCTAGAAAGTTACTGACCAAGGTAAAAACAAGAAGTAAGCCAAAGAGGGAAGATAAATTCTTGATTACCTCTGATGGATATGAGGGATATAGTGATGCCATTCTTTCAGTATATGGTAAATTTGACTCAATGACTAGAAAGCTTCAATCACCCAAATCTCTATGTTATGGGCAAATAATTAAGAGAATAGAAAAAGGGAGATGTAAGGAAGTTGACAAATCTCTAATCTTTGGTGATCAAAAGCTACTAGATGAATATATTGCAAACTCTTCAGTAAGTCATCAGATGAACACCTTTGCTGTAGAAAGGAATAATTTGACTCTTCGCCAACACAATCATAGAATAGAGCGTAAAAGTCAGGGTTTTTCAAAAAAATTCAAATATATGCAGGGGCATAATTCTTTTGTTGCTAATTATTACAATTTCTGCCTTCCACATTCAAGTCTAGCTGAGTATGAGGGAGGAAAACCAATTCAAATCACCCCAGCAATGGCTACAGAAATGACGAATCATAAGTGGTCTATACAAGAATTATTCATCGCAAATAGAAACTTTGATTAAATATGACACGACCTAAATTTTTAGAATAAATTTATAGACAATCTAACTCTGTTCATACATTAGTTCAGTGCTTGTTTGTACAGTTCTTCTCTTCAAGGCTTAATAGGGTCTTAATTTCAGGGGGGCTTCGGGAAGCCTTATGTCTTTTATTTTTTTAGAGAAAAGAGTGTCTAACTTCCTGTTCTTTTTGCTTAGTCTTTTTATTTTTCTCTTTGTCGTTTCCGCTTGCAAGAAAAAGGGAAGCGGAGGTGCTGAGGTTTCATTGAGCACACAAGTGAACGAGATGGGACAAAATGTATATCGAGTAAATTGTGCGTCGTGTCATGGGCCAAGTGGGGAGGGTGATGGTCCTGCTACGATGGGATTCTATCCAAGAAACTTTAAGAAAGATAAGTTTAAAAATGGTGCGAATATGATAGGCATACGAAAAACTCTCAGCGAAGGTATACCTGGCACTCAAATGGTTGCATGGGAAGGCGTTTTAAGCAAAGCACAAATAGAAGCGGTTGCTGAATATATCTTGTCACTTATTCCCAGCAGAAAAAAATAATTTAATTTAGAAATATGGAAGCCAAAAAGGTTATATTAAGATATGGCTTGGGGCCTGTCTTGGTGATCTTTCTACTTTGGTTCTTTGTTGCCCCACCTCAGCAGGTAGGCTACGGACCTGAACAGCCTATTTCTTACAGCCATAAGCTTCATGCTGGTAAGTACAACATAGATTGTCAATATTGTCATACGGGTGTCACTCAAAGTAAAAAAGCAGGCATTCCAAGTTTAAACGTCTGTCGAAACTGCCACGTTTCCATTGGGTATGGCAATAAAGAAATTCAAAAAATTAATCAATATTGGGAGGAAAACAAGTCTCCTGAATGGATCAGAATTCACAATATGCCAGATCATGTTCGTTTCTCGCATGCTCCTCATATCAAGGCTCTTCTCTCTCGGGGTCAGCCCAGTAAAACAGCATGTGCTCCTTGTCATGGAAATATCGATAAAATGGATGTGGTTGTCCAACAGAAATCACTCAATATGGGTTTTTGTGTGGATTGTCATAGAAAAAACGAAAAAAAAGGAGCAAAACTAAATTGTGGAAGTTGTCACTATTGACAAATTGATTGGACTTATAAAGTGAGGTTTTGAATGATGAAAGCTAATGGTAAGGTGAAGCAGAAGAAAGAAAAAAATCTTTGGCGTTCTTTTGAATCCAAAGAATCATCAGAACTTCCTTCTGCTTCGGAGGAATTCCCTAGCTCGGTTCAAGAACTGATTGATCGTGGTGTGATCTCTGGGTTAAATCGCAGGTCTTTTCTCACCTTCATGGGAGCTTCACTCGCAATGGCTGCTACAAACTGTCACCGTAGGCCTGTTGAGAAAATACTTCCTTATCTCCAACGTCCCGAAAGCCATACCCCAGGACTACCTACTTATTATGCTACCTCCTATGTGCATTCAGAAGGGGTTTTACCGATGCTTGTCAAAACTAGAGAGGGCAAGCCCATCAAAATAGAAGGGAATCCTGAGCATCCTCTAAGTCAGGGCGCAATGAGTGCAGATGGTTTTGCGACTATCTGGGATCTATATGATCCAGACCGCCTGCGGCATCCTATGAAGAAGACAGATGTGGGTTTCAGAAAGATATCTTGGAAGAGGGCGTTTGGAGAGACATCTTCTCTGCTAAAAAAGAGGGTTCGTGTTCTTACGCGGCCATCGTATAGCCCGTCAGAGCAGTCGGTATTGAGAAGTTTTTCTTCTCGTTACTTTGCAGAACTTATCGTCTACGACCCTGCAGGGAACCAAAACGAAGTTTTGGCCGGTCAAAGGCTTTCTCATGGAGAGGCCATAATCCCTCGGTACCAATTTGATGTGGCTAGTTTAGTGTTGAGCGTTGAAGCTGATTTTTTGGGTACATGGATTAGCCCGGAGGTTTTCACAAAGCAGTTTAGTAAGCAGAGAGACCCCGACGGTGAAAAAATGATAAAATTAATCAGCGTTGAGACCATGATGTCGCTTACTGGGACAAATTCCGACAAAAGAATACCAATTAAGGCAGGTTCTCATCGTTCTTTCCTTCTGGGTCTGGCTCATCTCTTGTTGCCTTCAAGTGCACAAAGAAGAAATGAATCACTTCGCAAATTATTAGAAAAATATACTCCTAGGGCGACGGATCGTGCTTGTGGTATTGGCCCAAAAGACCTTCAGGCACTCGTCGATGAACTTCTCAAATTCAAAGGAAAAGCTCTAGTGGTTGCAGGGGGGTCATCCACGCTTGAGGAAGACAAAGGAAGCACACATTATTTGGGAAATCTCATTAACTACCTTCTGGGTAGTGGATCCGCTATTTTTAGTCAAGCACCTCACAAAAAGAAAAATGATATTTCTCCTCACCCAAAACTTCGTACGCTAATCGCTGATATGAGAGACGGAAAAATTGAGACATTGCTCATTGATCGAGCAAATCCCGTGTATGATATGCCTCATGGCTCTGGTTTTGTTGAGGCACTCTCAAAAGTAAAGAATGTTATTTATATTGGCACCCATCGTAATGAAACTGCCGAGAAATCAAATTATATTATGGCCGCTAGCCATTTCATGGAGTCATGGGGCGATGGCTATTCTCATGATATTTATCATATTGTTCAGCCCGTTGTGCGTCCTCTCTTTAGCACGCGTTCGGCAGGTGATATTTTACTTTCTCTACAGAATAACGAAACTTCTTTTCACGAGTATGTGAAATCAAAATCGTCTAGGTACATTAAAGGAAGCTGGGAAGATTGCCTCGCTCAGGGTTTTTCACAGCGGAGCGGCTTTCTCCGTTCCCAGGGCATTCGCCCTTTTAACTTACGCTATGCATTTGAAATGACTTCAATACAAGCTCCTCTTGATAAAAGTTATTCTTTGAATATTTATCAAAATCTCCAGATCGGTGACGGTCGAGGTGCCAATATTTCATTTCGTCAAGAGTTGCCCGATCCAGTTACAAAGGTCACGTGGGGTAACTTTGTGGCTGTTTCTCCTACTGATGCGAAGAAAAATAACTGGAAAACAGGAGACAAGCTTGTTGTTCAATCTGCTTCTCAAAAAATTACCTTGCCTGCTTTTGTTCAGCCTGGGCTCATTGCGGGTTCGGTCGCCATTGCTATGGGTTATGGGCATTCTGCAATGGGTAGAGTGGCAAAGGGTGTAGGCGAAAATATATTCAAACTAGCTGGGTTTAGTCAGAGTGGCATGCGATATGCTGGTCTAAACGTGAACGTTGATAAAATACCCGGTAAAATAAAAGTTGCCACTACTCAAAGGCATCATGAGATACCCGGTTATGAAAAAAGAGGGATTGCCAACTTCACTACACTTTCTGAGTATAAGAAAGATGCTAGCGCAGGCCATACCTCTTTCAACGAAGCCCCTGGGTCTGAGCATCTTCCTGGTAAGGGGCTTTATTCTGGTCATTCCTACAATGGTTACCGCTGGGGAATGAACGTAGATCTGAGCAAGTGTACCGGTTGTTCGGCTTGTGTTATGAGTTGTTACTCAGAAAATAATATCCCCGCTGTTGGTAAAAAAGAAATTCTCGTAGGAAGAGAAATGAGCTGGCTCAGAATTGATCGTTATTATTCAGGTGATGATACAAACCCGGAAGTTATTTTTCAACCTGTGATGTGTCAACATTGTGAGAATGCCCCCTGTGAAAATGTTTGCCCTGTGGTTGCGACGACACACAATCATGAAGGTCTCAACGAGATGACCTACAACCGGTGCATTGGCACTCGCTATTGCTCTAATAATTGCCCCTACAAAGTGAGACGTTTTAATTGGCTAGAAAATTGGGAAGGCAAACTAAAAGACCCTGAGCAGTATGCTCTGAACCCCGATGTCACTGTGCGTTCACGGGGAGTCATCGAGAAATGTAGTTTTTGTATACAACGAATTGCAGAGAGACGGCAAGTTTCAAAATTGGAGAACCGTCAAATTGAAGATGGGGAACTTCTCACTGCTTGTCAACAAGGATGCCCTGCGGATGCAATTGATTTTGGTAATATCAATGACAAAAAAAGCAAGGTTTCTAAAAAACAAAATGAAGAACGTGCTTATAAAACTCTTCTCAATATTAATGTAAAACCTTCTGTCACCTATATGACAAAAGTAAGAAACACAGAGTCGTTTACAGTTATTGATTAATCACACAGGAGAAAAAATGTCAGAAGCTATCACGAATCCTTACACCATAGGCAAGACAAACGAACAAATTGATGACGACGTATTGCGTCCGGTAGAATCGTTCCCCACGAAGCTTTGGTATGGAGCGATCACAGTTAGTAGTGCATTGGCTCTTATGATGTTCGGTTTGATCGGTTATACTTTTGTGACAGGCATGCACGTATTGGGTATTAATAACCCCGTGGGTTGGGGATTTTATATAATCAACTTTGTTTTCTGGATTGGTATTGGTCACGCTGGTACGCTAATTTCGGCAATTTTATACCTTTTCAGGCAAAGATGGCGCACATCAATTAACCGAGCTGCAGAAGCAATGACAATTTTTGCTGTTATGACAGCGGGGATTTTTCCCTTCATTCATGTCGGACGGCCTTGGTTTATTTTTTGGGCACTTCCCTATCCAAACGAGAGGGGGCCTCTCTGGGTGAATTTTAAATCTCCTCTCGTCTGGGACCCTTTTGCAATTGCTGCTTATTTTACAATTTCACTGGTTTTTTGGTATCTAGGATTGGTTCCTGATCTTGCCAATATGCGTGATCGAGTAAGTAAAATGAAAGCAGTCGGTTTCCTGTCAAAGATGCTTTTAACGTTGAAGAAAAAATCTGTGCGCATTTTGTCGATAGGCTGGGTTGGCTCTGCAAAGACATGGATACATTACGAAAAAATGGTTTTGATGCTTTCTGCCTTGGCAACTCCTTTGGTTCTTTCTGTGCATACGATTGTTTCATTTGACTTTGCCACTTCGGTAATTCCAGGTTGGCACGCCACACTTTTTCCTCCATATTTTGTTGCTGGTGCAATTTATTCTGGATTTGCCATGGTCCTGACGCTCATGATTATAATGCGGGAAACATTTAAGTTGAAAGAATATATTACAATTAAGCATTTGGAAAACATGGGTATTGTGATTTTGGTGACGGGTATGATTGTGTCTTTTGCTTATACTACAGAGTTTGTGATAGCGGCTTATAGTGCGAGTGAGCCTGAACAATATGTTTTTATAAATCGACTGAATGGTCCGTATGCTTGGGCATTTTGGACAATGTTTACGTGTAATGTTATATCGCCTCACTTTATGTGGTTTAAAAACTTAAGAAGAAATGTTGTTGTCTTATTTATAATTTCAATTGTAGTCAATATTGGGATGTGGTTTGAACGGTTTATTATTATTGTTACTTCCCTTCATCGAGATTTTTTACCATCAAGTTGGGATCTTTACATACCGACGTGGGTTGACTTTGGGATTTTGATTGGTTCCTTCGGTTTTTTCTTTACACTCTTTTTAATTTTTGTGAGGGTTTTGCCGTCAATCGCATATAGTGAAGTCAAGGCCGACGAGGAGAACGAGAATTTAGCAAAAGGACATTAACATGGTTAGTTTTTCAGAAATAAAGAAGGGCTTATTCTCTTACAAAGAAGTGAAGCAAGGGTGGATGGTCTCAATTAAGAGTGCCTCCGACCTTCTTAAAGCAGCAGAGAAAGCGCGTGATTCCCAAAGCGTATCAAACTTCGACTGTTTTTCCCCTTTCCCTATTCATGGTATAGAAAAAGCCATGGGGCTCGGTAGGTCATGGTTACCTCTTTTTACACTCCTTTTTGGGCTACTCGGTTGCATCTCTATTTTTGCATTCATGAGTTATGTTGATATTTTTGATTGGCCTATGAATGTGGGGGGAAAGCCTTATTTTGCGTGGCCCGCCTATATACCAATTACTTTTGAGGTTACTGTGTTGTCCGCTGGTTTAGCTTCCGTTTTTGCTGTTATTTATTTGGGTAAACTAGGAAAGGCCAACCGAGAGCTTCCCATCGCGAATATCACTTCAACTGGCTTCGGGATTTGGATCGAAGATGAAATTGAGGAGTCAGAGGTTATGTCCATTATGGGTAATTTGGCAGGAGAAGTGGTACGAGTTCGTAGTTAACAAAATGATAAACTTGTCGCATAGAAGGTTCTTGATTTTCGTCGCTGGTTTTTTGTTCATTTTATTCACGGGTTGCCGGGATTATGCTTATTTCTTGGACATGCACTATTCTCCTGCAGTGGATGCCCAAAAGCAAGACACTATAGGAAATCGTAAAGGAAACTTTCTGCCACCTCAGGGTTCTCTTCCTTTCAAAGCATCAGTATACTCTCTCACCAACAACCTCAATGATTACCCTAGAGCTGACTTTGTTCTAAAAAGCCCTTTTGAAAATCGTGAAAAAAACAGTTGGGTCTTAAATCAAGGCAAAGATCAATATCGCATTTATTGTTCACCTTGCCATGGCTTGTCCGGAAAGGGAGATGGAACGGTGCAGGCCAAGTGGCCCGCAATTCAACCGATTGTGTCTGTGGAAGGTCGTGATGTTCCGGCCCTAAAATGGGGTTTTGGTAGAATTTATCATGTCATTCGTGTTGGGATACGATCAATGCAAGGTTATGCTTCTCAAATCACAGAAGAAAATCGATGGGTTATTGCTCATTACGTCAAACATTTACAATCGGAAATAGAAGAAGAGAATCAAAAAAAAAGAAGAGCCAAACAATCAATGGAGATTCATTGACAGACGAAACTGTGAAATTCAGCTAAGACAATGAAGTTTTTTCATGAAAAATTTTAATACGACTACGTTTAAAATTAACAACATTAGCAATGAGGTTTTTTGATGAAAAACTTTGATATACCCCCGCGTGTGAAATTGAGCATGATGGGTCTCACTGCCTTGGGCTTGGGCTGTCTCCTCGCTGGTTTTTATTTTGACCCCCACAGAGCATGGGCTGGTTTTTTAGTTTTCTCTTTCTTCTTGTT
This sequence comes from Spirochaetota bacterium, assembly GCA_965206985.1. GTDB lineage: Bacteria > Spirochaetota > Leptospiria > Turneriellales > CBDBES01 > CBDBLF01. The sequence continues at coordinate 11,655 of CBDBLF010000009.1, read as the reverse complement.
GAGTTTAGTTTTATGTGGTGGTTTTTTTGCCTCTCTACAGTTTGTTGCTGGTGCTAATTGGTCGGTAGTAATCCGAAGGGTACCCGAGATGACGGTGAGTTTACTTCCGTATGTTGCAGCTTTATTCGTGATACTCTTTTTTGGCATTGGGGAGTTGTATGAATGGTCCCACAAAGATGTTGTCGAGAATGATAAAATTCTTAAATATAAATCGTCCTACCTCAACTCACCTTTTTTTATAGCCCGCGTTATTTTTTATCTTGTTGTCTGGTACGTGTTGGGTAGTGTTCTCAAAAACACGTCACTTAAGCAAGATGAAACCAAAGACGCTTCTTTGCGCTTGAAGCTTAGTCGAATTAGTGGTGGATATCTATTGGCCTTTGCCTATTTCTTTGCTTTGGCGTCAATTGATATTGTGATGTCTCTTGAACCACATTGGTTTTCGACAATGTTTCCTATTTATACTTTTTCAGCATTGGCCTATTCAGGTGTGGCCGGTTTGATTATTATTTTAGTAACAATTAAGAAGCATGGTGGGCTTAAAGAAGTCACTGAAGAACACTTTCACGACTTGGGTAAGTTTCTTTTTATGTTCACTGTATTTTGGGCTTATATCGCTTTCTCACAGTTCATGCTAATGTGGTATGCTAATTTACCAGAAGAGACAATATATCTTGAAAAAAGGTTGGGTCTATTGGGTGAGGAGAATAGACATTGGGGGACTTTTACCTCACTTTTTTGGGTTGGCCATTTTGTGATTCCATTTTTTATTTTATTGTCTCGTAAAATCAAGAGAACTCCTCATAATCTTGTAAAGGTTGCTTGGTTTTGTCTCTTCATGGGGTTTGTCGATGTTGTCTGGATGGTTTATGGTGGTATCCACATTCATGGTTTTCCTTTTTCATGGATGGAGTTTGGTTTATTCTTCGCCTCAATTGGTACCTTTGGTCTTCTTTTTTTTCACCATTATAGCAAGGTGAGTTCACTACCAGTTGGAGACCCCAACCTAGAAGAGTCCTTGAAATTTAGTCAGCCTCATTGAACAAATAGAACTTTTGTTATTAAACGTGCGGGTGTGGTGTAACGGTAGCACAAAAGCCTTCCAAGCTTTTAGCGTGGGTTCGAGTCCCATCGCCCGCTAGAATAAAAGATGATGCTCAATAGCAATGTTGTTGCACAAACTCAATTCAAGAGAATTTTAACACTAGCTTATCTTCTGTCTCCACAAACTTTAGTCTCTAACGCTTCGGTTGGACCAAAAAAGATACCCTATTAGGTTTTGTGTGTAACATGGAAATTTATTCTTGCCAGATAGCCAAAGCAGCATAAAATGATTGCATTATTTCTAAATTAAAAAGGTTTATTTGAAAATTGGTTAAAGACTAAGACCAGTGACCAGAGACGATCTAATCTGTATTTTGATAAGGCAATTATTTTTTTCTTAACAATTCAAGCTTTGTTTAACCTTCCCCTGCGGCAAACCCAAGATGTTCTCAGTCGTCTTTTGAAAGAGATAAATTTGTCTCTTCCTACTCCTAGCTATACACAAGTACAGCCGGGTCAAGAAAATTTACTATATCTACATGTCCCCAATGAAAGCAAGGTGAGAAAATACATTAAGCGGGTTTATGTAACAACGACCATCTAACTCTATGAATTCACAAATTTATAAAAAACGCATTCATAAACTGACAAAATCGATGGAGTCCGAATCCTGCCTTATTTTATTCTCTCCTGAACCTTCACTTCGCAATCGGGATGTGTATTATCCATATCGTAGTTCATCAGACATTTTGTACCTAACAGGGATTAATCAGAAGAATATTATTTTTGTTCTATTCTCTGATGGAGAAAAATATATTTTTTCAAAAAAATATAACTCTAAAGAAGAAAGATGGGAGGGGAAAAAACTCACAGGTAAGCAAATTGCTGAAAGACTTGATTTTTCAGAAAAAGATGCTTACCATGCTTATGAAGAGTTTTGGAAGAAAATCCCAAATATGATAAGAATGAAAAGGCTACTCTACTGGGACTTTAACAATCAAGAGAAGCAGAACAAAAAAATATTGGCTCTACTCAATGAGCTTCGCCGTGATGCTCGAGGTGGTAATTTTTTTCTCAATCACTTAATACACTCAGCTTCCATTACTGATGGAATGCGTATTTTTAAAGATAAATTTGAAATTACTTTGATGAGAAAATCAGCAGAGATTTCGGCTTCTGGGCATACAAAACTTATGCAATACACTCGCCATCGAGCAAAAAAGACGGAGACTATCTTTGAATATGAGCTACGAGCCCATATTGAAGCTAACTTTATGAAAGAAGGTGCAGAGGCTCTGGCTTACCCAAGTATTGTTGCTTCTGGAGAAAATGCCACTATCTTACACTATATCACCTGCCGCAACCAAGTAGATAAAAATAATCTACTATTGGTTGATGCGGGTTGTGAGTTGCAAGGCTATGCTTCTGACATAACAAGGACTTACCCTATTTCTGGCAAATTTTCTGAATCACAAAAAGATATTTACAGCTTGGTACTTGAGGCACAAAAAAAGGCGATTGAGCTTTGCAAACCAAATTCAAACTTGGGTAAAGTTCATGCTAAAGCGGTACGTGTTTTGGTGCAAGGTTTGTGGGATATGGGTTTTTTCAAAAAATGCATTAAGAATGAAAAACAAGGTAAGTTTGCTTTTACACGTGCTCATTCTATCGATGAGGTGATCGAAAAGAATTATTATTTCCCATTTTACATGCATCACACTTCACATTATTTAGGTTTAGACGTACATGATGTGGGTCTATACTACAAGAATGCGAAACATAGAAAATTAAAGCCAGGGATGACCTTCACTGTTGAGCCTGGTCTATATTTCCCTACGGTTTACAAGCACATACCGAGCACTTACCGAGGCATGGGAGTTCGTATTGAAGACGATATTTTAATCACGAAACAAGGTCATGAAGTTTTAACAAAATCAGTACCCAAAAAAATAAAAGAAATTGAAGCCCTCAGTTCTGCAAATGTGTGAACTTGCTCTGGTGTGCTTTGGGACTCGTTGCTAGGCCAAAGCTAAATTTGAAAGTAAACTTACCAGTGAATGGCCTGACCACAGATGGGCGTAATAACCAAACACACGACGAGGACCAAAGTGGTTGGCTAAATAATAAAACTTCACCGTTATCAATTCCAATTTGATCTCTTTTTTTTTCCGATCAAATGCCTTTCTGGGATTCCGGGAGCATCATATGTAATATGCTCTTTCCAAGCCTCCATTGTAAAAATTCTCCTATAAAATAAAAAATATAAAAACTTGACGAGTTAAGGCTTGAATATTATGTAAGCATAGGGTCGTCTGAAGATTTCTGCAGTAAAATGGCGAGACATTTGATGATTACTTTAAAAGATAAATTTAAAAGGAGAATCTATTTATATGAAACAAAAAAAAACAATACTTTTGTCGTTTTTGATAACGGCATGGTTTGTCTTTGGGGCTTGTTCTGATAATGACGAAAAGAAGCTTTGTGACACAGTAACAACGGTTGATATCGCAATGAATTCTACAGAAGATATCATTCAAGGAAAATTTGCGGATATTGGAGAGTGTAGTGTCGTCAAATTTGCAGAAGGAACCTACAGTCTCAAAAGGAGAATAACAATCAGCAAAGATATGGTGGCTATTCAAGGAGCAGGGATGGACAAAACGATTCTTGATTTCGCAGGAGCAACAGTCGAAAACGGAATCTGGATGAGTGATGGAGATAACGTTGGGGTACATAATCTAACCATCATGAATACCAAAGGCAACAGTGCTCTTCGTGTCGAAAATTCATCCGGTGTGGTTATATCAAATGTAAAGGTCGACTGGGACAGCACAATGAATGGTACGCAAGCAGGTGTAAAGACAAACGGTGCTTACGGTATTTACCCCATTGGTTCTGAAAACATATTGGTAGACAATGTGACTGTCTACGGTGCGTCTGATGCGGGTATTTACGTCGGTTCATCAAAAAATGTGGTTGTTCAAAGCTCCACAGCGAAGTGGAATGTAGCAGGGGTCGAAATTGAGAACACCGAAAATGCTCTTGTGACAGAGAACACCGTCGAAAACAATACGGGCGGTTTGGTTGTCTTTGATCTTCCTGGGAATAAAATACTGGGTAGAAAGGTTCGTCTTGTCAACAACCAAGTTCAAAATAACAACACTCCAAACTTTTGCAATAGTGGCACAGTATGCCAGATACCTAGTGGTGCGGGCACCTTTATTTTAGCTTCTCGTGATGTCGAGTTATCAGGGAACACCTACACAAACAATAATGGCACTGACTTGGCAATTCTCAATGGTTTGTCGCTTGAGCCTGATCCGACCAAATGGCTAACGACGGGTGGCTTCCGTACTGAAAATATTTATATCAAAGGCAATACGTTTGGTGCTGCAGGGAGTGGCGATGCGTTCGCCCCCGGAGATGCACAACCACTGGGTCAGGCCATTCAACTGCTTCGCATAGCACAAAATGCTCCTGGTATGGCGGTGGCTCCTGATAATCCAGGGAAACATATGCAAGCTGGGGCCATCCTAATAAGTGCTGCAATGCCTCCTAGCATCCCTACAATTGTGGTCGATGGTGTTTTGGAGAGTGATGTCGATAACAATCTCAACTATTGTATTCAAGACAACATGGACCTCACAGGTTTATTCAACCTAAACTTGCCGATGACAAGCACTGAGGAAAAAATAACAAAATTAGGTTATGCTCTCGTAAAAGCAGCAATGATTCCAGGCAATAATGATAAAGTGACTGCTTTTCTAGCGGCAGAATCGGCACAGGGCCTCCCAAATTTGATGCAAAATGAAGCTTTGGAAATCACATACACTCTAAAAGGTCAAGTAAAGAATCTTGATACCGCTGAAGTGGATAGTAGGTATGGTGGTTGTGAAGCAAAGACACTTTCACTTCCTAGCCTGTCTGATGATGTGAATAAAATCATTAGTGAACTTCTCGATAGTACTAGTACTATCTCATTAGTAACTAAATAACAAGATGACTTTCTTGAGAATAAAATTTTGATATTGAAGAAATCATTGTATATTTTCAATATATATCTTCAATTTTTCACACTTTTAATAGCGACCACTCTCTTTGGGGGTGGTTGCTCCTCTCAAGAAACCATACTTCATGATAGGCTCTCTACTTATGGACTATTTAAAAATATTACCAAACTACAACCCACAGACTCATCATATACTTACAAGTTGAACGCTCCTCTTTTTAGCGATTACACTTTAAAAAAACGTATTATTCATCTCCCCGAAGGAGAAAGTGCCCAATATAAAGATTCAGAGGTTTTTGACTTCCCTGTGGGGAGTATCATCAGTAAAACATTTTCCATCGCTTCTGATCTGCGACAGCCTCAACAAAATATAAAATATATCGAAACACGCCTTCTAATTCATCAACCCAATGGCTGGGAAGGCATCTCTTACAAATGGAATGACACTCAAGATGAAGCAACTAAAAAAACCGGCGGTTCTCTAGTGACTTTCGACTTTATTGACCCTTCAGGAACGCCCCAGAGGACAGAGAGTTATTTAATCCCAGCGGCTCAAGAGTGCCAAACTTGTCATCATGTATTAGATAATAATAAAAAACAAATTATACTCCCCATTGGGCCAGAAGCACGAAACCTCAATTTAGAAAAAAATGGTGTGAACCAACTCACTGAAATGAAAAATCGTAAATTATTGAGAGGCCTCTCTCCTAGCCCACCTCGTTTGGTGAAATTTGATGACAAAAACGAACCAATTGATCAAAGAGCGAGAGCTTATCTCCACGGTAATTGTGCTCATTGTCACAACCCTCGTGGAACCAACGGGATAAATTCCCAACTATTTTTAAATATTGAAAATGATATGGAATTCAATCTTGGCTTCTGTAAACGCCCCGGTTCGGCGGGTGCTGGTGGTGCAGGTCGTACTTTTGATATTGTGCCGGGAAATGCAGAAGCGTCCATTTTATGGTATCGCACAAGCCTTACTGATGGTGGTCTCATGCCACCATTGGCTCGGAGCTTAGTTCATACAGAAGGTTTAGCTATAATTAGGGAGTGGATCAACGCTTTGCCCCCTAACAATTGTTCAGTTATGTGAAAAAGAACGATGCATTTTATTAAATATTGTAAGCGTCAATTTCGCCCTGACTGACACAGGTTGCCATCCAAATTGGCAATAAGCTATTTGGTAAAAAAGTTTTTTAGAGTTTTGTTATGAACACATATCAATCAATACCAACGGTAAGATCGCTCCGTTTTGCTAGAAGGTCACGAGCCTCTGAATCTTTATATTGGGCACTCCCTCAAAAAATGAACCAGAGGTTGAGATATTTGATATATAAAATCTCTCTATAGAATTATTGAGACAAGCAAGGTGTGCGATTATGAACTCTGATAAAATGATCAAAGAATTTAAAGCCAAGCGTGGTAGATACCCGATTAATTTAATTTTTACGTTAGATGATAAAAGATTTTTGTTTAGAAATAAAAAAATTGAAGGAGATAAAATAACCTATGCGAGTTACACATGTAAAAAGCGAACAAGGGAAAGATACTGGATTAATTAAACATTGGACAGATGGTGTTCCTGTAGATGTGAACACAATCGAACAAGCGAAAAACGTTGCCAAATTTCCCTTTATTCACAAGCATATCGCTTTGATGCCAGACTGCCATTTGGGTAAGGGGGCAACGATAGGATCGGTTATTCCTACAAAGAAGGCGATCATTCCGTCAGCAGTGGGAGTTGATATAGGTTGCGGTATGATGGCTACCAAGCTCAAATTGACAGCTAATGATTTGCCCGATTCATTGGAAAAAGTACGTTCTATAATAGAGTCAAAAATTCCCGTTGGAAATGGAAAGGACGGGAGCCATAAGTCAGCTCCTGATGACTCATTAGATAAATGGAAATCAATTGTTCATGATTTTGAGATCATTATGAAAAAACATCCAAAATTAAATTCTGCCATAAATCCAGAAAAACAAATTGGTACTTTGGGAGGTGGAAACCACTTTATTGAAATATGTTTGGATGAGGATAAAAAAGTATGGGTAATGCTTCACTCTGGTTCCAGGGGTATTGGCAATAAAATTGGAAATTATTTTATTACTAAGGCAAAAGAAGAAATGCGGAGGTTTTACATCAATCTACCAGATAAAGATTTGGCTTATCTGCCAGAAAAAAGTAAGTACTTTAATGACTACTGGTTTGCTGTGAAGTGGGCGCAAGAATATGCTTATTTAAACCGTGATGCCATGATGAAAAATATTCTTAAGTCTTTAAGAACAAGTTTCAAACGACCAATCCAGATCATTGAAAAAGAAATTAATTGCCACCACAACTATGTAGCCTTAGAAAATCATTTTGGAGAGAATATCTATGTAACTCGAAAAGGTGCGATTAGAGCAAGAAAGGGTGATATGGGCATCATCCCAGGATCAATGGGAGACAGAAGCTACATTGTTCGTGGTAAAGGAAATATTCAGTCATTTCACTCTTGTTCTCATGGTGCAGGCAGGGCTATGTCTCGTTCTGAAGCCAAACGTCGAATTACGGTAGAAGATCATATCAAAGCCACCAAGGGTATTGAGTGTCGTAAGGATGTGGGAGTTATCGATGAAACTCCTTTAGCTTACAAGGATATTGATGCCGTTATGAACGCACAAGCTGATTTAGTTGAATCTGTTTATACGTTGAAACAAATCGTTTGTGTTAAAGGCTAGCATTCGAATTCAAACACACAAATATATCTAATTACACGCAAAAAGCCTACTGTTTATTTTTTGAATATCCATCTTTAGCCTCCATCACGTGGTGAGATCGCTAGGTGTCTTTTTAGCACCCTACCGTTGCCCGCCGAGCAGTGCGCCATACATAACTGGTGATGCACAGCCCGTCATTGCGGTACTAAGGGTGCATTGTTTGACCGCGGGGTTTTGCTGATCAGTGCCTAGATCCCACGCGTCGCCCAATAAATTAGGATAGGTGCCACTGGTTGCTTTCAGTTCGGTTAGCGTAAGCCTCACCGCACCCATGGGGTTGGCCGTAACATCACCCCGCGCTCGCTTGGGTTTCTGGGGTGTCGCACCACCGTCTATTGATTGAGGTGCGTCGGTGTTCCAATAACTATTCGTGACCTTCAGAGGAAAAAAAGCACTCCCCACCAGACCACCGGAATAAGAACCAGAAGAAGAAGAGGAAGAAGAAACACCACCACTCCCAGAAAAATAGCTATTCGTGATCGTCAAAGAAGAAGAAGAACACCCCACCAGACCACCGGAATAAGAACCAGAAGAAGAGAAAGAAGAGACACCACCACCCCCAGAAAAGTAGCTATTCGTGATCGTCAAAGAAGAAGAAGAACACCCCACCAGACCACCGGAAGAAAAAGAAGAAGAAACACGACTACTCCCAGAAAAGTAACTATTCGTGATCATCAAAGAACCACCCAAAGAAGAACCCCCCACCAGACCACCAGAAAGAGTAGAAGAAACACCACCACCCCCAGAAAAGTAGCTATTCGTAATCCTCAAAGAAGAAGAAGGAGAAGAAGATCCCACCAGACCACCGGAATAAGCAACAAAAGGAGAAGAAGAAGAAGAAGAAGAAGAAACACCACCCTCACCGCTGAAATAACTATTCGTGATCGTCAAAGAAGAAAAAGAAGATCCCACCAGACCACCGGAATAAGAAAAAGAACCAGAAGAAGAAGAAGAAAAAACACCACCAGAGATAACTCCTACATTGCGTATCTGGGCTGAACCACCTGTCACACCAAATAGACCCGCATTATTGGCTCTGTCTGAAGAAGAAATATTCACCCACAAGTTAGCGATCGTGTGGCCGTTACCCTCAAAAGTGCCCGTAAACCGGCTTGCATCATCATCTGCCGAATTATCACCCACCGGAGACCAACTGGTGTCTACGCTAACGTCAATCGCCTTATGGTCTTCGCCCACAACAGTCACCCTGGTCTTGTCAATTTGGCCGTTCGTGTTCGCATCAAGCAGACCTAAAAGATCAATATTCGCCGTAAGCTCGTAGCCGTTACAACCACCGATTGGGCAACCAGAGGAATCACCTGAATCTGTTGCCGAGATTTTATAATTTGTGCCCGCTAGGTCATATCGCATGTTGTTTAGCATCTCGGCAGTGGAGATGTCAATCAGACCGTCGCCGTCAGCGTCAGCGTCAGCGTCAACTGTTACATTGCCACCATTACCGCCATTGCCACTTGAAGCACTATTATTATTACACTGAAATAAATTACACTGAAATAAAAAGCTCAAGGCGACAAAAGCCAATACCCATAGTGACCTCATTGAACGATTGCCTTGCTCTTTTATACATAATAAAACCCTCTTCATAAAACCCCCTTCTGGGCTAGCTTAGAGACTCACCCAGAGGCACCATACAGTAACGATACAAAGAATCAATACAAAAAAGCTAGAGCGGTGCTATGTTCTCGCTAGAAATACTACCATGGTTCACTCAATTAGAACTTTGAAAACATGATGCTGATTACGCAAGTGAAACCTGCGAACATGATTCCAATAATCCATAAAAAGCGACGATCAAGCTTTGCATCGAGCTTATCAATACGACTATCAAGCTTATCAATACGACTATCAAGCTTTGTGTCAAGCTTGTCCATTTTTTCAAGCAAATAAAAAAGTAATTTTTGAGAACTTTCTGATTCAAGACTACCCTCAGAAAGTGGCTTTTGTGACCCAAGAGTCGATGTAGACATGGGTGAGGGTAACCCCAAGCATCAACGTGTCAAGAAAAAATGATCCACTAGTCAATTGTGTAACTCGCTCGCCCTTTTGTGGCTGTAGGAGTGCAGGAGTTAAAAACGTCTGAGTAGACACCCACTCTCAGAATCACCCAGCTGTTTGCGACCGCTAAGGTTACCGTTGCCCGCCGAGCAGTGCGCCATACATAGCTGGTGATGCACAAGTCCCCGTTCCCGCCATATCAAGAATGCATCGTTTGACGGCGGGGAGTTGCTGATCAGTGCCTAGATCCCACGCGTCGCCCAATAAATTAGGAAAGGTCCCACTCGTTGCTTGTAGTTCGGTGAGCGTAAGCCCCACCGCACCCATGGGGTCGACCGTAGCATCACCAACTGCTCGCTTGGGGTTCTGGGGCGACCCGTCTATTAATTGAGGTGCGTCGGTGTTCCAATAACTATTCATAATCACATTAGAAGTAGAACTACCCACCAGACCACCAGAAAAAGAAGAGAGGTGAGAAGAAGAAGAAGCAGAAGCAGAAACACCACCACTCCCAGAAAAGTAGCTATTCGTGATCACAGAAGTATTAGAAGAAAGCCCCACCAGACCACCGGAATAAGGAGAACCAGAAGAAGAAGAAACACTACCTTCGCTGAAATAACTATTCGTGATCGTCAAAGAAGAAAGAGAACGCCCCACCAGACCACCGGAATAAGAATCAAGATTCGAACTAGCAACAGCAGAAACACCACCACTCCCAGAAAAGTAGCTATTCGTGATCGTCAAAGAACCACCACCAGAAGACCCCACCAGACCACCAGAAAAAGAAAGAGCAGAAGCAGAAGAAGAAGAAAAAACACCACCAGAGATAACTCCTACATTGTGTATCTCGGCTGAGCCGGCAGTCGCACCAAATAAACCAGCATTGGTTCTGTCTGAAGAAGAAGAAATATTCACCCACAAGTTAGCGATTGTGTGACCGTTGCCCCCAAAAGTGCCCGTAAACTCGCCCACCGGAGACCAACTTGTGTCTTCGTTTACATCAATCACCGTATGCATAACACCCACAATAGTCTCTGTGGTCATGTCAATCATGCCGTTACCATTCGCATCAAGCAGCGGTAATAAATCGATGTTGGCCATGAGCTCGTAGCCGTTGCAACCACCTGTCGGGCAACCAGAGGAATCACCTGCATCCATTGCCGAGGTTTTATAACTCGTGCCCGCCAGATCATATCGCATGTTGTTTAGCATTGTGGCATTCCATATTTCAATGAGCCCGTCACCATCATAATCAGGGATGTACGGCGTTACCGTCACGTTGACCATGCTCTTCATCATGGCAAATTCAGTGAACTCGGCGTCATGTGATGCGCCCGTGGTTATGGCATGGTCTATGACACCTGTTATCTTGGCCATAATAATATCATTGGCATCATTTGCTCTTTTCACGGTAATCGTCTGAGGGCTCACACCAGTAGGTGTAAACGTAACCTCTGTTGGGGATACCACAAGCAATGGATTGGCGGAGGTTAGGGTTACCTTTACTGTTTTCTCTGCTGCTGGTGGGCGGGACACCGAAACCGTGTAGGTGGCACCCACTGCCCCACTCACGTCGCTGAAGGTGATCTCTGAAGTGCTGAGCTTTACATTGGTCGGAGGAGGGTCGACATCTTTGGAAGAATCGTCGCTTTTACCGCATTGAAATAAAAAGCCCAAGGCGACAAAAGCCAATATCCATAGTAACCTCATTGAATGATTGAATGATTGAATGATTGAATGATTGAATGATTGAATGATTGAATGATTGAATGATTGAATGATTGTCTTGTTCTTTTATACATAATAAATCTCCTTTATACATA
>CBDBLF010000008.1:0-6702 GCA_965206985.1 Spirochaetota bacterium | reverse complement strand
AATGGGTCCCACAACATCGTTGCTAAGCATATTAGTTAGTTGTGTTCTGTAAATTGAAGCTTTTATCTCTTCTTCAATCATATTAACTTTCACTGCCTCATTTCATAGAAGTTCCTTAAAGTCAAGATTTATGTTAGAATTATGGTAACTAAATTAAAGTTGGAAACTGGTAGCACTTCAGGTCTGTATCTAGGATGTGGGGTGGGGGGTATTCAAGTCAGGGTCAAATGAAGAGTTAAGAAATAAACATCTGAACATGTACTTTGGTGTGACTATATACTTGACTAATTTTATTACATTATTATTGAATTTCATTATTTACCTTATATAGTCGCACAAATATGTCTACGTGAGTTGGTTTATTCATGTGTTACACTGAGAGTTTAGTTAATAATATGTATAAGAAAATTTAGAAGTGAAATACTTATGTAGAAAAAAAAAAGGTTTGATAATATTAGCCTGTATGGATAAACAAGTAGAAATTTTTCAATGACATGACATCAGGGACATCAATTGGAACATTATCTTACTATAATGGAGCTAATTGTTTGTATATGTATCCGAACTAGGAAAAAGCTTCCAGAGGGTCATCACTATCTATGTCATCCTGGATTTTTTTTTTTTTTTTTTTTTTTTTTTTTTTTTTTTTTTTTTTTTTGGCACAATTAAAACAATGGTGGATTTAAAAGGTTTTTGGATTGAGACATCTCCATTGGTGAGGAAATCTTTATACACCAAGTTGATGAAAAACCTATCATAGACAACAACAACCAAAAAGTGCATTCCCAAAACCAATATAGCTTACTTAGTTTATATATGCCAACCAAAAGTATTTTTAGAATGCCAAAAGGGTTTATCAAACCTTACTAAAATAATTTTTTAAGAATCAGTTTCAGAAAAATACCATAACTCATGTGACAATATAGAAAGTACAATAAAAGTAATTAAAAAATTAACCAAATATATTGACACCAACCCCAATCTTTTCCCAACACTCCCAAGAATAGTCTACACAACCACACCCCCCAAACTTTTCCAAGACCACAAATCTATACATTCCAGAGAATAAGTGGTTCAATATAGGTATAAAAATATCCTGTGATAGTAGTAAGATGGAGGATGCAAGGGTATGTTGTCGTGTACTGGATTACTCATCCTTGACTAAGATGGTTCTACTTCAACTTCTTGAAACCTTAGCTCAAATACCTCAAAACTATACATTATGAAAAAAAAAATATATATATATATATATATATATAACTAGCAGAGTATCCAAGTGGTGCCTACCCTATGCAAAAAGTGGAAAAGCTTATTGATAGATTACTGTTGGGCAAAGTTCGTAACATGCTGGATCTGGCTCCACTGGATCCCCTTTGGTAACACCCATTGCAATGGAAAAGTGTAGATAAAGGAAAGAAGTTGTTTTGTTTTTTTTTGTCTAAATTTTATTCTATTCGATTAAGCAGTTAACAGAAAAAGAGGAAAAAAAGATAGTGAAATATTTGTAATTCTAAATAATTCGTTCTGAAATTTACAGTTCAAATCTACTTAGCAACATCTGTAACATCATCTCCTGAAAGAGAATTTTTGGTTTTGAATATGTATTCACACATCTCTGATCAACATTGGCAGAGAAACTGATAAGCAATTGTATGTTACTACACACATGGAATAGACTGATTAGCTTAATATTAACATGATTGCTAAAGACTTATTTCCTTTAAACCTGACAGTAAAAACTAGTTTGGTAATTCTTTTATTAATCAGTTCCTGTTAATGAGTTCTTTTTAACAATTTGCTAATGGTGATTAGCGTTTAATTATCAACCTAATTTATATTAAGCTAAAAAGTTCAATTCAGAGAATAGGACATGATCCTAAGACATTCTTGAAAGAGGCAGAGGGCATGCACAACCTTAGTTTGTACCTGATAACCATATCCTCATATTTGCCCCCCCCCCACTGTTTTTGTTTTTTTTTTATTTTTAAAGCTACTTAAACCTCTGAGATATGAAGGCAACTAAAATCCCCTAACTTGATAACAAGTTGAATCAAAGCAAATAAAATACAAGGAAGTCAATAAGCATCATTTGCCTGTTCACTGTAGACTAGCCTGTACTAGCTAGCTAGAACCTGTCCATTCTTTTCAGAGCTTTAGACATAACTACAAAAGATTGCGTGCTCAAGGGTTTTTCTGCTAATTAATACTGCTGATGATTAAAAAGCAGCTGGAGTAAGTGGAGTAGCTTGCTTATATGTGCCACCTTAGAAAATAGAAATAGAATTGTAAATCAGTGATGATAGTGACAACCTTCCCTGCAAATTTGTTGGTGAACTTCTCCTTTTCAATCAGCAGCTCTGGCCCAGAAAGCATGATAATGATTAATGCTTTCCTGCACCATTGAAAGATTGAGGATGAGTGGATCACCCTCCCCCCCATCTTGGTTGGATACCGACTTGCACCTATTATAACCACGGTATAGGATGTAAGCGACAAAATCACAAAATTTACGAGGATAATGGAAAAAAATACTAGTGGTGCTAGCTGCGCCTGGGCGACCGTATACTCTGTATTTCCAAGGAAGTTTAGTTTAGTATTTCTTTTGTGACAGAATTTCCTGGGACCCCAGCCCAGCAACAACCGGAAATAGCTACCAGGGGGAAAAAAACAACATTTACCGGGTGTGGTTGGAAAATTATGCAAGAAAAGTGGTAAAAAAAAAAAAAATTGTTGACATCACTCCAGGCAGAAGGTGTGCTATTGGACTCGCCTGTTGTTGTGAAAGTGTTTTTACTGGTGACTCCGGAATATATATATGGCGGAAGGGGCTGGTGTTCTAGCTGCTGAGCTGGCTCTACACCCCGTTGTAACAACTAAGCCATCCATCAGTCTTCACCATGTGAGTGTAGACCAAGCAGTATATGTTGGGGGCACCCCTGACTGCATTCAGCTCACTGACGCTAGTAATCAGTAATTAAAACTAGATTAGGGCTCCAGATTTTGGAGGTTTCAACCTGACACCTGTTTAGAAACACTCCAAAAACAGACTCTAAGTGAAGATTAGCTCTTCAGGCAAGGGTGATCCATATCATTGCAGGGAGGTCCATAACCTATCTCTATTCTCAGTGTATGTGAGTGAGTGGATTATAATGATTGTTCTAAGATGCACCACATAACTGTCATTGAACTTTTATATATCACCAGCTTGCTATACATATGTTTTTCTTATTTCCCTGGCACTAAATCTGAATGAGACCTGTCACATTAATACTGGTCCTCCCAGAAACTGGTCCTCCCAGAAACTGTCCTCCCAGAAACTGTCCACCCGGGCCAATAAAAGTAGTCCCCCAGGACTGATTTACTATTATAACTGGTCCACGTAGAACACGTTTAATGTTAAAAGCAGTCCCCTTCTATTAAAATAGTCCCCCATAAACTGGTCTTCCTGGGATCAAATATGATATTAAAATTAAAAGCAGTCCCCTCCACCACCTCAAAGAAAAAGCTGGTGGTTGGCACAACAAAGTCAGTTGCAGAACATGTGGGGCAGTCCTGTTGTCTACATATTAATTATATTTCATATCTGTCTGTTTGTGTATCCACCAACTCATCCCAAATCTCTGGACTGATCATGCTCACATTTTCCGGGGATGTTCACCCCATACACCCACAGAGGGTTTTAGACTACTAACATTCAGGATCCATCCACTATTCCAATACAGTAGAACCTCAGAGTTACGAATCCCTTGGGAAACTGGAGTGTTCGTAATTCTGAAATATTTGTAACTCTGAAACTATGGCATCATAATTAGTGTTCGTAACTCTGAAATATTCGTAACTCTGAAATATTCGTAACTCTGAAACTATGGCATCATAATTTGGTTATGAATTATAATATAGATTTATTGCTGAATCTAAGACCACACAATGAGTTCTCCATCTCCCAAACACTGTAACTTGATGCATACCTATTTGTCATTAGGTATTTGCAATTACCACCTGTTCCAAGACCTCTTTATGTCATGCTGTTCACAATTATTGTTTAAATACGCAATACACACACTTAGTGTATTGAATTTTATACCTCCCAATCAAATAAGTAACATTTAGAAAAAAGAGTGATTTAATGTCCTAGTGCTGTAAGCATACATAGTGTATTGAATTTTGTTCTTCATAATCATATACTGTATTTAAGATTTGAAAAAGTCAGTAATGTGTGTTTGTTTTAGGGAATCATGTTTCTTCTTTACTGCCAAAGAGTGTCATTCATGAAGCAGCACTATCTTCATTGGTGTAGCTTCCGATTGCTTATCTCGCCATGATAAGCCAATGCTGAATGCTTCTTCAGCCTCACTGTGAGTAATAGTGGGGCAACTGGTTCTCTTCTTCCTCCTCATGTTCATCAATTAGAGATGATGATACTTGAACCATGCCTATGATATCCTCACCAGTCAGTTCTTGCACACCAGTCTCACTGTCGTCCATTGTAAGCCACTCTTCTTTCTCAGCTTCAGTTATACTTAATCAGTTACAATTGTCTGATAACTCCTACAGTTCTTCCTGTAGGCTGTCACTCTGTGGACCAAAGCCTAGCTTGTTCCAGGCACGTCTTAGTGAAAGTGAGGAAACTTCATCCCAGGACTTTGCACTTAGAAAAACTGCATCCTTTACAGTAAGACTCTTAGCAAATTCTATAAAAGAATCATGTTCAGAGGATCCCAATAAGAGTTTCTTCAAGAGATGTTTTTGTATCTACGCTTGATGTTCTCAATCACACCCTGATCCATTGGCTGAATCAAGCTTGTGACATTGGGTGGTAAATACATACATCTATTCTTACCATCAGCAGACACTAATGTACGTGCAGAAGAATGGGATGGAGCATTATCAAGGAGGAGGAGGGCCTGAGGAGACAATGATGTTGACTCCAGATATTTTGTCACTGTTGGTATAAAGTGCTTATGAACCCAATCCTTGAAGATTAATGAGTCCATCCATCCACTTTTTTGACTGTAGTAATGGACAGGCAGAGCAGATATATTGATTCCAGAAAAACAGTGTGGCTTGGCAGATTTATGTATAAACACTAAGGGAAGTTGGAAATCTCCACTGGCATTAGTAGTGGTCATCAATGTTACTCTGTCCTTAGGAGACTTTCAAATTTTTGCACACTTTTCTGATGCATCAGCCAGGGTTTTATTTGGGAGTAGCCGCCAGTAGAGGCCAGTCTCATCACAATTAAAGAGTTGATCTGGAGTAAAGTTATATTGTTACACAAATTTGTGGAAAAAAGACCTGAATTCTTCTGAAGCACCAACATCAGCAGATAATGACTCACCTTGCATACTTAGTTGCCTTATACCGTGCCTTTTTTTTAACCTATGCAACCACCCACTACCTGCCTTGAAGTCATCAGATTTACCTGGATAAAGCTGTTGGTATAGCAACCTTGCGTTTTCCATTACCAAAACACCACTAATTGGTGTGCCCTTATGTCTTTCCTGAATAAACCAGTGGTGAATGGCTCTCATGGGCATCATCATCAGATCTCCTTACTATACACTGATTTTTTAGAGAGCTGTCATCCTGTGCTTCACCAGCAAATTCGATAATTTTCTCCCTTGAGTTCTTGATGTCAAACACAGTGGATTTTCCAACTCCAAATTCAGTAGCTATGGATGACATAGTGCTACCTTGATCCAACTTCTTTAAAATGTCCAACTTCAGCTCAATAGTAAGAGTAACTCTTTTACGTTTAGTAGAAGAACTAGAAGCCATAGTGAACCTTGAATATTAGTGTAGAACAATTGGCAGCTGGAGGAAAGGAGGAAACAATTCCTAGGAAGAAAGGGGAGCTAGCAGCTGCAGCAAATGAAAAAAGCTGGTGGTACTCTTACTCATTATTTTTCCAGTTGGCTGTTCGTAACTCTGAGGTTCTACTGTATTTCATTCCTAATCACCCAACTGCATTGTAAAAAGCATGTTTTAGCATGCTATCACTAATCATCTGTAGCACTGTGTCACATGTAGTAGTTCATCTGTTGCCATCAAATTGTTTACTCAATGGCATCATTAATTCCCTGTGGCAAACTTTAAATTCTTTTTCTTTAAAAAAAAAAAAAAAAAAAAAAAAAAGAAAAAAAAATTTTTACTTTTTGATAATTCATGGAGTCTCACAAGTTTGAGCTGCAGGAGGTCCAGGGCCAACTGAAATATCATCCATAGGATGGGATTCTGTCTAGTGTTCATTAACTGTGGCTTTTTTCGAAATGTTTTCTGTTACTTATGTGGTAAACTATACTCCTTTATATTGGTGTACCATCCTACACCATTTTGATTCGCCTTTTACAGTGTGAAATAGAAAAAAATAATTGTTTTTATAAATCTATGAACACGATGCCAACGAGTTTGGATTTAGTTGGCAGATTATTGGGTTTCCATTTGCTATGTATTGAGAATAAATGAAATTTTACCTTTGGTGGTCCTGGGAATGTAATACCAAGTGTTGCTGTCTTACCTTGAGGTATTATGCACAGTGATCACATAGTGAGGTTTGCAGGATAACTCACCCTCTCATACCCAGCTTTATGGTCATGGCTCCAGGCATACATTCAAGTGCATCTTTGACCAAGAAACCAGCCCTCCAGATCCAGTTTTTCTGCCTTGCAAACCTTGCCCATGTCTGTCCCTGGTTTAGTCTGA
>CBDBLF010000007.1:0-246831 GCA_965206985.1 Spirochaetota bacterium | reverse complement strand
ACCATCAAAAGAACGTAATACTACATCTCTTTTCTGTTGCACATTCCACCGTTTCCTACGCTCTATACTTTTTTTCATACTAACCTCCCGCAAAAAATGTCCACCTTAAATCGGGGCCAGAACACCCCTCAGTTTTTCCGCTTGCTCTCTAGAATTTTTGTGGTTGCATCTGAGAGCTTTGGGCTAAACAAGTTTTAAACAGCTCAGCGGTAGAAGTGTTCAAGCCATTCTTTGTCTGCAGAATATTGAAGTAATTTTATTGTTTTTTTTCTCCACTTAATCAACTCGTCTATAAATGTTGTGGGCTCATCTAAAAAGCGAGTAATTTTCTTTTGTAGCGCTCTATGTGGAAATGGAGAATTCTTGACTAAAAACTTAGCTGGTATGAATTCAGCCTGTGCTCCAACGTTGGTACAAAAGAAAATCACTCCTGCCATTGCACACTCAAAAGCAGTTAGTGTAATCCCTTCATTTCGTGAAGGCAAAATTACAATATCTGAGTGTGCCATCATTTCTTCTAATTTAACACCCTTTCCCCAAAACTTTAGATTAGTAATTTTTTTTTCTTCGTTTTCGATGTATGTACGATATTCGCCATCTCCAAAAATATGAAACTCTAAAAGTATTCTTTCACCAAGACGATATCTCATCTGTTGATTTAATTTTTTGATGAGTTTAACAAAAACATAAGGCTTCTTTTGAAAAACTAAACGACCAATGAAGGAAATAGAAATTTTCTTTTCTTTTATTTTTTTTTCGTATCGTTTTCTAATTTTTGTTTCAACGTTCTTAATATTTGGAAGAGGTTTCACTAAATATCGCAACACAATCTTTTCTTTTTTGATTCCTTCGTGAATGAGAAATTTAGCCAATGTTTGGGATATAACATGAGTTTGGTCAATATACCGATTAAAGCTTATAGCAATGGAGGGGAAACCTCCGGGGAAATTACCGAATCCACACCTTTCAACGTAAGAAGTTTCATTTTTTTTTAAAAGTAAAAGATGTGTATGCCAAGCTTTATATTCAACGATATGCAGGGTATCGACTATTTTAATATTGGGATGTTTCTCCTTAATTTTGGGTAATGCCTCATAGCCCATGAGGCTATGATGGATATGGATTATATTTACTTTTTTTTGATTTATTTTTACAAATAAAAATTGTTCAAAAGATTGATGATTAATAGAACCTCTTTCGTCAACATAGTAAAGCTCATTGGCAATTTTTTCAAACAGCGATACATCTGTATGCCAACATGGTATGGTGGCAATGATGATAGTATACATGCCTAATTCGTTTGCCCACCGTAAAGTATCTAGGGCAAAAGATTCTACCCCGCCCAATTCATACCAATGAATTAAAAATAAAACAGAGGTTTTCTGTGTATATTTTTTTTGGTTAGATGCCGCTAACTTTACCAATGAATCACCCTTTCTGCTCACATCTTGCCTACCTTTTATTTCAGTATATTCATTCAATGTACTTTCAAAGTGTGAGACTAAAGAATTGATCGTAACACGAAAGGGATCATTTCTTTCTTCCCAATACCATAGTATGCAATCATCCATGATTGGCGCATACCAATTGAATTTTTTATAAAACTTCCACAAAAAATTTCCGATAGAAAACAAAACTCTGAAGATAAAATTTAAATTATCTTTTCTCATTTTTTTTATTACTCCGCCAAGTCAGAGTTCAATTTGAAAGTAGTAGATTGAGGTTATGTTTTCCATTCCAAGGAACTCCTATACATTGTATTCAGCAGTGCATGTGCTCCGCATAGAATTTTGTGTAAAAAAATGTCCACCTTAACCGGGACCAGAACAGCTTGGTATCTAACGAATCAATAAGTTTGTCAAATGGAAAACCTCCTCCTCCTCCTCATCATCATCATCATCATCATCATCATCATTCAAATAGTCGCACGTACAGTGTTGTTAGAAAAGAAAAACCATCTTCATTCAGTATAAACCTACTTTATGGTACTATTATCATGAAATAACGATGATACAGCGTCAAGACCTTATTTCCATCATTAGATTTTTTTCGCTTTTGGTTTGAATTCTTTTCCAGCCTTAGTTTTTCAGGTCGTGTCATATTTAATCAAAGTTTCTATTTGCGATAAATAATTCTTGTATAGACCACTTATGATTCGTCATTTCTGTAGCCATTGCTGGGGTGATTTGAATTGGTTTTCCTCCCTCATACTCAGCTAGACTTGAATGTGGAAGGCAGAAATTGTAATAATTAGCAACAAAAGAATTATGCCCCTGCATATATTTGAATTTTTTTGAAAAACCCTGACTTTTACGCTCTATTCTATGATTGTGTTGGCGAAGAGTCAAATTATTCCTTTCTACAGCAAAGGTGTTCATCTGATGACTTACTGAAGAGTTTGCAATATATTCATCTAGTAGCTTTTGATCACCAAAGATTAGAGATTTGTCAACTTCCTTACATCTCCCTTTTTCTATTCTCTTAATTATTTGCCCATAACATAGAGATTTGGGTGATTGAAGCTTTCTAGTCATTGAGTCAAATTTACCATAAACTGAAAGAATGGCATCACTATATCCCTCATATCCATCAGAGGTAATCAAGAATTTATCTTCCCTCTTTGGCTTACTTCTTGTTTTTACCTTGGTCAGTAACTTTCTAGCATTCACTGAGGTCCTCTTGCCTGTTATATGCGCTAAAATGAGCTTTTCTACAGGCAATACTGCAGTAAAAGTCCAGATATCCCCTATTTCATCACTTAATCGCTCAGTCTCTGATAGATTGTATTGTTTTTTAAAGACAAAACCCCAATGCTCGTCTAATTGAATTTCATTGAAAGACAGGTTTTTGTATATATTTTTTTTCAACTTTTAGTGAATCTTCACCTGCTGCTTTAACCCAAGCAAGAACTGTATCCTTGCTGATACCAAAGACTCTTCCGGTAGCTCTAATGCCACAGCCCTCAACTGTGTTTTGTAATACCCGAGTAATGGTTTCTTTGCTTTTCTTGCGACGAAAAAAAATAGTGCCTTTATTCTCTGAAAAGCATCTACCACAAGCGGTGCACTTTAAATAGGCTATTTGTTTGTACTTACCAGACATATAAGCAAAGCGCACATTTCCTTCATTTACCTTATGATACTTATGGCAGTCTGTATTTTGACAGCTAAAACCACTTGTATCAAAGGTATATTTTCTTTTGTTCATAATGAGACATAACCTTAATTTAAGGGAGATAAGTCAATTCCTTTTTTAATTGGAAACTTTGATTAAATATGACACGACCCATTTTCATGCATAAATCATGTTTGACAGGATGTCATTAATTCAATGTAGCATGCGAATGACCAACTTATGATACCTACCAATAAGATTTCTTATCAACCCAGTGCTTGCCTCACCCTTGATGAGATCAAAGCTCTGGATGAACAATATTTACTAAACACATATAATCGAATACCCATTGCTTTTCACTACGGTTCGGGGGAATTTCTCTATGATTTGGACGGTCAAGAATATATTGATTTCTTATCAGGAATTGGAGTGACCAGCATGGGGCACGCACACGCTGACATCATCAATACATTGGCTCATCAGGGGGAGCTATTATGGCACTCCTCCAATTTGTTTTATAACCAACAACAAGCACTACTTGCTAGAGCTTTAGTTGAGCTCACTTTTTCTGGTAAAGTTTTTCTGTGCAACTCAGGAACTGAAGCTAACGAAGCCGCCATCAAGCTGATGAAGGCATGGGGTGAGAAAAATAAAAAAACTAAAATTATTGCTCTCCGTGACGGATTCCACGGAAGGAGTATCGGTTCAATTTCGATAACAGGCCAAGAGAAAGTTCGGAATGGGTTTGGAGAATTAATCCCTCATGTCTATTTCATCGAACCAAACAATCTCTCCGAACTAAATGCCACTATGGATGACACAACATGTGGTGTGATTATTGAGCCTATATTAGGAGAAGGTGGCATAATCCCTATCGACGAACAATTTATGATTGAGGCCAAAAACCTTTGTGATTCTTTTGGAGCAATTCTGACTATTGATGAGGTCCAAACGGGCATGGGCAGAACAGGCACCTACTTTTACTATCAACAATTAAATTGCAAGCCCGATGTTTTAACCATTGCGAAGGGTTTAGGAGGGGGTTTCCCGATTGGAGCGATGATTGTTAGTGAAAAATATAGCGATGTTTTATCTCCAGGCATGCATGGGTCGACACTTGGAGGTAATCATTTAGCCTCAAGTATCGCCTATGAAGTCTTGCGAACAATAGAATCTCACGATATACTTACCCAAGTAAAAGAAATCTCGCATTATTTGTGGAGTGGGTTGAAAAAAATAAAAGAAAAGCACCCCAGTAAAGTTAAAGATGTTCGTGGCAAAGGCTTTATGATTGGTCTCGTTCTCGACAAAAATATTGAAGTGCGTGGCCTTCTCCTGAAGGCACTTGAAAAAAATTTAGTCATTGGAAGAGCCGGTGAAAATGTGCTCCGCTTACTTCCCCCGCTGATATTGCGCAAAATAACTGTTGAGCGCGCTTTAGAAAAGCTAGAGATACTTATCAAAGAAATTTAGTTAATATCTTTGAGGTTCATCCGATATGTGCTTCGTGGAGTTAAGTGTAAACGTCTGGGAGAAGAATGGGGAGTGTGTCGCGAGTTGCCCCGAATTGGAGATATTCTGCTATGGTATTGACGAAAAACAAGCTCGAGCACGTTTAAAAAAAGTCATCTCTTTTTATGCAGAAACAGCTTCTGATCTTGGTTATGATGTCGATTTAGCCGGACTTTCAACAGAGGACATGGATAGTCCAAAACCGCAGGGCATGAGCTTAAAAAAAAACACTCCGGTATTCAGCTAAAAAATTAAACAACAAAATTGACGAGTTTTTGAGACACATAGATAGAACGAAGGATCGTTTTTTTCTCTAAATGTTGGCTGACTTTCTCTTCTTTTTGGGCTAATCGTATAATATCTTCCTGAGTAGAAGAGGTGCTTACCTCAATTTGCCCTCTCATTTTTCCATTGACTTGAATGACAATCATTGTTTTATTTTTCACCAGATATTTCTCTTGATGGGTCGGCCACGAAAGGTCTTCCTCTTTTTGCATGCCCATTCGAGATAAAAGCTCCAAACTCACAAAAGGTGCCATAGGCATAAGCATTGCTAAAAAAGAAGTTACAGAAAAAGAAAGAACTTCAATTTCTTCTCGCTCAAAGTCGACTCTTTCGCAATCAAAATAGTTTAGATAGTAAAAGTTTAGCATTTCCATTAGGCGAGCAATTGTGGTGTTGCATGAAAATCTCTCCATCGCATCAGTGATTACTTTAATCATTTGATGAGTTTCTTGTAGTAACGTAAATATTCTTTTTTCACTATTCACATTTGAAGTAATTTTGGGTTGACGTGTAACGAAGTGTAGGTCAATGGAAGCTCGTTTTTTTTCGACAAAACGATAAAGTCGCTTGACCATACGAAATGACCCTTCTACGGCAAACTCCGACCAGTCTAAATCTTTTTCTGCTGGTGCCGCAAATAGAGAAAATAACCGCAAAGTGTCCGCTCCGTATTTTTTGACCAGTGCATCGGGGTCGACGACATTCCCCAGACTTTTGCTCATTGCCTTACCGTCTTTCAGCACCATTCCTTGGGTAAGTAGATTTTTAAAAGGCTCCTTTTTAGCAGAATCAAGAAGCTTTAATCGACTCAAGGCATGTGTAAAATATCTGGCATAGAGCAGGTGCATATTTGCGTGCTCAATACCTCCAATACATTGATCGACGGGCATGAAATATTCAGCCAATTCACAGTTAAAAAGAGAATCTTCTTCATGAGGGGAAGTATATCGCAAAAAATACCAGCTAGAATCAACAAAAGTATCCATGGTATCAATTTCGCGCCTAGCTTCTTTTTTGCATTTGGGGCAAGAAGTGTTGAGAAAATTAGTTTGGTTAGCGAGAGGATTTTTATTTTTATCAAAATCAATATCGTGTGGAAGAATTACAGGTAGATCTTTTTCTTTCACGGGTACAATACCACAGGCCTCACAATAAACAACAGGAATGGGTGTACCCCAATATCTTTGTCTCGATATAAGCCAGTCTCGTAAGTGGTATTGGGTTTGCCCACTACCAATGTTACTTGCGACTAATTTTTTCGTAATTTTTTCTCTTGCCTCAATTGAAGTTAAACCAGTGTGTTCTCCTGAGCGGACCAAGAAGCCTTCTTTCGTGAAGGCCTCCGGTAACGCTTCATCGCCCAAACCATCTTTCTCAGGAATAATTACTTGAATAATTGGGATATCATATTTTTGGGCAAATTCAAAGTCTCTTTGGTCGTGAGCAGGTACCGACATGATAGCTCCTGTCCCGTATTCAGGTAAAATAAAGTTAGCTGCATAGATTGGTATTTTTTTATGTAAAAAAGGGTGCTCGGCCTCTAAACCGGTAAAGACTCCTTCTTTTTTAGAACCTAAATTAGAACCTAAATTTTCCCTCTCCACTTCTGACATGCCCAAGACTTTTTCTTTGAGCATCATAACTTGTTTTTTAATAGCAACGTCGTCAATTCTCTCTAGAAGAGGGTGCTCAGGAGCTACTGCAATATAAGTTGCTCCATAGATAGTATCGACTCGGGTGGTAAAGACATCCAGAGACAAGTCTTTTGAAACTTTAAAACGAACCAAGGCTCCTTTTGATTTTCCAATCCAATTTTTTTGCATCGCTAAAACACGTTTTGGCCAACCATCTTGGATATCTTTATGATGTGTTAAAAGGTCTTCAGAAAATTCTGTAATTTTAAAAAACCACTGAGATAATTGTTTCTTTTTAACCTTTTGATTTTCGTGTCTCCAACAAACTCCATCGTTTACTTGTTCATTAGCAAGAACGGTGTTACACTTTTCACACCAGTTTGCCCAAGCCTCTTTTTTGTAGGCCCAGCCTTTTTCAAGAAATTTAAGGAAAATATATTGATTCCAATGATAATATTCAGGAGTACATGTGGCAACTTCTCGAGACCAATCGTAAGAGAAGCCCATGCGTTGAAGCTGAACCCTCATCGCGTTGATATTTGCAAGTGTCCACTCTGCAGGAGATATGTTGTTTTTAATCGCGGCATTTTCGGCGGGGAGACCAAATGAATCCCAACCAATTGGATGAAGGACATGAAAACCTCTTAGTCGTTTATATCTAGCAAGGACATCTCCCAAAGAGTAGTTACGCACATGCCCCATGTGTATTTTACCCGAAGGATAAGGAAACATGACCAATACATAGTATTTAGGTTTATCTGAAACACCTTGAATATTATAAGTCTTTTCATCTGACCATTTTTTGATAAAATGCGACTCATACGAGATAATCATTTTTGCACTCAATTGATAAGAGTCTTCTGTTATTTTTTTCTCAGTAGAATGATGATGACTATGATTTGACAAATAAAAACCTCTCTTTGCTAAGTCAGAGTTAAATTTGAATGATTACAGACTCAGGCTATGTCTTCCATCCCAAGGAAACCCTATGCATTGTATTCAGTAGTGCACACGCTCTGTATACAATTTTAGTGTTTAAGTCTTATGACCCTGACCCGTTTTAGTGGAGAGTTGAATCCTGAGGCTGTGCAGGAAATATGGTTGTTATTCTGAAATTATGGTTATACGCAATTTAACCAAAGAAAGCCTCAATCTCCCCTGGTGTTTTGATAGCCTCATTTACGGTCTTCTACCGTAGGGAGACAGATAGCCTGCCAATAAATTCAGGGATGAGACCATATTTTCCGCACAGCCTCCAATCTTTTACTGCTAAGTCAGAGTTAAACTTAAAAAAATCTATACATATGATATCCAGCTTTTAGACTGGTGTGATTCATGTCCCTTGCTCCTATTGTTATTGAACAGACGAATCGAGGTGAACGTCAGTATGATATTTACTCCCGTCTATTAAAAGACAGAATTATTTTTCTGGGTTATGGGCTAAATGATGAATATGCGAACGTGATTATTGCTCAATTACTTTTTCTTGAATCAGAAGACCCCGAAAAAGATATTTTCTTATATATTAATTCTCCCGGTGGATATGTCTCCTCGGGGCTTGCTATTTATGATACAATGCAGTATATACGACCTCATGTCCGAACGGTATGCATTGGTCAGGCCTCTAATGTTGCAACTCTCATCCTATGTAGTGGAGAGAAGGGTAAGAGAGCCGCACTTCCCAATGCTCGTATTTTACTTCATCAACCGCTAGGAGGGGCATCTGGTCAAGCAACCGATATTGAGATACAAGCGAACGAAATTATTCGTGTTCGTGACTTATTGAACAGTCTCTACGTGAAGCACACCACACAGACCCATAAAAAAATTGAAGAAGAGACTGATCGCGATTTTTACATGGATACTGCTCAGGCTTTAAAATTTGGTGTTATCGACAATATTATAGAAGTCCGAAAATAGAAGGAGTTGTCTGATATCTCTGAAGAAAAATTATTCGTTCAAAAATTTGCAAGTGGACCCGATAGTGAAACATTCTCATGTCATCTAAAAGAGGTTCTGACAAAGACGACAACTATTTCTGTTCTTTTTGTGGAAAAGCACAGGAACAGGTTACCCGTTTAGTTGCGGGCCCTGGTGTTTTTATATGCGATGAGTGTGTTCAGCTCTGTAACGCAATTCTTCTAGACGACGAAATACTAGAAGCTGAAACCCCAAAGTTTACTACTCCTCCTAAACCAAAAAAAATCAAGGAAGAGCTAGACGAATACGTTATTGGTCAAGAAGAGGCTAAGAAAGCATTAGCTGTAGCTGTTTATAATCATTACAGAAGAATACAATTTGACCAAAAGAAAAAAACCAATCAAAAACAAACCAAGCGAATATCTTCTTTAGTCGTTAACCAAGATACAGAAATTGAGAAATCAAACATTTTGCTAATGGGGCCAACGGGTTCAGGGAAAACACTTCTTGCACAAACATTGGCTAGGATTATTCAAGTTCCGATTGCCATCGTGGATGCCACAGCTTTAACAGAAGCTGGATACGTCGGAGAGGACGTTGAAAATATTCTTTTACGTCTACATCAAAACGCTTCGCAAGATATTACTCGAACAGAGGTTGGTATTATCTATATTGACGAAATTGATAAAATTGCACGAAAAGGAGATAATCCTTCTATAACAAGGGATGTTTCAGGCGAAGGAGTTCAACAAGCACTCTTAAAAATTATAGAAGGTACCACCGCCAGTGTTCCTCCAACGGGAGGTCGCAAGCATCCCCACCAAGATTTTTTACATATCAATACAAAAAATATTTTGTTTATTTGCGGAGGAGCATTTGAAGGACTCAATCAAATTATACAATCGCGAATTGAAAACTCTTCTATTGGCTTTGACGCTTCAGCGAAACCAAAATCAGGCATATTGGATACCCAGTATTTACATATGGTTACATCCACCGATCTCATGAAATATGGTCTCATCCCTGAATTCATTGGCAGGCTACCTATTGTAAGAGCATTACATTCTCTCAATGAAGAAAGTTATGTGAAAATTTTAACAGAACCCAAAAATTCACTGATTAAACAATTTCAAGCAATGTTTGCATTGGAAAATATCCGCCTAAACTTTGATGAGGGTAGTATACAGTGCTTGGCAAAAAATGCACTCAAGCGAGATACAGGAGCTCGTAGTCTAAGATCTGAACTTGAAAATATAATGACAGAACTCATGTATGATATACCTTCTATGAAAGGAGTTGAAGAGGTAAATATCAATGAAAATGTAATCTCAGGCAACGAAAAACCTAGAGTTATTTGTTTTTCTGAGAAACCTAAGGTGGACCTGAAGAAAGGGAATAGAGTCTCCCCGAAAAAAGAAAAAATATTTCCTGAGCAAGAAGAACAAATGGCCTAATATCAATGAACCATCTAGAAGCAAACAACTCAACCCAAGAAAATCATCCGTTACTTCCTTTGCGAGATATGGTTGTTTTTCCTAAAACAGAGGCTTCACTCTTCGTGGGAAGACACAAATCAATTGAGGCAATCAAGTCGTCAATGTCTTCCGAACGAAAAATTGTATTAATCACGCAGAAGAAAACTGAAGTATTGGCTCCACTAATAGTTGACCTCTTCAAAATAGGGGTCATGTGTGAAATACTCCAACTTCTTAAAATGCCTGATGAAACTTATAAAGTTCTTTTTGAAGGCTTACATCGAGTGAAGTTAACTTCTCTGCAAGAAAAAAATTCCATGTATCTTTGCAAAACGGCTCCTTTTACGACTTCTTGGGCGTCAGTTAGCAAAAAAACAGAAGAGCAGAAATTTGAAAGAACACTCAAGAAATTAAATAAATTGTTTGCGATGTATAACGAATATTGGAAAATTATACCGGTTCATTCCTTTGAAGGCATCATCAAGAGAAAAGACACAGAGGAACTATTAGACTTTATCGCCTATAACTTAGATGTACCTTTTAGAATTAAACAAAGAATACTCAGCTCGCTTGATATTGTGGAGCGTGCACAAATCTTGATTTCTATTTTAGAAAATCAAAGAGAATTGAATGAATTGGGAGAAGGAATTAGCAGAAAAGTTCGCGAAAAGATAGGTAAAGCACAAAAAGACTATTACCTTAATGAAAAGATTAGAATGATTCGTGAAGAGTTGAGTGAC
Organism: Spirochaetota bacterium; assembly: GCA_965206985.1. Classification (GTDB taxonomy): domain Bacteria; phylum Spirochaetota; class Leptospiria; order Turneriellales; family CBDBES01; genus CBDBLF01. The sequence goes on along the minus strand of CBDBLF010000007.1, from coordinate 236,151 downwards.
GAAGGTCTTGATGAAATTGAAAACTATCAAAGAAAAGCAAAAGAAAAGAATTTGCCCGAAGAGGTGATGGATCATTTCAGGCAAGAAGTTCATCGAATTGAAAAAATGCCCCCTATGTCTGCCGAATCAACGGTCACTCGAAACTATCTTGATTGGATTTTAAGGCTTCCTTGGCGAGAAACCACCAAAGATATCACTGATATTAAAAAAGCAGAGAGGAAACTATCTGAAAGTCATTTTGCCTTAGAAAAAGTGAAAGAAAGAATACTTGAGTACATCGCAGTTAAAAAGCTTTCTAACTCTAAAAAAAACCCTATTTTGTGCTTTTTAGGCCCTCCCGGTGTAGGAAAAACAAGCTTAGCGCGTTCTTTCGCTGAATGTCTCAACCGTAAATTTATTAGAATATCCTTAGGTGGAATTCGAGACGAAGCAGAAATCAGAGGCCATCGAAAAACTTATATTGGTGCCATGCCAGGAAGAATTATCACTGCCTTGAGCCGGGTTGGTACTAAAAATCCAGTAATCTTATTTGATGAGATTGACAAGATTTCCTCCGATTATCGGGGTAATCCTGCGGCGGCACTTCTTGAGGTTTTAGATATCGAGCAAAATTTTGAATTTAATGACCATTATTTAGAGGTTCCTTTCGATCTTTCACAGGTTCTTTTTATCGCAACTGCTAATGCCACTCATACCATCCCAGAGGCTTTAATTGACCGACTGGAGATTTTAGAGGTACCTGGCTACACAGAACAAGAAAAAATTGAAATTAGCAAGAGACATCTGATAAAAAGACAGCTTGCTGAAAATGGGCTAGATGAAGATAACTTTCATTATAATGGCGATACCTTCTCCTATATTATTAGGCACTACACAAAAGAGGCCGGTATTCGTTCATTAGACAGAAAAATTGATGAAATCTGTCGAAAAGTTGCTCGTCAGATTGTAGAAAACGAAGATAAAAATAGAATAATAACATTAGATAACCCAACTATCGAAAAATTTTTGAGAGCACCTAAATATGATTACGGAAAAAAAGAATCTACCCCTGTAATTGGCAAGTGCCATGGTCTCGCGTGGACAAATACAGGTGGTGATATTTTAAATATTGAGGTCTCTTTTTCTTTTGGCTCAGGTAAAATATCAATCACTGGCAATTTAGGCGACATAATGAAGGAGTCAGTAAATATTGCCGTAGGTTATATCCGTTCGCGCTCACATTTGTTGTCACTTTCATATGATTTTTTTGATAAGAACAACATCTACGTCCATGTCCCCGAAGGGGCAATTCCAAAAGACGGGCCTTCTGCTGGTTCAGCGATTACATTATGTCTTATTTCTGCTCTAACGCAAAAATCAATTAGGAGCGATATCGCTCTCACTGGGGAGATTACACTAAGGGGCCTGATTTTGCCAATTGGAGGTTTAAGAGAAAAAGCCTTGGCCGCTTTTAGGGGAGGAATTCGAGAACTTATTTGCCCTAAAAAAAATCGTAAAGATATGGAAGATATTCCCAAATCAATTATTAACGAAATGAGATTTCACTTTGTTGATAATTTTGAAGAAATTATTGACTGTGTTTTCCCTGCTCCTCAAAAAATATTCAAAGAAACATCCGACCAATACTCCTTTGAGAGTAGTCATATCAGCGGTGTTTCGAAAACGGCTAGAATACTGCCCTCATAGGATTTTCTACAATTTTACTCTTTATGCCTAAACGTAATCAAAAAGGACATGAGAATCAAGAGGTTCTCCAGCATGTTCCTCCCTGGTGGGCAAAAGCGATAGAACAATTTTTCAGGCGTGATCCAGTGTTGGCGACTTTAGTCAGAAAGTTTCCAGAGAGCTTTCTCACACGACGTTCGGGTCCTTTTGAGGTACTCGTGAACTCGATCGTCGGACAACAGATATCGGTGAAGGCCGCAGATAAAATAAGAGAACGATTAAAAAAGTTGGTTGCAATAACTCCAAAAAACATGCTAGAAAGAGAGGCTCTCCAGTTGCGGATGATTGGTCTATCTGGGAAGAAGGTGCAGTATATCCAAAACGTCGCTCGTTGGTTCGAAGAAAACCAAGTGGACGTTGACTGGTTCAAAAAACATTCTTGTGGAGAAATCTCTCAAAAAATTCTTGCCATTAAAGGGGTCGGGGAATGGACCTTACAGATGTTCCAAATATTTTATCTTCAGGAGCCAAATATTTTACCGATGAACGATCTTGGTCTTATCAAGGCTGTGGAAAAATCTTACCAATTAAGTAGAGAAACAGCCATTCAGGCACTACCAAAAATTGCTAGTGAAAAGTGGAGTCCATACTCTACCACGGCAGTTTGGTTTTTATGGCGTAGTCTCGACCCCACAGAAGTCAACTATTGAGCCGAAAATGCTCTAAAATATTGTATGTAACCATTCAAAAAACGGATATTCTACTTGTGAACTTTACTAGAAAGTGCTATGTGCAGTTAAGTCTTGATTTAGGTCATTCAAGTTGAGCGAAATGGGATTTTAGAGATGTTGACATTTTACAGTTTGAATAAACTGATCAAAATTTTGCAAAACTTCTATCTATGCTCATTCTTAGAGTAGGCAGTGTGTGCTAATGTCTCCATCTCCAAGGGAGTTTTAGACAATTCTTGCAAAATAGAAATTTTAAGCTATTGTTTTTTTATTTCTCTTATTTCTCAATAAATTCGAGAGACAAAGAATTGATACAATAGCGCAGACCTGTCGGCTTTGGTCCATCAGGGAAAACATGTCCAAGGTGACTTCCGCAACAAGCACAAACAAGTTCTTCTCTGACCACACCATAAGAATAGTCAGAAATCTTCCGGAGACTTTGACCAGAGAGGGGTTTAAAAAAGCTTGGCCACCCTGTTCCTGATTCAAATTTTGTTTCGGAAGAAAACAATTTATGCTGACAAGCCGCACAAACATAAACACCCTTAGCTTTATTGTCAAGTAAAGAACCCGTGAACGGTCTCTCTGTACCCTTGCGACGGAGTATCTCAAATCGCTCAGGAGTAAGCAATGTCCTCCATTCTCTTTCTGTTTTAGCAATGCATCGGCCTGTCGGTAGTGGGTCACTTTCAGGAGGCTTTGCTCCAACTTCGCCTTCAAAGCAGGAGAGAAAGAACAAGGAAGGAACAAGAAAAAAAAATGAAAAGGAATCAGCGAAATAGCTCATATGAAACAATACATGACACGGGTACATTTTAAATTCTAATTTGTCAAGCTGTATAAACTTTTTTATTGGGAGAGAGAAGGATGATAGTACCCCCCTACGACCATCATTAGTTGGTTCAGAATTGGTTCAAATCAAGTTATTTGGTTCAAAAGGCTTGGGTTTACTGGTAGAGCAAGTGAAAGACATTTTCCTAAAAAAGGTGCATCAAAAGGCCGACGTTAAATCATCAAATAAAACAGAGGTTCCTAATGAAGCACCCTTCTCAGGTTATTTGTCTAAACAGGTATTCGGCAGTAATGCGAAATAGTAAAGACAAAAAGTTATACAGAATGCAAATGGTTCATTATGCCAAGAAGCATGGTTTCAAGCCAACAGCCAGAATGTTTAAAACGACTGTAAAAACAGTAAAAAAGTGGTTTCGTAGGTTTGAATCAGAGAAATACGTTGGCTTGGAAGACAAGAGCCACGCTCCACACTACTCACCACATGCAATCACAGACTTTGAAAAGGCTTATGTTTGCTTTCTTAAAAAGAAACGTCGAGGCTTTGGTGCTCAGGAACTGAAGAATGTTTACCAACTAGACTTGAGTGTCAAGGCCATTCGCAGAGCGTGGAGGGAGCAAGCACTCTTGAAAAAAAAGCGTAGAAAACATAAAACGAAGCAAAATTTGCGTGAAATTAAGAAATTATGGGGTTTATTTAAGCAATTTGACGTAGATACGAAGCATTTATACGATATTCCTGAGCTTTGGCCTTATATTCAGGAAAATATTGTACCGAAATATCAATATACCTTCAGAGAAGTTTTTTCTGGCTTACAATTTCTAGCTTTTGCAGATGAGTATAATATGGCATACTCTTGTCTGTTTATGGAGGTAATTTTAGATCATCTTGTAAAATCAGGGGTTGATTTAAAGAAAAATAATACGAGAGGGCAAACAGATAATGGCTCAGAGTTTATTGGTGCTTGGAATAAAAAAGGAGATTCGGAGTTTACAAAAGTATTAGCCAGTTATGGTGTGCCACACCAGACGATCCCTGCTGGAGCGCATACTTGGCAGTCTGATGTTGAAACGACTCATAGATTGATTGAGGATCACCTTTACCTGAATGAAACGTATAATTCAAGAGAAGACTTTCTCAACAAAGCTGGCTCCTATCTATTGATGTTCAATTCAATAAGAAAAAATTCTTACAAAGAGAATAAATCGCCCTGGCAGCTGATCCGAGAGGAAAGCACAACTATTGACAAACAAATATTAAATTTACCACCGTTTCGACTGGACTATTTATTTCAAAAGATGCCAATGGTCGTAGGGGGGTACAATCCTATTCTCCATCCCTTATAAACTTTTTTATTAAAAAAACGTGTGAAGCTACAGAGGCTGTGCGGGAACTAGGATTTTTCTTGCTTTTCTGTGTTCTTCTTTGATTATATCTTATTATGAAACGATTTATGAAAAGTGATAGAGATCAAGTTATGCTGTTTTCGCATACTATAGCAGACAATTTAGAAGAAAATCACGAGGTTTATGCCTTTGCTGCCTTGTTAGATAAAATTCCTATGAAACCATTTCTTTCTAAGTACTCAAAAGAAGGGGGTCGGGCTTACCATCCGGTTATAATGCTGGGATGCCTTTTTTATGGCTTTCATCGTGGATGGAGAAGCAGCAGAGAATTACAAAAAGCCTGTGAAGAGAACGACGCCATGCGTTATTTAGTTGGTGGTCATAAAGTAAAGTTTCGGTCTATTGCTGAATTCCGTGTTAATTTTGGTAAAGAAATTGGCGAAGTTTTTAATTACTCTGTATCTTTGCTATCCCACAAAAAGAAAAATATTGGTACTGATGTTAAGGTAGATGGAACTAAAATCAAAGCCAGTGCTGCTGACGATCAAACATACAAAAAGTCAGATTTAGAGGAACGTAAAAGAGCTATACAGCAAGAGATCTTAGAGTATCTACGCTCAGGTAGAGAATTAGATATTGAGGAAGATAAACTATATGGTAAAGACAACAGTGGCTATGAGCTTAATCCTGAAGAGGTAGATACGGTCATTGAGGAGTTTATTCGCTTACAAAAAGCGAGTGAAAAGGCAAAGAGAGAGTCATTAAAAACAGCAGAAGGAAAGCAAAGTGAACCAGCCGAGTTTTCTACATCTGTTGAAAAAGATTCTTCAGAAACTATAGAAGGTACACAGGATATAGAAGCTCTAAAAACAGGAGAAAAAGAAGTTGAGGTCTTTTTAGAAGATACAACTAATTCTCATGCTAACGAGCCAGAATTATTGATAAATGAAGACCAGGCTGCAGAGGATAATGATTCTGTTATGCTTAGGAAAGCTCAAAAGTATGTTACAATCAGTAAAAGTCTGGAAGAGAATCAAGAGTCTGCTTCTGATTCTAAAATAAATCTTACTGATCCAGATGCTAAATTCATGAAACGGAATGGTAAAATTTCTCAAAGCTACAACATTCAAGTTACCTCATCAGAAGGCTATATTTTGGCAGCTGACATTGCTGAAGCTAATTCAGAAAATGATTTAGAGCAATTAGCTCCTACCCTTTCTAAAGCTGAGTCAAACACAGGGACCAGTATACGGACAGCTTCTGCAGATTCGGGTTACTTTCATTCAAGTGGTTTGGAATACCTGGATTCAAAAGGGATCAATGGTTTTATACCTTCACCTGATCAGGTAGCCAAAGAAAGAAAAGGAGAAGAGGATTCAGGTTATGAAGCTCATCAGTTTAAATATGACGAGGATGATGATTCTTGGGTTTGCCCCGAGGGTAAAACCTTAGAATTTCATAATGAATCTGTGAAAAATAAAAAGAAATATACTCATTATCATGGTAAACCTCCTGACTGTGTCATTTGCCCTGCCAGAGAACAATGTTGTACGAGCGAAGAAGAGTTACGCAGAGGTTATCGCAAATTGTCAGTAGACTCTGGTTTTGCTTTAAAACATGAAATGATCAAGAAGATGAATTCAGAAGAAGCAAAGTCTTTCTATAAAAAGCGAGGTTCTGAAATTGAACCCATTTTTGGAATTTTGAAACAAGCCAAAAAGTTCAGAGAATTCTTGCTCAGAGGCAGTAAAAAGGTTCAAATAGAGGTAAAAATCGCAGCTACAGCATTTAATTTTGGCAAAATGGTACGAGAACAACTTGCATAAACTATAAATTCCTTGACATATTTGAAAAATGAGACTGACGCAGCAAATATCTCATAAAATGCACTGAAAAATCCTAGTTCCTGCACAAGCTCTACAGCTAAATTTGAACAATAGGAGACTTTGTTGATGCTACCCCGATATTTTGGATAGTCATATCCTTTTAAATTATTTTTTTACCAAATAGTAGAACTGTTTTCTTTATTATTGTTTAGGAGACACTCCACCAATCAAATTAAAACAAGGGGCTCAATTTTGCAAAGATTCTATCTATGCTCATTGTTAGATCAAGTAGCATGTGCTAATTTCTCCATCTACAAGAGAGTTTTATGATTTAATGATGTATATTTTTTTTGCCATTCTAGTAAATTTCAATATATTCAAAAATAGCGTTTGTGTGCGTCTTTTTCGTAATCCTATCTCTTTTGTGTCTCAGACGGTTTACTCGTTATATTTTAAATCACAGTTTATATAACAAGATGACAGAAGCGACAATATCTTTCGTCATCTCCATGACACACGAAAAAAGGGTCAAACCTACAGTCATTATGGATAACGGAGTTCAATTTATTGTGAAATAATTTCCTGCACAATCTCTCTCAAGAAGCTATTGAACCAAAGCAACCTCTTCTATCGTTTCAGAGTCAAGAGTTCTTGAAGCATCTGGTCGGAGGTAGTTATGCTTCGAGAGTTCGCCTGAAATCCTCTTTGAGTAATAATCATATCTGTAAATTGCTCAGCCAAATCGACGTTACTCATCTCAAGCATCCCCGCATTAATTTCACCTTTGCCTTCAAAGGCAGCTTCTCCAATCAGAGCATCGCCTGAGTTATTTGTAGAGGTAAAATTGTTTGACCCTTTTTTCATAAGGCCTTCTGGATTCGTAAAGTTAGCTAGAGCAATTTTAGCCAAAGGTTCACTGGCTCCATTTGAGAAGACTCCCGTTATGGTGCCTGAGGCATCAATATTGAAAGATTCAAGATAACCCATTGTTTTCCCGTCTTGCTCAACAGCCTTTGTCGTGAATTGAGAAGAAAATTGCGTGATTCCATTAATTTTGTTAGCACTCCCCAATCTTAACTCAATATTCTTAACAGTGGGATCACCAGGCAAGCGAAAAGCAATGTTTGCCACTAAATCTCCTGTGTTACTTACATCAGTTCCGTCACTTATTGAGCTTAACCGGCCATCGGGAGTGAAACCCAATTCAAGTAAATTATTTCCAGCCTTTGTTGTATTTTGCCCTTGTGCACCAGCCACATCTAGGCTCAGCTGTTCAGCATCTTCCATTTCAACCGTTGCACTCCACTTGTTATTCGTTGTTTTCCAGATAAGTACTCGCAATTTATGTTCCTTACCTTGATCATCAAATATATTCATGCTCGCAATATGCCCTCTTCTTTGACTAGGGTCGGGATTTATAATCATACGGTAACGCTCTTCTTCCGTTGCATCCTGAGGGACAGCAAGAACTGATGAATTCAAATTACTTTTAAAACGGACGAAGCTCGTTTCTCTGGCAGGTTCCTTAGAGTAAAGCGGAATCATAATATCTTGGGTATCCCCAGTTACGTCAACACTTTTACCCCCATCGAGATTATCCACAGAATTCCAGCCCTGTACTTTCATACCATTTGCTGGGTTTACAAGCATACCAGCTTTATCAACATCAAAATTTCCAGCGCGGGTATAGAACCTCTTATCATCATCAGCAAGAATAAAAAAGCCCTCCCCTGAAATTGCGACATCGGTATTACGCCCTGTCGTTTGTAAAGAACCCTGCGTCATCAGTTTATCGATAGAAGCAAGCAACATCCCTAAACCCACTTGCTTAGGGTTCACACCTCCCACATTATCTCGTGGTTCAGAAGCTCCTTGAAGCGTTTGTGATATCAAGTCTTGAAAGGTCGCCCTCTCCGTTTTGAAACCGTAGGTGTTTACGTTGGAGATGTTATTTCCAATGACATCCATCCTTGTCTGGTGATTTTTTAAACCAGAAACTCCAGAAAAAAGTGCACGCATCATAAGCTATTGATCCCCTTGTTTTAATTTGATTGGTGGAGTGTCTTTAGACTTTATCTCCACACTTCTGAGGTCACTAAACTTGATCCTGCGCCCATTTACTCTTAAAAAAACCTGCTGTTTTGCATCAAAAAGGACTTGGTCAACAATTCCTTCCACTGGTTTTCCCGTTACAAAATCACTTCCCGTAACGAGCTTATTTAATAAAAAGTTTGCTTGGAATGATTTCATGGAATCCATTGAAGTGGCTACATTTTGCATTTGCTCTAAAGAAGAGAATTGAGCCATTTGAGCGATAAACTCACGATCACTCACAGGTTGAAGAGGGTCTTGATGCTCTAACTGCTTTACCAAAAGTTTGAGAAAACTCGATTTATCTAAGTGATCGTTACGTCGATTAACAATAGTAACATTCCTACGACGAGTTCCCCGATTTCTTGATTTCTCTTGAAGAGACTGAATGTCGATTTTGTGTGTTTGATTGACTCCCACTAAATCAGGCATAAAGCTCCTCCCCTGTTCTCTGACCCAAGTCATCCTGCCAAGGGAATTCTTCAACTCCCTCAGGTCCTGTGGGAAACCAACCTTTTTTAGAAGAATTTTGATTGTGCAAATTACTCTCGTGACTCGAAGAATGACCTGACCTTACGTTGACATTAAAAGAAGTTACCTGATAACCATCTTCGCGCAATGAAGACAAAATTTTATCCATTTTTTCGGTAATTAGTTTCTGAACTGCTTCATTTTCTACAGTAAACAAACCATTTAGATTCCCATCCATCATGCTTAGTTTTAAAGCAACTGTACCCAGCTCTTTAGGATGTAAGCTCGTACTCAAAGAAGCATTTTTCTGGTCTTTAATTAAAATTCTAGCCCGATGTAACATCGACTGAAATCCATCATTCAATCGGTCTTTTAGGCCGGGACTCTGAAGTAATTGAGACAAACGAGAGTTCCGAACTTGATTCTGGGTGCTTGCAGTTTCTGAAAAACTATAATTATCATAAGCACTCAGAGAGTTTTTCCCGAATTGATTTTTGATTTCCGAAACCTGATCAATTTGCTTCTCCAAATATCCCAAGCGAAAACTCTGCTCGTGGAGTTTGAATTGATTATGAGTTTGCGTATCAAATTGTTTTACGTGAGATTCTTCTTTCGCAACACTCCTTTCAACGAGAGATGAATGAACAGTATTCTTGTCGGCAAGAGAGGAACGGAGATTTATCTTAGACAGTCTGTTATTTTTGTCACCACTTTTCCCTAATAAATTTTTAACTTCACCTAGTTCCTGTCCAATCTTCTTAGCTTCTGCATCAGACGTTTTTTTCATTTTTGGTAAAAGGTCGTCAAAAATTTGGGTAGATTTAGTCTGATCAACTTTCAAACTCTCAGACTTTTCAACAGGTTCGTCATTTTTTAGAGAAACTTCCTCGACTTGTTCTTTCTTTATTACTTGTGGTATGTCTTTCTTTATTACTTGTGGCATGTCTTTCTTTATTACTTGCGGTATGTCTTTCTTTATTACTTGCGGTATGTCTTTCTTCGCTACTTGCGGTATGTCTTGAGCCTTCTCAGCAGGTTTGCTCTCTTGCTCAACTTCAAATCGTTCTTCTTTTACATTATTATGGCTGCTGTCTGTTATAGCATACTCTGTAGGACGGGTTGTCCTAGAATAATTATCTTGATCAACAGAAAATTTTTTTGGCTTGTAAATCTCCTGATTTGTATTTAAAGAAGAATTAACATTACTTGTTGTATTACTTTGGTAACTCAAAAATTGAAAGGTTTCATGGATAGTCGTTTGCTGAGTCAGTTTCATATTTTTCTGGAGCATACTCAAAAAATTTTCGGATACTTCATCAGAAGCGAATTCTCCGTTATTTTTCTTATTTTCACCATGAGTGCGGCGAACTTTCTGTGATGAATTGCTTAATAAACTTTCTATGAGTTGCACGGAGTGATTATCGTGCACCTCTAAAAAAGAATGAGTAAATTAATATTTATCATAGGAAAAGGGTAAATTTTCTCAATCTTTTTTGACAGTGTATCATTTCTTTTCACAGTATCCTTTACTGAGAAATGATTTTTTATTAGAAAACATGGACATGGAAGAAGATAAACAGATAAAATTCCATATTTGTCAGAAGTGTGATCAAATTGTCGAGAATGTCTATCAAAAAGGGTATTGTAAAAGTTGCTTAATCATTTTTTTTCAACCCCTGAAAACAATAATTGATAATGCCCATGCCTTTAAGGAAAAACAGTGAGCTTTTGATCCAGTATTCTTCTAGTGGTTTGTCAAAAAAAACCAAGTCTGCATACAACATTGTAAACGCTAATATCATAGACACTGAGCTAAGAGAGTCAATAATATTGCCTTCTTTATGCTATGAAAAATTTATTTTCTCTGCTCTGTTTATTTTTTGGATTTTCTAGTGATGCTTCACGATTTCCTGATGGTTGGACAAGCATCACGTAAAGCCGGCTTTACGCAAAAGTAGATAAACCTACAAAATATAGTTTACAACTTCCAATGCGATTTACCATAATCATTTTGTGATTTACTTTGGAAGTGTCGCACAAGCATTAGCATTAGCTTCTTCGAGCTTATCTATTTTTTTCTCTATTAGAGCTTATCTAAAAAAAGACGCTCAGATGCTTTTTTTAGCCAAGCGCATGGTGCAACTGCACTTTTATTTACTTCTACTTTGTGTCATTTGTCTTCTTGGTCTTTTGAGTGAGCCCAACCTTTCTGTCTTATATGTGGCTGAACATGTAAACTTGCAGCTTCCTCTTTTTTATCGCTTAACTTCCATTTGGGCAGGACAGGCGGGCTCTATGTTATGGTGGAATTTCTTAATGGTTCTTTTTTCTATGATTGCCATTTCCGACGTAGAAAAGAAAGAACCTCGTCTAATGCCCCATGTAATTGCTATTTTAATGTCATGTAGCTTTTTTTTCTTAGGGCTTTCTAATTTTTCTCAAGATTCTGATCCCTTTCAATTCATAACAGCGGGGGGTACTCCCTTTTTTCAAGAAGATGGTAAGGGCTTAAATCCACTACTTCAACATTGGGCGATGATTATCCACCCACCGCTACTCTATCTTGGTTATGTCTCCTTTGTAGTTCCTTTTGCGATTGCCTTTTCTGCATTGATTCAAAATCGAATCAATCTAAATTGGTCAGCTTTGGTCAGAAAATGGAGTATTTTTTCGTGGTTTTTTCTCGGCGTGGGGATGTTGCTCGGAGGGAAATGGGCGTATGAAGAACTCGGTTGGGGCGGATATTGGGCGTGGGATCCTGTCGAAAATGCGGCACTCATGCCTTGGATCACAGGAACTGCCTTTCTTCATTCTATCTTAGTTCAAGAAAAAAGAGGGATGCTCAAGGTTTGGAATATGACTTTAGTAGCACTTTCTTTTATCATGTGCATCTTCGGAACATTCCTTACTCGTTCGGGAGTAGTCAGCTCGGTACATGCATTTGCTAGCTCTGAACTGGGACCATTTTTTGTTATCTTTATGATTTGTATCATTCTTTTCAGTGCCTACTTTATCATTACTCGGCTTTCTCTGTTAAAGTCAGATAAATCGTTTAATTCATTTTTGAGTAGAGAAGCCGGCTTTTTGTATAACAACGTTATTTTATTGATCTCCTTATTCGTTGTCATTTGGGGTACAATGTATCCAACGATTAGTGAAGCTCTTTTTTCAGAACGAGTCTCGGTAACGCAGGTCTGGTTTGACAAATGGATGGCTCCTCTAGGCATTATCATTCTTTTTCTTACTGGTTCAGGACCTCTGCTTGCATGGAGAAGAACAACAAAAAAAACCCTGATTACAAATTTTAGACTCCCCGGTATCGTATTGATTACTGTGATGCTTTTATATATTACTTTTATTTACTCTAATTTGGAAAACCCACATAGTTTCGCAAATAAAGTTTTTGTAAATGATAAATTAAATCTAAATAATATCAATATAAAAGCGGGGCTCGTATTTTCTCTTGCGGGATTTCTAATCACAGGTGTCCTTGAAGAAATTTTTAAAGTCGCTCGGAATAGAGTTTCTTATACGAAAGAGCCTCTTCTCGTAGCTACGGTGTTGGCCATTCTACAAAATAAGAGGCGATATGTCGGTTATCTCGTTCATGTTGCGATTGCCCTTCTTTTCGTGGGTTTCGCAGGAAAGGCTTTTACACAAGAAACACGCCTCCTTTTGAGAGAAGGTGAGGCTCAAGAGTTTCGTGGTTTTTTATTTCACGTAGCTAAGCTTGAAACACTTGAATACAGAAAAAATAAAGAAAAACCCCCTCTCTACACAACAAAAAAAGTTACAATTCAAGTTTTTAAAGAGAATTACTTACTAGGCGAAAACTCTACTGAAATTAGAAATTACCCAATGTATAGTTTGCAGAGTAGGCGTTACGATGATCAACAAACTACTTCAGAACCAGCGATTATACCCCATTTCTTCAATGACATTTATGTGCAATTTGGTGGCATCGATGAGGCCAATCATCGACTTATTTTTCAGGTATGGATTAACCCGCTTGTGCGTATTGTGTGGATTGGTTTTGCTTTTTTTATTTTTTCTGGTGTTTTGTTACTGGCCCCCATCGGAGAAGGAAAAGTAATCAAGATTGGTAGAAAAAGTTATAGTCTCCAGCCTCAGGCAATGGGTAAACATTAGCTCTGACTTTTTAGAATATTCAAGAGAACACCAAACATAAGCAAATAAGTAGTTATGGATGTTCCTCCATAACTGATAAGTGGAAGGTTAATTCCTGTTGTTGGCAGCAGACCCATATTTACACTGATATGAATCACTGTCTGAAGCACAAATATAAGCAATATTCCCATACCCAATAATCTACCAAAATTATCATCTACACTTTTTAGAAGACGCATGCCATAAATTGTAATGAATAGAAAAAAGCATAAAAGCAGATAGGTACCAAAGAGCCCAAAGTCTTCAGCAACAACAGAAAAAATAAAATCAGTGTGTCTCGCCTGCAACCTGTGCCGAACGATGCTCTCTCCAAGTCCTCTACCCCAAAACTCTCCTTCAAAGAATGATTTAAAGGCGGCAACGAGTTGATATCCTTCTTCGTAGCGATATTTCCAAGGGTTTAGAAAAGCGATAATTCTCTTTAGCCTCCACGGCACTTTTACGACATTATAATACAAAATGGGAGCAACGGATATACCGATGGTGAGTAGCACAACAAAAGGGAAGTTAGTTAAGAAAAGTAAAGCGACAGCTACAATGAGCAAATGAAAAGCTGTTCCGAAATCAGGCTCAAGACTAACAAGTGCCACGGGCAGAGCAATTAGCGACAGAACCATTAAAACTTTTGTAACCAGAAATTTTCCCATTAAATCTGTTTGATTCTCTCGGGAAAATATTCTTGCAATGAGCATTATTGTTGCAAATCTTGCTAAATCAGATGGCTGGTATGAGAATCCAGCAAAAGTGATCCAGCGTTGAGCTCCCCCTGCTTCGCGACCGATGAATGGCAAGAAGACCATACATAACAAACCGATCGAAATGGCGTAAAGTGGCCAGGCCAAGTTTCTCCAAATGGTGTAAGGTATTTGAGTGCAAAGCGTTAATAAGCAAAAGCCCAATAATACAAAAAGGCTTTGTTTTTTTGTATAGTAGTAAGCATCACCAAAGCTTTTGTGAGCAGAGAACGAAGAGGTCGAGAATAGGATCACCAGCCCGAGCAAAGAAATTGCTACGATGATGGTAAATAATGTCAGATTAACTCTATTGTCAGAGTTTTTCTTCGTTAATATTAGCAAGCTTAATTTCTCTTTCGTATTGCAATAGTCGTTCTATGATGTTAGATAAGTCACCTTCCATTACCCGATCAAGATTATGGGAAGTGTAATTGATTCGGTGATCGGTTAAACGATTTTGAGGAAAATTATAGGTGCGTATCTTTTCAGAGCGATCACCTGAGCCGATTTGGGCTTTTTTCTCTGCCACTTGTTTTTTTCGTCTCTCCATCATTTCACTATCTTTTATACGTGCTCGCAAGATAGACATTGCTTTCGCCTTATTTTTGTGCTGAGATTTTTCATCTTGGCAACTTACAACGATTCCGCTAGGAATATGCGTGACACGCACAGCTGAATCTGTGGTATTTACGCTTTGCCCCCCCGGACCTGATGAGCGATAAACGTCAACTCTGATTTCATTAGGATTGATCTGTAATTCATTTTCTTTTACCTCAGAAATCACTGCCACAGTACATGCAGAAGTATGGATTCGCCCACTTGATTCTGTTTCTGGGATTCTCTGGACTCGATGCCCTCCTCCTTCTAGGTGAAAAAGCTCATACACTGCTTCGCCCTTTGCAAGGAGAACACATTCTTTAATTCTGTTCTGACCAGAATTTTGTAAGCTCACAATTTCAAAGTCAATTTTTTGATTTTCCATGAACCGTACATACATGCGAAATAAATCTTTTGCAAAAAGGGAGGCTTCTTCACCACCTGTACCCGCTCGAATTTCTAAAAAAATATTTTTACCTGCATTTTCATCTTTAGGCAAAAGCATAGGCAATATTTCAGATTCTAATTCTTCAATTCTTTTTGTGAGAGTATCTTCTTCTTCTTTCAGGAGGTTCAATAACTCAGGCTCCGTTTCTCGTTCGACCTGAGTTTGAACATCATCCAGCTCTGCTTGGTATTTGTTTTGTTTTTGAATGGATTCAACCAACGGTAATAAGTGTGATCGTTCTTTATTTAATTGAGTCACTTCTGATATTTGTGCTACCATTGAGTAGGAGGTGAGTTTTTTTTCAATTTCTTGAAAATTTAACAAAATTATTTCTTTTTGGTGGCTTTGCATTATTTTTTAGTTGCTTTGAATGAGGCTACAATGCAAATTTCACATCTGCAGAGGCATTTACAAAATTTTTGATGATTTCACGAATCACATTGTTACAAAAGTCTTAATTTTACAACAACTCCATTCTTTGATTTTTATATATTGTTAATGATTGGCAACGTTCTGTCAAAACGGTAATTCTTTTTTTATAGTAAATTTCTCTTTCGGGGAAGAACTTAATGAAGAAAGAGTAGAGATTCCTCTCCCAATCCAAAATTTTAAATAATATATTTTCTGGTTTTTTTTTGAATGTGGTATTATTCTTGAAAATGACATGCCGGGTATTTAAGTAAGTAGTGTCGACCTCATTTGCAATTTTCTTAATGTTTTGGAGTGATAGACCTCCTCCTAAGGAGGTCATTTTTTTCTGGTTATTTATTTTTTTTGTGATTTCTTTGACAAGCTTCATCACTTCTTCTTCGTCAACGGCGAGATGCATGCTTTTTGACAAATCATCTCGACCAATGGTGACCTGATCTATTTTTGAAAAAGCACTTGTCTCAATGATGTCATCCAAATTTTTAGTAGCGTTAATTGTTTCTAAGTTAAAAGCTAGGTTTATTGGTCTATTATATTCTTGCTGTATTTCAGTGGCGGCCTTAATAAATTGAGTAAGGGCGTAGATTGATTCGATCATTGGTGCTAGAATGCAGTCAACGTTCAAAGAAAGCATGGAGCGAATATCCTGCCGTGCCTCAGCACCTCCTATCTTTACTGTGAGGGGCACGATATCTGAGGAGATTTCACGCATTACTTGGATCTCTGGAACTCCCATATCTTCAATTTCTGTACCTGTCTTCAGGCCAATTACGCCATCGTGATTTTTTAGAACAATGAGAGATTCCCTTAAATAGTTTAATTCTTGCTTTACAGGAGGAAGCATAAATTATTGATTGGGCCTAATCATGAGGGAGATTATTAAATTAGAGTCGACTGCTGGCACGGGCACTTTCTATACCACAACCAAAAATAAGAAAAAACAAACAAAAAAATTTGAGTTCAAGAAATACGATTCGAAAATCCGCAAGCACGTGGTCTTTGTTGAAAAGAAGCTCACAAAGTGATGAAAAAAAATCGCCGACATTATTGACACTGTGAGCACAAACCGTAGACTTCAAAAATATGGTTGGTTACCTTGAAGTTTTTATCTGCCTTAGGTTTTTTCGGCAGTTCTTCTGTCAAACAATCTTCTATACAAAATACATTCTCACAAGTAATGCATATTGCGTGATGATGATGCTGATCATTCTGATGCTCAAAGAGAGCGGTACCTTTTGTCTGAAATCGTAGTTGGCTGATAAAAGTTTGCTCTGCCAGCATCGCTAAATTTCGATACACAGTATCGAGACTAATGGATGGGTGAGTTTTTTTGACTTCTTTGTAGACCTCTTGAGCCGTTAGCGGTTTTTGGCTTTTTAGCATGACTTTGTATATATTTGTTCTTTGTGGCGTTACCCTTTTTGAGTTTTTTCGCAGTAAAACAATTGCTTCCATGAAACCACTCAAACGGCTTATTTTAACCATAAATTGTCAATAAGAATACTCTATTTTTTTATTTTTTTTCTAGTATGAAATTCTTGAGGCTTTACAAAGCAAGTTCACCCAACGATGCAAGACCTCGCTTGTCGGCGAACCTGACGGAGCCATCAACCTTTCGTCGTATGAGATATGTTCTAGCTTCTCTGAGCTTTTATTGTTTCGTTGTTTTTACGCTCCTTCTTTTAGTCAATGACCGACTTGATTCTGTCTACCAAAATTATATTGGCAAAAAAATTATTCGTATTGATTTTTTGGGTAATCAATTTACCTCAAGTTCAGATCTCCTCGCTCTTATCTATGCTCGCACCGGACTTATTCTAAGTAAAGATATTATCAACGAAGATATTAAAAAAATTTATGCGAACGGTGCGTTCTCGGATGTCAAATTAGTTGCAGAGAATTACAAGCAAGGCGTGAAAATCACCTTCATTGTGAAAGAAAGGTCGTACATCAAAGAAATACAATTCAAAGGGTTGGACGAATTGATTGAAAAAGATGTGAAAGAAGCAATCTTGCTTGAGGAAGACAGTATCTACGATGAAAAACTAGCTGCAGAATCTATTGAAATATTGAGGCTAAAATATGAAGAAAATGGTTTTTTTGGTGCAAATATTAAAATTAAAATCGAGCCTTTTGAAGATGGCACGGGTCTCAAATTGGTGTTCTTAATTGATGAAGGGGAAGAGATCAAGATAACAAAAATTAATATTATAGGAGCCGTAATTTTAGAACCTGAAGATATTATCAATAGCATGGAACTTGAAGAAGATGGTTTCATTGATGATGGTAAGTTTCAAAAAAGTGTCTTTGAAGAAGATAAGAGTAAAATCATTACATATATGCGTAGCCAAGGATATTTAGAGGCTGAACTACTTGAGGCTTCTTGGCACATTGTTTGGGTAGACAAAGATAAAAATCAACGAGGAATTGAACTTTTATTCAAGATAAAAGAAGGTGATCAATATTTCTTTAATGGTTATGATATTGAGTGGGACAAAAAAAAGTTGAATCAAGAGATAAAAAAACCCCTTTATCAAGAAAGTCAATTCTATAATCTTTTTGAATATTCAGATTCCGACTTGGGAGACGTTTATAATGACAGCAAAGTTACGAATGATAGAAATTTAATTAATCAGCTTTATTCACGCGAAGGGTATATTTTTACTCGAGTGCAGCCGGTTCAATCGACCATTCTTTTGAATGAGAAAGAGCTCCAAAAATGGAGAAACTCTCCCGTTCAGAAAAAACATGCCAAAAAAGGAATTGACTATTATCAACTAGCGACCCTTGAAAATATCTTGAAGAATAACCCTAAAGCCCGAGGTAGAAAATATATCCACACAAAATTTGTCATTTATGAAGGGGATAAGGGATATATTGAAAGCATCATCATCAAAGGAAACCAAAAAACCCAAGAGAAGGTAATCCGTCGAGAAATTCTTGTCAAAGAGGGACAACTCTTTAATGCTTTTCTTGTGCAAAGATCAAGAGAACAAATTTTTAATTTAGGTTTTTTTAAAGATGTTAGTTTAGATATTAGGCCCGGCTCCAGTGAGCGGAAACTTAATCTAGTCATTGGTGTGAAAGAACAACCAACAGGCACAATTAGTTTAGGAGGTGGATATGGCACTCAGGCAGGTTTTACTATATTTACGGAACTTGCTGAAAAGAATCTTAGTGGTACGGGGCAAAGAATCTCAGGAAAGATTGATTTAGGGCCTGACCAAACTCTTCTGAGTTCTTCTTGGGTAGAACCTTGGCTTTTTGATCAGCCGTGGTCGTTGTCTCTTTCTCTCTCTTATAGTAACACAAAGAGGCAAGCACCTTCAATTAACACAGGTATTATCCAAAATAGTCCTGCGAGTTATAATTCACAAAACTTTGGTTTTGGGATACAAGTCTCTCATAGGTTTGCTATTTTTTGGGGTCATTTTCATACTTGGTTGCCATCAGTCTATCGAGCTATCACCCCATCCAATTTAGCTGCTGATTCAATTTATGGCTTAGTAAGTCAGGGCTGGCTTTTTTCAAATAAGATTATAAATGGTCTTTTCTATGATAGTCGCGATAATGTAATGAGTACCACATCAGGCACACGGGCAGAGTTTCGCTGGCTTACCTCAGGAAGCATTTTGGGGGGTAATGATCATTTTATGAAATATGAGCCGAGCTATCGTTTTTATTGGTGGCCTGTTGATTTTACTTTCTTTGGTTTGTTTCGAAAATCATTTCTACGCAGTTGGCGGATTGTATTTGAACACAGAATATCAGCTGGTTTCACACAAATTACGGGTCCTGTCTATAATAAACAATTGCGTTTAGAAAACCCTTACATTAGAGACATTGATCTTTATTCGATCGGGAGATATGAAAGTTTAAGAGGGTGGATACTTACCGATTCCGGTTATGAACCTTCATGGAGAAGTGGAGGCAGTCACCGTATTCTTTTTGGTACCGAGTTAAGAATACCAATTCACCCAGCCTTTGTGTGGTTTGCCTTTTTCTTTGAAGGAGGAGCACTCTTTCAAGATGTGAATAATATTCTTCTTGACCTTCAACTAAATACAAATACCACGCAAAATTCTTATATTAATAGCATTCGTAATTCGGGGTTGGTTGCTTCCAATTTTAGGCCTGAATATTTTAGATACAGTTGGGGGTTTGGTTTTCGCATTCAAATACCTGTTCTTCCACTACGGTTTTTTCTCACTAAGAAAGTTATTTGGGACCCGAACTTTGGTTTTTTTAGAGAAATCCCTAATCAAAGTTTTGGATTTGAAATTGGTATTGCAGACCAACGTTTTTAATATTTTTTTCCATGGAAAAAATTAGTAAGGTTTTGATTCATGTGACGGGTTCTGATTATCCGGGAATACTTGCCAAGCTGACCTCTTTGTTTGAGATAAAAGAAGTAGCTATTCTAGATGTGCAGCAAACAACGAGTTTGAAGCAATTGAGTCTATCATTACTTTTGGGTATTCCAATAAACTCTGCTCTTGAAATTCTTCGTAAGATTCATCAAATCATTCGTGAAGGAAGACTTATGATTGATATGAATATTTTGGATGAAGGAGAAAACTTTAGAAGAGAGCCTCTACGAAAATTTGCTCTCACGATTCTATCGGAGCGTATTAAGACTAGCTACTTCAACTCATTGGTTCAAATTATAGCGAAGTATACAATGAATATTGAAAGAATGAACCAACTTGCTAACGGGAAATTGCAATGTATTGAGTTAATTATTTCGATGCATGAAAATGTATTCCAGAACTTTGACGCAACTAGCCGTTTTTTTTTCCAAAAAGCACTTGAGCATGGGTTTGATTTGGCGATTCAACCAGAAAACTTCTTAAGAAACTCCAAGAGGCTCATTGTAATGGATATGGATTCAACTCTCATTCAGCAAGAAGTTATTGATGAGTTGGCAGATATTGCTCATGTGAAAGATAAAGTTGCTTCCATCACAAAAAAAGCTATGGAAGGCGAATTGGACTTTAATAAATCGCTAAAAGAAAGAGTGAGGCTTTTGAAAGGGCTCGAAGAAAAAGACTTAGAAAACGTCAAAAATAACATTACTTTTACTTCAGGTGCTGATCTATTGGTCTCCTTTTCAAAAAAAATGGGTTTTAAAATAGGTGTAATTTCGGGGGGGTTTACTTATTTTACTTCATTTGTGCATGAAAAACTCGACCTTGATTATAATTTTGGGAACAAACTAGAAGTCAAAGAAGGAAAATTGACAGGTAACATTATTGGTGAGGTGGTTGATCGCAAGAAAAAAGCTGAAATATTGAAAAATCTGGCTGCACAAGAAAAAATCAACTTAGAGCAGACAGTGGCAATTGGTGATGGTGCAAACGATTTGGATATGCTTTCAACCGCTGGTTTAGGTATCGCCTTTAACGCTAAACTAAAAGTAAGGGAAAAAACAAAAGCTTTTTTAAGCCTGCCAGATTTGGCCTCCGTTTTATTTCTTCTCGGAGTTTCTGAAGAAGAGATTCTTGAAAATAAATTTAAGTAGACTCGTTAGTTATCGTCCTGATTCTTGGAAGCCAATTTTGCCTAAAGAAAAAAGCAATACGTTAACAAAGCGCATAATTCCTTGTTTGGATGTCAAAGATGGTAGAGTAGTCAAAGGGGTTCGTTTTTTAGATTTAGTTGATGCTGGTGACCCCCTTGAGAATGCAATTACTTATGAAGAGCAGGGTGCCGACGAGCTTGTTTTTCTTGATATAACAGCGACCTCTGAGAAGAGAGATATTATTCTCTCTCTCGTTAAAAGTGTTTCTGAAAGGCTTTTCATACCCTATACTGTGGGTGGGGGCATACGTACTGTCGAGGAAATTCGGCTTATTTTACACGAAGGCTCTGACAAAGTTGCCATTAATACTGCTGGCTTTAAAAAACCTAAAATATTCGAACTGGCCTCACAAATCTTTGGGAGCCAATGTTTAGTGTGTGCAATTGATGCGAAGTTTAACGGGAGTTTTTATGAAGTCTATCTCAATGGGGGAAGAACACCAACGGGAAAGGACGCGGTACTCTGGGCCAAAGAGGCTGAGTCTGCTGGTGCAGGCGAAATATTACTCACAAGCATGGATCGTGACGGCACAAAAAAAGGCTATGAACTAGAACTCACTCGAGAAGTGCTTCAGAAGGTAAATATTCCTGTAATTGCATCAGGGGGTGCAGGATGTATGGATGACTTTGAAAGTGCTTTTAATGTTGGTGCAAGTGGAACTCTCGCTGCGTCTCTTTTCCATTTTGATGAGGTTAGCATACCAGAGCTGAAGGAGTATATGAAACAGAAAAATATTCCCATAAGAAGTTAAATTGATTTTTTCTTACATATAGTTTAAGCTTCTCCCATCCCTGGATTTGCAAAAGAAACAACAAAGTTATTGAGAAGAAGCTTTTCGATAGCTATAAATTTGAGGGCTTAAACTCTCAAATCGTATATAGAGTGCGTACGCTACATGCGTACAATGTATAAGTTTTACTTGGGATGGCAGACATAGTCTAAGTCTACCATCATTCAAATTTGACTCTGACATAGCACCCTTGGCTACTCATTTTTCAGAAATTCTCTTAGCAACAAGAAGAGAGCAAGCTATCTTACATCAAAGAAAGAAATTAACTTAGTTAGTTCAAATATTTTTTGAACACCATTACTCAGAGAAGTTAGTATTAAATTTCGGTTCATCGTATCAAGCTTTCTGCGATAATGAATGAGAACTCCAATAATTGATGAGTCAATGTAGGCAACCCCTTCAAGGTTGAATATAAGATCACCTTCATAGCTAGTAAGACACTCTTCTAATTTTGCACGCAAATCTGCTCCCAAAAGAATATCCAACCGGTCAGTTTCGCAAACAACCTCCACAACACCGTTCTTATCAAAATGTTTAAACACGTTACGACCGAATAAATAACCAACGTGTATAATGTCAAATCTATAATGTCAAATCAAAATTGATCCTTCCGGCAATTATGCTATTTTGCGCTTATATGGCTTGACATAAAATATGTGACATAACATCTCTATTATACTAAATACAGATTAAGGGGGTGATGCCAAATGTTACGTAGTCCATTTGACGCGTTTATTAAAAACAACTCTTTAATGCAAAGTGGGTGGTAGGGTGGGACTTAGTCACCATGATAAACGTTTACCCATACTATGATTGATGACTTTATGTCTATGTCTGCCACGCCACTTCATTCTTTTGTATGCACCGAGTGCGTCAGTCATGTGAGTAGCTGTTTTATCTACTGTACTATCTATAAAATCAAGTAACCTACCTTGACTAACTTTTCTAGCTTTGTTGTCAGTACCAAGTAATACAGACACTTTTATATGTCCAGTGTCTCGGTCAAATGCTCCCACAATAGGTGTTTTATTATCCGTAATACCTGGATATCTACGTGTTAGCTTACCACCTACATAGGTCTCGTCTATTTCTACTATAGATTTAAATAGTTCTTTAGTGCTGTTATTATTTGCCATTGCCTCACGTATCTTGTGCATCATACGCCAAGCTGTACGATACAAACCGCCTATCCTCTACTAACCTGGCAAGCCGATACGCTTTTCTTTGCATTGATTACCATATGGATAGCATAAAGCCATTTATGAAATGATATTTGGCTACGCTCAAATATAGTATCTTTAAAAATTGAAAAGCTATTGTGACATGAGTTACAATTAAAGCTTTTTATTCTGTTTTTATTTTTATATACTTTAATGCTACCACACTTATTACACTTTACACCATTAGGATAACGTAGTTGGATAAAGTATTCTATAAATGCCTCGTCAGTATGAATATGGAAAGCGCAAAATAGCATAATTGCCATCCTTCCTATAGAAACCAATTACATATCTGACAAATTTAAGTCTCTGCTCCAATTTGACCCAAGTCTCTAAAGTCTTCATAGGGTGGAGTAGTTTTATGTGACAGAAGAAATAACCTAGCGACAACCATAGAGCTTGTGCAGGAACTAGGATTTTTCAGTGCATTTTATGAGATATTTGCTGCGTCAGTCTCATTTTTCAAATATGTCAAGGAATTTATAGTTTATGCAAGTTGTTCTCGTACCATTTTGCCAAAATTAAATGCTGTAGCTGCGATTTTTACCTCTATTTGAACCTTTTTACTGCCTCTGAGCAAGAATTCTCTGAACTTTTTGGCTTGTTTCAAAATTCCAAAAATGGGTTCAATTTCAGAACCTCGCTTTTTATAGAAAGACTTTGCTTCTTCTGAATTCATCTTCTTGATCATTTCATGTTTTAAAGCAAAACCAGAGTCTACTGACAATTTGCGATAACCTCTGCGTAACTCTTCTTCGCTCGTACAACATTGTTCTCTGGCAGGGCAAATGACACAGTCAGGAGGTTTACCATGATAATGAGTATATTTCTTTTTATTTTTCACAGATTCATTATGAAATTCTAAGGTTTTACCCTCGGGGCAAACCCAAGAATCATCATCCTCGTCATATTTAAACTGATGAGCTTCATAACCTGAATCCTCTTCTCCTTTTCTTTCTTTGGCTACCTGATCAGGTGAAGGTATAAAACCATTGATCCCTTTTGAATCCAGGTATTCCAAACCACTTGAATGAAAGTAACCCGAATCTGCAGAAGCTGTCCGTATACTGGTCCCTGTGTTTGACTCAGCTTTAGAAAGGGTAGGAGCTAATTGCTCTAAATCATTTTCTGAATTAGCTTCAGCAATGTCAGCTGCCAAAATATAGCCTTCTGATGAGGTAACTTGAATGTTGTAGCTTTGAGAAATTTTACCATTCCGTTTCATGAATTTAGCATCTGGATCAGTAAGATTTATTTTAGAATCAGAAGCAGACTCTTGATTCTCTTCCAGACTTTTACTGATTGTAACATACTTTTGAGCTTTCCTAAGCATAACAGAATCATTATCCTCTGCAGCCTGGTCTTCATTTATCAATAATTCTGGCTCGTTAGCATGAGAATTAGTTGTATCTTCTAAAAAGACCTCAACTTCTTTTTCTCCTGTTTTTAGAGCTTCTATATCCTGTGTACCTTCCATAGTTTCTGAAGAATCTTTTTCAACAGATGTAGAAAACTCGGCTGGTTCACTTTGCTTTCCTTCTGCTGTTTTTAATGACTCTCTCTTTGCCTTTTCACTCGCTTTTTGTAAGCAAATAAACTCCTCAATGATCGTATCTACCTCTTCAGGATTAAGCTCATAGCCACTGTTGTCTTTACCATATAGTTTATCTTCCTCAATATCTAATTTCATACCTGAGCGTAGATACTCTAAGATCTCTTGCTGTATAGCTCTTTTACGTTCCTCTAAATCTGACTTTTTGTATGTTTGATCGTCAGCAGCACTGGCTTTGATTTTAGTTCCATCTACCTTAACATCAGTACCAATATTTTTCTTTTTGTGGGATAGCAAAGATACAGAGTAATTAAAAACTTCGCCAATTTCTTTACCAAAATTAACACGGAATTCAGCAATAGACCGAAACTTTACTTTATGACCACCAACTAAATAACGCATGGCGTCGTTCTCTTCACAGGCTTTTTGTAATTCTCTGCTGCTTCTCCATCCACGATGAAAGCCATAAAAAAGGCATCCCAGCATTATAACCGGATGGTAAGCCCGACCCCCTTCTTTTGAGTACTTAGAAAGAAATGGTTTCATAGGAATTTTATCTAACAAGGCAGCAAAGGCATAAACCTCGTGATTTTCTTCTAAATTGTCTGCTATAGTATGCGAAAACAGCATAACTTGATCTCTATCACTTTTCATAAATCGTTTCATAATAAGACATAATCAAAGAAGAACACAGAAAAGCAAGAAAAATCCTAGTTCTTGCACAAGCTCCATATTTCCCCCACAGCCTCTTTTGTAAAATAGGGATGGAGAATAGGATTGTACCCCCCTACGACCATTGGCATCTTTTGAAATAAATAGTCCAGTCGAAACGGTGGTAAATTTAATATTTGTTTGTCAATAGTTGTGCTTTCCTCTCGGATCAGCTGCCAGGGCGATTTATTCTCTTTGTAAGAATTTTTTCTTATTGAATTGAACATCAATAGATAGGAGCCAGCTTTGTTGAGAAAGTCTTCTCTTGAATTATACGTTTCATTCAGGTAAAGGTGATCCTCAATCAATCTATGAGTCGTTTCAACATCAGACTGCCAAGTATGCGCTCCAGCAGGGATCGTCTGGTGTGGCACACCATAACTGGCTAATACTTTTGTAAACTCCGAATCTCCTTTTTTATTCCAAGCACCAATAAACTCTGAGCCATTATCTGTTTGCCCTCTCGTATTATTTTTCTTTAAATCAACCCCTGATTTTACAAGATGATCTAAAATTACCTCCATAAACAGACAAGAGTATGCCATATTATACTCATCTGCAAAAGCTAGAAATTGTAAGCCAGAAAAAACTTCTCTGAAGGTATATTGATATTTCGGTACAATATTTTCCTGAATATAAGGCCAAAGCTCAGGAATATCGTATAAATGCTTCGTATCTACGTCAAATTGCTTAAATAAACCCCATAATTTCTTAATTTCACGCAAATTTTGCTTCGTTTTATGTTTTCTACGCTTTTTTTTCAAGAGTGCTTGCTCCCTCCACGCTCTGCGAATGGCCTTGACACTCAAGTCTAGTTGGTAAACATTCTTCAGTTCCTGAGCACCAAAGCCTCGACGTTTCTTTTTAAGAAAGCAAACATAAGCCTTTTCAAAGTCTGTGATTGCATGTGGTGAGTAGTGTGGAGCGTGGCTCTTGTCTTCCAAGCCAACGTATTTCTCTGATTCAAACCTACGAAACCACTTTTTTACTGTTTTTACAGTCGTTTTAAACATTCTGGCTGTTGGCTTGAAACCATGCTTCTTGGCATAATGAACCATTTGCATTCTGTATAACTTTTTGTCTTTACTATTTCGCATTACTGCCGAATACCTGTTTAGACAAATAACCTGAGAAGGGTGCTTCATTAGGAACCTCTGTTTTATTTGATGATTTAACGTCGGCCTTTTGATGCACCTTTTTTAGGAAAATGTCTTTCACTTGCTCTACCAGTAAACCCAAGCCTTTTGAACCAAATAACTTGATTTGAACCAATTCTGAACCAACTAATGATGGTCGTAGGGGGGTACTATCATCCTTCTCTCTCCCACCTCTTTTGTAAAATTTAGTTGACACAATATTTTTACTTCAGACACATTATGGAATGTGGATAAACTTGGTGCAAAAATATTTTTTATTAGAAGTTATTTTACAGAAGTCCTGATCAATCAAGTGACAACCTTGATTGATTTAAAATGTTTCTAGCTTTATTCACTCTAGTTTTTTCTTTAACGATTTGTTCAATTGTTATTTTTTTGACGCATTTCTTGAGTCTGAAATTTAATCGTAGTATATATATTTTACTAATTGTTTCTCTTTGGTTTTTAACTTATATTTTGGGACACTTTGATTTAAAACTATCAATTCACCTTTTACATGTTACTCAGTTAAGTATTCGATATTCGACAGCTTTCTATACGCTTATTTTTATCAGTATCTTGCTCGTATATATTACGGAAGGTGCTAATTCCGCAAGAAATTTAATTTATATTTCAATCGGATCACAATTTTTTATATTGTGTATGCAAATATTTATGTATTATTTTGTTTCTGATCTTGTTCCACCCAATCTTCAACAAGCAGTTGAACCTCTTTTTAAACCAAGCTACCTGCGATCTTTTGGATCCATTATTGCAGCCATTGTGGCTTTATTCTCTGCTCTCCTCATTTATCAATATTTAGAAAATAAATTCATTTCCTTGAACCGCTTTGTTCTTATTTCGACGAGCTTGGTGTTAGCTATGTTTCTTGACACTTTTTTGTTTTTGTCGACTACCCGCTTATTTGATCTATTTGAAAGTTTTTCGTCTTATTTTCTAATAAAATTTACAATGGTCTGCACTTTGACTTTTCCCTTAGAACTTTATTTGCGATATTTCCAAAAAAAACATAAAATTGCAACAAAGAAAGGGACGCTGGATATTTTTAGAAAATTAGAATCCCTAGAAGAAGAGTTGGCCAAAAATAATAAACAGTTGGCAGAGTATAATCGTAATCTTGAGCACAAAGTAAAAGAAAGAACGCAAGAAATTGAGGAAAAACAAAAGATGAGAGAAATTGAGATAAATATGGCCTCCGAGATACAAAGAGCATTATTGCCTGAATTGAAAAAATTAAAGAATATAAAAAATGATATTTTATACCATCCTTACGCAGCTGTTTCGGGTGATTTGTATGACTTTGCTCCTATTGGTGATAATATTCTCTATCTATTAATTGCAGACATCTCTGGCCATGGTATTCCCACCGTTTTGGCATGGTCATTGTGCAATACGGTTCTTTCTCGATTTAATTTTTCGAAACAACAACCTGCAGAAATTATTAAAAAACTATCCGAGGAAGTTTTGCATTCTAAAATCAGTAATTATTTAAGTGCTTTTATAGCCTTTATTGACCTTAAAAACCATATTATTAGCTATGTAAATGCAGGCCATGTCCCACCAATTTTAATTTCTTACAAACAAAAACAACAAACTCTACTTGAACCAAACTCAAGTTTAGTTGGTGTGTCTAGCGGACAACCATTTGTTCAAACAAAGTTAAGATACAAACAAAACACAAGACTAGTTTTATACACAGACTGTGTCACTGAATCTAGAAAACATAATTCTAAAGAAGAGTTTGGTTTAAATCGACTACGGGACTTTACCTCACAAAACTTATTACGCTCACCCGTGGAGTTTAATCAAGAGCTCCTTGGGGAATTAAGGTCGTTTACTGGTAGAGAAGACTTCTCAGATGACTTGACCGTCATTACAGTAGATTTAGACTTTGATCATGCTAATACAGCAAGGAGATAGGATTATGAAAAAAAAAGTATTGCTCTTTGGGTACAGGGGGATTAGATGCTATCAGAGCAACAAAATATAAAACGTTTCAGATATACAAAAAAATTATGACTTACCAAAAGAGAATAAAAGTAACATGATACAGCATCCTGATAAAATAGACACAAGTTTTGCGAAACCCTGCTATGTTGTAATGGTCATTCTGTAAAGAAGTGATACAATATAGGGGTATATATTTGCGACCGCAAACATGATCGTTATCAAGGGTGTCTTTATGTCTCTGGTTGTGTTCAAACAAAAAAAGACCTGGAGCTTGGTTATCAAACCATTGTTGCTAATGGTTATCTGACTTATCGCAAGGAAATGAAAGATAAAATTTCCCATAGAGAGAATAAACAAATTTATAATAAACGTTCTGGTGAGGTGACCCACCTTTGGTCAGGTAAAATACAACCAACGTATTCAAATGTTTTGCTTATCGAGGGCTTGAGAAGTTCAAATCTGATTTTTAACGCTCTATGTATCCCACAATTTGCATCAAAGAATGAGATATCAAATGAAAATGGATGGTTTCGCTTTGAACAGGCTTTCTCCACAAACTAGACTCTAGCTCCTTCAGCCTCATTGAACCCTTTGCGTCTGTATATTTTTTCGTCCTTACTATTTCTCATAATTTCCGAATAACTGTTTAAGCAGATAGCCTAAGAATGG
This sequence comes from Spirochaetota bacterium, assembly GCA_965206985.1. Classification (GTDB taxonomy): domain Bacteria; phylum Spirochaetota; class Leptospiria; order Turneriellales; family CBDBES01; genus CBDBLF01. Next base: position 207,205 of record CBDBLF010000007.1, on the reverse strand, counting down.
CGCATTATTAAAAACCTCTATGTTGTTTGATAGTTTAAACATCGGACTTTTGACGCAATTTTTCAGAAAAATGCCTTCAAATTCTTCTACTAATAATTTCACTGTATGCGAGCCGAAGAGGCATCTCCGGAGGTACAATTATCCTTTTTTGATTCCACTTTAACTAATATTTGCAGTTGTCGTACCAAATTCAATCTGCTTTTTGGACGTGGTGGGTAGAGTTGGTTCCAAGAAAAAAAAAGAGACGCGAGTAGAGAGGGCATTTGTGCCCACTGAGGCGATTCATGTCGAAAGTAACCTCATTGTTGCTTGGTTGCTCCGACTCAAACACTCGACAAAAAAAAATCAGTCTTACTTGAAGAGTGTTCTTGGGGTCATCATACTTGCCTTACTCCCCACGATTATTTGCATTTTTTTGTACTCCGCCCTCGTTAAAAAACAAAACTATCTCTTCTTCAAATATGTACAAGCGTTCAATAAATTTAAAGAGCTGACCTCAGAAGGCGAAAAAATAAAAAAAATGGAGGCATTAAATAAAAAAGCTAATAAACTCTGCTATACTTTTTTTAAAACATCGCATAGCTACAATGGATGTTTAGTCGAAGCGGCTACGCTTATTGAACTCGATAAGCCAACAGAGGCCTCACGCCCTCTTGACTTATTTGGTCAGAAAAACTCCAATAACGGAGCAGGAGTGTACGCTCTCTTCTTCGCTGCTCAAACGTATGAAAACTTACTTGAGTTTGACAAAGCTTATCAAATATATCATCAATTAGAAGGTTCACTGAAAGAAATCAAAAAAGATGATCTCCCACTTTTCAACAAAGGAAAAGTATTGTTCCTCCAAGGGAAGACCAAACTAGCGGAAGAAGTGTTTTTTGACTTACTTGCTCGATTCCCTGAATCAAAGCTAAAAGAAGGAACTCGCTCTCTTCTCAACCTAATCGCCTTCAAAAAAGGTGAAGAATTACTTCGTCAGGAGACCAATCCCCCTGTACCCAAAGGGGCAAAAGTAGGCTCCCCAATAAAACAATAATGCTTCGAGTTGCCATGCCCAAAGGAAGAATGAGCAGGGAGTCCCTTGAATTCTTATTTCAGAGAGAGTTGATCTCGTTTAAAGCTCCTTCCGATAGCCGACAATTGAGAGTATTTGATTCTGAAAAGAATGTGGAGATTTTATTTATTCGCTCAAAAGACGTCGCTACTTATGTTGAGCAGGGAGCTTCTGATCTAGGCATCATCGGTTATGATCTCATGATGGAGTGGGATTATAAAGTTTTCATACCGATTAAACTCCCCTTTGGAATATGTCGACTGTCCATAGCGTATCCCAGAGGGTGTGAAGGATGGAGACAACGCAAAAATATCAAAGTCGCGACAAAATACCCCCGTATTACTTCTGATTTTTTTTATCTCAAAGGATACAACATAGAAATGATTGAACTATATGGCTCTATCGAAATTGCACCCACGGTTGGCATATCTGACGTGATTGTAGATTTAGTTTCAACAGGCCAGACCTTGAAAGTTAATAATCTCGTCGAAGATCAGACAATTTTGAAGTCACATGCTTCCTTGATTGTGAATCCTCAAATATATTTTCGTAAGAGAAAATTAATCAATCAAGCAATCGATCAACTTTCATGATTTTTTTCAAAAATTTAGATGTTCTTTGCAACTCATTTTGAAATTCTGACCATCGTTGATTATTGTCTATGAGCACGCAACAAACAAGTCCGCCGTCTGCAACCGAAAAAGAGTTAATGAACTCTTTGGTTGATTCCTACCGAGAAATAATAGAAGAAAGGTACCAATACGAAACTCTAAAAAAAAAAATTGAGATGCCTGATGGTGTTACTCGAGAGGTGGTGGATTCCATTCGAAACTATTTCCTTGAATATATCTACCCCAATAGAGAAAGCAGGGTACGCTTATCCGCAGGTTTTGAGCCTCTAAAAACTTATGCTTCTAATCCCAATAAAATGTTGAAGATCGTGGGGAGCTTTTCAGGAGCAATCTTAAAATTTGGATTTTACCTCCCACGGGCTATTCGAGCGGCCCTGCGCTCTTGGGATGCCTATGGGAATGCAAAAGCACTTGAAATTGAACTTTTAAAATCAGCCCGTGCGATGAAACTCTCTCCGCCAGTCTCCAAAGATCAAGTTTCTGACTGTCTGCGGAAAATACCTAAGGCAATGCTTTTGAAATTTAGTGAAGAAGTCTTGTTTTTGTTTAAGTTATTTGGAAATCAGGCTTTATTGGGCAAAACAATAGAAATTTTGGACGAAATTATTGTATTGATGACGAAAAAATCGGAAATCTATCCCGAAAAAGATGTGAAAGCAATGATTATGGGTAGATCAATCATCAAGGAAGGTTCTAATTTGTTGTGTGAATATGAGCCTGAATTGAGGGAACAAATCATCAAGGCTGTTTATACTATAGAAATCGATTGTTTAGATATCCTGCATGAAGAACGGAGCTAATATTATTCCCGTTTTCGGTACAAAATATCGATAAAATAATCGTGGCAGTGTTACAACTCTTATAAATACCCATATGGATTTTCGAGCACTCATCCTTGATGATAATCATAGTTTTGTTGATCTCCTCAAAATGAGGCTCGGTAAGTTTCCTCTTTATTTTGATACTGCATTCCGTCACGAACAAGCAAGTCTTCAGATTCAAGAGCATGGTAGCTTTTTCTCTCCTCAATTAGTTGAGGAAGTAAAAAAAGCAGTTACACAATTGGAAGAATGGATTAATAATAGCGTCGAGAATGCTCAGTACCCAAAGTTAAATAAAAAATTAATGACTTTAGATAGTATTGTTAATCCGTCTGGTTACCTTGTGATGATTATTGAAGATAAAGTAGAACGACTTCCCAAGGGTGTCGAGTTTATACAAAATGTAATATCTGTGAGCCCATGCTTTCAACATGAAGATTTCATGTTGTTTGTTGATAATTCAAGAAAACTTAGTTCACTGAAAGAGAGTACGATACCCACTTTTTTGAAAGATGTTAGAAACACAGGGATTTATGAGTTTGTAAATGCAAAAGTTTCGAGAACACGCAGTAAAGTTCAAGAATTAGAGGAGTTGTTTAAAAAATTTTCACAACTCAGACAGGAATTTCAACGGTGGCTTGCAAAAATGGAGAAAAGTAGAAAAAGCAAAAAAATATCGAAAGAAATAACAAAATCAACCCATCGACCAAAACTGACCAAACGCTAAAGCCAGCGTTGCTACTTCTCTATTCCGTACGTACATCATACGCATCGTTCTGGATTAGCTCACACAAAGTTCAGTTTTTTGATTCGTTTCCAAACTTCTTCTGGTTGGATAGTTACCAAACATTCGAGAGGAAAATCTTTTCGTGGACATATCATTTTTAAACACGGTGAACACGGCAAATGTTGATTTAAAACTTCTTTGTGGGGAGTTAGTGCTAGGGTTTCCTCTTCTCTAGCTGCCCCCATAAAAGTAACCAAAGGTGTGTTCGCCAAAAAGCTAAGATGTGCAATTCCTGAATCGTTGGCAAGCACACCTCTGCTTTGTTTCAAAATGAAGAGGAGCTCAAGAAGGTTTGTTTTCATCGTAATGTCGATAATTTTTTTTTTCTCTTTTTCATTTAAGTCATCTAATTGAGCAAAGATTTCTTTTGTTTTTTTCTGCTCTTTTTTGGTGCCAACAAAAAGGACTTGGTAGGGGCTTCTCGATTTTATCCATATTTTAATTAACTTCGCAATATGCCTTATAGGATAATTGCGTGAATCGGCATTGCTTCCTGGACAAATGACCCAATAGTGATTGGCTCTTAAGCAGAACTTTTGAAAAACTACCTGCACTGATTTCTCTTCTCTCTGTGATAGTTTAAAATTCCACGCATGAGCAACTCCCTCCTGCCAATAGTCTTCAGCATTTTTTTCTTTATCAAAAAAAAAGGAAAGTAAGCGAATGTAACTCAATGAACGATGCTCATTTTGATTTAGTTCAGGTATAGACTTTTTGACCTCCCTAGGCATATGCATGAGTAACCTTCTTGCGTCTGTTTTATATCCTATGCGAATTGCTATTTTCATTTGCCAGAGCAGGTATATGCTCCGAAAAGAAGGAGACAAACTGACACCTAAAGTGTAGTTATTTTCTCTTAAAACATTAATTTTTTCTTTGTCTATTTTTTTTTTAAAAGATGTAAAATGCTGATCAAAAATGTTAGGAGGAATGAGTGAACCAACCCATTCTCTGGCAAACAGATGAATGTTAACATCAGGGAACAAACATCTTAGAAGATAATAAAAAGGAAAGGCCATAATGTGGTCACCTACCCAATTGGGTGCGTGAACCAAAATAGGTCCATAATGTTTATTCAACACTAATTTGATAAGGCAATAAGAAGTGGATTTTACCTTCTTCAGTTTTCTGTGACTGATCAAAGATTTCAATTGATTTTTTAATAAGATAAGGGAGCATGAGCTTCTGTTTCAGCCCCAAGTCTTGGAGTAAATCGGACTCTCTTTTGGGATAAATATCGATATTGACATAGTCATGATCGATACCCAGTTGCTGTTTCAGGAGGTGGACAGCAACTGGTAGGCCACCTATTTTATCTACCATTTCCCTTTTAAAGGCATCTTTGCCCGTGTATATTCTGCCTTTTGCATTTTTTTCAACTTTTTTAAGGTCGATGTCTTTCCTGTTTTGGTCAACTCTCTCTAAAAATAACTTATAAAAGCCCTTCAAGTTCTCTTTCAAAAGAGCCCTTTCTGAATCGGTAAATGTATTCGTCTCTGAAAAAATAGCCGCATGCTTTGATGTAGTATACACTGTTTTTTGCACCCCAAGCTTCTCGTAGAGTTTCTTCAAAGAAAACTTTCCCGAAAAAACACCAATTGAACCAGTAATCGAGTTTTTATTGGCTAATATTTGACCACCGCCCATGCTCACATAATAGCCTCCCGAAGTAGCAATATTTCCTAATGAGACAACGACTAGTTTGCCAGCCTCCTTGGCAAGAGAAATTTCCTTCCAGATGAGATCAGAAGCGAGAGCCGAACCGCCAGGGGAGTTGACCCGAATGATAATTCCTTTGACACTTGAACTTGCTCTGAGGGTTTTCATGATCTTGACAATTTCCTCAGAATAGGTTTCTTTATTGGTCAATATTGAGTTTGCACTCTTTTGCTCCAGTATCTTGCCTTCAATGACAACAATCGCGATACGAGGCTTTGGACCCCACGCGTCATCATAGAAAGAGACACTAATATAATCTTGGGCAGTTTTTTCAAAGAGAAAAACAGAGTCTTGCTTTTCCCTGAACCTTTGTATTAATTTACCTACATACTCCTCTCGGTCAATTAAACCGACAAGTTGAGCTTCTCGAGCACTGTAAAGTCCATGATTGATAATTTTGTCAATCATGGTTCCATCAATTTTCTTTTGTCGGCTAATCAAGACCGCTTTATAGAGTTCTTGGGAAATATCTTTTAAAACTTTCATTGTTTGCTCTCTCTCTTGCGGACTGGGTGAGTTTTGCTCAAAAGTATCAGGAGCCGTTTTATAATCACCAATCTGAATAAAGTCTGCTTCCACACCAACTTTATTTAAAAGGTCTTTGAGAAAAATGAGCTCAGCCTTGAGACCGTTCAAAAGCAAGCTACCTGCTGGAGGCATGCTTATTTGGTCAGCAACGCTGACAATGTAATACTCTTTATTATGCATCTCTTTCATAAAGGCAATAACTGGTTTAGATGAACTTCTCTTGAAATCAAGAAGAGCATTTCTTAGCTCTTCTGCTTGAGCCCACCCCCCTGAAAATTTTCCACCTTTGATAATAATCCCGTTAATTTGTGAATCATCTTCAGCCATTTTGATGCTGCGAAGAATATCATAAAAAACAAGCTTTTCTTCTAAAAAAGGCAAGCGTTCTTGCACTGTTTCATTCGTAGGAATTTTATCAAGTGAAATTTCTAAAAGATAGCTAATCGCTTCAACATAGTTCTTTAATTTCTCTTGACCGACAAGAAGCCCTACGTTGAAAGAGTTTCCTTGATTTGCTTTATTATTGGGCAATATTGCTGAAACTTCTTCGGAAATACCCGGTATATTTCCTTGCAGGGATAATTGATAAAAATTTGAGGAAAACTTAATACCCATGAAAAAATTTTCTTTATGATCAAGACCTGTATAAAACTTAGTTCCCTCTAGAGGTAGAAACTCTACCACATAGCGAGGTATTAACGTACGAATGTTTTGTCCGACAATCCAAGTTGTTTCGACAGATAGGGTCAATCTATCATAGTAATCATTTGAGAAAAAGTAACCTAGAGGACGCAGGCTCAAACCATACTCCCATCGATACCGAAGGGACAAATTTGGAATCTTTGCTTCAGTCAGGTTTCTCCCGACAAGACCAAGTGATAAAGAACGGTGCGGACGTAACATTAAACCAAAATCAAGACTTTTGTAGTTATCCAAACTTAGATCAGTTGAATCAAACCAGGTAAACGAAAAACCCAATGAAAGTAACTCTGTGCTTCCCAAACCTGTTCCTAAAGTGTATCTTCGAAGGCTCTGAGCATTAGGAGCAAAGCGCCATTGGGTCGAGAAGGAGAGCCCAAATAGATTTAAAAATATAGTATGGTCGTCAATACCTTTATCTACGTTATTTCCGTAGAAATAGCCAACTTGTAGGGGGTGAATGCTCAAACCAGCAGGATTGATATAAAGTGCTGTCGTATCATCAGAGTTCCCGATAGAGTCAATAGAGATACTTGGTCGCAATAAAAGCCTTTCTATTTGCAAGTTGCTATTTTGGGAAAATAGCGACAACACATCTATCAGAACAACAACAGTGTAGAAGAATAGAAGTCTTATTTTTTTCATCGTTGTTTTACAAAGGGCGATGTTATGTACTTAATATGAACCAAGCATTTATGTTTATAACCCCGACATCAAATTTAATTGCACATGTGACGTCTCACTCGCCACTTGCGCACCACACCCCCCTAAATCAAAGGTGTTTGTATCTGGCGACCTAGAAAGTTTTTATCAAGGATATTCTCAATAAACAGTATATAGTCAACTCAAAATTTATCAAACCATTCTTTTATGGGAAGCCCATAAAGTGGACAAGCCGAGTGTGAATTACCCATCGTTGTATCTAAAATATAGCCCGAGTCTGCTTCATTTGCTGAGGCATGACCAGAAGTAATATCACGACCCTTCACCAAACCAACAGCTTGACTTGTCGTGTTTCCTGAAGCAACGATTTTATCTCCTGCACAATGATAAAGTCTCGTCGGCGCACTAGGAACCCAGTCTGAATGTAATGAGTTCTCGATTAATTTCTCTTTAAACTCTCGAAAAATGGAATTCTCTGTATCACTTATCGTGCTCACTTTCAAGGCATTGAGAGCATCAGCCTTAAATAGAGCACTCAACGACTTAGGAACTGCCATATCCATTTCAATCTCACGACGTTTATTTTCTCGATTAAATAATTGCCTGATTACATTAGTGTCGGTCTTAAAAATAGCCTCCATGTGAGATTTTTTCCAATCATAAGCCTGCTCTGCAGCAAGATAAACATAGGGAGCAAACGAAGGAGCAACAAGCATTCCTGAAGGATCAGATAAGGCCTGACTAGCCGTGTATAACAAATCATAGGGGCCAGCTCCAACCGCGACTGCCTGAATATTGAATTCATTTTTCAAGGTTGGATCAAACTCAATAAAACTCTGGGTCGCTAACGTAGCAAATGCTCCCTCGGAGTAACCTCTTAAAAAGAGTTGATTTTTTAGTTTAATATTTTTCTTTTGAGCAAGTTCTTTCTTCGTGAACCGGATCGCAGAAATAATATCTTGTGGATAAGAGTCACGAATCAGGTAGGGGTGTACAGAGAAATTATCATGTGACTCTCCGAACCCAAGATAATCAACATTAATAGAGACGTACCCCGCTATCATTGCATCAAACAAACCCTCTAAGAAGTTCATCGAAGCAGGAGATAGTACATTCCATTCTGAGGGGGCTTCTCTTTGAGCTAAAATTGTCCCGTGCTGCACAGCAACCAAGGAGAGGTCTCCATCTTTTTTGGGGATAACAACCATAGCCGAGGCTCTTAGCTTTTGGTTATCATACGTAGTATCATAGATAATCTTAAATAAATCAACGTCATAACGAATATCAGCCGAGACAATCCCTAAATTTTCAACCAAAGTCTGAATAGAGGCATTTCCATCAATTGTACTTCTGATCAGGGAGGCAACGACTGTCCCCTTTTCAATGATAGAAGGAGGTGACGGTTCCCTTTCTGGGTCATTTGAGCAGAAAAAAAGAGAAACCAAACAAAGGGAAAAAACAACGAACCGAAAATTAAAGAAAAGCACGGTGACATGGTAACTCATTCCATTATTTTGTAAAGCATTAATCTAGTAAAAGATGCGGTCGTGTCATATTTAATCAAAGTTTCTATTTGCGATGAATAATTCTTGTATAGACCACTTATGATTCGTCATTTCTGTAGCCATTGCTGGGGTGATTTGAATTGGTTTTCCTCCCTCATACTCAGCTAGACTTGAATGTGGAAGGCAGAAATTGTAATAATTAGCAACAAAAGAATTATGCCCCTGCATATATTTGAATTTTTTTGAAAAACCCTGACTTTTACGCTCTATTCTATGATTGTGTTGGCGAAGAGTCAAATTATTCCTTTCTACAGCAAAGGTGTTTATCTGATGACTTACTGAAGAGTTTGCAATATATTCATCTAGTAGCTTTTGATCACCAAAGATTAGAGATTTGTCAACTTCCTTACATCTCCCTTTTTCTATTCTCTTAATTATTTGCCCATAACATAGAGATTTGGGTGATTGAAGCTTTCTAGTCATTGAGTCAAATTTACCATAAACTGAAAGAATGGCATCACTATATCCCTCATATCCATCAGAAGTAATCAAGAATTTATCTTCCCTCTTTGGCTTACTTCTTGTTTTTACCTTGGTCAGTAACTTTCTAGCATTCACTGAGGTCCTCTTGCCTGTTATATGCGCTAAAATGAGCTTTTCTACAGGCAATACTGCAGTAAAAGTCCAGATATCCCCTATTTCATCACTTAATCGCTCAGTCTCTGATAGATTGTATTGTTTTTTAAAGACAAAACCCCAATGCTCGTCTAATTGAATTTCATTGAAAGACAGGTTTTTGTATATATTTTTTTTCAACTTTTAGTGAATCTTCACCTGCTGCTTTAACCCAAGCAAGAACTGTATCCTTGCTGATACCAAAGACTCTTCCGGTAGCTCTAATGCCACAGCCCTCAACTGTGTTTTGTAATACCCGAGTAATGGTTTCTTTGCTTTTCTTGCGACGAAAAAAAATAGTGCCTTTATTCTCTGAAAAGCATCTACCACAAGCGGTGCACTTTAAATAGGCTATTTGTTTGTACTTACCAGACATATAAGCAAAGCGCACATTTCCTTCATTTACCTTTTTTCTATCATTAAGTCAGATAAGGCCGATTCTAAATAGGAAATTTTTTTTCTCAATTCTAACTCAACCCCATTTTTATCTTCAAAGCCTTCGGAAACCAGCTGTCGCTTCCATCTCGATAAAGTTGCGACTGAAATCATCTCTCTCTCTTAGATATTTCTGCCGTGCTAGTCTGACCTGAAATCATCTCCAAAGCCAATCTCTCTTTTGCTTCCTTACTGTATCTTTGTCTTTTAATCATAGTTTTACCTCCTAAATTTGGTCGTGTCATATTTAATCAAAGTTTCTATTTGCGATGAATAATTCTTGTATAGACCACTTATGATTCGTCATTTCTGTAGCCATTGCTGGGGTGATTTGAATTGGTTTTCCTCCCTCATACTCAGCTAGACTTGAATGTGGAAGGCAGAGATTGTAATAATTAGCAACAAAAGAATTATGCCCCTGCATATATTTGAATTTTTTTGAAAAACCCTGACTTTTACGCTCTATTCTATGATTGTGTTGGCGAAGAGTCAAATTATTCCTTTCTACAGCAAAGGTGTTCATCTGATGACTTACTGAAGAGTTTGCAATATATTCATCTAGTAGCTTTTGATCACCAAAGATTAGAGATTTGTCAACTTCCTTACATCTCCCTTTTTCTATTCTCTTAATTATTTGCCCATAACATAGAGATTTGGGTGATTGAAGCTTTCTAGTCATTGAGTCAAATTTACCATAAACTGAAAGAATGGCATCACTATATCCCTCATATCCATCAGAGGTAATCAAGAATTTATCTTCCCTCTTTGGCTTACTTCTTGTTTTTACCTTGGTCAGTAACTTTCTAGCATTCACTGAGGTCCTCTTGCCTGTTATATGCGCTAAAATGAGCTTTTCTACAGGCAATACTGCAGTAAAAGTCCAGATATCCCCTATTTCATCACTTAATCGCTCAGTCTCTGATAGATTGTATTGTTTTTTAAAGACAAAACCCCAATGCTCGTCTAATTGAATTTCATTGAAAGACAGGTTTTTGTATATATTTTTTTTCAACTTTTAGTGAATCTTCACCTGCTGCTTTAACCCAAGCAAGAACTGTATCCTTGCTGATACCAAAGACTCTTCCGGTAGCTCTAATGCCACAGCCCTCAACTGTGTTTTGTAATACCCGAGTAATGGTTTCTTTGCTTTTCTTGCGACGAAAAAAAATAGTGCCTTTATTCTCTGAAAAGCATCTACCACAAGCGGTGCACTTTAAATAGGCTATTTGTTTGTACTTACCAGACATATAAGCAAAGCGCACATTTCCTTCATTTACCTTATGATACTTATGGCAGTCTGTATTTTGACAGCTAAAACCACTTGTATCAAAGGTATATTTTCTTTTGTTCATAATGAGACATAACCTTAATTTAAGGGAGATAAGTCAATTCCTTTTTTAATTGGAAACTTTGATTAAATATGACACGACCCTAAATTTAACACAATAAAGTGTCCAGTTTTCACCCTTCGGGCACAGGCGGGGGTTAAACCAAGATCATGAACGAGGCTATCAAACAACCACCCGTGATGATTATTCCTTTTGACGTGAAGAGATGAGATTAAAAATAAAAAGAAGAAGCTTCCTATAGGAGTTTATCAAAACGCCCAGACGAGATAGAGGCTGTCTTTGGTCAAATTACGTATAGCCGTAATTTCAGAAGATTTAATCTGCGGGGTTTGGAGTCCGTAAAGGGAGAATTTTTCATTGTGGTCTTATCTTATAATTTGGGGAAAAATCATGAAAAAATCAATTTCTAAAATTAACTCTACAAGTGACAAATAACCTCATAATAACCATATTTCCCGCACAGCCTCTAGTCTTGGGCAGGGTTTTCCCACGAACTAGACCCCAGTTCGGTTCCCAGCCTCAATAGATGCAGACTGGATATTCAAAGTCTAAAAATTAAAAATTTTACTTTTAAACTCAAAAATATATTGACTTAATGATAAATATTCTTAGCATTGTCCTTGGGAAATTTTTAGGATTGATAATCTTAAATGGAGATACTTAATATGAAAGAATTAAAAGGAACAAAAACTCATGGGAACTTAAAAGATGCTTTTGCCGGTGAATCACAAGCAAACAGGAGGTATCTTTACTTTGCAAAACAAGCAGATATAGAAGGCTACCCCGATGTTGCCGGTCTGTTTCGAGATACTGCTGAAGGGGAGACAGGGCATGCGCATGGTCATTTAGACTTCTTAAAGTCTGTGGGTGACCCGGCCACTGATAAGCCCATTAATGATACCGAGGAAAACTTAAAGGCGGCTATTGAGGGTGAAACTTATGAATACACGGATATGTATCCGGGTATGGCAAAAGCAGCTAGAGAAGAAGGATTTTCTGAAATTGCTGACTGGTTTGAAACTCTGGCGAAGGCGGAGAAATCACATGCTGGTCGTTTTACAGAGGGTCTTCATTCCATTCGCTAACATCACCGATTATACTGCTTTTGAGTGAAAGCTCACTTGGAAAGAAAAGATTTGTGAATGCCTCTCTTAGGTGTTCTTTTATCTTGTTGGTGATTCTTCTTGTTCATGGTTGACGTAGGTAATTCAGTTGATGCTGTATATGACCCCCATTCCAAGAGATACTGGGATGAGGCTTCACTTGATAAAGAAGTTAACCGAACATTTGAGATATGTCATGGGTGTCGGATGTGCTTTAAATACTGTACAACATTCCCTACCCTCTTCAGTGCCATTGATAATCAAGCGAGAGGAAGTGTTCTCAATATTTCAGAGAAAAATAAAAAGCGTGTCATCCAGGAGTGCTACCAATGTAAAATTTGTTACATTAAATGTCCCTACACTGATCAGGATAACCATAGCTACAACCTAAACTTCCCTGCTCTTATGCAGAGGGCGGTTCATCAGAAGACTCAAAAAAAGGGTGTCTCACTGAAAGATAAGATTTTACAAGACGCTGACATGGCAGGTCGATTATTTTCTGGCTCTATCTCAAAAATTGTGAATGCTGTTTTTGCTTCCAAGTTGCACAGAAAGGCCCTTGAAAGGGTTTTAAAGATTCATCGTGACAAACTAATGCCGAGCTTTCATCAGTATTCTTTTCGCCACTGGTACAATAAATTTCGCAAAAAAAACAAAGTTTTAAAAAATTCTTATAGCAAAGTTGTTTTTTTTTCTACTTGCTTTGTAAATTATAATGATCCTCAAGTTGGTAAAGATGCGATCTTTACTTTAGAAAAAAATAAAATTGAAGTCATATATCCGAAACAGAACTGTTGTGGTATGCCAGGGCTCAACACGGGAGATCTCAAGTGGGCGAGAAAAAAAATGAAAAAAAATATCCAAAACTTGTATCCGTACGTTCAACAAGGCTATAAAATTCTCGCCGTAAATCCAACTTGTTCTCTCACACTCAAAAAAGAGTGCATGAGTTTTCTAACTAAAAAATATCAGAAACAAGCACGGATGATTTCCCAAAATACACAAGACCTTCATGAATATTTATTTGAATTAAAAAAAACATCAAAGCTCAACCAAAATTTTAAAAGTTCTCCCGGGAAAATCGCTTACCACATCCCTTGCCATTTACGAGCTCAGAACATAGGATATCGTTCGAGAGATATTATGAATCTAATACCTAAGACTAAGGTCAGCGTTGTTGATGACTGTTGTGGTCATAACGGAAACTGGGCAATGAAAAAAGAAAACTTCAAGTCATCTCTAAAAATAGGTTCGAGAGCATTTAACCGATTAAGTGAACTTGCCGCCCAAGAAGTTAGCACTGACTGTCCTCTTGCTGGGCTTCAATTGAAGCAAGGTATGAATCTATCAAATCAGCCTCTGCACCCCATACAGGTATTGGCAAAAGCATATAAGGCTCCCCACGAGGGTGGTTTCTCTGAAGAGGTAGAAGAAAATGGATAAAGTGAGAAGGGAGGAGATATTATCTTTAGAAGACTATAAAGTGGTGCACCAAAAATTTCGTGTCCAAAATATCAAAAATAAAAAACATCGCAGAATTCACTTAGGGAGTTTTTTTACATTTCTTTTTGAGAACAGAGACACCGTTCTTTACCAAATACAAGAAATGATACGGGTGGAGGGAATCCAAAATGAGAAAGCTATTCAACATGAGATTGACACCTATAACCAACTACTCCCCCCTAAGTACGCTCTGTGCTCAACTTTGTTGATCGAAATTGAGGATCTTGAATATCGCAAAATAAAACTCAAGGAGCTGTTGGGCATTGAAGAGCATATTTTTCTGAGCATCAATGGTAGAAAAAATAGAGCTACTTTTGACGATGAGCAGTTAGACCAAGAGCGAATATCTTCGGTACAATTTATTCACTTTCTCTTAGGAGAGCAAACCTCCAAAGAATTTTTAGAATCTGATCATGTGGAGATATCTTCAACTCATCCACACTATAATTATTCAAGTTTATTGAATAAAAACCAACTTGAGGCTTTAAGAGATGACTTGCGAGGCTAGTGGTGCTAAGAACATGTCTGAAAATACTATCGTTCAAGTTCAACTCTGACTTAGCAAGCTTGTACATTGATTCTTTAATTTAATATGATTGATCGTTATTCTAGCGAGTCAATGAGGTCACTCTGGTCTCTTGAGCATAAGTTCTCCATCTGGAAAGAAATAGAGATATTTTCTTGTGAGTATTGGCATAACGCGGGAAAAATTCCTAAGGCTGATTTCTCTGATATCAAAGAGAAGGCGACGTTTTCGGTCAAGCGTATACGTGAAATTGAGAGCACTTTACATCACGACGTGCTTGCATTTACTACAAACCTTGCTGAAAACATTGGTTCGGCTTCTCGGTTTGTCCACTTTGGATTAACCTCTTCAGACATTGTCGATACAGCGTTTTCTTTTACAATACAAGAGGCGGGCGTATTAATTTTAAACCAATTTCAAAAGTATTTAAATGCCCTCAAAAAGCAAGCCATTCGTTACAAAAATCAAGTAATTGTGGGACGCACCCATGGTGTACATGCAGAACCTACGACATTTGGCCTAAAGTTACTTGGTTTTTATGAGGAGGGTAAGCGTAACTACACGCGCCTACAATTGGCTTTCGACGAATGTGCTTACGGTAAAATATCAGGTGCTGTAGGGACATATTCGCAACTTCCTCTTGACTTGGAGAAATTCGTTTTGAATCGTTTGAAACTCAAGGTGGAGCCTATGAGTACGCAGGTCGTTCCTCGTGACCGACACGCCTTTTTGATCAATATGATTGCTTTGACAGCCCACGGTTTAGCCCGTTTAGCACAAGAAATTAGACTTTTACAGAGAACAGAAAGTCGCGAAGTTGAGGAGTCTTTTCAAAAAGGTCAGAAAGGCTCAAGTGCAATGCCTCATAAAAAAAACCCCATCTTGTGCGAACGAATATGTGGTATTACTCGTATTTTGTCGGGTTATGCGATGAGCTCCTACGAGAATATTCTTCTCTGGCACGAAAGAGATATCTCACACTCATCAGCAGAAAGAATTATTTTTCCTGATGCAACTAGCCTCATTGAATATTTGTTGCTAAAAATTACCTTCGTAATAGAAAACCTACATGTTTCGCCCGAGCGATGCGAAAGTGTTTTTAACGAAACGAGTGGTCTTTTATTCTCTTCTCGCGTGCTCTTGGTCATTACAGAAAAATTAGAAATTACCAGAGAGGAGGCCTACGCAATTATTCAAAGTTTAGCAATGAAAGTTTGGTCGAACCCCCAAGAAAACCATCTGCGCACACTTCTGGAAGCACACCCAGACTTGAGCGAAATATCTTCTCATGAATGGGATCAATCTTTTAATGTAGACGATTTTTTGGGCAATATTGAGGACATTTATAGTCGGTGTTTGTAGAAAAACAAAATTTGTCAGCCTGTCGAATTGCCATTGAGTTTTTTATCGATCACGGTTTTCGTCCTTCATCGTTTGTTGATTTTTCAATTGAAAATGTAAAAAAAAAGCTGGTCAAGCTTACTGAAATATTTTTTTTTGATTCTTCCTTAAAAAAGAAGTTTTCTTCGGAGCCTTCTTTTTTCGGTAACAGTTTTGATAAATTTTTACTCCATATTATTTTTTCGTCTAATGAGCAGGTTCATTCGCTGAATAGAAAGTACCGGGGATTTGATAACCCTACTGATGTTTTGACATTTATCAACGAAGATAGCTTGCCGGAGACTCCTCAGGGGGAAATTTATATTTCAATAGATATGGCAGTGAAACAATCTCGTGAGCGTGGGTTAAAGCTCTCTGAAGAACTATGCCTTCTTTCTGTTCATGGGATTTTACATTCACTTGGGCTTGATCACGAAAGATCAAAAACAGAGGCTTCTCTTATGAGAGAACATGAATCTAGACTTCTAAAAGCCATTGACCTAGAACATGTTTACCCTCTAACTTGCACAAGTGGTGTTTAATAAAAGACTTTGAAGTTTAAAAATATTTTTAAACCTTTTTTCTCAAAAAATGGCTCCTTGAGAGAGTCTTTGGTTCATTTTTTTGATCGTCACGAAATACAACTTGAGAATGATCAACTCCAAATGGTTTTAAGTGTAGTCAAGTTGGCCAAGTATGATGCAAGCAAAATTAAAATCCCAATTAATAAGATTGTCGATCTCCCACTTGATGCTAATTTAGAAAAAACAGTTCGGGTTCTTAAAAAATCGGGTCATTCCAGAATTCCTATTTATGACGATAGCAAGGGGCGAAAAGACTTTGTGGGCTTGGTTTATGCTAAAGAATTTTTGAAAGTTCACCTCAATAAAGGCAAGCGTTTTAAACTCGTTGATTATATAAGAGAGGTTCGGTTTGCTCCTGAGATGCAAAAATTACTTTCTCTTTTGCGCGACATGAGAATTCAGCAAAACCATCTCGTCTTAACAGTAAATGAATATGGGGACGTAACAGGACTCATCACACTCGAAGATATTTTAGAAGAAATCGTGGGAGATATTCGTGATGAACACGATTCAAATAAAAAGATGATTAATGAAATTAAACATCGACAATACCGCGTCGACGCAAGTGTCCCTCTTAGTGATCTAAATAAAGAACTTGCTATCAATCTTCCTGAAGAAAGGTTTAATACTTTAGCAGGCTATGTACTCCACGAACTCAAGGCAAAACTTAAGAATGGTTCTGAAATCAAATATGGACAAATCCATCTGAAAGTAGAAAAGTCAACAGATCAGCAAGTTCAAACAGTGTTAGTGGCAATAAAATCTAACAAATTATCATGAAAGGAATCATCATAAAAAAAAAAGAACCGGCGACGGTACCCTGATCTTTAATTTTTTGAGTGAAGAGGGTGAATTGCTTAAATTAAAACTGCCTCACATCTTAAAATCTAAAAAGAGAAACCACCCCTTCTGGATGCCTGGCACAATATGGGATGTTGTAACTCAAGGAAATCCTAAAGAATATAGGGTACCCAAAGAAATGAATCTATTATTTTCACCACTCCCTTTCAATGTTCATTATAGAGAACTTAAAATCTTTACCGATATTTTTAAACTCACAAATTTTTTATGGCCAGGGGAATTTCATCTTAGTACATACCATTTATTATATAATTTTATTCACGCTTGGCCGTCTCAACAAAAAAACCATGTTGATTCTTTTGTTGATCTATTCTATATTCATTTCCTACGTGTATCAGGATATTTTTCAATAGAAGGCTCCTGTTCTATGTGCAAAATAGCGGGTGAACTTACCTCTCATTATTATTATCAATTTAACAAAGGAAAGTTGTGCATTAATTGTTTTCAACACTACGAGGGAGTGGGTGCAATCAAAATATATTTTCATTCAACAATATTTTTCAAAAAAATGAGTGAGGTATCTTCACAAGAACTCCAAAAAATTAAAAGATCCGAGGAGAACTCCGTAGCATTGCGAGAAAAAACTTTAAATTATTTGAAAACTCTTTGATTTATGAATTCTTTAAAAATACAAAATTAAAATCATTATTGAAAAATGTTGAGTTCTAACGCTATTCCTTGGTTTTTATGCCTTATGTTTACATATTGACGTGTGCTGATGGCACCTACTACACAGGAGCCGCTACTGATATTCAAGAAAGGTTTTTGAAACACCAAAAGGGCAAAGCGGCAAAATATACGCGTGGGCGCTTGCCCGTTGAAATCGTTTATTCTGAATATTGCGAGACTCTCTCAGAAGCACTCAAAAAAGAAAAAAAAATTCAGAAAATGTCTCGTCCTAAAAAGAAGCGAATAATTCAAAATCATTTGGAGCAACGAATTTCACATAAAGGGTGACGAGAACAAGAGTGGGCAACCTATGACCATGATCGGTTAAACAGCTGCGAGCAAAAAAGTCTCAAGGATTTCTTTCTCGACCGTTTTGGTTGTATTTTTTTTTATGTGCGGTAGTTTCAACGTAAGAGATGCCGCCAAAGGAATTACCCGTTTATCAAAACTAACTTGTGTGAGAGTTGAGGGCATATTGATTTTAATAAAAAAGTTCTTCACCGCCTCAACCGCTTTAATCGCCGCTTCAATTTTACTAAGCTCGCTAATATTTTCTCCGAGTATTTTTGCGATATTAATAAATATCTGGGGGTTACTAGTTAAGTGATATTCCATGGTATAAGGGAGCATAATGCCCTGAGCGTGATAAAAATTAATATCAAAAAACTTATTCAATACCTTTGACAACGCCCAATTCACCCCCAAGGGAGAGGTGTTGATTGATATACCTACAAACGCGGATGCTAAGAACATATTAGACGCAAACTCAAACTTATAAGGTTCGTTGCAAAAATTAGACGCTGTTTCGCTTATATACGTCAATGCTTGTGTTAATAAGGTTTCGGTAAAAGGGCTTAGAGTACTTGATATTGAACTTTCAATACAATACGCGAGCAAACTGGTTGTTATCCAAGTGGCTCTTTCTTTGTTAAGTTTGATGGCAAGTTTTGGGTCATAAACACATATTTTGGGTACCAAAGAATCATGTGAGATATGAACAATTTTGGTTTGAATTTTTTCTGCTATAATAAAACCCGCTACCAATTCTTCTCCCATAGTTGGTTCAATGGGTACGACTACAATAGGCAAGGCATCATAAATGATTTTAGTGTTACCTTGTAATATCTCGGCAGCAAATATGCGGTTTGTAGTGAGCAAAGCAACAATCTTGCCTAGGTTGATTGCGTCGATAGAGCCAACAATACAAATAACGTCAGCATTCACTTGTCTAACAAAGTACGTAGCTGAATCAATTTCGTCGGTACCAGAGGCATGATTGAGGTCGTCGTATACGACAACACCATCTAAGTTCTTAGTAAGACTATTTTGAATGACCTCAAGCTCTTCACCAAACTTGATGCCAGGAGTATCAACTTTCAGGATCAGAGCTCTTCGATATTGCAGAGCGGCCAACCACCCCCCCATCTTTGATATTGAACCATATTCAAAGCAAATCCTGCCCGGGAGAAAAAACCGAACCCAATCAGCTTTAAACACGCTCAGGCTCTGACCAGAATAAAGAAATTCAGCGCAATAACGCCTGTGCTATTTTCTCAGCAACTTTCTCTAGTATTTCTGTATCTTTTCCTTCATAGAAACCATCTAAAAGTTTTTGCTTGATTGCGTCAATTTTCTTTTGTCTGACATCAGGCATTTCCCCTACGGTCTTGCGAATACGTTCAATTTCTTGAGCTTTTTGAGCCTCCGTAGAAATCGAGACACTGTCTGTCTTTGTGATTTTTCGACCGACCATAGTCTTGCCTGATTTTACACTACCAACAGGAACTACGCCTCCTGTATTACCAATTTTATCTACTACCATCAATAACTATCCTCACAAATTATCCACATATAGCACAGCTCATGGCAACTATCGGCATTCGTACAGTTTGGCAATAGTATTTTTTTTTAGGCTAATATATTTTTAGAGAAAGCCGATACACTGCTCATGGTACGATCATTATGGACAGGCGCTATGGGTATGATTTCCCAGCAATATCAAATTGATACGATTGCAAATAATCTTGCGAACGTAAATACGACTGGATTTAAAAAAAATAGGGTTGATTTTGAAGATTTAATTTATCAACACCATCAACTAGCGGGGACACCAGCAACAGCAGTCTCAGAAATTCCAACGGGGGTATATGTTGGTCATGGTGTGCGCCCAGCAGCAACTCCTAAAATTTTTGAAATGGGCTCTCTACAGTCAACAAGCAGAAAACTTGATTTAGCAATCAGTAATAGTGTTGGATTCTTTAAGATACAAACGCCCGATGGTAGCTTTGCTTACACCAGAGATGGTTCTTTTAAAATTGACAGCCAGAGACAAGTCTTGACGAGTAATGGTTACTTACTTGAGCCTCCCATGATTATACCTGAAGATGGCATTATGGATACTTTAGCAATTTCAGAACAAGGTGAAGCCACAATTTATATTGGTGATGACCAGAATCCTACAATCATTGGGCAGGTTGAATTATACCGTTTTTTAAATCAAGAAGGTTTAAAATCAATCGGAAAGAACCTATTCAGGGAGACACCCGCCTCTGGGCCTGAGATACCCGGCACCCCTAGTTTAGACGGTTTGGGTTCTACGTTACAGGGCTTCTTAGAAATGAGTAATGTTCATTTAGCGAATGAGATGGTGAATATGATTGTCGCTCAAAGAGCGTATGAATCAAATTCAAAATCAATCCAAACTTCTGATTCTATGCTGGCGACTGCAGTCCAATTGAAACGGTGAATTCATAATTGATAAATGAAAGTTTTTTACCTAAAGAAACAAAACGTTACGCTTCTATTTTTTTGTCTGTGGGTAGCGTCCATTGTTTCTGTTGAGCAAGCAAAGAAACAAAAAATTCTTAAGAGAGTGCCTTTAGAAGCTATTGAGTCTTTTTTGAAAAAGAAACTGGGAAATAAAGTAAATATCTTTCGTGGAAAAGATGTTTTAGTTCCCGCCAACTCTCGTGTTATTTTTAGTTTAAATGTAGAGAAAAAAAAGATATTAATTCAAGGCTTTACTCCAAATGGCTCGAAAGAAACATACAAAGAATTTTCATTTAAGCAACCGAAGCCTAATAAAACAATACTTGATGTAAGCTCAGGCAGTTATCTTTCATTAATATTGATGCAAAGGTATATTTCGATTCAATTAACTGGTCGAGCCCTTGAGCCAGGACGTGTTGGTGATATCATTCGTGTAAAGGTCTCCAACTTGGCTAACAGTCTTCGTGTACGTATTATATCCAAAAAAAAGGGTATGATTTTACTTTGAAATGACACCTTTTCGCAGTAAGTCTATCATGTTTTTCATTATGTCAATGAGCCTTTTCGTTGCACTGAATGCACAGGTCAGTTTATGGAAGAATGCAGGCTTTCATGGAAATAGTCTCAGACCAGGCAGCGTGGTTGAAATTAAAGTAAATGAGATATTTCATATTAATATCGATTCAAAATGGAATGTAAGCAATAAAGCCGAGCTCAATTTATTGCCTGATACAAACACTTTGCCTTTTTTATTTTCTTCTGAACAAAGTAAGAAACGCAACAAGGATACTCGTGCCAAGTATAGTATCAAAGATATGTTGAGTTTTAGCTTACAAGCCTTGATTGGTCAACCCCAGCAGGGGAGTGGATTATATCCAATTCAGGCTAGAAGGTCTATTTTGATCGATTTGAAACCTACCCAAATTACTTTATCAGGATTGGTAGACCCTAAGTACGTACAAAATGGCATAGTGACATCAAGTCATATCCTGAATTTACAATTAAATATTCGCACTCAGCCCCCTTTTGACCGTGACA
Organism: Spirochaetota bacterium; assembly: GCA_965206985.1. Taxonomy (GTDB): domain Bacteria; phylum Spirochaetota; class Leptospiria; order Turneriellales; family CBDBES01; genus CBDBLF01. The sequence continues at coordinate 185,905 of CBDBLF010000007.1, read as the reverse complement.
ATTCGATTCAATTAAAACCACCGCGTCCCGAAGAAATTACCGAACCAAACAACGTGCCACCCAATCAAGCGAAATTGAGTGAACAAGAAAAACAAGATATATTACTCAAATATCTTCAGGAAATCATAGGTCTCCTCAATCAATAGAAAAATGCTCATCCATTTTAAAATAATCTCCCGCGATTGGTTTTTGCTCATGGTGATGCTGCTCTCTTGTCTGTGGTCTTCCTCGATTTATGCGTTGAGTCTCCCCATTAAAGAGTTGGTTAGAATTGGCTCTATGAGGGAAAACCAATTAACGGGTTACGGACTTGTGGTTGGTCTTCCACAAACGGGTGATACTAGGAGTTCTCTCACCACCGAGGCTTTAAAGCGAACATTATCATCAAAGGGGGTTGTCATTGGAGATGCGAAGTTAAAAACAAAGAATACCGCGGTTGTGATGGTTACGGCTAAAATCCCAGCGGTTGCTTTGCTTGGCAATACCATCAATATTTGGGTTTCTTCAATCGGAAATGCCAAATCACTCAAGCAAGGCTATCTCCTTCAAACTCCTTTGAGTGGTGCTGATGGTCTCGTATACGCAGTTGCTCAAGGTAGCATTTTGTCTTCTGACAATACGGGAGGAAACACTAGGCGTTTGGGAAGTCGCAACAATAAAGCAACCACTGCTTTTATCTCGAATGGTGCCATTATCGAAAAAAGAATCATACAACCTCTTGTTTTGACAGAAAAAGACGAGAGAGTGATTATTCTGAATTTACTTTATTTTGACATTAGTACGGCAAATAATATTATTAATGGAATTAATCAATCATTTATCAACTCCACGCGTCTTAGAGATGATGGTTCTCTCGTTGTGAAAGTACCAGAAGGAGCCAATGAAGCAACATTTATTTCTGATATTCTTAAAATACCCGTAGTGGTGGAAAATCGAGCTAAAGTCGTGGTAGACCCCCGTAGTGGCACAATTGTTATGGGAGGAAATGTCGGACTTTCTCCCGTTGCGGTCAGTAAATCAGGAATGATTATTCGTGTTGGTGCCCCTCAAAAACAAGGGCAACAAGAGAAAGACAAAAAAAAAATGTCATTCGTTTTTTTGGAAGAATCCCCCACTGTATCGGAGCTAGTTGATGTTTTAAATAAACTTAGTTTAGATTCTCGTGAGATTATTGATATATTAAAAGCTATCCACTCAGCGGGTGCTTTGCATGCTGAACTTTTGATTATTTAAATTTAAGTTTATTCAATTTAGAATATAGAGAGGTAAGAAATATGGTAAATCAAATAGACCCATTGCTTTATAGGTCCAATTCGCAAATCAAGCATTGGCAAAAATATTATAAAAATAGAAGAGAGAAGAGTTTTCAAAAGTTGCTAAATGAGAAAAAGTCCTCTCAAAAAAATTTGACTGAAAAGATATCTTCTAATCAATTAAATCAAACTCCCAGTAAAAATGAAGTTTTAGCGCATGCAAAAAGTTCTCCCGAACGCTTGAAATTATATGAGGCGGCGCAAGGGTTTGAGTCTTTTTTTATTGAGAAAACATTCCAAGAGATGAAAAAAAATATTCCTAAAAACTCTTTGTTTCACGGTGGACAAGCTGAGGAAATATTTGACGATATGCTCCTTACCGAAAGAGTGAAAAAGCTCTCCGAGAATACTCACTTTGGCTTGGCAGAAATGATTTATAAACAGCTTCAGAGGGGTCGTGGCTTTTAATTATTTAGTGGTCGTGTCCGCCCCTTCGGGTACGGGTAAGGATACCATCCTAAGTGAGCTACTCAAGCGCAGGAGAGACCTGAAGTATTCTGTCTCCACGACCACAAGAAAACCCAGAAGAGGGGAAGTTAACGGGAAAGACTATTATTTCTGTGAACATGCAGAATTTAAGAAGGAAATTAAAAGTGAGTCTTTTTTAGAATATGCTAAAATACTTGATAATTATTATGGAACAACCAAAAGGGAAATCACAAGAATCCAAGAAGAACAGTGCATCCCCATTCTCAACATTGATATTCAGGGTTTTTTAAAAATTAAAGATAGCATCCCCAAGGTGCTTAGTTTTTTCATCATGCCTCCATCTTTGGAAGAGCTAAGAAATCGACTCATTACGCGTGGTACTGAAAATAAAAAACAGATTCAACGACGTTTAGAACTTGCAGAAAATGAAATAAAGTATAAAAAGTATTATCGTTATTCAATTATCAACGATGATTTAGCAACGTCAATTGATGAATTAAATTGCCTAATCAGACCCCTCGCATAACAGAATAGGCAATATAGCTCAAAAATCCCTCTTCATATTAACGGGTCCAACCGCCTCAGGGAAGTCTGAACTGATCGCTAAAATTGGAGAGGAGTTTCCTATTGAGGTTCTGAGTGCTGATTCTCGTCAATTATATCAAGATATGCCCATCGGCACAGCTCAACCGACTCAAGAAGAAAGAAAGTCAGTGAGGCACCATTTGATTGATTGCTTATCTCCTGCCCAAGTTTATTCTGCGGGTCATTTTGCTCAATATTGCAGAAAAGAGATTCAATGTATCTATAATCGAGGTTCTACACCTTTTGTCGTAGGAGGAACCTACTTCTACATCAATGCTCTTTTATATGGTCTTCTCGATGAGCCTTCCATACCAGAGGGTTTGAAAAAAAAAATTATTTTTTTTGATTCAAGTCAATTGGTAAAGGAACTAAAAAATTATGACCCTCAATCGTTAAAAGTAATACATCCTCACAATCTCCAGCGTTTGAGAAGGGCTCTTTTAGTTTCTATGGCTTCTGGTCGACCATTTTCTTCTTTTCGTAGAGAAGGAGGCATCATAAGCGAATACAATATATTTGCTTGGACACTGACTATGCCAAGAGAGGAGTTATATCAAAGAATTAATGTGAGAACAAAAAAAATGTTAGAGAGAGGCTGGCTCAACGAAGTCATATCACTTTTTAAAAAAGGCTATGATGAATCTTCTCCGGGCCTTCGGAGTTTAGGTTATCCCGAAATTATTGCTTTTTTGCAGAAAAAGGGTTTTATAATAGAAAATATCCGGAACGAGGAACTCACTTCTCTGACCAATGCAATATCTCAAAAAACAAGAAATTTGGCGAAAAGACAACTTACTTGGTTTAATAATCAGATGATTCTAAAAAAGATTGACTGTGTTCAGGCAAAAAATACTATCGTTGCTCGTATGCTAGAGTTTGTCAACGAAGTATGAAAAACAATATTCAAGAGATTTTTTTAAATCATTCTCGTAAAGAGAAGATTGAGCTCACTATTTATCTCTCTAATGGAGTTCCTTTGAGAGGCCGGGTGATTAGTTTTGATAATTTCACCATTGTTTTGGAGCAGAGTGATAAACAGTACCTCATCTACAAGCATGCGATTACGACCGTGATTCCCAGTGTAAAAATTAACCTGTCTTCTCTTGACGAAAAATCTGAAACAGAGTAAAAGGCCAGATCGTTGAGTACGTCACGATCCTACTTCTCAGCAAATTTTTACGTCGGGTTACTTCGTTTTTTTTTCAGTAGTTTATTTTTTGCGTGCGTTGCCGTCGCTCTTTATTTGAATTTATTGATTGTTCCTGATGGTAATGTTGGTCTGCTCAAAGAAAGAACAGAGGGGTGGAGCGATACAGTGCTTGAGCCTGGATATCATTGGGTGTGGACGGCTTTTGTCCCCTTAAAATGGAAGCTCTATTTAGTTAATCTGCTCCCCCCCACTCTCAGTGTTCACTTCAAGACACCCCTACGTTACACCGAATACCTTGAATTATCCAATATTTTCAGGGTGCAGGTTGATCTGAAAATTCAATTCAGCTTGGATGAAGCAAATATTTATTCGCTCATTCAATTTTTGGATGAAAATATTCACAACCTTAATCCATACATTCAAGAGAGAGTAGAAATTATTTTAAAACTAAAGTTTTTTGAGCTCTATAAGAGAGATACGGATATTTTAACACTAAAAACAAAAATTACTGAATATTTAAATTCTAAAGACGAGGTAAATTCATTTCGATCCGATTGGAAAAATATTTTTAGCGCAGAAGGTATTCAACTTCGCAAGCTTAATCTATTAAAGGTGTATGTTCCTGATTATTCTCTCTATCGGGCGCAGCTACAAAACCTAAATCAGTTTTTAAATGCGCAGCGTCAGATGATTCTTAAAAATATTAATGCTAAGGCAGAAACTCATCTTTTGAAGCTACGCAACCAAGTAGAGCTAGAAAAAACGAGAGAAGTTTTGAAGTTACTCAAAAAAAATCCTCTTATATTAGAGTATCTAAAATATCAAGAGTTGAACCCTAAAACAAGTGTAATTCGCATTGAGTCTGAAAGAAAAAATATTTCCGATTCTCACTCTAAGCCAACTGAGGGATTTTTGAAAAACGATGATGCCCCTAGCCAGAATTTCCAAGAAGAAAGCTCTTCCCCTGAGCCCCCCCCCACGGAAAAATTAGTAGGGCAAATTCCACCAATTAACCGATGAAACACCCTTACGTACTTATCACAGCGGGAGGTTCAGGTACACGACTTTGGCCACTTAGCCGCAAAAAATACCCAAAGCAACTTCTCCCTATCCTATCAAAAAAAAGTCTTCTGCAAGAAACTTTAGATCGGGCATTGTTTATAACCATAAAAAAAAATATTTTTATTGGCACAAACCAAAAATTAAAAAAAATGATTCAAAAAGAGGTTCCTTATTTAAAAAACAAACAGTTTATTATTGAACCTGAGATGAGGAATACAGCCCCTATCATTGCACTTTTTGTTGCTTGGTTAAAAAAGAAGAAAAAAAACATAAAAAATCCAATTATTGTTCTCGCAGCAGACCATTATATCTCCCCCTGTTCCAATTGGGCGAACCTCGTAGAGTCCGTTTTCCCTTTTCTCGAAAAACATATTTTTTGTGTTGGGATTCAACCCTCTCGACCAGAGGTAGGTTATGGATATATTGAGATGGGTGATGAGCTTGGGGGTTCAAAAGAACATCATCGGAAAGCCATTGCTTTTCGGGAAAAACCAAATCTTGCAACAGCAAAGCAATATATGAAAGGCGATCATTTTTGTTGGAATAGTGGTATATTTATTTTTTCGGGAGAGACTTTTTCAAAGGAATTGTCGATACACGCCCCCGATATTTTTGCCTTAGCTAGAAAATGCACTCAAGGGAAGAGTAAACTCAAAAAAAACTTCTGCAAAATGCCTAATCTCTCCATTGATTACGCCCTAATGGAAAAGACAAAAAAATTGGCTGTTGCTCAAGGTGATTTTCATTGGGATGATGTGGGGAATTTCCTATCACTTGAACGAGTACACAAAAAAGACGCTAACCGTAATGTAGTAAATACGAAATGTGATGTTCACTACATAGGATCTAAAAACAATATTGTTCTCACAAATGATAAAAACTTAAAAGTAGCTTTGCTCGGTGTTGAGGATTTGGTTATCGTGGAGAAAAATAATGTGCTTCTTATTGCGAAAAAAAGCTCAATCGACAACATTAAAAAAATACGGGAAAAATTTCCTGATGATTCATAATAATGACAAAATCCCTGATGGAGTCACTGGTTTGAATGCTCTGACTCATAATATTTCCCATGTATATGGGAACATGAAAGCATATCATAAAAATTGCTTTCTACCTTGAAGTATTTTCAATCAAAGAAAGTTCCTGAAGTAGGTGATCAATAAATTCTCGTACTGCACCTTCTCCTCCTTCTTTGTCACAGACATAGTTTGTTTCCTCCTGAATTTTTTTTATAGCAGAGCGAGGTGCCGCACTATATCCTGCTTCACGAATGACCTCCAAGTCATTTATGTCATCGCCAATATAGGCTAAATTTTGGAAGTTGAGTTCGTGTGCTTTTAACCAATCTTTCATCCATGTTCGTTTGTCAAAAATATTAAGCCCACATTCATTAACTCTGAGTTCTGTAGCTCTTTTCCTGACAGCCGGACACTCTCTGGCACTCAAAAAACCAAAAAAACGTCCTGTTTGTTGCCACATTTTAATCCCCTGACCGTCGTGAGCGTGAAATCTTTTGAAGGTATCTCCCGAAGAAGAAGAATAATATAAACTCCCATCAGTCAATGTTCCATCTACATCAGAAAAAATCACTTTAATATTTTGAATATATTTTCTCATGAAGTTATCTTGGGAGTTATTTTGGCTTTTGAAGCACAGTAACTCTCCTTCTCGCTTCCTTTGGTTGTATACCATATTTTTCAGCTTCTTGATAAATCTTAATTGCTTGTGAAAAATTATTTTGTTCTTCCCAATATTCAGCAAGATTAAAATATACGTTTTTAAGAGGTAGTGCATTTTTGATTGTTTTGAGCTTTGCAAGTATCGTCTTGTTTTCTCTATATTGGTTTTCAAGGAGATAAAACTGATTGAGGTTTTCTCTATCGGTTTTGTCTAAAATTATTTTTTTAATTCCTTTGAGTTTTTTGAATGAATCATTTATTTTTTCTTTTTGGTTTTTAATGTCCTCTGCAAATTCAACATGCAAGGTAAGAAGTTCCTGAAAAGATTTTAGCATAGCTTCATATTCGCGAAGCTTTTTAAAACTTTGAGCGATATAGTGTAAGGCTAGAAATTTTTTCTTTCTCTTTTGGGCTTTCTCGGTAATTTCTAGCAGACCTTCTTCCACATCATTAAGCCCATCGAGATAAATGCTTAATAGCTCAACTGCTCTTCGATAATGACCAGTCCGTTGATAATGAAGGCTACCGAGGAGGTATAAAAGATTTGTCTCATCTCCTAGCTGGAGCGTTTTTTCATAATATTGAGCCGCATCCACAAATTTTTTTTCTTGATAACTAATATTGCCTAGAGATCGCAATGTTTCTTTGAATTCTTCATCTGTTAATTTTAAATCTTTTTTTGCTTTCTCGTTAAATTGAATTGATTTTTTAAAATAAAATGTTGCTTTTTTATTTCGATGAGCGTTTTTATATTCCCGTGCTAATTTTAAAGCAGTAACTGGATTACTTTCATCTAGGTCGGTTGCCAATTCCAAAAGTTCAGCATAGGCTCTAAAATCACTATTTTTTGTGTAGTCATAGTCAACGGCCTGATTGAAACTAGTTTTATACAAAGAATTCTTATTGATAATTTTTTGTCGCGCTTTTAGCTGATTTCCAATATTTTTCTGTAGTTCAGCAAAACTGACAAGAAAATTTGCTGATTCTTGATTCCATTGATTAGCTTCTTTTTGATATTCTATATTTAGTGTGAGAAAATTGTTTTTAAGTAATTTCAAATTTTGATTTTTTTCAGCAATAATCTGTTTGTTTAAGAATATTTGTTTGCGAATTTCACTTTTTTCTTTTGAAAAGTACAGTGAATCATCTAATACGATATTTTTTTCTTTTAATTCTTTGATCTCTTTCTCTGTTTGTTTTATACTATCTTTGTTTGTCTGATATTGATTCGCCAGATTAATTTGTGGATCATCTTCATCTAGCAACTCTAGTCTTTTTTTTGATGTAAAAATATCAGGCGTGAGGTGGAGTGTTCGATAACGAAGAGCTTGTGTAAAATGAAATTTAGATTCATAAGGCTTAGGTAGCGGTATTTTTAATAGATTTTTTGCCATGGCCTTATGCATCATGAACAGAGGCAGAGCTTCTTTTAATAAAAAACCTTTTATTTTTTCCCTAGTTATCTTACGGACTTGTAGCCTGCGGGAATTTGTATTTAAAAATTCAATTTCATTTGCTTCTGAATTGTAGATTCCATAGTTAATTTTCTTGCGTGCCTGTATCTTTTTTTGTGAAGGATCATCTAAGTAGAATTGGCTCAACTTTTTCTTTAAATTATTAATTAGCTCTTGGGGTTGGTCTTTCAGAGCATCAATTGTACTTTGAATGTCTCGTGGTTTATATTTGAGATACCGCTCTTCATTTAAGCTCTTCTCCTGAGGAAATAGAAAAGAGAAACATCCTACGTATAAAATGATGCCAAAAAGTTTAAAGTACGACATCAACCCATCATGTGCAGCATGATTTTTGTTTGAATGAATTATCCAAAAAATATTTTAAAATATGAAACAAGCCCATCATGGGTATCGTATTTTTTTTTGAATAAATCATCTAAAAAATGTAGGATTTCGCTTTTCTTTTTCACGATTTCCCAAATAATTCACGATCTTTGTTAATTCATCTAAACACGTACCACAATCTGTACTTGCTTTGGTTTTTTTTATAATCGTGGGCAGTGTTTTAGCACCTTTTTGATACGCTACAGCAATATCTTTTTCACTCACATTGTTACACAGGCAAACTTTGCGAGGTCTGATTAAATAATTGAATTCTTGACTGATATCCATTCGTAGCTGTTATTTTTGACACCAAAAATTACTCAGTCAATAATTTCTGTATAGAAGACTCAATATTTCTCGCTTTTTGAGTTCCCACGTGGGTCTCCCCTACGAATGATTCCCGGATGTAGCCGTTTTTGTCAATCAAGTAAAATGTAGGCCAATAACGATTATTTAAAGCCCGCCAGTAGGAAAAATCATTGTCAATCACAACGGGATGAGTTAACCCAAACAACTCAACCTTTCTTCTTACGTTTCGGATAACCCTCTCGTGGTCAAACTCTGGGGCGTGCACACCGATTACTTGAAGTTTTTTGCTAAACTTCTTTTCAATTGTTTTTAACCACGGAAAGGAGCGATAGCAATTCCAGCAATCAAAAGTCCAGACATCAAGAAGAACAACTTTATCTTTCAAGGAGGTAAGTCTCAGTGGTGGGGAGTTAATCCACTCAGATGCTTTTTGATGCGTGAACTCGGGTGCTCTCTCTTTAGCATCAAGAGAACAATCAAGAGAACACAAGAAAACCAGGGAATAAAAAACAATTTTTTTTTGCACATCCATCGGCAAGAAACCATCTAAAAATCAAACTGAGATACTCTATAAGAAACCTCTAAAAAGTAAAGAAGATTATAAATTTTCAATGGAACCAGGTACCAAGTCAGCCCTAGATTCATATGAAAACCTCAATGATGAAGAAGCTTTGCAAAAATGAGCCCCAGAGGGTTTGGGACGCGGGTCGAGCGTCTCCCAAACAAGAACAAAGAAAACAGTTTTACTATTTAATAGGACATGACTGTCCACAATACCAGGGTTAGGATCAAATAAGTGTTCCACTTACTCATTTAAAAATAAAAACATTTCAAATGTAACTTTGAGGCTCTGAGCTTGTGCAGGAACTAGGATTTTTCAGTGCATTTTATGAGATATTTGCTGCGTCAGTCTCATTTTTCAAATATGTCAAGGAATTTATAGTTTATGCAAGTTGTTCTCGTACCATTTTGCCAAAATTAAATGCTGTAGCTGCGATTTTTACCTCTATTTGAACCTTTTTACTGCCTCTGAGCAAGAATTCTCTGAACTTTTTGGCTTGTTTCAAAATTCCAAAAATGGGTTCAATTTCAGAACCTCGCTTTTTATAGAAAGACTTTGCTTCTTCTGAATTCATCTTCTTGATCATTTCATGTTTTAAAGCAAAACCAGAGTCTACTGACAATTTGCGATAACCTCTGCGTAACTCTTCTTCGCTCGTACAACATTGTTCTCTGGCAGGGCAAATGACACAGTCAGGAGGTTTACCATGATAATGAGTATATTTCTTTTTATCTTTCACAGATTCATTATGAAATTCTAAGGTTTTACCCTCGGGGCAAACCCAAGAATCATCATCCTCGTCATATTTAAACTGATGAGCTTCATAACCTGAATCCCCTTCTCCTTTTCTTTCTTTGGCTACCTGATCAGGTGAAGGTATAAAACCATTGATCCCTTTTGAATCCAGGTATTCCAAACCACTTGAATGAAAGTAACCCGAATCTGCAGAAGCTGTCTGTATACTGGTCCCTGTGTTTGACTCAGCTTTAGAAAGGGTAGGAGCTAATTGTTCTAAATCATTTTCTGAATTAGCTTCAGCAATGTCAGCTGCCAAAATATAGCCTTCTGATGAGGTAACTTGAATGTTGTAGCTTTGAGAAATTTTACCATTCCGTTTCATGAATTTAGCATCTGGATCAGTAAGATTTATTTTAGAATCAGAAGCAGACTCTTGATTCTCTTCCAGACTTTTACTGATCGTAACATACTTTTGAGCTTTCCTAAGCATAACAGAATCATTATCCTCTGCAGCCTGGTCTTCATTTATCAATAATTCTGGCTCGTTAGCATGAAAATTAGTTGTATCTTCTAAAAAGACCTCAACTTCTTTTTCTCCTGTTTTTAGAGCTTCTATATCCTGTGTACCTTCTATAGTTTCTGAAGAATCTTTTTCAACAGATGTAGAAAACTCGGCTGGTTCACTTTGCTTTCCTTCTGCTGTTTTTAATGACTCTCTCTTTGCCTTTTCACTCGCTTTTTGTAAGCGAATAAACTCCTCAATGACCGTATCTACCTCTTCAGGATTAAGCTCATAGCCACTGTTGTCTTTACCATATAGTTTATCTTCCTCAATATCTAATTCTCTACCTGAGCGTAGATACTCTAAGATCTCTTGCTGTATAGCTCTTTTACGTTCCTCTAAATCTGACTTTTTGTATGTTTGATCGTCAGCAGCACTGGCTTTGATTTTAGTTCCATCTACCTTAACATCAGTACCAATATTTTTCTTTTTGTGGGATAGCAAAGATACAGAGTAATTAAAAACTTCGCCAATTTCTTTACCAAAATTAACACGGAATTCAGCAATAGACCGAAACTTTACTTTATGACCACCAACTAAATAACGCATGGCGTCGTTCTCTTCACAGGCTTTTTGTAATTCTCTGCTGCTTCTCCATCCACGATGAAAGCCATAAAAAAGGCATCCCAGCATTATAACCGGATGGTAAGCCCGACCCCCTTCTTTTGAGTACTTAGAAAGAAATGGTTTCATAGGAATTTTATCTAACAAGGCAGCAAAGGCATAAACCTCGTGATTTTCTTCTAAATTGTCTGCTATAGTATGCGAAAACAGCATAACTTGATCTCTATCACTTTTCATAAATCGTTTCATAATAAGACATAAACAAAGAAGAACACAGAAAAGCAAGAAAAATCCTAGTTCCCGCACAAGCTCAAGCTCCTCTTACCAAAAAATAGAAAGCAAACACATAATTAGTTGACGTATTAACAGATATAAAAATACTGTCCCCAAGAGAGGATTTTAAGATGATATATTTTTTTAATGAAAAGAGAACAAGAAGAGGTTTGAGTCTCCCTTTGTTTTTTTGTTCTATGTTGCTTGTGGCGGTCGTGCATGCTCAAGAGCCTAAAAATTCAGAGATTAATTCGGGCGATACAGCAACAGAGGGAGGAACTGCTGTGGACGTTGCGGACAAAGAGGTGATAATCAACAAAGAGAAAAGAGAAGAAGATCAAAATTTAGAAATTAATTCGGGAGATACAGCAGCAGAGGGAGGAGAAGCCACCGTAGACGAGGAGGTGGTAACCACCAAAGAAAAGAGTGAAGAAGAAGAAGAAGTCGCTCTTGTTAGAGCGAGCATTCAAAGAGGTGTTCCCTCGTTTTACTCCGATGGAAATATTACCTATGCGAGGTCAAATACAAGAATCAGGCTTTCTGCGGCAGAAAGAGTTTCTTCAGTAAGTAAGATTGAATATAAAATTGACCAATCTGAATATCGGCTCTACTCTGAACCTATCACCATCTCAGAAGAGGGTCAGCATCAAATAGCTTACCGTTCGCTTGATCTCGTGGGTAATATGGAGTTTGAAAACGTAGTTACCGTTATCATTGACGATACTCCACCCAGCACTTTTTTATCAAGCAATGTCTCCTTCATCAAAGTGAAGGGAAGTTTATTTGTGCCGGGTCCAAAAAACCCTCAGCTTTATATCAAGGCAACAGACCATTATTCTGGAGTTAAGGCAATTCAATACTATATAAAGAATGGCGAAACTCAGGAGTTTGGTACCTATTCTGCCGCTGTTCCTTTGGATTCGCCTGGTGAGAAAACTGTTATATACCGAGCTATCGATAACTTAGGGAATGTTTCAGAAGCGAGGGAAATCACAATTATTACTGACGCAACTCCGCCGACTGTTCGTATTAGTTTTGGCAAAACTCTGAAGGAAAGTGGCGATAAGAAATATTCTCCTAAAAATAACAAGCTTATTCTAAAAGCAACCGACGAGGGTTCTGGTGTCTCCTCTATTTATGTAAAATTAAGTAATGAAGAGGGTTTTCAGCCTTATGCTGAGCCGATTACAATCACGGGTGACGGCAAATATGACATTGAAGCCAAGTCGGTTGATCGTGCTGGTAATGAATCGTTGATTGCGAAAGAGTCAATTATTGTCGATGCTGAGCCTCCCCAAACAAACTTGGAGTTTCTGAGTGATGGTAGTGCTACTACAAGCGATCAAAAAACTGAAACTAAAGCTACTGAAGCTGAAACAGAAACTGACCAGGAAGATCCAGTTGGGTATACTGGTGATGATCAAGAACAACAAAGTGATGTGACTACTCCTGAGTAGTAGTAGAGGTGCTGGAACCATCTGTTCTTCCTCAAAATGAACAGCCGTATAGTGTCAACAGCCTAACTCATCTTGTTGGTGCGAGTCTTGCTAAACAAGAGCTCCAAAATATTGCTGTTGTTGGCGAAATTACGGAATGGGCGAAAGCAACTTCGGGTCATCTCTATTTCACTTTAAAAGATAAGTCCTCAGAAACTTTACCATCAAAAAAATCGACGCAGTCTTCGAAAAATGCTATCTTGAAGTGCACTTTTTTTAGGTCCTATAACCAAAGTCTTTTGTTTGAACCAAAAATTGGTGATGAAGTTCAGGTGGTCGGTTCCATTAAGCTTTATTATCAAGGGGGTGTCTATAATTTTAATGCAAGAAGTCTTCACAAGGTAGGTGCGGGTAACTTGTTATTGCAGATTCAAGAATTACGTCGGAACCTTGCGAAAGAGGGTATTATTAACCCTCATTTGAGAAAGAATTTACCCCTGTTACCACAAAAAATAGGGATTATCACAGGGCTCAAAACTGCAGCAATAAAAGATATCTTCAAGCAAGTTGCCGATAGATATCCTCATGTTAATCTCTTAATTGCTCCTGCGTTAATGCAAGGGGAGCTTTCGGCTGATTCAATTCAGAATGCCTTTCGTGAACTTCGCCAGAAAAAATATGGTTGTGATATCATTTTACTGAGTAGAGGGGGAGGTAGCACAGAAGATCTGATGCCTTTCAATGACGAAAAGGTTGCACGAGCAATTTTTCAATGTGACATACCCGTACTCACAGGGATTGGTCACGAAATTGACCATCCTATTGCCGATGATGTCGCAGACCAAGCAGGAGCAACCCCCACTGATGCGGCAAAAATTGCTCTCCCCGTCGTTGCTGACTTATTGCTATCACTGCAAGGTGTCGAATTCAGGCTCAATCAAAAATTAAAAGCAGTGTTTGATATTTTTCAAGAGAAACTGAAACGGATTTCTCATAGCAGAATTTTTCAAGAACCACTATCCATTATGGAAAACTATCAACATAGAATGGATGAGCTTGAGGCTAGACTAACCCATGGCTTTCGTGAAAAAATTACGCTTCTTTCTGAAACACTAAACTCTTTGGCTCTACCTTATTACCTTTTTAGTCAAATATTACAAAAAAATCAGCAACATTATACCACTTTAGAAGAAAAACTACTCGCATTTTCTCCTATCGCTACACTTAAAAGGGGCTACAGTATTACCTATCAAAATGAAAAAATTATTCGAAGTGTTCAGAAAATTGATCTGCAAAAAAAATTGGAGCTCCAACTGCATGATGGTAAGATCACGGTAAAGCCTATCGTAACATAATGATACGATAGTGAGCTTTTCCGTTTCGGTGATTATACCCGCTTTAAACGAAGAATCGTCAATCACACAAGTTATTTCAGACCTACCTTTGGGCGACTATGCATTGAGTGTGATTGTCTGTGACAATGGTTCTACAGATAAAACTTCTAAGCTAGCTAGAGAGGCTGGTGCACGGGTGGTTTTTGAACCCAAGAGGGGCTATGGAGCTGCGTGTCTTCGAGCATTAAAAGAAGTTTCAAAAACAACTGATATTGTCGTGTTTATTGACGGTGATTATTCTGACCATCCTCAGGAGATGACCAAGATACTTGAGCCAATTTTTCGAGATAAGGCTGACTTTGTGATAGGTTCCCGTATATTGGGATGTAGCGAGAAGGGTGCACTCCTGCCTCAGGCTCGCTTTGGTAATTGGTTGGCAACCTTTCTTATTCGGTTTTTTTGGAGTGGGAAACAAACTGACCTAGGGCCATTTCGAGCAATTCAAAAAAAAAAGTTGGATGAACTCAAAATGGAGAACCAAAATTTTGGTTGGACTGTTGAAATGCAAATACGGGCTCTCAAAAAGAAGTTACGCATCGTTGAGGTTCCTGTTTCATACCGTAAAAGAATAGGGCAATCAAAAATTAGCGGAACCATTAAGGGCAGTTTTTTAGCAGGGAGCATCATCTTAAAGATAATATTCAGGGAAGTATTAAAAGGTTCTTCGTCTTTAAGAGATTAATAATGTCTTTTTCTTGAATAAACCCATTGAGAGAAGTTTGCTCTAACAAAAAATCAGCAATATTTTGATTGGTACACTCAGGTCTGCCGACTCCAAGTCGAATTCTGTGGAAGTCGGGGCTACCCATGTGAAAAATGATATCCCTAAGACCATTGTGCCCCCGATGCCCTCCTCCAAACTTATAGTCAAAATCTCCAGCAGGCAGCTCAATTTCATCGTGAAAAACAACAACATTATTGATATGGATATTGTAAAAATTACATACTTTTTTCACAGAAGAGCCTGAGCCATTCATATAAGTTTGAGGAAAAATAATCTTTACAGAAGGATAAATATTTTGGATGTATTCAATGCACTTGAGACGTTTGTTTTTTTTCTCAATATATTCTGGGCATAAGTTGCCAAGAACAAAAATTCCAAGATTGTGGCGGGTTGTTGAGTATTTTTTACCCGGATTACCCAGACCTACCCACAAAAACATATGCCAATTTGAAGAGGGTGGTTTTTACATGTCAAGTCAAAGGTTATTTTTGCTCATACTTTATTCATCTCTGTTCTTTTTGACTCTGCATTGCCAAAGTATCTACCACCTTCGTCTGAAAGTACCCGTTGTCATGCCATATGAATATTACAATTTTTCTGAGCCATCCAAAAAATATCAAACTGGAACACCTCTTTCGTGGCATAAGCCATACGACCAAATCGTGTGGGATCAATTTATTCTCACATTGTACAATGGTACTCCTGCTTTATCACAGTCGGTTACAATGATAAAAAAAGGGGAGGTGAACAAATCAATTCAATTCATAAAAAATTTGCTCAAAAAACAAAAGTTGAGTAGAGATATCCGTGGTAAGCTGCATAATAATCTTGGGATATCTTATTTGCTGAAAAAACATCCACGACTGAAGAGAGCAAAGCACCACGTGGATCAAGCGGGGATTCTCTTATCATCACCACCAGAGGTACTTGACAACGTCAGAAGAATTACATATTTTTTTCAAACAAAAATCAAATTTATCAAAAAGTGATTAAACAAAACATGGCCAGAGAGAGAATCGAACTCCCGACACGAGGATTTTCAGTCCTCTGCTCTACCGACTGAGCTATCTGGCCACACGCTCCAAAATTCTTTAATTTGAAGTGGTGTAAATAGTTTTATTCCTAATTGACAAAAATAATTGACAGCTATTCCAAGGCTGTGCAGGAAATATGATCGTTATGAAATTATTTGTCACTCGTAGAGTTAATTTTAGAAATTAGTTTTTTCATGACTTTCCCCAAATTATAAGATAAGACTACAATAAAAAACTCTCCTTATTTCAGACTCCAAACCCCGCAGATTAAATCTTCTGAAATTACAGTTATACGTAATTTGACCAAAGACAGTGGTTTAACCCCCTAAAACTGGACAGTCTTTTTCTTATTCTTTTAGATATTTCTCCTCATATTTTTGAGGTGTCACCCATCCTAAAGCTGAATGTGGCTTCATCGTATTATAAAGATGGATAAACCTGAAGATACTTTTTTGAGCTTCTTCAAAGTTTTGATATTCTGATAAATTAATTTCTTTATATTTAATTGTTTTATTCAATGATTCGGCATGAGCGTTTTCATACACATTACCACGACACATGGAAATATTGATTCTACTTTCTTCTAATAGAGCGATATACTCATTTGAGCAATATCTGACGTCAGCATCAGTATGATGGTAGTAATTTTGTAAATCTCCTATTTCTCTTTTAAGCGAAAGAAAGGCTGCTATGACCAGTTGGGTGTTATTTTTATCAGAAATGGCCGCTCCTACGATACGGCGACTCATAAGCCTCATGAGCAAAGCTAAATAGTGGTCTTTCGAATTAATATCAAAATAGGTTATATCGCCAACAATTACCTTGAAGGGATCAGCTTGCACACTTTTAATCAAATTGGGATATTTTCTGAAATTATGCTTAGATTGGGTAGTTTTTGGCTTCAAAAACACCTTTTTAGTGCATAAAAGTCTATTTTCTTTCATAATTCGGTAAACTCGCTTCTTATTTATTGTAAAGCCTCTATCTTTTAGAATTTGCGTCATCGAGATATAACCTACTTGGTTCAATTGATCACTAATTTCATGGATAGATTTTAGAATCGTTGAATCATCTTTCTTCTCCTTCGACTTATAATAATAAGTTGACTTTTCTAGTTTCATAACTCTGCAACTCCTTGTGATCCCAAATTCTGTGCTGAGGCTATTCTTGATAATTTCTCTTTTTGCCTGTATTCTTGAAGAAGTTTTTCCGTTTTTTTTAAAATCTGATTTTCTATCATTAAGTCAGATAAGGCCGATTCTAAATAGGAAATTTTTTTTCTCAATTCTAACTCAACCCCATTTTTATCTTCAAAGCCTTCGGAAACCAGCTGTCGCTTCCATCTCGATAAAGTTGCGACTGAAATCATCTCTCTCTTAGATATTTCTGCCGTGCTAGTCTGACCTGAAATCATCTCCAAAGCCAATCTCTCTTTTGCTTCCTTACTGTATCTTTGTCTTTTAATCATAGTTTTACCTCCTAAATTTAACACAATAAAGTGTCCAGTTTTAGGGGGTTAAACCACAGTCTCAATCTCCACTGGTGGTGAGGATTTGTTTGTTTCCGTAATCATGATAATACTTACCTGGTTTTGTTTATTTTTGATGAGTAAGCAAGCAAACAAAGATGTTTGCTGTTCGCTATCAGTTGAGCCAGTAGCCTCAGCTGATAGTGAAATGCGTGCCACCGTTGCACGGGTGGCGAGTGAAACAGCTTATCATAAGCACCGTTCACCCAACTTGCCTTGAGCAAGTTAGGCGCAGGCTGTTAGTCGAAAGCACGGCGGAGCTGGTGGATTATTCTCTGCGAATTTCTATTGAGCCGTCTGTTTAAAAAACAACTAAAAACTTTAGAAATCTACCCAAAAATGACACATTTTCTTGGCTATATTGCATACCATCTTCTGTGGTGGCAGTGACACGATAGATACCACCATCTAAACTTTGGGGTTCTGATGTAGCACCTGCACCTATATTTTGGTATTCTAGCTCACCAATGCGAACTACACTCAGAGTCTTTGAAAGCTCAATTTTGACTTTAATCTGGTTCTCATCATGAACGACATCAAAACAGGAAAAATGACCGAGGAGTAAAGTGAAGAGTAAGATTCTTTTAATCAGCATCTTTCAATTCACATCAAGGCGGTAATCCACATTGTCTTCATCTAAGTGCACTAATGGCACCTGTTAGAAGTGGATTCAAAGCAGCAGGAGCTGAAATAATCGCACCGGCTGCAGCGGTCACCCCACTAAAATGGCTATTAAACGTTGAAGAAAAACTTGCCCCTGTTATCGCAGAATGCACACCAGCAACAATCGCCGTGATCGGGCTTGCTATTACAGAGATCGCTGTACTAATAACCTTCACAGCACCTTTAAAGAAATTACCAACACCTCTCCAAAAGCTCGCCCAACCATGCCCACTCGGGTCGGTGTATTTGATCGGGTTACCCCTGACGTACATATAGCGGTTGTACGACAGCGGGTCGTGTTCATCGGGAACGATCGTATCCGCGTGGTGAATATGCCTATGCTGGGGTCGTAATAACGTGCGTTGTAGTAGTAGAGAGAATTCTCAGGGTCGTACTCCTGGCCGGTGAATTTTTGGACAACTCCTGCATTTTTTCCTTCAGTGACATCCCAAATTTTAGTCCAAGTGCCTGTGCAATCACTATAATCTGTATCAATCGTACCTACAGAGCATCCCAATTTGCCAGAGTGAGCTTGGTCAATTTCGCCGTATGGAGTATAATTGATTCGCAGCTTCTTCACTAATAAAGGGATGGAGAATAGGATTGTACCCCCCTACGACCATTGGCATCTTTTGAAATAAATAGTCCAGTCGAAACGGTGGTAAATTTAATATTTGTTTGTCAATAGTTGTGCTTTCCTCTCGGATCAGCTGCCAGGGCGATTTATTCTCTTTGTAAGAATTTTTTCTTATTGAATTGAACATCAATAGATAGGAGCCAGCTTTGTTGAGAAAGTCTTCTCTTGAATTATACGTTTCATTCAGGTAAAGGTGATCCTCAATCAATCTATGAGTCGTTTCAACATCAGACTGCCAAGTATGCGCTCCAGCAGGGATCGTCTGGTGTGGCACACCATAACTGGCTAATACTTTTGTAAACTCCGAATCTCCTTTTTTATTCCAAGCACCAATAAACTCTGAGCCATTATCTGTTTGCCCTCTCGTATTATTTTTCTTTAAATCAACCCCTGATTTTACAAGATGATCTAAAATTACCTCCATAAACAGACAAGAGTATGCCATATTATACTCATCTGCAAAAGCTAGAAATTGTAAGCCAGAAAAAACTTCTCTGAAGGTATATTGATATTTCGGTACAATATTTTCCTGAATATAAGGCCAAAGCTCAGGAATATCGTATAAATGCTTCGTATCTACGTCAAATTGCTTAAATAAACCCCATAATTTCTTAATTTCACGCAAATTTTGCTTCGTTTTATGTTTTCTACGCTTTTTTTTCAAGAGTGCTTGCTCCCTCCACGCTCTGCGAATGGCCTTGACACTCAAGTCTAGTTGGTAAACATTCTTCAGTTCCTGAGCACCAAAGCCTCGACGTTTCTTTTTAAGAAAGCAAACATAAGCCTTTTCAAAGTCTGTGATTGCATGTGGTGAGTAGTGTGGAGCGTGGCTCTTGTCTTCCAAGCCAACGTATTTCTCTGATTCAAACCTACGAAACCACTTTTTTACTGTTTTTACAGTCGTTTTAAACATTCTGGCTGTTGGCTTGAAACCATGCTTCTTGGCATAATGAACCATTTGCATTCTGTATAACTTTTTGTCTTTACTATTTCGCATTACTGCCGAATACCTGTTTAGACAAATAACCTGAGAAGGGTGCTTCATTAGGAACCTCTGTTTTATTTGATGATTTAACGTCGGCCTTTTGATGCACCTTTTTTAGGAAAATGTCTTTCACTTGCTCTACCAGTAAACCCAAGCCTTTTGAACCAAATAACTTGATTTGAACCAATTCTGAACCAACTAATGATGGTCGTAGGGGGGTACTATCATCCTTCTCTCTCCCACTTCTTCACTAATAAATACTTTACAAAAGATGTGTGCTTTTTGCATAGTCGTAGCCTATGCGAGAGGTTAGTTATCCCTTTCGCCTCTAATTAAAGAGGAGACTTCGGTTAGGTTCGGGCGAAAAGTAAGAGAATCCAATCAGGGTTAGGTAAATTGGCCTTACCCAGAAATGGGCTAATGGCTTGGTTTTTTTAGCCAAGCATTCAAACGAGCTCGGTTTCCCACCGAGTATTTGAGAAATTACTGATTATTTCGGAATATCTATCAAAGCGACGAGTCTACCTACAGACAATAGTAGGTCGCATTGTTGTGGGGGTCCGACTTTTGCTGAAGAGAACGTCGAAGAGAATTTGTTATTGCCACGAGCATTACTCCCACAAACAGAAGGCTTCTTTACTTTACAGGTTTCGGGCAAGAGCATGAAAGGTGTGGGTATATTTGGGAAGATATAATGACAATTATTCAAAAATTTGTAGTTTTAGAGACAAAGTTAAAAACTTCATTCTGGGAATGATGCTTACCAAAAGATTACACTTGAAGCAAAAGATGAAATACAAATTTGAGGGAAACTAAAAGAAGCGTATAGGAAATATTGAGTGTATCAAAGTGTCGCCAAAACGATTATCATTATTGTGGATTCTCTTGGAGCTGGTTCGCTTCCTGATTCTTTTGACTATGATGATTATGATGTTAATTGTCTAACGAATGTTTCTGAATTTGTAGATGGTTTAAGTTTACCTTATTTGTCCCAACTTGGTTTCGGAAATATCACCTTTATAAAAAATGTTCATCGTCTTCATGAAACAGAAGGTTTTTACGGGAAAATCAAGCCCCGTTCTTCGGGTAAAGATAAACTAATTGCTTATTGGGAAATGATGGGAGTGAGCACGAATATTACGCCGACAATCTACACCGATGATATCCCAGAAGAGGTGCTTCATCAATTTTCACACATCTCTGAACAAAAATTCCTAAATGGAAAATTTGGTTCAAGTTATTCTGTCATAGCAAAGTATTTTCAAGAGCATTTGGAAACAAAAAAACCAATAATCCATGCAGCCCCCGATGGTTCGATACAGATTATGGCTCATGAAGATATTATCTCTCCTGTTGACCTTTATAAATTATGCTTTAAAATTCGAAAAATGTGTGATCGACACAAAATTATGAGACTTGTTGCTAAACCTTGTTCAGGAGCTGGGAAGCCAAAAGTTTTATTTAATAAAGAAAAAGTATTTCCTATGCCAATTCCCGAGCTAGGAGTTTTAGATGCATTAAGCGTCCGGAATGTTGATATCTATTCTGTTGGCAAAGTTTCTGATTATTTTAATGACATCGGGTTTTTAGACACCTATCGAACCAATAACTATTTAGAAAATTTAGAAAAGGCGATTTTTCTGCTCTTAAGGCGCGAGAAGGGGCAACAATCTCGAGAAATAATTTTTGTAGAATATAATAATAGTTATTTTGATGTTGACACAGGAATGGATAAAGTTACATCCTACGCAAGCTTTCTTGAGGGAATTGAATCATACATCCCCGTATTCAAAGATGGCATGTACCCAGATGACGTTCTGGTCATTTTAGGAGATCAACCCAGTGATCAAACGAAAGAAGGAAAAATATCCACACGAGAATATGTTCCCATTCTCATTTTTTCTAAACTCTTTAAACCTTATAATACAGGAAGTTTAGGTGTTCGCAAAACGTTCATTGATTTTGCAATGACACTGGCTGAAATGTATGGTTTTCAATTGCCCTACGCACAAGGGGAGAGTTTCTGGCAAAAAATTAGTTCACAAATTTAGTTTTTTCGCAATGGTTCTTAGGAGAATTTGGCTTCGCCAATCACTCCCCTTTTTTTGGCGGACAAAATAAATTCTATAAACTCTTTGACTAGTCGATAGGCCTCTTCTTTCTCTTCTATCTTGGTCAGGAGTTGCACCTTAATATCGTTCACCCCATTTGTGAAACTCTTTTCGTTGAGGTAAACGAACTTAAACGCTCTTTTCAAAGCCAAACGGGATGCAGAAGTGATTCCCATGCGCCTCATACCTAGGGTATTCAATGTGTCCGCTGCAGCTGGATTCCCTGTGGCCATAACAAAAGGAGGTATATCCTGAACAACTTTGCAGCTCGCCCCTGTCATGCTACATTTACCAACCCTACAATATTGATGAATACCAACAAAAGCTGAAATAAATGCATGTTCCCCGACGGTAACAAACCCGCCTAAAGATGTACTATTTGCGATGATAACAGAATTACCGACTGTGCAGTCATGGGCAATATGCGAGCACGTCATAAAGTAGCAACCATTACCGACTCTAGTCAACCCATCATTTTGGCTTGGACGATGGATTGTAAAGTATTCACGGAAAACATTATTATTTCCAATGATTACGCGTCCATCTTCATCGTTGAATTGGGTGCTTTGTGCTTCTTCCCCTATAGAACATGCGTGAAAAAAACGGTTCTCTCTTCCGATTTGGGTATTGCCCACAATTCTGACGTGTGAGCTAATCTGAGATTTATCTCCTATTTGAACGGAGGGTCCGACAATTGAATAGGGTCCGATCTCAACATCAATACCAAGTTTTGCCTCAGGACTAACAATTGCTGTTGAGTGAATTTTTGTAGGCATTTTGCTTACTCAACAATGCTCTTTTTTAAAATTTCAGAAATATCAAGGGTTGTTACCATTTCATTTTTTTCTTCGGCATTCACACCATCGGTAATCATTGTCATGCAAAATGGGCAAGCAGCAGCGATTGTCGAAGTCTCTGTGGCTAAAAGCTGTTTTGTTCTTCTCGTATTCACTCTCTCATCACCATCTTCTTCTTCTTTCCACATTTGTGCACCACCAGCACCACAACAAAGTGATTTACTGTGGTGGTCCATCGCCTCAACAACCTTTCTACCCGTTGCTTTTTCTAAAACATTACGTGGAGATGAATAATTGTCATTATATCTTCCCAAATAGCACGAATCATGATATACAACCTGAGAAAATTTTTTCGCTTTTTCTTGATCAACATTTAATTTTTCCTCATCGAGGAGCTTATCAAGAAATTCACTATGGTGCACCACATTGTATTCTCCGCCTAGCTGAGGGTACTCATTTTTAATAGTATTAAAGCAATGAGGGCAAGAAGTTACAATGTTTTTCACGCCATAACCATTCATTGTCTCAATATTTGTTTGCGCCATCATTTGAAAAAGATATTCGTTACCAGCTCTTCGGGCAGAGTCTCCTGTACAATTTTCTTCGTTTCCGAGAATGCCAAATTTAATGTCGCCCTTCTTCATTAGCTCGGCAAAAGATTGAACAATTTTTTTATTTCTGTCATCAAAGGCACCCGCACAACCTACCCAAAAAAGAACATCAGGCTGCTCTCCCGCTTCTTTCCACTCCGCCATGGTCCGAATATCCAAACCTTCTGCCCATTCTTCTCGCTTGTGAGAACCGACACCCCATGGGTTTGACTGATTTTCTATATTGGTGAGTGCTCCTTGCAATTCAGTGGGAAGTGCACCTTCATTTAAGACAAGAGACCTACGCATTTCAATAATGGAATCAACTTGATTATTACCCACAGGGCAAGCCTCCACGCAAGCGTAACAAGTTGTGCAAGCCCACAATGCCTCTGTCGAAGTGTAATTATCAATAACACGAATTTCTTGATTCTCACTAATGTCTTTATTCTCTTTTTTCGCCGCTTGCACTTTCGGCATCTGTTCCATAAACGCGTGTTTTAGGTCGACCATGATACTTTTAGGTGATAATATTTTTCCCGTTTGCGAGGCGGGGCATTCAAGTTGGCATCGACCACATTCAATGCAGGACAGACCATCAATTAGACTTTTCCACGAGAACTCGTTGACGTTAGAAGCTCCCCATAATTCAGTATTTTCTACATCAAGAAAACGAATAGCTCCACGGGGGGTTGGTCTTGCATAAAAATAGTTTAATGGTGCCCAAATCAAGTGGGCGTGCTTAGAACGGGGCACATAAATAGTTAAGGCAAATACCGTTAAAATATGGGTCCACCAACCAACTTTGAAAAGATGGGGGGCATAGTCAACCAGACCATAAGAATGATATAAATTAACAATAAATGACCGAATTGGGTTTAGAGAGCCTTGTGATAGAATAATAGATTTTGCAGATTCCCCTATAAGTGTAGAAATCATAAGAAGGGCAATTAACTTGATAATTATAAAACTTTGTAAAGACGGACGATCTAATTCGGGAGCTTTCAATAACCATCTGCGAGAGGCAAAGAAAACCAAGCCAGATAAAACAAGCAAAGAAAAAATATCGAGGACGAGATCGTAAGCATGTTCAACCTGAGCTCCAAAAATTGTTGGGATATAAAAATAATAATCTCCTAAAAAACCTCCTATAATTTGGCTCGTGGTATGCACTCCATAGATTAAGAAACCATAAAAAATAATGACATGGAAGAACCCACGTATTGGCTTTTTGAAAAGTTTTTTTTGCAGGAGAACATTCACCAATACACTTTTCAGCTTAAAAAAAAGTGAAGATTTGATGACCTCTGCCTGACCAAGGTGCACCATTCGATAGTAGTTAAATACGGTATACCCGCCCATGCTCAAGGCAACAATACCCACCACGTAAAATAGAAATTGCATTGCTAAGTTCACTCTGAAGACATTATTTTTTTCATAATTTCTAAGTCAACGCTTTGTTTCTTTATGTCTGGAAAAGTGGATGGGAAAGAACTAAGTTCAAAGGTGAAAAATAGAAAAAGACATCCTATTTTGCGAAGTTTGGGTCGGTTTTTGGGCATGCTTTTGGTCTTCTTTTCATGCAAAATGAGTCCCTTTCCAACCTCCTCGGATGATAGGAGTGCTAGGCAATTATAGTATTTTGCGCTTATATAGCTTGACATATTAATCTTGTCCATAACCATGTATAATATGAATATGGAAAGTGCAAAGCGCAAAATAGCTGAGTGCTAGGGTCGTGTCATATTTAATCAAAGTTTCCAATTAAAAAAGGAATTGACTTATCTCTCTTAAATTAAGGTTATGTCTCATTATGAACAAAAGAAAATATACCTTTGATACAAGTGGTTTTAGCTGTCAAAATACAGACTGCCATAAGTATCATAAGGTAAATGAAGGAAATGTGCGCTTTGCTTATATGTCTGGTAAGTACAAACAAATAGCCTATTTAAAGTGCACCGCTTGTGGTAGATGCTTTTCAGAGAATAAAGGCACTATTTTTTTTCGTCGCAAGAAAAGCAAAGAAACCATTACTCGGGTATTACAAAACACAGTTGAGGGCTGTGGCATTAGAGCTACCGGAAGAGTCTTTGGTATCAGCAAGGATACAGTTCTTGCTTGGGTTAAAGCAGCAGGTGAAGATTCACTAAAAGTTGAAAAAAAATATATACAAAAACCTGTCTTTCAATGAAATTCAATTAGACGAGCATTGGGGTTTTGTCTTTAAAAAACAATACAATCTATCAGAGACTGAGCGATTAAGTGATGAAATAGGGGATATCTGGACTTTTACTGCAGTATTGCCTGTAGAAAAGCTCATTTTAGCGCATATAACAGGCAAGAGGACCTCAGTGAATGCTAGAAAGTTACTGACCAAGGTAAAAACAAGAAGTAAGCCAAAGAGGGAAGATAAATTCTTGATTACCTCTGATGGATATGAGGGATATAGTGATGCCATTCTTTCAGTTTATGGTAAATTTGACTCAATGACTAGAAAGCTTCAATCACCCAAATCTCTATGTTATGGGCAAATAATTAAGAGAATAGAAAAAGGGAGATGTAAGGAAGTTGACAAATCTCTAATCTTTGGTGATCAAAAGCTACTAGATGAATATATTGCAAACTCTTCAGTAAGTCATCAGATGAACACCTTTGCTGTAGAAAGGAATAATTTGACTCTTCGCCAACACAATCATAGAATAGAGCGTAAAAGTCAGGGTTTTTCAAAAAAATTCAAATATATGCAGGGACATAATTCTTTTGTTGCTAATTATTACAATTTCTGCCTTCCACATTCAAGTCTAGCTGAGTATGAGGGAGGAAAACCAATTCAAATCACCCCAGCAATGGCTACAGAAATGACGAATCATAAGTGGTCTATACAAGAATTATTCATCGCAAATAGAAACTTTGATTAAATATGACACGACCAGTGCTAGGAGGATTCTTTTATATTGTCATTGACGACAAGTCGCCAATATTATAATAACTAACCATGTTTATCTTTCGTTTCTACCAAGAACTTCGTAGGGGGTTCGTCATTGTCTCCTCTACTCTATGGCTACTCATGGACTTGGTTGTTAATCGAGTAAGTCGTCAATCTTATTTTAATGCCTCGTCTGGTTTTTCTGAAAAACCCAGCTTTTTTAGGCTTGTCTTCATCTGGATTTTAAAAATTATTATTCGTTTTTTTTATAATTATCAGCCAGAAGGTTCCTTCCCAGAAGAGTTTCGTAAAACTTTGGCCAGACTGGGGCCTGCCTACGTCAAACTGGGGCAAGTATTATCACTGAGGGGCGATTTGCTCCCTGAAAATATCACTCACGAGTTATCAAAATTACAGAACCGTGTTCCTGCCTTTGAGTTTTCTCAGGTCAAAAAAGTTATCAGCACAGAGCTAGGAAAAGATATCTCTGATATTTTCAAGAGTTTCAGTGAAAAACCCATTGCCGCTGGTTCATTAGGGCAAGTACACCTAGCTGAACTAAAGAACGGGCAAGAGGTCGCTGTAAAAGTGCAGAGACCGGGCATTCAAAGGCTTATTCTACAGGATATTACAATTATTGGCCGGTTTGTTTCACTCTTGGAGAGATGGAGCAAATTGAAACATTATAGGCTAACAGCAATTATCAATGAATTTAAGGCATCAATCGTGCTTGAACTTGATTTTGAGCAAGAAGGGCGTAATTTGGATCAATTTATAAATAAATTTTCAGAACAAAGATATATACTCTTTCCTAAGGTCTTCTGGAATTATACTTCAAAGAAGGTGCTTACAATGCAGTACGTTGAGGGAATCAACTTAGAAGGAAGTAAAGATCTTCGTGAAAAAGGAATCAATGTAAAAAAACTTTCTTATGTTGGTACTCGCTCAATTTTAAAAATGCTTTTTGTCGATGGCTTTTTCCACGCTGATCCCCATCCTGGGAATATTACAGTAATTGGTCGATCACGGATTTGCTTCTTTGATGTTGGGATGGTAGGTTATTTATCAGAAAAAGTTAAATATAATTTACTCCTATATCTTTATCTTCTCATTACTGGTAAATATGAACAAGCGGCTAGATATTTGCTGAAATTGACTACTTATGGTAGGGGTGCGGATGTTGTTAGCTTTGAGAATGAGCTTGCTAGAATACTGCGCAACTGGTATTTTTCTGGTTTTACCGAGTATTCCCTAGGGAGATTGACCCTCAATGTGATGCAACTAGGGGCGAAATATCGTCTCTATTTTAGTAGTGAGCTGGTATTGGCCATGCGTGCTGTTTTGACCGCTGAATCAGTTGGTAAATTGATCAATCCTGATGCTGATATTCATCGTGTGATGCAGCCCATGATTAGAAGACTTTTCAAAGATTTTGTCAATCTTGATGCTGTCGTAAAAGAAGTTTCTAGTAATTGGCCTGAATATTTGATTTCACTTAGAACCTTACCACAAAATGTACTCAACTTCCTTGATTTAATGAGCTCTAGCCACATTCCTGTTGAGACTTCAAACTCTTCGGTAGGTTCTCTTCCAAGTGGCTCACAGGAATATTCCCACTTGCCGATTCTTTCAGGAGCATCCATGGTCAGTGGCACAATTGCCCTAGCCTCAAGCTCAACTCCCGGTCCGCTTGTACAGCTTATGGCCAATTTTCCAGAGGTTTCCTCTTTATCCCTGGGTTTCTTTTCTTTAGGCATATTGTTTATGCTACGGTATTTTTCCCAAAAAAACAAGTAGGAGGGATGTCAGAGTGGTCGAATGTGCACGCTTGGAAAGCGTGTGTACCGCAAGGTACCGGGGGTTCGAATCCCCCTCTCTCCGTATTTTGAAAGTCTCGTTCGACCGATGATGTTACCACAACCCCTGCAACTTCAAGCAAGGCTGATATCACAGTCAGCCCCGCCAGTCTGCTCATTGGGGAAAAGGGTTGTTCGACCAATGAGAATTGGCGATCAAAGGTCAACGAAACCTAGGGTTAGGGCGGCGGCTGATAAGTTGCACCACCGGCAACAAAGATAGACATATCAGTAGTACCCAGATTTGTGTTAGCAACCAGTCTGCCTGCCTGAACTTCAATTTTTCCCGTGAAGTTACGCATAACCCCATTCAGCCTTAATTCTCCGGCTCCTTCTTTGCGAATTGTCCCGCTGCCAATGATCTCATGGAATATGGTGACAGGGTTACCTGTCTCAATCTTGAACAGCAATACCCCGCCATTAAGAATCACATTGCGATTGCTGTCGCCCAGGTTAGCTCCTTCGCTGACCACAAGTGTGCCGTTATCAAGCCGCACACCACCCTGAAAAGAGTTATTTTCAGTTAGTTGCAAGCTCCCCTGGCCTCTTTTCTGCAGCCCCCCTGAACCAGAAATAACGTTGGACCAAGTGTCACTATCGCAGACAGAGCTTTCCCGCTCGCCAAGATCGTGAGCGATGTCCTTGCAGACCCGCCCCAATAAGTTCGCATTGCCTTCACCTGGTATATCCGCAATATAAAACCCAGATGGAAATTTCTTTGGACCTTTAAAAGCCAGCCGCATGTCATCGGTATCCCATGCCATCCAGTCTTCGTCTTTGGACCCACTATCTTTAAGCTTGTCTTGTGCTGCATTCGTCTTAAACTCGATTTCCCGGTGGCGTGCTGAATCCAGCAGCACGCCCTTCGCCTGTTCGCCGTCCAGATATGGGAAATGGTCACGAATCCAGTAGGACAGCAATTCCTGGGAAACCGGGATTAGATCGTCGTAACCGAGGCCATCATAAGATATGATATTGTCGTCTCCATCCCGAATATGGCCGTACCAATTTACTAAACCCATAGCAGGAAAGCTTGGAGATATCCCTGCGTTAATATAATTAACTCCCAAACGGTCAAAAAGTGTTACATCATTCCAAACGGCCATCGCTAGCCCGTCTGGGACGGAATCGTGGTCTGCATATGCGGTAATCCTACTTTTGTAGGCTGTGTCATAAACTCTTTGCGGATTAATCGTACCCCTTACGAACCACTGACTACGTGGTACAAAATAGAAGTCATAACACCACATATCTATCCACTTTCTTGAGATACCTGTTTGTTGACTCAAGTTTCCCCTCCCATTTCCTATCCACATGATCAATTTGATATCCGTATCTACGTCAGTTATGGGAAATTTAAAATTCCCCTCCCCTCTTGGATTATTCTCTTGTATGTCCTGCCACATCTCCACAGTTTTAAAACCATTCGGGTTTGTGTCTCTGTGGTATTTGAGCTTACTATGCAATAAATTGAGATAAATAACGTCATTTTCCCATTCATTGCCCGTGCCCTCATCACCGCCAATATGAACAGTATCTCCTGAAAACCACTCGCGAAAACGAAGAATCAGGTTTGCCACATAGGTGGCATTCGTTTCGCGCTTTGTCGCATTGCCCGTATCGAGAATTCCTCTGTTTATCGGATGGCTAGAAAAGCGGTGCGGAAGCGTTGGGTTGTCTTGTATAAACGCCGAGGCATGCCCGGGCGAGTCAAATTCCGGGATGATCTTTATACCATAGCGTTTTGCCGCCCGCTCCATTTTTTGCCAGTTGGCCCTCGTGTAATACTTGTTGTCTGGTGTCATACGACCCTGTCGGTCTGCATCTCCTATATCCAGCCGAAAAAATCCCTTTGGTAAACTATCACCAGGCCTTTTCGCGTCGTCATTGATATGCATGTGCAACTCGTTCAGCTTATGCTGACTCATTTTTTCCATGAAACCTACAATCTGCTCAACCGTTTGAAACTGCCGACTCACATCCAACATGACCCTGCGGCTTTTATATTTAGGGTAATCAATCGCTGTGCCCTTTGGCAACATTCTGTGCTGACCCGCTGGGCGGCCATCCAGCATCAACAGTTGTGTAACAGATTGAATTGCCCTGAGTGCACCCAGTACTTTTTTGAACTTTAACTTAACACCAGTTGCATCAACCAGATACTGGTAACCTTCGTTTGCTATATTGTCCCCGATATTTCTTTGTACTTGCCTCGTCACGTCACCAGGTTTTTGAATGACCAATTGAGCGTTCGTGGTCATGTTATTGAAGGTCGTATCCGTGTCGTCTGAAAGGAGAATATCCCCGTTCATCAGCTCACTAGAAGACACAAGTTCAAGGGGCAGGGCGGTGGCGTATCTCATTTTATCTAGCCAGCCTCGGGGAGCGTTTAATATATCAATCAGTTGTTGAACCAACGACATATTGTTGGAGCTAATTACAACGCGGCTGTTACTCTTAAGAGCAAATATGCCCGATCCAGCGATAAAGCTCTGAAACAGAGCCTTGGGCACCTTTCTGATAGAATCCGTAGGCGTCGTTCCACTTTGTGTAGCAGCAGTGCCTTGCACGCCATCAACATTCAAACCCGAGATGATGGGTATCAGATCGTACGTGTACGACTGACCCTGACCCAGATTGTGAGTATCTGTGAAAGTATACTTTGAACCCATTTTCGTCAAATCAACCTTCTCCATTTTAGTGAAAAGAGCATGGGTAGAACCTCCACTTGTTCTCTGTAGCGTATAATGTGTAGCTCTTCCTGTTGTACTCCAGCTTAAATCAGACTTTACAGCGGTAACACCAGATACCATAAAATCACTCACGGTGGGCGCATCCGGCAAGATAGCAGGCACATCAATAGTGTTTTGACTATCTGATATAGGCGCAATACTTTGTTCCCGTCCAGACTGTGCAGTTACACGATACTGTCGAGCCAAACCATACGGTTGATCCACACTCTTCGTTGTTGACGGTGAAAGAGTTCTAATAGTAATAACAGGAACATTCGGTATAAGAGGATCTCCCGTTTCAGTCAAAGTCTCAATTTCATAGCCCCTGATCAGCACCGCACTAAGGCTAATGGGCTCTCTAATTTTTAAATTAATCCGTGCACCATCAGTCAAACTTCTCATAGCATTTACTGTGTGCGTTATCCTTACTTGCCGATCAGACAATGACCTCGGACGAGTCGAAGTGAGAGCAGAAGCGTCATTTAATGATTTTACTTCTGTTGCCTCAAGACCATCACCGTCAATAACCATCACCGCTATGACCTTATAATTGTAATGTGTATTATTCGTCAAACCTGTGTCTACATACATGCACTCCTGAGCAGAGCATTCTTCTTTAGTAACTGTTTCAATCTCATTAAAGAAAGTATCACTGCTAGTCTTCCTGTGGACGATATATTTAGTTGCTAAGCTATTAACATCCCAGGTCAAAGTCGCCTGAGTCGAACCAGGATTTGCCCTCAGCCCACCAAGAGTACCCAAATTTTTTGGTCTGGGCATTCCATAAGCCTTATCGCTTTTATCACCTTCGCCTGCAGAGTTTCTCGCCAATATTTGAAAAGCATACCTTATACCATTTTCCATAGCGACCCCCTCAAGCCCTTTTGAAAAAGGCTTACTGTACGATTTCTCACCCGTTTCTTCAGGCATGTCAAGCAGTTTGGAGGTACCAGAGTCATCGTCCATGAATATTTTATATTCAGATGCTCCCTCTGTTGCATCCCACGAAATAGTTATCAATGCATTACCACTGGTAATCTCAAAATTACTCACTTTGTCGGGTTTTGCTAGTAGCCCTTTTGACTTATCTGAATCACCACAATAGAGACCCACTGCAACGACAAAGAGCGACAACAGAGAGTAAATAATGCCTCTCCACAAAGAGATATTCGAACGCACTCCCCGCACTCTATCTGAAAAAAATCGCATAGGAACTCCAGAAGAAATTACCCAGTCAACCGCTCTCAAAAAGAACCTGTCCATAAACAAACACGATTTAAGAATAACCCCTAAAAATTTTTGTAAAACAACCATGAAAAACCTCCTTTTCAATTATTGGTACCAACCTTCCCACATGGCATATGAAATCTAATTGTCAACTATTTTTGGTCGTGTCATATTTAATTTTTGGTCGTGTCATATTTAATCAAAGTTTCCAATTAAAAAAGGAATTGACTTATCTCCCTTAAATTAAGGTTATGTCTCATTATGAACAAAAGAAAATATACCTTTGATACAAGTGGTTTTAGCTGTCAAAATACAGACTGCCATAAGTATCATATAAGGGCTGTGGCATTAGAGCTACCGGAAGAGTCTTTGGTATCAGCAAGGATACAGTTCTTGCTTGGGTTAAAGCAGCAGGTGAAGATTCACTAAAAGTTGAAAAAAAATATATACAAAAACCTGTCTTTCAATGAAATTCAATTAGACGAGCATTGGGGTTTTGTCTTTAAAAAACAATACAATCTATCAGAGACTGAGCGATTAAGTGATGAAATAGGGGATATCTGGACTTTTACTGCAGTATTGCCTGTAGAAAAGCTCATTTTAGCGCATATAACAGGCAAGAGGACCTCAGTGAATGCTAGAAAGTTACTGACCAAGGTAAAAACAAGAAGTAAGCCAAAGAGGGAAGATAAATTCTTGATTACCTCTGATGGATATGAGGGATATAGTGATGCCATTCTTTCAGTTTATGGTAAATTTGACTCAATGACTAGAAAGCTTCAATCACCCAAATCTCTATGTTATGGGCAAATAATTAAGAGAATAGAAAAAGGGAGATGTAAGGAAGTTGACAAATCTCTAATCTTTGGTGATCAAAAGCTACTAGATGAATATATTGCAAACTCTTCAGTAAGTCATCAGATGAACACCTTTGCTGTAGAAAGGAATAATTTGACTCTTCGCCAACACAATCATAGAATAGAGCGTAAAAGTCAGGGTTTTTCAAAAAAATTCAAATATATGCAGGGGCATAATTCTTTTGTTGCTAATTATTACAATTTCTGCCTTCCACATTCAAGTCTAGCTGAGTATGAGGGAGGAAAACCAATTCAAATCACCCCAGCAATGGCTACAGAAATGACGAATCATAAGTGGTCTATACAAGAATTATTCATCGCAAATAGAAACTTTGATTAAATATGACACGACCGTCAGATTCATTTAAATTCTTCTTTACGATATGCGTTCTTATTGTGAGTATGCAAAAGTATGCCTTGTGGAAACTTAGGAACCTCTGAACTGCTCATTGTCTGTGTTATCTTGCTTGTTTTGTTTGGAGCAAAAAGATTACCTGCTCTTGCGCGAAGTATTGGCTCAGGAATTAACGAATTTAAGAAAGGGTTGAATACCCCTGTTTCTGACCTAAAAGATTTGGAGGAAGAGGAAGAAGAGGTTGAAACAAAAAGAAAAAAGCGCCCTAAAAAGAACTCATCAAAATAAGGCGATAAAACCAGTATTAAACGGTTTTCTTTGGTGGCGAAACTAAATAGAGAAACTTCCTCAAAAGGCGGGAAAACAGCTCCTCGTAAAAAAAAACGAACTAGCCAACCAGATAAGTATATTGAAAACCTGAAGAAAAAAGAATCAGCCTATATGCCCTTTACTGAGCACTTGGAAGAGTTGAGAAAAAAAATCATTCGCTCAGTAATAGGAGTTGGCGTAAGTGCAACATGTTCATTTTTTTTCTACGATATGATTTGGCAACATGTTATGAGCCCCTTGGTTGATTTGATACAACAAGCAGAAAAAGAGAATAATACAATTAAAATTGTAACATCCCGTATGCAAGATGATTTTTTGATTCAATTTAAAGTAGTTCTCATGATCGGTGTTTTGGTGGCAATACCTTATGTGATATTTGAGCTTTGGGGATTTGTTCTTCCTGCTCTAGAAGCATCAAACAAAAAAATTGGTTACGTTATATT
This sequence comes from Spirochaetota bacterium, assembly GCA_965206985.1. GTDB lineage: Bacteria > Spirochaetota > Leptospiria > Turneriellales > CBDBES01 > CBDBLF01. The sequence goes on along the minus strand of CBDBLF010000007.1, from coordinate 152,216 downwards.
AATTGCATCCATTATTCTTTTCGTAACAGGAATGTTGTTCGCAAGGTTCTATATCTGGCCACTGGTTATCAAATTCTTTCTCTTTGAGTGGACCCCACCTCCCATACCATCTAGTGATGGAGTTTTAATACATGCGCAGAAATATTTAAGTATCCCAGAGTATTTGAGCTTTTTTATTAGTTTTCACCTCGCTTTCGGTATTTGTTTTGAGCTTCCTATCGTTTCCGTCGTTTTATCGTTCATGGGTATCATTCAGTCACATATGTTTTTTAAATCGTGGCGTGTCGCTATGGTCATAATTGCTATCATTGCGGCAAATTTAACACCTCCTGACTGGATTTCTATGATTGCACTCATGCTTCCCCTCATATGCCTTTTTTTTCTATCTGCATTTTTTATACGTTTACTTGAAAAAGGTTTTGTGACAAAGGTAAAAAAAATCCGATAAGTAAAATAAGGTTTTATGATGAGTCGTTTGTCTATGCAAAAAAAAAATCCTCTAATATTTGCTTCTGCCATCTTGACGGCCAGTTTAGGGTTAGTCACTTTTTCTCACGCCTGGCTTTATTTGATTTTTCAACAAGAACGTATAAAACAAATAACAAGGCAGGTGTTCTACACTAAGAAAATCATAGAAGTAAGTTCTAGAGAGCAATTATCTTTGAATGCACTTATTACAAACCTCCGCAATGGGAATATTAAAGAAAAATTTTTTGTTTTAGACAAAAAGTTCAAGGTTCTCCATCCAAAGGGAGGGGGCATTGTATTTGAGAGAGAAAAACAAATTGCCAAAAATTTGATGAACAAATGGAAACATCCAGAGACTTTCGCATCTCAAAAAAGCTTAGGTCGCCTTGACTTCCTTTTTAATGTAGAGTCAAGAGAGAAGTTGAATTCTGTCTATTATGTTTTGACCCATCAAAATATACTTCCACAAAATATAACTTCTTTCTTCGTTTTACTCTATATCACCATTATTCTATTAAGTTTACTGGCATGGTTTATTTCACGAAAATTTGTAGGCAGGTTTTTTTCGATCATTCTTGCCATTACTCAATCGTTGAGATATTATTCACAAAATCAACATACACAAATGATCGATTATGATAAAAAAGATGAAATTGGTGAACTTATTGCTACATACAATCAATTTATGGAGCATATTGAAATATCCAGAGAAGAACAATTGACACAACAGTTTGCCGCCCCTGCTGTCTCAACACAAATGTCGACAAGTAAACCAGTTCCTAAAAGCGTGCGAGAAGGCTCACTACCACCAAAATTTGACAATATTGAGATTTCTTTATTCCCCAGAAAATCGAATGATGATAACCGTGTAAGCACTATCTTCCAAAAAGGAGAAGGGCATGAACTACATTGCTTGGTTTTAGAAACTTATGTGCACAACCAAAGTTCAACTGCTTGGAAAGAAAGGTTGAAAGATTATTTTATTGAGTTGACACAAAACAACTTTGAGCCCGAAGAGATCATTGTGAAATTATTAGGTTCTACAAGAAAAGCGGATAACGATAGTTTTCGTAGCAGTCTTTTCTATGGCAATTTCAACACAGCCACGAGTGAGATGTTATTATTTAAGGCTGGCCATTTTAGCTTATATACACAAAACTCATCTCAAAAACTTACTCACTTAAATATTGGTTCCATCGACCTTTCTACGGGTTTTACTTCCTTCGCCAAAGAAGAGTTTAAGCCCAGTAGTTATTTTTTTCTGTTTACTTCTGAATTCCTAAAAAGCTTCGGAGTAAGAGATTTTGATTTGGAGGGAAGTGCCTTCTCATCGCTAAATCAAAATATCAATTCTGCTAGAGGGTATTTAATCGAAATATTACAAAAGCTTTACGATGACTCTTCCATCTTATCAATAGGGGACAAACCACTAGGACGCCTTCTATTATTGTTTCACAATAAATAGTTAAATGTCAAAGATATGGCATAAGATTAAACCGAGCTATTTCTTCTGTTTTATTTTCTTCTATCTTATTTTTTACCGTCTTTCTTTATTTGAAGTTCAATTTTTGCCTAACGATATTTCATATGTTGTAAAGATATTCTTCTCTGGTATATTATTTGATATTTCTTTTCTTCTCTTTGCTATATTTTTTTTTTGCTTTTCGTTGACCAAACCACTTTTTTATTTCTTAGGATTTTTATTTGTCGTAATTAATATAATCAACCTTGCGGTCAGTCATGTTTATAAGGCTGGGTTAGTCAGCTTTCGACATTTTCTGGATTATATAGAGGAAGCCGACGTTCTCATCAAATCAGGAGAAGGCTTCCTTTCGGTTTGGCATTTTGTAGGTCTTTTAATATTACCCATGATCATTTTTATCCTTTGGAGTTTATGGTTGCATGCCTTGACGAAAGAAAAAAACAGAGATAATGTAGAAATAACATTCACAACAGGATTTTGGGGATCAATTACGCAAATCAAAAAACCACTAATAAAGAAAGTGATGCTTACTTCTTGTGGTATTATTTGTTTTTTCTTCGCTCAAATGCTGGAGTTTTCGTCAAGCAGTGTTCTGGGTAGCAACATTGTCTATCGGATGATCTCTAATGATATCCGAAGCTACGCTCGGCAAAATTATATTCCTTTTTTTTCTGAGAAAAACAAAATGCATATTGTCAGCTACCCCGACAAACAACACTTTGAATCACTGCATTATAAATTCAAATTTCAGAAGTACCCGGCGGTGAAAACTCCTCCAAAAGAAAGCTTAACTTTACAAAAGAAACCAAATTTAATCTTGATTATCTTGGAGTCTCTCGCTGCGAAAGATACGGGGCTTCAAAAATATATCTCAACACCGGGAATTAATGTTACTCCTTTTTTGAACTCCTTGATTCAGAGATCTGTCGTTTTTACTCCTTTTTTCTCAAATGCTGATTACACTGCAGGTGCTGAAGTCGCTATCTTTTGCTCCACTCACGATTCTCTTCGTTATTCCATATCGAATGGTTCAGTGTTAAGAGACTTAACAAATACCAACCTCCTTTGTTTACCCAAAATTCTAGCAAAGTTTGGTTACACCACGTCTCTCTTTCATAGTTATACTACCACCTTTGATAATAAACATCAATTTTTTCCACTAAATGGTGTTCAAGAAATTATTGATCGAGACCACCCTGCCTTGCGAGGTTTGAGAAGAGTTTCTTTTGGCTTGATGTCCGATGAAAAATTATTTCTGTATGGAGTGAAACATCTAAGTCAATCTAAAAAACCATTTTTTGCCTCTTTCTTAACTGTGGACAACCATACTCCTTTTGTTCTCCATGATCACTCTAAAAAAAAAATTACCGATCAAGAAAAATATAATAAATATCTTAACACAGCGAAACAAACAGACGACGCACTCCGTGCTTTTTTTCGGGAGGCATCAGAACAAGCATGGTACAAAAATACGATTTTCGTCGTTACCTCTGATAATGGTGTTTTACTATCGGAAAAAAGTATCAAAGAAATCAATTGGGAATATTTTTTTAAAATGTGGCACCTCGTGCCTTTCTTAATACATAGCCCTTCTCAACAATTTAATCTAAGACCACGGTTGGTTCACTTAAAAGCCGCCAGCCACATTGATGTAACTCCCACAATTTTAGACATGTTGGGTCTAAAATTGACAAACCCTTTTGCAGGAGAAAGTCTTTTCAGCAAAAATCGTAGAGACTATACGCTCATCTATGATTGGTTTGATAATTACTATCGCTTATCTTGGCCATATCTATATCATAACACAGATAATCAGATGCACGACTTGATTCAAGAAAAAAAAATCAATTCAAAAAAGCTATCAAAATATCATACGTGGGTAAGTCAAATTCGTGATTTTTTTAATTATCTTACTTTTACCGACCATATTTGGTCAAGACAATTGGAAACTAGATTGAATACAAAAAACCGTGCGATGAAGCATCACTAGTAAGTGTCTGAATATGTTCTTGTCTTGGGGAGCAACCTTGGGGTACGATATCTTCATTTAGAAAAAGCTTTGGAGAGCATCTGGAAGCATGGTCTCTACATAAAGTCACTTACAAAAGTTCAGGAAACAAATGCTTATCATGTTAAAATGCAAAATTCGTTTCTTAATCAGGGAATATTGATTGAAACTCATCTATCCCCGAGCAAATTAATGGAGCTTCTTCAAAGTATTGAAAAGTCACTTGGAAGGCGAAAGGTTTTTCGTTACGGCCCCAGAAATATTGATATTGATGTTGTTTGGTGGTCAGAAGGTGGGTATATTGATGAGCAACTCCAAATACCCCATATACATAACCGAAGCAGACCATGGGTACGAGCATTCATTGCTGAACTTATCCCACAAGCAATTGACAGTGATAGTGAGATAAAATATAAGGATATGCCTCCTGTGAGTATACAAACAGCTAACGGTTTTTGCAAGAAAAAGAACAAGAAAGAAAAGATAACTATTCTCACGTGTTACGATTATACGATGGCCAATTTGTTTTCTCGCACTTCCTTAGATGCGGTTTTAGTTGGTGACTCACTGGGCAATGTCGTCCAAGGGAAGAATAATACTCTAAGCGTTTCTTTACAAGATATGATTTATCACGCACGCTGTGTCAGGAATGGACTTCCCGACATTTTTCTCATTGTTGACATGCCTTTTATGAGTTATAAAATCTCAAGAAAGCAAGCACTTAAAAATGCCAGTAGGCTAATCAAAAAAACAGGTTGCGATGCAATCAAAATAGAAGGTGCGGCAGGTCACCTCCCTTTCATTCAAAATATCATAGAAGTTGGAATTCCCGTGATGGGTCATATTGGGCTTGAGCCACAAATGTTTTTACGGGAGGGGGGTTATAAACTAAAATCACGAAAAGAAGAAGAACATGAAAAACTACTTGAAGATGCTAAAAAACTTGAGGAGATCGGTTGTTTTTCTATCGTTTTAGAAATGGTGCCAGCATCCTTGGGAAAAAAATTGAGCCTAAGTTTAAAAATTCCTGTGATTGGTGTGGGCGCAGGAGTTCACACCGATGGACAAATTTTAGTAATCCAAGACCTTCTGGGTATGAACCCCGACTTTAACCCTCGTTTTTGTCGAACATACCTAAATCTTGCAGAACAGATACCCCATGTTATTGAAGAATATTGCCTTGATGTGAGGGAGGCTAAGTTCCCTTCTGACAAAGAATCGTTTTAAAATTTTTATACTAGAGAATAACCTTATATGCTCCCCCTCATTAATTTGGCCAAACAACAAAAAAAAATACGTAAAAACATTCTTCGCAGAATAAAAAAAGTATTGAATGATGGGCAATACATTATGGGCAAAGAAGTTTCGCTCTTAGAAGAAAAACTCGCAAAATATGTTGGCAGAAAACATTGTATCTGTACTTCATCAGGAACTGACGCATTGTTGATTGCTCTCATGGCAAAAGGAATTAAAAAAGGCGATGAAGTGATCACAACTCCCTTTACCTTTGTCTCGACTGCGGAGGTCATCAATAGAATGGGGGCAAAACCTGTGTTTGTTGACATTCAGGCAGATACGTATAACATTGACCCAACGAAAATTGAGGCTAGCATAACGCCCCGAACAAAAGCAGTGATTGCGGTTAACATTTTTGGCCAATGTGCTGATATTGACCCAATACAAGAAATTTGCCGAAAACGCGAGTTGACGTTCATTGAAGATGCTGCTCAAAGCTTTGGGGCTGAATACAAAGGGAAAAAATCGTGTTCTATGTCTGAAATCTCATGCACGAGCTTTTTTCCAGCTAAACCGCTGGGCTGTTATGGAGATGGAGGAGCTTGTTTCACTGACGATGATTACATTGCAACCGCTATTCGCGAAATTATTGACCACGGGCAGAGCTCAAAATATGAGTATACACGAAATGGCTTAAATGCTCGATTGGATACTATCCAGGCGGCAATTTTACTTGAAAAACTTACAATATTTCCGGAAGAAGTTTTAAAACGTCAAGAAGTAGCCGACCGATACACCAATGAGCTAAAAAATATCGTTCAAACTCCTTTTATCGCTGACTACAATAAAAGTGTTTACGCTCAGTATACAATTGAAACAGCTAATCAAAAAGCTTTACAAAATGCGCTGCGTATGGATAATATTCCGACAGTGGTTTATTATCCAAAACCTTTGTATTTGCAGCCTATTTTTGGATGCAAGGATGTGAATATTCAGTTAGAAAATACCAAACGTGCCTGTAGAAGGGTACTTAGTATTCCGTTCCACCCCTACTTAACAAAAAGAGAGCAAGCTCAAATCATTCAATCGCTCGTTAAACACTTAGGAAGAGGTTCGTGAAATATACTGTGCCAACATACCGATTTCTCATAATCAAACGGTTTATTCGAGTCTCCCTTCTGTGCCTAACTTTTGGAGGTTCTCTCGCCTCTATCCGTGACTTAGTTGAGTCAAGTTATACTCCAACGAATGTTGCCGTTGGCGGAAGTTCCACAAATATTTTGTTCCCTAGTGAGTCGAGTGTTGCAAATCCAGCACTCATGGGAGAGCTCTCTCGTAGAAGTGGAGCTGGTATCGGATATGCGAACGTAGAGCTTCTTGATATTCTCTGGGCAAAAGTATTTATTCCTAGTCCGGTGGGCACAGTTACCTTGAACGGAGGCTTCTTTGACGATAAACTGACCCCACCCTCTCCAAATCAACTTCAACAATATTATTTTCTATCTGTTGGTTATGCTAGGCAGTTTACCAGTCGGTTTTCATTTGGAGTCTATTTCAAGCCTGCTTTGGCCACCGTTCAAGATACAATATCGTTCTTCTCTCTCGCTATTGAACCCTCCTTCATGTATAATACGAGGATAAATTTAGCTACATCAAGTGGTCTGGGGCTTTATGATTGGACATTCTATTTTCTCACCCATAATCTTGGTGTCAATATTATTGACCCAAAAGATGTGGGACCTCGTATCTCACTTCACCTCGGAACCAAATTTCTCTTTTACGATAAATACGATTTTAAGGCAGCCGTCAATGCAGAAATTATCGGTGTAGGAAGTTACGAATCTTTGCCCACTCGTTTGGGGTTAGCGGTTTATTATAGGTTTCTAAGTATTTCTGGGGGGTACGCACTCGGAACTACAAACGATATATTCAACGGCTTCACAGTCGGTGGAGGTGCTCAATTCAAGATTAAACAGTCCGTTTTTTCGCTTAACTATGCTTTTGCACAGACTCGAGGGGGGCTTGGCGATGGCTTGCATACTGTTTTTCTGAATTTTAATATCAATTATACCGATGTAGTACCGCCAAAAATTCAGGTAAAACAAAGTGCGGGTAGTTTTTCTCCTAATTGGGATGGAGAAAATGATTATATTAACTTTGAAATTGAAGTCGAAGATGCCAGTCTCGTAAAAGATTGGAGTTTCTCCATTTTAGACAAGAGACAAAGAGTTGTTCGTAAATTTGCTAGTGATACTAGAGATTTTGAGAAAAAGTTTGGTTTTAAAGATTTCTTTGTCTATCTCTTTCAAAAACAAAAATATTTATCGGTACCCTACCAAATTAGATGGGATGGAACGGCCGACCCTGTTTCTTTAGAAAAAATTAACGCAAGTAGCAGTGATAGATTGCCCGATGGTATTTATTTTTACAGTTTTGTTGCTACTGATGAGTGGGGAAATAAAGGCAAACCATCCAAGGGGTTTTTGAAAATTGATAGAGTGCCGCCCAATATCAAAGTAGGAGCAATCTCTTCTGTGTTTAGCCCCAATGGTGACGGCGTTCTGGAAGAGGTAACGATTTTACAAGAACGTGACCCTTCTGATGATGATGAATGGGAGGCTAATTTTTTTAATGCTGAAGGAAAGGTAGTCAAGGCATATGCATGGCATGGTCAAAAGATACCCCTCAATGTAATTTGGGACGGAAAGAATGATGAAGGAAAGCCCGTTCCTGAAGGCTTATATACCTACGTAGTGAGAGGTAGTGACCCGTCTGGTAATCATTCCATGGCTAAAACACGACCCATTTCTTTAGTCAGAAATGTTGATGCTGTGGATGTAAAACTTTCTTCCTTGGGCTTTAGCCCTAACGATGACCATATTTTAGATACGTTGCGGATCACCCCAGTAACGCCGAATAAGAAAAATATCAAAACTTGGAAGCTAACTATAAACAAAAAACCTTATCAAAAAAACACTAAAAAAACAAAGGACTCTTTCGTTGAATGGATCGGCGAAGAGACTGTAACAAAAGAAATTAAATGGGATGGTAAGACAAAAGAAGGGAAAACACTAGAAGATGGCACCTATTATGCTCATTTTTTTGTTGGATATGAATCAGGGAATCACCCAAGCTCGCTGCCGAAAAAAATTATTATTGATACCCAAAAACCAAAAGTAGAGGTCGATGCAAGTCTTTCTATTTTTTCTCCTGACGGAGATGGAGAAGAAGAGGAACAAATTTTTTCACTATCCATTAAAGACGATTCTCTTATAAAAAATTATGAACTCTATATTCATGAAGTAAGCCTAAATCATCAAGGTAAACAGAATACCATCTTATTCAAGAAATTTACAGGGGGTGAAAGATACCCCCAAAAGATTTACTGGGATGGTAAATCAAACAAAGGTAGCCTTGTTGAATCGGCCACCGAGTATCAATATTATCTAACGGCTACAGATATATACGGCAATCAGATGAAGTCTGAAGTTGGTAAATTTGAAACTGACATCTTAGTTTTAGTCACCGAAAGAGGTTTAAAGATTCGGATATCAAATATTGAGTTTGATTTAGGAAAGGCTTCATTAAAACCTAAAACCAAGAATTTAGTCAAAAAAATTTATCAGTTACTTGAAAGATATGCTAGCTATAATGTGAAAATAGAAGGACATACTGACGATCTTGGAGATGAAGAGTTCAATTTAGTGCTTTCTGAAAATAGGGCAAAATCCGTGGTTGACTACTTAATTCAATTGGGCATTAACTCTGATCGTCTTAATTATCAAGGAGTGGGTGAAGTCTCCCCACTCGTGCCCAATAAAAATTGGTATAATCGGAGTAGAAACAGAAGAGTTGAGTTTCTTTTGAAGAAAAAATGATACCCATGGTTTACATTTGTGAGTTCTAGCCATCAGCGTGTTTTAAGTTATCTTGCAGAGCACCAAGGTCAAACATTATCTTATAAGGAGATCAAGCAGAGTGTTCAAAATATTCGTCATCTAAAGAAAGAGAAATTACACTCTTCTCCAAAGCCCTTGCCTCAAGGTTTTCACTTGGACATGCTCATAGCGGAGTTGCTTGATTTTGATTTGCTGGCTAAAAGACGTCGCAAGTTTATTGTAAGAAAGCCCTTCTTACTTCGAGCTGCATTATCTATTTCAAAATCAGGAGTTGGTTTTGCCGTGACCAACAGTATCTCTGATATTCTCATTCCAATCCTCAAAAGAAACGGAGCAAATGCTCGGGATCAAGTTATGGTCAAAATTGTGAATAAGAGACGAAATCGTTATGAAGGCGAAGTAACTCTCATCATTAAGAGTTTCACTAAAAACTTTATGGCAAAGATCCTCGAAAAAAGAAAGAAATTCAATCTTGTGAAGTTAATCGATATGCCCGATCAACCACTTTCCGCTCTCAGAATAAACACCAAACGAAAACTTAAAATCGGAGATTATGTCGAGCTACAGATAGAAGATCAAACGGTGTCCGCAAGTCTATCTCCCAAATATGGCTCACGCATCCAGAAAATTTCTTACTCTTCTTTGCTTGAAAGGTCAACTTCGTCACGCACAAGCCCAGCTTTAAGAAGAATCGCTTTAAAGTATTCACTTCCGTTGGAGTATCCCCCAGAACATATTCCAAAAGAGAAACTACTCAAAAATAAATTTGCATCGGGAATCCGTGATAAAAAAAGAGTAAATTTAGAAAGCCTTTATACGTGTACGATTGATGGAGATGACGCAAAAGATTTTGATGACGCAATATCCATAGAGTACAAAGGAAACACCACAAAAGCATATGTTCACATTGCAGATGTGTCATACTTTGTCGATAAGGGTACCCCCAGTGACCTAGCAGCCTTTGAACGCGGTAATTCATATTATCTGAAGCCCTCAGTGTTACCAATGCTTCCTAATATACTTTCGGAAGAATATTGTAGTCTCAAACCACAGACCAAGCGACTTACTGTGACCTGCGAAATGGATTTTGACGACAAACTCCAACTTATTAAATTGAAGTTTTATCGGTCTGTTGTCTATATTGCCCAGCGTTTCACGTACTCAGAAGCAGAGAAAGAAATTTATCTCCAAAGTGAGCCATTGAACACCTTCTGGAAATTTGCGAAACAATTGCGTTCTCTTCGCCTACAAAAAGGTGGCATCGACATTGATCTTTCTGAAACTGAAATTATTTTTGATTTGAAAGGCAAACCAAAAAATATTCAATTAAGAAAACAGCTACAGTCACATCAGTTGATTGAAGAATTTATGCTAATTGCCAATATTTCTGCTGCAAGTTTTTGTAAAAAAAATAAAATTCCGGCAATTTATCGAGTTCACGAACCTATGGACAAGGCTAAAACCGAAAGCCTTAATCAATTACTTGGTCTTCTGGGTAGCAGGGAACGATTGAAAAATATTGAATATACCTCGTTAGCAAAATCAATGAATTCGCTCAAAAAGTTAAAAGACAAAGAAGTATTTTCCTATGCCCTTTTGCGTTCCTTTATGCAAGCAAATTATGAACCTACTCCACGGGGTCATTGGGGTTTAGGTTTTCGAGACTATGCCCATTTTACATCTCCCATCCGAAGATATTCTGACTTAATCATGCATCGACAAGTTTTAGGCTGGCAAGAAAGAAAAGACCCCCCTTATAAAATGAGTGAGCTTAAAACTTTAGGAGTTCATGTCTCGCAAAAGGAGCGTATTGCTTTAGAAGCAGAACGAAGTCTGCTCAAACTCCTTACGATGAGTCTGCTTGAGAATAAAATTGGCGAATCTTTCACCGCTCATCTCATTGGGTTTAATCAAGCAGGCTTGTTTGTTCTACTAAATACTCCTCCAGTAGAAGGTTTTATACCCGTGAGTAGCTTTGATAAAAAATCACAAATCATCTCACCCAATGAATATCAGGTTATAATCACAAAGTATGGAAAAACAATGATGATTGGGGAAGAGTTTACCGTCCAATATATCAAGCCAGACTGGGATAATATGCATTCAATATTTAATTTACAAGCCTCAAGCCTCTAATGAAAGATTAACTTCTTTTTCGAGTGATTATATTTGTTTTTCAAGGTTGTTGATCATACGGTGATTTTCAACGTTTTCGCGGTATTTCTCAATAAGAGATTTGATATCGTCTTCAATTACAGACATATCCCCAAGGTTTTTCGATATAACGGCTCAACCTTCCTTCGTTAATAGCACTGATCGCTGATTCCAAACCAGCCTGTCCGGTGAGAAGTATCTTGATTCTTTTGGGTAGAATCGTATGCACTTCACGTAACAGCTCATCACCTTTCTGTTAGGCATAACTTGGTCAGTAATAATTAGTTCGACTGAGCAATTGTCTTCTCTGAGTGTATCAATTAGTTCTAGTGCCTCTTCAACCAGACAAGCAGGTTTGAATTACGACACTATAATTACAAGTTTTTTTTCCCAACATAGAAAGGTCGTGTCATATTTAATCAAAGTTTCCAATTAAAAAAGGAATTGACTTATCTCTCTTAAATTAAGGTTATGTCTCATTATGAACAAAAGAAAATATACCTTTGATACAAGTGGTTTTAGCTGTCAAAATACAGACTGCCATAAGTATCATAAGGTAAATGAAGGAAATGTGCGCTTTGCTTATATGTCTGGTAAGTACAAACAAATAGCCTATTTAAAGTGCACCGCTTGTGGTAGATGCTTTTCAGAGAATAAAGGCACTATTTTTTTTCGTCGCAAGAAAAGCAAAGAAACCATTACTCGGGTATTACAAAACACAGTTGAGGGCTGTGGCATTAGAGCTACCGGAAGAGTCTTTGGTATCAGCAAGGATACAGTTCTTGCTTGGGTTAAAGCAGCAGGTGAAGATTCACTAAAAGTTGAAAAAAAATATATACAAAAACCTGTCTTTCAATGAAATTCAATTAGACGAGCATTGGGGTTTTGTCTTTAAAAAACAATACAATCTATCAGAGACTGAGCGATTAAGTGATGAAATAGGGGATATCTGGACTTTTACTGCAGTATTGCCTGTAGAAAAGCTCATTTTAGCGCATATAACAGGCAAGAGGACCTCAGTGAATGCTAGAAAGTTACTGACCAAGGTAAAAACAAGAAGTAAGCCAAAGAGGGAAGATAAATTCTTGATTACCTCTGATGGATATGAGGGATATAGTGATGCCATTCTTTCAGTTTATGGTAAATTTGACTCAATGACTAGAAAGCTTCAATCACCCAAATCTCTATGTTATGGGCAAATAATTAAGAGAATAGAAAAAGGGAGATGTAAGGAAGTTGACAAATCTCTAATCTTTGGTGATCAAAAGCTACTAGATGAATATATTGCAAACTCTTCAGTAAGTCATCAGATGAACACCTTTGCTGTAGAAAGGAATAATTTGACTCTTCGCCAACACAATCATAGAATAGAGCGTAAAAGTCAGGGTTTTTCAAAAAAATTCAAATATATGCAGGGGCATAATTCTTTTGTTGCTAATTATTACAATTTCTGCCTTCCACATTCAAGTCTAGCTGAGTATGAGGGAGGAAAACCAATTCAAATCACCACAGCAATGGCTACAGAAATGACGAATCATAAGTGGTCTATACAAGAATTATTCATCGCAAATAGAAACTTTGATTAAATATGACACGACCCATAGAAAGGTCGTGTCATATTTAATCAAAGTTTCCAATTAAAAAAGGAATTGACTTATCTCCCTTAAATTAAGGTTATGTCTCATTATGAACAAAAGAAAATATACCTTTGATACAAGTGGTTTTAGCTGTCAAAATACAGACTGCCATAAGTATCATAAGGTAAATGAAGGAAATGTGCGCTTTGCTTATATGTCTGGTAAGTACAAACAAATAGCCTATTTAAAGTGCACCGCTTGTGGTAGATGCTTTTCAGAGAATAAAGGCACTATTTTTTTTCGTCGCAAGAAAAGCAAAGAAACCATTACTCGGGTATTACAAAACACAGTTGAGGGCTGTGGCATTAGAGCTACCGGAAGAGTCTTTGGTATCAGCAAGGATACAGTTCTTGCTTGGGTTAAAGCAGCAGGTGAAGATTCACTAAAAGTTGAAAAAAAATATATACAAAAACCTGTCTTTCAATGAAATTCAATTAGACGAGCATTGGGGTTTTGTCTTTAAAAAACAATACAATCTATCAGAGACTGAGCGATTAAGTGATGAAATAGGGGATATCTGGACTTTTACTGCAGTATTGCCTGTAGAAAAGCTCATTTTAGCGCATATAACAGGCAAGAGGACCTCAGTGAATGCTAGAAAGTTACTGACCAAGGTAAAAACAAGAAGTAAGCCAAAGAGGGAAGATAAATTCTTGATTACCTCTGATGGATATGAGGGATATAGTGATGCCATTCTTTCAGTTTATGGTAAATTTGACTCAATGACTAGAAAGCTTCAATCACCCAAATCTCTATGTTATGGGCAAATAATTAAGAGAATAGAAAAAGGGAGATGTAAGGAAGTTGACAAATCTCTAATCTTTGGTGATCAAAAGCTACTAGATGAATATATTGCAAACTCTTCAGTAAGTCATCAGATGAACACCTTTGCTGTAGAAAGGAATAATTTGACTCTTCGCCAACACAATCATAGAATAGAGCGTAAAAGTCAGGGTTTTTCAAAAAAATTCAAATATATGCAGGGGCATAATTCTTTTGTTGCTAATTATTACAATCTCTGCCTTCCACATTCAAGTCTAGCTGAGTATGAGGGAGGAAAACCAATTCAAATCACCCCAGCAATGGCTACAGAAATGACGAATCATAAGTGGTCTATACAAGAATTATTCATCGCAAATAGAAACTTTGATTAAATATGACACGACCCATAGAAACCAATGACATACAGAGGCTGTGTGGTATACTGACTCCGATTTAAGGCGGATATTTTTTTATGCCGATATCTTTCCACACCTTAATGATATTTACTCTATGTGTGAGGTGTCTTAGGAATACATACCTTTGCTAAAAAAATTATTTTTAAATCTGAGCAAGCACATCAAATTGTTCCCACTCTCTAAACCGAGTTCATAAACTTTTCTAAGGTTTTCTCTCTTTGGATTATCCCAAGTACTTATTGGCAAAACTCGGTCGGGGTAAACATAAAATATTTTTGAGTTTTCTGGAACTCTGTTTGCTGTACTCCGATATCTGCTGACAGCTTTATAGTATATTGCGATAATAAGGTCAAGGCTCTCACTATGATTTTTTATCGGTACATTGTCGTGAAAGCCTCCGTCTAAATAATATTTATTATCTCCTAATTCTGGGAATGGCACGAAGGGAGGCACACAACTGCAAGCAATGATAATATTTTTCAACTCTTCCATACTTATTTTTTTACCTATATGAAAGACCTTTTCTTTCAAGTTATATTCTTGAGTGACTTCTGCCAAAGTTGGTATGTAATCATGCTTTTTCATACTTTGATTTTCTTTACTGTATGCTTTGAGCAAACTTAACACTACTTGACTTCGTTTAATACTCTGATTTCGAGAACTAAGTTCTTCTGGAAACTCAAGCGCATTAAAGGCCATTTTTACCTTAGACTGATTAATTTTTCCCATATCAAGGTTCGATAAAAGCATTTTTTTATAAATTGTCCCATGAGCGAAAGGATTTTTACCCTGTAAAAGGTGTTCTACTTTAAAACTACTTCTGCTTGTATCAGCTATAGCACAACAATGCTCGATCACTTTGGGGATATTACCCATTAAAACACCTAATGACACAGCGGCACCGGCAGAGGTACCTGTAATTGAACAAAATTCAAGACCATTTTTTACCAGTACCTCAGTGACACCAAGAGCATAAAATGCTTTTAAACCACCACCCCCTATGGTAAGGCCAATCCTAGGCTTTTTCTTCCTTTCAAGTAGTGTGCGGAACATAACAAGCTTACAAAAATCAGTTAGACATGATTCTTATTAGGTTCACAACCTTTGTATCAATAGGACGGATACCATCTATTCCAATTCTTAAATCAACAGGAACAATTTTGTTATTCACAACTCCAGTAAAGACTAAATTTTGTCCGTCCAAAATAAATTGTACGGATGCTTCACCCATTCGGGAAGCCCATATACGGTCCTCGGCCGATGGAGTACCACCTCTTTGAATATGACCGAGAACAGAAACCCGGACAGGCAAACCTATCAATTCAGTAATGCCCTTGGCGACTTTAAACGCACCCCCAGCATCATCGCCCTCAGCGACAATGATAACACCAAATCGTTTACCTTTTTTTCTCCCCTGCTCTATACGCTGCACCAACCCATGTAAATCACTTTTTTCCTCGGGCACCAATATATCTTCGGCACCTGATGCCAAAGCAACAGCCAGAGCGATCTGCCCAGAATGTTTTCCCATAACTTCCACAACAAAGAGCCTATTATGTGAGCTTGCTGTATCTCTAATTTTATCAATGGCTACGACAGCTGTCTCAACGGCGGTAGAAAAACCAATTGTGTATTCTGTTCCTGGAATGTCATTATCAATTGTACCAGGCATACCAATCAATTGACCATCAAAGAATTGAGATAATGCACAAAGACCTGCAAAAGATCCATTACCTCCAACTACGCACAACGAAGAAATGTTATTTTTCTTTAGGTTGTCAGAGGCTTGCTTTAAGCCCTCCTCTGTGCAAAATTTTTCAGAACGAGATGTTCGTAAGAATGTCCCCCCTTGATTCAGTGCCATCCCAACGTCTCGGGAAGATAACGGTTCTATCGTATCACTAATGAGACCTTCATAACCGTCCCAAACACAAAATGTATCCATCCCATGATGGCTCGCCGCCCTAACAAAAGCTCTCACTGCAGCGTTCATCCCTGGTGAGTCACCACCAGAGGTCAAAACGGCGGTTCTTTGAGGCATTATGTGATACTTTTCAAAAAGTCAACGACCTCTTCAGCATGTTTCTTAACGTTGATTTTAGAAAAAACTTTTATGATTTTATTATTTTTTATAACAAAAGTGGACCGTTGAACACCCAAAAAATTCTTTCCATACATTTTTTTTTCTCCCCACACACCAAAAGTACTTAAAATTTTACCATCGGGATCAGATATTAATGGGTAAGAAAGCTCGTGTTTATTAATAAATTTACAATGTGAGCTTTCTGAATCTTTTGAACAACCAATAACCGATGAGCCAAGCAAACGTATCTTTTCGTAAGATTCTTGAAATTTTCGAACTTCAATTGTGCAGCCAGGGGTCATGTCTTTAGGGTAGAAAAAAATGACCAAAGGCTTATCTTTGCACAGAGAATTAATAATTATCTCTTCAGAGGTATTGTCCGGATGTACAAGACGCCCTTTGAGGTCGTCTGGCAAAACATTCCCTTCAGAAATCATGCTAGCCAAGCTTGATGTAAAATACTGGCTGTCAAAATATTTTTGTAACTCTCGTGACACAAAGAAGGAGGCTGCGAGCTTGTGCAGGAACTAGGATTTTTCAGTGCATTTTATGAGATATTTGCTGCGTCAGTCTCATTTTTCAAATATGTCAAGGAATTTATAGTTTATGCAAGTTGTTCTCGTACCATTTTGCCAAAATTAAATGCTGTAGCTGCGATTTTTACCTCTATTTGAACCTTTTTACTGCCTCTGAGCAAGAATTCTCTGAACTTTTTGGCTTGTTTCAAAATTCCAAAAATGGGTTCAATTTCAGAACCTCGCTTTTTATAGAAAGACTTTGCTTCTTCTGAATTCATCTTCTTGATCATTTCATGTTTTAAAGCAAAACCAGAGTCTACTGACAATTTGCGATAACCTCTGCGTAACTCTTCTTCGCTCGTACAACATTGTTCTCTGGCAGGGCAAATGACACAGTCAGGAGGTTTACCATGATAATGAGTATATTTCTTTTTATCTTTCACAGATTCATTATGAAATTCTAAGGTTTTACCCTCGGGGCAAACCCAAGAATCATCATCCTCGTCATATTTAAACTGATGAGCTTCATAACCTGAACCCTCTTCTCCTTTTCTTTCTTTGGCTACCTGATCAGGTGAAGGTATAAAACCATTGATCCCTTTTGAATCCAGGTATTCCAAACCACTTGAATGAAAGTAACCCGAATCTGCAGAAGCTGTCTGTATACTGGTCCCTGTGTTTGACTCAGCTTTAGAAAGGGTAGGAGCTAATTGCTCTAAATCATTTTCTGAATTAGCTTCAGCAATGTCAGCTGCCAAAATATAGCCTTCTGATGAGGTAACTTGAATGTTGTAGCTTTGAGAAATTTTACCATTCCGTTTCATGAATTTAGCATCTGGATCAGTAAGATTTATTTTAGAATCAGAAGCAGACTCTTGATTCTCTTCCAGACTTTTACTGATTGTAACATACTTTTGAGCTTTCCTAAGCATAACAGAATCATTATCCTCTGCAGCCTGGTCTTCATTTATCAATAATTCTGGCTCGTTAGCATGAGAATTAGTTGTATCTTCTAAAAAGACCTCAACTTCTTTTTCTCCTGTTTTTAGAGCTTCCATATCCTGTGTACCTTCCATAGTTTCTGAAGAATCTTTTTCAACAGATGTAGAAAACTCGGCTGGTTCACTTTGCTTTCCTTCTGCTGTTTTTAATGACTCTCTCTTTGCCTTTTCACTCGCTTTTTGTAAGCGAATAAACTCCTCAATGACCGTATCTACCTCTTCAGGATTAAGCTCATAGCCACTGTTGTCTTTACCATATAGTTTATCTTCCTCAATATCTAATTCTCTACCTGAGCGTAGATACTCTAAGATCTCTTGCTGTATAGCTCTTTTACGTTCCTCTAAATCTGACTTTTTGTATGTTTGATCGTCAGCAGCACTGGCTTTGATTTTAGTTCCATCTACCTTAACATCAGTACCAATATTGGGATAGCAAAGATACAGAGTAATTAAAAACTTCGCCAATTTCTTTACCAAAATTAACACGGAATTCAGCAATAGACCGAAACTTTACTTTATGACCACCAACTAAATAACGCATGGCGTCGTTCTCTTCACAGGCTTTTTGTAATTCTCTGCTGCTTCTCCATCCACGATGAAAGCCATAAAAAAGGCATCCCAGCATTATAACCGGATGGTAAGCCCGACCCCCTTCTTTTGAGTACTTAGAAAGAAATGGTTTCATAGGAATTTTATCTAACAAGGCAGCAAAGGCATAAACCTCGTGATTTTCTTCTAAATTGTCTGCTATAGTATGCGAAAACAGCATAACTTGATCTCTATCACTTTTCATAAATCGTTTCATAATAAGACATAATCAAAGAAGAACACAGAAAAGCAAGAAAAATCCTAGTTCCCGCACAGCCTCCTGCGTGGGAAATATTGATTGCAACAACCATATTACCCGCACAGCCTCTCCCTAACTCCGGTAATTATGCTATTTTGCGCTTATATGGCTTGACATAAAATATGTGACATAACATCTCTATTATACTAAATACAGATTAAGGGGGTGATGCCAAATGTTACGTAGTCCATTTAACGCGTTTATTAAAAACAACTCTTTAATAAAGCATTTTTATTCTTACGATTATTGAACCGCCATGCAAACTCTGACAAGTATAGTGGCATATACCCAGGTGATGACTTTATGTCTATGTCTACCACGCCACTTCATTCCTTTGTATGCACCGAGTGCGTCAGTCATGTGAGTAGCTGTTTTATCTACTGTGCTATCTATAAAATCAAGTAACCTACCTTTGACTAACTTTTCTACCTTTGTTGTCAGTACCAAGTAATACAGACGCTTTTATATGTCCAGTGTCTCGGTCAAATGCTCCCACAATAGGTGTTTTATTATCCGTAATACCTGGATGTCTATGTGTTAGCTTGGTTTAACCCCCTAAAACTGGACAGTCTTTTTCTTATTCTTTTAGATATTTCTCCTCATATTTTTGAGGTGTCACCCATCCTAAAGCTGAATGTGGCTTCATCGTATTATAAAGATGGATAAACCTGAAGATACTTTTTTGAGCTTCTTCAAAGTTTTGATATTCTGATAAATTAATTTCTTTATATTTAATTGTTTTATTCAATGATTCGGCATGAGCGTTTTCATACACATTACCACGACACATGGAAATATTGATTCTACTTTCTTCTAATAGAGCGATATACTCATTTGAGCAATATCTGACGTCAGCATCAGTATGATGGTAGTAATTTTGTAAATCTCCTATTTCTCTTTTAAGCGAAAGAAAGGCTGCTATGACCAGTTGGGTGTTATTTTTATCAGAAATGGCCGCTCCTACGATACGGCGACTCATAAGCCTCATGAGCAAAGCTAAATAGTGGTCTTTCGAATTAATATCAAAATAGGTTATATCGCCAACAATTACCTTGAAGGGATCAGCTTGCACACTTTTAATCAAATTGGGATATTTTCTGAAATTATGCTTAGATTGGGTAGTTTTTGGCTTCAAAAACACCTTTTTAGTGCATAAAAGTCTATTTTCTTTCATAATTCGGTAAACTCGCTTCTTATTTATTGTAAAGCCTCTATCTTTTAGAATTTGCGTCATCGAGATATAACCTACTTGGTTCAATTGATCACTAATTTCATGGATAGATTTTAGAATCGTTGAATCATCTTTCTTCTCCTTCGACTTATAATAATAAGTTGACTTTTCTAGTTTCATAACTCTGCAACTCCTTGTGATCCCAAATTCTGTGCTGAGGCTATTCTTGATAATTTCTCTTTTTGCCTGTATTCTTGAAGAAGTTTTTCCGTTTTTTTTAAAATCTGATTTTCTATCATTAAGTCAGATAAGGCCGATTCTAAATAGGAAATTTTTTTTCTCAATTCTAACTCAACCCCATTTTTATCTTCAAAGCCTTCGGAAACCAGCTGTCGCTTCCATCTCGATAAAGTTGCGACTGAAATCATCTCTCTCTTAGATATTTCTGCCGTGCTAGTCTGACCTGAAATCATCTCCAAAGCCAATCTCTCTTTTGCTTCCTTACTGTATCTTTGTCTTTTAATCATAGTTTTACCTCCTAAATTTAACACAATAAAGTGTCCAGTTTTAGGGGGTTAAACCAATTTTGCCCATAACATAGAGATTTGGGTGATTGAAGCTTTCTAGTCATTGAGTCAAATTTACCATAAACTGAAAGAATGGCATCACTATATCCCTCATATCCATCAGAGGTAATCAAGAATTTATCTTCCCTCTTTGGCTTACTTCTTGTTTTTACCTTGGTCAGTAACTTTCTAGCATTCACTGAGGTCCTCTTGCCTGTTATATGCGCTAAAATGAGCTTTTCTACAGGCAATACTGCAGTAAAAGTCCAGATATCCCCTATTTCATCACTTAATCGCTCAGTCTCTGATAGATTGTATTGTTTTTTAAAGACAAAACCCCAATGCTCGTCTAATTGAATTTCATTGAAAGACAGGTTTTTGTATATATTTTTTTTCAACTTTTAGTGAATCTTCACCTGCTGCTTTAACCCAAGCAAGAACTGTATCCTTGCTGATACCAAAGACTCTTCCGGTAGCTCTAATGCCACAGCCCTCAACTGTGTTTTGTAATACCCGAGTAATGGTTTCTTTGCTTTTCTTGCGACGAAAAAAAATAGTGCCTTTATTCTCTGAAAAGCATCTACCACAAGCGGTGCACTTTAAATAGGCTATTTGTTTGTACTTACCAGACATATAAGCAAAGCGCACATTTCCTTCATTTACCTTATGATACTTATGGCAGTCTGTATTTTGACAGCTAAAACCACTTGTATCAAAGGTATATTTTCTTTTGTTCATAATGAGACATAACCTTAATTTAAGGGAGATAAGTCAATTCCTTTTTTAATTGGAAACTTTGATTAAATATGACACGACCGGAAACTTTGATTAAATATGACACGACCAACTCCTAGTTCCAAAAAAATCTTTACATTTGACCCCCCCGCCGGAGGATTGGCTGCCTCATGTTTTCGTCTAAAATTTTTTCGTCATACCCTTCCTCTGTGAAATTATCATATCTCAAGGTCATGAAGTACTGTCTCGCTCTTGTCATTCCTGCCCTCCTTCTTCCTGGGCTAAGATGTGCCAAAAAAATTGCTAATGAAATTTCTGAGAAAGATTTCAACGAGGATTCTGGAATAAGGCCTGTTTCCCTAAAGCGTGATTATTGGCCAACTCAAGATTGGCGTTTAAAATTACCTGAGCAGGCTGGCATGAACACCCAGGCTCTAAAGGAGCTTGAAGATTATCTCTTTACCCTTGTGGGTAAGGACTTTGAGAGAAGAGGCATCCGAACGGACGGGTTTGTTATTATCAAAAATGGTTATCTTGTTTACGAAAGGTATTCGCGAGGCTACCATAAAGATGCAAAACATATCGCTTGGTCGATGACAAAGTCTTTTGTAAATGCTCTCTATGGGGTTGCCATTCGAGAAGAATACTTGAAGCTCAGTGATTCCGCCTATCGCTATTATCCTACGCTTGACCGTTCTAAGACTCGCAAGATCACTATAAAAAACTTACTTGAGCAATCAAGCGGAATCGACTGGGAAGAAACTTATGAAGTTGCTCCTCTTACCTCATCTGTTGTTGCGATGCTCTATACTGCTGGCAGAAAAGATATGGCACATTTCACCGCTTCAAGGCATATGGAAGCAAACCCTGGAGAGCTTTGGGAGTACAGTAGCGGAAATACAAACCTTTTGATGGGTATATTAAAAAATATCTTAAAAGAAAAGTATGTCGACTACCCTTGGAAGAAAATTTTCAATGTTATTGGCATGAAAAATGTCACATGGGAGCGGGACGCTAGTGGAACTTATGTTGGTTCATCTTATCTCTACGCTTCTCCTCGCGATTTGGCTAAATTTGGTTTCCTCTACCTCAACGATGGTGTCTGGAACCAGCAAAGAATTTTTTCGGAGGGTTGGGTCAAATATTCAGGTAGGCTAATTAAATCGTACTACCAAGTGCCTGGGTCGCTTGATCGGATAAAAAAGAAAAAAGCCACACCTAGTGCACAATGGTGGGGTAATCACACGGTATCCAAGAAAAACATTAAGTTGAGGCCGTTCTCTGCCTTCCCCCATGATATGTTGATCGCCTTAGGACACTGGGGACAGTCGATTGTCGTGATTCCATCGTTAGACGTTGTAGCGGTTAGAACAGCTGATGACCGTGACAAGTCATATTATGCCACTTATATTGAAAAACTGTACAAGGTGGTGAAAAACTGACAAATGAGGTAAGCAATGCATATTTTTAAGAAAATTTTATATATTTTTCTTTTTTTGATTGTTATTCTGGGTGGTTGGGTATTCATTTATTATGACCATTTGCAAAGATTCCCTTCCATACTCCCTGCTTTCTATTCAAAGAAAATGTGTTCGTGCCTCTACGTACTGAAAAGATCCGAAAAAGATTGCCATACGTATGCACACTCATCAATTTTTGCGATCAGTGCTTTTAAGTATGACACCAAAGTGAAAAAAGTTACAGTCACTGGGCTTGGCAGGACAACAAGTACATCTTTTGTATCTGAAAGACATGGTTGTCTTTTGGACTAGTATTTTTTTCTAAAAGAATAATGGGATATTCCTATCTTGATCTTGAGGAAGGTTTGGTCACTTCCTCTTATTTGCCCAAAGTTAAGAAAATTATTATTCATCGTGATAGTTTTGATTCAGAATTATTTCAAAATATTCAGGAGAATCTTAAAAGATACTCATTTTATGATGACACTTTAATTGAGGTTACGCAAGATTACAAAGCAGTTTTGAGTGAATACCAGAAAAAAACTCAATATGTCCATGAGGCAAAGGATACTCTTCTAATTTACCCGCATAAAGGTCGTTTTTTTCACTCGTGCCCCGGTTCTGATGGAATGGTTTGTTGTCATTATTTTGTAATCAATTTTGGAGTTAACTGTTCGTTTGATTGCTCTTATTGTTATTTACAAACTTATTTAAATACTCCCCTTTTAACTTTATTTAGTAATGTAGACGACCTTTTAAAGCAGGTTCAAGAAAAAGTTGAGCGAAACCCTAGCTTTTCTTGGCGCATCGGAACAGGAGAATATACAGACTCACTTGCCTTAGACCATTTGACAAAACTATCAAGCAAGTTGATTCCTTTCTTTTCAGAATTGAACGGCGTGACTTTGGAGTTAAAGACAAAATCGTCTAATATATCTGAGATACTCCAACAAAAACCATCGGAAAATATCGTAATAAGCTGGAGCTTAAGCCCTGACTTTATTGCTCGTGAAGTCGAACGTTTGACAGCCCCTACGCAAGAACGACTGGAAGCTGCTGCATCACTAGCAAAAAAAGGCTTTCATATTGGCTTTCATATCGACCCCATTATCTATTATGACGACTGGAAAGCAGATTATAAACAACTTATTCAAGATATTTTTGAACGAGTGCCTGCTAACTCAATCCGTTGGATATCCATGGGTACTTTTCGCTATTCTCCAGGACTCAAACAAATTATACGAACAAGATATCCCAATGAAATTTTGACACGCTCAGAGATGTTTCCTTCGGAAGATGGTAAGATGCGTTACTTTGCCCCACAGAGAGCGACTATGTACAAAACAATTAAAAATTGGATTCAAGAGAAAGATGAAAATCTATTTACTTATCTGTGTATGGAAAATAAGGCCATGTGGGAAAGGGTTTATAATTTTGTTCCGGAAAACCCAAAAAAATTAGAAGAAGGCTTCAAAAAAAGAAAGGAATTTATTTCTTCTTTGCCTTGATAACCATCGTCATGATTCTACCTTCAAGTTTAGGTGCTTTTTCAAGTAGACCAAATTTTTCCATATGCTTCTGAAATTCAATCATTTTTTCGAGGCCTAGCTCGGTATGGGCCATTTCTCTGCCCCGGAAACGAATTCCAATTTTAACAGTATCTCCTGATTCTAAGAAATTTCTAGCCGTAAGACATTTTCGTTCAAAATCATGAGAGTCAATTTTTGGTCCCATTTTGATTTCTTTGACTTGTGTTGTTTTTTGTCTTTTTCTATTTTCTTTTTCTTTTTTTGCCTTATTGAATTTAAAACGACCATAGTCTATAATCTTAACAATGGGAATTTCTTCGTTTCTTGTGATCTCAACCAAGTCTTGGTCTAACTCCCTCGCTTTCTGAAGAGCCTCTTCAATCAAAACTACCCTAGACTCGTTTTCAGAAACTAAACGAACTTTGCTCGCCTTAATCTCGTGATTGGTACGATTCTTACTTGTGGGGGGATCCCGTCTTGAAAACCGCCTTCTAAAGTCTTTCATTTAATGGCTTGACTCTAAGAATCAAACTTTCGGTTTTTTCCTTAAAATTGTATTAAACACCTAAGAGGAACGAGCATAGTTTTAATAAAACATTTTGACAAGCATTTTATTTTTGAAAAACAGCAATTTTATTTGTATTCTCCCACGTGAAGGAGTCTCCTTCTCTACCAAAGTGGCCATAGGCAGCACTTGGTAAATAAGAAATATCTCTAAGAGAAAGTACTTTTCTAATCCCTTTGGGTGTAAAATTAAAATTTTCATGTATGATTGACTCTATTTTTTCGTCGGGCATAGCTCCAGTACCAAATGTATTGACCAATATCGATACTGGCTTAGCGACTCCAATTGCATAGGCAACTTGAATTTCACACATTGAAGCAATTTTTGATGCGACTATATTTTTAGCCACATAACGTGCCATATAGGCGGCACTGCGATCAACTTTTGATGGATCTTTCCCACTAAAAGCTCCCCCACCGTGTCTAGCAAAACCTCCGTAGGTATCAACAATGATTTTTCTGCCCGTCAAGCCACAATCTCCAAAGGGGCCTCCAATAACAAAACGACCCGTAGGGTTAATATAATATTTTGTTTTCTCTAACCATTCTGATGGGATAACTCTTTTGATACACAACTCTATAATCGCCTCGGTGATTTCTTTTTGGGTTACATCAGGTGTATGCTGAGATGACACTACAATAACAGGAATTGATTCCGGCTTCTGATCTTTGTATTTTACCGTTACCTGAGATTTTGAATCTGGTCTCAAAAAGGAAATTTCACCACTGTTTCGAAGTTCTGACAGTTTTCTCAGTATTCTATGGGAAAAATCAATGGGCATCGGCATGAAGTTCTCACTTTCATTAATGGCAAATCCAAACATCATACCTTGGTCACCGGCACCTTCATCTTTATGCAAACCATCTCCCGTAACTCCCTGAGCGATATCAGGAGATTGAGTATGCAGACGGATATCAACCTCAGCACTTTTAGAATCAAACCCAATATTTTTATGAGTATATCCTATTTTGGCTATAATTTTACGAGCTTTTTCTTCAATCTCTTTATGTGATACTTCATATTGGGAAGAGACTTCTCCTGCAATTTGAAGAAAATTAGTTGTGATAAGAGATTCACATGCAACACGAGAACTAGGGTCGCCACGTAAATATAAGTCAAGGACGGCATCAGAGACCTGATCGCAAATCTTATCAGGATGTCCTTCGGAAACAGACTCTGAGGTGAAAATAAAATTATTTCGGTGAATCACCGTGGTGACGGTCGGTTTATACGATAAACTGTCAATTCTAAAACCATTATGGGTTACGGAAACTAAAACTTAAATTTTCTTGAAACATAAAAGACAAACCAAACCGTGAAAAAATAGTGCCACCAATTATGGAGATCATCTCAAGTTTAGACAATTATATACCAAATTGGGAAGGTTGCGTACTCACGATGGGTGATTTTGATGGTATGCATACAGGCCACCGTAAGCTGATCAAAACGACCATCCGGCAAGCGAAGAAGCTCGACCTTGCCTCTGTTTTGCTAACTTATGACCCATCCCCGAAGAAATTCTTAAAAAAGCTAAGACATGATGAAAATATTTACACACGAGTTGAAAAAATTACTCTCTTGCAAAGTTTCTCACTACATTCCGTTATTTTTTTACCTTTCAACCAAAATCTCCTAAAAATAACAGCAAAATCTTTTTTGAAAGAAATTTTACTGAAACAACTTAAGGTCAAAAGGCTTATTTTTGGATATGATCATAAATTTGGAAGGAACAGACACGGCAACTACAAATACCTGAACTTGGCACAGAAAAAATATGACTTTGAAGTCAAAAGCATAAAAGCGGTCAAGATGTTCAAACGAGCCATTTCTTCCTCCTATATACGTAAGCTGTTGAGAGAGGGGAAAGTTGCGTCTATAAATCGTTTTCTATTTGTGCCCTATCTAATACAAGGAACTGTCATTTTGGGAAAGCAAAGAGGAAGAACTCTGGGAATACCCACAGCCAACCTAAAAGTTTCTCCCGAAAAACTTCTTCCCAAAGTGGGGGTTTATTTTTGCATCACAAGACGAAATAAGAGTTTATTTGCAACGGTTTTAAATATTGGCAAGAATCCAACTTTTGAAAATATTGATCTATCAATTGAAGCTCACCTTCTTAATTTTGATGAAGATATTTATAGTGAGTCATTAACGATTTTTTTTTTAGGTCGAATCCGTGACGAAAAAAAATTTTCAACGTTGGAAATGCTAAAAGAACAAATAACAGTAGACATTCAACGAGCAAGAAAAATGGCAATTATTTTTTTTAAAAATGAAAAAATTAAACACTTACTTGAAAGTCTCTGAGTGCTTCATTTAAACTTGTTTTTTTATCAGTAGACTCTTTTCGCTTGCCTATAATCAAAGCACAAGGAACCTGATATATACCTGATGGGAATGCTTTAGAGACTGTTCCAGGGATCACTACCGAATTTTCAGGAATCATGCCCTTAGAAATTTTTTCTTGGGACTCAGTAACATCAACTATTTTTGTTGAACCAGTCAGAATAACTCCACTGCCTAGGACTGCCCCCTTTTGAATACGAACCCCTTCGACGACAATAGCCCTGCTACCCAAAAACGCGTAGTCTTCAATAATCACTGGTTCTGCCTGAGGCGGTTCAAGGACTCCCCCAATACCAACCCCTCCTGATAAATGCACAGACTTACCTATTTGAGCACAACTGCCAACCGTTGCCCACGTGTCTACCATGGTTCCTGTTGATACATAAGCACCAATATTGACATACGATGGCATCAAAATTACACCAGATTCAAGATGAGCCCCATAACGGGCAACAGCTGGTGGAACGACTCGAATATTGTGTTTACGAAACTCTTTTTTAAGCGGAATTTTATCCCAGTATTCGATATCTCCTGAGCGCATTGTTCTCATTTCTTTTGAGCGAAAATAGAGTAATATGGCCTTTTTAACCCATTCATTCACCTTCCACTGATTATTTTTTATTGGTTCGGCGACTCTTAGAATACCTCTATCTAACTGATCAATTGCTTCATCAACAGCTTCTTGTGACTCTGGTCGTTGAAGGGGAGAGGGGTCTTCATGAATCTTTTCATACAATTCGTGAATTACTGAAGCCAAGTCTTGAGACATTTAATATTTAATTGCGAATTCCGATGAGCGAATCACCTTTTTTATCCATCATCATATCTTTCGTGTAAACCAAATCACCACGATTATCCATCGGCATAGGAATATCTCCGTCTAAATAAATGGCTCCTTTGGGACATGCTTCTTCACAAAGTCCACAAAAAATACACCTCAGCATATCAATATTAAAAGTCTCCGCATATTTATCTTCGGGATGAAGATGCTTTCTTTCCGGCGTAACCTCAGAAGCTTCAATGTAAATAGCATCGGCAGGGCATATCCACTGACAACAATAGCATGCGGTGCAACGCTCTCTGTTTTCTTCGTCGCGTTTTAGACGATGTAGACCTCGAAAACGAGAGGAGAGAGGTCGTTTTTCTTCGGGGTATTGTGTTGTTACTTGTCTTCGGAAAAATTGGGATTTTATAAAATGCTTGAGAGTCGTAAAAAGACCCATTGATATTGACATTACATAAAATTTTTCGTACCATTTCCAACGGTACTTTTGATGAACTCTGATTACACCCATTTATTTAGACTTTCGAGAATTTTGTTCCTTTTAGATAAATTTTGGGTGCTTGGGACCTTTTAATATTTGAAGGGTAAACCAAATTAGGAACTAACTCGCTGAAAATGCGATTGAATATGCCAGCAGTATTTAAGAGTCCTTTGGGTGGCTTAATTGACTGGTTTGCTTTTTTCACGGTACCATTATAGCCTGTAAAATGAGCATTTTTCTCAGGAAAAGCCTGAATGGGGATACTGAACAAGCCTTTGTGGATAACGATGTTCTCGTGGGTAGAGAGCGAAATGATTTTATCCCACAATTTTTTTTCTTCAAAAATTTGATAAAGTACATTCGTAGTTAATTTTTCAGTGTCATTTGACAAGTATGCGTAAGGCGAGGAGAATTCACCCAGTATAAAGATAAGATCAAATTTATCAAGAGAGTTTTTCATCTCCTCTTGGTTTTGAAAAAACTCAAGTTTTTCATCACGACACTTTTTACTGTTGGGACGTTGATCTCTCATGTAAAGAAAATCAATTTGTTCTTCCCATTTCTCTTGCCACATGTAGTCTTCTGTTCGATATTCCCATACAATCGTTTTCCCTTGTTCTTCAAGTTTTGATTGTAGCGAGATGAGCGCATCAATTTCTTCGTTAGAATCAATTGTGCCACCCAACCAGAGTATATTTGTCACATTTTTTATCATTTCTTGAATTCTACAGAGAGAGGCAGTGGAAATGATAGGGGCACCTTCGGCATGATAGTGGAAAAGACGATCTTTTGAGAAATCAGAACACGAAAAACGACCCTGGTCACAGATGAAATAGCCGTTTTCCTCAGGGTTCTCTGGTGGCATATAGCGGTGTAGCTCATTTTTTTTACGATTGACCGTAACACGACATAGCTGGGAACACCCATGACAAATTGACTGATTTTGCTCAAACCACCAAACTCGCGAGGTAAAAAGCGTATTTTTGTTTAGTAATGCCCCTACGGGACATATGTCAGCGAGGACTCCTTGATAGTTATGGTCAAGTTCTTTTAATTTTTGGTCGGCAGGTGGTGTATAAGCAATTATAGTGTCATTCCCTCGTTGAGCAAACTCAAGGTCGTGTACACCTATAACTTCACTGTCAAAACGAACGCAACGATGACAAAGTATACAGCGGTTATGGTTAATCAGTAGGTTTGACCCGATCGACTCTTGAGGCACATCTCTTTTGACCTCCTTGTAGCGGGTTGTCTCCGCACCTACGGTGAACGAATAGTCTTGTAATTGACACTCACCTGCCTTATCACAGACAGGGCAATCAAGGGGGTGGTTAATAAGTAGAAACTCCATAACTCCCTCACGTGCCTTAATTGATTTCTCGGAAGCAACTTTTATTCTCATACCCTCTTGGGTCGCTGTATTGCAGGCAGGTTGTAACTTAGAAATACCTTCAATTTCGATCAAGCAAATGCGACACATGCCCACCACAGATAATCTAGGATGGTAGCAAAAGTGAGGGACTTCTATTTCAATTTCTTTGAGAGCGTCAATGAGGTTTTTTGTTTCATCGACTTTATAATCATGTCCGTCCACATTGATCGTGACCATACTGGGGAACTGTTACCCAAATCAATCTAGTGTGTCAAGTATTTGTGAAATAATGATATAGAAACCAATGACATGTCATACAATTTCCTTCCCCAAAACCCCACCTATCCTGGCACCGATTTAGCGAACAGTCATGTCCTCTAAAATTATTTTTCTTACCAAATAGTAAAACTGTTTCCCTTGTTCTTGCTTTTGGAAGACGTTTATTTCTTGAGGTTTGTTTTATCAATATATTGTTTTCCATAAAGAAGATCATGGTGTAATAACTTATAATCATTTAGCCATTCTTGGTAGAAAGGCTGATTTGGCAGTTCTGCTAAATAATCACTTTTAGCTGTTTTTACTAAATTAGGAGAAAAAACAGGAACCGCTCGTTTCATTTCAGATATAATTTTAAAGTAATGACTCTTAGGTTGCTGTGCTAAATCTAAAATAAGAGGAGCTAAATAATTAGCACTTGTTTCGATTTTTATTTTGGGTAATGAGTAATTAGCCCAAATGATCATAGGTAAAGTCTGTCGTTTTATAAGATCTTCAATGGAAGATACATTGCCTAACCCTGCTATAGATGAGGCTATTCCAGGATAGTGATCTCCAAAAAATAAAATTAACGTTTTCTCTTTATGAGACTTATAATATGTGACTAGTTTTTTTAAAGCCAGATCAACCTCATGAAGTAAATTTAAATTCGCTTTTATTTCTTGGAGTTTATCTTTTTGGTATTCACCTTTTATTGTATAAGATCGGGGCATATAATCTGTAGAGAATGGAGCATGTGTAACCATACCAATTGCATAGGTAAAAAACGGATGATTATTTTGGTTACGTTTGATAACCTCATTAACTAGGTAAATATCATTTATATAGAATCCTGATTTTTTAGGATTATCAAAGTTTTTTTCTGATATAAACTTGTCAATTCCGAGTCTGGGTAACACATATTCTCTATTCCAAAAATAAGTATTAAAATTATGAACTCCTAATGTTGAGTAATTATTTTTTTTTAACAAAGAGGGTAGTGCTGGTAAATTTCTTATGACATTATTTGTATGAGCAATTCCAGATAAAAGTCTTGTAGATAAACTTGTCAATACTTCAAATTCTGTTTCAGATGTTTGTCCAGCGTAAACAGGTACAATAAGTTTGCCTGAGATAAATTTTTTTTCTAAATAATGGAAGAAGGGAATCGGGTCAGGATGCACACTGATTTTTTGTAAGTCAAAAGGATCCCAAAAACTTTCACCTAGATAAATAATTATATTCGCTTTTTCTTTATCATTTTTTGTGACATAAGTATATTTATTTACCCATTTATTATAGATGGATAATATTTTTTCTTTTGAATAATCTTTTGGTTTAGAGTTATGAATAAGTTTATATGTTTTATCAAGAATAAAATATAACAGACCTTTATAATTGCTCTCTATTAATGTATTAAAGGCAGCATGATGTGGTAATTTTAATTTCTTGTCAATTAATGTTATTTTTTCTCTTCGTATAATCAAGAAACTTGTTGGGATCATAAGAAAGAATAGAAACAAAAGAAAGTGTTTATACTTTAATTGCTCTGCTTTGGTTGTAATAATATTGATTACTATAAAAGTTATAAATAAAAGGGTACAAGAAAGGATAATAATTATATAATTTATGAGCTCTTTTCCCATTATGTTTAAAAAGGGAATAAATTGTTTGTAAAGAAATATGTCAGAAGGTACTATAGAATAATTAAAATATCTTAATTTTAAGCTCTGTATTACAAGTAAAAGAGTTAATAAAAATAAATTAATATACCAAGATAATCGTAATCTTCTAAATATGAGAAATAAAATAATGATAAAAAGTGAGTTTATGAATATATTTATGAAGGAGTAAAATGAAAAAATTATTAAAATTTGTTTATTTATAAATCTAGCAAATATAATATGAAGCATGTACCAAGAAAAAATAGATAAAAATATGGTTCTTAGAAACAAAGCATGGCTTGAGAAGAATGCTTTGTATCCTCCTTGTGCTTTATTTTTGATATTAATCAAAGGAATAAAAAATATACAGGCATTTAAAAATAAAATAGCTTTACCTTGACTAGGGAAGAAATGAATTAAATTAGATATATGAAATAAACTAAATATAATAATTATCTTTTTGCTAAATTGCGAATCATTTTTAATGTTGAAAATTTTTTTATAATATTTATTTATCAAAAAAAAGAATAAATAGAAAAGGGGAGCCATGATTAAAGGTCCTAAAATGAGACGAATACCAGTTTCAATATCTGTTAGCGTGACCTCTGAAATGAGATCTGAAAAACTTTCAATCTTTAAATAAGCATAGATCCAGTTAATTTGTAAGTTTTCACCTAAAATAGCACCAGTCAAACAAATATAGATTTTCTTATATTTTAGTATAATTTGATAGGTTTTATTGGCAAAATCTTTTAAGACTAGTTTTTTCTCATCTCCGCGAACTTTAGACTCTAACATTTTTGGGAAATTCCAGAGAAGCTATCGTATTTAGGATACTCCAAGCGACCTAGTGTTCTATTGTGTCAGTCATCAATAACCACACAAAATAAATATCTTCTATAGTTTTTATTATAGTTTTTATTTTAGGCCACATTCTATTTCCGTTTTTTTGTTTTTCTTCTCTACGGCAAGCTTGTTTTCTTTCTTCAATAACAATTTCCCAGTATCAGTTACAAATATTAAGTATGAAAGCACAGAATACCGTTACTGGTTTAACCCCCTAAAACTGGACACTTTATTGTGTTAAATTTAGGAGGTAAAACTATGATTAAAAGACAAAGATACAGTAAGGAAGCAAAAGAGAGATTGGCTTTGGAGATGATTTCAGGTCAGACTAGCACGGCAGAAATATCTAAGAGAGAGATGATTTCAGTCGCAACTTTATCGAGATGGAAGCGACAGCTGGTTTCCGAAGGCTTTGAAGATAAAAATGGGGTTGAGTTAGAATTGAGAAAAAAAATTTCCTATTTAGAATCGGCCTTATCTGACTTAATGATAGAAAATCAGATTTTAAAAAAAACGGAAAAACTTCTTCAAGAATACAGGCAAAAAGAGAAATTATCAAGAATAGCCTCAGCACAGAATTTGGGATCACAAGGAGTTGCAGAGTTATGAAACTAGAAAAGTCAACTTATTATTATAAGTCGAAGGAGAAGAAAGATGATTCAACGATTCTAAAATCTATCCATGAAATTAGTGATCAATTGAACCAAGTAGGTTATATCTCGATGACGCAAATTCTAAAAGATAGAGGCTTTACAATAAATAAGAAGCGAGTTTACCGAATTATGAAAGAAAATAGACTTTTATGCACTAAAAAGGTGTTTTTGAAGCCAAAAACTACCCAATCTAAGCATAATTTCAGAAAATATCCCAATTTGATTAAAAGTGTGCAAGCTGATCCCTTCAAGGTAATTGTTGGCGATATAACCTATTTTGATATTAATTCGAAAGACCACTATTTAGCTTTGCTCATGAGGCTTATGAGTCGCCGTATCGTAGGAGCGGCCATTTCTGATAAAAATAACACCCAACTGGTCATAGCAGCCTTTCTTTCGCTTAAAAGAGAAATAGGAGATTTACAAAATTACTACCATCATACTGATGCTGACGTCAGATATTGCTCAAATGAGTATATCGCTCTATTAGAAGAAAGTAGAATCAATATTTCCATGTGTCGTGGTAATGTGTATGAAAACGCTCATGCCGAATCATTGAATAAAACAATTAAATATAAAGAAATTAATTTATCAGAATATCAAAACTTTGAAGAAGCTCAAAAAAGTATCTTCAGGTTTATCCATCTTTATAATACGATGAAGCCACATTCAGCTTTAGGATGGGTGACACCTCAAAAATATGAGGAGAAATATCTAAAAGAATAAGAAAAAGACTGTCCAGTTTTAGGGGGTTAAACCATACCCCCACAAGGCTTGTTCAGTGAAAGCCAAGCCTGTGCTTGATTTAAATTCACATTTCAAAAGTATCACTTTAGAAAGAGTAGCTATAACGCAGGCGAAACCTGTGGCGCTCTTGGGTATTTTTGGGTAAACCTTTATTTTTTTTGAAATCCAAATAGATGATCCCTCCGGCAATCATAAGTGATGAAGCCCCCGCAAAAAAAAAAGCTTCTGTTGGAAAGCTTGTAAAAGTTACATCTTGCGTGGCTATGAAGTGAATTGTTCCTAAAGATATAGCATGAGCTAAAAAAATGAACGGAATCGACAAGAAGAAAATAATCTCTGACCTCTTGAATGAAGACTCTTCATAGAAATAATCACTGATCTTGAGAAAATTAACATTGTTATGAGTTCTGGTTCTGTACACATCAAGCAAATTAAATTCCACAGAACCATTACTTGAATGTCGTGGAGTTTGATATTGATTTTTATTTTTCACCAAGCTTACTTTACCATCTTTTCTTTCAGAAGCGTCGAGCTTTTTGACAGCTCCTCCAAAAAGTATTCCGATTACAATACCGAATGGCAGAAATTTCAAAATAAGCCCCCATGTTTTTGATCTTTTACGGGCTCCATGTTTAGGTGTTTATACCCAACAGATGTTAACATTCTCCCACGGGGGGTTCTTTTGATAAAGCCAAGTCGCACAAGGAAAGGCTCAACAAAGTCTTCCAAGGTAATTATATCTTCAGAAACAATGGCCGCTAGTGGTTTCAAGCCGACCGGACCTCCTTGGTAATCTTTTGCCATAACCGATAGAAAATGATTATCAATCAAAGTAAGCCCAGCCATATCAATGTTCATTCTCTTGAAACTCGTCTCAACAATATCTTTATCAATAACGTTATCTACACTTTTAGGATCAACCATTGCATAATCCCAAATTCGTCTCAGAAGCCTTATCGCAACTCGGGGAGTTTTTCGACTTCTCAAAGAAATCGCCTCTATCGCATCGCTTTTGATTTTAATTCCCCATATTTTAGCTGAGCGATTAATAATTAAATTTAATTCATCGTATTCATAATAGTGCAAGTGTAAATGAATGCCAAAACGATCTATTAAGGGAGCCGCTAAAGCTCCTGGCTTCGTTGTTGCTCCGGTCAAGGTAAAGGGGGGCAGGTTAATCTGCACACTGGATGCCGCCATCCCCTCTGATAACGTGATATCAATAAAACCATCTTCCATTGCAGGATACAGTATCTCTTCAACGGGAGCAGGCAAGCGGTGGATTTCATCGATGAATAAAACATCATTTTTTTCGAGATTCGTCAAAAGCT
Organism: Spirochaetota bacterium; assembly: GCA_965206985.1. Lineage (GTDB taxonomy): Bacteria > Spirochaetota > Leptospiria > Turneriellales > CBDBES01 > CBDBLF01. The sequence continues at coordinate 117,199 of CBDBLF010000007.1, read as the reverse complement.
TGGCTAGATCACCAGGTCGCTTTAAATTGGGTGCTGATATTTGATGAAACTTTGTTTTTTGTATTTTACTAATCATGCAGGCTAATGTTGTTTTGCCCAGACCCGGTGGACCAGAAAATAAGGTATGATCTAAAGGTTCTTTTCTTATTTGAGCAGCTTGTAGGTAAATTTTCATATTTTCAATAATATCAGTTTGGCCAATAAAATCTTCAAAATTATTAGGGCGTATTGACTGGTCTCCTTGGTGGAGTTCTGATTGAAGAATAATTTCTGGGCGATTCACTATATTTTTTCTAAAAGTACCGTTGCGGTTGAGTAATTTGTTGCATGTGATATGCTGAACCATGTGTGTTGCGTATTCATTTGCACGAGGATTTTATTTAATTCGCCCGAAACAATGATTGCTTTCTTACCATTTCTTCCTATGAGGGACACTTGTTGATAACAAAGACCACGTGATTTTTTTAAATTGAGAGACTTTATGAAAGCCTCTTTGAGGGCAAAACGAGCAGCTAAATGAGGGATGGGATCTCGTTTGCTCATGCAATAGGCTAATTCTTTTTTTGTGTAAATTCTTTTCAGAAATTGGTCACCAAATTTTTCGTGTAAATTCCGTATTCTTTTGTTCTCACAAATGTCTGTTCCAAGACCAAGAATCATATATTATTGAGTATTCCCGCCATTTTTTGTACGGCATTTCTTAAGCCAACTTTCAGTGCATGGGCAATGATAGCATGGCCGATATTCACTTCTGTCAGATTTTTAATTTCTAGCAAAGGTTGTATATTATAATAATTCAAACCATGACCTGCATGAAATACCAGACCTTCCTGAGCACATAATTTTGCAATATTCTTTATTGTAAATACCTCCCTTTTAAAGCACATTTTATTTTGAAATGTATGGGCGTATCCACCAGTATGTACCTCAACACCAGTAGCACCAACTTGTTTTGCATAATAAACAGCATCCTCAGTTGGCTCCAAAAATAAATAAAACTCAATATTATTTTTTTTAAATTTTATTTGGGCCTCTGTGAGCTCATCAACCATGGTTTTTATATCAAGACCTCCTTCCGTGGTGATTTCCTCTCTCTTTTCAGGAACAACACATACACTGGAAGGTTGAAGTTCTACAGCAATCTTTATCATTTCGCTCGTCAAAGCCATTTCGAGGTTGACAGGCAATTTAGTATGTTTTTTTACTTCAATAATATCCTCATCTTTTATATGTCTCCTGTCTTCACGCAAATGTGCTGTAATTGTATGAGCTCCCCCTGCCTCTATTTCAAAAAGCATCTCCAGTAAAGATGGATCATTTTCACCCCGAGCATTTCTGACCGTCGCAATATGGTCAATATTGATACCCAAATTTATCATATTTTTATCTAAACAAATACGAGACTTATTCTATGACAAGCTGTCAAATAAAACAAAAGTGATCTTACCCCAATATTGATGTAGAGTCTCTACATAGCCAACTCTTTTGAGTGCTAGTACGCATGTTACGATGCCTTGGGACATTCACAATAAAAATTCATCCATAACGCAGGGTGTTCCTGATGATATTTCGACAAACATCTATCACCTCGAATTACTGAACTCTCCCGATGATGATCCTTCTCCTTTGTTGGCATCAATTGTTAACATTAAAGCAGAAGAAGATCAAAATGCACGTTTAACTGGAAACTCACCCGTTAATATTAGTGAACATATGAACCTTCATGATTTGCCAAAAGGTCAAAAAAATGAAGATATTTTAAATATTTTTTCTAGTGCAGGAGAACATCCTATTAAAACAGTTCGGTATGCAAAACCCATTATCCCATATAACAAAATTCAATAATAGTCGAAAAACAAACTCCATTGAAAATCTATATTTATTTTTGAACCTAACGCGTATGAACGACTTAATCTTTGTTCCTAGAGATCAAGCGATCTAAGTAGAAGTCCCCCCTCCTCAAGTTCAGTTTATTGACACAAACAGAGTCTCCCAGCACGCCCTTAGTGTGCACCCAAATCAACAAGTAAGCAGCCTAAGTCCAAGGAACAAGTCCGATTTTAGCGTAGGAGAAGAGTTGGCATTTTGGGCACTGGCTCATCTGACATTTTTATTGGTTCTTTGTCATCCAAAACCCAAAAAGTCGTCACGTTGCCTTGGGTAAACTTTAAAAAACTATCTCCCAATATTCACAGGAAGTGGTACAAACTCAATTGCAGTCAAATACTTGACTGCGTTCCTCGTTTTTACTACTTACTCACCAAATCAGGATTTTTAACTCGGTGCCAATATTGAGTGCGCCCTAGCAAAGAAAACCCAATGTAACCCCTTACCTTGAGCATCTTTCCAGATTTTCGAACCTCAACGTAACACTTATACTCTTTCCCATTATCAGGGTCAAGTATTTTTCCACCCGACCATTCGTCACCATCTTGTTTCAAACCATACAATATTTCCAAACCGATGATGTTTTTATTTTTTTTGGCACCGGTACACTCCGTGCATTTTGGATTAGGGTCTTTCCCTTCTCTGTTGAGTAATTTGAGAATTTTCCCTCTCAACACTCCATTGGTTTGTGTAATTTGAATCACAGATTTTGCTTTCTTCGTTTTGTCATCTATAGATTTCCAAAAACCAGACGGTGAAGTTGCGTCGTTAGAGAAAGCCAAAGAAACAACAAAAACTGTCAAAAACAATGCAACTGATAATAATTTTTTCATAACATACCTCCAAAGCATTTAAGTGATTCATTACTTTTAATCTTAGAAGCTCTTGTCAAGAAAAAAGTAGAGGTTTTATGGGAGAGAGAAGGATGATAGTACCCCCCTACGACCATCATTAGTTGGTTCAGAATTGGTTCAAATCAAGTTATTTGGTTCAAAAGGCTTGGGTTTACTGGTAGAGCAAGTGAAAGACATTTTCCTAAAAAAGGTGCATCAAAAGGCCGACGTTAAATCATCAAATAAAACAGAGGTTCCTAATGAAGCACCCTTCTCAGGTTATTTGTCTAAACAGGTATTCGGCAGTAATGCGAAATAGTAAAGACAAAAAGTTATACAGAATGCAAATGGTTCATTATGCCAAGAAGCATGGTTTCAAGCCAACAGCCAGAATGTTTAAAACGACTGTAAAAACAGTAAAAAAGTGGTTTCGTAGGTTTGAATCAGAGAAATACGTTGGCTTGGAAGACAAGAGCCACGCTCCACACTACTCACCACATGCAATCACAGACTTTGAAAAGGCTTATGTTTGCTTTCTTAAAAAGAAACGTCGAGGCTTTGGTGCTCAGGAACTGAAGAATGTTTACCAACTAGACTTGAGTGTCAAGGCCATTCGCAGAGCGTGGAGGGAGCAAGCACTCTTGAAAAAAAAGCGTAGAAAACATAAAACGAAGCAAAATTTGCGTGAAATTAAGAAATTATGGGGTTTATTTAAGCAATTTGACGTAGATACGAAGCATTTATACGATATTCCTGAGCTTTGGCCTTATATTCAGGAAAATATTGTACCGAAATATCAATATACCTTCAGAGAAGTTTTTTCTGGCTTACAATTTCTAGCTTTTGCAGATGAGTATAATATGGCATACTCTTGTCTGTTTATGGAGGTAATTTTAGATCATCTTGTAAAATCAGGGGTTGATTTAAAGAAAAATAATACGAGAGGGCAAACAGATAATGGCTCAGAGTTTATTGGTGCTTGGAATAAAAAAGGAGATTCGGAGTTTACAAAAGTATTAGCCAGTTATGGTGTGCCACACCAGACGATCCCTGCTGGAGCGCATACTTGGCAGTCTGATGTTGAAACGACTCATAGATTGATTGAGGATCACCTTTACCTGAATGAAACGTATAATTCAAGAGAAGACTTTCTCAACAAAGCTGGCTCCTATCTATTGATGTTCAATTCAATAAGAAAAAATTCTTACAAAGAGAATAAATCGCCCTGGCAGCTGATCCGAGAGGAAAGCACAACTATTGACAAACAAATATTAAATTTACCACCGTTTCGACTGGACTATTTATTTCAAAAGATGCCAATGGTCGTAGGGGGGTACAATCCTATTCTCCATCCCTAAAGTAGAGGTTTTACGGAAAATATGGTTGTTGCAATCAATATTTCTTCTTATTCCAGCTTCCAGCGTATACAACAAATCTAAAAGAGTCATTATATCATGAAAAGAATGATTGAGCATGTTAGGGAAAAAACCTTGATTCTCTCGATCAAAGAGATGAAATTAAAAATAAAATAAAGAAGAGGCTTCTCAAGAAATTTATTCGAAAACGACCAGGGGAAATTGAGGCTGTCTTTGGTCAAATTACGTATAACCGTAATTTCAGAAGATTTAATCTGCGGGGTTTGGATTCTGTAAAAGAAGAGTTTTTCATTGTGCCCTTATCTCATAATTTGGGAGAAATCATGAAAAAACGAAAAAGTAATTTTTAAAATTAACTCTACGGGTAACAAATAACCTCATAACAATCATATTTTCCACACAGTCTCTCTGACCTTGCAACGTGTTCCAAAGATAGGTCGTGTCATATTTAATCAAAGTTTCTATTTGCGATGAATAATTCTTGTATAGACCACTTATGATTCGTCATTTCTGTAGCCATTGCTGGGGTGATTTGAATTGGTTTTCCTCCCTCATACTCAGCTAGACTTGAATGTGGAAGGCAGAAATTGTAATAATTAGCAACAAAAGAATTATGCCCCTGCATATATTTGAATTTTTTTGAAAAACCCTGACTTTTACGCTCTATTCTATGATTGTGTTGGCGAAGAGTCAAATTATTCCTTTCTACAGCAAAGGTGTTCATCTGATGACTTACTGAAGAGTTTGCAATATATTCATCTAGTAGCTTTTGATCACCAAAGATTAGAGATTTGTCAACTTCCTTACATCTCCCTTTTTCTATTCTCTTAATTATTTGCCCATAACATAGAGATTTGGGTGATTGAAGCTTTCTAGTCATTGAGTCAAATTTACCATAAACTGAAAGAATGGCATCACTATATCCCTCATATCCATCAGAGGTAATCAAGAATTTATCTTCCCTCTTTGGCTTACTTCTTGTTTTTACCTTGGTCAGTAACTTTCTAGCATTCACTGAGGTCCTCTTGCCTGTTATATGCGCTAAAATGAGCTTTTCTACAGGCAATACTGCAGTAAAAGTCCAGATATCCCCTATTTCATCACTTAATCGCTCAGTCTCTGATAGATTGTATTGTTTTTTAAAGACAAAACCCCAATGCTCGTCTAATTGAATTTCATTGAAAGACAGGTTTTTGTATATATTTTTTTTCAACTTTTAGTGAATCTTCACCTGCTGCTTTAACCCAAGCAAGAACTGTATCCTTGCTGATACCAAAGACTCTTCCGGTAGCTCTAATGCCACAGCCCTCAACTGTGTTTTGTAATACCCGAGTAATGGTTTCTTTGCTTTTCTTGCGACGAAAAAAAATAGTGCCTTTATTCTCTGAAATGGTTTAACCCCCTAAAACTGGACACTTTATTGTGTTAAATTTAGGAGGTAAAACTATGATTAAAAGACAAAGATACAGTAAGGAAGCAAAAGAGAGATTGGCTTTGGAGATGATTTCAGGTCAGACTAGCACGGCAGAAATATCTAAGAGAGAGATGATTTCAGTCGCAACTTTATCGAGATGGAAGCGACAGCTGGTTTCCGAAGGCTTTGAAGATAAAAATGGGGTTGAGTTAGAATTGAGAAAAAAAATTTCCTATTTAGAATCGGCCTTATCTGACTTAATGATAGAAAATCAGATTTTAAAAAAAACGGAAAAACTTCTTCAAGAATACAGGCAAAAAGAGAAATTATCAAGAATAGCCTCAGCACAGAATTTGGGATCACAAGGAGTTGCAGAGTTATGAAACTAGAAAAGTCAACTTATTATTATAAGTCGAAGGAGAAGAAAGATGATTCAACGATTCTAAAATCTATCCATGAAATTAGTGATCAATTGAACCAAGTAGGTTATATCTCGATGACGCAAATTCTAAAAGATAGAGGCTTTACAATAAATAAGAAGCGAGTTTACCGAATTATGAAAGAAAATAGACTTTTATGCACTAAAAAGGTGTTTGGTTTAACCCCCTAAAACTGGACACTTTATTGTGTTAAATTTAGGAGGTAAAACTATGATTAAAAGACAAAGATACAGTAAGGAAGCAAAAGAGAGATTGGCTTTGGAGATGATTTCAGGTCAGACTAGCACGGCAGAAATATCTAAGAGAGAGATGATTTCAGTCGCAACTTTATCGAGATGGAAGCGACAGCTGGTTTCCGAAGGCTTTGAAGATAAAAATGGGGTTGAGTTAGAATTGAGAAAAAAAATTTCCTATTTAGAATCGGCCTTATCTGACTTAATGATAGAAAATCAGATTTTAAAAAAAACGGAAAAACTTCTTCAAGAATACAGGCAAAAAGAGAAATTATCAAGAATAGCCTCAGCACAGAATTTGGGATCACAAGGAGTTGCAGAGTTATGAAACTAGAAAAGTCAACTTATTATTATAAGTCGAAGGAGAAGAAAGATGATTCAACGATTCTAAAATCTATCCATGAAATTAGTGATCAATTGAACCAAGTAGGTTATATCTCGATGACGCAAATTCTAAAAGATAGAGGCTTTACAATAAATAAGAAGCGAGTTTACCGAATTATGAAAGAAAATAGACTTTTATGCACTAAAAAGGTGTTTTTGAAGCCAAAAACTACCCAATCTAAGCATAATTTCAGAAAATATCCCAATTTGATTAAAAGTGTGCAAGCTGATCCCTTCAAGGTAATTGTTGGCGATATAACCTATTTTGATATTAATTCGAAAGACCACTATTTAGCTTTGCTCATGAGGCTTATGAGTCGCCGTATCGTAGGAGCGGCCATTTCTGATAAAAATAACACCCAACTGGTCATAGCAGCCTTTCTTTCGCTTAAAAGAGAAATAGGAGATTTACAAAATTACTACCATCATACTGATGCTGACGTCAGATATTGCTCAAATGAGTATATCGCTCTATTAGAAGAAAGTAGAATCAATATTTCCATGTGTCGTGGTAATGTGTATGAAAACGCTCATGCCGAATCATTGAATAAAACAATTAAATATAAAGAAATTAATTTATCAGAATATCAAAACTTTGAAGAAGCTCAAAAAAGTATCTTCAGGTTTATCCATCTTTATAATACGATGAAGCCACATTCAGCTTTAGGATGGGTGACACCTCAAAAATATGAGGAGAAATATCTAAAAGAATAAGAAAAAGACTGTCCAGTTTTAGGGGGTTAAACCAGTTTTTGAAGCCAAAAACTACCCAATCTAAGCATAATTTCAGAAAATATCCCAATTTGATTAAAAGTGTGCAAGCTGATCCCTTCAAGGTAATTGTTGGCGATATAACCTATTTTGATATTAATTCGAAAGACCACTATTTAGCTTTGCTCATGAGGCTTATGAGTCGCCGTATCGTAGGAGCGGCCATTTCTGATAAAAATAACACCCAACTGGTCATAGCAGCCTTTCTTTCGCTTAAAAGAGAAATAGGAGATTTACAAAATTACTACCATCATACTGATGCTGACGTCAGATATTGCTCAAATGAGTATATCGCTCTATTAGAAGAAAGTAGAATCAATATTTCCATGTGTCGTGGTAATGTGTATGAAAACGCTCATGCCGAATCATTGAATAAAACAATTAAATATAAAGAAATTAATTTATCAGAATATCAAAACTTTGAAGAAGCTCAAAAAAGTATCTTCAGGTTTATCCATCTTTATAATACGATGAAGCCACATTCAGCTTTAGGATGGGTGACACCTCAAAAATATGAGGAGAAATATCTAAAAGAATAAGAAAAAGACTGTCCAGTTTTAGGGGGTTAAACCAAAAAGCATCTACCACAAGCGGTGCACTTTAAATAGGCTATTTGTTTGTACTTACCAGACATATAAGCAAAGCGCACATTTCCTTCATTTACCTTATGATACTTATGGCAGTCTGTATTTTGACAGCTAAAACCACTTGTATCAAAGGTATATTTTCTTTTGTTCATAATGAGACATAACCTTAATTTAAGGGAGATAAGTCAATTCCTTTTTTAATTGGAAACTTTGATTAAATATGACACGACCCAAAGATAAGCTCTTTTTTCCTTTACGCTTACTCTTGATTTTTAAAAGGTAGACTGTATGCTTTTCCTCTCTGTATTTTTTGGAAATACTGGTCGACTTTTGACGCCATTTTTTTTAATGGTGTTTGCGTTGGGTCGCCTATATGCTCAACCTACCGCAACGACTGAGACCAATTCCAGTTCAAGAGTAACCCCCCCCCTCGATGCTGATGGCATTGAAGTTCAGGATTTTTTACATTCAATTACTCCTACTGCAAGTGACGAGAAAATAAAAGATATTCAGCTAAAAAATTTCGTGGTTACCATAGAATCAAAAGGTGGAGTAATCTCCTCTTTCAAGCACAAAGATCCTAACAACCCTCTTAAAGACAATGTGGAGCTTGTGACTGATTCAGATTCAATGTTTCGTTTTGAAGCCTATAAGACCCCCAAATCACTCCGTACCCTTAATGAAAGTCGTTACGTAATAAAAGTGGCATCTCAAGAGATTACAGCAACAATTAACCTTCGAGCAAAGACTAAAAAGGGTCATTATCCCGTAACACTCACCAAACGATATCGGTTCTATGAAGACTCTCATTACTGGGAGTACTCCTGGGAAATTCAAAATAATTCTCGAGTCGATCTGAGCATACCAGAGCTTTATTTTATAGCCTCCCGACCGATTGGTCCAGAAGCGGGTAAAAATTCACCTCGAGCGGAAGATTCATTTTATAATTTCTACTATTCAAACAACTCAATGAATACAATATCAACGCTAGGTTCGGGTAGTGGTTGTGGTTCTAGTGCCCCAGAAGAAGGTTACGTACCTGGTAAGGTTGACTTTTGGGGTACATCCTCACGATTTATGATTATGACTTTACAACCCCAACATGAAGTGAATGGTCTTTATTTATTTAAAAATTCGAGAGAACTACACGTTAAGCTTGGCCCTGTTTTTATTCCTGCCCGTCAAAAATCAAGCCTTCGCTTTTTAGTGTATACTGGCCCGAAGGCAAAGGAATTTGTAAAAATTAATCCTAAAATGAAGTCACAATATCCTCTACTTGCGAAGGTTCACCCTAAAATATACGAAGCTTTCGACTTTGGAATTACAGGCCCAATTCGAGACCTCATTGTTTTAATTTTAGACGTGTTCTATGCTTTGATTCCAAATTATGGGTGGGGTATCATTATATTTTCGATATTATTCAAGTTGTTGTTCTTTCCACTAAACCAAAAACAAGCTGATTCAATGAAAAAAATGGCGAAAGTACAGCCACTTCTCAAGGAGATCAACGAACGGTATAAATCAAACGCTCAAGAAAAGCAACGTCGGACGATGTCGCTTTACAAAGAACATAAAATCAACCCTTTGAGCAGTTGTTTACCCATGCTCGTACAAGTGCCCATTTTCTTTGCTCTTTATGCGGCTTTTTCAGATTCATATGATCTGTGGCGTTCTCCTTTTATTGAAGGCTGGGTCAATGATCTTTCCGAACCAGATACTGTTTACCAGTTTTCTAGCAACCTGCCTCTTTTAGGCGGGGTGAACCTTAATATTTTGCCTCTCATTATGGGAGGCACACAAGTCTTGCAATCAAAGTTTACCGTTATCACGGGAGATGCTAGTCAACAAAAAATAATGCAATTCTTACCTTTGATTTTGATATTTTTCTTCTGGAATTTACCCTCAGGGGTTGTCCTTTACTGGACAGTGCAAAATGTCTTATCAATTGCTCAACAATTGTATACCAACTCAAAAAAAAATGACACATAAAAATAGTTAAGGGAGGATAAATATAATGCAGATACTTGAAACACACGCTCTCTCTGAGAAAGAGGCCATTCAGCTTACTGTAAAGTATTTAGATGTAGAGCCAGAAAATATAAATGTCAAAGTACACAAAAAAGGCGGTTCTGGTTTTTGGGGTTTTGGAGATAAAAAGCCAAATACATACTATGTGTTTGCCATTGAAGGTAAGACACCTCGGGATGTTGTGATCAAAGGGGTTTTGTCTACGATAATTCATAAAATGGGCTACAAAGCTAAAGTTGTAGAAATCAAAGATATGGAAGGCGGTAAAGTCTATACGGAGATTGCATCTCCTAAGGCTGGACACTTAATTGGTCGGAAAGGCAGAACACTTGAAGCGCTTCAAAATATGACAAATCTACTCTTAGAGAGGTTTCTAGGAAAACCTTCAAAAATTATTCTTGATATCGAAAACTATCGGGACAGGAGAGAAAAAAGTCTTGAAAATCTTGCTCAAAGGATGGCCGAACAAGTGGAAAAGATGGGTAGATCAAGAATGCTGGATCCTATGAACCCTTATGAAAGAAGAATTATTCATGCAACTTTACAGGATCATGAAAAAGTGACCACTGATTCCCTTGGAACAGGTAATTATAAAAAAATTCGAATCAGGCTTATTGACGGTATTGCTCCTGCCTCAAGCGAAGAAGGTGCTCTCCCCAGAGAAATGTACGAGGATAAGAATAAGCGTGATGTGAATAGTGATGACGAGAGTATGCCTTCTTTTGATGGTGATGTCGAAGAAGACTTTGATGGTAACGCCGCTTTACCTCAAGGTGATGACCAACCTCCTGACGAATACAATCGATAAACGCTTTTTTTCCAAAGGGGCAGAGCAAAAAGTGGAATGAAAACACACTCTTCCTTCAATAGAAAATCTCGTGAACTCCATTGAGGCGATCAGAGCATCCAATATGTGCAGTAGCTTCCCCACTGGGTAGGTCGGCGATCTGTGTGATTCGTCTTTCTGGTAAGGGTGTTCTCCCACTCTTGGAAAAAATATTTCAACCAATCTCAAAAAAATATTTTCCACTCGTGAGAAATCCACGTACTGCAATCTTGGGTAAACTTTATTTTGAAGATGTTCTTGTTGATGAAGCACTTGTGATTCCTTTTGCAGCACCCCACTCATATACGGGTGAAGAAGCGGCTGAAATACATACCCATGGCAACCCCGTCATTGTCAATAAACTGCTCCAAATCCTCCACAAATTGGGTATTGAAAAGGCTGACCCAGGGGAGTTTACGAAGCGGGCATTTCTTTCAGGAAAGTTAGACTTAACACAAGTTGAAGCAATTCACGAAATTATTCAAGCAAAAAGTGAATGGGGGGTTCGTAAGGCACTACAAATGAAAGAGGGTTCATTTCGGGCGATACTTCTTACTTTTCGGAGTAAACTTATAAACTTACTTGCTGATTTTTCTGCGGAGCTTGATTTCACAGAGGAGGGGATCACGTTTTCAGAAGCTCATGAGAAGATACACATCATTCAAGAGTTAATGAATAATGCTGAAAAGATTATGCAGGAGTCAAAACGTTTGCAAGTTTTTCGTGATGGAATTGAAGTTGTTATCGCTGGACAACCAAATACGGGAAAGTCTTCTTTACTTAATTTTTTATCAGGCTTTGAGCGATCGATTGTCTCAGAGGTGCCAGGGACAACTCGTGACTATGTACAAGTCGAACTCGAAATTTCTGGTATACCAATAACTTTTTTTGATACAGCTGGTCTCAGAGAAATTACAGAAGAAAATGAACATGCAAAAATTGAAAAAATAGGCATTGAGAGAAGCATAGATATAATCAAAGAAGCTTCGCTCGTTATTTGGGTGCTTGATGGCTCAAAAGAAGTTGATGATGTCAAAGCATATCAAGTAAATAAACAAGAAGAGAAATCATTATTTCTCATCAATAAAATAGATATTCTACACCCCAGTTGGGTAGAAAAAAAAATAAAAGCTTCCAACAAGGGGGAGACTATCCAAAAAAATGATTTGTTTATTTCGTTAAGAACGCAAGAAAATACTGAGCTGGTGAAAGAGAAACTGGAGACACTGATTAGTCAGAAAACAAGAGATACAAGTGGAACCATGCTTTCTGCTTGGCAAAGAGATATTTTTTCAAAGATAAATTTTGGCCTGGAAGAGACACATAACCTTATGGTAACCCAAGAGATGAAAGAGATTATTGTATCATCACTGCAGATGGTATTGGATGACCTCTCTCAATTAACGGGTGAAATCACCAATGAAGATATTTTGGGTCGCATCTTTAGCCGTTTTTGCATTGGTAAATGAAACAAAAAAGAAAAATGGCATAGGCTGGTATCCGGGCTGTGGACAGTCATATTCTCTTAATTTTTTTTTAAACCAAACAGTAAAACTGTTTTCCTTTTGTTTACGGAGGGCTTTTATTTTTTCGTCCTTCGAAAGCTCTTCTTTGCCTGAATTTGTCTGATATGTAGGCTTCCATTTGCTAAGAACTGATTCCGAAATATCAAGTGAATTAGCTACCCCAAGGTGTTTGCGACCGCAATAGAAAATCGTCAAAACCACATTATTGCGTCTGAACGCAAATTGGAAGAATGAAGTTCTCTCGCATAATAACATGTCAATGCTTTTAACCCATAGCTTAAAAACCTATAATAATCACAGATATACAAAAATAGTCTCACTTTACGATACTCCGACTCTCTCCTCTCAAACAGAGGTATCATAAATCGATACTTTTAGTATCACTTTAACCTAAAAACCACCCTAAAAACTAGCTTTTTCGTAAAAAAAAGTAAATTCTAGTCAAGAGTTAACTGCATATGAATTATTCTAGTAAAGTTTATGTGTAAGGGCGTCCTTGGGACAGAAGAAGTAACTAAATTCTGTAATTGTTCAAATTTAACTTTGACAGCACTCGCAAAATTTATATGTAATTGGTTTCTATAATATATGTAATATTTAGGGATGGAGAATAGGATTGTACCCCCCTACGACCATTGGCATCTTTTGAAATAAATAGTCCAGTCGAAACGGTGGTAAATTTAATATTTGTTTGTCAATAGTTGTGCTTTCCTCTCGGATCAGCTGCCAGGGCGATTTATTCTCTTTGTAAGAATTTTTTCTTATTGAATTGAACATCAATAGATAGGAGCCAGCTTTGTTGAGAAAGTCTTCTCTTGAATTATACGTTTCATTCAGGTAAAGGTGATCCTCAATCAATCTATGAGTCGTTTCAACATCAGACTGCCAAGTATGCGCTCCAGCAGGGATCGTCTGGTGTGGCACACCATAACTGGCTAATACTTTTGTAAACTCCGAATCTCCTTTTTTATTCCAAGCACCAATAAACTCTGAGCCATTATCTGTTTGCCCTCTCGTATTATTTTTCTTTAAATCAACCCCTGATTTTACAAGATGATCTAAAATTACCTCCATAAACAGACAAGAGTATGCCATATTATACTCATCTGCAAAAGCTAGAAATTGTAAGCCAGAAAAAACTTCTCTGAAGGTATATTGATATTTCGGTACAATATTTTCCTGAATATAAGGCCAAAGCTCAGGAATATCGTATAAATGCTTCGTATCTACGTCAAATTGCTTAAATAAACCCCATAATTTCTTAATTTCACGCAAATTTTGCTTCGTTTTATGTTTTCTACGCTTTTTTTTCAAGAGTGCTTGCTCCCTCCACGCTCTGCGAATGGCCTTGACACTCAAGTCTAGTTGGTAAACATTCTTCAGTTCCTGAGCACCAAAGCCTCGACGTTTCTTTTTAAGAAAGCAAACATAAGCCTTTTCAAAGTCTGTGATTGCATGTGGTGAGTAGTGTGGAGCGTGGCTCTTGTCTTCCAAGCCAACGTATTTCTCTGATTCAAACCTACGAAACCACTTTTTTACTGTTTTTACAGTCGTTTTAAACATTCTGGCTGTTGGCTTGAAACCATGCTTCTTGGCATAATGAACCATTTGCATTCTGTATAACTTTTTGTCTTTACTATTTCGCATTACTGCCGAATACCTGTTTAGACAAATAACCTGAGAAGGGTGCTTCATTAGGAACCTCTGTTTTATTTGATGATTTAACGTCGGCCTTTTGATGCACCTTTTTTAGGAAAATGTCTTTCACTTGCTCTACCAGTAAACCCAAGCCTTTTGAACCAAATAACTTGATTTGAACCAATTCTGAACCAACTAATGATGGTCGTAGGGGGGTACTATCATCCTTCTCTCTCCCAATATATGGTCGTGTCATATTTAATCAAAGTTTCCAATTAAAGAAGGAATTGACTTATCTCCCTTAAATTAAGGTTATGTCTCATTATGAACAAAAGAAAATATACCTTTGATACAAGTGGTTTTAGCTGTCAAAATACAGACTGGTTTAACCCCCGCCTGTGCCCGAAGGGTGAAAACTGGACAGTCTTTTTCTTATTCTTTTAGATATTTCTCCTCATATTTTTGAGGTGTCACCCATCCTAAAGCTGAATGTGGCTTCATCGTATTATAAAGATGGATAAACCTGAAGATACTTTTTTGAGCTTCTTCAAAGTTTTGATATTCTGATAAATTAATTTCTTTATATTTAATTGTTTTATTCAATGATTCGGCATGAGCGTTTTCATACACATTACCACGACACATGGAAATATTGATTCTACTTTCTTCTAATAGAGCGATATACTCATTTGAGCAATATCTGACGTCAGCATCAGTATGATGGTAGTAATTTTGTAAATCTCCTATTTCTCTTTTAAGCGAAAGAAAGGCTGCTATGACCAGTTGGGTGTTATTTTTATCAGAAATGGCCGCTCCTACGATACGGCGACTCATAAGCCTCATGAGCAAAGCTAAATAGTGGTCTTTCGAATTAATATCAAAATAGGTTATATCGCCAACAATTACCTTGAAGGGATCAGCTTGCACACTTTTAATCAAATTGGGATATTTTCTGAAATTATGCTTAGATTGGGTAGTTTTTGGCTTCAAAAACACCTTTTTAGTGCATAAAAGTCTATTTTCTTTCATAATTCGGTAAACTCGCTTCTTATTTATTGTAAAGCCTCTATCTTTTAGAATTTGCGTCATCGAGATATAACCTACTTGGTTCAATTGATCACTAATTTCATGGATAGATTTTAGAATCGTTGAATCATCTTTCTTCTCCTTCGACTTATAATAATAAGTTGACTTTTCTAGTTTCATAACTCTGCAACTCCTTGTGATCCCAAATTCTGTGCTGAGGCTATTCTTGATAATTTCTCTTTTTGCCTGTATTCTTGAAGAAGTTTTTCCGTTTTTTTTAAAATCTGATTTTCTATCATTAAGTCAGATAAGGCCGATTCTAAATAGGAAATTTTTTTTCTCAATTCTAACTCAACCCCATTTTTATCTTCAAAGCCTTCGGAAACCAGCTGTCGCTTCCATCTCGATAAAGTTGCGACTGAAATCATCTCTCTCTTAGATATTTCTGCCGTGCTAGTCTGACCTGAAATCATCTCCAAAGCCAATCTCTCTTTTGCTTCCTTACTGTATCTTTGTCTTTTAATCATAGTTTTACCTCCTAAATTTAACACAATAAAGTGTCCAGTTTTCACCCTTCGGGCACAGGCGGGGGTTAAACCAGACTGCCATAAGTATCATAAGGTAAATGAAGGAAATGTGCGCTTTGCTTATATGTCTGGTAAGTACAAACAAATAGCCTATTTAAAGTGCACCGCTTGTGGTAGATGCTTTTCAGAGAATAAAGGCACTATTTTTTTTCGTCGCAAGAAAAGCAAAGAAACCATTACTCGGGTATTACAAAACACAGTTGAGGGCTGTGGCATTAGAGCTACCGGAAGAGTCTTTGGTATCAGCAAGGATACAGTTCTTGCTTGGGTTAAAGCAGCAGGTGAAGATTCACTAAAAGTTGAAAAAAAATATATACAAAAACCTGTCTTTCAATGAAATTCAATTAGACGAGCATTGGGGTTTTGTCTTTAAAAAACAATACAATCTATCAGAGACTGAGCGATTAAGTGATGAAATAGGGGATATCTGGACTTTTACTGCAGTATTGCCTGTAGAAAAGCTCATTTTAGCGCATATAACAGGCAAGAGGACCTCAGTGAATGCTAGAAAGTTACTGACCAAGGTAAAAACAAGAAGTAAGCCAAAGAGGGAAGATAAATTCTTGATTACCTCTGATGGATATGAGGGATATAGTGATGCCATTCTTTCAGTTTATGGTAAATTTGACTCAATGACTAGAAAGCTTCAATCACCCAAATCTCTATGTTATGGGCAAATAATTAAGAGAATAGAAAAAGGGAGATGTAAGGAAGTTGACAAATCTCTAATCTTTGGTGATCAAAAGCTACTAGATGAATATATTGCAAACTCTTCAGTAAGTCATCAGATGAACACCTTTGCTGTAGAAAGGAATAATTTGACTCTTCGCCAACACAATCATAGAATAGAGCGTAAAAGTCAGGGTTTTTCAAAAAAATTCAAATATATGCAGGGGCATAATTCTTTTGTTGCTAATTATTACAATTTCTGCCTTCCACATTCAAGTCTAGCTGAGTATGAGGGAGGAAAACCAATTCAAATCACCCCAGCAATGGCTACAGAAATGACGAATCATAAGTGGTCTATACAAGAATTATTCATCGCAAATAGAAACTTTGATTAAATATGACACGACCCAATATATGTAATATTTTCTCTTGACAGATGGCATGAAGATTACAGATTGGGCTTCGTTCTTATGCGTGACCGTGGCATTGTTTTACTGATATTGTTTTCTATTTTGGGTGCTATGGTCTCAGCAGTGCTGATTGAGCACCATGTTAGCCCCGATACAGAATCGGAGTTTCTCAAGTCAGTGTGTGATATCGGCGGTAGCTCGGGTTGTGAAGCAGTCAATCAGTCTGATGCATCAAGTTTTCTTGGAATGCCCGTTGCTTTTTGGGGTTTTCTTTTTTACTCTTTTGTTCTTTGCTTTGCAATTTTCTATCTTAGGCACAAAAAAATATTTTTTGTGCAATTGGTTTTTTGGTTAAGTTCACTCGCCACGATCGTTGACCTGACTCTGCTCCTTTACTCGCTCATCATTGTTGAGGCTGTCTGTAACTTATGCATCATTACTTA
The DNA here is from genome assembly GCA_965206985.1 of Spirochaetota bacterium. GTDB lineage: Bacteria > Spirochaetota > Leptospiria > Turneriellales > CBDBES01 > CBDBLF01. The sequence continues at coordinate 100,121 of CBDBLF010000007.1, read as the reverse complement.
TGTTGCAACACTAGGTATTCTCCTCGTATCAGCACTCTTTTTGAAAAAAAAAGAAAAAGAATCGTTTCTGACATTTAGTTTTGATTTCTCTTTACTGCGAGAACAGCCCTTAGTAGCAAGCGTTTTGTTGTTTTCTTTAGTTTCAATCATATTCTTTGGGAGCTTTATCTTCCTGTATGCCAAAAGCTCTTCAAAGTCGATTGGTTCTACGGGTGGGCATGATGCCCTACTTGAAGAGGCTTGGAAGGCCTTCCAGAAAGAGTATAAGGCAACGAAAACACATGAGATTCCTATTGAGCATTCGCCCTACAAAGGGGCCACGCACCCAGTGGTGACAATTGTCGAATTTGCTGATTTTTTATGTCCTCACTGTAAGCTAGCAGGAAACCGACTCAAAGAGATTATCCAAAAATATGAAAAATCAGTGAAAGTAGTTTTTAAGAATTACCCACTTGACAAAAATTGCAATAAAAATATCAAACGAAGACTTCATGAGGGGTCGTGTGAAATATCATATATGGCACTCTGTGCTTCACGGCAGAGGGTACCTGCTTTTTGGATTGTTCACGATAAGGTTTTTGCTAAACACGATACATGGAATAAATCTGGTCGGGCACCCAATTCCGATTTTACACAAATCATGCGATCGGCGGGCATTAATGTTCAAACAGCTTCCTCGTGCTATAAAAGTGAAAGAACAAAGTCTGATGTGATAAAAGATATTGAGCTTGGCGATTCGCTGGGCATAACCTCGACACCTTCTGTTTTCATCAATGGCAAGAAAATAAGAGGCGGAATTCCTAATGATTACTTCATGGAGAGATTACTCACCTACGAAGTGAAAAAGCAAGTGGGTGCTGATTGAAATGTTCAAACGAATTTTCTTATTTTTAGTCACAAATATCTTAGTAATGGTTACGATCTCGATCGTAATGAATCTCTTAGGTATTGGATATTACCTTGACCAAACGGGCATTAACTATGAATCACTACTGGTTTTTTGTTTCTTATGGGGTATGGGTGGTGCCTTTATTTCTCTTTTATTATCAAAAAAATTGGCGAAATGGTCTGCAGGAGTTAAAATTATTCGACCCAAAGCGGCTACGGCTGCACAAAGACGTTTGGTGCAAATTGTTCATTTGCTGGCCAAAAAATCTGGTTTGAGGGGCATGCCTGAGGTCGGTATATATCAATCAAAGGAAGTCAATGCTTTTGCAACAGGAGCCAGTAAGTCAAACAGTTTAGTCGCCGTCTCTACAGGCTTACTAGATTCAATGGATGAGACATCTCTTAAGGGAGTATTGGCTCATGAAGTTGCTCACATCGCCAATGGAGATATGGTAACCATGACCCTCATCCAAGGTGTCGTAAACTCATTTGCACTTTTTCTATCTCGTATTGTGGCTTTTTTTATAACTAAAGCAATAAGTGATGATGACGAAAGCCCTTCTGGTGGGTATTTTTTTCATTACATTATTGTTTTTGTCCTTGATATTGCATTCACCATGCTAGGTTCTATCGTTGTGTTTGCCTTCTCTCGCTGGAGAGAGTTTCAAGCGGATGCGGGAGGTGCTAGGCTTGCTGGAAAAGAAAGTATGATATCTGCCCTACGGAGTCTCTCTGCTTATGTTCGACAAATAGAGTCAGAAAGATCTTCAATCTCGTCGCTTAAAATTTCTGCTAAAAAAGGTGCTTTTGCACTCTTTTCGTCACATCCACCTTTACAAGAGCGAATTCAAAGATTGCAGGCTCGTCGTTGACACTCCTATAATTCATGGCTTCCATTGACCTTGTTGTCATTGGTTCGGAGGTTTTGAATGGTTTCACGTTGGATACGAATACGCAATTCATAGCTACTGAATTATTTAACCTAGGGCTTCGTTTGAACCGAGTTCATACTATACGTGATGATACTGATACCATCTTAGATAAGTTGAAACAATTATCTGCTCGCAGTGGTCTTCTCATAACAACAGGCGGCCTCGGCCCCACCAGCGATGATTTGACGGTTGATATTTTATCAAAAATTATGGGTGTCAAATCTGTACATGAGCCCTATGCAAAACGAAGAGCTGAAAAATTTTTCAAAAAAAAAAAAAGATTGGAAACAAGAAAGAAATAGCATGGGATATTATTCTCAAACAAACAAGAATTCCTGAAGGCTCATATCCCCTGACAAACCGAGTGGGCATTGCTCCCGGAATATGGATCAAAGAATTTTCAATCATTGCTCTACCCGGATTCCCTATTGAAATCAAATCAATATGGCCGGAAGCCAAGAAGATTATCCAAAGCCTTGATTTTAAAAAAATACATACAAGAATCATACCCATTTGGGGTTTGGGCGAGAGTCATATTTTTTCTATACTGAACCTCCCACCACAGATTCAGGTTGGGGTGCACGCCCTACCCTTTGGATGTCGCTTGTTCATAAGTAGTTTAGATAAAAAAGATGTTGAAGAATCAACAAGAAAAATTAAATCAGAATTTTCAGGTCATATTGTTCAAAATCCACTTATGGAACTGGTTGATGTATTCCGCAAAAAAAAATATAGTATTGGTACAGTCGAAAGTTGCACGGGTGGGCTTATGGCAAAGCTCATCACAGATGAACCGGGTGTCTCTGATATCTATTCTGGGAGCATCGTCTGCTATAGTAATCGCACCAAGCATTCCTTACTAGGAGTTTCTGAGTCTACATTAGAAATCTATGGAGCAGTCAGCGAGAGAACAGCCTACGAAATGACTGTGGGTGCCTTGAAAAAGTTAAACTCGACCATTGTGCTAGTTACGACAGGTATTGCAGGCCCAACAGGAGGAACCCCTGATAAGCCGGTGGGTACAGTTTACGTCACCATTGGTGACAAAGAAGAGAAAAAGATATGGGTCTGTAAATATTTTTTCCCGTTAGGTCGTGATCGTTTCAGACAAGCAACGAGTTATGCTATTTTTTTAAATTTATACCAAAAATATATTTTTTTTGATAACGCAATTATTTGGCAAGAAAAGGGGCTAGGCAAGACATTTAAGGTCTTTGACATGCCTTAATAAGCGTGTGGGTATAATATGTTTCAATTTATTTTAAGAGTAATTTTTGGATCAAAGCATCAGCGGGATGTGAGGTCTTTAAACCATTTTGTAATCAAGGTGAATCAGGCCGAGAAAAAAATTAAAGAGTTAGATGATATCTCGCTGAAAGCCAAAACGGCTGAATTCAAAGAAAGAGTTCTTCGTGGAGAAGAACTTGGTTCTATTCTACCAGAGGCCTTTGCGTGCGTCAGAGTAGTTGCCAATAGAACTCTCGGCCTCAGGCATTATGATGTCCAGATTATGGGGGGTGTCGCCCTACACCAAGGAAAAATTGCTGAGATGAAAACGGGAGAAGGCAAAACGCTAACATCAACCCTTGCTATTTATCTCAACGCACTAAAAGATGAAGGCGTTCATGTGGTGACCGTGAATGATTATCTAGCAAAACGAGATGCCGAATGGATGAAGCCCATTTATGATTTCCTCGGAATTTCATGTGGATTCATTACCCCAAATATGCATCACGAAGAACGCCAAAAAGCTTATCATGCGGATGTCACTTATGGAACAAACAATGAATTTGGTTTTGACTACCTACGAGATAATATGGTAGAGCATGCTTCATTTCGAGTTCAACGCGGACATTCCTTTGCCATTGTTGATGAGGTTGATTCTATTTTGATTGATGAAGCACGAACCCCTCTTATTATCAGTGGCCCTTCAGAAGAAAATACAGAGATTTATTCCCGTATAGATCGAATTATACCTAATTTAGCAGATAAAGATGATTATGAAATCGACGAGAAGGCACGTAATGTCCTTCTCACTGAATTGGGTGTTGTTAAAATTGAAAAACTTTTAAAAATTGATAATCTTTATGATCCTCATAATTTAGAATTAGTTCACCATGTGCATCAAGCACTAAAGGCCTATGGTTTGTTCCAAAAACAAGTTGATTATGTAGTGCAAAATAACGAAGTTATCATTGTCGATGAATTTACTGGTCGTCTCATGGAAGGTCGTCGTTATTCAGATGGTCTTCATCAAGCCATTGAAGCAAAAGAGAAGGTGAGTGTTAAACAAGAAAATCAAACCCTCGCATCCATTACCTTTCAGAATTATTTTAGAATATACAAAAAATTATCAGGGATGACAGGAACAGCTGACACGGAAGCAGAAGAATTTAAGAAAATTTATACCCTAGATGTTGTGGTACTTCCCACCCATCATCCCATGGTTCGCCGAGACATGCCCGATAAAATATACCGAACTGAAATGGAAAAATTTGAAGCCATTGCAGAAGATGTAAAAGAGTACCATCTCAAAGGTCAACCTGTTCTCGTAGGAACCGTATCAATCGAAAACTCTGAAAAAATATCACAACTCCTTAATAAAAAAGGAATCAAAAATTCTGTTCTAAACGCAAAACATCACGAGAAAGAAGCAGAAATCATCAAGGAAGCTGGACATAAATCACATGTAACGATTGCTACAAATATGGCGGGGAGAGGTACCGATATTGTTTTGGGTGATGGAGTTAAGGCTCTGGGAGGTCTTGTTATTATTGGTTCAGAGAGACACGAGTCCCGAAGAATTGATAATCAACTCAGAGGTCGTTCAGGAAGACAAGGAGACCCAGGAGAATCACGCTTTTATCTTTCCCTAGAAGATGATCTCATGCGAATTTTTGGTTCGGATAGGATCGGTCCAATTATGCAAAAGCTTGGCATGCAAGAGGGTGAGTCGATTGAGCATAAAATGGTAACGAACGCAATTGAAAGAGCCCAACGTAGAGTGGAAGGCCATAACTTTGATATGCGAAAACATTTACTTGAATATGATGATATCATGAATAAGCAAAGAAGTTATATTTACAAACTTAGGGATGAAATGCTTAGCAAAGATGATATTAGTAATCTGATTAGAGAATATATTGTTGATGTGGTGGAGTACGCATCACATGCTTATTTTCCCGCTAAAAATGTTGCTTCGTGGGATATCAAAGCTCTAAAGGATTGGCTCAATACCTGTTACGATGTGGAGTTTCAACAATCAGACAACGAATTATCAGATATGGGTCAAGAAAGGCTAAAAAGGGAAACATTTAGCATATTAGAAAATAAATATGAGCAAAAAAAAGAGCAGCTCGGGCAAGAAAACCTTAATTTACTCGAAAAAATGGTTTCGCTGCAGGTAATTGATCAAAAATGGAAAGACCACCTACACGCTGTTGACCATTTACGAGAGGGTGTATGGGCAATGGGTTATGCTGAGAAAAATCCACTCGTTGAGTATCGATTTCAATCGTTTAATCTTTTTGAAGAAATGGTCGCTCACTCTAAAGACGAAACATTACAGTTTCTGTTTCGCACATTTATTGAAGGTCCAATTCAAGAAAAAATTCCCGATGAGTATGTTTCTCATGGAAATAACGTCCACGAAGAAACACAGGGCTATGGAGTAAGTAATACATTAGGCAGGCTCCAAGAAAATAGCCAACAAGGAAATCCCAATGCATTTATGGAAAATAACAACAACCAAACAAACTCGTCTGGAATCAGCGTTGCTGCAAAGAAGACTGGTGGAGGCGGCTCATCTCGAAAAAAGGGCAGTCGGCGAAAGAGAAGATAGAAACCCAGCCTAAAGGCGGAATACCTTGCCTTTGGCCGCATAGATATCAATGAGGGAGAAAAAAAATTTTATAGGATACCTTCCCAAACGAAGGCCCCAAGTCAAACCAGATTTTTTTTTCATTCCAAAAGATAGGTATTGGTCGCCAATTTTTTTTGTAAAAAATATAACCTTGGAGGGAAAATATAGCTTCAGAAGATATTTTAAACGCAATAACTACTTTGCCTTGTGAATTCGTTGTACCTGCCCAACGATAAGGCTTCAGGTCAGCACCCCAGGCCGGTAGAGTTAAAATGCAAAGAAGCAAAAAAAATCTAAAATTTTGAAAAGACAAAACTACAACTTCCGTATGATTTTTTGCCACTCCCACGCTGTTTGAATGATGTTGTCAATATCGGATACTTCTCGCTTCCAATCTAGAACATTTTCTATTTTTGTTGGATCACCAATCATTGAAGCCACATCACCTCGTCTTTTTTGTCCCTCAATAACATGAATATCAGATTTTGTAATTTCCCTCACTTTGTCAACGATCTGCCGCACGGAATACCCAACACCACTGCATATATTCAAATGTGTACTATTTCCTTTTTTAAGAATTTTTTCATAAGCTAAGATATGAGCTTGTGCCAAATCAATAACATGAATATAATCTCGAATACAGGTTCCATCAGGGGTATCATAGTCGTTACCAAAAATTACAATTTTATCTCGATACCCTAACGCAACATCCAGAAGAGAGGGAATCAAGTGTGTCTCAGGGAGGTGTGCTTCTCCAATTCCTGCTTCGTAATCAGCACCTGCTACACCAAAATATCTAAAAATAACAAAATTAAAACCATGTGATTCTTGATAGTCTTCTAGTATATTTTCAACGATTCGTCGGCTGTCCCCGTTGGGGTGAATGGGTTGTAACTCATGATCCTCAGCAATGGGTATTTTTTGAGGGATACCATAAACTTCATTCGTCGAAGCAAAAATAATTTTTTTAGTTTTAAATTTTTTATTGTCGATAAGTACATCTAATAATTTGACAATAGATAATATTTGATTAGTATAGTGCCTTTCCGACCGTTCGGGTTGGTTCAGGCGGTATTCGGCTTGATAAATCACCAGATCAATCAAATAATTGTCAAAAATTGATGAAATCAATTTCTCATCTTCAATATCTCCTTGGATGAATGTACCCCATTTCACAAATTCAGAGTGACCATGGGTTAGGTTATCCAGCACAATGGTCTCGTATCCATTTTCATGCAAGAGTTTATTGAGATGGGCACCAATATAGCCTGCTCCACCAATGATTAAAACCATAATATTAAGAAATGTCTTTTATAATGACCAAATTTTTAATTTTATCTTTAAGCTGTGGGATGCCATATCGATTCAAGGCAGAAACCAAGACTACTTTATCTTTATCTTCTTCCATTTTAGAAACCCATTCTTCTAAAAACTCTTTGTCATCTATACAGTCAACTTTATTCATGATAATAAGATAGGGCTTATCTTTCAATTTTGAACTATATGCGTCTAACTCTTTTCTCAGTAGCTCGAGTTCGTTATTAGCAAATGTAGTATTGATATCTAAAACAAATAGAATGAGCCGAACTCGTTCAATGTGCTTTAAAAAAGAAAGCCCTAAACCATGTCCTTGTGAAGCTCCTTCTAAAATTCCTGGAATGTCAGCGACAAGAACTCTTTCTATATTGTTGTAATCAATATAGCCAAGGTTTGGAGTTAATGTCGTGAAGGCATAGTTTGCTATTTTTGGTTTCGCATTCGTGCACGATTTCAATAAAGTTGACTTACCTGCGTTGGGCAAACCGACAAAACCGACATCAGCAATCAACTTTAGAGAAAGTAAAAAAGAATCCTCTTCTGTTGACTCACCTTCTTGAGCATAGTCAGGAGCCTGCCGAACTGAATTTTTAAAGAAAGTATTTCCTTTGCCTCCCCTCCCTCCTTTTGCGAGTAGGTATGTTGATTCGTCCACAAAATCATATACAAAACTTTTAGAAATAGTGTTAAATACTTGGGTGCCCAAAGGAACCCGAATCGTTAGGGTTTTTCCAGAGCGACCCGTTTTTTGTCGACCTTGACCATTCTCTCCATCTTGGGCAAAGTAAAGCTTATCAGGAAATAAATGGCTCAGGCTGAGTACGGCCGAGGAAGCTTGTAATTCGACATCTCCCCCCTTGCCTCCATCACCACCATCAGGCCCACCTCGGGGAATAAATTTTTCACGGCGAAACGAAACTCCACCAGAACCCCCTGCACCTGCCCTGACTCGGATTAAAATCTCGTCTAAGAATTTATGCGCCAAATATGTCTCAGGAAAAAAGCATCTCTCAAACCCAATGAAAGAGTTAAGATTATATAAGCATACAAGATAAAATAAATCAGAAAATATTATCTCGCATCATAGACGGATATCTTCTTTTTATCTTTTGTGTGGTATTCAAATTTAACATATCCGTTGGTGGTCGTAAATAAAGTATCGTCCCGTCCTTTTCTGACGTTTGTTCCAGGATAAAAGCGACTGCCTCTTTGCCTGACCAGTATTGAACCGGCACTTACAAACTCACCACCGTAAGCTTTAATGCCCAATCTTTTGGAAACTGAATCTCTGCCGTTCTTGGAAGAACCACCACCTTTTTTATGTGCCATCGGTGGGATGAATCTCATAGATAAAATATTCTGTCAAGCTTTCTTGCATTTTTTGGCAATTATACTATTTTGCGCTTTAAACTTTCCACATTCATATTATACATGGTTATGGACAAGATTAATACAGATAAAAAGATACAAGCAAGTCATAACAGTTTCAGCATTTTCAAAGGCACTATATTTGAACGTAGTCATGTTTCATTTCGCAAATGGCTTTATGCTATTCACATGGTAATCAATGCAAAGAAAAGCGTATCGACTTGTCAAGTTAGTAGAGAGATAGGCGGTGACTACCGTACAGCTTGGCGTATGATGCACAAGATACGTGAGGCAATGGCAAATAATAACAGCACTAAAGAACTATTTAAATCTATAGTAGAAATAAACGAGACCTATGTAGGTGGTAAGCTAACACGTAGACATCCAGGTATTACGGATAATAAAACACCTATTGTGGGAGCATTTGACCGAGACACTGGACATATAAAAGCATCTGTATTACTTGGTACTGACAACAAAGCTAGAAAAGTTAGTCAAGGTAGGTTACTTGATTTTATAGATAGTACGGTAGATAAAACAGCTCCTCACATGGCTGACGTAGATACGGATATCAAATTGATCATGTGGATAGGAAATGAGAGGGGGTTCTGGTGATGTTTCGTTTTGATAAAAAATAAAATGGAAAAAGAAGCAGGCCAGGCAATTCCGGCATCATCTTAGCTGAAGGCGGTTTCTCTTCTTTCGGAGAGAGACATACTAATATACGTATGGATTGGCCAACTGCTACGGTTATTATAGGGGCTGTTACAACAGTTGGGGTGTTGCCATTAAATTCTTTATTCCTATCAAAAGCCTGAATCAAGAAATGGAAAGCAAGGCCCAAAAGTAGCTGGCCTTAAAGGCAAAATTGAAGTTTTTGAAGCCAATATAAATAAGCTTGAACAAAACTATAACAAGCTGAACGATTCTGTGATCGACTTAAAAGTCATTGTCGAAGGAATTCGAACTAGAACCGAGCATATTGACCACCGACTGGAGAGTATGCACGAACTTTTAATCGATGTTATTAGCAAGAGTGCCAAAGTTAAATAGTCAAAGGGCAATTAAATTCGGCATTCTAAATTCAGGGATGGAGAATAGGATTGTACCCCCCTACGACCATTGGCATCTTTTGAAATAAATAGTCCAGTCGAAACGGTGGTAAATTTAATATTTGTTTGTCAATAGTTGTGCTTTCCTCTCGGATCAGCTGCCAGGGCGATTTATTCTCTTTGTAAGAATTTTTTCTTATTGAATTGAACATCAATAGATAGGAGCCAGCTTTGTTGAGAAAGTCTTCTCTTGAATTATACGTTTCATTCAGGTAAAGGTGATCCTCAATCAATCTATGAGTCGTTTCAACATCAGACTGCCAAGTATGCGCTCCAGCAGGGATCGTCTGGTGTGGCACACCATAACTGGCTAATACTTTTGTAAACTCCGAATCTCCTTTTTTATTCCAAGCACCAATAAACTCTGAGCCATTATCTGTTTGCCCTCTCGTATTATTTTTCTTTAAATCAACCCCTGATTTTACAAGATGATCTAAAATTACCTCCATAAACAGACAAGAGTATGCCATATTATACTCATCTGCAAAAGCTAGAAATTGTAAGCCAGAAAAAACTTCTCTGAAGGTATATTGATATTTCGGTACAATATTTTCCTGAATATAAGGCCAAAGCTCAGGAATATCGTATAAATGCTTCGTATCTACGTCAAATTGCTTAAATAAACCCCATAATTTCTTAATTTCACGCAAATTTTGCTTCGTTTTATGTTTTCTACGCTTTTTTTTCAAGAGTGCTTGCTCCCTCCACGCTCTGCGAATGGCCTTGACACTCAAGTCTAGTTGGTAAACATTCTTCAGTTCCTGAGCACCAAAGCCTCGACGTTTCTTTTTAAGAAAGCAAACATAAGCCTTTTCAAAGTCTGTGATTGCATGTGGTGAGTAGTGTGGAGCGTGGCTCTTGTCTTCCAAGCCAACGTATTTCTCTGATTCAAACCTACGAAACCACTTTTTTACTGTTTTTACAGTCGTTTTAAACATTCTGGCTGTTGGCTTGAAACCATGCTTCTTGGCATAATGAACCATTTGCATTCTGTATAACTTTTTGTCTTTACTATTTCGCATTACTGCCGAATACCTGTTTAGACAAATAACCTGAGAAGGGTGCTTCATTAGGAACCTCTGTTTTATTTGATGATTTAACGTCGGCCTTTTGATGCACCTTTTTTAGGAAAATGTCTTTCACTTGCTCTACCAGTAAACCCAAGCCTTTTGAACCAAATAACTTGATTTGAACCAATTCTGAACCAACTAATGATGGTCGTAGGGGGGTACTATGAGGCTGTGCGGGAACTAGGATTTTTCTTGCTTTTCTGTGTTCTTCTTTGATTATGTCTTATTATGAAACGATTTATGAAAAGTGATAGAGATCAAGTTATGCTGTTTTCGCATACTATAGCAGATAATTTAGAAGAAAATCACGAGGTTTATGCCTTTGCTGCCTTGTTAGATAAAATTCCTATGAAACCATTTCTTTCTAAGTACTCAAAAGAAGGGGGTCGGGCTTACCATCCGGTTATAATGCTGGGATGCCTTTTTTATGGCTTTCATCGTGGATGGAGAAGCAGCAGAGAATTACAAAAAGCCTGTGAAGAGAACGACGCCATGCGTTATTTAGTTGGTGGTCATAAAGTAAAGTTTCGGTCTATTGCTGAATTCCGTGTTAATTTTGGTAAAGAAATTGGCGAAGTTTTTAATTACTCTGTATCTTTGCTATCCCACAAAAAGAAAAATATTGGTACTGATGTTAAGGTAGATGGAACTAAAATCAAAGCCAGTGCTGCTGACGATCAAACATACAAAAAGTCAGATTTAGAGGAACGTAAAAGAGCTATACAGCAAGAGATCTTAGAGTATCTACGCTCAGGTAGAGAATTAGATATTGAGGAAGATAAACTATATGGTAAAGACAACAGTGGCTATGAGCTTAATCCTGAAGAGGTAGATACGATCATTGAGGAGTTTATTCGCTTACAAAAAGCGAGTGAAAAGGCAAAGAGAGAGTCATTAAAAACAGCAGAAGGAAAGCAAAGTGAACCAGCCGAGTTTTCTACATCTGTTGAAAAAGATTCTTCAGAAACTATAGAAGGTACACAGGATATAGAAGCTCTAAAAACAGGAGAAAAAGAAGTTGAGGTCTTTTTAGAAGATACAACTAATTCTCATGCTAACGAGCCAGAATTATTGATAAATGAAGACCAGGCTGCAGAAGATAATGATTCTGTTATGCTTAGGAAAGCTCAAAAGTATGTTACGATCAGTAAAAGTCTGGAAGAGAATCAAGAGTCTGCTTCTGATTCTAAAATAAATCTTACTGATCCAGATGCTAAATTCATGAAACGGAATGGTAAAATTTCTCAAAGCTACAACATTCAAGTTACCTCATCAGAAGGCTATATTTTGGCAGCTGACATTGCTGAAGCTAATTCAGAAAATGATTTAGAGCAATTAGCTCCTACCCTTTCTAAAGCTGAGTCAAACACAGGGACCAGTATACAGACAGCTTCTGCAGATTCGGGTTACTTTCATTCAAGTGGTTTGGAATACCTGGATTCAAAAGGGATCAATGGTTTTATACCTTCACCTGATCAGGTAGCCAAAGAAAGAAAAGGAGAAGAGGATTCAGGTTATGAAGCTCATCAGTTTAAATATGACGAGGATGATGATTCTTGGGTTTGCCCCGAGGGTAAAACCTTAGAATTTCATAATGAATCTGTGAAAGATAAAAAGAAATATACTCATTATCATGGTAAACCTCCTGACTGTGTCATTTGCCCTGCCAGAGAACAATGTTGTACGAGCGAAGAAGAGTTACGCAGAGGTTATCGCAAATTGTCAGTAGACTCTGGTTTTGCTTTAAAACATGAAATGATCAAGAAGATGAATTCAGAAGAAGCAAAGTCTTTCTATAAAAAGCGAGGTTCTGAAATTGAACCCATTTTTGGAATTTTGAAACAAGCCAAAAAGTTCAGAGAATTCTTGCTCAGAGGCAGTAAAAAGGTTCAAATAGAGGTAAAAATCGCAGCTACAGCATTTAATTTTGGCAAAATGGTACGAGAACAACTTGCATAAACTATAAATTCCTTGACATATTTGAAAAATGAGACTGACGCAGCAAATATCTCATAAAATGCACTGAAAAATCCTAGTTCCTGCACAAGCTCCTATCATCCTTCTCTCTCCCACGGCATTCTAAATTCAGGGATGGAGAATAGGATTGTACCCCCCTACGACCATTGGCATCTTTTGAAATAAATAGTCCAGTCGAAACGGTGGTAAATTTAATATTTGTTTGTCAATAGTTGTGCTTTCCTCTCGGATCAGCTGCCAGGGCGATTTATTCTCTTTGTAAGAATTTTTTCTTATTGAATTGAACATCAATAGATAGGAGCCAGCTTTGTTGAGAAAGTCTTCTCTTGAATTATACGTTTCATTCAGGTAAAGGTGATCCTCAATCAATCTATGAGTCGTTTCAACATCAGACTGCCAAGTATGCGCTCCAGCAGGGATCGTCTGGTGTGGCACACCATAACTGGCTAATACTTTTGTAAACTCCGAATCTCCTTTTTTATTCCAAGCACCAATAAACTCTGAGCCATTATCTGTTTGCCCTCTCGTATTATTTTTCTTTAAATCAACCCCTGATTTTACAAGATGATCTAAAATTACCTCCATAAACAGACAAGAGTATGCCATATTATACTCATCTGCAAAAGCTAGAAATTGTAAGCCAGAAAAAACTTCTCTGAAGGTATATTGATATTTCGGTACAATATTTTCCTGAATATAAGGCCAAAGCTCAGGAATATCGTATAAATGCTTCGTATCTACGTCAAATTGCTTAAATAAACCCCATAATTTCTTAATTTCACGCAAATTTTGCTTCGTTTTATGTTTTCTACGCTTTTTTTTCAAGAGTGCTTGCTCCCTCCACGCTCTGCGAATGGCCTTGACACTCAAGTCTAGTTGGTAAACATTCTTCAGTTCCTGAGCACCAAAGCCTCGACGTTTCTTTTTAAGAAAGCAAACATAAGCCTTTTCAAAGTCTGTGATTGCATGTGGTGAGTAGTGTGGAGCGTGGCTCTTGTCTTCCAAGCCAACGTATTTCTCTGATTCAAACCTACGAAACCACTTTTTTACTGTTTTTACAGTCGTTTTAAACATTCTGGCTGTTGGCTTGAAACCATGCTTCTTGGCATAATGAACCATTTGCATTCTGTATAACTTTTTGTCTTTACTATTTCGCATTACTGCCGAATACCTGTTTAGACAAATAACCTGAGAAGGGTGCTTCATTAGGAACCTCTGTTTTATTTGATGATTTAACGTCGGCCTTTTGATGCACCTTTTTTAGGAAAATGTCTTTCACTTGCTCTACCAGTAAACCCAAGCCTTTTGAACCAAATAACTTGATTTGAACCAATTCTGAACCAACTAATGATGGTCGTAGGGGGGTACTATCATCCTTCTCTCTCCCACGGCATTCTAAATTCTTACTTGACTAGTCTATCCAGTTTCTTCAGAATGGCCGCATGTCTGTTTCAAGTTCTGTTGTCTGGTGTGATATTCCTGTCAAGGATTTAGAAAGATCGCTTAAGTTCTATTCTGCAATTTTAGGGGCAGAAGTGGAGAAGGGAGAATACCAGGGTTTTGCTATGGGGATTTTGCCTTACAAAGAAGGAATCGGAGGTTGCCTCTATACATCAGAGAAAGACGAACCCTCTCCAAAAGGCCCATTAGTTTATTTGAATGCGAATGGCAGGCTCGATGAAGCCCTTTCTGTAGTAGAGAAAAATGGTGGCAAAATTTTAATACCCAAAGAATCAATTGGCGAACATGGCTTTCGAGGTGTCATTCTTGATAGCGAAGGCAACCGAATTGCATTGCACTCTGTAGAGTAGACTGCTCCACCGAAAACATACTTTGTAGGTTTCACTATACCATTTCTCTAAATCTTGAACATCGCTGCCAGAAAGTTTAGCCAATTGAGATACTAAGTCTAGAGTAATTTCCCAGCCAGTCAAAATTCCAGCCGCTCTAGAAATTCCCGAGCCTAAAAGAACAGCGTAGACACTTTGATTGTGGTGCATCGAAAAAGTTAAAGAATTTAATATTTCGCCAGAATTCATAATATTTATTCACTTAATTTACATTGGAATGCGACTTTTCTGCTGTAGTGTCCCCGCTGCAACAACGGTTTTACAGTTTTGACATTGTAAATGACTATGAACCCAAATCATAGTAGCCGCTTGCCCACAAAATGGGCAAATAGACACTTGGGTATTTTCAATATTTGAACATTGCATTGGCTCTTGGCATTTTGGATATTTGAGCTGTAAAATCAAGAATCTTCACTAAAAGGACTTTTCACAATAGATTCCCTATTGCAATTCGCTTCGCTCTCTAGCTAATTGTTCATTAACTCCTCTATAATTTTTGGTATTTGGGTTACTTTGGAAGGAATGTAAACTTACTGATCGCTGATAATCAGCAATCTTCCATTTATCCACAAGTTTCGTAATCTGCAACCTGCAAATTGATTCTTTGGGTATTAAAATTTTGCCGTTCTCTGAGTCGTTGAATTATCTCATTGTGATATTTCTGCTTTTTATTCCTAACATCTTGGGTTTCATCGATTAGATTCGATTTCCAATTGTCTAATACAACTCTGTTTAAAACCGTTTTTAAATCATCGTCTGATAGGCTTTCTAACTCTTCGATTTCCAAAAAACTTTGCAGTTTGGCTTGCAGTTTTTTCATCAGATAAACTTAAGCAAGGAAGAGCTTTCTAAAGACGAAGAAATAAAAACCCTCCAAATGAACAATATATGATGAGGAACTGAAAAATAAAATTTCAACCATCCTTTATGAAAATGAAGCTTGAAGGGGTCCCTCTTGATCTATCGTAAATTACAGGATTTGGGGTATTCAGTTTCTAGAAAAAGGATTCTTCGACTTATACGTGATTTAGGTATTTTTGCCCAAATCAGAAAGACAAATAAACCAATAACAACGGATTTTAAACATAATTTGTCCATTTCTCCCAATATTTTGAACCAAAACTTCAAAACATCTGGGATAAATGAGGTCGGAAGATACTAGACCTTAGTTGCTTCGCAGCCTCAATTGAAACATCACAACTACCCAATACAAAACAAAAACAACAGCCCTCATTTTAACATAGGCCAAAATGAGGGTGTTGTAATTGATCGCTCGTAGACGTTAATTTCTTACTTAACCAGCAAGGACAGCGATTTTTTTAACACTCGCCTTCTTGAAGGGAATACGAAGTTTTAGGAGACCATTGTTCATGGATGCCTTAACCTTTTCAAAATCAACACTTCCTTCCATTCTAAATTGTCGCTTAAAACTACTCGGATAGAATTCAGCATATTGCAGCTTATATCCATCAGTTTCCCGCTCTGACCTACTTCCACGAATGGTGAGTAGGTTATCATCCAAAGTAATATCGAGAGAGTCTTTGTTTATTCCTGCCATTTCCGATTCAATAGACACCTCATTTTCATTTGTGTATACGTCGGCGAGAGGCATTAATATTTTTTCTTCAATCACATTACTTTTCTCTCCCATAGTTTTTTCTTCTTCTTTACTGTTTTGCTCTTTTGTTATCATAATCTACTCTCCTTCAACGTTAATTATTTTTTCTTTATCTTTTTCTTTAATTGGCATGAGTAAACTCAAAAGCCCGCTTTTTAGGGTCGCTTTAATGTCCTTGTTGTCCACCTCACAAGGAAGTTCTATTCTCCTCGCGAAATCTCCACTCCATATTTCAGAACCAAGTACCCTGAATTTTATTTTTTCCATTTGCTCTCCATTCGTCTGGGGTGTAGCAAAAGGCTCCTTAGATTTTTGTTTGTTGCCCTTGATTGTTACCACATCTTCACTCACGGAAACCTCAATGTCTTTCTCAGAAAGACCCGGCACCTCAGCGAGCAATTGTAGGTTATCTTGGTCTGAGTGAAGTTGAATCCGGGGGTATTCATAACCTCGGTTCAACGCCTCTCCCAACATCTCAAAATCTTTTAGTAAATTGACTAGTAGCATTCTTACCTCCTTAGCAATATAGTCTATCATCTGTTAGCAGTCTAATCAAATGACTGCTTACTATGCATATTGTTGACACTGGGGCAAGTTTTTTTTTATTTTTTGATAAAAAAAATGTAAAAAGAGCTCGTTTTATTACTGTAGATCTAGGAAAACAGGTACTTGATTGAAAGCTTAATCACTCCTCTGTTGCCTTCTGTATCTTTTCTCGAATTTCAAGTGTCTTGAGACTCAGATTTGCCAATCGTGGTATTAAATCAATGAGTAAAGGTTTGCTGATTTGCTCGTATCGTTTTTGTTCACTTTGAGGAGTATTGAACTTTTCGTAGACCATTTTATAATTTGCCATATCAGAGGCGGTTGCTTTTTTAGGCTTGTGTTGGTCTAAGATCCACTCAACCGGAGAACGAAGCCCGAGTTTATATTCATACGCCTTGTTAGGAATACCTTCCATACTGGTCTGGTTGTCTAGTATCACAAGATCTGTTTTGTGATCTATTTTTAATTTTGGTATGATGGTTTGTTTCTTTTCGCTTTCATCATGAATCATGTTCACACCGGGTAAAGGTGCGACTGGTTTAACCCCCTAAAACTGGACACTTTATTGTGTTAAATTTAGGAGGTAAAACTATGATTAAAAGACAAAGATACAGTAAGGAAGCAAAAGAGAGATTGGCTTTGGAGATGATTTCAGGTCAGACTAGCACGGCAGAAATATCTAAGAGAGAGATGATTTCAGTCGCAACTTTATCGAGATGGAAGCGACAGCTGGTTTCCGAAGGCTTTGAAGATAAAAATGGGGTTGAGTTAGAATTGAGAAAAAAAATTTCCTATTTAGAATCGGCCTTATCTGACTTAATGATAGAAAATCAGATTTTAAAAAAAACGGAAAAACTTCTTCAAGAATACAGGCAAAAAGAGAAATTATCAAGAATAGCCTCAGCACAGAATTTGGGATCACAAGGAGTTGCAGAGTTATGAAACTAGAAAAGTCAACTTATTATTATAAGTCGAAGGAGAAGAAAGATGATTCAACGATTCTAAAATCTATCCATGAAATTAGTGATCAATTGAACCAAGTAGGTTATATCTCGATGACGCAAATTCTAAAAGATAGAGGCTTTACAATAAATAAGAAGCGAGTTTACCGAATTATGAAAGAAAATAGACTTTTATGCACTAAAAAGGTGTTTTTGAAGCCAAAAACTACCCAATCTAAGCATAATTTCAGAAAATATCCCAATTTGATTAAAAGTGTGCAAGCTGATCCCTTCAAGGTAATTGTTGGCGATATAACCTATTTTGATATTAATTCGAAAGACCACTATTTAGCTTTGCTCATGAGGCTTATGAGTCGCCGTATCGTAGGAGCGGCCATTTCTGATAAAAATAACACCCAACTGGTCATAGCAGCCTTTCTTTCGCTTAAAAGAGAAATAGGAGATTTACAAAATTACTACCATCATACTGATGCTGACGTCAGATATTGCTCAAATGAGTATATCGCTCTATTAGAAGAAAGTAGAATCAATATTTCCATGTGTCGTGGTAATGTGTATGAAAACGCTCATGCCGAATCATTGAATAAAACAATTAAATATAAAGAAATTAATTTATCAGAATATCAAAACTTTGAAGAAGCTCAAAAAAGTATCTTCAGGTTTATCCATCTTTATAATACGATGAAGCCACATTCAGCTTTAGGATGGGTGACACCTCAAAAATATGAGGAGAAATATCTAAAAGAATAAGAAAAAGACTGTCCAGTTTTAGGGGGTTAAACCAACTGTTTCAAAGTTGATGTGTAGACTCATCAGTTCCCCACCCAACTTGGACAATTCATGAAAATCTTTATAAAAAGGGATGCGGGGATAATCTCTTTTGAGCTGCACTTCATACTTTGTTGTGTATGCCGTGTTGTTTAGCACAGCGTAAATATAGTGAAAGATAGCAAGCTTAGTGATTGTGTTGTTTTCATAATAAGATCGAAATTGCCCTAACGACCAGTCGGTAATGTTATCTTGACGTTGGTTGTTTTCTGGGTAAAGATGGAGTGGGAGAGAATTAGTTTTTTCTAAAAAATCAAGGCTAATTACTTTTTTGGAAGCCACCACCTGAAAACTTCTTGAGCTTGCCATACCACTAAAACAAATACAAATATTTTTTTTGTCGAGGTTGAGGCCAAAGAGTTTTGGAAGTTGATATTTTCGATGGGTAATAATATTTGAAAAGTAATTATATTTTTTAGTGAATGGGCGGTAGAGACTCTGAATCATACTTTGTTTGCTGTATTTTAATTCATGTGGCTTTCTAATATGCTGTTCTGTCTCAGCAGTATGTTTTATATTTCTATTTACAAAATCACTAATGGGGATATTCTTTTTACTCTGATTCCATTTTTTAACATCATCATTATAAATATGAATAAAATATTTCACTTTTTCTTGCAAAACATGTGCGTCAAAGTCATAGACCCAAGAATCACGATTGGTGGCCACTCCTAAACTAGATACTTTGAAAATTGTCTTATCTGTCTTATTTTTGCAGATGGTAGGGATCAACTCATCAAAATCAGAGTCTTCGGCATCCAGCCAATAGCCTTTGACATTGGGCTTGATCTTATCAAAAATCATATCTTTGATGTTGGTTTTTTCGAGATAATCTAGTTTTTCCTCGCCTAAAGCGTATAAAGAGAAAGGGTGAATATACCGTATACCGCCTTGTTCTTTTGCCTTGTCACTTCCCTTTATGAAAAACAGAATGCTGATGCCATTTCTTGAACGATCGCCAAATACGCGATGTTTTGGATCTGCCTTATCTTGATTCAAATCACCTTTACAGTCAACAACATAAATAAAATCAAACTCTTTACTAACCACCTTGCGAAACCCATCAAAAGAGCGACTATCTATATAGCTATTATTTGTCACAAAAGCGATGATGCCGCTATCTTGAATACGATCAGATGCCCAGCGGATAAAACGTGCATACATATCGTAGACCTTTGTCTTCTGAGCGCTGCTCTCTTTGACGTAGGTGTTTTTAATGGCTTGGTCGATGATTAAATATTCCCTATTTTTATTATTTTCATTCTCATTTTGCTGGTTTGCGTTATAAGGCGGGTTGCCTATAATTACCGTCATTTGTTTTTGATTTTGGTCATCCTGTCTTTTGCTATTTTCTTGGCTGATTGAGTTGAATAAAGCATCTTTATTTTGCAAGTCTTTGTATCGATGCCCCCCATAAAAAATATTTTCAAGCGTATCTTGGTAAACGATGCCTTGAAACATTTGGTAATCATCTGTGTATTTATGATAAACCTTTTCGATACAAAGGCTGGCGATATAATAAGGTAAAATAGATACTTCATTCGCGTGAATTTCTTTTTTATATTTTTTCTTAATTTTTTCTTGATGAGGCTTCCCTTTCTTTTGTTCAAATAGATATTCCAGAAGATGATAGATAAAGGTTCCTGTACCAGTGGCGGGGTCGATGATGTTTACATTTTCATCGAATAGCTTTTTCCCAAAATGCCGACTTAAAAGCTCATCAGTATTACGAATCATAAATTTAACGATTGGTTCTGGTGTATAGACAACACCCAACCGATCGGCAGCCTTTGGGTTATATGCTTTATAAAATTGCTCGTAAAAGTTGATCAAAAATTGTTTTTTGATCCCAAAATCATGAATATTGACAGCCGTTCTTTTGACTACAGTCAGATATTCACGAATACTCCTCGAAAAATAATTTTCTAATGTTGGGCTAAGAATTGTTCTGGTTATTGCTTCAAGTTCCTGAGCGATTGGGTTATATTTTTCAAAACTAAATTCACTAAAAACACTACTAAAGATATCAATTGTTAAAAAGTGTTGAATAACAATCTCTCGCGTCTCAAAGCGAGAAATATTAGGATTAATCGTTTCTTTAAGCAACTTTTCAAATCTAGCTATGTTCTTTTTATATCCCTCATGTACGCTCGCTTTATCAAAGAAATCTCGAATACGTTTTATCAAATCAGGTACTCGCTTAAAAAATTCTTGCTGACTTGCATTATATTCTTGAATTTCGGGGGAGGTATAACTGAAAAACGTCTCAAGAAGGTTCGTAAATTCTTTTGTGTCTCTGATATCGATAAAATGATTATATTGGTCATTGTCTTGAAAGAGAACAGCTTGCTTTGAGTTTTCAAAAATAATATTACGGAATGGATACATCGCCTCTTTTTTTTCTTTAATCGCTACGTTTAAATCGGCATCATATTTCTTGGCCTCATGGATGCCATAAACAATACCCACTCCTGTATAAACAGCTGTATCAAAGCGAATTTGTGTATTTGAGTCTGTGGTATAAGAAGAATTAGAGCGGATAAAATAATGATTTTCTTTTGAGATTGAACCAAGTAAATTAGCAAATAACCTTTCAGTGTCACGTTCTGCAAAGAGACCTCCTGTCGTTTCTAACTCATTGAGACCTTTATAATATTCCTTAATATTTTTTGTAATGGGCATTGACTACCACCATTATTCTAACGATATTTCCCGTGCTTCTAGCCCCGACTTGCCGACTTTGATACGAAAATTTATTTTTACTCCTTTTTTGAGATGGCTTTCATCGATATTTACATTACTTATATGATAGTAAATATCTCGATTCAAACCCTTCGCAACAATAAAACCATAGCCTTTTTTTGAATTAAAGTTTGTGATAACCCCCCGATATTTTTTAGAAAAATCAATATCATTCTTGAAAAAATATAACTTCATTTTAGCAACCCCACACTCTAGGTTAATATTTTCTTTCACAGCGAGCAAAAAATTCTTAAAGTGAGACATCTTTGCCTCAAATTCATAGAGTGTTAAGCTTTCATGAAGTCGGCCGTCCCAATTTTGGATGTGAACAATATTTCTAATTTCTAAGCGAATATCTTGATATTGATTCACCAGGTTCTGTGGTAAGAAACCTAATTTGTCAAGTGCTTGAATATTCTTTTGAAATGAATTTCTAATAATCTCTTCTTTCATAACATGGAGGTCGTTCACATCTTTTGTAGATGTTTCCTTGAGGTGTACAAAAAATGGATTGAGAAGAATACTCACGACAAGGCCTTCGGCGATAATTCCCATGGTCACTAATAATTGGTAGAAGTAAGTATTTTCAAGAGAGAGAGAAGGACGGAAAAGCTGGTATAACCAAAGCTGGTAGTCAACGCACTGTAGGAGATAACAAATATTAGATTTGTAAGAAGAGTCTTCAATGTAGCTAAAATATTCGACTCGATAGGTGTCGATTTTTCGAACAACACCGGCAGGGATCTTTAAATGAAACTGAGGTGTGAATTTGTTCTTGAACAGGAAGAGATCTTGATTTAATTTATCAATGAGTTCAGAAGCACTCATTGAGGTCGCTTGCAAATACTACCTTGATAAGGGCTCTTATTGAGAATCATAATTTTCTTATTTTGACCTCTGATTTGCAGAAAAAGTTCAGATTCAGTATTCGCATAACCCACATCAAGATAAGCTATTCCAAAGCCTTTCTCCCATTGGAACGAATAACTCCCACTAGTGACAATACCAATTTTTTTTTCATCTTTTGTAAAAATTTCGTGCCCCCGACGTGCAACACCTTCTTCAAATAACCGAAAACCTTTCGTTTCTTTTACTGGTTTTTCTTTCGCAGATAAGACCTCCGCTTTTCCAAGAAATTCTTTCGATGGGCTGATCAACCACGCAATTCCGCTTTCTGCAGGAGTCTTTTCTGAAGAAAGCTCTTGCCCATATAATGGATAAAATACTTCCATACGGAGTAAGTCACGAGATGCCAAACCACATGGCTGAACTCCCAGGTCGATCAATTCCTTCCAAAGAGAAAGCCCTAAGTTTTTCTCGAGTAATACCTCAAAGCCATCTTCGCCCGTATAACCTGTTCGTGAAATAACTTTTGGTATTTCTTCTTTGTTGGCGTGCTTGGTATCCTTGACATCAATTTTAGTACATTCGTAATGATAAAGACCACCTGTTTCACAGTCGATTGATTGCACACTCCTCAAAATTTTCTCAGAAGAGGGACCTTGAATTGCCAACAAGATATATTCAGAAAGAAGGTGAATTGTGCATGGAGAATCAAGCTCGCTTTGATATCTTCTCAAGTGTTTTAGCACAGCTTCAGAATTAGCGGCATTCACAATCAACATAAATACCAAAGGGTCCAATACATAAATTGTGATATCATCGACAACTCCACCTTGTTCATTCACGAGAGCATTATATTGAACTTGAGAACCATGGAGATTAGCCAAATCTCGACAGGTGATATAGTTCAAATATTGAATTATATCATCAGTATTCTCCGCCCTAATAAGGATGGGAGCCATATGTGAAATATCAAATAAGCCAAGATCTTTCCGAACCGACCAATATTCATCTTTCACTCCAGCGTATGAAAGGGGCATTGTAAAGCTAGCAAAAGGTTTCATTTTTGCATTAAGTTTTTGATGTTCTTTGTGTAAGGGTGTTTGTTTCATCTTGGTACCTATTCTTTGTTTTTACTTTGCTTATCTATATATTTAACATCTTTCATTCTTCACTCACCGCTCCAAAAAACCATATCTTTTGTATTGATTGAGGATGAGGATTGTTATCGTGGTAGGTAGCTTCTTTATTGCTCACTTCTGACCAGCCTTTCATTTTATGAAACTCATCGGCAAAGAAAGAATAGAGAGTTGTAACCCCATTTGAAGTTTCAATCTCTAGCTTATATAGAAACTTAAATAAATAGTTAAGTCGAAAATTTTCTTTATTTTTCATGGTAATTTTAATCAGAGATGGTTTAAACTCATAAAATTTCCAAGACTTTTTAGTGCGAATTAAATTTTTTTGAAAAGATACGATCTCAATCAATGATATGTCGTGGGTAAAAATTTTTTTACGGTAAATAAAACCATTTCGATAATGTTTAAATTTTAGTGTTTTTGGTGTCTGAATAAAGCCATTCAGTTCATCTCCACTACCCAGAAGCACCTTAACCCGAACCCTAATCTTTTCATCTTTTGTTTTTTTCAGATGGGTAGCCGTTGTATTTTCTTTACTAGACTCGACGGTGGGGCTATTGGGTTCTTGAGGGGTAATGGGGTAACGAATCGCACTCAAAGAGGTAATCAAAATAGCATAAAAAGAACCCGCCATTGTTAGAATCACGCCTGTCAGAAATTTTCTTGTTTTTGCCTTATACATTACTATGTTCTCACAGTGCATGAAATCTCAAGTTGTTCATCCATTGTTCTTAAGGTTAGGCAGTAGAAATTTCGTTACCCCAAGACGTCAACATAAAACAAGCGGTTTTAAAGTATGTATCGCATTCAAATTGAATTCTGACTTGTCACAAAGTGTTCCAATTGACTATTTTTTTACTAGACATCACATCTAAATGAAATCAGCGTTGCCCGCTCGTAAGTGCAACATCAAGAGATTATTGAGGGAACAGATTGTGAAGATACATGAATACCAAGCGAAAGAAATTTTAAAAAGATATAATATCTCTGTTCCCAAAGGGGAAGTAATAAAAAATAGTTCTTCCGCAAAAAGTGTCTATGATGAATTGGGCAGTTCGGTTGTTGTTGTGAAAGCTCAAATCCATGCAGGTGGTCGGGGTAAAGGTGGTGGTGTAAAACTTGCCAAGTCTGCCAGCGAGACCGAGACTTTTGCCTCTGAAATATTAGGTATGCAGCTTGTGACGCATCAAACAGGCCCCGAAGGAAAAAAAATACTCAAGGTGCTCATTGAAGAAGGTACTGATATCAAAAAAGAATACTATGTTGGAATCACTTTGGATCGCTCGCAAAGTAAGCCAGTCATTATGGTCTCCACCAAAGGCGGTATGGATATTGAAGAGGTTGCCTCGAAAACTCCTGAAGAAATAGTCAAAGAAACAATTGAACCTAATATTGGCTTACAAGTATGGCAAGCATCCTACCTTGCCTATGTTCTGGGTTTAGAACCTGAGCTTGCTCAACAAGCGACCAAGTTTTTTCTGAGATTATGGAGGGCGTATGATAGCGAAGATTGCTCTCTCATTGAGATCAATCCCCTTGTTGAGACGGGTGATAAGCGTGTTATCGCTCTTGACTGCAAAATTAATTTTGACGATAGTGCTGACTTTAGACACCTAGAGAGAGCGAAGCTTCGGGACTTAACCGAAGAAGATCCTCTAGAAACGAAGGCTTCCCAGTACAACTTAAATTATGTGAGGCTTGATGGAGAAGTCGGTTGTATGGTAAACGGAGCGGGTCTCGCGATGGGTACCATGGACATCATTAAATATGCGGGTTCATCTCCTGCAAATTTTTTAGATGTTGGCGGAGGAGCCAATGTAGAAACCGTAACGAATGGTCTAAAAATTATTCTTTCCGACACCAACGTCAAGGCTATCTTCGTCAATATTTTTGGGGGTATTGTCCGTTGTGACCGCATTGCCAATGGAATTATAGAAGCCTCTAAAAATGTTGATATTAATGTCCCTCTTATTGTCCGTTTGGCGGGAACCAATGCAAAAGAAGCCGCTGAAATTCTTGAAAAAAGTAGCCTTGAGACAATTGTAGCGACTGACTTGAAAGATGGTGCACAAAAAGTGGTAGGGGCTATACAATAATATGGCAGTATTACTGACAAAAGAAACAAAAGTTCTCATACAAGGAATCACTGGTAAGGAAGGAGGATTTCATACGGCTCAAATGATAGAATATGGAACCAAGGTTGCTTGTGGAGTTACTCCGGGTAAAGGAGGTCAAAAATCTGAGCAAGGAGTCCCTATTTTTAACAGCGTTAAAGAAGGCATTCAAAAAACGGGAGTGAATGCCTCGGCAATTTTTGTTCCTCCTCGTTTTGCGGCGGATGCTATCGCTGAGTCCGTTCTTTCTGGCATAAAACTTGTTGTTTGCATCACGGAAGGAATCCCCATTAGAGATATGCAGAGAGTAATTGGTTTGGTCAGAGAGTCGAATTCTATTTTGATCGGCCCGAATTGCCCTGGTATCATCACACCGGGGGTCGGAAAAATTGGAATCATGCCTGGTTTTATTCACAGTCCAGGTAAGATTGGGGTAATTTCTCGCTCAGGCACACTCACCTATGAAGCCGTTGCACAATTATCGGCACAGGGTTTGGGTCAATCAACTGCAATTGGAATTGGAGGAGACCCTATTATTGGTCTTCCTCACCTTGAGGCAGTGAAACTTCTGGCTGAAGATGAGGAAACCGAAGGAATCGTTATGATTGGCGAAATTGGGGGGCAGGCCGAAGAAGAAGCCTCAGCCTACATTAAATCCAATAAATCCAATATAAAGAAACCAATCGTAGGTTTTATTGCAGGTCAAACGGCTCCTCCTGGCAAAAGAATGGGGCATGCAGGTGCCATCATTTCTGGTGCCTCAGGAACAGCCGAAACTAAAATGAAGGCAATGGAAGAAGCGGGAATCCATGTTTGTGCATCACCTGCCGATATTGGTGCAACAATGAAAAAAGTTTTAGACTGATGTAAGCACTCGCTGATGTAAGCACTCAAGGATGCCTTCAGATTGTCAGAGATATCAAGATAACTACTTAAATGAGTGGGGATATCTCACTTTTGTTTGATTGAACATCAATTTTAAAAACAAGTTCAGGGTCGACTGTTGAAAATCAATCTGCCTCATTTAGCGATATTAAGTAGACCAAACAATAATCAATTAAACGATAAATGTTCTTTCTAACTCTTTTTGAAAGTCTTCCTCCGTTAAAATAGAAATGCCCAGCTCTTCGGCTTTTTTTCGTTTCGACCCACCTTCTTCTCCACTGACTAGGTAATCAGTTTTGCTACTCACGGAGGAGGTCACTTTTCCGCCCATTTCTAAAATCTTTTCTTGGGCTTGTGAGCGGGTCATTTGATTGAGTCGTCCAGTAAACACAAAGGATTTATTATAAAAAAACACAGAAACGATATTTTCGTGAATATTATTTGAGTAGTCAATCTCAAAATCTGAAGCGAAAAGGCGTGTCAGTATCTTTTGGTTGTCATAACTCAAAAAATAAGTAACGATGGAGTCTGCAACAGCTTCTCCTGCAGTATGGATATTTTGAATCTCTTCTTTTGAGGCTCCCATCAAAACTTCTATGGGAGAAAACTCTTTCGTAATTACCTCAGCAAGTTGAGAACCAACATTGGGTATGCCCAAAGATCGCACAAAAATTGAATATTTTACTTTTCGTTTAGAGTTAATTGCCGAAATGATTTTTTGGGGCAAGATATCTCCCATACCTTCTAGGGTTTCAATATCAGATATTTTTAGAGTAAAAATATCTGCGATATTACAAATCAATTTTTTTTGATAGAATTTAGCAATCCACTCTTGACCGAGACCTTCAATATCGAGATTATTTTTTGACACGATGTATTTAATGGTTGCAATATTTTTTTCTTCACAAGAGGAATTCTCGCATTTCTGATAGGTCTTCTCTTTAACAATTTTACCCTGACACGATGGGCACTCCCTTGGAAAAAAAATTGCTTGCCTATTGGGAGCCTTTTCTTCCCTCCTGATAATTTTGGGTATCACATCTCCCGCTCGTTCAACTTCCACGAGGTCATTAATTTGGATGGCAAGTTTCTTTATTTCAGATTCATTATGCAAGTTTGCTCTTTTTACAACAACTCCTCCAATATTAATAGGGCTTAACTGGGCGATGGGAGTAATCACGCCTGTTCGACCTACCTGAAATACAACATCTTTGATTTTAGTGAAAGCGCTTCGAGATGAAAACTTTAAAGCAATGGCATAGCGGGGAGCCTTAGAGGTGGCACCAAGCCGACCCCATTGAGAAAAATCATTAAGCTTGATCACCAGGCCATCAATGTCAAAATCTAATTGGGAGCGCACTTTACATAGCTGTTTGTATAGACCAGATATTGACGACAGGAAACCATGTTGAGTCATTTTTGATATTGCAAAGCCAAGCTTTGGTAGGTAATCTGTATACAATTCTTTTTGTTGCAAAGGAGAAGGGTTTAGCGATAAACTTTGTTTACTTTCGATGACCTTTCCAATTGAGTAAGGAAAAAACTTGATACCCCGTTTCGCAGTCGCACGGGAGTCTTTTTGGCGAAGTGTTCCAGAAGCGACATTTCTAGGATTCGCATATAATTTCTGATGATTATCTTTCATCTCTTGGTTGATTTTTGCGAATGCTGAATTTGGTAAAATACACTCTCCTCGAATACTTATGTATTGGGGAGGATACTTCAACATTAATCGAAGTGGTATATTTCGTATCGTGCGTATGTTGTGGGTAATATCTTCTCCTGTTTTTCCATTACCTCGTGTGCTACCAACTTGCAAAACGCCTTCTTCATAAATGAGCTCAACCCCTAGTCCGTCAAATTTGGGTTCTGCATGGTAGATTTGTTCTTCTTCTGTTTTCAATTGTTTTTTAACCCGTTGATCAAATGCCAAAAGTTCGCCCCAGTTACTTGCATTATCCAAGCTCATCATGAGTGGTTCATGCGGAACCTTGGAAAACTCTCCTTTGATTTCACCACCAATTTTTAGCGAAGGGGAGTCATTCACTTGCCAATTTGGATTCTCTTTTTCAACTTCAATAAGAAGTCTCAGCATTTTGTCGTATTCATAGTCAGAAATTTCAGGAGAATCTTCGGTATAATAGAGATGTGCATGTCGTTGGAGAATCTCTATCAAATTCAGATAATCTTTATAGACGATGGCTTTTACTCGTTTAGAGAAGCTTGGCATATTAGCAAACTTTTTCATTTTTTTTATTCTTAAGCGATCTATCATATATTCTAACTGAAGAACTTGATATTTCTCTCTAGGTTTTTCAACCCTGCTCTTTGCAAAGAGAGGTCTTTCAAACTTGCTTTGCGTAGGTTACTGAGGTCCCCCTGGGCTACTTGGCGTGTGATCGGGTGAGGGGCAAAATTTTCGTCTGAAGTAAAAATACCACTCTTATTGTAGGGACAAACTTTTTGACAAATATCACATCCAAAAATCCATTTTCCTTTTTTTTCAAGTAGAATTGAGTCTGAGCGTGATTCAATATTCCAATACGAAATACATTGGTTTGAGTTAACTTCGCCATTTCCGGAAAGAGCATTGGTCGGGCAAGAAGCAACGCAAAGATTACACTCTTGGCACCACGCTTTGATATCCTGTTGAGGAGTATAATTTTTCTCATTGTCAATTTTATCATCAGCGTAACTGTGTTGTTCAGAGTAACTGTTTTTTCTTAATAGATTTTTTGTTTGACGAGACAACTTTCGAGAAAAGAAAACAAAAACAAGAAAAAAGTAACTACCGAGACGGGGGTTGATAAGCATACCATTTTTCCCGATAAAACCAAGCCGTGCCTTCCGAGCGTAGTATCTTTCAGGGAGGGGGGTTGAGTCAATAACGATACGATATTCATTTTTTTTGATGTCTTTTAGTGCAAGCATCAGTTTATTTTTTAAATAGATGTGATAATCAACTCCCCACGCATATCGGGCAATTTTATAAGGGCTGTTGGTCAACGCCTCTTCAGTTTGGATATGTCGGTAAGGGTGCAGGGCAACCATCATACTCCTTGTTTTGAATGGATAAGTTTTATCGGAGCAAAAATACTGTAGATTAAACTTGGACTTGGTGTTTTCAAGATATTTCATCTTAGCATGAAATTTCTTTTTGATATATTGTTTGTAAAATGCTCGAAAACGATAAGAGGGGCTCTGGATATTGAGAAAACTTACCTCATGAAAACCAAGTTTCTCATTTTTTTTTTTACATTCATAAAAAAATTTAGATTCGTAAACATCTTCTAGCTCATCATGGTTTGAAAAAGTTCTCTGACTAAAATATCAGGCAAGATAACATTTTAAAATATATTTCTCTGAATAATCAAATAAAAAAATTATTTTAAGATCGATTTGTGATCCACATGTTTATGTTTGAAAGAGTCTGTTTTCGATTTATTTCAAAAAATAAAGCGTGTCGCATGCCTTCTAGTTCCACGAACTCTTTATCACTAACCTCTAGGCTCTCAAAAAAATCTTGACTTCCCTCAATTGCATTAATTTCATCTTTTGTACCGTGCAGTATAAGAACAGGCATACTAATTTTTGGTGCCTCTTCTAAACATAAACTCATTGCTCTTTCAGACTCTGTATACCATCGCGAGTTTGCTTTGAAGTGAAAGCAAGGGTCTGCTTTAATTTGTGCTATTTTTTCAGGGTCGTGGGTTAACTTTTCACCAGGAATTGGATTTGGCATAGAAAATCGTGGCACCCATTTGCTCATAAACTTCGCTAGTTTTATTTTAATTTTTGGGATCTTGATGACAAGCCTTAGCATGGGGGCAGATAGAATCAAGCCATCCACCGGAATTTCTTTTGTATAAGTTTGCACAAAACGAATTGACACACAACATCCCATAGAGTGTGCCATCAAAAAAATTTTACTTTTTTTATGGAGCTTTTGCACGATTCCCATTAAAAGATACAGATCTTTTAGATAGTCATCCCATTCGAAAACATAACCTCGCTGGCCCTTTGAGTGTCCATGACCTCTTAAATCTAACGCATAAACTCCAAAACCAGCATCCACCAAGCTTTTGATTAACTCTTCGTGACAACCAGAGTATTCACTCCAACCATGAACAAAAATAACCACACCTTTTGTTGCTTTTGGTGGTAATGCCATGCGATAAAAGATATGAGATCCATCAAAACTTTTAAAGAAACCTTCTTGAAAATGGGGCATCGCAAATCACCAACGTTACCCAATTATTTTTTCTAGACCCTTGGGTAAAACATTTTTTTTATCTTCAGCAAGTTGTATAAAGGCTTTTTGTGAAGAGAAGCGCCTTTTGGTTGTTGTTTCCTTTGAAAGAGGGTTTAATATTCTGGCATCAACATTATCTTGAAGTTGTAATTCAAGGATATCTCTAATAATTTCTTCAGTAATATTTTTATCTAAAATTGGTGTAAGAACCTCAACTCTTCGACGAAGATTACGAGACATTAAATCGGCACTGCCCATATAAAGCTTTGGTTTGGAGTTTTCAAAATAATAAATACGAGTGTGCTCCAAAAAGCGCCCAATGATACTTCTAATTTGTATGTTTTCAGAATATTGTTTTCTTCCTGGCTTTAGGCAGCAAATGCCTCTAACAATCCCATAAACTTTAACCCCTGCCTCTGAGGCTTTGTATAGAGCTTCGATAATGCTAGTTTCTTGGAGGCCGTTGACTTTAAAAATAATCAAGGCTTTTTTGCCTTCTTTTGCAATTTTAATTTCTTCATCTATCATTTTTAAAAATTTTTTGAGCATAAAATTAGGGGCCACCAATAATTTCTTGCATCTTAGCTCCTTTGATCGGGAAGTTAAAAAGTTAAAAACCTCCACAACATCTCTCATAATATCCGCATGGCATGTGAATAGACTGATATCTGAATAAAGCAACGCTGTTTTAGGATTATAATTCCCGGTGCCGATATGACTATATTTGACAATACCGTTACCCTCTTTGCGAATGACCAATAATAGCTTGCAATGAGTTTTCAAACCAAGAAGGCCGTAGACAACGTGCACTCCGTTATCAAGGAGGTATTTTGCCCAAGCAACGTTGGAGGCTTCATCAAAACGAGCTTTTAATTCAACAACAACAGTAACTTCTTTGCCGTTTTGTGCTGCTTTTATTAAAGCATGAATGAAAGGGGAGTCTGTTACTGTTCGATAAAGAGTCATTTTGATTGCCAATACATCTTTATCCTCAGATGCTTTTTCTAAGAAATGAATGACCGGTTGAAATGATTGATAGGGATGGTGCAATAATAAGTCTTGTTCTTGAATTTTTTGGAATATATTCTTTTCTCTTTGAAACCATTTAGGTTGCTTGGAAGAAAAAGGTTCATATTTAAGGTCAGCTCGGTCTACCATACTATATAATGACATTAGACGATTGAAGTTTACCGGACCATTTGCAAAATGAACTTGGTTTTGTCTCAGATTAAAAATTGTACAAAGTTGTTTGATTAAGTCGGTGGTGGCATATTCACGAATTTCCAGACGAACAGCGTCACCCTTTTTTCGGTTATGGAGTTCTACTTTGATTGCTTCCAATAGATCAGAAGTCTCTTCTTCGTTGAGGTATAGATTTGAATTTCGAGTGATTCGGAACGGAGCTTTCGAGTGGATAATGTAGCCCTTGAATAGCTCATCAAGATTTTCTTGTATAATTTCACTAATCAAAATAAAAGTTGGTGGTTTACCCTTGAGTGCTGGTATTCTAATAATTCTGGGAAGGATTCCTGGCACAGTAACAACTCCAAATTCTATTTGGTTCGCTATCTCTGATTGAAAAACAACAGCGATACACAAAGCCTTATTAATAATCCAAGGGAAAGGGTGAGCTGGATCAATTTTGATGGGAGTTAAAATTGGGTGAATTTCTTTGTAATACAGTCGTTGTAAATATTCTTTTTGTTCATTTGATAAATCAGAATGCGAGAGAATAAATATTTTTTCTTGAGCAAGTCCTGGTAATATTTCTTGGTTCCATGTGGAGTAGAGCAATCTTACAAGATAGCTTGTGCCTCTGTAGATTCGATTTAGAATTTTTTCTTGTGTTAGACCAGAACTGTCAGCTGGTGGACTTTGTGCTGTCAATTGTTGTTCTAGCCCGGACACTCGAACTTCAAAAAATTCATCTAAGTTAGAGGCTACAATCGACAGGAACTTAAGTCGCTCAAGAAGTGGATTTGTTTTACGCCTCCCCTCTTCTAAAACCCTAAAGTTAAACCTTAACCAAGAAAGTTCTCGATTATTAAGACGAGCAGATTTAATCAAACAAGCTATTCGAATGAAACAGCTTTCATCTTGTCAAGATTTTGTTTTATTTAGTATTGGGAGAGAGAAGGATGATAGGAGCTTGTGCAGGAACTAGGATTTTTCAGTGCATTTTATGAGATATTTGCTGCGTCAGTCTCATTTTTCAAATATGTCAAGGAATTTATAGTTTATGCAAGTTGTTCTCGTACCATTTTGCCAAAATTAAATGCTGTAGCTGCGATTTTTACCTCTATTTGAACCTTTTTACTGCCTCTGAGCAAGAATTCTCTGAACTTTTTGGCTTGTTTCAAAATTCCAAAAATGGGTTCAATTTCAGAACCTCGCTTTTTATAGAAAGACTTTGCTTCTTCTGAATTCATCTTCTTGATCATTTCATGTTTTAAAGCAAAACCAGAGTCTACTGACAATTTGCGATAACCTCTGCGTAACTCTTCTTCGCTCGTACAACATTGTTCTCTGGCAGGGCAAATGACACAGTCAGGAGGTTTACCATGATAATGAGTATATTTCTTTTTATCTTTCACAGATTCATTATGAAATTCTGGTCGTGTCATATTTAATCAAAGTTTCTATTTGCGATGAATAATTCTTGTATAGACCACTTATGATTCGTCATTTCTGTAGCCATTGCTGGGGTGATTTGAATTGGTTTTCCTCCCTCATACTCAGCTAGACTTGAATGTGGAAGGCAGAAATTGTAATAATTAGCAACAAAAGAATTATGCCCCTGCATATATTTGAATTTTTTTGAAAAACCCTGACTTTTACGCTCTATTCTATGATTGTGTTGGCGAAGAGTCAAATTATTCCTTTCTACAGCAAAGGTGTTCATCTGATGACTTACTGAAGAGTTTGCAATATATTCATCTAGTAGCTTTTGATCACCAAAGATTAGAGATTTGTCAACTTCCTTACATCTCCCTTTTTCTATTCTCTTAATTATTTGCCCATAACATAGAGATTTGGGTGATTGAAGCTTTCTAGTCATTGAGTCAAATTTACCATAAACTGAAAGAATGGCATCACTATATCCCTCATATCCATCAGAGGTAATCAAGAATTTATCTTCCCTCTTTGGCTTACTTCTTGTTTTTACCTTGGCCAGTAACTTTCTAGCATTCACTGAGGTCCTCTTGCCTGTTATATGCGCTAAAATGAGCTTTTCTACAGGCAATACTGCAGTAAAAGTCCAGATATCCCCTATTTCATCACTTAATCGCTCAGTCTCTGATAGATTGTATTGTTTTTTAAAGACAAAACCCCAATGCTCGTCTAATTGAATTTCATTGAAAGACAGGTTTTTGTATATATTTTTTTTCAACTTTTAGTGAATCTTCACCTGCTGCTTTAACCCAAGCAAGAACTGTATCCTTGCTGATACCAAAGACTCTTCCGGTAGCTCTAATGCCACAGCCCTCAACTGTGTTTTGTAATACCCGAGTAATGGTTTCTTTGCTTTTCTTGCGACGAAAAAAAATAGTGCCTTTATTCTCTGAAAAGCATCTACCACAAGCGGTGCACTTTAAATAGGCTATTTGTTTGTACTTACCAGACATATAAGCAAAGCGCACATTTCCTTCATTTACCTTATGATACTTATGGCAGTCTGTATTTTGACAGCTAAAACCACTTGTATCAAAGGTATATTTTCTTTTGTTCATAATGAGACATAACCTTAATTTAAGGGAGATAAGTCAATTCCTTTTTTAATTGGAAACTTTGATTAAATATGACACGACCGTTTTTCTAAG
Organism: Spirochaetota bacterium; assembly: GCA_965206985.1. Classification (GTDB taxonomy): domain Bacteria; phylum Spirochaetota; class Leptospiria; order Turneriellales; family CBDBES01; genus CBDBLF01. The sequence goes on along the minus strand of CBDBLF010000007.1, from coordinate 65,995 downwards.
GTTTTACCCTCGGGGCAAACCCAAGAATCATCATCCTCGTCATATTTAAACTGATGAGCTTCATAACCTGAATCCTCTTCTCCTTTTCTTTCTTTGGCTACCTGATCAGGTGAAGGTATAAAACCATTGATCCCTTTTGAATCCAGGTATTCCAAACCACTTGAATGAAAGTAACCCGAATCTGCAGAAGCTGTCTGTATACTGGTCCCTGTGTTTGACTCAGCTTTAGAAAGGGTAGGAGCTAATTGCTCTAAATCATTTTCTGAATTAGCTTCAGCAATGTCAGCTGCCAAAATATAGCCTTCTGATGAGGTAACTTGAATGTTGTAGCTTTGAGAAATTTTACCATTCCGTTTCATGAATTTAGCATCTGGATCAGTAAGATTTATTTTAGAATCAGAAGCAGACTCTTGATTCTCTTCCAGACTTTTACTGATCGTAACATACTTTTGAGCTTTCCTAAGCATAACAGAATCATTATCCTCTGCAGCCTGGTCTTCATTTATCAATAATTCTGGCTCGTTAGCATGAGAATTAGTTGTATCTTCTAAAAAGACCTCAACTTCTTTTTCTCCTGTTTTTAGAGCTTCTATATCCTGTGTACCTTCTATAGTTTCTGAAGAATCTTTTTCAACAGATGTAGAAAACTCGGCTGGTTCACTTTGCTTTCCTTCTGCTGTTTTTAATGACTCTCTCTTTGCCTTTTCACTCGCTTTTTGTAAGCGAATAAACTCCTCAATGATCGTATCTACCTCTTCAGGATTAAGCTAATAGCCACTGTTGTCTTTACCATATAGTTTATCTTCCTCAATATCTAATTCCATACCTGAGCGTAGATACTCTAAGATCTCTTGCTGTATAGCTCTTTTACGTTCCTCTAAATCTGACTTTTTGTATGTTTGATCGTCAGCAGCACTGGCTTTGATTTTAGTTCCATCTACCTTAACATCAATACCAATATTTTTCTTTTTGTGGGATAGCAAAGATACAGAGTAATTAAAAACTTCGCCAATTTCTTTACCAAAATTAACACGGAATTCAGCAATAGACCGAAACTTTACTTTATGACCACCAACTAAATAACGCATGGCGTCGTTCTCTTCACAGGCTTTTTGTAATTCTCTGCTGCTTCTCCATCCACGATGAAAGCCATAAAAAAGGCATCCCAGCATTATAACCGGATGGTAAGCCCGACCCCCTTCTTTTGAGTACTTAGAAAGAAATGGTTTCATAGGAATTTTATCTAACAAGGCAGCAAAGGCATAAACCTCGTGATTTTCTTCTAAATTGTCTGCTATAGTATGCGAAAACAGCATAACTTGATCTCTATCACTTTTCATAAATCGTTTCATAATAAGACATAAACAAAGAAGAACACAGAAAAGCAAGAAAAATCCTAGTTCCTGCACAAGCTCTATAGCAAAGATATCTGACTTTTGAATGAGTCCAATATTTAATGGTACTTTTACAGAGTTGGTAAAAATAGATTTGATTGCATGCAAGTTCTTTTTCTGAAATTCACAAACAGTACGATATTTAATTTGATTTACCCCCTGCCAAATACATATAAGCCAAATGAAACTGGACAAGTTCAGAAATTTTACGGCTACTTGTAACCTCCTTACAAGTATAAGTAAGTCAAAAGGGTAAGCATATTTCGAGGACAATACAATCAACCTCCTCGGTAGAGTAGTTTTTTGTGATAGAAAAAATAACCTCATAAGTAACCATATTTCCCGCACAGCCTTGGAGGTAGGAGCTAGACCCTACCTCCACCCAAAATCTAACCTCTCGTTCCAATACTGAATTATTTAAGGGATGGAGAATAGGATTGTACCCCCCTACGACCATTGGCATCTTTTGAAATAAATAGTCCAGTCGAAACGGTGGTAAATTTAATATTTGTTTGTCAATAGTTGTGCTTTCCTCTCGGATCAGCTGCCAGGGCGATTTATTCTCTTTGTAAGAATTTTTTCTTATTGAATTGAACATCAATAGATAGGAGCCAGCTTTGTTGAGAAAGTCTTCTCTTGAATTATACGTTTCATTCAGGTAAAGGTGATCCTCAATCAATCTATGAGTCGTTTCAACATCAGACTGCCAAGTATGCGCTCCAGCAGGGATCGTCTGGTGTTGCACACCATAACTGGCTAATACTTTTGTAAACTCCGAATCTCCTTTTTTATTCCAAGCACCAATAAACTCTGAGCCATTATCTGTTTGCCCTCTCGTATTATTTTTCTTTAAATCAACCCCTGATTTTACAAGATGATCTAAAATTACCTCCATAAACAGACAAGAGTATGCCATATTATACTCATCTGCAAAAGCTAGAAATTGTAAGCCAGAAAAAACTTCTCTGAAGGTATATTGATATTTCGGTACAATATTTTCCTGAATATAAGGCCAAAGCTCAGGAATATCGTATAAATGCTTCGTATCTACGTCAAATTGCTTAAATAAACCCCATAATTTCTTAATTTCACGCAAATTTTGCTTCGTTTTATGTTTTCTACGCTTTTTTTTCAAGAGTGCTTGCTCCCTCCACGCTCTGCGAATGGCCTTGACACTCAAGTCTAGTTGGTAAACATTCTTCAGTTCCTGAGCACCAAAGCCTCGACGTTTCTTTTTAAGAAAGCAAACATAAGCCTTTTCAAAGTCTGTGATTGCATGTGGTGAGTAGTGTGGAGCGTGGCTCTTGTCTTCCAAGCCAACGTATTTCTCTGATTCAAACCTACGAAACCACTTTTTTACTGTTTTTACAGTCGTTTTAAACATTCTGGCTGTTGGCTTGAAACCATGCTTCTTGGCATAATGAACCATTTGCATTCTGTATAACTTTTTGTCTTTACTATTTCGCATTACTGCCGAATACCTGTTTAGACAAATAACCTGAGAAGGGTGCTTCATTAGGAACCTCTGTTTTATTTGATGATTTAACGTCGGCCTTTTGATGCACCTTTTTTAGGAAAATGTCTTTCACTTGCTCTACCAGTAAACCCAAGCCTTTTGAACCAAATAACTTGATTTGAACCAATTCTGAACCAACTAATGATGGTCGTAGGGGGGTACTATCATCCTTCTCTCTCCCAATACTGAATTATTTATTTCTTGACAGCAGGATGCTGAGATTTATATCGTGACCTTGGATTTCTTATTGTCTGTTTAGATTCTTTGTCTTGGCCATCTGATGAGTGAAAATAATTTAAATAATTTCTTGAGGTGTTTTTGGGAGTGCTTCCGCCCAGTTAAATTGGGCTGTTCTCGAATTTACTTCTATTTTCTGGTCTGATGACAAGAACAATGGGTCACTTCCTGACACAAGGTTTTCTGAAATGAACATAATCAAAAAACGTCGATTTTATAAGAAAACGCCTATTCTACGTGGTTGGGTTGCTTTTGGTTCACGAGTTTCGCATAAAGAGATGATCACTTCATTAAGTGAACGAAAAAGAATAGTGAAGAACTGTTTAAGGCATATATGATTTCCTTTCTCGCCGAAAAGAACGCTATCAACGAAGCCATGAGACGCTTGGCTGTCATTATTCCCAAAAGAGATTCAGGAACCCTGCTATCTCATGTCTTGCTTTCGATAAGCCCAACTGATGTGAGTATTACTGCCTCCGATATGGAGAGTACAGCGAGAATTATTGTACCTGCGAAAAATACATCACAAGGTAATCTTATCGCTAAGGCCAAAACGCTGAGTGATATTGCTGCGACTTTAAAATCTGAATATTTTCTTTTTTCTGCAGAAGAGCAAGAATTCAATGAAAAAAATATCACTGAAGATGTAGAAGAATTAGCAGAGACAAGATATCAGATTATTATTCAAGGTAGTGACAATTCTATAACGCATACAATGCCAGGAGGGTATCGTTCTCATTTCCCTAAAGTCAACGAAATCCCAGCAGATAAGTTATCTTTTCTCTCCGCTTCCCTTCTCTTAGAAATGATCAATAAAACATTTTACGCTGTTTCCGAAGAAGAAAATCGCTACATCTATAGTGGTCTGTATATGAAGGCTGATAAAAACCAAATTACACTTGTTGGTACGGACGGAAGGCGTCTCTCTGCTATAACAAGAAAACTTCCCAAGCCCATTCAGTTGGGTAGCAGAGAATCAGGAACAGATGACAACAACTCTGATTCTGATGATATCGTGGTTTATTCGAAAGCGGTCAAAGAATTAAGAACTCTTCTGAGTGATGCTGAAGGTGATATACAGCTTGGGGTAGAACAAAAAGATATTTTTTTCAGAGTCGATAATGCCGAGCTTTCTAGCAGGCTGCTGGAGGGGAAGTTTCCTGACTATGAAAAAGTTATCCCCAAAGAAAAAAAAACAAACCTTACGTTAAGCCGACGTGCTTTACTTGATGCATTTGAAGAGATTATACACATGGCAGAAGAGCCTTCACGTCAGGTGCAAATGCAAGTTCAAAAAGAGAAGCTCACCTTTCAAGCTAGTACATTGGATGTGGGAAAATCAGAAAAAATAATTTCCATTGACTACCAAGGAGAGGATATCGATATTTATTTCAATGGCTCCTATGTGCAGGATATTCTTAAACATATTACTTCTGATGAGGTGTTACTTTCTATTGAAGATAAAAATAAACCAATTATGATTCATGATCCAGAAGACCCTGATTTTATATCACTTGTGATGCCAATGCGCATTTAGACAATCATTGTGCCTGATGGCTTCTTCCTCGAAAAGCTTTGTTTAAAAAACTTTCGTAATCACTCCAATACTAGTGTCTCCTTAGATTCTCAACTTGTTGTCTTTATTGGGAAAAATGGGGTCGGTAAAACAAGCCTTATTGAAGCCATCTCACTGAGCAGTATTTTAAAATCGTTTAGAGCACGCTCACAGAAGGATGTGATCGCTTGGAATAGAGAGTTTTACACAATTGATTTGGAATATCGGGACGAAGTTAAAAAGCATATAATTCACATGGGTTATGGCTTGTCCAATCATCAGTTTAAAAGGAGTTTGCTTTATAACGGGAAAAAAATAGACAAAGTCAAAGACTTCGTTGGTAAATTTCAAACTGTTTTTTTCTCGCCTGATGACATTTTAATTGTGGATACCAGTTCGACAGCGAGGAGGCAGTTCTTTGATATGTTACTTTCCAGTATTTACCCTGATTATCTGAGTAGCTTACAGGCATATCAAAAAATGCTACGTATGCGCTCTATCATTTTACGGAGAAATAAATTTCCAAAGGTGGACATTACTTTTTTTAAAAGCATTGATAAACAAATTGCTGAGAAAGCATCTTTCATTCAAAAAAACCGAGAATTGCTTTTTCAAGGTTTTCAAGAACCATTCACTAGATATATAAAATTGATATCAGATGATGATGAGGTATGGAATCTCGTTTACGAACCTTCCATCGTCGAGGGTGTATCTGCCCAAAAATATTTTGAAACACTACAGAAGAACCTTAATAGCGATTTACAATATAAAAGAACAGGTTTAGGAGTTCACCGAGATCAAATAAAAATTTTTCTGAAACACTCGAAACAAAAAAAACTTGATCTCCGCGATGTAGCATCACAAGGGCAAAAAAGAACGGTCGCCTTAGCTTTAAAAATGGCCCAGTATGAATATACAAAGAAAAAAATCAACAGAACTCCTGTGTTGCTCATTGATGATGTTTTGAATGAGTTGGATGTCTCACGAAAGTCTCGTTTTATTTCGTTTTTAAACGAGACTGGGCAAGCCCTAATTACAACAACTGATTTATTTGGAATGGAAGAGTTTATTAAAAAAAGAAAAAAATATATTTCCGTGCTCATTTACAGTATTCAATATCATGAGGATAAATTAATTATTGAACCAGAGCGCATATAGCCATTTATAAAATCAATTGGTATGATCTCGGGCTTACCACTTATTTTGAGTGACTTGATGGGCAGGGCGAGGTGGTCCCCGCAAACAACCCATAGCTCTTTTCCTTTGATGAGTAAATCACCGGGAGATTTTTGAAGATATTTATTTGCCAATACCTCTTCCTTACTCATGGGGAAGTCAAACATAATTTTAATTTTTTTATTTTTCTGAACAACAAAAACCCCTGGCCGACCCCCCAAGGCTCGAGCTTGATTGCGAATTTCTAGGCTAGGTCTTTTCCAATCAATTTCTCCGTCAGCAGGTTTAATCTTTCTACAATAGGTAACCATATCTTTATTTTGATTTGTGTACTCTTTCCCTCCTGTGGAAAAACGATAAAGCATCTCATTTGCGTTATTTATGAGGAGTTTTTCCATTTTTTGATGTAGGCTATATTGATGGTCCTCCCACTTGATATCTAAGGAGACTTGATCAACGATATCTCCCGCATCTAATTTGGAGACAATGCGTTGCAAACTCCAACCTGTTGTAACATGAGCACCCCATAAAGAGAACTCAATGGGAGCAGCTCCCCGCAAGAGAGGTAGCAGACTCGCATGAAAGTTGATAGCTCCTCGAGGTGGGTTATTAAATATGATTTGTGGTATCAATTTACCATAAGCCAAGATAACATGAAAATCAACGTGGAACCGGTTGATTAATTCTTGGATTTCTGTTTGTTTGAGGTTTTCAGGAGTCAAGACTGGTATATCGTTCTCTGTGGCCTTTTTTTTAACAGGAGAGGGTTCCACTTTTTGCCCTCTTTTCGAGCGAGGCTTATCTGGCTGGGTAACAACAAAAGCAAGTTTAAAGCGAGAATCAGCCAAGAAACTCCCAAGCAGATTCGCCGATAAAGTAGGGCTACCCCAAAAGCTTATAGGAATCGACACCGATATTTAATTCTGAAATACTTCTTCTAACTCGTTGGCTTTTGCAGCCACATAAAGTAGCGATTTCATAAAACGCTGCGGATCAAGATTTTGTAAAAAATAGGTTTGATGAATCACTAAAGAGTTTCTGACAAAGGCGATTGCTCCATAAGTAAGGGAAATATTGAGTTCAAGAGCATCTCGAAAAATAGACAAAGATTCATGCTGATTTTCACTTTTATCAATATCGCAAATTTTTGAGTAATAATTTACGGTGCTGTCACCTGCTTCGTCTCTATCAAGAAAAATTAATACTTTTTGCTTTTGGTCATTTTTAAACTCAATAGTCGCAATATAATTGCCATCACTTTCCTTATGGAAAGGAATTTTGGTTTCAGTATTGACTGCTGCGACAAAAGCGTCAAAAATTTTTGACATAAGTTATGCTACAATGAAGGGGTTACACTAGGTCAAGTATAAATTGCAATTAATTTGGGTCGTGTCATATTTAATCAAAGTTTCTATTTGCGATGAATAATTCTTGTATAGACCACTTATGATTCGTCATTTCTGTAGCCATTGCTGGGGTGATTTGAATTGGTTTTCCTCCCTCATACTCAGCTAGACTTGAATGTGGAAGGCAGAAATTGTAATAATTAGCAACAAAAGAATTATGCCCCTGCATATATTTGAATTTTTTTGAAAAACCCTGACTTTTACGCTCTATTCTATGATTGTGTTGGCGAAGAGTCAAATTATTCCTTTCTACAGCAAAGGTGTTCATCTGATGACTTACTGAAGAGTTTGCAATATATTCATCTAGTAGCTTTTGATCACCAAAGATTAGAGATTTGTCAACTTCCTTACATCTCCCTTTTTCTATTCTCTTAATTATTTGCCCATAACATAGAGATTTGGGTGATTGAAGCTTTCTAGTCATTGAGTCAAATTTACCATAAACTGAAAGAATGGCATCACTATATCCCTCATATCCATCAGAGGTAATCAAGAATTTATCTTCCCTCTTTGGCTTACTTCTTGTTTTTACCTTGGTCAGTAACTTTCTAGCATTCACTGAGGTCCTCTTGCCTGTTATATGCGCTAAAATGAGCTTTTCTACAGGCAATACTGCAGTAAAAGTCCAGATATCCCCTATTTCATCACTTAATCGCTCAGTCTCTGATAGATTGTATTGTTTTTTAAAGACAAAACCCCAATGCTCGTCTAATTGAATTTCATTGAAAGACAGGTTTTTGTATATATTTTTTTTCAACTTTTAGTGAATCTTCACCTGCTGCTTTAACCCAAGCAAGAACTGTATCCTTGCTGATACCAAAGACTCTTCCGGTAGCTCTAATGCCACAGCCCTCAACTGTGTTTTGTAATACCCGAGTAATGGTTTCTTTGCTTTTCTTGCGACGAAAAAAAATAGTGCCTTTATTCTCTGAAAAGCATCTACCACAAGCGGTGCACTTTAAATAGGCTATTTGTTTGTACTTACCAGACATATAAGCAAAGCGCACATTTCCTTCATTTACCTTATGATACTTATGGCAGTCTGTATTTTGACAGCTAAAACCACTTGTATCAAAGGTATATTTTCTTTTGTTCATAATGAGACATAACCTTAATTTAAGGGAGATAAGTCAATTCCTTTTTTAATTGGAAACTTTGATTAAATATGACACGACCTTAATTTGTATAACCAATTACATATCTGACAAATTTCCTTCCCCGAAAATGCCCTCTGCCTTCCCTTTGGAAGTTTGCCTCAATTGGTACGGTGAACTTATCAAAGGGAAGGTAGGTTTAGGTTTTACAGTTGTTGAGGTGCTTACCCTATCGCTAAATTTGCTTCTCTGTGCACAGCCTTGCTAGTTCAACCAAATTTCTGATAGGCGACTTTTCGAGAGATTCGCTTTGCACGAATATAGTTTCCCTTTAGTCTCTCCCCTTGGGGGTCAATATACACTCTGCCCGGTTTTTTAGGACCTCGCCGCAAATTTTTAACATGAATGTTGAGGATAACCCCATAATCTGAATTTGCTTCAAACCAATGAATATTATTACGGTAGTCAGAAATCGTTGAATATTCACCAATTAAAAAGTTTTGGTCAATTGTCGGCTCAATAATCAGGTGATGTTTTTCATCTTGAATTCGTTCATAGTGCCTCCCCTGAAAACCACCCTTTATAATTAGAAAACCTGATGTCATATAGTTATGCCCATGAGGAACAATTGAGTGGTTTTTTTTGACGATAAATAGTTGCTGTTTAAGCTGTTGATATTTGCCCATACGAATGGGGCCTCCTAATGGATAAATACTAACATCCTTTGTTTTGCGTTGAGAATACTTTAGAATATTATCAAGGTCAATATTTTGGATTACTTCTTTCAAATTAACCTGGTGAAGCATCATTTCTACAGAACTTTGCCACTTCTCTTGGCTAATCTCTCGCCTAATCAACGAACGACTCAAACTCTGTATGTTTTTGCTGAGTTTATCATATCCGTATTTGTTTGGTTTCGTAAAAATTGTGTGGTTATTGAGAAGTAGCAACGAAGAGAATTTTAGCATGCTTTTTAAGACTCCAATGGAAAATTCCTTTCGAGAAATGAGTTTTAAGGCTTGTTTCGACGGAATATCCATTTTTAAGAAAGTAGATAAGGCTCCAAATGCTTGTGCTTGATTTTTTTAGGTATCTTCCAATAAAGCCGATTACGTCGTTTTTTAAAATATTTATACAGAGGAACCTTGCGAGGAAATCTCCTAGTAATATCAAAACCCATAGGTATATCACGATCTGTAATGAAGGGAAGCATTCCGAACAGAGCAATATTTGTTTCAAAAGTTGAGCTAAACACAGCCTTTGTTTCCAATGAGCGAACTAACTCTGCACAGAGAAGCGAATTTAGCAGACCAACCCTCGTTGGCTTGAGAACAAACGCTTTAAGACCTCTTTGTGGTTTCGAATATTTTTGCAAGAATACTTGTTTACTAGGGAATGATTCGTCTAATGCATAGTGGACTCCTGTTTCCGTAAAGAACTTATTAAAATCTTTGGGGTCATTGGTCGGCTCTTCAATATATTCAATGCGCTGAGTGGGGATTCCACGGAGGGCTTGAACAAGTTCATCAAGTTTAAAAGACCTATTCGCATCTAAACGAATAGAAGCGTTTTCACCAACAACATCAATCAGTGATTTAATTTCAGAGAGAAAAAAACGATTAGGACGTATTTTTAGCTTAAAAGAGCGATAGCCCAGACGCATGAGTTTTTTGACTTCTAAACGAATCTCATCGGGAGAGCCCCCGCATAGAAGAGCATTCAACTCAATATTGCCCTTCCTAGCAAAACTAAATTCAGTATGCCTAGAGGTCAGAAACTGTTGCATTTGGACAACTAACGTTTCTACTGCAAAAATGACTGATGCCTCGACTTGATTGATCAATGTTTGATTGATTGTTGCAAGTAGCTCTCGCAAATTTACAGTACTTTTCGAGATAGAATCAAAAAGAGTATTCATGCCCAACTCCAATTGACATTTCATCTCCTGTTCTTTTTCTGAACGAAAGGGATAGGGAGCACATTCGCTAAAAAGGGTTTTCCCTTGGTATTTCGCCGAAATATAGAAACCTTCTCTTCTTTCTTCTTCCCGTAGAACAGGGTTAAAAAAGGGCATCGAATATTTTTCAATGGACATCAACATTGAGGAACTACTTACACAATCGACTTCAAAATCTATATTCGTTCAATGGTGAATATATAAAATGGGGTCTCCTACCATTATTTTTTAAGCAACTTTCCGCACCTATGTCATCTCTCTCTTTTCTTTTGCCGTGGCAAGCTTATTTGCCCTAACTCTGCTAAAAATGTTTGTGTGTATTTTTCAATACCACTTGTCGAACTTCCATAGCGAAAAAAATCTTGTATTATGGCATAAAATATTCTGGATTCTTGGGGGAGGGAATGTATTTTCTCAAGACAAATTCCACCAATCAAAACAATCGGTTTTTTCCAAATACGCAGGACACCTTTGACAGTTGTGTCTAGGTACTTCTCAGAGTCTCCAAAGTGAGGGGCAACGGTCTCCTTTGTTTTGCTTTGAAAAATGCTCCCAAAACCAATGTAGGTCGGCTCGCTCTCTAGTGCAATTTGAACTTCATCAATTTTGTGAGTAGACAGCCCCCATATTTGTGTGTGATTAAAAAATCCCAAAGTGAAATTGTCAAAAGATCTATGTTTTTTAAAATCTTCTTGCCCCACGTGAAAAGAGACATCAAACTTCTGAGCGATTTGTGGATAATCATTGACAACCAAAACTTTTTTTTGAATTTTACTTTCTTTGGCTAGGAGTTCTACCTCTTTTGCTACCTCGTAAGGTGATGATATTTTGTTACGGTATTGAATGATATCCCCGCCTGCATTGAAAAAAGCTTTCGCAAATGCGAGAGGAGTGATGCCCTTTTCCAAACAGGATGCGTGGTCTATGATCGCATAAAGTCTATTTAGACCATCTAATGATTGGATTTCCATTGGGATGCCGATTTATCCATTTCTTTAGCGATTGTAATATCGTATTCTGATATCCCACTCACATCGTGTGTAAAGAGGTCAACACTCACTTTAGAGTAGACGTTGCACCATTCGGGATGATGTCCTATGCGTTCAGCAACTTTCGAAATATCAGTCATAAAAGAAAATGCGACTTTAAAATTATTAAACTGAAACTTTTTATGAAGCTTGCCTTGTTGTAGAGACCAGCCAGGGAGAGATGTAAGACGCTGTCTCACCTCATTATCATTTAGTTTTATCGGTTTTTCCAAAAGATTAAAAGTGCCTTAGGTTTTTTTCTCGCGAGAAAGCCAAATCTATCGTTATGGTTCTCAAACGACTGGAGTCGTTAAAGCCCTTAAACAGGTAGGTACCTTTAAGTAGACTTGCCAAAGTCTTCATAAGTGTGGACATGATCGTATAGAAGACTCTGCTTTACAATGACTTTTTGATCAGACGAGGCTGCGCGGAAAATATGGTTCTTGCAATCAATATTTCTTTTCATTCTAGCCTATGCAACGAATCTAAAGGAGCTATTATATCATGAAAAGAATGATTGACCGTATTAAAGACCATTTTCCCGCAGGGCTTCTTGTACTTTGAAAGGCTACAAAAAAATAAAAGAATCTAAAGAAAAGAGTTTACTGGGGGTCATATACTTTAGCTAGTGTGAATTGAGTGACGAAGACATCATTACTCATAATGCGAGAGGTGAAATGAAAGGAAAAAATAAATTAACCACCAATAGTGGGTCTCCCGTGGCTGATAATCAGAATGTTTTGACAGCTGGTAAAAAGGGGCCGATGCTACTACAAGATGTTTGGTTTCTCGAAAAAATGGCGCATTTTGACCGCGAGGTGATTCCAGAGCGACGAATGCATGCAAAAGGCTCCGCTGCCTACGGAAAATTTACTGTCACGAATGATATTTCAAAATACACGAGTGCTAAGATTTTTTCTGAGATTGATAAACAAACAGAAGTTTTTACACGCTTTTCTACAGTAGCTGGTGAACGAGGTGCGGCAGACGCAGAACGTGATATCAGAGGGTTTGCTATTAAATTCTACACTGAAGAAGGAAATTGGGATTTAGTTGGCAACAATACACCGGTTTTTTTCCTGAAAGACCCACTAAAATTTTCAGATCTTAATCATGCTGTTAAGAGAGATCCTCAAACCAACTTAAGAAGTCCTACCAATAACTGGGATTTTTGGTCAAATTTACCAGAAGCATTGCATCAAATAACGATAACGATGAGCGATCGGGGCATTCCATATTCTTACCGTCATATGAATGGCTATGGTAGTCATACATTCAGCCTAATTAATTCGGCGAGTGAAAGAACTTGGGTAAAATTTCATTTCAAAACTCAGCAAGGCATTAAGAATCTAAGTGATCAGGAAGCAGAATCCATAATAGCAAAAGACAGAGAAAGTCATCAGCGTGATTTGTTGGAAAGTATAGACAAGAAAGACTTCCCTAGATGGACTATGAAAATTCAAGTAATGACTGAAGAACAGGCCCAAGCAAGTAGCTTCAACCCATTTGATCTCACAAAAGTGTGGCCTAAAAAAAGTTATCCGCTCATTGATGTAGGTGTGCTTGAGCTTAATAGAAATCCAGAAAATTATTTTGCTGAAGTAGAACAAGCTGCTTTTAATCCAGGTAATGTTGTACCAGGTATTGGCTTTTCACCTGACAAAATGCTACAAGGGCGATTGTTTTCGTATGGTGATGCACAACGTTACCGCCTGGGAGTAAATCATCACTTAATACCTGTGAACGCGGCAAAATGTCCCGTTCATAGCTATCATCGAGATGGTGCTATGCGAGTGGATGATAATCATAGTGGAACTCTTGGTTACGAACCCAATAGTTCTGGTGAGTGGAGTGAGCAACCTGAATTTAAAGAACCGCCTCTCGAATTAGACGGGGCAGCCGACCACTGGAATCACAGAGAAGACGATGATTATTATTCACAAGCAGGTGGTTTGTTCAGACTAATGAATCGAGAGCAAAAACAAATTTTATTTGATAATACAGCCCGTGCAATGGGAGATGCATCAAAAGATATAAAACTACGCCATATTGATAATTGTTTAAAAGCTGATGAGGCCTACGGCAAAGGTGTGGCAAAAGCTTTAAATATATGAAATTACCCTAAGTGGTGTGTAGTTTTTTATCATAGATCATGTAACAACTTTCACTAGGAGATTTATAACCAAAAACGGAATGGGTTCTTTGCCACAATGACTTGGGTATTTTCTTGACACTCTGACAAGCTTCTTGATCCTCCCATTATGAACTCTGTCTTTAAAAAAGAAATCCTCAAAGGAAAAACTGCTGTTGTTACGGGGGGTGCGAGTGGGATTGGTATGGGAATTTCTGAATCGTTCGCCCAAGCGGGAGCAAATCTTGTTATTGCTAGTCGTAGAAAAGCATTGTGTGAAGAGTTTGCCAGTAAAATCAGCTCTCAATACGGAGTTAAAGCCATTGGTAAAGAGCTTGATGTTCGCGATAGCACGCAAGTTAATACAGTATTTCAAGAGGCAAGTGACGAAATGGGAGAACTGAATATTTTTATTAATAACGCTGCTGGGAATTTTTATTTTCCCAGCTCTCGGATGAGAGATAAATTGTGGCATTCCGTAATTGATATTGACCTAAATGGAACATTTTATTGTTCCCGAGCCGCCTTCAAACACCTCCAAAAGGCAGGAGGGGGTTCTATTCTGAATACTTCAATGACTTTGCATTATAGCGGTTGGCTAGGCATGCCCCATGCAACCGCCGCAAAAGCTGGAATCGATGCTCTAACAAAAACATTGGCCGTGGAATGGGGCGAATATAGAATTCGAGTTAATGCAGTAGCTCCTGGTCCAATTATCACAGAAGGAGTAAAAAAGGCTTTTGAAACGAGTGAACATAGCTTTGATGAGATGCTTGATTACATCCCCCTCAAAAGAAGTGGAGAACCACATGAAATAGGCGGCCTTATGGTATTTATGGCCTCGGACGCGGCTTCATGGATGACAGGTTCCATTGTAGTTTTAGACGGTGGCGAGAGTCTGGCGAAACACCGTGGTATGCCCACGCTTTCACAAATTGAAGAGACGATAAAGAATAGAAAAAAAAATAAATAAACCTCCACCCTAAATTACCTCTGTGAAATCAGTTCAAGAAATCAGGGAAAGTTTCACGGGTTATTTTCAAGATAAGAAACACCATATTCTTGAAAGTGCCAGTTTATTTCCAGGCTACGATCCTACTTTGCTGTTTACAACAGCAGGCATGGTGCCTTTCAAGCCTTATTTTGCGGGCACATCAAAACCAGTATCAGATAGAATTGCCACGATTCAAAAGTGTATGCGTACAACCGACCTCCTTGAAGTCGGAAAAACAAAACGCCACCTTTCCTTTTTCGAGATGCTTGGTAATTTTAGCTTTGGTGATTATTTTAAGAAAGAAGCCATTGAATTGGCTTGGGAGTATTCCACCGAAGAGCTTGGTTTCTCCAAAGAAAAAATTTGGATAACCGTTTATTCCAACGATAATGGGGCTTACTCCCTTTGGAAAGATCATATTGGCATTGCTGAAAATAAGATTCACCGTCTGGGTAAAAAAGATAATTTCTGGGGGCCGGCAGGGAGTGTGGGAGCCTGTGGACCGTGTAGTGAACTATATCTTGATAGAGGCGAAAAATATGACCCAGAAGGAACATGTAAAAAACCTGGTGATGCAGGAGAACGATTTATGGAATTTTGGAATCTTGTTTTTAACCAATTCTACCAAAATGAATTGGGTGAGTATATACCCTTGCAAAAAGTAGGAATTGATACAGGTGCTGGTTTAGAAAGAATTGCCTCTCTCATTCAAGACGTTGATAACGTATTTGAAACCGATGAGTTATCTCTTCTTTGCAAGGAGATATCCACCTTGTATGGCGTAACGTACAGTCAAGAAAACAGTACGTCGATTCATATCTTAAGTGATCATATTCGAGCCCTCTGTTTTGCCATAGCTGATGGGATTTTTCCTTCTAATGAGTCACGCGGTTATGTTTTACGAAGAATGCTTCGCCGAGCAATGCTCTACGGAATCAAACTTAACAAAGACAAGGCTTCCTTGCATCATGCAGTAAAAAAAGTTATTAAACTCTATGGAAAATTCTACCCTGAACTAAACAAGCAAGAGAACAACATACGAGACTATATCACTGCTGAAGAAAATCGTTTTATCCAAACAATCAAAATGGGTTCAGAAAGATTAGACGAAATTATTGAGATGTCCCAAGAAACAAAGTTGATCAAAGGAGAAGACGCTTTTCTTCTATATGATACATACGGTTTCCCACTCGAAATGACAATTGAAATTGCCGAACAAAAACAATTCAAAGTTGATGTTGTCAACTTTGAAGAAAAAATGAAAAAACAACGTAAAAAAGGTCGTCTTGCATGGAAAGGAGATGTGAACGAATTGCCTTTAAGCAATCTACCTCCCACAAAATTTATTGGTTATGAAAAATCCGAAGAGGAATCAAACATATTGTGCATCATCCACGATAAAAAAAGAGTTCAAAACTTACAAGAAAATGAAATTGATTCTTCAGCAAGCTTTTATCTTGTAACAGAAAAATCTCCTTTTTATTCCGAAGGAGGTGGGCAGATCGGCGATCAGGGATATATATTAGGCTCTCATTTTCAAACGATTGTGACAGACACCCAAAGCTCAGACGATCTCATCCTACATATTTGTAAAAAACTTGAAGGTAACATTACGGTGGGTGATGAGGTTCAAATGAAAATTGATCAAAAGCGACGTATGCTCTTGCGGAGAAACCACAGTGCAACTCACTTGCTCCATGCCTCTCTCAAGCGAGTGCTGGGAGACCATATCCGCCAAACGGGTTCTCTTGTTCACAGCGACTACCTCAGGTTTGATTTTTCGCACCCAAAAGCGTTAACAATGACAGAGATTGAAACAATTGAAAATGACATCAACGAAGTGATTGCTAGGTCATACCAAGTTTTGGCTTCCGTTTTACCTAAGAAAGAAGCCGAAAAGAAAGGAGCTATTATGACGTTCGGTGAAAAATACGGAGAGGCTGTGCGCATTGTCGAAATTGGAAATTACTCAATAGAATGCTGTGGTGGAACTCATGTTAATCATACGGGAGAGCTTGGTTCTTTTTTTATCACAAAAGAGGGTAGCCCAGGTGCTGGTAACCGAAGGATTGAGGCTGTTTCTAGCGAAAAGGCCTTAGCCTGCTTAGAAAACTATATACATGATAGCTCCAAGAAGCTACTTGAAATAAAAAGCCTCATTAAATCACAAGATGACTCCTTCAAAACTCGTGAGAAAGAACTAATGATTCTATTTTCGAAGTTAGAAAACAATGTAACGACTAAAACAAAAGAACTTGAATTTTCTCTAGGACACAAGAAAGCCAAATCACTCATCACCTTATGGCAAACAATTCAAACTATGAAATTTCAAATTGAAAAATTACAAGTAAAGATTAGAAAAAAAATAAAAAAACAAAAATTTAATTTTCATGTATTAACAGGTCAAGAAATAGAAGCCATTTTTCTCTCAGCTGAAGAGAAGGGAGGCTTCTGCTATTATAGACTTTTAAAAGAGAAGTATGACATCCGCTCTCTCAAAATGCTAGCAGACTCTCTTCGAGAAAAAAAGGCAGAAGGCATCTATATTTTACATGGTTTTGTTATTCGGGAAGATCAATCAAAAAAATGGAGTTTGGTTTTAGCAACTTCACGTACATTTGCACAAAAACACAAACTTGATTTAGGTCAAACAATTAAGTTATTTTTGAAAGAAACTACGACTCTCAAAGGAGGAGGTGGAGGAAGTAAAGAAATGGCTCAGGTGAGTGGTGAGGTGCATGCCTCTGTAGAAGTAGAGACCTTCTATCGTGAAACAAGTGAAACTGTAAAAAAATATATCAGCTCAAAAAAAAATAAAAACCCAAAAGATATTGGGATGTGATGAGTTCAATACATGTTCAAAAATATGGAGGTACTTCGTTAACAACCATTCATCATATCCAGAAGGTAGCAAAAAGAATTAAATCATACTACAACAAAGGCAGGCCAATCGTTGTCGTAGTATCAGCCATGGGGAGGACGACAGATGATCTCGTCTTAATGGCCAAGCAAATCAACCAATTGCCCAGCGAAAGGGAAATGGCTGTCTTACTCTCTACAGGGGAACAAATATCCATCTCACTTTTATCAATGGCATTACACGCTATATCCGTACCCGCTGTTAGCTTCACTGGATTACAAGCGGGCATACTCACCAATGGTAATTTTGTGAATGCAAAAATTAAATACATTGATGTGAAAAAAATTTTAGACTCAATTTCTCAAAATAAGGTTTGCATTATCGCTGGTTTTCAAGGAGCCAACCAAGAGAGAGATATTATGACGTTAGGTCGAGGAGGGTCTGATACATCAGCTGTCGCCCTTGCGGTAGCGCTGAAATCAAAAGAATGTGAAATTTTTACTGACGTAGAAGGAGTGTATACGGCTGACCCCAACCGGATTCCTCATGCTAAAAAATTAAAACAAATTAGTTACGACGAAATGCTTGAACTATCCACTCTTGGGGCGGGCGTTCTTCACCCCAGGGCTGTTGAGTTTGGAAAAAAGTATGGGGTGACAATACATGTGCGTTCTAGTTTCAGTGAGGAAGAAGGAACCATTGTCCTGCCTGAAACTCATATGATGGAGCAACTTTTAGTTACTGGTGTCAGCTTAAAAGTAGACGAAGCAAGGGTATCGGTTACGAAGGTCCCTGATCGACCGGGTATCGCTGCCGAACTATTTGCACGTTTAGCAGAGTCTGATATCAATGTCGATATGATCGCCCAATCAACAGGAGAAAATCAGTTGAATACTATTTCATTTACAATTTCTGAGAGCAGCCTACATCTTTCCGAAAAGGTCATACAAAAGCAAATTGACTTGTGGAGTAAAGGAAGTACAAGTATAAAAAAAGATATTGCTATTCTTTCGGTTGTCGGGGTTGGCATGAAGTCCCATGCAGGAGTTGCTGCCCGTATGTTTAATGTTCTGGCAAAAAATGAAATTAATATCGAAATGATTTCGACAAGCGAGATTAAAATCTCATGCGTAATTGACAAGAGCGAAGGGGAAAAAGCCCTGAGTCTAGTTCACGACTCCTTATTTGAATTTATGGAGTAAAACGTATGGAGCATTTTTTATGATGTTTGTGAGAATGAATGTAAAAAAAATTAGAAATTGCTAGCAACAGGCTACCGAACGTCTGAAAAAAGAAAGAAGTCGGCGAAATAATAAAAAAACTAATCAATAAAAATGAAGAACCTGCGATTGAAGAGGTGAGCGGCAAAAACTTCATGTCTACTTTCGGCAAGTAAACAAAACGAACAAAAATAAAAATAGATACAAAGATGCTCATAATAATAAAAAGTAGATCAAATGTATGAATTAATCCGGTGTGTTTAATACTAATAAAGGGGAACACAATTGACAAAACAGAAAAAAGAATACAATGGATTGAACAACCAAAGGACAAAAGGAGACTGACGGGATAGACACTCATGCATCCATACTAGTTAATTGCATTTATTTGTAAATAAGAATTTTACGATTTTCCGCACAGCCTTGGGTAGGGTTGAGCTTGTGCAGGAACTAGGATTTTTCAGTGCATTTTATGAGATATTTGCTGCGTCAGTCTCATTTTTCAAATATGTCAAGGAATTTATAGTTTATGCAAGTTGTTCTCGTACCATTTTGCCAAAATTAAATGCTGTAGCTGCGATTTTTACCTCTATTTGAACCTTTTTACTGCCTCTGAGCAAGAATTCTCTGAACTTTTTGGCTTGTTTCAAAATTCCAAAAATGGGTTCAATTTCAGAACCTCGCTTTTTATAGAAAGACTTTGCTTCTTCTGAATTCATCTTCTTGATCATTTCATGTTTTAAAGCAAAACCAGAGTCTACTGACAATTTGCGATAACCTCTGCGTAACTCTTCTTCGCTCGTACAACATTGTTCTCTGGCAGGGCAAATGACACAGTCAGGAGGTTTACCATGATAATGAGTATATTTCTTTTTATCTTTCACAGATTCATTATGAAATTCTAAGGTTTTACCCTCGGGGCAAACCCAAGAATCATCATCCTCGTCATATTTAAACTGATGAGCTTCATAACCTGAACCCTCTTCTCCTTTTCTTTCTTTGGCTACCTGATCAGGTGAAGGTATAAAACCATTGATCCCTTTTGAATCCAGGTATTCCAAACCACTTGAATGAAAGTAACCCGAATCTGCAGAAGCTGTCCGTATACTGGTCCCTGTGTTTGACTCAGCTTTAGAAAGGGTAGGAGCTAATTGCTCTAAATCATTTTCTGAATTAGCTTCAGCAATGTCAGCTGCCAAAATATAGCCTTCTGATGAGGTAACTTGAATGTTGTAGCTTTGAGAAATTTTACCATTCCGTTTCATGAATTTAGCATCTGGATCAGTAAGATTTATTTTAGAATCAGAAGCAGACTCTTGATTCTCTTCCAGACTTTTACTGATTGTAACATACTTTTGAGCTTTCCTAAGCATAACAGAATCATTATCCTCTGCAGCCTGGTCTTCATTTATCAATAATTCTGGCTCGTTAGCATGAGAATTAGTTGTATCTTCTAAAAAGACCTCAACTTCTTTTTCTCCTGTTTTTAGAGCTTCTATATCCTGTGTACCTTCCATAGTTTCTGAAGAATCTTTTTCAACAGATGTAGAAAACTCGGCTGGTTCACTTTGCTTTCCTTCTGCTGTTTTTAATGACTCTCTCTTTGCCTTTTCACTCGCTTTTTGTAAGCGAATAAACTCCTCAATGACCGTATCTACCTCTTCAGGATTAAGCTCATAGCCACTGTTGTCTTTACCATATAGTTTATCTTCCTCAATATCTAATTCTCTACCTGAGCGTAGATACTCTAAGATCTCTTGCTGTATAGCTCTTTTACGTTCCTCTAAATCTGACTTTTTGTATGTTTGATCGTCAGCAGCACTGGCTTTGATTTTAGTTCCATCTACCTTAACATCAGTACCAATATTTTTCTTTTTGTGGGATAGCAAAGATACAGAGTAATTAAAAACTTCGCCAATTTCTTTACCAAAATTAACACGGAATTCAGCAATAGACCGAAACTTTACTTTATGACCACCAACTAAATAACGCATGGCGTCGTTCTCTTCACAGGCTTTTTGTAATTCTCTGCTGCTTCTCCATCCACGATGAAAGCCATAAAAAAGGCATCCCAGCATTATAACCGGATGGTAAGCCCGACCCCCTTCTTTTGAGTACTTAGAAAGAAATGGTTTCATAGGAATTTTATCTAACAAGGCAGCAAAGGCATAAACCTCGTGATTTTCTTCTAAATTATCTGCTATAGTATGCGAAAACAGCATAACTTGATCTCTATCACTTTTCATAAATCGTTTCATAATAAGACATAAACAAAGAAAAACACAGAAAAGCAAGAAAAATCCTAGTTCCCGCACAAGCTCGTTTCTCCACAAATTACGACCCTAGCACAATACCTCTTTACAGTTTGTGTCAAAGGCTTAGAGTGGTCCATGCTCAAACCTCATGGGGGTGTCTTGGTTAACCGAGAAGACTTTAGACAGAAAAGTGAACTCGAGTCTCTTGCTGGTCGTAGGATCTCAATTACCGAGAGGAACCTCAACGATCTAGAAATGATTGCGAGTGGTGTTTTCTCTCCTCTCGAGGGCTTTATGGGTCAAAAAGATTTTGAGTCTGTTCTTAATAGTGGTCGCTTAGAAAATTCATTGCCATGGACAATTCCCGTCGTACTAGCCATCACGGAAGAACAAAAAAATAGCATAAACCAAAACGATAAAATTTTACTTGAATTTAATAATCAAGTTTATGCTTCCATGAAAGTCGAGAATGTTTATCAGCCTGATAAAGCGAACTGGCTAAAATCTGTTTATCGAACGAATGATGAGTCACACCCTGGTGTTGCTTATGTGAAATCATTACCTCCCCATATGTTGGGTGGTAAAATTAAACAACATATACCAATCCAATATGATCAATTTCTTAATTTTCGGTTTACTCCAAGTGAAAGTAGACGACTATTCTCAAAAAAAAAATGGAAAGTAATTACTGCCTTCCAAACACGAAATCCAATTCACCGTGCTCATGAATATTTACTAAAATGTGCGTTAGAAATGTCAGATGGTCTTTTGATCCACCCGCTCGTCGGAGAAACTAAGCAAGATGACATCCCTGCTGATGTTCGTATGAAATGCTATACTGCCCTTATTGAACGTTATTTCCCAGCCACCAGAGTGCAATTAGGTGTTTTCCCTGCCTCTATGAACTACGCAGGGCCAAAAGAAGCTATTTTTCACGCAATTTGTCGGAAAAATTATGGTTGCACTCACTTCATTGTGGGTCGTGATCATGCGGGAATTGGAAACTTCTATGGTACTTATGATGCCCATAATATTTTTAATGACTACTCCGAAGAAGAAATTGATATCAAACCTTTGAAGTTTGAGCATGCCTATTATTGTAATTATTGCGGAGGAATGTCTTCTGACAAAACATGTCCTAGACCCGATGAAAAACAAAATCATGTATTTTTGAGCGGAACCAAAGTAAGAGAAATGTTGACCCAAGGTCAAAAACCTCCTGAGGAGTTTACTCGCCCAGAAGTGGCAGAGATACTTACTCACGCTTATCAGAACTCATAAAGATAACAAAAAGAACCTGAAAAGTACAGATCATTTCTTAATCGTTGCCCTAGACCTTCCAGAACTCTCAAAGGCAATCAAACTGGTAGACCTTCTTGCTGATGATGTTAATTTCTATAAAGTAGGTACTGAGTTATTTTTTAAGACTCACTTTGAGGCAGTGAAAGAATTAAAGGCAAGGGGAAAAAAAGTTTTTCTTGACTTGAAACTAAATGACATCCCTCGCACAATATCTGCCGCTGTCAGAATATTTAGTGAAGAAAAGGTGGATTATATTTCCCTATTCACATCTCGAAAAGGAATCAGTTCGGCAAGAGTCCTACTGAATGAAGAGTTATCTTCTTCGATACAGAACACTCTTAAAATTTTTAATGTCACTGTTCTCACTTCTAATGAGTGCAGTGATACATCAAAAAATGTTTTACGGAGAAGTCAAATGAGTAAACAAGCGGGAGCTGACGGTATTATTTGTTCAGGACTAGAAACAAGAAGAGTAAAAGAGCAATTATCACCTAATTTTTTGG
Organism: Spirochaetota bacterium; assembly: GCA_965206985.1. GTDB lineage: Bacteria > Spirochaetota > Leptospiria > Turneriellales > CBDBES01 > CBDBLF01. The sequence continues at coordinate 43,367 of CBDBLF010000007.1, read as the reverse complement.
TCATTAACCCCGGGGTTCGGATTGATAAAAATCACAAAGATGACCACAAGAGGGTTGTATCCCCGAAAGAGGCTTATTTGGCGGGGGCTGACCATATTGTCATGGGTAGACCCATTTATTTATCAGAAGATCCCCGGGGTCTTATTCAGAGCATCTTTGAAGATATTTCTTGACGTGACAATCCACTCTTTTCTATTAAATAGCTTAAGTAGTGAGGAAGCAGAAACCGATACTTAGCCAGAGGTTCTTTCCTCCCCGTTTTGTGAGGTGTGATTATGAGTAGAAATATAGCTTTTGGTAAGATTCCAAGATCGTTAATCAGCGTTTTCGTTCTACTGATTTTGTCTTCCTCTTCGTTCGCTGAATCTTCGGCTGATAAAGCAAAGAGGCAACGAAGCAAGAATATGCGTGCCATCGTTTTTTTGGAGGTTCCTATCAAAAATTTTGGTACGCCCGATCAAAAAAGCTCATACGAAAAAATCAAATTCACATATGGCAGAGCCTTGGCTTTCTTTTTTGAAGATGATTTCGTCAGAGCTTATGGTGCTTTCCTTGCGGTTCAAAAAAAACTAGAGAAGATCTATGAGAAAATGAGTCTTGAGTATATCAACCGTACAGAGTTGATTCTCCAACAATCCATTCAGGTATTAGTTGAAGTTGACATACGATATAATCCAAAATCTAATATCATAAATCGCATGCTAACCGATATAGAACCTCCCGATGAAAAGCCTTATTACAAAGAGAAAGAATTTCATTTTACTTACGATAAAAAATCAATGGTAAGAAATATAGATCGTGCTTATTATCTCTTGGGCCATGCAAAAAAGTTGCGCAAAAAAGGGGTTGACCTAATAAAAAATTTAGAAGAGGAAGCCCCGATCCCTGTTCAGTATCGGGCACAGCGAGTGGAAGATTATAAAAGGACGATCGAAATATGCCGCCTTGCCAAAAGAAATGGCATCCGCGTTTACCAGTATATGAATAGAAATAGACTTTACAATGCTGAACCGTCTTATAGAGATAATCCAGCGTTTTTCGAGAAAAAAATTGATCCAGTTTTTGATCTGACCATACCCAAAGATTATCGCATTGACATGAATGATACGTACAATCGAATTCATGCGGATGAGCTTGATTATAAAATCAAAAGGTATAATCGAGAAAAAGATGATAATTGATACAAGCTCCTGATTTGTTGATAGCTACATCAGGGTAGGTATGAGAGTAGCCTCTGCAATATCTCTACCAAACCCTGGGGTATTGCGTTTCTTTCTTCAAAACTAGTATGAAATTTCAAGTTGCCGTTTTAGCTGGGGATGGCATTGGTCCTGAGGTGGTGGATGTCGCTCTTGAAGTGCTTCAGGTCGCTCTTAAAGATAGTTCCCATGAGTTCACTTTCAGGGAAGCTCTCGTAGGAGGAGTTGCGATTGACAAAGAGGGCAAGGCCTTACCACAATCGACGTTAGATCTCTGCAACGAATCAGATGCCATATTTTTTGGTTCTGTGGGAGGCCCACAATGGGAGAGTTTACCTCCTCAGAAGCAACCAGAAAGAGCTGCTCTACTAACCCTAAGGAAGCACTTTCAACTATTTGCAAACCTCAGACCAGCGATCATATATCCTGAGCTGCAAGATGCTTCTCCATTGAAAGAAGAAATTATTTCTCACGGAGTTGATATACTAATTATGAGAGAGCTTACTGGTGATGTCTATTTTGGTGAACCAAAAGGTCGGGAGATCGAAAATGGCGAAGAGAAAGCGTTTGATACTATGGTATATTATCAACACGAAATAGAAAGGATTGCCCGATTGGCCTTTCGCTCAGCCCAGAAAAGAAGAAAAATTATTCACAGTATCGATAAAGCGAATGTGCTCACTACCATGGTTTTTTGGCGGGAAATTGTAAATCAGGTTCATAAAGACTTCTCTGATGTGAGCTTACAGCATCTTTATGTGGATAATGCTTCTATGCAGCTCATTTCTAAACCATTCCAATTTGATGTGATGCTCTGCCCTAACCTATTTGGTGATATTCTATCTGATGAGGCCAGTCAGATTACTGGCTCCATTGGTATGCTCGCCTCCGCTTCTTTGGGAAGCCAAAATAAGGAGGAGCGAAGCTTTGGCCTCTATGAACCAGCAGGGGGCTCTGCTCCTGACATTGCTGATCAGGGTATTGCAAACCCGATTGCCCAAATTCTTTCAGGAGCTTTGATGCTCAGATATTCATTTGGAATGCATGAAGAAGCTGAAAGAATAGAAAAATCTGTTCGTGAGACGATTCGTAAAGGTTTTCGTACAAAAGACTTGAGTTGCTCTGAGGGCAACCATATTGTGGATACCCAAACGATGAAAAAAGAAATTCTTAATACCCTCTCTTATTTATGAATTTTCGGGAAAGCCTTAAAAAAAGGCTTATTCAATTAGTAAAAAAATATCTTGCCGAAAGTAGTTCTGATCGTAGTGTTTCTGATATTTTGATGACTCAAATAACGGTCGATTATACTCCTAGATTAGAGTTTGGTCATTACGCTTCCAATGTTGCTATGCTACTCGCTAAACCTCTTAAAAAGAATCCTCGCGAGATTGCAACAAGTTTGAGAGTTTTCTTCTCAAATGACCCTTTTTATCAATCTTCCATTCAAAAGATAGAAATTGCTGGACCTGGTTTTTTGAATTTTTTTGTGCAAATCAATATTTTTATTTTTTTTTTTGAAAAGACATTCTCTTTAGATGAATGGATACATTCTTCATTTTGTAAGAATAAAAAAAACAATCAAAAAAAAATTCACTTTGAGTTTATTTCAGCAAATCCAACGGGACCTCTCAATATTGTTTCAGCACGCTCAGCAGCTGTAGGAGACTCAATTTGCCGTGTTCTTAAAAGGACTCAAAGAGAGGTATTCAAAGAATATTATGTAAATGACTTTGGCAATCAAGTTTATCTTTTGGGAGCTTCTTTTGCTGCTCGCTATTTAGAATCAAAAGGAATATCTGTTGAGATACCTGAGAATGGCTATCATGGGGAATATATCAAAGATATTTTAAAAGAACTTCTTAATAAAAATACGCTGCCCGATTCTTTTAAAAATATTGAACGATTGAAAAATACCTCCCAAAAAAAAATTGATGAATGGCTCAATCAAGCAGCAACTTTTTTTACTCCCTTGGCTGTTCAGTTGATTTTGGAGTTACATAAAACCGATTTAAAAGACTTCAGAGTTGAATTTGATCATTTTTTCTCTGAGACATCGTTACACAAGAACAAAGAAGTTGAACAAACTTTTAAACTGCTTCTTAAACTAGGGTGCGTCTATAAAAAAGATGGTGCTTCTTTTTTTAGCAGTACAGACTTTAACGATGACAAAGATAGAGTTCTCAAAAAAAATGATGGTGTTTCAACCTACTTTTTAGCAGACATTGCCTACCATCTCAACAAATTCTCCAGAGGTTATGATGAAGTGTATGATATTTGGGGGCCAGACCATCACGGCTACATATCCCGACTAACAGGAGCGATCCAAGCGATTCATAGTAAATCTGCGAAGCAAAAAAAAAAGTTTGCTATTTTAATTGTTCAACAAGTGAATCTCGTGGAAAGTGGAAAAATTATCGTTATGAGTAAAAGACTCGGAAAATTTCACAGTATGCGGGATTTGATTGAGAAAATACCTGTTGACGTGAGTCGTTATTTTTTTACTTCGCGTTCACAAAGTCAGCACCTTAATTTTGACTTGGGGTTAGCTTTAGACCAAAGCCATAAAAACCCTGTATACTATATTCAATACGCCCATGCAAGAATTTATTCTATTTTTCGAGAGTATGAAGAAAGAATAGGAAAAATAGAAAAGATAAAGGGAAAGCAGAATACGAAAGAAAACTCTTCTCAAGCTATTATCTCTTTAGACTTCCTTGACCAACAAGCGTGGGAAATGACTACTTTTAAAAAATATCTACTCAAGCCTGAGAGAGAGAGTTTAGTGTTTGAACTTCTCAAGTTTGTTGATGAGATTAGTATGATTTCAGAGAGTATGGAGATACATAAATTAACGATATATCTTTATAACTTAGCAAACTCCTTCACAAAGTTTTACCACCACCCTGAGAATCGAATTATTACATTTTTCAAAACAAACGATGCAAAACAAAGTCAAGAAGGGGCTACGTTGCTCAGATTATGTCAGATCACAGGAATGATTTTGAAAGAGGGTCTTGACCTGCTCGGAATTAGTGCACCCAAAAAAATGTAAGGTGCCAAAAAATCCGCACACGATCTCTCCGAAGAATTTCGGTCGTGTCATATTTAATCAAAGTTTCCAATTAAAAAAGGAATTGACTTATCTCTCTTAAATTAAGGTTATGTCTCATTATGAACAAAAGAAAATATACCTTTGATACAAGTGGTTTTAGCTGTCAAAATACAGACTGCCATAAGTATCATAAGGTAAATGAAGGAAATGTGCGCTTTGCTTATATGTCTGGTAAGTACAAACAAATAGCCTATTTAAAGTGCACCGCTTGTGGTAGATGCTTTTCAGAGAATAAAGGCACTATTTTTTTTCGTCGCAAGAAAAGCAAAGAAACCATTACTCGGGTATTACAAAACACAGTTGAGGGCTGTGGCATTAGAGCTACCGGAAGAGTCTTTGGTATCAGCAAGGATACAGTTCTTGCTTGGGTTAAAGCAGCAGGTGAAGATTCACTAAAAGTTGAAAAAAAATATATACAAAAACCTGTCTTTCAATGAAATTCAATTAGACGAGCATTGGGGTTTTGTCTTTAAAAAACAATACAATCTATCAGAGACTGAGCGATTAAGTGATAAATAGGGGATATCTGGACTTTTACTGCAGTATTGCCTGTAGAAAAGCTCATTTTAGCGCATATAACAGGCAAGAGGACCTCAGTGAATGCTAGAAAGTTACTGACCAAGGTAAAAACAAGAAGTAAGCCAAAGAGGGAAGATAAATTCTTGATTACCTCTGATGGATATGAGGGATATAGTGATGCCATTCTTTCAGTTTATGGTAAATTTGACTCAATGACTAGAAAGCTTCAATCACCCAAATCTCTATGTTATGGGCAAATAATTAAGAGAATAGAAAAAGGGAGATGTAAGGAAGTTGACAAATCTCTAATCTTTGGTGATCAAAAGCTACTAGATGAATATATTGCAAACTCTTCAGTAAGTCATCAGATGAACACCTTTGCTGTAGAAAGGAATAATTTGACTCTTCGCCAACACAATCATAGAATAGAGCGTAAAAGTCAGGGTTTTTCAAAAAAATTCAAATATATGCAGGGGCATAATTCTTTTGTTGCTAATTATTACAATTTCTGCCTTCCACATTCAAGTCTAGCTGAGTATGAGGGAGGAAAACCAATTCAAATCACCACAGCAATGGCTACAGAAATGACGAATCATAAGTGGTCTATACAAGAATTATTCATCGCAAATAGAAACTTTGATTAAATATGACACGACCAGAATTTCCTCAAACAGGGGAAACAAAAGTTAAGCTAAGTTTACGGAGCGCTTGGCTGTCGGAACACCCTTTACGTCTCTGACAATTTTAAAGAGGGATAAAAACTTGAGGAGGTAGTAAGCAACATCAAGCTCATACCAAAAAAAACCCTGCCGTGCTGAATGTCTGTAATGATGATGATTGTTATGCCAACCCTCACCCATCGTAATGAGAGCCAAAAGCCAATTATTTCTTGAAGTATCCTCTGTCTTATAGCGCCTCCTACCCCAAACATGAGCTAACGAATTGATCGTGAAAGTACCATGCCACAAGATTACAATTCCTAAGAAAAAACTAAAGAAGAGGCCAGGAAAGCCCAATAATTGAAAATAAAGTAGACCAAGACAAACAACGGGGAGTGCAGAATTACGGTTCAACCAAACAAGCTCGGGAAATTTTGCAAAATCTTTGATAACATCCAGCCTCGTTTCATGATGCTTATTAGAAAAAAACCAACCAATATGAGCATACCATAAACCCTTTTGTGCAGGGGAGTGAATATCTCCTTTCTTGTCAGAAAAACGATGATGTAGTCTGTGCGTACTCGCCCACCATAGGGCACCCCCTTGAGCCGTCGCCTGAGCACAAAAGGCGAGAATAAACTGAAAAAAACGATTTGTCCGGAAAGAACGGTGAGAGAAATATCGATGATAACCAATCACAGAAAAGAGCATACCAACAATATAGAAAATACCTAGAAAAATTACCTCTTTTAAGCCGACGCCCCCTGTGAAGATTGAAATCAGCGGGAGAAAATGTATTATAATGATGGCGGAAGTAGTTTTACGCAAATGACGAAGTTTTTTTTCCTTTGGCGAACTAAGTTCGACAGACAGCTTACGATCTCCCTTTTTCAGCATCCAAGGACACTGTTTTCATTATGAACTTAGTGTCAAGAAACTTAATGTCAAGCGTTGGGAGAGAGAAGGATGATAGTACCCCCCTACGACCATCATTAGTTGGTTCAGAATTGGTTCAAATCAAGTTATTTGGTTCAAAAGGCTTGGGTTTACTGGTAGAGCAAGTGAAAGACATTTTCCTAAAAAAGGTGCATCAAAAGGCCGACGTTAAATCATCAAATAATTTCCTAATGAAGCACCCTTCTCAGGTTATTTGTCTAAACAGGTATTCGGCAGTAATGCGAAATAGTAAAGACAAAAAGTTATACAGAATGCAAATGGTTCATTATTAAATCATCCAAAACAGGAAGCATGGTTTCAAGCCAACAGCCAGAATGTTTAAAACGACTGTAAAAACAGTAAAAAAGTGGTTTCGTAGGTTTGAATCAGAGAAATACGTTGGCTTGGAAGACAAGAGCCACGGTTCATTATGCCAAGACTTGGAGCCACACTACTCACCACATGCAATCACAGACTTTGAAAAGGCTTATGTTTGCTTTCTTAAAAAGAAACGTCGAGGCTTTGGTGAATCAGGAAATGAAGACAAGAGCCACGCTCCATGTAAAGACAAAAAGTTACTACAGACTGCAAATGGTTCAATCACAGACTTTGAAAAGGCTTATGTTTGCTTTCTTAAAAAGAAACGTCGAGGCTTTGGTGCTCAGGAACTGAAGAATGTTTACCAACTAGACTTGAGTGTCAAGGCCATTCGCAGAGCGTGGAGGGAGCAAGCACTCTTGAAAAAAAAGCGTAGAAAACATAAAACGAAGCAAAATTTGCGTGAAATTAAGAAATTATGGGGTTTATTTAAGCAATTTGACGTAGATACGAAGCATTTATACGATATTCCTGAGCTTTGGCCTTATATTCAGGAAAATATTGTACCGAAATATCAATATACCTTCAGAGAAGTTTTTTCTGGCTTACAATTTCTAGCTTTTGCAGATGAGTATAATATGGCATACTCTTGTCTGTTTATGGAGGTAATTTTAGATCATCTTGTAAAATCAGGGGTTGATTTAAAGAAAAATAATACGAGAGGGCAAACAGATAATGGCTCAGAGTTTATTGGTGCTTGGAATAAAAAAGGAGATTCGGAGTTTACAAAAGTATTAGCCAGTTATGGTGTGCCACACCAGACGATCCCTGCTGGAGCGCATACTTGGCAGTCTGATGTTGAAACGACTCATAGATTGATTGAGGATCACCTTTACCTGAATGAAACGTATAATTCAAGAGAAGACTTTCTCAACAAAGCTGGCTCCTATCTATTGATGTTCAATTCAATAAGAAAAAATTCTTACAAAGAGAATAAATCGCCCTGGCAGCTGATCCGAGAGGAAAGCACAACTATTGACAAACAAATATTAAATTTACCACCGTTTCGACTGGACTATTTATTTCAAAAGATGCCAATGGTCGTAGGGGGGTACAATCCTATTCTCCATCCCTCTTAATGTCAAGCGTTATAGAAACCAATTACATATCTGACAAATTTTCTTACCCGAAAACCCCTATTTGTTCTCTAAGAAATCGTCCATTCAATCTAGGAGATATTTTTTTTATACACATAAATTTGAATAATTTGAATAAAAATGCATAGGCATCTCATATATTTTAATCAATTCAGATAAAAGTATTTTCTTAAAACGTGTATCTTACCTACAGGCAGTATCATCCAATAAGATAATCATGTCAATATATGACAACAAAAAATATGTTCCACATCCAAACGATATTTTAACAAAGTAAGCAATCGCAAATTTAGCTAAATTAGATGGCTTTTCATCCAGCTAAAGAGATGGTCAACTTCTTTAAAGATATTCACGGTCTGCCTTTCTATGGTCAGGTCATTTAATAGAGTGTTTTGATACAGTTTGTACTTTCTCATAAGTAGGTGGCACTGCCCAGTTTAGCTTCTTGTAAGTGTTCGCTAGAATGATAATAGAGCGATGATATAATTGAGCACTGTAATTAAATTGTTTGCTCAAAAAGGCATTTTGTGCTCTATATATTTCATGCTTGGCAACTCGAAAGCTATTCTCATAAATATCCTTCTGTTGCCGATTCAACTTGTTTGTCTTGATGCGTTGAACGTAATCGATCAATATATCACTGCTGTATCGATTAAGTTTGAGACATGTCTTTCGAAGCATCTCATATAGCGGAAGATAGTGTTCTTTTATACGTAAGAGCATATGACTTCGTTTTTGGGAGTGCATTCGTTTGTATTCTGCAATCATATTGTCCCAATTCTTTTTAAGCTTACGAATCAAAATAAGCTTTTGACTGCTCTCTGACATTGGATATTTGTTATAAAGTTCATTTAACAAAGAAAAGTGCTGATTTGCTCTATTTACATAATCGACATAATTATGACCTGCTTGAAGACTCCCTCCTGCACAAAATAAAAAATAAAAAGTATAGAATTGATGTTTTTTCACGACCGCTCCTATTTAGTTTTCTTCCTGCCCCTTCACTCGCTTTGCATCAGACTCATCATCTTCGGATGAAGGTTCCAAACGATTTTCAGCTTTAAGCTCTTCGGTCACACTTTTCCCTAAAGTCTCGAAAAATTCAAACTTAATTGATTTGTTTTCAGGATAAACAAAACCATAATTATCATCATGATGCAAGAAAAAACGAAATCTCTTTGTTAATTTCCTCGAAATTAGGTTTTGATTGATATATGTTTTTAATTTATTACGAACTTTTTTATAATTTGAAAATATTTCAGGATCATTTTGAGAGTCAGGGTTCAAAGCTTCATCAAGTGTTTGCAGTTTATAATTAGACTTCTCCTTGAGAGGTGTCTTACTTTCAATAAGTGCCCAAAATACATACTTTTTGCCCTGTCTTGCATTTTTAATTCCGTCTAGGTAATGCCTAATTTTTCCTGAGAAGAGAAAACGATTCCAGCTAAAACCTATTTTTTCATGTCGTTCAGCGAGCTTTAGGCTCCGATAGCCCCTCCTGAGGAAAAACTCAGCTTTTCGATCTTTGGCTTGAACAATGATTGGTGCGGCAATATTTAAAAGTAGTTCAGTATTTTTACGATATACATTTGATAGCATTTCGTAGTAAATATTTTGTAAGACTTTTTGCGAAGCTTTTACTAATTCCAAAGATTTTGAATATTCTGACTGAAAGAGAGCAATCTTTGCCTCATAATTCAGTTTATTAACCAATTTGAAAGACGTGATGATCTCATTGTTCCCGTAATTTGAAACACTAACATCAATAAAGTCGATAAAGTACCGGTTTGCTTTCATAATTCGCTCCATCGAAATTAAATTTGCAGAAGCAGTATGAATACTCGTACAAACAACGAAGAGGCAAAAAATCACTCGAAATATATATTTCTCAAAACAACAACTCATTCTTTTGGTGTATCCTACCACTTAGGCTTATCGTTATATTTTGTACTTCTTTCAAGTCTTTCTTTTCATTTTTTTATAATAAAGCAGTTGATAGAGCATGCGAATTTGCGGCACACAAATATGATTTTTTTGTGCTATTTGAAGGGGTTTTTCTAAAATAGCATCAATCTCTATTTCTCTGCCTTGTTCATAGTCTTGGAACATCGATGTTTTGTATGGCTCCATCTCTGTTGTCTTCTGAATCATACTGTGAATATACTCGTCGGTAATGATGATTTTTCCATCTGAATATGCAATCCTTGCTGTTTCTTGCATCAGAGATTTAACGAGACAGCAGGTTTCAGGGTTTTCAAGTATGTCTAATGTTGTTGCTTTATCGAGAATAACTGAAAGAGGATTAAACGGAATATTCCATATTAATTTTTTCCAGCGAATTTCTTTCAAATTGGTTTCTACTTTACATTGGATGCCACAATCATTGAATAATTGACTCAATCTTTCTGTTACACATAAAGCTTCTTGCCTCAAAGGAGCTAATGTAACGAGACCATGGTCAACATGGCATACTCTATTGTAGGATTCTCGATAGACACACGTGAAGGCGAGCCCGCCTATAACATGAGCACTCGAAAACATCTCCTCAAACGCTTCTTCTTGAGCAATACCATTTTGTAGACACACAATTATGGTATCAGAGTGGGCGGATTTTTCAAAGAAGGGGGAAAGTAGAGTGGGGTAATCGATATGTTTAAGTGCCTTTGTGGCTACGATAATGACATCAGCAGGAAACATCGTTTTTGTAGATGCTTGTACATCAAGCTTGGTCGAAAAATTGCCCCATATACTTTTAATTTCGAATAACTCCTCTTTTGGTAGATTTTTAGACAAAAACTCGCTTTGAAATTGTACCCGGTCTGCTTTTGACAACAGTTTGGCACCGTAGAAACTACCCAATCCCCCAGCACCAACAATTGCAAACGTCTTTAATTTATTTCTGATTTCTGTCACAATTGATTCATCTCCAGCATCGTTTTTTCGCTATTGTCATGAATGTATTATGACAACCATAGGTTAATCGTTTAAATTCCAAAGAAGTTTTCCTTCTGTTGTGAACAAAACCCGATGAATGTTTATTTGCTCTTTGTACCGGCTTCTGGAATTAATTAATTCATTGAGAAGACTCTTTTAAAAATTCTCATTGACATTTTCATAGATTTTGGCTTGAATAAAAATTTCAAACAAGTCAGGATCAATTTGGTTATTTTCAACTTCATATTTGATAATATCAAGCGCCTTTCCTTTGGAAACTGAGGGTTTGTATGGACGATCAGATGCAATCAAGGCATCGTAGATATCAGAAATGGTCATCATTCTAGCTTGTACACATATTTCGTTCGCCTTTAAACCTAATGGATAACCTGAACCGTCAAGTTTTTCATGGTGCCCATGAGCAATTTCAGGTATGGAGCTCAAGTCTTTTGTCCATGGGATTTTCTTGAGAAAAGTATAGGTGTGTTTTACGTGGGATTCAATTTCCAACCTCTCTTCTTTGTTTAGGCTCCCCTTTCTTGTGGTCAATGATATAAATTCATTTTCATGTAAAAGTTTGGTAGTATCACCGTTGTGCAGGTCAATTTTATACTCCATCATTTTTTTTAAAGCTTCAAAGTTTCCTTCTTCTAAAATACTGGGTTCATTCGCTTTCAACACATAGTGAAACATGCGATCTAATTCCTGAAATTTTTGCTTCAATTCATATTCTGCATTTGATATCTCCAACTCAGTATTTGCGAGAGAACCCGATCGCTCCATCAGTGACATCCTTTTTTGCAAATGCTCTCGAGTCATTCTTTCCTTTAAGAAATAATATCGCCACTTAATGATCTCCAACTGGTGAGGGTAAAGTTTTTTTTCTTTTGAAAGAACCTCTTCTTTTACGCCTACTTTCCCAAAATCATGTAATAGACCAGCGTAACGAATTTCTCTAATTTGTTCACGAGAAAATGTAATATCTCGAAAAGGTCGTTGATTACTACGGTCAACAGCCTTCGCCAATTCAACAGTAAAATTAGCGACCCGAGTAGAATGTCCTGACGTGGTGATATCCCGTTGTTCAATTGCGGTGATTGCGGCAGTTACAAACCCCTCAAATAAATCCTGAATATTTTGTAGCAGAATGTTATTCTCAATAGCGACACCTGCTTGGCTAGCCATGGCATCAATAAATGCGTAATCCTTTGCACTGAAGCTAATCACTCTGTCTTCAGTATTTTCAGGGGTTATAGAGTCTTGGGAGTTCTTCTTGCGATTAATAAGCTGTATAACACCAATAACACTCTCATCGTGCTGTTTTATCGGAACTGCCATCATAGATTTTGTGCGATAGTTATATTTTTTGTCGAGAGAGTAATTGAAATGATATCCCGATTCTTTAGAAATTTTATAAACATCATCAATAAAAACAGGTTCTCCGGTCAAAGCTACATGTCCGGCAACAGAAGACCCATTGATAGGTAATAAAAAATCATCAGGATTCATCTCTAAATAGGTGCTCCTAAACTGCAGGCTAGTCGTCTCTCCTCTTTTTGTATTTTTATCTATTGTATAAATTGAACCAGAATCAGCAGAAACAAGCTTCACAAATTCAATTAAAATAAGACGAATCAATTTTTCAAAATCATGTTCCCGACCAAGGAGCTCCCCTATTTTTGACAAACTGCGTATGTCTTGGTTCGACACGCTAAGGCGAGACTTGAGGTCAATTGCCTCTCTGTTTAGCTGATTCATGGTAAACATCTGGTTCACAACCTTATTCAATGTTAAGGCATCAATATTGATTGGTAAGATAAAATGAATTAACTCCGCAAGGATAGGAGATAGTTCTTCTTTATGGATTTTTTTTCTTGATAAGACAATAATTTGAACCTCAGAGTGCTTGTATCTTTCAAGCCAACTTTGGCAAGCTTCAAGGTTACTCTTCAAAAAAAAATCTGTGAATACGAGTACGTGAAAAACATCATCATAATATTTCTTTTTCGATTCGTCAAAAAGGGATGTAATGTCTACCCAATTATGAGAGACTTTCTCATAATCCAAAAGTTGCAAAACTGAGCGTTCAGCAGCTTTTATTTCGACTATATTTTTTTTACGGCGATCTCTACCTAAAATATCCTTCATAAGTTACCCATCAATCGTTCTTGTAGTCTATATAGTCAAGTGTTTTTCTAGTAAGAGCTTTGGTCGTGTCATATTTAATCAAAGTTTCTATTTGCGATGAATAATTCTTGTATAGACCACTTATGATTCGTCATTTCTGTAGCCATTGCTGGGGTGATTTGAATTGGTTTTCCTCCCTCATACTCAGCTAGACTTGAATGTGGAAGGCAGAAATTGTAATAATTAGCAACAAAAGAATTATGCCCCTGCATATATTTGAATTTTTTTGAAAAACCCTGACTTTTACGCTCTATTCTATGATTGTGTTGGCGAAGAGTCAAATTATTCCTTTCTACAGCAAAGGTGTTCATCTGATGACTTACTGAAGAGTTTGCAATATATTCATCTAGTAGCTTTTGATCACCAAAGATTAGAGATTTGTCAACTTCCTTACATCTCCCTTTTTCTATTCTCTTAATTATTTGCCCATAACATAGAGATTTGGGTGATTGAAGCTTTCTAGTCATTGAGTCAAATTTACCATAAACTGAAAGAATGGCATCACTATATCCCTCATATCCATCAGAGGTAATCAAGAATTTATCTTCCCTCTTTGGCTTACTTTTTGTTTTTACCTTGGTCAGTAACTTTCTAGCATTCACTGAGGTCCTCTTGCCTGTTATATGCGCTAAAATGAGCTTTTCTACAGGCAATACTGCAGTAAAAGTCCAGATATCCCCTATTTCATCACTTAATCGCTCAGTCTCTGATAGATTGTATTGTTTTTTAAAGACAAAACCCCAATGCTCGTCTAATTGAATTTCATTGAAAGACAGGTTTTTGTATATATTTTTTTTCAACTTTTAGTGAATCTTCACCTGCTGCTTTAACCCAAGCAAGAACTGTATCCTTGCTGATACCAAAGACTCTTCCGGTAGCTCTAATGCCACAGCCCTCAACTGTGTTTTGTAATACCCGAGTAATGGTTTCTTTGCTTTTCTTGCGACGAAAAAAAATAGTGCCTTTATTCTCTGAAAAGCATCTACCACAAGCGGTGCACTTTAAATAGGCTATTTGTTTGTACTTACCAGACATATAAGCAAAGCGCACATTTCCTTCATTTACCTTATGATACTTATGGCAGTCTGTATTTTGACAGCTAAAACCACTTGTATCAAAGGTATATTTTCTTTTGTTCATAATGAGACATAACCTTAATTTAAGGGAGATAAGTCAATTCCTTTTTTAATTGGAAACTTTGATTAAATATGACACGACCCTTTTTCTGGTCGTGTCATATTTAATCAAAGTTTCTATTTGCGATGAATAATTCTTGTATAGACCACTTATGATTCGTCATTTCTGTAGCCATTGCTGGGGTGATTTGAATTGGTTTTCCTCCCTCATACTCAGCTAGACTTGAATGTGGAAGGCAGAAATTGTAATAATTAGCAACAAAAGAATTATGTCCCTGCATATATTTGAATTTTTTTGAAAAACCCTGACTTTTACGCTCTATTCTATGATTGTGTTGGCGAAGAGTCAAATTATTCCTTTCTACAGCAAAGGTGTTCATCTGATGACTTACTGAAGAGTTTGCAATATATTCATCTAGTAGCTTTTGATCACCAAAGATTAGAGATTTGTCAACTTCCTTACATCTCCCTTTTTCTATTCTCTTAATTATTTGCCCATAACATAGAGATTTGGGTGATTGAAGCTTTCTAGTCATTGAGTCAAATTTACCATAAACTGAAAGAATGGCATCACTATATCCCTCATATCCATCAGAGGTAATCAAGAATTTATCTTCCCTCTTTGGCTTACTTCTTGTTTTTACCTTGGTCAGTAACTTTCTAGCATTCACTGAGGTCCTCTTGCCTGTTATATGCGCTAAAATGAGCTTTTCTACAGGCAATACTGCAGTAAAAGTCCAGATATCCCCTATTTCATCACTTAATCGCTCAGTCTCTGATAGATTGTATTGTTTTTTAAAGACAAAACCCCAATGCTCGTCTAATTGAATTTCATTGAAAGACAGGTTTTTGTATATATTTTTTTTCAACTTTTAGTGAATCTTCACCTGCTGCTTTAACCCAAGCAAGAACTGTATCCTTGCTGATACCAAAGACTCTTCCGGTAGCTCTAATGCCACAGCCCTCAACTGTGTTTTGTAATACCCGAGTAATGGTTTCTTTGCTTTTCTTGCGACGAAAAAAAATAGTGCCTTTATTCTCTGAAAAGCATCTACCACAAGCGGTGCACTTTAAATAGGCTATTTGTTTGTACTTACCAGACATATAAGCAAAGCGCACATTTCCTTCATTTACCTTATGATACTTATGGCAGTCTGTATTTTGACAGCTAAAACCACTTGTATCAAAGGTATATTTTCTTTTGTTCATAATGAGACATAACCTTAATTTAAGAGAGATAAGTCAATTCCTTTTTTAATTGGAAACTTTGATTAAATATGACACGACCCTTTTTCTATGTGATAAACTTATTGACTTGTTAGATACCAAGTTCCATGTGTTCTAGTTTTCCATTCCCCTTCTCCATATACCATTGAGGGTTTTATATGGCTCGTTAAAGACCATCCAATAATTTTTCTGCTACAATTCACGATCTGTCCATGTCAGTATGTAGCAATTAGATAAACAATATTGCCTCTTCAGGCGTTTTTTTTCAGTAACGAGCCATTTTGGGGTCAATTTTTTGTGCCCATTCTTCAACCCCACCTTTTAGGCTCTGTACATTTTTGATCCCTGCACCTTTTAATAGGTTCAATGCGGTAAGGGAGCGTCTTCCTGAATGGCATATTGTGATAATTTTTTTGTCTTGGGGTATCTCATTAATTCGTGAAGATAAATCAGGAAGAGGAATTAAATGAGCTCCCTCAATATAGCAAATATCCCATTCTTGCGGGTTTCTAACATCAAGTAAAAATAGTGAAGAGCCATTTTTTCCATCAAGAGCTTGTTTAAGATGACCCACCATGATATAATCATCAGTCTCTTCATTCGTTTCTTTTTCTCCAATCACTTTTGTCCCACAAAACTCCTCGTAGTCAATGAGCTCTGTAATGGATGGTTTTTCTGAACAAATAGGGCAGTCTGGATTTTTTTTAATTTTTACTTCACGAAACTGCATCGTGAGTGCATCAAATAAAACGAGTCGCCCTAACATTGATCTTCCTGTGTCGGTGAGAAGCTTAATTGCTTCCGTTGCCTGCATGACACCAATAATACCGGGTAGAATACCCAAAACCCCACCTTCTGCACAAGAAGGCACCATCCCCGGAGGAGGCGGGTCAGGATAAAGACATCGGTAGCAAGGCCCATTTTTTCCATCAAAAACAGTGAGTTGCCCATCAAAACGAAAAATAGAGCCGAAAACATTCTTTTTTCCCGTTAAGACACAGAGGTCATTTACCAAATACCGAGTGGGAAAGTTATCAGTTCCATCAATTATGAGATCATAACCTTCAGAGATTTCCATTGCATTATCTGATTTTAGAGGTACGTCGTAGGATGCAACGGAAACATGTGGATTCATTGCTTGTGTTCTCACTTTTGCTGAGTCTGCTTTTGATTTCCCCACGTCATCGACAGTGTAGAGTACCTGCCTTTGAAGATTAGAAACATCAACTTGGTCAAAATCAACCAAACCAATTTTTCCCGTACCTGCGGCGGCAAGATATAAGAGAAGTGGGCAACCGAGACCTCCTGCCCCCACAATGAGAACAGAACTTTCCTTGAGTTTCTCTTGTGCCTCCATACCAAACTCGGGCATAATCAAGTGTCTGGAGTATCGTTTTATTTCTTCAGGGTTTAATTTCATTCTTCTATTAATTTAGAATAGGGTCGTGCACTTTTTCGGCAAAATAAGAATAAAGACCGCCATGAACTCTAAGTACTTCTTTCCATACCATATCTGGTTCAGAGTTAAAAATAATGTCAATTGAGGCGGGAAGAACGATCCAGCTTTTACTTTGAACTTCTTGTTCTAGTTGACCTGCCGACCAACCTGCATAGCCTTGGTATACATTAAAGGAGCAGGCAACCTTTAACAGGTCTTGAAAAAGATTAAGACTTGACCCCAAAAATATTCCCGGCAAAACTTCTTTGCTAGAGGTTTTTATTGTTGGGTCACTATGTATGATAAAAATACTCCTCTGGTCAACAGGCCCCCCTTCGTAAAGTGGTATGTTTTGCACTCTCTGCTTATTCATGGAGCCTGTGAACTGATGAAGCACTTCTTTTTTAGGATTTATTCGATTGAGTACCAAACCAAGGGCACCTAGCTCATTGTGTTCAACAATCAATATCACAGAATCAGAAAAATAAGACTTTCTTAGTGTTGTATTGGCGACTAAAAAATAAGATTTAAGCGACTTATCGTATTCATCAATCATTTTTATACGAAACCCAATTTTTTTAGGGTATCTTTGAGCTCCTGAACCGAATCTGCGCTCTTGTCAAGCATAACTTTTTCTTTTGGTAACAATTTAACTTCGATAATTTTTTCAACACCATCAGCTCCCAAAATAGAAGGTAGACCAATAAAAAGGTCTTGATAGCCATATTCACCTTCACAGTAAACGGATACAGGAAAAACTTTTTTCTGATCTCGCAAGATGCTTTCCGCCATGGAAATCGCACTCGCTGCAGGAGCAAAGAAGGCTGACCCCGTTTTCAGGAGGGCGACAATTTCCCCCCCTCCTTTTCTTGTTCTTTCGACGATTGCATCAATTTTTTTTTGGTCAATGCCGGGATAATCAGGCAGAGGAATACCACCAACGTAGGAATAACGAGGCAGAGGTACCATTGTATCACCATGACCGCCCAAAACAAAAGCGGAGATATCTTGTACGCTAACGCCCGTCTCCATTGATATGAATGTTCTAAATCGGCTAGCATCTAAAACTCCAGCCATACCCATAAGTTGGTTTTTGGGGAAACCAGACGCTTTTTGGAACAAATAGACCATCGCATCTAAGGGGTTTGAAATAACAATTACAAAAGCGTTGGGGGCGTATTTCTTAACATTCTCAGCGACAGAAGTCATTATTTTTGCATTTATGGTTAGCAGGTCGTCCCGACTCATACCTGGTTTGCGTGGTATTCCTGCTGTTATTATGACAATGTCAGCACCATCGATATCCTTGTAGTCATTTGTGCCTGTGATGGTCGAATGGAGACCATCGACGGGTGTTGTCTCATAAATGTCAAGAGCCTTACCTTGTGGCATAGATTCCACAACATCAAAAAGAACAATATCTCCCAAGTTTTTTTGTGTCGCCATGAGAGCAAGATTACCACCAATTTGCCCCGCACCAATCATTGCGAGCTTAGCCCTGTTAAATTTTTTCATAAAAAGTTCTCCATCGTCAGAGTTTTTGTCCAAGTACTGAACAGGAGTGGATACATGAACCAAAAAACTATTTTGATTGACAAAAGAAAGATTTTTTTTTTCTGTTAAGCTTCACAAGCTCGTCTATTTTTTTTTGATCAAGAAAAGAATTGATTTTCATTTTCTCATTTTCAATTAAAAGATATCCTTCACTGGCGAAAACCCTCAGAAAAGAAGATTCTTTTTTCTGAGAAATCTTTACATTGCTAACTCCATATGTCTTTTTTAATAAATACTCCAGAGCAAACTCTCCCTCAACAAAAGAAATATTACGCGTTTTTAGCTCACATTGCTTTGAAAAATAATGAAATAACTCCATAAACGCGATAATCCGATTAATGGCCACTTTATCGTTGCGTAGATAGTCAAAAATAAGTAAGTTTACTATTTTTTTTTTCTTTCTTGTGCCCGCCTTTTCAATGGGACTAATTATAATATTTTTTAGATTTTGAATTGAATCATGAGGACTATAAAAATAAGTATATTTTGTTTTCTGTGTAGCAATAGAAGGATGGATTTCATTATTCTTTTGATCTGTCTCAGGCTGAACAAGTATTTTTTCTGAAAGTAAAATCTGCTGATTTTTATCTGTTTTTTTGCGATGATTCACAAAACAAGCTTTTGTAGGCAAAAAGTGGTCGCAACGAAGAACCCCCATTTGGGAAAAAATACTTATCAAAAAAAAATATCTACGGTTTGCTGGCCAACTACTCGGTCTATCAATTATTTGAGAAGAGTCGGTAAGACGTTTCTTAAGGAAAGAGATATCATCTGATGAGATTGGTTCACCAACTTCATAAGAACAAAAGGTGAGAAAAAGAACGAGGTTAAGAATAAGTGACTGTAAAAACAATGATGAAGATCAGTGAGTTTTTCTTTCGCGGTTATGATTGAACCGATTAAATACATAGAGAAAAACGTAGCCTCCTATTAAGCTCGCAATGATATCCACATTTGATAGAGAAGAACCCTCTTGAAGCCAGTAGATTATCTTCTTTAAAGTGTCACTTATTGCAAAGGCACCCAAGATACAACCAATTAAGGCAACAAAAGCAGTTCCTAAAAAACCACCCACAAAATCTTTCCTTCTCCAATAATAAAAGAACCAAGCCAAAAGTGCGCTCAAGAGGAGATACATTATGATGTCTTTTATAACTTGTATCATTTCCCCGACTATCGGCCAGCAACAGAATATCTAAAGTTTAATAGTTTGTCTTTTTATATGATGCTGTCAAGTTAGTCCTAAAGCATGCAATACATTAGTACCGCATGAGTAATTTTAGCGTTCGTAGAAAAATGAGAATTGCTGAGTTGTCTGGTTAATTACGTCTGGTTTTATGAACGAAAAATATTTAGGTGTATATGTGCATTTCCCCTATTGTGATGTTAAATGTGCCTATTGTGACTTCTATTCTTTGTCAAAAAGAAAAATTGAGAAAAGTTTTTTTGATAATTATATTTATCATATAGAACAAGATTTCATGCAAAAAAAAAAGTTTTTGGAACCTGAAGCTAAAATACATAGTATTTTTTTTGGTGGAGGCACTCCTTCAAAGTTGCCTCCTTCCTATTTGAAAATAATAATAAACCTTGTGAAAGTTCATGGTGATGTTTCGAATAATGTTGAAATCACGCTAGAAGCAAATCCTGAGTCTTTAAAACAAGATAATATGGAAGCCTACCTCACGATGGGCGTGAATCGTCTCAGTATCGGTATTCAAACAAGACAAGCGAAACTCCTTCGATACTTAGGACGTCTATACAACAATAACTCCTACCTACGGATTCTTGACTCCGTTAAGCGAGCTGGATTTAATAATTATAGTGTTGATTTTATCTATGGAGTGCCTTCTCAAAGAGAATTTGACATCAAGGAAGATATAGATTGGGCAATCTCAGGTGGGGTAAAGCATATTTCCGCTTATTGTCTTAGTATAGAAAATTCAACTTTACTTAAAAACCAAATCAAAAACAAACAGAAAAAAAACCCGTCAAACAGAAGGCAATCAAGACACTATCATTGGGTCAATGAATACTTACCAAGTCAGGGATTTATGCGGTATGAGATATCAAACTTTGCAAAGGAGGGCTACGAAAGTCGCCATAATATGGCCTATTGGAGGTATCTACCTTACCTTGGCTTGGGAGTGTCTTCGCATTCATTTTTAAAAGGTCAACGGATTATCTCAGAGCGTAATTTAAACTGTTATCTAAAAGGTGAATATTTTCATGCAGAAAAAGGACAAGTCAATCCCGATTTTTTTATTGGTATTTTCCGCATACTTAAATACCAAAGTTTTCACTCATTAATAAGAATCTTGGGAGAAAATCAATTCGATCATTTTTATAAAAAATTACTCACCTTCCAAAAACGGGGTTGGATAAAATTTGTGAAAAAAGGCTTTCAGCTCACTCATGAGGGTGCAAGGTTTTCTGATACTATGGTGGACGAAGCAAGCCTCTAAAAAAAATAATAACTTGTCTTCATGACTGATCTCGACCACTTACCCAAGAGATGTTTGGAGATATGAAAGGTAAGTCGGCTCTCGTGACAGGCACCTCTCGTGGAATTGGCAAAGCAATATCCATGATACTCCAAGATAAAGGGGCTTGTGTCTACGGGGTCTCGAGGCTTGAAGAAGAAACCATGGAAGTAAAGTTTCAAAAGGCACAAAGTGATACTTCTGAACAACAAGGCACATTCATACCCTTGCGAGCTGACCTTTCCAAAGAACATGAGATACAGAGAGTAGCTTCCAAAGTTGATAAAATTGACATACTTGTTCATAATGCTGCCTATTTTCGATCAATGTCCTTTGAGCAACTCACAAAAACGGAGTGGGAACAACATATGATGCTCAACTTAACAACTCCTTTTTTGTTAACCCAAGCTCTGTGGAATAAACTTAAAAAGCCATCGGGGGCAGAGTCTAGCATTGTATTTATATCAAGTTTGGCTGGTGTGCAGAATAAAGAAAAGTTTCTGGGAACGTCTGCCTATGTTGCCAGTAAAATGGGTTTAGTGGGTCTCTCTGAAGTTGTTGCCACCGAAGGAAAACAATTTAATATTCGAGCAAACAGTATATCGCCAGGGTCAGTGGATACCCAAATGCTCAGGTCTGCTTTTCCTGCAATGGAGGCAGACTTTAAACCCCAAGAAATTGCTCGAACTGCTTTATATTATGCAAGTAGTATTTCTAGTCCAATCACAGGCACTAATGTAATTATACAAAGGTGAGTGTGAAAGCAACTATATTTTTTTTATTATACCATTGATTCTATCTCCCCTTGTGGATTCAACTGTCCACTAAAACGGGTAGGATCAATTCTAAAGTTGGAAGTACAACAGGCTTTGTGATTCCAGAATTATTAAAAATAATCTAATGTCAAAGGATCATTAATCAATCACAGTGAACATAGAATTTCAAGTAAAGAGATTGAGAAATTAGTTATAAAATTAAGAGAAAATGAAAAGATATTACAAGGGTTTGACGGATGAAGAGATCGCGTCAAAGATCAATTCTGCCAGAGGCTCGCAATGGATTGATACGAAACTGAAAGATATTAAAAACAATCAATTTTTAGATCACTTTAAAAAACACAAAAATGGTTTTAAAATGTACGGAAAAAATATGCTTGTCAAAACACATGGAGATTATATACAGCTGAGTCGCAAGATTCTGAATAATTTTGACCGTGTTTTCCCTCACGCCCTTGGTAGAAAGCCGTCGGGTGCTGACAGGGTTGGTTTTTATAATTCAAAGTTGAACGTTGTAACGATTGTAGATATGAACGAACATAGGATCACAAGTTGCTTTGCCATGAAGTATGACGTTGATGAATATTTTAGATTTGCTATGGAGCTAAAATGAGAAGCCTAAAAGAAAAACTTGAATTCACGTTGGAGGCTCTTAGGGATTTTGGGTCTGTTGAATTTGAAGACTCTTTTAAGCTAAAACTCTATGGAATGGACGAAGCCAACAACAAAGAAGCCGATATCTTCTTAATTGAAAACGCCGCAGAATTTGATTCCTACGAAATGTTTGTCGGTGAAGATGAAGACAAGAGTTGGCACTTCCATTATGGTGCGATTACCGATGGTGACTACCCCTTAGAGAAGCTTCCCTTGCATGTCAGAGACATTGCAGAACGTCTTTATTATAAAAAAGAGCTGCCAAAAAATCAGTTTGATAAAGAAAAAATGAAAAGATATTACAAGGGTTTGACGGATAAAGAGATCGCGTCAAAGATCAATTCTGCCAGAGGCTCGCAATGGATTGATACGAAATTGAAAGATATTAAAAACAATCAATTTTTAGATCACTTTAAAAAAAACAAAAATGGTTTTAAAATGTACGGAAAAAATATGCTTGTCAAAACACATGGAGATTATATACAGCTGAGTCGCAAGATTCTGAATAATTTTGACCGTGTTTTCCCTCACGCCCTTGGCAGAAAGCCGTCGGGTGCTGACAGGGTTGGTTTTTATAATTCTGCGATGAACGTTGTAACGATTGTAGATATGAACGAACATAGAATCACAAGCTGCTTTGCCATGAAGTATGAAGTATGACGTTGATGAATATTTTAGGTTTGCTATGGAGCTAAAATGAAAAGCCCTGAAACCCCAATAGAAGAACTGGCGTTTGACCTAGAAGCTCTCAGGAAGTTTGGTCCTTTGGACTGGGAAGATTCTTTTAAGAATGATTTATACGGATTGGATCAAGCCAACGACAAGGAAGCCGATATTTTCTTAATTGAAAACGCCGCAGAGTTTGAAAGCTACGAAATGGCTGTTGGTGCAGATGAAGACAAGAGTTGGCACTTCCATTATGGTGCGATTACCGATGGTGACTACCCCTTAGAGAAGCTTCCCTCGCATGTCAGAGACATTGCAGAACGTCTTTATTATAAAAAAGGGCTGGCCAAAAAGTCGGCTTGATAACGAAAAGATAGAAAAAGCCCTCTCATTGCCCTGTACGGCCTCTTTGAGGCAAAGAGGTTAATCATATGCGGTCGCGGACAGTCATTAGTTTCTATAACTGTTCCTTTTTTTTCATTAGTCACCAAGTATGCCCTTCAATAAGTCTTCATTGATTTTAATGCTGTCTATTTGAAATGCTTTAGAAATCCCTGCTTTCCCTTTTAGGGGAACCCTTTTTTCGGTAACGTCTACGTCTTTTTTTATCAATTCATAGGTATTTTCGCTGATTAAAATTTCGTCACAAAGCAGCATTTGACTCCAGCCTTGAGGCAATATTCACATTATCACCAATCGCTGTGTGGTCTCGTCTTAAATAACGACTTCCTATATCACCCAAAATTACGTGACCCAAATTAACACCTATCCTCATATGAATATTTATATTTGTTTTTGTACGAACCTCGGGGAGTAACGCTATCATTTTTTTAGCGGCGTAGATAGCTCTATAGGCACCAGCTTCCTCATCAGAAAATAAAGGCATAATGGAAGTGCCAATAAATTTATCTATACTTGCACCATAATTCATCAAAACTCCAACCATAGCATCAAAATATTATGTTTGAGCCAGACCATAGAGTATTTTTATGGGATAGTCAAGGTCGAACTGTCCAATAAATTACAAACTGTCCGATAATGGTCAATTTGTCTGACTTTTTTTCAGAAAAAGTATGATTTGGCTTACTTACAACTGCTGTTAGATTACGAAAAAAGACGACAAAGAATAAGACAAACAAAGCATCAAGCTCTGTGTAAATGAAGGTTAACAAGTATTAACGATAAGAAGAACAACAGGCTACCCATTTTTTAGAAGATCGTCAAGTAACTTTTGCATGTCTTTGGCTAACCAGTCTTTAGGGTCAGAGCTTGTGCAGGAACTAGGATTTTTCAGTGCATTTTATGAGATATTTGCTGCGTCAGTCTCATTTTTCAAATATGTCAAGGAATTTATAGTTTATGCAAGTTGTTCTCGTACCATTTTGCCAAAATTAAATGCTGTAGCTGCGATTTTTACCTCTATTTGAACCTTTTTACTGCCTCTGAGCAAGAATTCTCTGAACTTTTTGGCTTGTTTCAAAATTCCAAAAATGGGTTCAATTTCAGAACCTCGCTTTTTATAGAAAGACTTTGCTTCTTCTGAATTCATCTTCTTGATCATTTCATGTTTTAAAGCAAAACCAGAGTCTACTGACAATTTGCGATAACCTCTGCGTAACTCTTCTTCGCTCGTACAACATTGTTCTCTGGCAGGGCAAATGACACAGTCAGGAGGTTTACCATGATAATGAGTATATTTCTTTTTATCTTTCACAGATTCATTATGAAATTCTAAGGTTTTACCCTCGGGGCAAACCCAAGAATCATCATCCTCGTCATATTTAAACTGATGAGCTTCATAACCTGAATCCTCTTCTCCTTTTCTTTCTTTGGCTACCTGATCAGGTGAAGGTATAAAACCATTGATCCCTTTTGAATCCAGGTATTCCAAACCACTTGAATGAAAGTAACCCGAATCTGCAGAAGCTGTCTGTATACTGGTCCCTGTGTTTGACTCAGCTTTAGAAAGGGTAGGAGCTAATTGCTCTAAATCATTTTCTGAATTAGCTTCAGCAATGTCAGCTGCCAAAATATAGCCTTCTGATGAGGTAACTTGAATGTTGTAGCTTTGAGAAATTTTACCATTCCGTTTCATGAATTTAGCATCTGGATCAGTAAGATTTATTTTAGAATCAGAAGCAGACTCTTGATTCTCTTCCAGACTTTTACTGATCGTAACATACTTTTGAGCTTTCCTAAGCATAACAGAATCATTATCTTCTGCAGCCTGGTCTTCATTTATCAATAATTCTGGCTCGTTAGCATGAGAATTAGTTGTATCTTCTAAAAAGACCTCAACTTCTTTTTCTCCTGTTTTTAGAGCTTCTATATCCTGTGTACCTTCTATAGTTTCTGAAGAATCTTTTTCAACAGATGTAGAAAACTCGGCTGGTTCACTTTGCTTTCCTTCTGCTGTTTTTAATGACTCTCTCTTTGCCTTTTCACTCGCTTTTTGTAAGCGAATAAACTCCTCAATGATCGTATCTACCTCTTCAGGATTAAGCTCATAGCCACTGTTGTCTTTACCATATAGTTTATCTTCCTCAATATCTAATTCTCTACCTGAGCGTAGATACTCTAAGATCTCTTGCTGTATAGCTCTTTTACGTTCCTCTAAATCTGACTTTTTGTATGTTTGATCGTCAGCAGCACTGGCTTTGATTTTAGTTCCATCTACCTTAACATCAGTACCAATATTTTTCTTTTTGTGGGATAGCAAAGATACAGAGTAATTAAAAACTTCGCCAATTTCTTTACCAAAATTAACACGGAATTCAGCAATAGACCGAAACTTTACTTTATGACCACCAACTAAATAACGCATGGCGTCGTTCTCTTCACAGGCTTTTTGTAATTCTCTGCTGCTTCTCCATCCACGATGAAAGCCATAAAAAAGGCATCCCAGCATTATAACCGGATGGTAAGCCCGACCCCCTTCTTTTGAGTACTTAGAAAGAAATGGTTTCATAGGAATTTTATCTAACAAGGCAGCAAAGGCATAAACCTCGTGATTTTCTTCTAAATTATCTGCTATAGTATGCGAAAACAGCATAACTTGATCTCTATCACTTTTCATAAATCGTTTCATAATAAGACATAATCAAAGAAGAACACAGAAAAGCAAGAAAAATCCTAGTTCCCGCACAAGCTCGTCACCGTCACTCATGTAGTCTATATGAGCTCTATACTTTTTAACATAGTGATCTTTGTCTTCTGGAAACATCTTGGCCATAATGACTTCTGCCTGAGGAGGAGGACCATATTCGTAAAAACCAGACTGGAATTTATCATCAGTTAGAAGACTGCTGTAAATTTCTTCTTTACGTTGTTGATGTGTCCAGTTAAACCAATTCTGTCGTATGCGGTCATGGAGTTCGTAGTCTCCACGGCGCTCAAATTTTAAAATCTCTTGTCGCTGTTCTTCTGACAAAGAAGCAAAATGTGCCTTACGTTTCTCTTCTTCTATGCGTTCATGCTCGAGAAGTTCATCTATGTCCTTCTTCGCCTCAAGAATCTCCGCTTCTGTGGCTTTTTGATACCCAACAACCTCAGTCATCTGCTACCTCCTCCAGCCGAATAATTGGTCGACTAGTGCTTGTCTGAACATCCACAACCCGAAACTTTGTATTCGCTCGAAATAACACTTCTAACTCCTTTGATTCTCTCGATATACCTGATATATCTTTACCCGTCAAGCCTTTTATGATAAGTTTAGGTCGTGTCATATTTAATCAAAGTTTCCAATTAAAAAAGGAATTGACTTATCTCCCTTAAATTAAGGTTATGTCTCATTATGAACAAAAGAAAATATACCTTTGATACAAGTGGTTTTAGCTGTCAAAATACAGACTGCCATAAGTATCATAAGGTAAATGAAGGAAATGTGCGCTTTGCTTATATGTCTGGTAAGTACAAACAAATAGCCTATTTAAAGTGCACCGCTTGTGGTAGATGCTTTTCAGAGAATAAAGGCACTATTTTTTTTCGTCGCAAGAAAAGCAAAGAAACCATTACTCGGGTATTACAAAACACAGTTGAGGGCTGTGGCATTAGAGCTACCGGAAGAGTCTTTGGTATCAGCAAGGATACAGTTCTTGCTTGGGTTAAAGCAGCAGGTGAAGATTCACTAAAAGTTGAAAAAAAATATATACAAAAACCTGTCTTTCAATGAAATTCAATTAGACGAGCATTGGGGTTTTGTCTTTAAAAAACAATACAATCTATCAGAGACTGAGCGATTAAGTGATGAAATAGGGGATATCTGGACTTTTACTGCAGTATTGCCTGTAGAAAAGCTCATTTTAGCGCATATAACAGGCAAGAGGACCTCAGTGAATGCTAGAAAGTTACTGACCAAGGTAAAAACAAGAAGTAAGCCAAAGAGGGAAGATAAATTCTTGATTACCTCTGATGGATATGAGGGATATAGTGATGCCATTCTTTCAGTTTATGGTAAATTTGACTCAATGACTAGAAAGCTTCAATCACCCAAATCTCTATGTTATGGGCAAATAATTAAGAGAATAGAAAAAGGGAGATGTAAGGAAGTTGACAAATCTCTAATCTTTGGTGATCAAAAGCTACTAGATGAATATATTGCAAACTCTTCAGTAAGTCATCAGATGAACACCTTTGCTGTAGAAAGGAATAATTTGACTCTTCGCCAACACAATCATAGAATAGAGCGTAAAAGTCAGGGTTTTTCAAAAAAATTCAAATATATGCAGGGGCATAATTCTTTTGTTGCTAATTATTACAATTTCTGCCTTCCACATTCAAGTCTAGCTGAGTATGAGGGAGGAAAACCAATTCAAATCACCCCAGCAATGGCTACAGAAATGACGAATCATAAGTGGTCTATACAAGAATTATTCATCGCAAATAGAAACTTTGATTAAATATGACACGACCCTATAATACCTGTAAAAAATACTTGACAGCTTTCAAATTCATTTTCTAGACCTTATAGGGTCGTGTGTTATGGGTCATAATAAAATTAGTTTATTTTACATCAGAAAAATAAACCAATTTTATCTGAATGTAGGGAAATGGGATATTTTGGCTATTTCTTTTTTTCTCTTTCTCGCTGGAGTGCTTCAACCAACACTCTACAGTAAAACACTTCCCCAAAAAGAAATTATTAAAATTAATTTTCAAGAAGGCTTAAAGAAACTTGTAAGGAGAAATGCGGGTCTACTTTATAATAAAGCAAATATTCTGACTTTTGAGGCTTACCAAGACCAGGCAGATCATGCATTCGTTCCTGAAATAAACATTTTAAGTTTTATCGCTCCTAATTTTGGATCAACAGGAAATCCTTTGCACTCAGTAAGAGATTATACAGTTTGGGGGCCAACACTTTCATTTCAAGCACAAATTGTTTGGCCCTTTTATAGTTTTGGTAAAATTGCTTTAGCAAAAAAAGCAGCAAAACAAGGAGTAGCTGCTTCTAGGCATTTGTACAAATCGAAGGTAAATCAAACGATCTTTGAGTATAAAAAATTATATTTGTCTTTAATTGCTTTAAAACAATTGAAGAGTGTATTGGAAGAAGCAAAAAAACAAAGCAGTGAAATTCTATCAGAGGCACAGAAACAATATGCGACAGGCGAAGGCAATATTCTCAAAAAAGATATTTCTCGGCTTAAAATATACGCCCTAGAAATTCAAAAGCTTGAGGAAGAACATTTTGCCAACCAAAAATCGGCGAGACTGGCTCTAGCTCACTTGTTAGGTGAGAAAAATCTTTATGAAACCGAAGACGATGAATTCCCTGATATCGAAACAGGCGCTCTTTTGTTGAAAAACCTAATTGACCTCAGTTTCAAAGAAAAACCAAGCTTAAAAGGCTTGAGGCTGGGGGTTCTTGCCCGTAAAGATTTACTCAAAATTGAAAAGAAAGGTTTATTACCTGTTTTTTTTATTGGTGCTCAAAGTGTGGCAAACTACACATCGGTACGCGAAAAGCAGCAGAGTAGCTTTGCTTTCGATCCACATAATAAACTGACCGCAGGAATAGCTGCGGGTTTGCAATGGAACTTCAATTGGGGGAAATATGAGTCGAATATCAAAAAGGCACAAGCTGAATACGAAAAGATATCCGCTCGAAAGAAACAAGCAGACTCAGGTTACCCACTCGAAATTTCAGTCGCTTTCTGGAGTATGCAAAAAAATAAGAATATTTGGCAAATTGCCCACAAAAAAGAAAAGGAGGCTAAGAGCTGGTCGGTCGCCGAGTATACTACTCACTCCTCAGGACTTAGCTCAAGCAAAGATCTTGTTGAATCTCTGGCCACTTACCACCTCACGAAAAAAGAGGTGATAGAAGCTGAATACAGCTACCTCATCTCGTGGGCAACTCTCTCACTTAAAGTAGGAGAGAGTTCAATGCTGAAAGATTGGTAGCCCTAGTATCTTTTTCTTCCTCGGCTACTGCTACCACCACCAAATCTATTATTTCTATCTTGGGAGTAGTTTCCTCGGTTTCCTCCGCCACCAGAACCGAAGTCTTTGCGAGGACGAGCAACATTAACCGTTATAGCTCTTCCTTTCAAGTCTGTCCCATCCAGACCACTGATGGCTGATTGTCCTTGTTCTTCATTACTCATTTCAACAAAGCCAAAACCTCTTGAATTGCCTGTAAATTTATCTTTGATCACGTTAGCAGAGCTAACTTCACCAAACTCCTCAAATGACTTTCTCAAATCATCATCAGTAACACTGTGTTCCATATTTCCTACGTAAATATTCATATTTTTTTATCCCTTACCTCATTTCATTTGATTTTTAGCAAATTTTACAAACACATGCAACTAGGAAACATAAATATATTGAACCAAACTTGCGTAAGCAGAACCCACCATCTTTGTGCTCGCTAATCCCACTCTATTTTAGACATATAATAGGATAGAGAACAGGGACATGATATAAATATACTTTAAATTGTACACCCTTTTAAATATTTAATGGGAAGGGATTGGGGTTTCGTTCGTGGAAAAAGTCTACCCAAGGCTAGAAATAATAAATTTGGATTGCTAACCGTGCTAGTAGCACCGCACAATAACAGTAATAAACGCAACAATGTCAGGCACAAAGCGACCAACAACTGACTCATTCTTCTTGATTGACTTGATTTTATTTTAGGCGCCCCCATTTTTTTAGCGGACGCTTAATAGAGCATGCCAAAATATCAATTTTTTTATGAAAAAACGAAAGAACCAACGCTTTTTGAGGAGTTACCCTTTTTTTCAAATTAACCAATGAGCAGAATGAGCAAATGAAACTCTCATTTTCGAAAAATCTCATATTTTTTTTTTGCTTGGTTATGGGCTGACAATGTTTCTGAAAAAACATGCCCTCCATCTCCCCGTACAACAAAAAAAAGATAGTTTGTCTTGCGAGGATGTAATGCGGCTTCAAGTGCTCTTAGCCCTGGGCTAGATATTGGTCCGGGAGGCAACCCTGCATTTCGATATGTATTGTAGGGTGATTTAATTTTTAGATCTCCATAGTAAAGACGTTCTCTAGGACTTTTAAGTAGATATTGAATTGTAGCACAAGACTCCAAAGGATAATTTTTTCTTAAGCGATTTGTAAAAACCCCAGCGATGAGAGAGATTTCTTTTTTTAGTTTGGCTTCTCTTTCGATTATAGATGCCAGCGTGACTAGCTCATGGCGTTTTTTCTTATCATTAGGGAACCCTTCAACATCTTGTATTTTTTTAAAAAAATGATTAAGAAAATACTGCATAATTTTTTTTTTTGCATAACCAATAGGGATGTCATAGGTATCAGGAAAAACATATCCTTCAACGGAGCTTGCGGGGATATCGTATTCGGATAATAATTGGGCATCGGATGCGTATCGAAAAAAGTCTTCACGAGAATCAAAAAGATTTATGTTTATTAAACGATCGGCAATTTGTCGGTTATTAAACCCTTCAGGTATCGTTAATCGAGTAGTTTTTGTTTGACCACTCGTGATGATATCAATAATTTGATTCGTACTCATCCCATGATCAAGAGTAAAGAGCCCATGCTTGATTTTGTTTGATTTATTTCTTAATACTAATACAATTTTAAAAAAAGTCTTACTGTAGATGAGTTTTTTTAAATAAAGACTTTCTATAATCAAAGTTGTTGGTTGACCAACTGATATTTTAAAATCAATTTTCTGTGTCTCCAAACTACGCGAAGAAAAATCAAGTAGAGAAACTATAAAATAAAGGGAAAAAAAAGAGATGAGAACGGCTAAAAATATTTTTTTTTTCATTAGAAACCATTCTATAAAAATATTCATTTTTCTTTCACACCCCTCAGTCCGAGGATGCCTTCTGAGTGGGCGGTTCCAATGATTTCGCTACGAGGAAAAGACCCCCAAGACCTACTATCATTCATGAGGCTACGGTTATCAAAAAGGCAAAAGTAGTGGCCTTTCTGAATTATCTCGGGAGCTCGGTTATCTCTGGGTAGTATGTCATGAGGCAGTTTTATCTTACTAGAGATGATAGGTTGCTCATTCAATAACTTTTCAGAATTAATATACACGTAACCATTTTTTATATGTATTCTTTCTTCTGGAAGACCTATGATTCGACAAACCAAACTTGACCGACTTTTTTTTGAACGGATATAAACAATATTATTACGATCAACTTTACCAATGAAATAAGAAAAAAATAAAATACTGCCTTGAGAAAAACGGGGCTCCATCGATTGATTTGCAAATTGAACTGGAAACATTAGATACGAACGAATGAACCAATTGAATAAAAATGAGAAAGTAAGGACAATGAAAAGAAATAAAGGCCACTTTCCGAATTTAGATTTTTTTTTTCGTGTATAATTTTCCGGTAATCTTCGGTATGCCCACTTTCCTGATTCAAATGCCATAATAAAAACCTGCCAAAACTAGGAAATTATCCCTTCTTCCCTTACTGTATCCACAAAAGCTTGGACATTTTGAAAAGGAATATCAGGGAAAACACCATGCCCTAGATTCGCAACATAGCCTGTTGTTTTACCGTGGTTACCAATCATTTCTTTTGTAAAAGTTGCTATACATTCGGGTGTTGAATAAAGAATACTAGGGTCTAAGTTGCCCTGTAAGGCAATTCTATCGCCTAAAATCTCACGAGCTCTCGCAAGCGTGATCCCCCAATCAACCCCTATAACATCCAAACCCAAATCTTTCAGGTGTGATAACCAGACAGAAGCTCCCCGAGCAAAATAAATAATAGGCACTCCTTCTTTTTTTATGCTACTAATAATTTTTTTAATATAAGGCAGAACATGCCATTGATAGCCCAACTCATCTAAAATTCCCGCCCAAGTGTCAAAAAGTTGAATTACCTCAACACCTGCTTCAATTTGTAATTTACAATACTCAATCACTGATTCCGTAATTTTTTCCATCAAACAATGTAATTGATCAGGATATCCAAAGCGCATTTTTTTTATCCCATGAAAATAAGCAGAACCCTTTCCTTCTGTCATATAGCAGGCCAATGTCCAAGGAGCTCCCGCAAAACCAATTAGAGCAGTATCACCCGATATTTCTTTTTTTATCAGACGAATACCTTTCATAACATAATCAAGGGATTCTTCAATATTGGCACATGCTAAACCATCAATGTCCTGTTTTGTTTGGAGAGGCGAAGAAAATATAGGGCCCTTATTTTCTTCAAAGTGTAATTCCATTCCCATCGCCTCAGGAATGACCAAAATATCTGAAAATAAGATTGCGGCATCCACACTAAGAACTTTCAAAGGTAATAAAGTAACCTCAGCAACTAATTCAGGATTTTTATACATCTCTTGAAATTGATTTTTGGAGCGAATTTTTTGATAACTTTTTAAATACCGACCCGCCTGCCTCATCATCCAAACAGGGATACGGTCAATTTCCTGCCTAAAACAAGCACGAATAAATATTTTTTTGGAAGACTTCACGAATTAAAATATCATGGAGGCACAATTTGATCATTCATAATTGAAAACCCAACCGCCGAAGAATACACATCCCATTGTCTTTTTATCTTCGTTATAGTCTTTTTTATATCCACCCTATCAATAATATTATCAGTTAATTCATAATCTGATGTAAAGTCATACAAAGAAAGCACCTTCTCTCTTGAATGAATTAAAACATATTGACCACTCATAAAACCTACGGTATAACCCATGTCAATGATTGCCCAACTAGAAGATTGGCTGTTTTCATCTCTTAACCAAATAGATTTTCCCATTGCTGCGTGATTCGTTGATAAATTTAATATTGTTAAAATTGTTGGCATAATATCTAATTGAGAGGCCAGTAAACGATCTTCTCTTGGTGGTATAAAGCTGGGTGCATAAAAAAGTAAAGGAGCATGGTGAATAGCAAGGGTATTTTTGTCCCCATAAGCATGATCCCCTGTAATAACAAAAAGTGTATCACGATAATATTTTTTTTTTCGTACTTCGCTCAAAAATTCCTCCAAGCAGAGGTCAGTGTAACGCATATCATCATGAAAGCTCATATTAGACGGAAAATCTTTTTTTTTGTGTGAAGGCACTGAATGAGGCAAGTGTGGGTGTATGGTCTTTATCATTCCAAAGAAAGGTTTCTTTGTTTTTTTGATTTCTTCAATTTCTTCTAAAAACCTTTGAAACGCGTATTCGTCATAGACACCCCAAACATCATCTTCCTCTACTTCATCAAGGTCAAAATCTTCTTTCGATATTATTTTTTGAAAACCAACCAAATTGGCATATGACGAGAAACTCATTGAATTTTTTTTTGCAGCGTATATAAAAAAAGTTGAATATCCTTCATCCTTGAGAATACTGGCGAGGGATTTTTGTCGATTATGCTGATAAGATGAATTTGTAAAAATATTTCCAAATAAGCTAGGAATGGAGCTCACCACTGCAGGTAACATTTGAATGGTTCTTGACCCGGGTGTGTAATATTCAGTAAAAAAAAGACCTTTTTTGCTGAGTTGATCAAAAAAGGGAGTAACATTTTTTTTATTACCACTACGCCCTAGGTCATCAAAACCCCAGCTTTCCATCACAATAATAACAATATTTTTTTTCTTAGGAAGCCCTTGTAATGTCAATTTTCGATAGAAGGGATATTCTTCTGAGATGAATTTATCGGAGCCTCCACCGAGCATGTTTCTTAATGCCACAATATCTTGCTTCCAGTTTTCTTTGATAGGATAACTTTCTGATTT
This sequence comes from Spirochaetota bacterium, assembly GCA_965206985.1. GTDB lineage: Bacteria > Spirochaetota > Leptospiria > Turneriellales > CBDBES01 > CBDBLF01. The sequence continues at coordinate 9,190 of CBDBLF010000007.1, read as the reverse complement.
ATAAAAAGTGGTGAGCATATTATAGAAACCATTCATACCGAGGTGACCTAGAAGTAGATTATCATTTTGAAAGGCCATAATTGGTTTAAGCGGACGACCTTGCCAACCTCCTCGAATAGCGAAAACAGAAATAACGATAAATACGATCATAAGTAATAGTGAATGGAATGGTGAGCTCTCCTGAATGCTCAAATTAGGCAATTTAAAATACGGCTTACAAAACTTACTTAAAAAATAAATAAGGCAAGGTAGCAACAAAAGTGTCATCCAAAAACTTCTGAAAATAAAACGTAAAGTTTCGATAGGATCATTCATAAGAATAAGAAATTCGAAACTAAGCCTCTTTTTGGCATAAGCATAGTAGAATAAATCAATGGTCATAATCACAAGCATGATGAAAAAAATTACTTGAAGCAATATTTCTAAAATAGTTTTGTAAGCCCTTTGTTTTAAAGGAACCAAGCTCAACGTAAGAGGGAGAACCGTCAGAATCATTGAAGTCGCCAAATCAAAACGAAAGCCTATTAAAAAAGCAATCAAAACTTGCACATAGTTAAATGAGTGCTCACCCCAACAGTAAATAAAGAAAAATAAAATTCTAAAGACAAGACCACTTGCCACAAAAATGAGAACCACCCAAAAAACAGATGAAACACCCCTCTCGCGTGTAATTTTTAAAAAATGATTGATTTTTCTTTGAATATTAGTACACAAATCAGCGCACGATCTCAAGATCAAAAATCTTTTCACGAGAAATTTCTTCACGGGATACTTTTTGTGAAGCATTTTTTTGAGCTTCATGGCTGTGATAATCGGCATCGTAGATGTGAAGCCTGTTAAATTCAGCTAAAAGTTGATTGTCGGTTGACAGACCACGATAAAGGGATGTAGATTGCACACCGCGTGTAGCAACGAGTGGAGAAAGTAAGCGTCCATCGTCTGAGAATTTGTAAGTCGTAATCTTACCATCTAAGAAGTGACTTGAGCCAACTCGATGGATCTCCCTCTCGCAAGGAATGAATTGATCCAAACCACTGCCATAATCCATGATACGTCTTGTTGTGCCCATCGGTGCAAACTTACAACTTTTGATCGAGGAGGCAAAAGGATGTCGAAGCCCAAAGAAGTGGCCAAACTCATGAGATATCGTTGTTTTAAGATTAGTCAAAAAACTAGTTGTCTTATCTCTGATGTTTTCGGGGTTATTATACCTGCCAGCAATCGCCGCATAACCCATAACCCTGTCTTTTTGACTTGAGAGTAACGCTGTATTACCCATAGTAGCAAGACCAGCCGCTCCTTCACAAGGAGAAATAATATCGGCAAAAAAAATCCGAACATGATTGGGTTTGACCTGAATTTCAGGGCCTGTTAAATTCGTGCCTGCCTCATTCGTCATGTAGAGCCTTCTCTGGGGGAGTCCTAGAAATACTTGATAACCAGCTGTAATCAGATCACCCATATGATATTCAAATTCACCCCTTCTAAAAACATTGGCAGCATTAAGCCCTCGTAAACCGAGACGAACGGGCATAAGGCCGCCACTTGCAGTAGGACAACGAATATTATTTCGTTGTACACGAAGTTGATCTGCGTATGTCGTCGCAACGCTACCTGTGGCACTAGACCTAGCTGTCACATAAAATATGCGAATCTTACTCGCGTGAAACAACATATCATTTTTTCCTTGAAAAGAGTTAATAGAACTCTCACCATCAGAAAAAAATTGGAGAAGATAATTCGCAATATTATTAACTCCCGGAACATGAAAACCCATTTGCCACGATGCCACACCACGAATTGGGGAACGGAAAACATATAGATCAACATTAGGGCTATAAGCCTTTTTTGAAAATTGACCAGCGGAGGCGTTTTGAAAATCAATCACCTGGGCGCAGGCAAACAAAAAAGGCAGAAGAAAGTAAGTGAGACAACGCAAGAAGAAATACCCCCAGCAATTCTCTGAATCAAAGAAGTAGAATTTCAGGTTTTTTGAATTCACTACTTTATTTTTTTTACAATTTCTTTAAGTTTTTCTTCAAAAAATTTGAAATCCCATTTCGTATCAGGAAAGTCATCTTCAAATAAATACAATATATTATTGCCTAAGGCACTTTCTCTGATATCTGCATATGGATAGGCATAGACCTTCACTGATTCAGAAGTCGAGATAAAATAAAGTTTGACTTTCTCTCCAATCTTCGCTACTTGATTATTACCAATGTCAACTGCTTCTAAAACTTGGTAAACACCACCAAATCTCTCCTTGATTTTTTTGAGTTCAACTTTATTAACAAAACGAGCGGAACAACTCCAAGAAAACCAAGAGGAAAAAAATACGCATAAAAAACAAACACCAACATTTCGAAAAGTATCCATAATAAAGCGCAAATTCAAAATTGGTTTAAAAAAACCGTTTGAGCAGAACATCCCAAATGTCAATAGAAATTACGTATAAGCCAAACGAAAATAAGAAAACAAAACCAAACTGCACGCCAAGGGTGATCACTCGAATGGGCAAAGGCTTATAAATACCTTCAATCAAATAAATTAAAACATGACCCCCGTCCAGAACGGGTATCGGCAAGAGGTTCATGATACCCAAAATAATCGTAATATTAGCAAGAAGAAACCAATACACGTCCCAACCAGCCGTTACTGACTGACGAGCATAATCAAAAATTTTGATTGGCCCAGAAACACTCTTTCGGAATGAAAGCCGACCCTGAAAAATTCGGTATAAGCCAACCAAGGTGCTTGCTGTTGCAAAAATAGTCTGCCGGTAAGTGCGTATAAAAAGAGATGCAAACCCTGTGGGTAGCTCGGCCCTCAAAGGCTCCAAAGATTCTGACAAGTGGATACCCAACATACCTCTTTTTCTAAGAGAAATTTTTGCTTCGATCGGTTCTTTTCCTTCAATAAGTTTCAGACGACCATTCTTGCGAGTCTTGAGGTGGTAGAGAATCGCCTTCTTGAAATCATCCCAGCTTTTATAGTTTTCGCCATCGACTGTATAACGAGCAAGGTGCTCGTTATACCACGGACCCACTTCAGTCAGCCTTTCAGTTTGATTGAGATTCAGATAGCGAATATCCTCAAAAGCAAAATAATCAACACCTTGGACAGATGCGTCAAATGATATCTTTTTTTCGCTTCCATCGCTCCACAAAGAGCTCGGTTTTCTAAGAATCACCAACTGGACCGTTGAGCCCACGTTCTTATCTGTGATCTTTCTCAAGTCTCGAACAGAATTCAATGGAACTCCATTTGCTTGAACTATTTTATCACCTTTCAGTAACTCAAGCCCAGATGAGAATTTTTTTGCTTCTTGCACCCTTAGATACTGATTTCCTGCCGGCCGAACCCCAATTCGTAGAGGTTCGCCTTCTCCGAAACTCTCAGCGACAACGGACTTTTTGAGAATCTGTTCGCCACGCTTAATGGTTAAATCAATCTTATTTGTGGCAGATAAGGCTACGCGATACGTGACTTCTTCAAAAGAATTTGTTTGGTGTCCATTGACAAAGGTAATTCGGTCACCATCTTGAAGAACTCCACTCGCCGGAAGAGGTCGAGACGAACTCAAAAGCTTAACTTGATTCGTAATCGGTTGCCATCCAGAAGAAATTAGGATAAAAATTACAATCAGCCCAAGAAGTATAGAGAAAAATGGACCACCCATCGCAATTAAAATCCGCTTCCACGGACCTACCGAAAAAAAGTCACCTTGATTTACTTTATCATATTTTTTTGTAATATCATCACCATAAAATTGGACATAACCACCTAGTGGTATTGCCGTTATTTGATAAGTCGTGCCTCTTATGGTTTTTTTCAAAAATCCTTTTCCATAACCAATTGAAAAAATCCTTGCTTTGACACCAACAAGTCTTCCAAATAAATAGTGCCCTAGTTCGTGGAAGAAAACACAAAAACCAAGCAAAAATAGAGCCGCTAATATTTGGACAAACACGATGACAGAAAAATAAGGTAAGTTATACCAGTAAGATACGATAATGTATCGTGACTAGCATAAAAATACGCATCTTATTTTTTAATTTTCTCTCTTTGCTGTTTTTGTTTGTTGAAAAAGATATTCTTAGCACTCAAAAGCAACTTGATTTTTTAGAGAAATTTGAACCACTTTTAAGGGAAGAACTCCAAAAAACACTTCGTCTGCACCGAACCCATTTTGAACTCTACAGCCATAAAAAGAAAGCGAGCTCTAAATACAATGAAATTGCTCAAAGAATAAATGTGAATTATAAACAAGTTCAAGAAGTGGGTTTTGTAAATGAACAGGGAAAGATATTAAACTACATAAGAAATTCACCGTTGCTTCTTGAACGAAGACATCGGTTGGTAAGCTTTATTAGAAATCGTAATCAAGCTAACAGTGATGAATTTAATTCTATTTTTCTTGGGGATAAATTATATTCATTCAAGCCCATTCATTTATTTGGTGAGAAGTCATATTTTGTCGTTGTATGGAACTTTCAAACAAGCTCTTTTGCACTCTATACGCTGATTTTAGTTGGAATTTTTTCTGTATATATGTCCATAAGTTTAAGAACGAGTAAAAAAGAAAAGGATACTCTCGCTAAGGTAAGCAAATTCACTGAAGAAGTAGACGAAGCAATCAAGCAGACCAAAGAACAGTCAGAAGCGTATCTGCTTCAGATTGAACGAGAAACGGAAGAGAAAGAGAAAGCAGAGGCGAGTAAGAAAGCGAAGGTGAAAGAGACAGAAGGGTTAAAGAAGTCAAAGACAAAAAAAAGTAAAAATAATGAAAACGATTTCCTATTAAAAAACGATACCAAGCTTAAAGACAGCCCAGAAGACCAAGCATATGTAAGATATACAGAATATCTTCGTTTAGATGAAAATCTCCCAATGTTCTTCGCACAAGAAATATGGGGAGACTTTACAGATACTGAAAAAAAATTCATTCTGATTGATCCCGTACTCGCTGAGTATCGAGAAACTGTCAAAGCATCAACAATAATAACAAATAAAGAATCAGACAAGCTCCGCGCCAAAGCATTTGACCCGGAAACAAAAGACCTCATTCAAAAAGTAATTAAAGAAACTCCTGCCTCTCTCAAAGATAGCTTAGAGCAATTAAAGAATATCCAAAAAATGTTTGATAATTTGGAAAGAAGCCCTCAGTCAAGCTTTTTAGAAAATATTTATTTCACGAAACCGGCGACAAAGCAAAACCTTAAAGAACTCAGTGAGTGTCTTAAATGGATTACTCAGAGTTTTCATGCTGACTCTGCCATTTTTTTAAGTTATAACTCCTCATTGATTTGCTACGAGCCTATTGTTGGATTTGGTATGTCAAATGAAGCATGGAAAAATTTTTATGTATTAGAGAAAGACCCTCTCCTGCCGGCAGATACAAAGAATGACTCTTCTTCAACGATGAGTGTAGAAACTGTGCTCTCAGTGAATGAAGAAATGAAAACAGCCCCTGACTTCAGAAAGAGATTAAGTAAGGAAAAGGCCTCCCAAATCGAATGGATTTATCTACTCTCACTTCAATTTGCAGACATCAACGCTCTCATTGTCTTTTTTTATGAAAAGCCCCATGAAAAAGATCAAATCAACGATTTCAAAAGCGACGCAGCAAATAAACTGAATGAATTTCTCCCCATTTTAAGGAGAGGAGTTTTAAAAGATGCGAGCAAAAAAGAAGAGGTATACAAACAAGCGAGATTAGAACTAGAGCGTATGATCACATCAGACACACCCCATATAAAAATTATCCACGTTCGTCCACATCAACCAATTAGCGTTCAAAGTTTTAACAAACAGCAAAGCAGAATGAAAGAATTGCTTAAGAATAGCGAACGCTTATTATACAATTCCCCTAAACATTTAATTGCTTATTTATCCTCAACCGACGTGAAAAACTTTATCTCCAAGCTAATAAAGGCTTTTGGAGAAATTGAATACGAAGTGCGTGAGTATTCCGATAAAACTAATGTCCTTGATTACTATTTATTATAAACTGTATTAGACGCTCAATTGATTTTTTCCGATGACTGCATGTTTGCTTTTCTTCAAAGGAAAGTTCGGCAAAGTTTTTTTTAAGGTGTGGCACATAAAAAATAGGGTCATAACCAAAACCAGCGTTACCAGAGGCCTCATGGGCAATCTCTCCCCAGACCTTACCATGAAAAGATATCTTATCATTCCCTTTGATAAAGCAAACGGAGGTGAAAAAATAAGCCATTCGATTTTCACCCCGAAGTACCCTAGCCTCTTTGAGTAGACGTTGAATTCTTTTTTCATCGTCATCTGCATAACGAGAAGAAAAAACACCAGGAGCCCCCCCTAAGGCTGGAACAATCAACCCAGAATCTTCAGAAAATACAGGTTTATCAGGAATAATCTTTGCAAGACAGCGTGCCTTAATCCATGCATTTTCAAAGAAACTTCCCCCTGTTTCTTGAGGTGAAAATTTTTCTTGATCTTTTGGAGCAAGGTTTGCTACACTACGTATCTTAACTTGTGACAGTTGTTTAGCAAACAGAAAAGACACTTCTTTGAGTTTATTTTGGTTATGGCTTGCGAAATATAATTCAGTGATATTAATCATTCATCGTAAGTTTCGTTTCGAATTTGTAACTAAGAAACCAGCCTTTTCTCACCTGTAAAACAGATTTGATTTAAAATACAGACCCCACAAGCTGGTCTATTTGCGATACAAAATTCCCGCCCAAGAAAGATCAGGTAAAGTGGTAGGTCTCTCCAAAAAGATTTCGGAAGAAAACTCATCAAATCTTTTTCTATTTGCTCAGGCGTCTTTTTTTTTGTAATACCCAGCAGTTGCGTGATTCGACGAACGTGAGTGTCCACAACAATGCCAGGCGTTTCGTTAAAGGCAACAGCCATAATAACGTTGGCTGTTTTTCTACCAATGCCAGGAAGTTTAACAAGGATATCAAAAGAATTAGGTATCTTTCCGTTATATTGGGCAACAAGGATGCTCGCTAATTTTTTTAGATTCGTCGCCTTATTTCGATAAAACCCCGTGGAAAATACAAGCTCTTCAAGCCGTTTGGAAGATATTCGATCAAGAGCATGTATATCAGGACACTCTCGAAATAATTCTTTCGTTACGATATTTACCCTCTCGTCGGTACACTGGGCCGATAGGATAACCGCAACTGCGAGTTGTTCATTACTTTCGTAATTTAAAGGAGTTTGAACAAGACCGTAATGAGCCTTGAGTATCGAGTACACCTCACTCACATAATCTTTTGATCGATAGATGTCTATGCGAGATGCCGTTCCAGACCTCTACACAATCTCTAACTCAACAAGAGAAAAAGGTACCATCGTACTACTCAAACAAATGAGAGGCACGACTTAGATAAACTGCTCAATCATACTGAGACCAAAAACTAAATTGCCTTTTCCATCACTTGAGAGATGAGCTTACTAAACTTGCCAATATTGCTCAACTCTCCACCCTCAGCCAGTATACCGTAGCCATATAACAATTCTCCATATTCTTCAATAAGAGGATCACTCTTATTATTTTTAAAACGGGTATGCATTTTAGTGATAATCGGATGCTTCGGGTTCAACTCTAAAACTTTTTTTGCAGAAGGAACCTCTTGTCCATTTTTTCTGAGCAATTTTTCTAAATGAGGGCTTAACCCTGAAGAATCACCCACCACACAAGCAGGAGCTGAAACAAGCCGATCAGTCACTTTAACTTCTTTCACATGACTGTCTAGTTTGCTTTGCAAGTGTTTGAGGAGGTCAGACATCTCTTCTTCTTCTTTCTTTAGGTCTTTCTCATTTTTTTCTTTATCTTTCTCATCGACTAAATCTTCAGAGCCATTTTCAAGCGAAATAATTTTTTTGCCGTCAAACTCACCAATAGAATTGACCACCATTTCATCGATAGGATCAAGTAGAAAAAGTACCTCATAACCCTTTTCTTTGAAGACCTCAATATGTGGAGAATTCTCAACGATCTCTCGGGAATCACCCGATACATAATAAATATTTTTTTGCCCATCGGGCATGCGCTCTTTATATTTCTTGAGACTCGTCAATTCTTTCTCTGAAAAAGAGGAAGGATAGAGTAGTAGATCCATCAACTTATCTTTGTTTTCATAATCAGAGATAAGCCCTTCTTTGAGAGCAACCCCAAACTCCTTCCAAAATTCAATGTATCGATCATGATCTTTTTCAAAAGTCTTTTTTAAAGCCGATAAAACTTTGCTTGTGAGGCCCTTCTTAATCAGTGTAATGTGAACATCTTTTTGGAGCATTTCGCGTGAAATATTCAGAGGCAAACTGGGAGAATCCACAACACCCTTCACAAAACGAAGATAAGCTGGCAGGAGGTCTTCAAGACTATCTACGATTAAAATTTTTTTAATATAAAGTTGTAACCCGCTCTTGTAGTTTTGGTAGAAGAGATCAAAGGGTGCTTGTGATGGAATAAAAAGCAATGCTGTATATTCAATGCGCCCCTCTGCTTTGAAAGGGATAACATCAAAAGGTTTGTTCCAGTCGTGAGCGATGTGCTTATAAAACTCCTCATATTCTTCATCTTTTACATCACTCTTTGCTTTTTTCCAAATAGGTTTCATTGAGTTGAGCGTTTTATCTTCAATAACCATTTCGCTTTTTCCACCTTCGATAATTTTACCATCTTTATCTTTCTCAGGCTCTTCACGCTCATCTCTAAGAATAATAGGGTAACCGATAAAATCAGAATATTTTTTAACTACCCTTTCGATGACATACGATTCAGTAAAGTCATCGAAACCTGCATCGGGGTCAGCTTTTTTTAATGCGATTGTTATTGATGTACCGTGGGAGCTCTTCTCTCCATCTTCAATTTCATAGCTACCACCCCCTGACGAAACCCACAGAGTTGCTTTTTCCGTGCCCGCCTTACGAGTAAGCATGGTGACCTTATCTGCAACCATGAAAACAGAATAAAAACCAACCCCAAACTGACCGATCATATCAAAGCTCTGATCGGAGTCTCCTTTTTCTTTACTCTTTTTCATTTTTTTCATAAGCTCTTCTGTACCCGATTTGGCGATCGTTCCAATATTCTTGATCACTTCAGCACGAGTCATTCCGATACCATTATCGTAAATGGTGAGAGCTCTTTCTTTTTTATCGTACTCAATGCGAATCTCCCACTTTGCAT
>CBDBLF010000006.1:0-21421 GCA_965206985.1 Spirochaetota bacterium | reverse complement strand
CAGGTGTTTTTAATTATATATTATGTCTATATATTTTACAAATTTGACTTGCTTGTATCTTTATATCTGTATTAATCTTGTCCATAACCATGTATAATATGAATATGAAAAGTGTAAAGCGCAAAATAGTACAATTACCGAAAAAATAGAAATAGAATTGCTATTGCCTCAAGGTTTCCAGCAATGGCAAGGTGTGCAAAAGGCAAATAATCGGATTGCTCACTTTTATTCAAGCTTCAAAGTTATCTATTCTTTTTTCCTTTTGTCTGTCTTGTCTAAGTACGCCAACGCCTAACTCGCACCAAAAAAATCTTTTACCTAAAACAGATATAGAAAAAATAACTAAAAACTTTCGTGGAGAAGAAAATAAGCCAGATACATATCAAACTATTTATGTTCATGTTGTCAAAAATAAAAGCAATCAAAGTCTCCTTGGTTCAAGGCTAAAGCAAAAAATTGAATTTTCTTTTAATTCTGACAGCCACCTACAGGTCATAAGAGATAAAAAGAAAGCTCATGTTTGGCTTTACGGCAGAATAACAAATTATCAAAAAATTCCCCTCAGGCTCGATCAATTTAACCGTGTAACCACATTCCGGTTAGGTATTTTAATTGAGGTGAAAGTTGTTCTAAACCCCGCATTCCAAAAATCAAACCACGATATTCGGCAACAAGGGATGCCCATTATCAAAAGGGAAGTTCGCTTTGACACAAACCATTCTCCTCTTGAACCACCTTTTGAAACGGAGATTCTGGCTAACGAAAGATTACTCGACGGACTCACTGACCGGATTACTCATGTTTCTATTGAGGGTTGGTATTCACAGTTAAAGAGAGTCGATGAACTGAATCACAAACAAAGATCAAACCTCTTGGATACCAAAGAAAAACCAAAACATCGTTTCTTGCCAACAGAAGTTCGATAATTAAGACTCCATTTTCTTGAGAGTATCAGTAAGATCATTGAATAAATCTTTTGCCATATCAATAATGGGGCCGGGTTTCCCTTTATTTGATTTTCCTGTTCCGTAAATTTTTGACAAATACTTCTTGGCCATTCCCAACTCTTTAATTTTTTCTACTTTTGACTTTGTGGATAAGTGCACTTTTTTTCTTAACAGATATGAATTTAAGTATAAAATACCTTCATATCCCCAATTATGATCAGTATCTGGCCCCAACAAATAAAAAACGGATTCCACAGGTTCTTTGCCTGTTTGCATATATTCAAGAGTTTTTGAATAATAATCAACGGCTCTCAAATAATAAAAATCACGAGCTTTGTCGTAAGGCCGATAAGGAGCATCTTTGAATAAATCGTCAAATAGCCAGCCCAGTCTAAGACACAAAATTGCCATTTTGACTGTGGGAGCAATCTCTTTTTCTCTAAAGTGATAACAATCAACGGCTAGAAGATGGGAGGCTATTGCAACGATCAAATTTTTATCTGTCTCAAAGTTGATCTTACCAAATAAGATTTGTATGACTTTTTCCCGATGATTTTTTATGGGCTTAAGGCTAGAAACCTCATCTTTTGAAAGCTTTTTGAAGTCTTTCGGGAAAGAAGCATATAAACACTGAGGACAAACCTGCACGCTAAAAGCCATGGGGTAAACAATTCCATACCTTGAGCTAGGTTTATACAGCCTTCTAAGTTCTTTAGTGAGACTTCCTGCGATCAATCTACCTCCTCCCGACAAGAGTTCTTCTCTATGATGTGAATTGGAACAAACAGGACAAACGCTAGCTTCTTTCAACCGATACGATATTTTTTTTCCAATTTTCTCTTCTTTTTTCTTTATCATAATCAATAAAGTGGATTATCTTTTAACGCATGCTTTACTCTCTTAAACCATATCCAATTTTCAGCAAATACACGCAAACAACGAATAGGGTGATAATACAAAAAATTAAAATACTCACTGCAATGTAAATATTAATATCACTGACTCCTAAAAAACCATAACGAAAAGCATCCACCATATATAAGATGGGGTTGAATAAAGAAAGAGTACGCCAATGATCAGGCAACATATTAATTGAATAAAAAACTCCGCCTAAGTAAGTAAGGGGAGATAAAATGAAAGTAGTAAAAATACCAATATCATCAAACTTCTTGGCAAAAATTGCATTAAGAAAACCTGCCAAAGAGAATAAAGATGCTGTAAGAAAAACAACAAAAATAACCAAGGAGAGGTTGTGAATTGTTAATTTAGTAAAAAACAGAGAAACACAAGTTACTAAAATACCAAGTAAAATTCCTCGAAATAGGCCACCTGCACAATATCCCACGATAATAACCCAATTGCTCATTGGTGCAATTAAAATTTCTTCTATATTTTTTTGAAATTTATTTCCGAAGAATGACGATACAACATTTGCATATGAATTTGTGATGATAGACATCATAATCAGCCCAGGCACAATAAATTTCATATAGTCAAAGTTGCCAATCTTACCGATGCGAGTTCCGATGAGGTTGCCAAAAATTAAGAAATAAAGACATATCGTAATAATTGAGGGGATGATTGTTTGTGGCCATATTCGTACAATACGAATAACTTCTTTTCGGGCGAGTGTAATCAAAGCAACATAATTCATCGTATTATTTTGACAGCTCTACTTTAACAACTTTACAAACAACTCTTCTAAACGGTTTGTCTTATTTTTCATACTCACGACATCTAAACCAACTTTATTCAAAGCTTGAAGAAGTTTATATAAGTTTTCTTTCTGAGTAACCTCCACTTCCAAAGTCTGTTGGTCTAACTTTTTGATTTCATACCCTTTTATAGAAGGAACTTTTTTGATTGTTGCTTTGGTATCCAAAATAAATATTTGTGAATCAAGCTGTTGAATTAATTTTTTAACTCCTGTGTTTGTAATAATTTCTCCTTGATTTATTATCGCTATATTTTTGCACAAGTTTTCAGCTTCTTCAAGATAGTGAGTTGTGAGAATAATCGTTACCCCTCTTTTGTTTAGGTTGATCAAAAACTCCCATGTCGCTCGTCTAAGTTCAATATCAATTCCTGCTGTTGGCTCATCCAGTATAAGAAGCTTTGGTTCATGTATTAAGGCTCTCGCAATCATAAGCCTTCTTTTCATTCCTCCCGAGAGACGCATTGATTGTTCATTTCTTTTTTCCCAGAGACCAAGTTGTTTCAAGTATTTCTCTGCTCTCTCTTGAGCCAACGCTTTGCGGATTCCATAATAACCAGCTTGATGGATGAGTATCTGTAAAACAGTTTCAAAAATATTGAAATTAAACTCTTGAGTAACCAAACCAATATTTTTTTTTACTTGGTTTACTTCTTTGTCTAGATTATGTCCAAAAACATGAATCTCACCGGAATCTTTATTGACAAGTGAGGTAATAATTCCGATAAGTGTTGACTTCCCAGCACCATTTGGGCCTAGAAGTGCAAAAAAATCACCTTCTTTAACCTCTAGGTCAACACCCTTGAGAGCATAAACTCCCCCCTTGTAAGTTTTAGCAATTTTCCGTGCAGAAAGAGCAAGCATTATTTTTGATATTTAAGAGTTTGCAACTAAAGTAGCAAAAGCACCTTTGTCTAAAGAAGCCCCCCCTACTAAAACTCCATCAACTCCGTCTTCTTCCATGAGTGCAACAATATTATCAGGCTTGACGGAACCACCATAAAGGATAGAGACATCTGCAGATACGTCTTTATTAAATAATCGTTCAACTGTTTTATGTATAATGGCGTGAACGTGAGCCGCATCTTTTGGGGTTGCTGTTTTCCCTGTTCCTATGGCCCAAATTGGTTCATAAGCAATCGTTATCTTGGAGCAGTGGTCTGCACTCACATTTTGAAAAGCACTCTCCAGTTGGTCAATAACAACCATTTCAGTAATCCCTTTGTCTCTTTCTTCCTGTGATTCTCCCACACATAAGATAATTTTTAAACCAACATTTACAGCTCTTAATACCTTTTTATTTACGGTTTCGTAGTCTTCTCCAAAATAATGCCTTCTCTCAGAATGACCAACCAAAACATGAGTACATCCAACATCTTTTAGTTGAAAAGCGGCAATTTCTCCTGTATAGGCTCCAATTTCTCCAAAACACAAGTCTTGCCCACCCAGACCAACTTGGCTGGAGCGAACAATTTTTGCAATCTCGGTTAAGTAAACAAAAGGCACTATCAAAATAATCTCTTTTTCAGAAAAATTTTCTGATTCTGTAACAACAGACTTGGCAAGCACTAATGCCTCTTTCATGTTAAGATTCATTTTCCAATTTGCAGCAATAATAACTTTCTTATGCATTCTTTTGCCTCCCTAGGAAACCAGTTAATAATTCTTTTTTTAACTCTTGCTGATTCACCGTGCTAACTCCAAATCTTCCGACCACCAAGCCACCCGCTAAATTAGCCAATATGGCGGCTTGAAGAGGTTTGGCTCCTGCCATCATGGAAGTAGTATAAACAGCTATTACGGTATCACCAGCTCCCGTTACATCATACACTCCTCTGCCAGTAACAACAGGAATATAGATTGGCTTGTTTGCCTCCGAAAACAGAGTCATCCCTTTATGAGAACGTGTTATCAACAATTTTTTTATTTTTAACTTCTTTTTTATTCGTAATCCAATCTCTTCAACTGCCTGGTCACTGAACGGAAAAGGAAGATTCATCGCCTCAGAGGCTTCTTTCTCATTGGGTGTGATTAAATCGACATTTTGATAAAAATGAAAATGGTTTATTTTGGGATCTACGGCAATATACACTTTCTTCGTCTGGGCAATTTGAATAATTTCAGGAATCAACTTTTCGGTCAAAAACCCTTTGTCATAATCAGAAATAATAATGGCATCAAATTTTTGAATTTCTTGCAACAACACTTCAAGAAAACGAAGTTGAATATTTCTTTTAATGGGTTTTACTTTCTCCCTATCGAGTCGAATGACCTGCTGGCTTCGAGCGATCACCCGAGTCTTCATCGTTGTAGGGCGATCAGAGGTCTCCCATATTTGAACTACATGTAGATTCCATTTTCTAAGTTCTCTCTGTATTGCCAATCCATTAGGGTCTCTACCTACGACACCCATAATTCCAGCACTTACATTTAAAGAAAGTAAATTTCTGAGTACGTTAATTGCTCCTCCTGGTATTTTTTCTTCTCGGGAGATTCTAACAACTGGCACGGGAGCCTCAGGAGAAATACGGTCACAATCCCCCCAAAGATACTCATCCCACATCAAATCGCCCACAACCAAAATTTTAGTTTGAGGAAAAGTATCGATGATATTTTTCAAATCATGTTTGTCTGTTTGTATCAAATTATCTCTTTTTATTATCCATGAGTTAAAAAAATCAATTTAGAATCCAGACGCCTTTTTTCAGCTGATAAGATTTTTTTATGCGTTTAGAAATCAATTTTTTTGATTTTTCCATTGCACTAAGAAGATGGTTACCCAATGCAAGGTAAGCAACGATTGCGGCAGATAAGGTGCACCCCGTACCACGTATTTTTTCTTTGGGAATATACTTCCCTTGGAAATATCGAATTCCTTTAGGTGTTTGCATAACGTCGATACTATGATCGCCTAATATTAGATGCCCCCCCTTGACTAAAACATATTGGGGACCCATTTTTTGTATTTTTTCTGCCGCTTTTTCCATTTTATCGAGCGAATTGATTTTCATATCAGTGAATACTTCTGCCTCAAAAATATTGGGGGTTATGAGGTATGCATGGGGAAGTAATTTTTTTTTCACCGCCTCAATAGCAGTTTTGTTTATCAAAGAGTCTCCACCCGTTGCCACCATAACGGGGTCAACAATCAGGTTTTTCAGAGAAAAATGATCAACCGCCTTAGCAACGGTTTTGATAATATCTGCCGTCCCCAGCATACCTGTCTTTGTTGCCAAAATGGGAAGATCAGCCTTGAGAATCCGAATTTGTTCATAAATCATCTGATTTTTTACATGTTCAATTTTGCTGACTTGACTTGTATTTTGAGCAGTGATCGAAGAAATCACTGTCAAACCATGACAACCCAGTTCTGTAAATGTTTTCAAATCAGCCTGCACACCAGCACCCGCAGAGCTATCTGACCCACCAATTGACATGACAACCGGCTTGTCTCTATTTATTATTTAACCTCTGGAGAAACCAGTTGTCTTTTTTGATATTTTAAATAAAAAAAGGTGGAGGCAAAAATAAACAAAGGCCACACAAAAACCAACAAATAAAAAACAAGATCATCTTCTTTCTCAGTCAACTCTACTTTGCCTCCCTCAATTTTTTTGGGTAGAATGCCCATAATATCTTCATCTTCAATAAGCCATTTAAGTGAATTGATCGACAACACTTGCTGTTTACCCGGCCAAGTGAAATACTGGTTTTTTATAAAGTCGGTATCTCCAAAAGCGACTAAACGAAAAGAGGGTTTCTCGGCAGAGTTCTTCTTCTCAATAGCAAAAGCAATATCTCTTACCTTAGCAGGCTCTTTAGATGAGTCGTGGATGGAGTTTCTGATCTTATCTACCCATGAATCAGAGTTTGTTTTGACAATATATGATATTTGGTAATCAGCTTCCAACGAAACATCCTTTTCTTTTGTTTGGGACAAAAGAACCTTTTTGATAGGTTCGCCTTTTTCAAAAAATCCTGTAGAAGGAAAAATAGAAAACTTATGACGCATTGGCAAGTCAGAGAAAGAGTTTGTAATGGGATGATCTTCGTAGTTACTGGCAATTAGAAAATCAGCCTTGCCTTTAATTGATGTCTTTGAAAGTATTTTCTCTTTGACATACTTTAATTTAAATTCACTGAGAAGGAAGGAAAAGTCCGCTGAAAGTGTCGGGTCTAAACATAAAAGGATTCGACCATTCCTTTTAAAAAGATACTCAATAAGAGTTTTTCTTTCTGGCTCAATGAACGTTTTTTTAGCACCAAGAATTAATACAGCGGCAGCGTCTTTAGGAACCTCCGTAGGAAAACCAGTTTCTACGTTTAGATTTTCGAGTGCGTAATTTTGGTCTTTTAGCTCTTTACGAAAGAAACTAACTAGGCTCCCTGTAAATTTACCTTCATAGGGTATTTCTCCATGCCCCGTAGTAAAATATATTTTTTTCTTCTCACGCGTAATACTTAAAATAGCCGAGACAAAGTCTTTCTCCATGAGTTTAAGGTCATTAGAAGTCTCAACACGCAATCGTTTTCGCTTGTTACGCTTATTCGCTTCTAACTCATTCGGGTCAAGAGATTCAAAAACGACGTAACCATTACGATCAACTTCTTTTGAATCAGCGATATCTTTTTCTCGTACTGCATCCACTAAAGTGAATTCAATCAGAGAATTAACAGAACTTATACTTTGCAACATCAAATCCACTTCACGGTAGACATCGTGAAAGAATGGATAAAAGCCGACGATCGTAACTTTCTTATCAATTCCTTTGAGAATTTTACTCCCTTCGTTAGATAGGGTATATTTCCCCAGCGTTGTTAAATCAATAGACGCTGGTCTGAGTTTTGCTGCATAGTTTAGTGTAACTAAAATAGAAAAAAGAATAATAATATTGAGAGCAACATTTCTGACTTCTAATGCTTTGTCAGATTCTGAACGAATAGCTTTCAAGCTCGACTGAAATAAAATACTAAAAACAAATAAGCCAAACAGTAGGGTTAAATATGAGATTTGTAAAAATTTTTGCAGACCCCTAAATTTTTGAATAAAATGAACATTCTGATTCTTTGGCATTAGTTGATTCCAAAAATCATCTAGCTGAAGAAAATAAAAAAGAATTGCAGTAAATCCAAGGATAAAGATGAGCCAGACCGATTTTCTTAAACTTTCGATATATACGCTTTTTGTTTTTTCAGATAAAATGAAGAGGAAAAACGGCGTTAGAAATAAAAGAGCACTCAAAAAGTAGCAAAACCAAGAAAGAACTTCAGAGGAAGCCCCTGAGAGAAAGTTTCGTCCGAAAAAAAAGAACAAAAATCCAGAGAGAAAAACAACAACAAGGTTTTGAATGATAAGCGAAATAAGAGATTCTGCGTATTTTGAAAACTTCACGATTGCCACCTCCTACTTTTTAACGAAATAATTGTAAGGTAATAGTAGAAAACCATAACACTGATAAAATAAATGAAATGTCGTAGGACAAGCACTCCTTTTTCAAAATCTCGATATTGCACGTAGAGTGAAAATTCTCGCAAAACGGATTTCATTGGTTGGCTAATATAAGGTGAGAAAAAACCCAGGAGAAGGAGTAAGCAAATATTGCCGATTGCCATAAGACTAGCCATCAGTTGAACTTTCGTGAGAGTTGAATAAAAAACTGAAATTAGAATTGATGCGGTTCCGATTAGAAAAACTCCAATATAACCAGAGGCAATATGACCTAAATGAGCATCACCGTAAATCATAACCATAATGGGTATGGGCAAGCTACAAAACATAATAAAAAACAAAAAAACAACCGCAGATAAAATTTTCCCAAGAACCATTTGAGACTCTCGGATGGGAGCTGTGATCAATAACTCTAACGTACCCAAAGATTTTTCTTCAGAGAAAAGGCGCATTCCAATCAATGTCGATGCGATCATTGCCGTACCCGAAAAACGATAGAAGACTAATTGGAGAGTGGCACTAGAAGCAATCTCTTTATGTAGAACCCACCAACCCATCAGACCATTAATGCTGGAGACCATAAACAAAATGACCCAAGCCATATGTGAATGAAAAAATGTCTTTAGCTCTTTTCTAAATATTTCTAGAATGGGCAATAAATAGACTTGTGTTTTATTTGAAGACATTTTGAACTCCCCGCCTAGTCTGCCAAGACAAGCTTCAGCTCTCCAGTAATTTTTTTCAACTCATCCCCCCCTTCTTTTTTAAGAAGGGCATCAAGGAGAGTCACAATCTCCGAGGTGACCTGTTTAATCGCAGTCACATCTCGTATACGCTTTTCTTGTTGATCTTTCACAATGTCGGGATACTTTAGATATAGCCTTTGTTGCTTCTCTTTGTTTTTTTTTATGGACGACAAGAATTTTTTTATTTTTTCTTTAAAACTTGCAGATAGTGAGCTGACTTTCCATGTTCTAAGCTCCGCAACCATGTTCTGATATTCAATTTTTTGGGATTTCACGACACTAGAGTAAACATCAACCACAATTTGATCCTTCATCTTCGTGGCACCAAAAACTTGTTGGTAGCTGTTCAAAAAACTTTTATTTTTTTTATATTTTCTCGCTAGCTTGGTCATTACCAATGAAAATTTTCCAATGGAGTTGCGTAATGTTTGTGAATATTTAGGTGGATTTTTTTCTTGTTTGTCAAAAAGCTTGGGATAGCCAACTTCAAGAAGGAGCATTGTTTTACTAATTTCATGAATTTTGGGCAAATGTTCACTTATAACGCTTACGATTGCCTCAAGATTTTTTGACTTTTCTAACCTCCGAGTCGTTTTTTTATAAAGCCGATCCATTTTTTTTATAGTCTGGGTGATCTGTGAGCGAAACTCTTTCTCTTCAGTAGAAGAATTCTGTTTTCTTTTGCAAGAGTGCCCAAAAAACAAACTAGAGGCTAGAAAAAAAAGAACAAAAGAACGGTCTATAAGGCGAAAAGACACACGGCAGTCTTAAATCAAATATCACAAAGAAAAGTCTTTTTATACTTTACTGTAAATTTCATTAGAATTCGTTTGACGGGAGTGCCACATATCTATCGGTGGTAAGCATGATGTCTGTGCAGTACTATTTTTTACAAGCGACACCAACCTTAGGTGTACGCCCAACAACCGAATCGACCTCCAAAGAAATTGCTCCAAAAAATAATGGCGAAACGCAACCTGCCGCCACTGGCAGTTATATGCAACTTTTCTTCCCCATTATATTGATTGCTGTCCTTTATTTTTTGTTGATTCGACCACAACAAAAGAAAGAAAAACAAAAAAAAGAGATGCTCAAACAAATCAAAAAAGGAGACAAAGTTGTCACCCGTGGTGGCATATGGGGGGTAATCACTGGCTTTCGTGACAACAATGAGGTATGCAACGTAAAAATTGCTGACAAGGTAAACATAGAATTAAGCGTAAGTGCGATCGAAGTCATAAACCCCAAGAGCGAAAGGATGGAAAAAAAATAAAGAAATTCATTCATGAAGATGCTTGTAGGCTTACTTTGCTTTCTATTTCTTTTGTCACTCTTATACTCTCTTGATCGTCAAGTAGAAGAACTCCTCAGAATAGCACCAGAAAGCCCCCGCCTATTACATGAACATTCTTACATTCCGGATATGAACGAAAGCAGAGAGATTAAACCAAAAGAGGGTAATGGAGAAGAAAAAATAGATGTGGGAGTTAGAGAGAATACAACCAATCAGAGAAATGAATTAAGCCTGAAAAAACCTAATTTTACTCAAATACTTCTGATTACTTTTGTCATTATCATTTTGATTCTCTACCGACTTCGTCTGAAAGGAACAAAACAAGATACTTAAACCTTTTAATGCCAAACGATTCGTTATAAATGAACTTAAGACCCCGAACTATTTTGATTCTTATTGTCATGGGCATCTCAAGTGTTCTAATCTGGCCAAATTTTGCGAGCCGAACCCTGCTCGTTTACTTAATACCTAGTTTGGAAGAGCCTGTTGTTGAAGCTTCAATTCACAACCTAAAGTCTTACCTAAATAAGAATTATCCTTCTCAATATACTATCAAGACGGAAGAGAGAGTCATCAAGGAAAAAATATCAAAGGAAGAGGTTCAAAAAATTATTGCACAAGGAAAGCAAAATATAAACATTCAAAAAGAAAGGGTAATTTTGGTAAAAGGTCGCTTCATACAGGCCGCATTTATCAACGAAATTGGTCGATTGAAAAATATAGATGGGCAACGCTCCAAACTAAAACCTTTATGGATAGAAGAAAAAGTTAAAGCTCGACCATTTAAACTTGGTTTAGACCTTCAAGGTGGCATGAACCTTCTCCTTGAAGCTGACTTCGAAAAACTCACTTCTCAGCTAAAAGAGCAGTATTCACCCGAGTTTATTTCTAAGCTAAACGAAAAGATATCAAAAGAAAACGACAAAGATAAAAAGCAAGAAATCATCAATAAACGTGATCAGGCTCTGGAACTTCTTGATCTAACTCCCCAGAAAAAGAAAGAATATGTGGAAGGAGCTCTTGAGATCATTCGATCACGCATTGACAAAACAGGTGTCTCTGAACCATCAATTCGACTACAAGGCAAAGATAAAATTGAAATTTCTTTGCCTGGAGTGGCTTCCCCCGAACAAGCGAAAAAAGTCATAAAATCAACTGCCCGAGTGGGGTATCATCTCGTCGAAAAAGACCCTGCTCCTTTTTCAGCAGATGCCTTAAAATATTTTGAACGTTATTTAGTACTGGGAAGTGATATCGCACGGAAAAATTACTTAAAAGAAGTCGAGGGTAAAATAAACCTTCCAAGCCGATATAAACTATATGTCTTCTGGGGAAAAGACAGAAACAGTGTTAGCCCAAAACCAAGCCCCGCTTATTTTATGGTACTTGAAAAGCAAGAAAGTCTCTCAGGAGAACATATATCTCCTAATACGTACGTTAGTCTCAACCCAGATAACTTACAAAATGTTATATCGTTCCAACTCACTCCTGAGGGTGCAAAAATATTTGGTGAACTAACAACAAAGAATACCGGTCGCAGGATGGCCATCGTTATCGATGAAAAAATACGCTCTGCTCCTAATATTAATGAGCCAATCTTGGGTGGTTCTGCCCAAATATCAGGGGATTTTACCCCACAAGAGGCGAAAGATTTAGCCCTCATCATAAAAGAAGGTGCTCTACCCGTGCCTATGAATATTATTCAAGAGCGTTCAATCGGCCCCACTCTAGGAAAAGAATCTATCAAGAAGGGCGTGTATGCGATTCTCTGGGGTTTCATTATCGTCGCTATTTTCGTAGCCTTATATTACCATATAGCCGGTCTTATCACAAATATTATTTTATTTTTAAACCTTGTTTTTATGTCAGCGATTCTAGCTCTTATGGATTTCACAATTACCTTGCCTGGTCTTGCTGGCGTTGTGTTGACCTTGGGTATGGCGGTGGATGCCAACGTAATCATATATGAACGGATTCGTGAAGAAATCAGCAGTGGCAAAAGTATTAAGGTTGCCATAGGGCAGGGCTTTGATAGGGCAACATTGGCCATTGTCGACAGTAATTTAACCACGGTAATTGCGGCAATCGTTCTTTCCCAGTTTGGAATTGGACCCATTAAGGGATTTGCTGTCACACTCTTTATTGGTATATTGTCATCATTATTCACTTCTCTGTTCATTACAAAAACAATTTTTTATTGGTTTGCTTACAATCTTAATTTTAAAAAAATCCCTATGGGCTGGGGTGGCTACAACAATAAAGCCACAAGGGAGGCGCGAGTCGCATGATTATACCTTTCATGAAAATAAAATGGATAACCGTCTCGCTCTCTATTTTAGGGGTGGCTCACCTTTTTTTCTACACCTATCACGACTATCGAGGATTCAAACAAGGCCTCGATTTTTCTGGGGGTCTCAAATTAGAGCTTATGGCAAATGAATTCATTCGTACGAATGCTGTCAGAAAATTTTTTGATCAGAAAAAAATTGAAGCAATGGTTCTTTCAGCAGGAAAGACTGACAATAAGTTTATTAAGATCGAAATTGATGCTAAAGTGGACACTTCGTTTGAAAAAGAAGCAGAAAAAAAATCAAAAGAGATGAGTCAATTTGGGCTATCTGTCAATAGTGTTGATTATATAAAATATATTTTGATAAAGCGATTTTCACCACGAAGTCCTGAGCAAATAAAAATTTTGAACGCTGACAAAGTGGGTCCTACTGTGGGCAGTTTACTGCGAAAATCTTCACTGAGGCTTCTTCTCATCACTCTCGTTTTGATTGCTTTTTACGTAGCTTTTCGTTTCCACTTTACTTTTGCGATAGGGGCAACAGTAGCATTGATACACGACCTACTCATCACCATGGGCTTGATCGGTTACCTTCAAATACCACTTTCAATTCCTGTTGTTGCGGCACTCCTCACAATACTGGGTTATTCAATCAATGACACCATTGTGGTCTTTGATCGGATCAGAGAAAACTTAGTCAATAGTTCTATTGGGTTTGAAAGAATTATTGATAAATCCATCACAGAGTCGATGACCAGAACCTTGATCACTTCACTGACAACACTCTTATCTGTATTTGCTGTATATTTTTATGGAGGTGAGGGGCTTAAAGAAATGGCCTTAGTTCTTATACTTGGAATTATTGTGGGAACTTACTCCTCCTCTTTCATAGCTTCACCCATGGTTGTTTTTCTCAACAAGCTTTCTAAATCCCACTAAAACGTACAACATGCAATCAATTACAGAAATACCCTCTTTCAAGGAGTGGTCGAATCAGTCTGAGAAAAAAGAAGAAAGTCTTGATCAAGTCGTCATTCGCTTTGTGGGCGACTCTGGTGATGGAATGCAACTTACAGGTAACCAATTTACCACCACGACGGCACTACTAGGAAATGATTTATCAACGTTACCTGATTTTCCTGCTGAAATAAGAGCTCCTCAAGGAACCATTGCAGGAGTATCTGGATTCCAAATTCATTTCTCTTCTCGAAATATAATGACCCCTGGCGATGAGCTTGATGTTTTGGTCGCAATGAATCCGGCCGCACTTAAAGCGAACCTACACGATTTAAAGGAAAACGGTGTTATCCTTTTGAATGAAGATGCCTTTAAAGAAACAAACCTCACAAAAGCAAATTTTGACCAAGACCCCCGCAACGATGATTCATTAAAAAAATATCAAACTATTTCGCTTCCTATAACGAAACTTACCATTGAAGCCCTCAATGAGATGGATATCCGAGATAAAGAAAAAGAGCGTAGCAAAAATATGTTTGCTTTGGGGGTTGCCTATTGGCTATTTTCTCGTTCTCTCGATCCAACAGTACGTTGGTTAGAAAAAAAATTTAAAGATAGAAAAAAAATTGCGCAAGCAAATGTTTTAGCTTTGAAGGCAGGTAGAAATTATGCAGAAACGGTCGAACTTCTGCCTATTTATTTTAAAATTGATAAAGCACCTCTTGAGCCAGGCCTTTATCGCAATATCACGGGTAACGAAGCTATCTCAATGGGAATCATCGCGGCATCAGAATTATCAAAAACATCTGTTTTTTTGGGGTCTTATCCAATTACTCCTGCCTCGGATGTCCTGCACTACCTATCACATAGAAAAAATTTTGATATTAAAACTTTTCAGGCTGAAGATGAAATTGCGGCCATCTCATCTGCGATAGGAGCTTCTTTTGCTGGTTATTTAGGATGTTGCACGACATCAGGCCCGGGTTTTTCTCTGAAATTAGAAGCAATGAATTTATGCGTCATGCTGGAACTACCCCTAGTCATTATCAATCTGCAACGAGGTGGACCTTCAACTGGTCTTCCTACAAAAACGGAGCAAGGAGACCTCCTCCAAGCTCTATTTGGTCGAAATGGAGAATCCACTCTTTGTGTTATTGCAGCTAGATCACCCTCTGACTGTTTTTATAAAACAATTGAATCTTTTAAAATTTCAGTGAAATATATGCTACCTGTCGTCTTACTCTCAGATGCATATCTTGCCAATAGTTCTGAACCATGGAGACTACCTTCAGAAAAGGAGCTGCCTACTTTTGATATTAGATTCAAAGAAGGCCTATCCAATGGGGGTCAATTTATGCCCTATGCCAGAGACAAAGAAACTTTGGCTAGAGACTGGGTCAAACTGGGCACACCTGGCCTAGAACATCGAATTGGTGGTCTTGAAAAAGAGGAAAACACGGGGAATGTTAGCTATGAAGCTAAGAATCATCAAAAAATGGTCGAGCTAAGAGCGTCCAAAGTTCAACGAATCACAAACGATATACCCCCTCTTGAAGTCAGAAGCAACAAAAAAACAGACACCCTTGTGATGGGTTGGGGTTCCACCTACGGTGCCATTAAAGACGCGATTAATTTACTAACCCAAGAAAATATTTTTGTTGATCAAGTTCACATAGACTATATTTCTCCTTTCCCTAAAGACTTGGAAGAAATATTGAGCCGTTATAAACATATTTTTGTAGTCGAGCTAAATATGGGACAACTAGCGTTTTTGCTCCAAGGTACCTATAGCATCCACGTTCACAAGATTAATAAGGTTCAAGGAAACCCTTTCCACATCAAGGATATCACAGAACCAATTAAAAAAATTAAAAAATAAAGGAGGAGTAAAAGATATGGTGGAACTTACATATACCAGAAAAGATTTCATGTCATCACAAGAAGTTCGCTGGTGTCCCGGTTGCGGTGATTATTCTATTTTGGCAAGCGTGCAAAAAATAATGCCTGATCTCATAGAAGAAAAAGCAAAACAAGTGTTCATTAGTGGGATTGGCTGTGCCGCTCGTTTCCCTTATTACATGAACACGTACGGTATGCACAGCATCCACGGAAGGGCTCCCGCCTTTGCCACAGGCGTTAAAGTTATGAACCCCGACTTAGATGTGTGGGTGGTCACAGGGGATGGTGACTCTTTGAGCATTGGAGGAAATCATTTTTTACATGTACTCCGAAGAAATATCAACATCAACCTATTATTATTTAACAATCAAGTCTATGGTTTGACAAAAGGGCAATATTCACCAACTTCACACGTGGGTTCAAAGTTAAAATCTACTCCCGATGGCAGTATTGATCAACCGCTCACTCCTTTGAAAACTGCTCTGGGTGCCAATGCAAACTTTATTGCTAGAACAGCGGATATCCTAGGGAAGCACATGCAGGCCACATTGAAAGAGGCATACACCCATCAAGGTGCATCATGCGTAGAAATTTATCAAAATTGTCACATCTTTAACAATGATGTATTTAAAAATATTTTAGATAAAAATGTAAGGGATGACATGATTCTTTTTCTTGAAGATGGTAAACCAATGATCTTTGGCAAAGAGAATGACCGTGCTTTACGACTCAACCCTCAAACAGGCAAACCTGAAGTTGCCTTACTCAACAACACGAAACAATCAGAAATATTGATTCATGACCCATCTGACCCTGAGCCTTATCTACACTTTATGTTAGCAAGCATGAAAGAGCCAATGCCGACTGTGATGGGAGTCATTCGTAAAGTAGAGTCTACCACTTATGAAAATAATCTTGAGAAACAAAAAAAAGCAAGTATAAAAGAAAAGGGTCGAGGAAAACTACTTGATCTACTCCATTCGGGAGAAACATGGCAAATAGAATAAAAAAATATTGGAAGTATATTTACGTAATCTTATCAAGTAAGGCAATTAGCCCAGGATGTTCATTTAGTGGTGCAGACAGATAAATTAGATTTAACAAAAAAAATGAATAGCTATTTTTTAGCAAAGAATATATTGGACCCCATACTCAAGCTCTTGGTTGATGTTCAAAGTTCAGGTGTAGAAAATATTCCTCCAGAGGGCGGATTACTCTTCGTTAGCAATCACCGTTCAGATATGGACCCTTGGGTAATTGTCTCTACGTGTCCCCGATATATCGCGTGGATATCAGATTATTACGTCTTTGATCTTCCGGGAGTAGGTTTTATCCTAAGAAAATCAGGTGCAATACCTATGTCAACATCCCGAGTTGATCAAATTAGGGGCTACAAAACCTGTAAAGCCGTACTCGCTGCTGGGCAACCCATTGGAATATTTCCCGAAGGTCATAAGACAATCGTCGAGAATTTGCAACATCTTGACTTGGGTGAATTTTATGAGGGTTTTGCAGATTACGCCCTAAGATGTAAAGTTCCTATTGTGCCAATTTCTATTTTACCCAGGAAAGAAAAATATGAGTCAATCTTATTTCCAAAATTTGCCAGAAGATTGTTTAACATGCCAGAAGATGTCATCGACACAGAAAAGCGGCTTATCTATCAAAAAGTTCATGTACACTACGGTCCTCCTATTAAGATAGAGCCTTACTTAAAAATAATACAATCATCAAGTAATCAAAAAAAAGGTATGAAAAAGGCGAGAACCAAAATTGCCACAGACTGCCACCTTTCAATCAAAACGAATGTACAAGAACATATCAAAAAGGGTAAATGGGAGAAGGTATTCTTAGAATCAAAAGTTTGAAAAATTTTTGCTAAGAACCCAACCTGACCTGCCAAGCTCGTCTATGATGTAGAGCCATTTTTTTTGTTCGGTGTTGATTGCCTCATTCACTCCATATTTTTCTCTAATAAAAACTCTTTCTTTGGGTCGAACATTTCGAATTAACTTTGAGTTCATATAAGGTTGCATTCTCATCGGGCGTGATTTTTTTATGGGTGAGCGTGTAATCGTCTTCAGAAAAGACACCCTCTTGTCAAACATATGACGTAAACAAATAGGATCAATATTTGTCCAGTTAACCTCAGGTGACAAAGATGTTAAAAATAGTTGTTGAAACTTTTTTTCGTGTTCAAGAGCATCAGGAAAGTAGTCAAGATACTCACATAATAATTTGGTAAACCTTTTTGATCGTGGAAATTTTCTAAAGCGATAAAAAAAACTTTCTCTTAAATAGATGCCCGTAGAATCACGTCGAATCAGTTCATAATTATAATCACGAATGTTTTTTAGATTATTAATATCCTCTTGTTTTAGCTTTTTTTTTTCTTCAAGACCAAACTTAGCAACCGAGCCAAAAACATATAAATGAACTTGAGGACGATCATTCTTCTCTAGGATACTCTCAATACTTTGAATAACTTCTATCCATCGATTTTTTGAGATGAGGTTTTCAATTTCAACAACCACATCTTTTTGCAGTCTCACAAAGAGAAGCCATACCCAAACAAAAAATATAACGGCAGGTATCGTTAATGTTAAAATTTTGGGTAATGATTTTAATTTATTCTTTAGAAATTTTCTCACCTGAAGTCGTAAAGTGCTTTTGGACATCTTTAATATTTTTTTAGGGATGGAGAATAGGATTGTACCCCCCTACGACCATTGGCATCTTTTGAAATAAATAGTCCAGTCGAAACGGTGGTAAATTTAATATTTGTTTGTCAATAGTTGTGCTTTCCTCTCGGATCAGCTGCCAGGGCGATTTATTCTCTTTGTAAGAATTTTTTCTTATTGAATTGAACATCAATAGATAGGAGCCAGCTTTGTTGAGAAAGTCTTCTCTTGAATTATACGTTTCATTCAGGTAAAGGTGATCCTCAATCAATCTATGAGTCGTTTCAACATCAGACTGCCAAGTATGCGCTCCAGCAGGGATCGTCTGGTGTGGCACACCATAACTGGCTAATACTTTTGTAAACTCCGAATCTCCTTTTTTATTCCAAGCACCAATAAACTCTGAGCCATTATCTGTTTGCCCTCTCGTATTATTTTTCTTTAAATCAACCCCTGATTTTACAAGATGATCTAAAATTACCTCCATAAACAGACAAGAGTATGCCATATTATACTCATCTGCAAAAGCTAGAAATTGTAAGCCAGAAAAAACTTCTCTGAAGGTATATTGATATTTCGGTACAATATTTTCCTGAATATAAGGCCAAAGCTCAGGAATATCGTATAAATGCTTCGTATCTACGTCAAATTGCTTAAATAAACCCCATAATTTCTTAATTTCACGCAAATTTTGCTTCGTTTTATGTTTTCTACGCTTTTTTTTCAAGAGTGCTTGCTCCCTCCACGCTCTGCGAATGGCCTTGACACTCAAGTCTAGTTGGTAAACATTCTTCAGTTCCTGAGCACCAAAGCCTCGACGTTTCTTTTTAAGAAAGCAAACATAAGCCTTTTCAAAGTCTGTGATTGCATGTGGTGAGTAGTGTGGAGCGTGGCTCTTGTCTTCCAAGCCAACGTATTTCTCTGATTCAAACCTACGAAACCACTTTTTTACTGTTTTTACAGTCGTTTTAAACATTCTGGCTGTTGGCTTGAAACCATGCTTCTTGGCATAATGAACCATTTGCATTCTGTATAACTTTTTGTCTTTACTATTTCGCATTACTGCCGAATACCTGTTTAGACAAATAACCTGAGAAGGGTGCTTCATTAGGAACCTCTGTTTTATTTGATGATTTAACGTCGGCCTTTTGATGCACCTTTTTTAGGAAAATGTCTTTCACTTGCTCTACCAGTAAACCCAAGCCTTTTGAACCAAATAACTTGATTTGAACCAATTCTGAACCAACTAATGATGGTCGTAGGGGGGTACTATCATCCTTCTCTCTCCCACTTTAATATTTTTTTCAACTTGTTTTTTGATCAATTCAACAAAATTTTGGTCGTGTCATATTTAATCAAAGTTTCTATTTGCGATGAATAATTCTTGTATAGACCACTTATGATTCGTCATTTCTGTAGCCATTGCTGGGGTGATTTGAATTGGTTTTCCTCCCTCATACTCAGCTAGACTTGAATGTGGAAGGCAGAAATTGTAATAATTAGCAACAAAAGAATTATGCCCCTGCATATATTTGAATTTTTTTGAAAAACCCTGACTTTTACGCTCTATTCTATGATTGTGTTGGCGAAGAGTCAAATTATTCCTTTCTACAGCAAAGGTGTTCATCTGATGACTTACTGAAGAGTTTGCAATATATTCATCTAGTAGCTTTTGATCACCAAAGATTAGAGATTTGTCAACTTCCTTACATCTCCCTTTTTCTATTCTCTTAATTATTTGCCCATAACATAGAGATTTGGGTGATTGAAGCTTTCTAGTCATTGAGTCAAATTTACCATAAACTGAAAGAATGGCATCACTATATCCCTCATATCCATCAGAGGTAATCAAGAATTTATCTTCCCTCTTTGGCTTACTTCTTGTTTTTACCTTGGTCAGTAACTTTCTAGCATTCACTGAGGTCCTCTTGCCTGTTATATGCGCTAAAATGAGCTTTTCTACAGGCAATACTGCAGTAAAAGTCCAGATATCCCCTATTTCATCACTTAATCGCTCAGTCTCTGATAGATTGTATTGTTTTTTAAAGACAAAACCCCAATGCTCGTCTAATTGAATTTCATTGAAAGACAGGTTTTTGTATATATTTTTTTTCAACTTTTAGTGAATCTTCACCTGCTGCTTTAACCCAAGCAAGAACTGTATCCTTGCTGATACCAAAGACTCTTCCGGTAGCTCTAATGCCACAGCCCTCAACTGTGTTTTGTAATACCCGAGTAATGGTTTCTTTGCTTTTCTTGCGACGAAAAAAAATAGTGCCTTTATTCTCTGAAAAGCATCTACCACAAGCGGTGCACTTTAAATAGGCTATTTGTTTGTACTTACCAGACATATAAGCAAAGCGCACATTTCCTTCATTTACCTTATGATACTTATGGCAGTCTGTATTTTGACAGCTAAAACCACTTGTATCAAAGGTATATTTTCTTTTGTTCATAATGAGACATAACCTTAATTTAAGGGAGATAAGTCAATTCCTTTTTTAATTGGAAACTTTGATTAAATATGACACGACCAAAATTTTGCGTCTGAGATTCCCCTTCTTTGCTTAAAAAATCAATTGTTTCATTTATCTTGTCCAAAATTGAGCCAAATCCTTTATGAAATAAGACCACTTTTTCTTTTGAGTTTAGTAGAGTAACTCCAATTCCGGCAAAAATAAATCTATGCACCACGCCAAGCAAGCCACCTGTACTTTTTTGAATCAGTGCCGTAAGTAAGAACTTTGACATAAAGGGGTCATTTTTTTCTTTCTCGCATACAAGAACAAAGACTTGACTCAATATCTTTGAGGTAACACTCTCACCAGAGCCCTTATCAATAACTCAAATTTCAACCCCAGAATTCACGCACTTCTAGATATCCCGCAGGTCAAAAGCTCTTGAAGTCTCTTTATCATAAAGTCTTCTATTTATCATACCAAACAATTTCTTTCATGGAACATGTCTTATAAGTCTGTATCTCGATTTCGCTTATACCCTACCCCTAGACTTTTCAAAAGAGATTTCCCCAGCTCACCCTCCATCGTTTTTCGCTAGAAAAAGCCTCACTATCAAAAAAAATGTCCGTTTTCTTGGTGTAAGAACAATACCTAACTTTTGCGTGCCACAATCAATTCATAACAGGCCATCTTCCTGACGAAGCACACCGCTGAATAACCACTTGAGAACTTCGCAATAATCATGGCACCCGATGAACTGGGCGATTCAATCATTTGGGAGATTCAGAACCCTTCTTCAAATAAAGCTCTGAGATTATCCACATCTGCATTTATATCAAACTTTCAATCACTCCACTCTATATTTTATAGAGCTTCTGATTGAGGAGCTGATTGCTTTTATACTCCTTCGTTTTGAGTAAGTTTTTTTTCAAGTCGTAAACATAATTGGCTTTCAATATTTTGCCATTATTGTCAATATGTTTTG
>CBDBLF010000005.1:0-6712 GCA_965206985.1 Spirochaetota bacterium | reverse complement strand
AGGCCAGGTCCGGATTGGTTCTAGTGTTCCAGCGCCCAGAAGTGAAACTGGCTGCACCTTTGGGTTCTCAAGTAGCATTAAGTTATTATTTGCTGCCAACTCAACCAAACATCATCCGTTGGATGTATTGGCTCTGTGTACCCACTGCACATTCTGGCAATTTATATCACAAGCATACACACATGGGAAGGGAACACCCGAAGGGACGTTGTCAAAAGGTGCAAGGATGGAGGTTTGTAGACGCTGATGATCTTTAGTCCAGCACGTCCACACACAACCATTTGATCTCAGAATCTTCATGAGATTGACCTGCATGTGGCAAGTGTCTAGGACTGGCTTATATGAACAAATGTGATTAGACCTTGCTTCCTGCTTGGGAAGCAGGTGCAATTGGTCTCCTGGAAGAAAATGATGAGGGCCTTGGTCTTATGGTCAAGGTGCTCGACCATGCCGATCTTGCTGGCAGTGGTCCCTTCAATGTGCAGCTGAAGCACTGCTGGTTGCAAGAACTTTGCTAGGTGCCCTGAAAAGGTGTTTCCCTGCATTCCAGAAAACTCTGCTGAACTCCAGCCCAGATGGATGGATCTGTTTTCTCTTCTCTCCTTCCTTTTCTTTATTCTTCATTTTTATCGATTTTTGTTCCCCCCTTTCGATAAAAAAAAAAGATTGGTATCCCCAAGTGTGCACTCTACCTGCTACAGTGCTCAATTACTCTTAATTAATTATGAGGAAGTACCAGTTAGCTAGCTATAATAATTCTATGGCAAGCTGTAACAAATTTAGCTACTGAATTTGACTTACATTCAAGATTTGGGAGCATAGCGCTGGTAATGATATTCATAGCCTAATGCACAAACCAGTTTTTAATTGTGGACATAGAATTGGTAGTGTCAAAATGGCAGTTTCAACTTAACACTGCAGCTATTAGTCTGGGATATACTTCGGTAGTTTGTTAGCATGGTGAAGCAAATGAAGTGAGTGGTCATGGACCTGGTCCAAAGATATAGTAAGCTGATAGTATAACTAATTGCATTTTTTTTTGCTGTAGACAGTTAGGCTCTAGTCCTGGAAATGAAGAATATAAATTATAAGAAGGAAGATGGTGAACATTTGGTGATTTTGACCGAGTCTGCACTCGCTACTTTAGCAATTGATTTGGAGGACAGAAAATAACCAGGTAGTTTGTGTAGCAGCTTATATGGCTGCAGGTGAGTTTTGTGGCCTATGTTTGAACCATAGCAGAGAAAGTAAGCTTTCATGTTGTATTAGTCAATGAGGCTGCCATTTCTTTGGTGATCATCCATACTTAGAGAGTACTACCATACTCTCTGGTACATACGTACGTACATGCATGCACACGTGTGTGTGCAGGGGCGGATCCAGTATTTCAGAAGGGACAGTTCTTTTATGAATTAACCAAAACTGCACCCATTTTGTCAAAAGACACACCCTTTACAAACTCACAAAACAAAGCAACAAAAAATAATAAAGAAAAGAGGAACTAAATATGTGTACGTTTGTCAAAAATTATTGTTTCTGTCCATCCTAGGACACAAATAACATTCTTTTAGGATGTTGAATTGCAAACAACTGTACCAGCTAATCCATATCAATCAGTTTTATCTTTCTTCTGACATGTTGATGGAGATACTTCTTCAGAAGCTTGATCTGGCTGTTGAGTGTTCATTTTCACAAACAATAATTTTAACTACCTCTTTAAACTAAATATAAAATTCCTCATCTATATTAATTTTAAGCAAACTCAAACTCATTTTGAACATCACTGATTTGTTCATAATCACTAATGATATCCAGTGCTGATGCTGTAGTTTAACTGTAACACTGTGTAAAGTACTTAAAAGGCTCATACTTACTAAAATAACAATAAAAAAATTAAAGGGAGACACTTTATATAAAAACCAGTAGCTTTCTGATGTGGTTCCATTCCAATTCCAAGTACCAGTCATTCTTTCTCATGGCAGAATACACTAGCTATTAACTTATAGTCCAGCTAGCTAACTATAGTGGGATTAGTATCTAATTGATTTTATCGACCTGCATGACTGCAGTTAGCCTATAGCTAAAGCTTTTGCTCCTAGTAGCGAGGAAACTTACCTAAACTTACCTTTGCCGAATCAGTTATGGTGAAAAATGTACTATTGTGAGTATGAAAGTTAGCTGGAGCCAACAACTAAGCTGAAAAGGGGCATTACTGCAGTATGAAAGTTAGATGAAGCCAACAACTATTGTTATAGCTAGCAGGCTTTCCAACCTCCGACAAAATTTATGAGGAAGATTACACGGTGGGTGTGGTTTCCTTTTTTCCCTTTGAACTAAATATATTATTTGTCATCCAACAACAATGTAGTCCCGACTGCTTCACCATTTCCTGCAGACGATGTAATTCTTTCAATACTTGTTTTTTATTATTCATTTTCAGGTAAAGGAAAAAGGCAAATTCCAAAGAATTGACATTAATGTTTTAAATAAAACTTAATTATTTGAATAATGCTGTATTAATTTTTGCTATAATAATTATTTTATTTTTTTTATTATAATTGCCAGGAATTTAAAAAAAATCATTTATTATTATTTAGATCAGTTCCCAGGAGTGGGAAAGGTATAAAATGATGAAAAATATATTAAAAATGTAGTTAGTTTACAAAGTCCCAAATTGCAACAAAGAAGCAGGGGCAGATCTTGCAATTATTAAAAGTGGGTGGTGTGGCCACAACTTTAACCACTCATACAAATTATGACCTCAGCCATACATAGTAGCCATTGCACCAGCACCCAAAATTTAGAACATCAGAATATCATTATTAAAATAATCAACACCAACCCTTCAGAACATACAATCATATTATAATATATCATTTATCAAACAGATAAACATGAAAAGTCTTCTTGGATCAGCTTAAAAAAAAAGCCTGACAAACTTCATTCAAATGTATCATCCAACTCTGCCAGAAGTGGTGTGTCTTCCTATGTTATTCCAGATGCTCCTCGATGAAGGAAATTCCCCCAGTGCATGGCAATGGCATATATATCTGACAAACACTACTCACTCATAGTGGATCTAAATTGGTCTTTATTCTTCTCAGAAGAGAAAATCATCTTTCTGCCTCAGCATTAGAAATACATAGTATGCAAGCATTTACTGGGAGACAGTGAATGTTAGGGAATCAATCCTTATCACAAGCACCAAGAGCTAGGAGTATAGCTATATCAATTTCACTATAAAGTATACGCATCAATTTTAAGCTCTAACAAGCCACCTATGATTGGGTTTATATCAACCTTAATAACTCATCTTCCTTGTCTGTGCCCAAATCAGTTTCAGCTCTAGCCTCCTTCAGGGCAGAGTCAGTGTCATCAACGTCCATAGCATAAGTGAATAGGTTGGTAGCACAAATTGCACAACGAATAATTTGGTTATTACATGGAACTAATAAGTAATATTTAGCATTATTATTAGATTCATTCTGTGCATTAAATTGATGGACCATAATGTTGCCATGGATACTCTCAAGCACTTTGCATGATATCTCTGTTGGCACTCAGACTTTGTGAAACAGAAACAAACATCGGAACTAGTGGAAAAATGAGGCAGATTTCAAATATTATGTGGTGAGAGGGTGACAATGAAAAAATGTGCATTAAATTGATGGACCATAATGTTGCCATGGATACTCTCAAGCACTTTGCATGATATCTCTGTTGGCACTCAGACTTTGTGAAACAGAAACAAACATCGGAACTAGTGGAAAAATGAGGCAGATTTCAAATATTATGTGGTGAGAGGGTGACAATGAAAAAATGAGGGTGATTCCCTCTAGATGTGGGTGAGTTGGAAGGTCTGAGCTAGTGGCACCTACAAAACTACCCTTTACCATATTTTTTCTTGAAAGGGGTAGTTCGGATGAGATGAACTCAACGAACTACCCCTGGATCCGCCCCCAAGTGTGTGTGTGTGGATGGGTGTGTGTGTGTGCATGTGTGTGTGTGCATTAGCAGAGAATGACCAAGTGATGACCACCTGATGCAAAAATGGAAAAGTTTATTGATAGATTAGGTAGGGCCAAGTTCATAACCATGCTGGATCTGGCCCCAGTGGTTACATACACACAAATAAAAAAATATAATAGGTAAAAAATCCTGTAATTTTGTATTAAGTTATGTAGAAATCAACACCTGCCATCACCACATGCTCATGCCAAATTTTATCCCAATCGTCCAAGCGGTTCTCTAAATCCCAGTGGTTATATACAAATAATATAAGATTAATTGATAATCTAAATACAGGCAAATAGAGAAAGATAGACAAAAAATGGCAATTTAAGATTTAATCATGTAATTACAATTCCATCCCCACCCCGTGCTCATGTTAAAATTTTATTCCAACTGGCCTGGAGGTTCTCTAAATCCCAATGGTTATGCACTAATAGAAAAAAAAGAAAAGAAAGATGGATAGATAAAAATTCAAACAAAAAAATTAATGGTGCATAACCACCCCACACCCATCCCAAGTACTTAAGAAAAATTGTACCCCAATCGGCCCAGTGGTTCTCTTAATTTCATTGGCTTGGTGGTTTTGTGATTTCTAGTATCCTTGTGATGATGGTCACCATCAACAAGGTGGATCCTATGTAGATCCATTACTGATGTGTAAAAAGTCTTTGAAGGATTCTTTAAAGTGAAACAAAAGGAGATAAACACTTTAAAGATATTAAAATGATAAATGTAGAAATAGCCATGAGGAATAATTTAAAATGAAAGAAATGAAATAAAATGGAATATAAAGCTAGGTATAGTGGTTCCAATATAGACCATTCCCTGAACCCTGGTACTTTTTCCCCTCAATTTTGCTATATTTTATGTCATTCCCTTTACTTTTCTTTATCACTATTTAATGGTTAACTCTTCTTCTTTTTTTTTAAATATCTTTAAAGGGTAACTGAACTGGAAAAAAAAATTTTTTTTTTTAATTTTTTTTATGGCCTTATTTTGCTGTTCTTGATGCATATCCTGGTATAAAAAGAGTTTGGAAATTTTTTGTGCAATATTCATGAAGAAAACTTAGCTTAAAAATTTTACTTCCTGTGAGGGGTGTAATTAGTCATTGACATCACATGGGGGACAGCTGCAGCCAGAAATGAATGGCTCATACGCTATTTCAACAAACTTCAACAATTACTGAGGTCAGGAGGGCCAATTCCACCTGGTAAGTCCAGGGAGAGTGCAATAATTATTCATACCTTCAGATAAATTTATACTGCTCCTCAGTTCCATCTATCTCTGATTCAGGTACTAAAAATGAGGATGAAGACTCTCTGATTTGTCATGATAAAATATAGCTATTTGTAAAAAAATTTTTAGCTTTGGCTACTTTAGGGGTGGAGCTAGATATTTAATAGCTAGCTATATAGCTACAGAAAATGAGTATCTTATTTTGGTAATATTTGCTAGCTAGCTTGCCATTTTTTATGTGGAGCTAGGTATTTCATAGCTAGCTAGCTAGCTATATAGCAAACTGTGCAATTGTACTTTTTTTACACTAGGTTATAACATTTATAGCCAGTAACTACCCTGGGCTAGTAGCTATAAATGTTGTAACCTAGTGTAAAAAAGAACAATTAAACAGTTTGCTATATAACTAGCTAGCTATTAAATATCTAGCTCCACACCAAAAGTAGCCATAGCCAAAAAAATTTTTTTTATTGCAAATAGCTATATTTTATCATGACAAATCAGAAAGTCTTTGATCCTCATTTTCTGTATCTGAATCAGATATAGATGGAACTGAGGAGCATTATCGATAGGATCTGAAGGTATGAATAATTATTGTACTCTCCCAGGGGACAGATCTCTTCATTTATTTCTTCAGATTTCCAACTCCACAACTCTTTCTCAGTTGCTATTATGCTAGATGTCAATGTGCTGCTACCAATCCTGGACTTACTTGTGGAATTGGCCCTCCTGACCTAAGGAATTGTTGAAGTTTGTTGAAATAGTGAATTCCCCATTGTCAAGGGGGCATGTGCTTGCTGATGTGCACCCACCATCCCCACCACAGTCTTTCACCACACACACTTCACTATAAAGAGGGCACAGCCCCACCAGTCCTTAGCCTGATGAGTCCACCCTTCCCACCAAACGTGGCTACAGTTCATGATACTTTATCACTGGTGCCATTCATTTCTGGCTGCAGCTGTCCCCCATGTGCCCGGCAATGACTAGTTACGCCCCACAGGAAGTAAAATTTTTAAGCTAAGTTTGCACAAAATTTTTCCAAACTTTTTTTTATACCAGGTTATGCATCAAGGACAACAAAATAAGACAAAAATAAATAATAAATAAATTTTTTTTTCTAGTTCAATTACCCTTTAAAGTGACTTGTCCTTTTAAAAAAAATTTTTTTAAGTAGTTTCCCCATTAATTAAAAAAATTAAATCATTTATTTAAATTTAAATTATCTTTCTAGGACTTTTTTTTTATGTCTTGAGGCTAATTTTATTATCTGGTGCCCTTCACCCCCCCCCCCTCCCATCTTTTCCTCCAATAGCCAAATTGTCTTGAGTGTGGTTGCTTATTACCTTAAGCAAATATTAAAAAAAAGTAAATCTGGCTCTCAAAGGGTGTATGTTACATGCTTGCATTTTTAAAGCAGCAACATTGCTTTTAAAGTCTTTTTAAAAATTTAAAAAAATGT
>CBDBLF010000004.1:0-38438 GCA_965206985.1 Spirochaetota bacterium | reverse complement strand
CTTTACTGATTCTCAATTACTGAGTTTATCACGATTCCTTGAGACATGTGCCGTAGACCGTGGTAGGTGTGGGCAATACAGTTTCACCCAAGGAAACAGGTTTGATCGATTAAGAACTCCCGCACACCTTTTTTTGAGTCTTCCTCAAAAGTTTGCTCCCACCAGGACTCGAACCTGGCCGCATGCCTTAGGAGGGCACCGCTCTATCCATCTGAGCTATGGGAGCTGGTTGTATGAACTTTTTGCTTTGAGAAATCTTCAAAGAGCATGCTGGCTTGAACTCCTGCATTGTTCTGATATTTTCCGTTTGTGTAGTTAATGTGCTTCCCTTCGATAGAGTGGTAGAAAATTTGACATATCTGGACACCTGGATATACTTTAATGGGCTGAACAGCAAATATCTCAAGTGTCCAAAAACCCTTGAAGCCAACATCTCCAAAACCAGCGGTCACGTGCACAAAAAGACCTAGTCTACCAACACTACTCCGCCCTTCTAGCATGGGTACCAAATTAAAGGTTTCTGTATATTCGACGGTACGCCCAAGATAAAGCTTATTTGGTTCTAAAATAATACCATCTTGGGGAATAACAATCTTATGGGTTGTATTTTTCTCTTTCATATCAAGCAATGGCTTGTCGTAGCAAAGAAGCTCGCCGTGCAAAGATAGGTTATATGAGTTTGGGTTAAGCCTCTCTTTATCAAAAGGTTGAATTACGATGTCACTTTCCAAGCGCTCTGCAATCTCTAAACCAGAAAGAATCACGAGCACTTTTGGGTAAACAAAGACACTTCGTCAAGCCGAATTTAATGCCTAAAGTGACGCATTCTAGTGAAAAGCATAATGACTCCAGCCTCATTGGCGGCTTTAATACTCTCTTTATCACGAATAGAACCACCCGGCTGGACAATCGCCCTCACTTTTTCTTCTACCGCAATATCGACAACGTCTCTAAAAGGGAAAAAAGCGTCGGAGGCTAAATAGCTCTCGGCTAAATCATGCTTTTGGGATTGAGCTTTTTGAATCGCTAATTTTGCTGCATCAATACGACTCATCTGACCTGCTCCAATTCCCAAACTTTGACAACTCTTTGAAAAGACAATTGCATTTGATTTAATATGTTTGACCAATCTCCATGCAAAAAAAAGCTCTTGAAAGTCATTCTCGTTGGGAGTGGCCGTGGTGACCGCTTTCAAGTTGTCTTTCACCCAAGTTTTTTCATTGGTATCCTGAATCAAAAAAAAATCTTCACCGCCAAATATTCGCCGTTTTGGCAAATTTTTATTTTGGGGATATCTTGAATTGTATTCAAGTAGCCTAAGGTTTTTTTTTACTTTCAATATCTTGAGAGAGGGCTCAGAAAACTTTGGTGCGATAATGATTTCAAAAAAAATATCTTTTAGCTTTTCTGCCGTTTTAGAGAGAAGTGGTTTATTAAACAAAACAACTCCACCGAAGCAACTAGCTGGGTCAGAACAAATAGCCATCTCGAGGGAGGTAAGCTGGTCATCATGAATGGCTGCTCCACAGGGGTTGGTATGCTTGAAAATGAAACACGAGGGCTCTTGAAAATCTTTCGCAACCGACAAAGCCGATTCAAGATCAAGTAGGTTATTATACGATAACTCTTTTCCGTGGATTTGCTCCCAATTCTTTTGAGTTGCCTCAGCAGAAATATATAGGGAAGCATTTTGATGAGGATTTTCGCCATAACGTAATATTTGATCTTGTTTTAATGAAAGGTTAAGCCGGCTATGATCACGAATATCAAGAGCATAAGAAAAGAAATGATCAATCATTGCATCATAACTAGCAGTCAAATTAAATGCCTGTGCCGCAAGTTTCTTTCGGTAGGAGGTTGAGGGCTTTCCATTTCCTGATGTGAATTCTGATGTGAATTCTTGATATTGGTCATGATGGGTAAGAACAATTGTAAATTTATGATTTTTGGCAGCTGCTCGAATCATGCTCGGGCCACCGATATCAACCATTTCCATCGCTTGATGAAAAAAAGTGTCTGCCCCCCATTGGTCAGATTCACTTGTTTTTATGAAATCTTCAAAAGGGTAAAGGTTTACGCAAACCAAATCAAATGTCGTGATGTCGTGCCCTTTTAGGTCATTGATATCTGCAGCAACGTCTTCTTGGGCAAGAATCCCAGCATAAATTTTTGGATGTAACGATTTGACACGTCCCCCTAACATCTCAGGAAATTGAGTATAGTCTTCTATTTTTGTGGCAGTAATATTATTTTCTTTTAGTGCTCTAAATGTGCCACTTGTTGAATAGATGTGAACTCCTGAAGCAACGAGAAATTTTGCGAGCTCAGAAATGCCTGTTTTATCATAAGTTGAAATAAGCGCATTTTTCATTCGCTCAATGCAAGCTTCTAACTTGAATCGTGTCAATACGTTCTTTTGTTGCAATAATGTCAGAGATAACAATCACAGTTGAACCCTTGGCAAGGAGTTTTCGTTTTAGAATTAGTTGAATCGCAGTTTGTATCGTTTTTTCGGGATTTTCTGAAAAATCAATGCGAAAGGGACAACATCCCCTACTCATAATTAATTTCCTACGGACGGCACTCATATTGGTAAAAGCAAATATTGCAGAGTATTTTGGGTGGAAAGAGGCTGCCGTATTTGCGGTCAAACCTCTACGGGTAATGACAAGAATCGCAGGAGCTTTTTGGCTATTGGCTAACTCAACAGCGGCTTTACAGAGCTTTTCTTTTAGTTTGCTTGTTTTTCGGTGATAAGCCCATTGAATACCGCCTGATCGTTCTGTTCGGAGGCATATTGTATGCAGTTTTTCCACGCATTTAACAGGATACTTACCCATAGAGGTCTCTCCTGAAAGCATGACACAATCACTTTCTTCATAGGTAGCATTGGCTACGTCGGTAACCTCAGCACGACTTGGTATTGGATGATTGATCATTGTCTCAAGTAGATGGGTTGCGACGATTGTTCTCTTCCCTTGTTCGGCGGCTTCTTTAATGATGCGTCTCTGTATAATGGGTAATTCTTCGATAGGGACTTCCACTCCTAAGTCTCCCCGAGCTACCATGACCCCATAGGCTACTTCAATAATTTCTTTATAGTTTTCGACACCAAAACGATCTTCAATTTTGGCGATTACTTGAGCATGTCCATTATTTTTATGAATGATTTCTTGACATTCTTTTACATCATTGGGCGTCCGTACGAAAGAAAGTGCGATAAAGTCAATATCGTGTTTAAGGGCAAATGTGATATCTTGTTTATCTTTGGAAGTGATGGCTGGTAAGTTTACTCGAATTCCTGGAAGATTAATGTGTCGCCTTGATTTGATGAGGCCTCCGTCTACAACTTTACAGTGCAGAGTAAATTCTGTTTTTTCAATCACGTCTAAGTTAATAAGACCATTATCTACTGTAATTCGGTCGCCCGGCCAAACTTGTTGGATCAGGTTTTTGTAGTTAATAACAATCGTGTTTTTTTTCTCAACTGATTGGTCAGAATCCACGGTAACATCCACCTTTTCCCCCACAGAAAGAAGATAATTTTCTTTGATGTCCCCTGTTCTGATTTCAGGGCCTTGGGTGTCTAATAATATAGCAATGGGATAATTTGCTGTCTTATTAAAACTTTTTACCAGGCGTATTCCTTCTTCATGGCTTTCTCTCGTTCCATGAGACATGTTCAAACGAACGATATTCATACCCGCACTATAGAGTTGTTTGAACACTTCGGGGTTTGAGGTTGCCGGACCAAGGGTGCATATAATCTTAGTCTTTCTTATGGGTTCTAACATTGAAGAACCCTCATACATTAAAACGAAAATATGCAATATCGCCATCTTGAATAATATATTCTTTACCTTCTAGTCGCATTTTCCCTTGTTTTTGAGCTTCTTTTGAACCACCACATAAAACATAATCATAGAGACTGGTGATCTCGGCTCGAATAAAGCCATGCTGTATATCAGTGTGAATTAAGCCTGCTGAGGCTTGAGCATTACTTCCTCGGATTGCTGTCCATGCTCGCACTTCTTGCTTACCCGCCGTAAAAAATGTAATATAACCCAAAGTCGCATACGATTCTCGAATGATCGCATTTAAGGATGTCTCTTTTAGTCCCATTTCTTGTAGGAATTCTTTTTCTTCTTCGGGAGGAATATCTACAAGTTCTGACTCAACCTT
Organism: Spirochaetota bacterium; assembly: GCA_965206985.1. Taxonomy (GTDB): domain Bacteria; phylum Spirochaetota; class Leptospiria; order Turneriellales; family CBDBES01; genus CBDBLF01. The sequence continues at coordinate 34,256 of CBDBLF010000004.1, read as the reverse complement.
CGCGGATACCGGTAAAATAGGAACTTTTCTCTCTTGTGCATATTTGGCTAGGGCCTTATAATGGAGAGAATTCAAGTCAGCAATATCATTTTCATGGAGATTCCCTATCAAAATGAATGGTTTATGTGTTAATAAATTGAGATGTTTAATTTGGAGAAACTCATCTTCTTTAAGTTCAACAAACTTGACCATTTTTCCTTGTTTGAGTGCTTTCGATAGACTCTTAAGAATATTACTTTCTTTGATGGCTTCTTTGTCTTTTGACTTTACTTGCTTCAGAAGCTTTTCTTCTCTTTTCCGTATAATTTCTAGGTCAGCTAAAATAAGTTCAAGCTCAATTGTCTCAACATCAGAGATGGGGTTAATTTCTCCCGCAACATGCGTCACATTTTCTTCTTCAAAACAACGAACAATATGAAGTATCGCATCAACTTCCCTGATATGCGACAAGAATTGATTGCCCAAACCCTCCCCTTTGGAGGCACCTCTCACAATCCCTGCAATGTCCAGAAACTCCATGCTTGCGGCGACTTTCTTTTTTGGCTGAACAAGCTCAACTAGCTGATTGAAACGATGGTCATGAACATTGACAATACCTACGTTTGGGTCAACCGTGCAAAAAGGGAAATTCTGAGCATCCGCACCATGAGACTTGGTAAGTGCATTGAATATAGTAGATTTACCAACATTAGGAAGGCCCACAATTCCACATCTCAAAGACACCCCAAGAGGATAATTAGGTGCGTGCTCTCACGTCAAGTAATAAAAGAATCAGTTATGGGTCGTGTCATATTTAATCAAAGTTTCCAATTAAAAAAGGAATTGACTTATCTCTCTTAAATTAAGGTTATGTCTCATTATGAACAAAAGAAAATATACCTTTGATACAAGTGGTTTTAGCTGTCAAAATACAGACTGCCATAAGTATCATAAGGTAAATGAAGGAAATGTGCGCTTTGCTTATATGTCTGGTAAGTACAAACAAATAGCCTATTTAAAGTGCACCGCTTGTGGTAGATGCTTTTCAGAGAATAAAGGCACTATTTTTTTTCGTCGCAAGAAAAGCAAAGAAACCATTACTCGGGTATTACAAAACACAGTTGAGGGCTGTGGCATTAGAGCTACCGGAAGAGTCTTTGGTATCAGCAAGGATACAGTTCTTGCTTGGGTTAAAGCAGCAGGTGAAGATTCACTAAAAGTTGAAAAAAAATATATACAAAAACCTGTCTTTCAATGAAATTCAATTAGACGAGCATTGGGGTTTTGTCTTTAAAAAACAATACAATCTATCAGAGACTGAGCGATTAAGTGATGAAATAGGGGATATCTGGACTTTTACTGCAGTATTGCCTGTAGAAAAGCTCATTTTAGCGCATATAACAGGCAAGAGGACCTCAGTGAATGCTAGAAAGTTACTGACCAAGGTAAAAACAAGAAGTAAGCCAAAGAGGGAAGATAAATTCTTGATTACCTCTGATGGATATGAGGGATATAGTGATGCCATTCTTTCAGTTTATGGTAAATTTGACTCAATGACTAGAAAGCTTCAATCACCCAAATCTCTATGTTATGGGCAAATAATTAAGAGAATAGAAAAAGGGAGATGTAAGGAAGTTGACAAATCTCTAATCTTTGGTGATCAAAAGCTACTAGATGAATATATTGCAAACTCTTCAGTAAGTCATCAGATGAACACCTTTGCTGTAGAAAGGAATAATTTGACTCTTCGCCAACACAATCATAGAATAGAGCGTAAAAGTCAGGGTTTTTCAAAAAAATTCAAATATATGCAGGGGCATAATTCTTTTGTTGCTAATTATTACAATTTCTGCCTTCCACATTCAAGTCTAGCTGAGTATGAGGGAGGAAAACCAATTCAAATCACCCCAGCAATGGCTACAGAAATGACGAATCATAAGTGGTCTATACAAGAATTATTCATCGCAAATAGAAACTTTGATTAAATATGACACGACCCAGTTATGAGGCTGTGTGGGAAATATGATTGTTATGAGGTTATTTGTCACCTGTAGAGTTAATTTTGGAAATTTGTTTTTTGCCTTAGTTGCTCCATGGGCTCAAGCTGATTTTGATCATTCGCCCGATTCGTCACATCGGCGGCTACGATAAATTGATTGCCCGTTATTGCCCGTACATTAAAATACCCCTTGCATGCGAGTTTTTTCCAAAATTCACAAATAGCACGATGTTTAATTTGATTACCCCCTGCCAAATGCATATAAGCCAAATGACACTAGATCACTGTTATTTTTTTCATAAAAAAATTTATATTAAATAAAGATAAATTGGTTTTATTCTTACAACATGTTGCATGTGATTATCTGAATGATGATGAAGTTTTTATTTGATAAATTATAAGGATAACTTAGTAAATCTTTCCATAAATTAGACTCTATTTTTTCCCAGTTTCACAAAAATTGCTAAATATTTCGGAAAAAAGAAAAAAGTAGTGTTCACTACTCAAGAGTGAGGTTATCTGTTCACGATAATTAGGATAGCATGAAGGTATTCAATTTTATTTTATTTTTGATAATGCTCCAACTCTCTTTATTTGCTGGCCCGATTTATGATTCTTACAAAAAGACAGAACAGAAAATTTTCAGTTTGGGTGATGACCCTGCGGAGCAGTCGAAGCAGTTGAGAAGTACCTTGTTGGAGTCGCTTAAATCTGCCTTAGTCAAATTTTATAATTATCGATATCAGGGAGATAAAGATGTTGCCGCTTCTGATGTGACCTATGAGGCGGCTGAAGAAAGGAAAAATGCTTATTACGCAAAACATATGACTTATGAAGCGGCTAAAGAAACAAAAAATGCTTATTACGTAAAATATAAGAACTTCTTTGCCTACTTTACCTATCGTCACGATCCAAAATTATACTACCTGTCTCCCCTTGAGCAAAAGGTTATCACTGATCCGACGGTTGATGTTCCTAGGTTTGAGGTAGTTATTGATGGCTGGGATAAAAAGAAAAAGAGCGACATAAAAAAAATAAACAGAGAAAGCGAAGAATTAAAACAGTAAGATGCCCTTTCGGTGATTTTTTATAACTTTTTACTCAAAAGGTTCGCTCGTGTGTCTAAGAGTTCTGTTGCTATCATAACCACGACACTACCCACCATAGAAGAGGCTAGATCTCTTTCGACTGTGCTTCTCCGAGATAGACTTGCTGCTTGCGTCAATATTATTGGCCCTATTCTCTCTTTTTACGAATGGGAGGGTAAACTTGAGGAAAATCAGGAGTATAAACTTTTTATTAAAACACAAAAAAAATACTGGGAAAAAGTTAAAAATTTCATTACTAAAAATCATAGCTACTCTGTCCCTGAAATTAGCTTACTTTTGGTCGAGGTTACCTCCACAGCCTACCAAAAATGGTTAGAAGAGGCCTTATCTAAGTAATACCAAGTTTTTGGCCTAAGGAGATAATCTTTCCTTAATGGGAGACCCATCGGGTAACCTACCAAATACGTCAACATACTCTACACTGGGAATTAAAAATTTCTCTTTGGCAAATACATAGATTCTATGTAATAAAGCCTCTCTGTGTAAAATTTTTGTTGAAGCAACAGCTTTGCAACGTCTTTTCTTTTTATCAAAAGAAAATGTAACGTAAATATCTTTTTGGGGAAATGCATATAATATCATTGCAAATTGATTGGGATCTTTTTGTTTTTGTTCTTTGATACCATAAGCCCTCTGCTCATACCATCGAATTTTTGAGGTTACTGGTTTTTCAGCTTCTAAAGTAAGCCAATAAACATAAATCGGCTGATTACTATTGGGTCGACAGTTTCCATTAAGTGTGATTGCGTAATGAACTTGATTTTTATTTTTATTTCTTTCAATATGAAAAAGGTTGATACGCGTTTTTGTTTTTTTTTCTTTTATTTTATTCGAAAAAACAAAGTTAACGCAAAAAAAACTCAGTAATAATACGTAAAATAGCTTCATTTAACCTTGTTAAGTCAGAGTTAAATTTGAATGACTGCGAACAGGTTATGTCTTCCTCCCAAGGTCACCTATGTGTTGTATTTGGTGGTGCACACGTTTTGTATACAATAAAAATACTGGGAAAAAGGGTCGTGTCATATTTAATCAAAGTTTCCAATTAAAAAAGGAATTGACTTATCTCCCTTAAATTAAGGTTATGTCTCATTATGAACAAAAGAAAATATACCTTTGATACAAGTGGTTTTAGCTGTCAAAATACAGACTGCCATAAGTATCATAAGGTAAATGAAGGAAATGTGCGCTTTGCTTATATGTCTGGTAAGTACAAACAAATAGCCTATTTAAAGTGCACCGCTTGTGGTAGATGCTTTTCAGAGAATAAAGGCACTATTTTTTTTCGTCGCAAGAAAAGCAAATGGTTTAACCCCCTAAAACTGGGTCGTGTCATATTTAATCAAAGTTTCCAATTAAAAAAGGAATTGACTTATCTCTCTTAAATTAAGGTTATGTCTCATTATGAACAAAAGAAAATATACCTTTGATACAAGTGGTTTTAGCTGTCAAAATACAGACTGCCATAAGTATCATAAGGTAAATGAAGGAAATGTGCGCTTTGCTTATATGTCTGGTAAGTACAAACAAATAGCCTATTTAAAGTGCACCGCTTGTGGTAGATGCTTTTCAGAGAATAAAGGCACTATTTTTTTTCGTCGCAAGAAAAGCAAAGAAACCATTACTCGGGTATTACAAAACACAGTTGAGGGCTGTGGCATTAGAGCTACCGGAAGAGTCTTTGGTATCAGCAAGGATACAGTTCTTGCTTGGGTTAAAGCAGCAGGTGAAGATTCACTAAAAGTTGAAAAAAAATATATACAAAAACCTGTCTTTCAATGAAATTCAATTAGACGAGCATTGGGGTTTTGTCTTTAAAAAACAATACAATCTATCAGAGACTGAGCGATTAAGTGATAAATAGGGGATATCTGGACTTTTACTGCAGTATTGCCTGTAGAAAAGCTCATTTTAGCGCATATAACAGGCAAGAGGACCTCAGTGAATGCTAGAAAGTTACTGACCAAGGTAAAAACAAGAAGTAAGCCAAAGAGGGAAGATAAATTCTTGATTACCTCTGATGGATATGAGGGATATAGTGATGCCATTCTTTCAGTTTATGGTAAATTTGACTCAATGACTAGAAAGCTTCAATCACCCAAATCTCTATGTTATGGGCAAATAATTAAGAGAATAGAAAAAGGGAGATGTAAGGAAGTTGACAAATCTCTAATCTTTGGTGATCAAAAGCTACTAGATGAATATATTGCAAACTCTTCAGTAAGTCATCAGATGAACACCTTTGCTGTAGAAAGGAATAATTTGACTCTTCGCCAACACAATCATAGAATAGAGCGTAAAAGTCAGGGTTTTTCAAAAAAATTCAAATATATGCAGGGGCATAATTCTTTTGTTGCTAATTATTACAATTTCTGCCTTCCACATTCAAGTCTAGCTGAGTATGAGGGAGGAAAACCAATTCAAATCACCCCAGCAATGGCTACAGAAATGACGAATCATAAGTGGTCTATACAAGAATTATTCATCGCAAATAGAAACTTTGATTAAATATGACACGACCCAATTTTTCATTAGAAAAGACTAGACATCTCATATCATTTTTTGATTGAATATACCCTTGAATTCTTTCCAAGATAATGAAAAACCTCCTGAACCTTCACGCCGAGGGAAAGTGTTGATCAAAATGAGTTCTTTCCCAGCCTCTTTCTCGACAAGACAATAACTTATAGCTATTTGACACACATGAAAGCTGAGCCTTTTTCTCCGAATGCATTATGATATACCGTCTTGGCGATAAGATTCCTTCTATTCAACCTTCGGCATACATTGCTTCTTCCGCAGAGATTATTGGAGATGTAACAATTGGGGAGAACTCGTCGGTTTGGTTTCATTGCACATTACGTGGCGATGGTTTCCCTATTGTTGTAGGCAAAGGAACCAACATACAAGACCATACAGTAGTGCACATAAGAACCGATGAAATGCGATCTGTAATTGGAGATTATGTCACAATTGGGCATAATGCGGTGATTCATGCGGCCTCGCTTGATGATTATAGTTTTATTGGCATTAGTGCCACGATTCTAGATGGAGCTAGGGTTCGACCTTATGGTTTTGTAGCGGCAGGGGCTTTGGTGCCTCCTGGTTTTGAAGTTCCTGAGAAAACTCTTGTGGCTGGTATCCCGGCAAAAATTGTCCGCCCCTTAAAAGATTCGGAAATTGAAATGATTGAGAGTTCGGCTGAAAACTACCAGAGAAACGCAAAACTCTTTAAAAAGAAACTGCTTATAATATAAAGTCTCTTGTGATGACTACCACAAGAAAAGTAATTGTTTTCGCCTGTGTGTTTCTTTTGTATTCTCCTGCAAGTTTGTTTTCCCAAGGTCAGGCTCAAGAAACCGAGCGAGAAAAACCTTCTTTTGAAATAGAAGAAGAGCTGATCAAAGACATGGGTGCTGAGAAACAAACCACTTCCGAAGATGCAGAATTTGAGTCTCAAAAAGAAAAAAGTATTATCATACAGGGAGAAGATGAGCTCCTTATTAAAATTCGTAAAAAACCCGTAGGCTTAATTGAACCAACAAGTGAGCAAAATACAAAGTGGAGTTTTTACGAGCGAGCTCCGAACTCTAAAAAGGATAGTGCAAAAAGAAAACAATCAGAAAGAATCGCTAGCATTCAAGTTGGATATGGCCTATATAATCATTTATATGTGGACACATCTATTAACACAGGCACAAAAAATAGTGCTCATTCTGTAATGTATCATAGAAGCCATAGAGACGGTGAGGGTAGAGATCGAGTTGTTCTTGATAATTCTGTTTTTAATTTTGACCAAATTATATCCACCAACACTTTTAAGATTTCTGATTTATATCGAATGTTCATAAGAGGCTATTTTTTTATTAAAGATCAAGAATTGCAAACAAATCAGATTTTTTCAGAACAGACCCAAAGAGCATTTTTGGGGGAGTTTTCAAACTTGCTCACCTTTCCTGAGCAAAAAATTAACATTACAGGCGAATTTCAGAGAAATTCCACAGAGGTTTATAAGTCAGTGACTAAGAAGCGAGCTTCAGAAAAGGCGACTTTTACATCAGGTCGCCTCAAGGCTTCATGGGACTATTTTTTTGGAGAAAGAAACTCTTTAGGTGCCACGGCTCAAGTATTTTATGCAGATAATCAGCTTTATTATAGTCAAAATAATCGGTATATTCAAGGGTCCACAGGAAGTTGGCTACTAATGCCTGCCTATTCAGCTTTTTTAGGAAAAAATAATGTGCCATGGGATGTACATCTAAAACTTGGCTTTGACTTGTTTATCTCTGAACAAGTCAATCCAATACCAATTCCTGAGTTTACATTGGAGAGTCAACTTGGTATATGGCTACTCCACTTATCGCTGTATCGCAAAATCAAAACCCCTACTATCACCGAAAGCTATTTAGAAAAAGATTTTTTTAAACCCACACATTTTGACGCTCCTCAAGACAGATGGACTGTTGATTTAGATAATCAGTTTGATGTTAGTAAAAAATTGAGAATCTTTTTAAAAACGGGCTTTTATTACTATACTCGATACTATTACCCTGTGCTTGATCGCGATAACCTCTATCAATATACGTTTCAACGGTTTCGCCTGATCTACGGTCATCTTGGCTGGGAAAATGAACCCTTTACATTTTTCAAGTACTCCTTTGGGCTAAGGTATGAATATTTTTTTGACTCGGTTCAGTTTAGGCCAGCAGTTTCTTTTTTGTCTGAGGGTAAGTTTAATTGGAAAAAGTTTAGTCTCTTATTTGAAATAGAGTTTTCTGATCAAAGAAATGCACCAAATGAAGTGCTTCCTCTTTATGTTTTGCTAAATCTAAAGCTATCACAAAGATTAGACACTATTGTTGAGTTTTATGCCAAGCTAAACAATATTCTCGACCAAGAATATATAATCTTACCTAACTACCAAACCTCGGGAATCATTTTTATTGCAGGAGTTAGAGTTCAAATACGTTAAATCATGATTGTTTTCATAGTCGTTATATATCTGATAAGCAATACACAACTAGCAGCCAAGGAAGAAGTAGTCCAAGAGAAAAATAAGAAAAAAACCACAATTCATGTTATTGCAGAGCGCCAACATGTTAAAAACTTAAACGAAAAGGCTCAGGTAATTGGTTTCTCAGAAAGTACCTATCAAGCAGAAAATTATATATCTGACATTTTCAATAAACAATCGGGAATAACCATCAATCGTTATGGAGCTCCTGGGAGCTTTAGTGAGTTATCAATTCGTGGTTCATATGCTCGTCAAACAAATATATATATTGATGGGATACTGCTCAATGACGCATTGGGTGGATTCACTAACCTTGAAGAGCTACCTATTGACTTCTTTAGTCGGATGGAGCTTTATCGTTCGTACATCCCCACACATCTTCCCGGAAATAATATTGGAGGAGCTATCGATTTAATTCCCAAGTTTTCTACGGGTAAAGAAGAAAGAAGCCTATCTTTTCGGACATTTGCCCACAGCTTATATGGGGGAGGGTTCGGTATTGGTTTGATGGAGATGAATCAGGTTCATCTGGTTAATTTTGAAGGGAGTCTGAATCAATACGACTATCTAGATGACAATGGCACAAAACAGATTAATTTTACGGATGATACCATTCGCCGACGAAAAAATGAAGATTATCTCCAAGTAGGCTACATTGCTATTTTTAGAATACCCGTCACAAACAAGAATCTGAAAGTTTTGTTTAGCTACCTTGGCAAAAAACGTGGAATCCCTGGCCCCCTAGGCTTTAGCCTTCACTCTGTTCGCTATGAAACACACCGTCTTATTATTAAGCCATCGGTTGATTATGCTTTTTCTTCTAATTCATTGCTTAATTTCTCAACTGGTTTTGCTGGGGAATACTCTCATCTTGATGACGCTGAAAACGAGCTTCTCTTCTTACGACCACAACAACAAAGAAGGTATTCTCTGAGAGCTCAAGGGAGCTTAAAGCATACACTTTTTGTTCTTTCTAAAAAACTAAGAATCAACTCCTCTTTTTTGTATGCCCATAATCAATTATATCTTCAAGAGCAAACTCTCGGTAGACGTTCTGAAGTGGAAAATGGTCTTTCGGTAGGGTATACTCACTCTAAATGGTTGGGGTATTTCGTTGCGGGCGGAAAATATATATATGTGGCGGATAAAACAGGTGAAATATACCATAGTACTCTTTTTGTTCAACCTTCTTTGGATACAAAAAGTAATCACTTGCTTGGTGGCAACTTTAAATGGGGCGTATATCCACTTTATATTTTTGATGTAGTCGATACAATAGAAACCAAAGGAAAAGACAAAAAAAATAGTAAAAAAAAAGAAGACGATCGGAGAAGAAAGTCACTTGAGTTTTTTACTATGGTTTCTTACGCGGAACGAACTCCTTCACTTAGCGAGTTTTATGGGGATGGTTCCTTTATACTCCCCAACTCAGAGCTTGAAAATGAAAGTTCCATTACCTATACAGCTGGTTTATCAGGAGGTATTAATTATGAGAAAACTTCATGCTCTTTTAGTATTTCCTATTTTCATGCACGCTCAGAAAATTTGATTATTTTGATTAGTAGCTCAAGAAGAAATGCCAAATATTTTAATATTTCAGGTTCTTATAGTGATGGCTTGGAGTTTGACCTCAAGCTTGCCTATTCTGACTATCTTCAATTAGACATCAAGACCTCATATCTAAGGGCGATTGACAATAGCAGTATTTCTTTTTACAAAGGAAAATTTCTACCATTAAAACCAATGTATTCACTAAGCACCTATCTTGAAGGAGGCTTTAAGGAGCTACGTAGTTTCGTGAATTTTTCTTGGCAAACCCAAATTTATCGTGATCGTTTTAATCAAAGAACAAGTCTTATACCCAATCGTTTTCTCTTTGATGTTGGGCTTATTTATTTTTTCCCCGACAAAGAAAAATACTCCATCATATTCAAGGTGAAAAATATACTGGGTTTATATCAAAGTGACGTCTTAGATTATCCCTTGCCCGGAAGAACTTTTGAGATCAAGTGTACAGGCCACTGGTCTTAAAATTTGATCGGTATCAGCTAAGTCTTGTGTATTGAAGGAAAAGACATATGCCATGCCTTTGGTCTGACAAAAGAGCGAATACCTTCTAGCCCTAGGGTGGCACCTATTCCAGAACCCTTTCGACCCGACCACGGCAGATGAGAGCTTACTCGATCGCATGTGTTCCAATAGACGCTTCCTGTATGCAGGTCTTTTAGTATCTCTTCAGCCAATTCTTGATTGTTAGAATAAACCGACGAGGTAAGCCCATAGGAAGTATCTTGCATGAGAGCAAATGCCTCATCTTGATCTTTGACGCATTGTATACCAATGATAGGACCAAATGATTCATTTTGCATAACATTCATACTGTGATCAACATCCACTAAAATAGTTGGTTCAAAAAAATAACCTTCGCACTCGATACGTTTGCCTCCCAAGATGATTTGTGCTCCTTTATTGGTTGCATCGTGGATTTGGGCTTCTAAAAATTGAATTTGCTCAAAACGAGTAAGTGGGCCTAAAAAAGTCTCTTCATGAAGAGGGTCTCCTATTATATAAGATTGAACTATTTTTGTGAACAAACTAAGAAATTGATCGTACACTGCCTGATGCACATAAATTCTTTCAACGGCACAACAACTTTGCCCGTTATTATAGAAGGCTCCTCCCGCTAATGATTTAGCAGTAAAGGAAAGATCGACGTCGTTGTGAACATAAGCTGGGTCTTTGCCTCCTAGTTCTAATTGTATAGGAACCATGCGATTCTTCATCTTCTCACAAACTTTTTGACCAGTTTTATTAGAGCCTGTGAAAAAAACACCATCAACAGGTAAATCAAGAAGTTGGTCTCCGGTAATTCCTCTACCATAAATGCTCTGGAAAGCACCCTCTACTAAACCTGACTCCAAAAAAAGGGTTGTGATTGCTTGACCAGTTAATGAGGCAAATTCTGACGGCTTATATAAGACACAATTTCCGGTGAGTATCGCAGGAATAAAAATATTACCACCAACAAAGTAAGGATAGTTCCACGCTGATATGTTTACTATGATACCAAGAGGTTCATACGTGATACACTCTTTTGTTCCATTCGCCTCCCGTATGGTTTTAGGTTTTAATTTATCTTCTATAGATTGAACAAAAAAATTAATTCGACTCATTAAGCCTTTGATTTCTGCCTTACTTTGCAATATAGGCTTACCTGTTTCATTAGATAAGATCATTGCAAGTTCGTTCTTTTTATGATGCAACCCACGTTTAAATTTTTTAATGATAGTGACCCTATCTTGAAAAGACATTCGCCTAATTTTTTCTAAGGCATCTTGGGCATTTTTATGTTTTTGTTTGATGTCTTCTGGAGTATCTATCTTGATTTTTTTTATCTCACGTGAGGTTGCTGGGTTGGTTACTGATAAAAACACAAACTATCTTCGCTCTTTGACTGCTTTTAAAAAATCATTTAGCATTGGTTCATGACTCATAAGCGATGTGTCTTCAAGTTTTTGAAACTCTGGATGCCATTGAACACCACATACATAAGTTTCATTATTATTTACTTCATAGCGAATTGCTTCAATGAGGTTGTCTCCTTCTGACCTTGCCTCAATAATCAAGTCATTTCCTAAGTCTTTAATCGCTTGATGATGGATACTGATAATTTTCTGCCTCCTTTCTCCCTCGTAAAGAGAAGCTAAATGCGTTCCGGGTTCAAGTAAGATTTGATGAGTCAATCCCTCATAAATCTCCCAATCTCGATGCACAGAAGCCCCATCAATTTGTGTTTTAATATCTTGATAAAGACTACCGCCCAAAGCAACATTGATTACTTGTAAACCACGGCAGATACCAAATACGGGCTTGTTCATATCCATGGCTTCTTGAATGAGCTCTACTTCGTATTGGTCACGATCCAAATCACCCTTCCATTCTGACTTCATTGGCTCTTCTGAATAAGAAATAGGAGATACATCAGAGCCTCCCTGCAAAAGGAGACCATCAACCTGACTTAAAATATTCCTGCTTGATATCTTGGCAAATCGTCTTGGTAGTATGAGAGGTATTGCATTGTAATGAATAATCATTTGTGCCATTGACTCTTCAAAATAAAGAAGAGTTTTATTTTTAAAAATTGGTCTGGTAGGATTTGCATGAAAGAAACAAGATGATATTCCTATTTTTAAAAAATTATTCATGAAAAGCGCGTGAAAAAATAGACCAAAAATCTTCTTGGATTACTTTTTTAGGGTTTAAGCGATGGCAGGCATCCTGTGAGGCCACTTCAACTAAAATAGTCTTTTTAGTGATATCAAGGTTTAATTCTGAAAGATATTTTGGGATTTTACAGCGGTCCTTAAGTCGCACAATCCATTCGATGAAGCCTTCAGGTGTTGATTCTTCTATATCCATTGCACGAATCATATTCATATATTTTTTTTTGCAAACCTCTTTATTGAACTCCATACAATAAGGGAGCATAATGCCATTTGCCAAACCATGATGGAGGTCATACACGGTCGAAAGTGCATGAGCACACGAGTGATTAACTCCCAAACCTTTTTGAAAGGCAATAGCACCCATCATTGAGGCATTTAACATTACTCCTCGATGTTTCAGATGTTCTTCTGTGTCAGGGAAACCCTGTTCGGCAAACTCAATGCATTTTATAAAACTTTTCACAATCAGACGAAGACCTTCAAGAGCAATACCATCACAAAAAGGGTGAAAAGAATTAACGAGATAGGCCTCAATGCAGTGGGTCAGAGCATCCATTCCTGTGGCGGCCGTGATGTTTGCCGGCAGATTTAGGGTCAAAACAGGGTCAATAAAAACAATGTCAGGCAAAAGAGATGGTGAAAATATAATCCTCTTATTTTTGGTTTTATCATCAGAAATGACAGTACTCCGCCCAACCTCACTGCCTGTTCCCGCAGTAGTCGGAATAACCATAAAAAAAGGAGTTGGTTGATCAATTGGTTTTGATCCTTTTTTCCCGTCTTCATAATCAAATAGGTTACCATCGTGACTTACCAAGATTAAGATGGCCTTAGCAACATCAATGACTGTTCCACCCCCCACAGCAATGATACAATCGAGATCATTTTCTTTATAGAGAGCCTTCCCTTGTATAACGTAAGATTCTATAGGGTTACCTGAAAAATTGCTGTAAATGGAAACATCGATCTCATGCTTCACCAAGTTACCTTTAATTTTTTGAAACCATGGAAACTCTAGCAAAGTTGAATCAGTAACCAAAAGGGGTTTCTTAAAAGTATTTTTGACTAGCTCCTGATGAATATTCTGGGAAATACCATTGCCAAATCGAATCTTTGTAGGAAAACTATACTCGATACTTTTTATCTCGGTAACTTTCATCGTTCAGATTTTGTGTTCAAATTTTATGTTCAAAAAAGACGCTTTCAATAATCAAATAATTCTCAAATAATTTCGAAGTAGCGTTTGACCTCCCAATCCGTTACTGACTTCTGAAACTGTCTCCACTCCCAGAGCCGAGTATTCGTAAAATGCTCAATGAAATTATCATCAAATAATTCTCTTACGACAGTTGATTGGCGCATCTTCTCTGTAGCTTCTAATAAATTTACGGGTAGAGCAGGGGCATTTTTCGCTTCATATGCATTCCCCTGAATAGGAAGAGTTTCTAACTTGAGTTTTTTTTCTATTCCATATAAACCACTCGCTAAGGAGGCAGCCAAAGCGAGATAAGGGTTAAAATCCGCCCCTCCCAAACGAGTCTCTAAGCGGGTTGATTTCTTTCCTCCGGGGATTACTCGTAAAGCGGATGTTCTATTTTGAACTCCCCAAGTGACCCTTGTTGGAGCCCATAGGCCTTCTACCAGACGTTTATAGCTGTTCACCGTGGGGGCCCAAAATGGGAGAAGTTCTGCTAAAAAATAAATTTGCCCTGCTAGATAGTTTTTAAAAAGATCACTCATTTGGCTTGGATCGTTTGGATCAAAGAACAAATTATTACTATTTCTATCGAGAAGAGATTGGTGGATATGACCACTACAACCAGGTAAGGTCTCATTCCATTTGGCCATAAAACTAGGGAGGATATCAAAACGATAGGCAATCTCTTTCACAGAAGCTTTTAGTAAAACACCTCGGTCAGCGGCTTCAAGAGGTTCCGATGCCATGATTGCGGCTTCATAGACTCCGGGCCCAGTTTCTGTATGTAGGCCTTCCAAAGGAACTCCAAATTCTTGTAATTCATTCATTAATGTCTGAAAATATTCACGATTTTGGTTTGCTCTCAAAAGAGAATAACCAAACATTCCTGGTGTGATCGGTTTCATTGACCGATAATTTTTTTCTTCTAAGCTTTGAGAGCTTTCTTTGAAGTTAAACCACTCAAATTCGAACCCCACATAAGGAAAATAGCCCATATTATGCGCTTTCGTAATTATTTTTTTGAGAACCTGCCGTGGACAAATCTCCAAAGGCTTATCGTCACGATCAAAAAAATCTGCTAAAAAGAATGGTGTTTTTTCATCCCACGGAGTTTCTCGGTATGTCGAGAAATCAATTTTTGCCAGAGCATCGGGGTAACCTGTATGCCAACCAGTATAATCAACATTATCATAACAGACATCGGCTGAATCCCAACCAAAAATAACATTGCAAAAACCAAAGGCCGCTCTCGCCACTGAGGTAAACTTATCAGTGTGAATATATTTTCCCCGTAAAATTCCATCAACATCGGTTATGCCCACCCGAACCCTTTTTTGTGGATGAGACTCCGTTTTATTGATAATTTCTTCGAAATGTAAGACAGGCAAACTTAGAATGAGGAAGAAACAATAGGTAAATAATTTTTTTTATACTGTGGGTTGGGAGGTTGGAAAAGAAAGAGCTTGTGCGGGAACTAGGATTTTTCTTGCTTTTCTGTGTTTTTCTTTGTTTATGTCTTATTATGAAACGATTTATGAAAAGTGATAGAGATCAAGTTATGCTGTTTTCGCATACTATAGCAGACAATTTAGAAGAAAATCACGAGGTTTATGCCTTTGCTGCCTTGTTAGATAAAATTCCTATGAAACCATTTCTTTCTAAGTACTCAAAAGAAGGGGGTCGGGCTTACCATCCGGTTATAATGCTGGGATGCCTTTTTTATGGCTTTCATCGTGGATGGAGAAGCAGCAGAGAATTACAAAAAGCCTGTGAAGAGAACGACGCCATGCGTTATTTAGTTGGTGGTCATAAAGTAAAGTTTCGGTCTATTGCTGAATTCCGTGTTAATTTTGGTAAAGAAATTGGCGAAGTTTTTAATTACCCTGTATCTTTGCTATCCCACAAAAAGAAAAATATTGGTACTGATGTTAAGGTAGATGGAACTAAAATCAAAGCCAGTGCTGCTGACGATCAAACATACAAAAAGTCAGATTTAGAGGAACGTAAAAGAGCTATACAGCAAGAGATCTTAGAGTATCTACGCTCAGGTAGAGAATTAGATATTGAGGAAGATAAACTATATGGTAAAGACAACAGTGGCTATGAGCTTAATCCTGAAGAGGTAGATACGGTCATTGAGGAGTTTATTCGCTTACAAAAAGCGAGTGAAAAGGCAAAGAGAGAGTCATTAAAAACAGCAGAAGGAAAGCAAAGTGAACCAGCCGAGTTTTCTACATCTGTTGAAAAAGATTCTTCAGAAACTATAGAAGGTACACAGGATATAGAAGCTCTAAAAACAGGAGAAAAAGAAGTTGAGGTCTTTTTAGAAGATACAACTAATTCTCATGCTAACGAGCCAGAATTATTGATAAATGAAGACCAGGCTGCAGAGGATAATGATTCTGTTATGCTTAGGAAAGCTCAAAAGTATGTTACGATCAGTAAAAGTCTGGAAGAGAATCAAGAGTCTGCTTCTGATTCTAAAATAAATCTTACTGATCCAGATGCTAAATTCATGAAACGGAATGGTAAAATTTCTCAAAGCTACAACATTCAAGTTACCTCATCAGAAGGCTATATTTTGGCAGCTGACATTGCTGAAGCTAATTCAGAAAATGATTTAGAGCAATTAGCTCCTACCCTTTCTAAAGCTGAGTCAAACACAGGGACCAGTATACAGACAGCTTCTGCAGATTCGGGTTACTTTCATTCAAGTGGTTTGGAATACCTGGATTCAAAAGGGATCAATGGTTTTATACCTTCACCTGATCAGGTAGCCAAAGAAAGAAAAGGAGAAGGGGATTCAGGTTATGAAGCTCATCAGTTTAAATATGACGAGGATGATGATTCTTGGGTTTGCCCCGAGGGTAAAACCTTAGAATTTCATAATGAATCTGTGAAAGATAAAAAGAAATATACTCATTATCATGGTAAACCTCCTGACTGTGTCATTTGCCCTGCCAGAGAACAATGTTGTACGAGCGAAGAAGAGTTACGCAGAGGTTATCGCAAATTGTCAGTAGACTCTGGTTTTGCTTTAAAACATGAAATGATCAAGAAGATGAATTCAGAAGAAGCAAAGTCTTTCTATAAAAAGCGAGGTTCTGAAATTGAACCCATTTTTGGAATTTTGAAACAAGCCAAAAAGTTCAGAGAATTCTTGCTCAGAGGCAGTAAAAAGGTTCAAATAGAGGTAAAAATCGCAGCTACAGCATTTAATTTTGGCAAAATGGTACGAGAACAACTTGCATAAACTATAAATTCCTTGACATATTTGAAAAATGAGACTGACGCAGCAAATATCTCATAAAATGCACTGAAAAATCCTAGTTCCTGCACAAGCTCGAAAGGGCTGTGTAGTAAGTATGGTTGTTGCAATCAATACTTCTTCTTAATTCTAGCCTATGCAACAAATCTAAAGGAGTTACTATATCATGAAAAGAATGATTGAACATATTAAAGACCAAAAACTACTCTCTCTGCTACTTATTGGTTTAACCCCCTAAAACTGGACACTTTATTGTGTTAAATTTAGGAGGTAAAACTATGATTAAAAGACAAAGATACAGTAAGGAAGCAAAAGAGAGATTGGCTTTGGAGATGATTTCAGGTCAGACTAGCACGGCAGAAATATCTAAGAGAGAGATGATTTCAGTCGCAACTTTATCGAGATGGAAGCGACAGCTGGTTTCCGAAGGCTTTGAAGATAAAAATGGGGTTGAGTTAGAATTGAGAAAAAAAATTTCCTATTTAGAATCGGCCTTATCTGACTTAATGATAGAAAATCAGATTTTAAAAAAAACGGAAAAACTTCTTCAAGAATACAGGCAAAAAGAGAAATTATCAAGAATAGCCTCAGCACAGAATTTGGGATCACAAGGAGTTGCAGAGTTATGAAACTAGAAAAGTCAACTTATTATTATAAGTCGAAGGAGAAGAAAGATGATTCAACGATTCTAAAATCTATCCATGAAATTAGTGATCAATTGAACCAAGTAGGTTATATCTCGATGACGCAAATTCTAAAAGATAGAGGCTTTACAATAAATAAGAAGCGAGTTTACCGAATTATGAAAGAAAATAGACTTTTATGCACTAAAAAGGTGTTTTTGAAGCCAAAAACTACCCAATCTAAGCATAATTTCAGAAAATATCCCAATTTGATTAAAAGTGTGCAAGCTGATCCCTTCAAGGTAATTGTTGGCGATATAACCTATTTTGATATTAATTCGAAAGACCACTATTTAGCTTTGCTCATGAGGCTTATGAGTCGCCGTATCGTAGGAGCGGCCATTTCTGATAAAAATAACACCCAACTGGTCATAGCAGCCTTTCTTTCGCTTAAAAGAGAAATAGGAGATTTACAAAATTACTACCATCATACTGATGCTGACGTCAGATATTGCTCAAATGAGTATATCGCTCTATTAGAAGAAAGTAGAATCAATATTTCCATGTGTCGTGGTAATGTGTATGAAAACGCTCATGCCGAATCATTGAATAAAACAATTAAATATAAAGAAATTAATTTATCAGAATATCAAAACTTTGAAGAAGCTCAAAAAAGTATCTTCAGGTTTATCCATCTTTATAATACGATGAAGCCACATTCAGCTTTAGGATGGGTGACACCTCAAAAATATGAGGAGAAATATCTAAAAGAATAAGAAAAAGACTGTCCAGTTTTAGGGGGTTAAACCACTCAGTCTAAGAGATGTTTTAATGTACAGGTAAATAACGAGCAATCAATTTATCGTAGCCACCAATGTGACCAATCAGGCAAATAATCAAAATCAGCTTGATACCTACATTTCAATGAGAAATCAAAAAGAAGCAAAAGATTTATAAAGAATTACGATGCTCAACCTAAAGCCAGTCTTTATGATGTCTATTGTTTCGATTGTAAATAGTTCTCAAGACCTAGTTGATTAATCAGCTCTAATTGAGTTTCTAGCCAATCAATATGTTCTTCTTCACTCATTAGTATTTGTTGGAACAGGTCGCGAGAGACAAAATCACTTACGGATTCACAGTGGATAACGGAGGATTTTAAGTTCATGTGAGCGCACCGTTCAAGCTCTAGATCACATTTCAATATTTCGACCACGTTTTCCCCAATGTGGAGCTTATCTAGGTCTTGCAGATTTGGCAAACCCTCAAGAAATAGTACTCTCTCAATTAATAAATCGGCGTGTTTCATCTCGTCGATAGATTCTTTATACTCATAATCCCCTAATTGGTGAAGACCCCAATTTTTTAATATTCGAGAATGGAGAAAATACTGATTGATTGCGGTCAGTTCATTTTTTAAGACCGTATTCAAATGTTCAATTACCCCAGAATCACCTTTCATTTTACAGAAAAAACCAAACAAAGTATTGGTCACAGTTAGCCTCAGAAAGTCAATATAAAAATATATTTTTTCTGGGAGAGAGAAGGATGATAGGAGCTTGTGCAGGAACTAGGATTTTTCTTGCTTTTCTGTGTTCTTCTTTGTTTATGTCTTATTATGAAACGATTTATGAAAAGTGATAGAGATCAAGTTATGCTGTTTTCGCATACTATAGCAGACAATTTAGAAGAAAATCACGAGGTTTATGCCTTTGCTGCCTTGTTAGATAAAATTCCTATGAAACCATTTCTTTCTAAGTACTCAAAAGAAGGGGGTCGGGCTTACCATCCGGTTATAATGCTGGGATGCCTTTTTTATGGCTTTCATCGTGGATGGAGAAGCAGCAGAGAATTACAAAAAGCCTGTGAAGAGAACGACGCCATGCGTTATTTAGTTGGTGGTCATAAAGTAAAGTTTCGGTCTATTGCTGAATTCCGTGTTAATTTTGGTAAAGAAATTGGCGAAGTTTTTAATTACTCTGTATCTTTGCTATCCCACAAAAAGAAAAATATTGGTATTGATGTTAAGGTAGATGGAACTAAAATCAAAGCCAGTGCTGCTGACGATCAAACATACAAAAAGTCAGATTTAGAGGAACGTAAAAGAGCTATACAGCAAGAGATCTTAGAGTATCTACGCTCAGGTATGGAATTAGATATTGAGGAAGATAAACTATATGGTAAAGACAACAGTGGCTATGAGCTTAATCCTGAAGAGGTAGATACGATCATTGAGGAGTTTATTCGCTTACAAAAAGCGAGTGAAAAGGCAAAGAGAGAGTCATTAAAAACAGCAGAAGGAAAGCAAAGTGAACCAGCCGAGTTTTCTACATCTGTTGAAAAAGATTCTTCAGAAACTATAGAAGGTACACAGGATATAGAAGCTCTAAAAACAGGAGAAAAAGAAGTTGAGGTCTTTTTAGAAGATACAACTAATTCTCATGCTAACGAGCCAGAATTATTGATAAATGAAGACCAGGCTGCAGAGGATAATGATTCTGTTATGCTTAGGAAAGCTCAAAAGTATGTTACGATCAGTAAAAGTCTGGAAGAGAATCAAGAGTCTGCTTCTGATTCTAAAATAAATCTTACTGATCCAGATGCTAAATTCATGAAACGGAATGGTAAAATTTCTCAAAGCTACAACATTCAAGTTACCTCATCAGAAGGCTATATTTTGGCAGCTGACATTGCTGAAGCTAATTCAGAAAATGATTTAGAGCAATTAGCTCCTACCCTTTCTAAAGCTGAGTCAAACACAGGGACCAGTATACAGACAGCTTCTGCAGATTCGGGTTACTTTCATTCAAGTGGTTTGGAATACCTGGATTCAAAAGGGATCAATGGTTTTATACCTTCACCTGATCAGGTAGCCAAAGAAAGAAAAGGAGAAGGGGATTCAGGTTATGAAGCTCATCAGTTTAAATATGAC
Organism: Spirochaetota bacterium; assembly: GCA_965206985.1. Taxonomy (GTDB): domain Bacteria; phylum Spirochaetota; class Leptospiria; order Turneriellales; family CBDBES01; genus CBDBLF01. The sequence goes on along the minus strand of CBDBLF010000004.1, from coordinate 13,908 downwards.
GAGGATGATGATTCTTGGGTTTGCCCCGAGGGTAAAACCTTAGAATTTCATAATGAATCTGTGAAAGATAAAAAGAAATATACTCATTATCATGGTAAACCTCCTGACTGTGTCATTTGCCCTGCCAGAGAACAATGTTGTACGAGCGAAGAAGAGTTACGCAGAGGTTATCGCAAATTGTCAGTAGACTCTGGTTTTGCTTTAAAACATGAAATGATCAAGAAGATGAATTCAGAAGAAGCAAAGTCTTTCTATAAAAAGCGAGGTTCTGAAATTGAACCCATTTTTGGAATTTTGAAACAAGCCAAAAAGTTCAGAGAATTCTTGCTCAGAGGCAGTAAAAAGGTTCAAATAGAGGTAAAAATCGCAGCTACAGCATTTAATTTTGGCAAAATGGTACGAGAACAACTTGCATAAACTATAAATTCCTTGACATATTTGAAAAATGAGACTGACGCAGCAAATATCTCATAAAATGCACTGAAAAATCCTAGTTCCTGCACAAGCTCATAGTACCCCCCTACGACCATCATTAGTTGGTTCAGAATTGGTTCAAATCAAGTTATTTGGTTCAAAAGGCTTGGGTTTACTGGTAGAGCAAGTGAAAGACATTTTCCTAAAAAAGGTGCATCAAAAGGCCGACGTTAAATCATCAAATAAAACAGAGGTTCCTAATGAAGCACCCTTCTCAGGTTATTTGTCTAAACAGGTATTCGGCAGTAATGCGAAATAGTAAAGACAAAAAGTTATACAGAATGCAAATGGTTCATTATGCCAAGAAGCATGGTTTCAAGCCAACAGCCAGAATGTTTAAAACGACTGTAAAAACAGTAAAAAAGTGGTTTCGTAGGTTTGAATCAGAGAAATACGTTGGCTTGGAAGACAAGAGCCACGCTCCACACTACTCACCACATGCAATCACAGACTTTGAAAAGGCTTATGTTTGCTTTCTTAAAAAGAAACGTCGAGGCTTTGGTGCTCAGGAACTGAAGAATGTTTACCAACTAGACTTGAGTGTCAAGGCCATTCGCAGAGCGTGGAGGGAGCAAGCACTCTTGAAAAAAAAGCGTAGAAAACATAAAACGAAGCAAAATTTGCGTGAAATTAAGAAATTATGGGGTTTATTTAAGCAATTTGACGTAGATACGAAGCATTTATACGATATTCCTGAGCTTTGGCCTTATATTCAGGAAAATATTGTACCGAAATATCAATATACCTTCAGAGAAGTTTTTTCTGGCTTACAATTTCTAGCTTTTGCAGATGAGTATAATATGGCATACTCTTGTCTGTTTATGGAGGTAATTTTAGATCATCTTGTAAAATCAGGGGTTGATTTAAAGAAAAATAATACGAGAGGGCAAACAGATAATGGCTCAGAGTTTATTGGTGCTTGGAATAAAAAAGGAGATTCGGAGTTTACAAAAGTATTAGCCAGTTATGGTGTGCCACACCAGACGATCCCTGCTGGAGCGCATACTTGGCAGTCTGATGTTGAAACGACTCATAGATTGATTGAGGATCACCTTTACCTGAATGAAACGTATAATTCAAGAGAAGACTTTCTCAACAAAGCTGGCTCCTATCTATTGATGTTCAATTCAATAAGAAAAAATTCTTACAAAGAGAATAAATCGCCCTGGCAGCTGATCCGAGAGGAAAGCACAACTATTGACAAACAAATATTAAATTTACCACCGTTTCGACTGGACTATTTATTTCAAAAGATGCCAATGGTCGTAGGGGGGTACAATCCTATTCTCCATCCCTAAAATATATTTTTTCTAAGGCTGTGCGAGAAATATGGGCAATTATACTATTTTGCGCTTATATCGCTTGACATAAAATATGTGACATAACATCTCTATTAAACTAAATACAGATGTAAGGGGGTGATGCCAAATGTTACGTAGTCCATTTGATGCGTTTATTAAAAACAACTCTTTAATGCAAAGTGGGTGGTAGGGTGGGACTTAGTCACCATGATAAACGTTTACCCATACGTTAGTGACCAGGTGTTTTTAATTATATATTCTTATGATTATTGAACCGCCATGTAAACTCTGACAAGTATAGTGGCATATACCCAGGTGATACGCTTTTCTTTGCATTGATTACCATGTGAATAGCATAAAGCCATTTGCGCAATGACACATGACTACGTTCAAATATAGTGCCTTTGAAAATGCTGAAACTGTTATGACATGAGTTACAAGCAAGCATTTTTCTTATCATATACTTTATCACTACCACATTTGTTACAAGTTACACCAGCTTCTTTTTCTCGCAACGCCTCGTACAGGGTTAGTGGTTTAGATGTTGATGGAATTTTACGGGGAAAATATATTCACACTGATCAGCAAGTGAGAACACTTGGCGATGCCTTCACCGCCTCTAACGTCGTAGGCACATTTACTCGAACTTATAACTCCCGATGGGTTATTGGAGTCACCTGTGGAATTGATTTGTGAGTGCTTTTTGATAGAATAACCAAGATTTTATTGATTTTATAAAAAAATGTGATTTTATAAAAAAATACTTGACAGAATCTATGCACTTGATAGAGACTAGGTTTCGGTTTATTATGTTGTTAGCTTTGTTAGTTTTAGCTCTTTTTACCTTCTCTGCGTGTGAGAGTAGTGACTTTTCTGGCCAGTTTAGGAAAGAAGGCCTCACACCAGAAGAACGCCGATTTAATGATTTGGTAAGTGCTAGCTCTGCCTTTGTGAACACGACTACAGAGGTATCTGTTCCCATACGAAAACAGCGACAGAATCGCCAAGATCTCATTAAACTTGAGAAGAAGGTAGATGGAAGAGTGGAAATGGTCAATTACAAGTGTCAAGAATGGCGTGTGGTGGAGTATGCTCCCGGCTTTAGTGAGCTTTCCTTGGTTGGCTCGTCTGATGTGATTTATCCGGGAGCGGTTTTTTACGGAGATTCCATCATTAATGGAGTGTATCGCCCGATCACTGAAAAGAGAAAACCGATCAATGTGTCGATATCAATATTGGGTGTGGAGATGATTGCTGCAGCTAGAGTTGAGAAGCCAAGCCTTTCTACTTTCAGAACAGCTTCTCTTGCTTTTTTAACGAGGATGAATTTGGGTAGTGTAAGACCTCCCGCAAATCAGACTTTCAGTGTATCTTCCCTGCATCATAGAAGCCAATTGGCCTCCTCTTTCGCCGTTGGCATTAAGGCACAACGTAGCCCTGAGAATGTTCTTGGCAGAAACACGGGAGGTTCAGCATTTGATTGGGTTGGAAACGTAGTGAACAATAATATTGACGATCGGCAAAGATATTTTGCTCGCTTCACGCATCGTTATTTCACGATTGACGTTGATATTCCTTCACATCCAAGTGATTTTTTTGAAGAATTTCCTAATATCGGTAGTAGCTCGCCTGTTTATGTAAGTTCGGTGGTTTATGGTCGTCAGTTGAGTTTTAATATTAATAGTCATCGAAGAACGCACACCATACAAAGTGCACTTGGTGCTAGCGTGGTTGCGATCAATCAAAACGAGGGTTCGCCTGACAATAGTTTGGAAGGGAAGCTTGACGAAAAGAGTACGACGACGATTATCAATTCAGATTTTGAGGGTATCGTTAGAGGTGGCTCTCAAAGTGCCTGTGGTGCTATTGCTTCGCAAGAGAGAGGATCTGATCAAATTAAAGAATTTGAACGTTGTTTACGTGAGGGTGGTAACAACTACCAAGACGCTGTGCCCATTGCCTATGTTCTAAGGCACCTTAATAGTAACACAACCGCTAGGGTTGTGTTCCCCAAGACCAATTACCCCATTACAGAATGCCGAGAGTCAGGGCGTAAAGCTGGTGAGAACTGGCTAGTTACTCGTATGCGAAGTTCAAATAATGATACCAACGTGTTCGATCGAGCTCTTGAAATTTCGGGGGAGCTTAATATCGAGCCAAGTGATGCTAGTCCGGGGTCGAGCGGTGGTTGTGATATATATAAAGCTGATGGGATTACACCTCGTTCTTCAAGTTCGAGAACACAAAGAATTATTAACTTCGCCCATATAAATAAGATTGGCGGTGGTTGGCGTAATATAGTAGTAAAAAACTATCGTGCGTCGCTGACGAGAGATAATGCACAAAATAGTTTGGTTCTTTGCGGGCAATTTGTTGAACATCAGGGTAGCAAGAGAAGACCTTTTTCTCATCGACAGATCATTTCGTCCGGTGATTCTAAGTTAATGAGTAGTGATGGCTTAACGATTCGGTTTGGGCGTGGCAGATTTTGGCTTGAGTTTTCGTTTCGACGAATGGAGAATTAATATCTTTTCTTATTTTTTTAGTGTCTTTAATTTTTTTATAGAGTAATCAGTTAGTTAAATCAAGGAGGGGGGCAATTATGAAAAAAAAACAACTATTAAGGAGTTTATTAGGATTAAGAAGCCTGAGGGAGCGTCTAATGTGGTCGAGCAAGGTGAATGTGAGATCAAGAAAGGGTACTGGTCATGCAAAACAGTTTTCGTCGACATCTCTTCTGGTGAGCATAACTTTGCTAATCGGCATGGCTGTTCTAATGAACTGTCACTCTGGCGAGGACTCTGACTCTGATTCTGATGAGTTCAATGAACAGGTTAGATTGAGTGCTTATTTTAACCAGCCAGAAGAGAAGACACAGCCTGAAAGAAGAGATGATTCCGATGAAGAAGCCAACATTAGTGAGGGTGCGGGTGGAAATACGTATGACTGTACAATTCGTAGGTATGCAGCAGCACCCGGGTATAACGAGCTTTTTGTCTTGAATCCAGCGGGTCCTCAAATTTTTCCCGGTTCGATGTTTATTGGAGAGAGTATGGAAGGAGGGAAATATACCCCTCTTTCTGCGAAAAGAAAACCGTTAAATATTTCAGTCTCCATTGTGGGTGTAAATGAGGTTGCGGCAGAGGCAACACTTGGTGAATTTAGTCTATCGGCCTTTAGAACCGCACGGGTGCCTCTGCTGAGAAGTGGCAATCTTGAAGGCCTCGCTCCTACTGCAAATCAAGTCTTTTCAGTGAGTTCTCTGTATAGTAATGAACACTTTGGCATTTCCTCGGCTATTAACATTGAGGCACAGGCAACCCCTACGGTTGCTTTTGGTTTGGATGCCAATTTTAGCGTTATGAAAGGCAGTGAAGAACGGAGGTTTGTGGGAAAATTTCTTCATAGATATTACACCATTGATATTGATTTACCGACTGACCCTAGTGACTTTTTTGAAGAGTTTCCTGAAAATTTGGGCTCATCTCCCGTATATGTGAGTTCAGTGACCTATGGTCGTGAAATTTTGTTAAATATTCAGAGTAAGCGAACACAGAATGAGGTTTCTGCTGGTCTTTCTGCTTCTTTGGATGTCAGCGGTAAGCTTAAAGCGAATGCTAGTTTTAACACAACATATCAAAATACAATAGACAGATCTAGTATGCAGGGGTATGTCGTTGGTGGTAGTGCCGGTGCATGCAGTGCACTTAGTTCTGGCAATAACCTAGAAGCACTTAACAACTGCATCATTGAAGGTGGAATGAAATATACTGAGGGGCAGCCACTGGCTTATACACTAAGGCATCTGAGAGATAACTCGGTGGTGAGGGTCGTTTTGGCAGGAAGTTATTCTGCTAGACAGTGTACATTACGAGCACCTGGTCCAACGGATCAAAGATATTTTGTCAAAAGTATAACAAGTTCCAATAATGACGATACTGGTAATAAAGCTCTCGAAATTGGCGGTCAAATTTGGATTGAACCAACAACGGATGAGGCAGGCACTAATTCAATTAAAACATCTTGTGGAACTAAAACAGCGACTAATGCTGGAAAAGATGATGCTACCCACCATCATGTGAATGTAGGAAACAAAGTTGCTACTGCTCCGGGAAATATGGCTGCTTCTTCTCCTGCGTTGCTTTTTAATTTTCCGGGGAGTATTTCTGTTGGTGGGGAGGACTTTAATGGTTCGGGTGTTAGTGTGGAGAATTACAACTTTCGATCAACGCTTTTTTCTGTGAGTACGGGTACTAACCTCTCTTTGTGTGGAGTTTTTAGAGAAAGAGACGCAGGGGGAGGCTCAGCTGGAATTTTTGGCGATGATTTTATTAACGAACGGATAGTTCTTCCTATTGCGGATTTGTTATCTGGTGGATCGTTCAAAGCAAGGTTTAAAAATAAAGATGATGGGAATTTTTGGGTAGAATTTGAGATAATAAGGGAGCAATAAACAGAAAACTATTGTTCTAAAACAAACTTCGCACAATATGGTCACTATGTGGCTGTATTGCGTTCAGATTCTTCCTCACTTGATTTTTTTGTCGCTCTTTGGCTTTTCATTTTTTCATTGACGGTTTCCCGTGTCTTTTTATATCGTCTTAGCGTGGCGGTACCGAAACGAAAAACATCAAAACATAGGCAGGGGCTGCGTAGGTCGCATCATGCAATTGGCAAGCCAAATCTACGACCGTGTGCAAACTGTGGTTCTTATGGTTCTTCCCACCGAGTTTGCTCTGAATGCGGCTTTTACAGAGGGGTACAGGTCTTTCAGGTAGAAAAAAAAGTCTCGATGAAACGAGAAAAAAAAAAGAAACAATCAAATAACACAGACAACCCTTCATAAATCATCGTTTCTTTCCACTAATGTTAAGAACATTGGTGGATGGGCGGTTTTGGTATCGTTTTTAGTGTATTTCTTTTTTGCTGAGAGAAGCATCGTAGAGAATTCCAAAATTGTCAGGTCGATTTGCTATTTTTATTTTCACAATCACTTTTCCTTCCCGGTTCCGAATGAAAGGTATTCTAAGTTGCACGGGAGAAGTGGTTGTTCTTCCATAACCAATCTCAATACTTTTAAAATGAATGTCATTGACGAATATCTCATATTGAATAAGATTATCGTAGAATTTAAAATTCGTACTGATTACGTCTTTATTTTGGTCTTCTAGAAAAAAACCCATATCTAGGTTTAATATCCAGCCTAAGCGATATTCATTTGAGGTATTATGTGCATCAATGCCTAATTCAAAGAATAAACCGGGGGGTTTAAAAATGATTCCACGGCTAAATTGTAGGTCATTAGTAGGGGAGTTCTCCGTAATTAAAAAACCTTGAGATTGTGCCCACGATTTAATTTTCTTTTCATGCCAAATTTCATAAGAACCACTTTCGCCAATAATTTTATTTTCGTAATCATTATTTTTTTTGGGAAATGCAAAGACATGAGAAGAAAGTAATATCGCAGTCTCTTCTTTTTTCTTCTCCTCTTTTTTTTCGATCTTTAGTGCTTCTTTATTTAATGATAATACGTTCTCTTGTAGTAGCGGGCACATACAAAGGACAACGAAACGAATGAGTGTTTGATTCATTTTTTATACTTTTTTATCTTGCTCTTCTTAGAGGTAATTTCGGCTCATTTTTTATTTTTCCCGAGCAAAAGCTGTTTTTTATAATATTAATATTTTGCTCAAAGCTAAAGCGAAATACTCAAAGAATGGATTATACAGTTAAAGGCTATAATAAAATTACAATAACACAAAGAGAAGCAAATTCAAAAAATAAATATAAATGTTGCTGAGATGTATGGCTAGATTAAAGGTATTGTCGAAAATGCTGTACCATCGCTAAAGGCTTGAGAATTACCAGAGGTAGAGGAGGGTGAACAGAATCTAATTTGACGATCAAGCATACTAGAAATAATCACGGTTAAATTTTTAATATTTTTACCTTTGAGTAGCGTTGTTGATACCTTCAAACAAAGACTCTAGCGTGCCCTGTTTTGCTACATGATTCGGCACCAAGCCTTTTTTCAAAAAAAATGAGCCTGTGGTGTTTCCTAAGCAGCATATAAAGTGTTTCGCTCTATGTAGGCTTTGGTCAAGATAACTTTTAGCCGTCAGTGGAGAAGTGAATATCCAGATTGCTTCTTCATCTAAAAAACCTTCTAGGCTTCGTTGTTGTTTTTCCCAAATTTGTGCCGACTCGTGGACAGATAGAGCGTGCGATTCGTAGGGCTGATAAAGAGTGAGCTTAAAACCTAAGTTCGTTAATTTATCCACCCCCGACATGACTCCCCCTTTGGCACCGAGCCATAAAATACATCCTGATGGTATCGACTCAATAAGCATATTGGCGACAGACAAGGCATTATACGTATCAGGGACAAATACGTTGGGTATTTTCCACATATTTTTCATAAGTAGAGCCGTCTGAGGGCCCACTGCAAACCAATGCTGAATATTTAAGTGAGAAATTATGGGTACATGGTTAATTACGCTTTGTGAACTGCACACTCCAGCCTCATATATATTATGTGCAGGTATTTTTAATGATGTTGACTTGATTTGGGTAAGTGGGAGGTGATAAAAAGTATCTTCAAGCTGTAATTTTGCCGTTGCAAGTGCTTTTTTTCCGGAGCTTCCACAAAAAATATATTTCATTGTGATAGTTCCATCGCTATTTGAGGTAGAATATCCCCCGCTTTACCTTGGATGTGGATATGGCGTTCATACTCACTGATTTTTGCTTCTGTATTAATTTCTATAATGTAACCATCCTTTTTTAAAACTTCAACCAAAAAACCTGCCGCAGGATAAACAATACCTGAAGTTCCAACAACAATGAGTAGATTTGTTTGATTAAGACAGTCAAAAATTGCATCCATTGTTTTTTTTTCGAGGGGTTCGCCAAACCAAATAATGTGAGGTCGAATTTTCCCTTGAAGGCAGAGCTCCCAAATTTCTCCTTTTTCTTCTGTGTCAGTGTATTCAAAAATTTCGTCGGTATCAACATATCTTGCATAAAATAAGCTACCGTGCATTTCGATAAGTTTTTTTGAGCCTGCTGTTTTATGAAAACCATCTACATTTTGCGTTATAATTGTCATCCCCAATGATTGACTCATTGAAGTCGCAGCAAAATGTGCTCGGTTTGGTGTACACTGTAATATCAGTTTTTTTCTCGAATTATACCACTCCCAGACAAGTTTGGGATTCTGTTCAAAAGCCTCACGAGTAGCAAGTTCCTCTGGTCTACGATTACGCCAAAAACCCTGTTCTCCACGAAAAGTAGGAACCCCACTTTCAGAAGAAATCCCAGAACCTGTCAGCATAATAGGTAGCTTTGCTTTCTGAATGATGGAGGTAACTTTCTTTAGTTGTTTGGTTTCCATGCTAATGAACCAATCTTGGTTTTCGCACCTTTCCCTTTCGTCGTACTTCAAAATGAAGATGTGGCCCCGTTGACCTGCCTGAATTACCCGAGTAGGCGATTAAGGTTCTTTTGGCAACAAAGCTTTTTTTCCGAACAGTAATTTGATTCAAATGACCGTACAGACTTTGGTATCCATTTTGATGCTCAATGATGATACTTTTTCCATAACCTGGGAGATATCCCGTAAAAATAACGGTACCATTTGCAGCTGCCCAAACTTTACTATTCATTTTACAGCTAATATCAATACCTCTATGAAATTGATTTTTTTTTGAAAAAGGATCTCTGCGGATACCATATTGAGAAGATATAACTCCCTCTACGGGGTGTTTAAAAATAAGCAAACCAAAATAAGACCTTTCCTCTGGTTTAAATGTAATGCCCATGATAAAATAAAATTTTTTTCTAGATGCCTTGCCAAACGATATACGAATAATATTTTCTTCCTTTACTCGGTATTTTTTCGCTAGCTCTTTTTTGACTCCATACTGAGCGATACCTCTCATATTAGGAATCCACCAAATATCTCCAGACTCTAAATCCCATACAGAAGAAAGTCGGTTAATACTGGAAATGGTATCTGGATTTTGCATCGTCTTTGCCATAATTTGAAAAAATTGATCTCCTTGTTTGATTTTATACAATCGCCATTTTAGTTGAATTTTTCTATTTTTTGAATGCAATATCATGTTTTTAGTAATTTCAGTTCTCAGGTTTTTAATTTCATGATCGTGGTAGGCAATACTCTGAATCATTGGAAAATTAGCAGATTTAGAGAACCTCTCAGATGAAGTGGGAAATACTTGGTAAGTGAATACCATAAACAGTATTAAAGTTTGAAAGATTATACTCATAAACATATTTTATTTTCGTTTATTTTTTCAGCTAGAAACACTTTTTTTTTTACAGGAACCGAAAAGCAGAAAAAGGGTTTTCCTGTTCTGTTTTAGCCTCTCTTGGGTGTCCTTTGTTAATAAGCTTTTCCATTATTTCTACCGTACCTAAAGCCATGCTCATTCCCCTTCCCCCCCAGCCGGCGCACCAAAATAGGTTTTTGATGCGGGGGTCGAAGCCTATAATGGGGCGATTGTCCAGAGAGAATGTTCTTAGGCAACTCCATGCATCTTTCACACGACAATCTCTTAGAAATGTAAACCTGTGCCGAAGAACTTCCTTAAGTCTTTCAATCTGATGGGGGTCTATTTCATAATCATTGGCTTCCGAGACAACCTCATCACAATGACTTACAAGCAAGTCTCCATAGTGATATTTGATATAAAAATCATGAACTTCATCCCAAATGACGGGGGAGTTGAAAAACCATTTTTTTGGATTTTCTAGTAAAAACATATGACGTTTATGGGGTAACAAGTTAGGACTCAAAATCTCACTTTTCTTGGCAAGAACTTGAGCCCAAGAGCCCAATGCATTGACCACAATATCCCCATTTCTCAGAGAAATTGAATACTCTTTTGAGTCAGGAGATATCATTATCACCTTTTGAATCTGGTCGCCTTGCTTCTCAAGTTGTTGAATCTCTCGATAAAATAATTGGTGAGCCTGAGAGGCTTCTTGGCGAAAATATTTCTGGATTTTATCTATGTGCAAAATACCATTTCCAGGTAATAATATTCCAGAGAATTCACTTCCATCAGGGAGGGTTATTTGTTTCTCCTGACTTTTGAAGAGTTCAATACTCTGAAATTCTGAATGATTATCAAAAAAAATATCTTCTTGATAATCGTACTCCATGGGATTAATCAGTAAACCTACCGGTTCAAGCATTTTTTTGTCAGATAAACTATCTTCTGACATGAGCAATAGACTACGTTTCAGTAAATATGATAGAGGGGGGTCAGCCTCATAACTTCTAGCAATTGCAGAATTTTTAGATGAGCTAAATAAAAAGGGAGCCTCTTCTTTCTCCCAAATATGCACATCAAAGTCACATTGTAACAAGGCAATTGCTGTAGCATACCCAGCAACACCACCTCCAATAATGTGTCCTTTTTTTTTCTTGCGTGACATAAAAAAAAGTTTAGTTTTTTTTAAATAGGTCGACTTATGTCACAGTAAACCGCTTACTATAAGCAATATTAGGAGAAAAATCATGGAAATAGGAAAAAAAGATGTTGTTGGTTTTGTCAACTCTCTTACGTATGATAGCCATAAACATAAAAATTCTCGAAACAATACTCACCTTAAAAGTGAGAGATACGATGACGGAAAATTTTCATCTCAGGTTCAACTTGACCAAATTCGTAGCAAAGCGATGCGGTTGGATGATGAAATTAAAGAATACCAAACTTTGATTACAAACTATCAAATGCAATCAGGGTTTTTAGAGGACATTGGAGAGCATGATGGGTGGTATGCACAGCTTCTCAAATTTTTAAAAGAGGTAATATCTTTTAAAAAAGAAGAATTTGTCGCAAATATACCTGAAGATATAAGCTTTACGAGCTACCAAAGAGAGCTTCAGGAGAGAATTGATCTGTACCGAAAAAAAATGGGTAGGGGCGAGGTTCAATTGCAAAATATCTTTGCCTCTGGTCTGCTTGTTGATCCTGAGATTAACAGAAATCTTGCAGACATAAAAGATGGCAAAGGACTTTTCAAAAACCTACGGAGTAGTACTATTCATAATTTGTTAAGTTGAATCTATTTATTGACTATTTTTCTCTAGATTTTGTTCTAGCAAAAAGTTAATAAATGGATTCATGCAAGTGGCGAGCATTTGATAAACCTCGTCAAAACTTGACATCCCTTGGCCATAAGGGTCGGGAACATCGCTGTCTTTATTGAGAGGGTCAAAGTGTCTGATCTTGATTACTTTTTTTTCGTCAAAAGCAAAATCATGCAAAAGACTGTGTTTATTATTGCTATCCATTGGTATGAAATAGTCAAAGCTTTTCAGATCTCCAAAGCTCACTGGTCGTGATTTTTGTTTGCTAATATCTGTTTGATATTGGCGTGCAATTTGAATAGATGAATGATGTGGGCTTTCCCCATTGTGCCATCCAGATGTACCCGCTGAGTCTGCAACAAATTTGTGGGACAGTGACCTATGCCGTATCTCATGTTCAAAAATTCCTTGAGCAAGTGGTGAACGACAAATATTACCCAAACAAACAAACAAAACTCTGATAACATGTGATTTCTCTTGCATATTTCTATATCTTGATCCTATCCCGATACTGCGGATAATTATATCCTCTTGATACATTTAAAAAATGGCACATTACTTCATACAATTAGATGATTCAACATATTTTTCTGGCCCGCTTCAAAAAGACCAGATATCCTCAGACCACCCTTTAATAAATTCTATGCGTGAAATTTCAATATCCAATTCATATTCTCTTAGTTCGTTGAATTCATCAGAACACTAGTCTTAAAATATTCTTGAACCAAGTTTACGTAACAAGCGTCAATAACACCTCTCATTGCTGTATGGCTTCAACGGTGAAGAGTTTAATTTTTTTTTGCCTTCCACGAATAGCATGATGGCCTAGGCTTTTTAGAAGGCGAACTCTATTCTTTTTATTAGCTTGATCGGAGCTTATATTTATATCTTTTAGATTGCACATTATAATGTTTTTTTTCTTTTTTAAATTTGCTTTTAAATTCGTATCTTTTGAAATTTTCCGTTGCTTACAAAACAACAACGTATCTGCAGAAAACAAAACATCAGTACCCTTTTCTTTATTTAGTTTCTCAATGCGTGAAGTGAGGTTGACAACATCACCAATGATTGTATATTCTTTTCTGAGTTTTGAACCGATATTTCCTACCAAAGCAACACCTGAATGAATGCCAATACTAATCTCAACCTCAGGTATTTGACCACTTTTTATTTTTTTTTTTAGTATTTCTTGAATGCGTAGAGCAGATAAAATAGCACTCTCCGCATGGTTTATATCCTTTGTGGGAGCTCCAAAAATAGCCATAAAGCCATCTCCTAAAAACTTATTAATCACTCCATCATGCTCAGTAATAATTTGGATCATAAATTTGAATAGCATATTTAAGAAATCAAAAATCTCTTTTGGATTCTTATTTTCAGCATGAGTTGTGAATTGTCTCACATCAAGAAACAAAACGCTGACTTCAGTTTCTTGACCTTTATCCATATCTATATTACTCATGAGTGCTTTCACAACTTGTGGAGAGACATGTTTTCCAAAAATAATTTGAATATTTTGAGCATACCTATGAAGTACTTTGTATGCATAGGTTAGATCACGCAAATCGCTATTTAAATCATCTGCCTTCCCCATAATGCTTGATATCTGAGTTGCTAAAGTGGTAAAAGTTTGCCTTATATTTTCGTTTTGAATAAACTCAATATTATCTTGGAGAACAATACTCATATTGGATGCCAAATTTTCTAAATTTAGAATATAAGCTGTCACTTTTTCTATATTTAGATTTGGGTTATATGGGCTATCTGTAGTTTTGTCAAGATTGGTACACATATTGCTGCTTAACAAGATAAACTACTTGAAGACATTATATACACAACATAGAGTTTTGAGACAAATCAACTGTCAAATAAAAAATTATTAAGAACGGAAGCCAGCGGCTTGTTAGTTCTAATTATGTTATAAATGAGTACATAAAATTAAATACCCTAATATACGATTCGGCATATAGTGATGAACTCAGTGATCAAACTTAGCCTTTAGGACAAATGACT
>CBDBLF010000003.1:0-8221 GCA_965206985.1 Spirochaetota bacterium | reverse complement strand
TACCCACCCCCTCCCCTCCCCTCCCTTTGGCTTTCTGCTTTCTTCCTTTCAGTGGATGGTCAGTGGTTTGATTCCCAATTGGGCACACTTTCTAACATTTTTTTTACTCCGGTTTATTTTCCTTTCCTTCTTCTTTTCTTCTTCTAATTGATTCAGGTTTAAAATATTCTATCTGTATGTATGCATGTTCATGTCCAACCATGTGACCCTACTTTCATTGGGGGTGGGGAAATAGGCTCAAATTTGCAGCTATAGAATCAAGATTATCAATGGAAAGGAAAATGAGCTCTTTAGGCCATAGTGTGTTAATTCATTTTGCTTCAGGAAACATTACTGTTATTAAAGTCAACACCACTCCTCCATCAGAGGCAAGCAGGCAGTCTCCAGATTCTGACAGTGGTTGGCCTGACAGAAAGCATCATGCTCTGCTGTGGGACCAGCTTTTTTCTGACCATCAATGTATGGATGGCAGATGGCCTCACTAATGGTGCCAAAAGAATTTTATATGGCATCATCTATGAAGAGGGTGTCAAGTCACTGCTTTACTTATGAAAGTCATCGGCATCTTTGACAATTACACTGTCCAAGGTGAAGAGATGACATACCAGCCAACACGATTCTCATCTGTCCCCAAACTATGATCTGGACCAGTTGCAAGCAGACCTTCACTTGAATCATGTTGCTGATGATCATTCACAGGCTACAGGACACACTGATGAGAAGGTCATCTTGGAATGCAATGCAGGAGAGCAGAAATTTGCAGTTAGACTGCTTCTCGTGGAAGCCATCAGGACCAAGATCTTTGAGGAACTTGCTATCTCTTCCCAACTTTGACTACTTCACCAGATCACCAGGAAGACACACCTTACCAGATCACTGGGAAGACAAGTCTTACCAAAGGGCTGGTTGAGAAGAGATGTCTGAAGCAGCTGACGATGCTAAAATTCAAGAAGAGCTTGGTAAAAATGGAAATAGAAACGAAGACAACTGTCTTGCTGTGTTACCCAAACAGCATTTATCTGGGAGGGAAAGTAAAAGCAGGTTAAATGCAAGTTTTTCAATATAGGTAATGCATGACACAAAAATAATACCATCTGAAGATTCCTTTCCAAAAATGCTGGAATAGAAATCAATGCAAAATTATGTCAACATTTTAAGTTTTTGCAGCTACTACTGTCAACACAAACTAATGAAAAAGGAGAAAGAAAAAAAAGAGAGCTAGTAATAATATTAAATAAAATAGAAGAATAGAATCTGTACCACTTCAACTCAGCTGGATTATTTAGTACAAGTACAGATGGG
This sequence comes from Spirochaetota bacterium, assembly GCA_965206985.1. Classification (GTDB taxonomy): domain Bacteria; phylum Spirochaetota; class Leptospiria; order Turneriellales; family CBDBES01; genus CBDBLF01. Next base: position 6,919 of record CBDBLF010000003.1, on the reverse strand, counting down.
TGCTAGTCTTAAAGCAGCTCCCAAATTTCATAACAAATGCATCAACAGGCTGCCTGAAGTAAACAACATTTTTGTAACGCACCTTCCAATGCCTTTTATTCCGCTGGCCCCTCTGGCCAGACATTTGAGCCTCAACATCTCCAAGGGTTCCTGGGTAGTTTCGTAAGCTTTCTCGCATTTTTGTTTCATCTCTCTTTCGTGCCTGTGTGTGGCTGCCATTATGATCCACTCGTCTAGAAACTCTTAGAGTTAAGCAGCAAAAAGAAAGCCTCAATGTTTGGATGTTACCATGCCCACCATACTCATCTTTATGTATCATTGATAAGGTGCTAATAACTGTGACATTACTAGGTGATAAATGGTTGAGGAGGTGTTTATTTTAGTATCCCAGGGCGAGAGAGCAGAAATTTATTTAGACCAGTGGGCAAGACATACTTTTCCGGGTGTCCTCAGCTCCTGTTATTATAATCTAGTTCAACCAGAGTCAAATTTATTGTGGGTCAGAGGGTCTGTCAATCGATAGTCAAGGAGAGTAGCAGCAAGAACAAAACAAATTTTATCCCAAAGTTGAGCTCTACTATGGCTTTTTTCCTTTTTCTTCTGGATTTGAAAGATTGAGAAGGGTGTGTACCTCCAGACTCTGATCTGATGGGTGTCTCCTTTGTCCCTTGAACATTTGAATTATTCTCTAATATCTCCCCATTTTTCAAGTTACAGTTAATGAAATAATTACACAGGTATAGGAACACTTGGAATGGAGGGGAAGGAGGGGGAGGAGGGATGGATTCATCCACAAGTTTTGCTCAAGAATGAATTTTTAACTTATGTTTACTCTTTGGAAACACCAAAGTTTGTTGTTACAACTAAAAGGTTAGAGCTAAGTGCATTTACTGAATGGGAACCCTGTGGTTACAATTAAGTACTTTTACTATATAGACACCCAGAGTTGTAAATCTTACCAGTCTAACCTCATCTTAAAGTGTTCCAAACAAATTTTGTGTGATCTAAAACATTACTTTATTAAATATTATAGTAAATATTTGCCACAGGTCTCCACAAAAATATATATTAAAAATAATATATACATAAAAAAAAAAATAAATAAAATTAAAAAAAAAAAAAAAAAAAAAAAAAAAATTTGAGTGTGTATCAATATGTTAAGTGACTTCGAATTAATCCAAATATGCATCATTGTTATTATGCTAGCTAAATATTCAACTAAAAAAAAGTGAGCAGATATAATTTTTTCTCCATGAACCTCCTAAATATGGACTATTTATAATTGAACTATGTCAAGTCATAAATGACGACCATTTACTGTGTTTTAACAGCGGCATAGTTATAAATTATGGAAGGCAATTCCATGTTATATAAGCATCTACATGAGACAGTTTGTTTTATGATAAAGTGGAAGTTTAAATAAATGAACACAAAGAATTGTTGGCTATAGTTAGTTGTTTGTTCTTTTTTCAATCAATTGAGTTCTCATTTTGGTTGCACTTTATTTCCCTATGAAAAAGTAAACACTTATTTTATACTCATGTAGTTATAGAGCTAGTTATTAATTGGAAGAAAAAAAATTGAACAAGACTGGAAATTTCCAGCCAAAAAGCAGTTCCTAATGATTTAATGTTCTACTTAAAAACACCCAACCATGGGTAAAAATGTTTAAAATTTAACTGCCTTTATTAAAGATGTGGATCATTACTGAAAAGAAGTAGGAGCGATGACCTGAAGCATTTCTAAAACTTGCTCCACATCTAGCATGCAACAACAACCAATCAAACAAACAAAAGAAAATTTTAAAAAATACACTGGTTCTGGCGCATCACTGCCAGGAAACCACGATGAACAAAGAAACAAAAATTTCTGATTTGGCACGTGTTGAGTCCTTTTGGTACAGGATATTGGTTGAAAGGGATTGATTCATTATCTCAACATGGCTGGAGTTAACGTGAAGGTACTTTCTATTATAAGAATCTGACCACAAACTAGCAACAACTGTAGCTAGCCCGTGTGCTTTCTCCCATGGTAGTCTTGTTTCTCTTCTAAAGATAATTCGAAAGCTAGAAAGTTCCGGTTGGCACTACTGTACTAGAGTATGGCTACATTTGAAGAAATATTCTTCAAATATAGTCCTAGCCCACTCTAGGGATCTTGAGACTTGAGTATAGCGTGAATGCGTTCATTTTCACAGAGTTAATTTTTTTCTATCATACTTGACCCGTTCACCCATTTTCGGCTGGTGCACCGTTGAACACTTTACCTGTGAGGTCATAAGGTTTTGAAATTCCTCTAAATGATATAAAAGCTTGATTTTGTTTGAAGTGGAATAATCTTATGGAGGGCACCCATGCAATAGCTAGCTATGACAGTAGCAGTAGTAGTACCCAGATAAATTCTTGCATGTCTTCATTTAATGCTCCAAAAAGCAACACAAGTGAGCAGTTTTAAGAATGTGTTGTGATATTTTGCAACCTGATGATATTTATTGGAGGGAGGGATTGGACATCATGCTCTGTTATTTCTATTCTGTGGACTTCTATGAAGATTGTGATCCAATTACCTCACTATAGCTGCTACATTTATTGCTCAATTGGAAGTGGAGACCAAGATAGTGATTCTCCACTTCTAATAGAGCAATTAATGTCATTAAAGCAATTAATGCCATTAAATTGAGATCTATAGAGAAGCCCACAGATTAGAAATAATTGAGTGTGATGTGCAATCCCCACCCCACCCCCACAAAGGATCACTTTTTCTTCATTAGGAAGCTGTTCAGAACTCTGGTACAGTCCTGCACAGAGGTATAGCTAGTTATTAAAGGATTTTTTTAAAAAATATATCAAACTTTAATATATAGCTTAATCTCAATTGCCTGATAAATACAACATTGCAAAATATTACATCACACTCTTAAAACTGCAAACTTGTTTTGCTGCCTGAAGCGGTAAATGTAGACATTGGCTCAGTACGAATTGTCTTATATGGGTTGGTCAGAAGGAAATGACTGACTGTTGTCTTTAGCTAACTGTTAATAAAAATTGGTCAGTGATGAGGAAGTCCAAGCCTGTCCAATCCTAGAGAGTCAAATCTGTTTTAAACTAAGCATCTTTCCCCACATTATTGCAGCTGCTCCTCCTCACCACCCCTCCTCACCACCCCTCCTCACCACCCCTCCTCACCACCCCTCCTCACCACCCCTCCTCACCACCCCTCCTCACCACCCCTCCTCACCACCCCTACATGAAGGATGTAACAATACTGGCAAATTTTCTTAATAAAGTGCCTAGATTTCGGCCAAAAAAAATAAAATAGCCTCCCAGCTGGAGAAAGTTACCTCAAAACAGAATTTAGCAACAAAAATAACAAGCAAATCACCCCCAAAAAATTTGGGTTAAAGTTTTAAATATACTTAAATATAATATAATTTGAATTAATCAACTAGCCCTAGCCCTTATTTTCTGTTGCAAGACAATTTTGACTTATTCTATACCTGATCCATCTTTAATGGTCAGTTAGTTAAAATCAGTGTTTGATGACTCACCATCCCTTTAGTAAGTCCATATGCTAAATTCGTATTGCTAAATGGTGAAGTGAGATATTGTATTTAGGGGAGAAGTGTTAGGTACTGTCTTAGGTTGCTAACCTGTAGTACTCTCTCTTGCCACCATCAACTACTTGTATTCATTGGACAGGTTGCTTCTAAAGCGACCCTTTGCTGCTTGATCCTGGTGCAACACACTTTGGTGTTTCCAAACAGTAAAAAATTAGGTAAAAATCCATTGTTGAGCAAAACTAGTAGATGTATCCACCCTCCCCACCATTCCAGGTGTACCTAGACCTGTGTGCCACAGGTAAAAATATATTGCTACTGTAAACCCTTTCTTTTTCTTTTCCTTTCATTCTGAACTCTTTCAGCTGTATCAGATGGAATATCATATGATGTACTCAGATATTATGATATATTTAATTGCAACTGTAGCAATAATACAGGAGTGCCATCATGACGGCACTGAATTAGCTTCCCTCCCAATATTGATGCTCTAATATTGAAACATTACCCCTTCATGTTGAAATGTTTCCACGCCGTAACGTTGGACTTTGTCGGACAACGTTAAATATTCTCAATATTGTAGTCCCCCCAATGTTGATCATTGCCCTCTATATTGAAACTTTGCCCCCTAATGTTGATCATTGCCCTCTACATTGAAACTTTGCCCCCTAATGTTGATCATTGCCCTCTACATTGAAACTTTGCCCCCTAATGTTGATCATTGCCCTCTATATTGAAATTTTGCCCCCTAATGTTGATCATTGTCCTCTATATTGAAACTTTGCCCCCTAATGTTGATCATTGCCCTCTATATTAAAACTTTGCCCCCTAATGTTGATCATTTCCCTCTATATTGAAACTTTGCCCCCTAATGTTGATCATTGCCCTCTATATTGAAACTTTGCCCCCTAATGTTGATCATTGCCCTCTATATTGAAACTTTGCCCCCTAATGTTGATCATTGCCCTCTATATTGAAACTTTGCCCCCTAATGTTGATCCTTGCCTGCTATATTGAAACTTTGCCCCCTAATGTTGATCATTGCTCTCTATATTGAAACTTTGCCCCCTAATGTTGATCATTGCCCTCTACATTGAAACTTTGCCCCCTAATGTTGATCATTGCCCTCTACATTGAAACTTTGCCCCCTAATGTTGATCATTGCCCTCTATATTGAAATTTTGCCCCCTAATGTTGATCATTGTCCTCTATATTGAAACTTTGCCCCCTAATGTTGATCATTGCCCTCTATATTAAAACTTTGCCCCCTAATGTTGATCATTTCCCTCTATATTGAAACTTTGCCCCCTAATGTTGATCATTGCCCTCTATATTGAAACTTTGCCCCCTAATGTTGATCATTGCCCTCTATATTAAAACTTCAATCCCCTAATTACTATTTGTATTATTAATTTTTTTTTCACCAGATTGGGATCATTGGAGGAACTGGTTTGGATAATGTGGACATCTTGGAGGACAGGGCAGAGGTGGCAGTTGACACTGTGTTTGGAAAGGTATGAACTTTAAAAAGCAGCTGCAGATAATTAGATAAAGGTGGGGGGGGGGGAGGTGCTGACTCCCAGCTAACCAACTCGTCACTGACCTCAGGGCATGGTACAGCTGTAGAGGCTGGTTCATGATATCACATTCCATGCAACGCTGCAATAATGTCCCTGATTTCTATTCCAGACTTCCAGTATGTTTGGGTAAGGTACAATAAAAAATTTAAAAAGAAAAAAAAATTTTATGTTGCACTAAATCATGTAGATTTTATAGATTTTATAGAATATTGGATCAAAAATTTCTAAATTTTATATCATGTTATGCACCAAGGACAAGATAAAACAATAAAAAATAAAAAATAAATTAAAAAATGGAAGGAAAAAAAATATATATATATATATATATAGATAGATAGATAGATAGATAGATAGATAGATAGATTTTTTTTTTTAATAATTTTTTTAAATTTACCCTATCAAATCTATAAATTAAAAAATTGCATTAAAATTCTTAGTGCAAAGTTCATAGTCACTAGTCTCTCAGTATATAATGTCCCCATCACAATTCTGCAAGAAAGAGCATTGAAATACTAAATTAAATACTATAAACAACTCACCCACACTAGTATATGTAAGACATGAGATGAGAGGGAAAACAGTCAGCTCAAAGATAAAATTTGTTCCAACCAGAATGGTCTAGGCTTCATCAGGGTTGAAGTTATCCTAATTTAAGTATTGAGTAGTCATTGTGGTCGATGTGTTGGAACTAAATCCTTTTTTGAGCTGATATAATTAGAATAATTAAAATAATTATTAAAAAGTAGATTGTCGCTTCGATCATCAAGCAAGAATATTTTATTAATTTAGTAATTGCTTCTTTTTATATATATAAACTTTTGAAGAAGAAAAATGTAGCTCACATTATACCAACGTGAACTGCAGTTTAGATGACCCTTTACCAATTCAAATCAAGCTACCAAAATTGAACAACATGAAATCAGTAAATATTGGTACATATCTGATTTGAAGAGGTAAAGGATCATCAACTGTATCATCCAACATGCTTCCTATATTTTTCCACAGGTTGGTTTATATTTTTCCTCCTGGTTACACCTCTTCCCATTGGTGTGAAAGAGAAAAAGTGCCAAAAAAGAACTTCTGAATAACGCTTAGACCAAAAGGAGTTAGATCTACGAACATGCTTTAATATATATTTTGGTTCGTGAGTATGTGTGTCTTGGCATCACGCAAAAGACTGAGACCAAAAGGCCGAAATTTGGCATGTACTCTCCAAGAACCTGGGTGAGCATTATTAAACACGTGTAGGGCATAGTAATGGGTGTGGTTTGTCATAGCCACACCCACAGGAAGTTATTTTGGCTGAAAAAGTTTATCTATGACCAATCAGGCTAAAATTTAGCATGTGATCTCCATGTACCAGGGAAAGCAATATTAACCAGATATGGGTGTGGGTTGGCAATAGCCACACCCACTGAAAGTCATTTTGGTTATTAAAAGCTAATCAAACGACCAAACAGACTGAAATTTGGAATGAGACTGGATGAGCATTACTAATCACATGTGCGTGTGTCAATGGGTGTGGTTTGTCAATTGCCAAACCTATAGGACATCGTTATGCCTTCCATCAACTATTTATGGACTAATCAGGCTGAAATTTGCCATATGGAGTACAAGTAACCCAGTGAGCATTATTGTCTACAATTAGGTGTGGCAATGTGTGTGGTTCAGTATTAGCCACACCCACAGGAAATACTTACAGCTGCCAAAAGCTAATTGAAGGGCCAACCATACCGAAATTTGATTGGCTTCTATAATGTTTCATGTTAAAATTGCCCGGGCA
>CBDBLF010000002.1:0-57687 GCA_965206985.1 Spirochaetota bacterium | reverse complement strand
GGTGAAGTACTCAAGCATGTTCAATCTTGGGCGGACAACAATGGCCTTTTCATATTAAATTATGATATTTTAGGAAAAAATAATTCTGAGCATACTCCAGTAGAAAGGACTCTCAGTAGTGAAATTAATCTTCTCGATGTCAAGGTTGGCACACAAATAGACCTCTATCGTGAGAATCTGAATGAACTTGATGGATATATTGATCGTATGGGCTTCTTTTTGGCATCCAAAATTCAGAAGAGTGAAGAGTTAGATGAGGGTGAAAAAAACACAGTGAAGGAGGGACTTGGGTGGGTTATTGAATCGGTGAGCAGAGTGACCAAACAGCTTAACTTTAACGCAAGCGACCAACTAGAAGGGCATTTGAAAGCTTTAAAAGTAATCAGAAGTGGAGATGTTGACCTCCATGACGAAGATCAACGAACCTACTTCCTTGAAAGTTTGGCTGGTATTAAAAATCAAGCTTTAGTTTGGAATAAGGCCTGTCAGTATCATGGGATAAAAAAAAGAGAGTTAGAAAAACTATTGGAAGAACTACGTAAAGAGACCATCACTGTGCTAGAGTCTTTAGAAGGAATTGCCGTAGAACTAACAGCAGGTAAAGAAGCTTCTGCCCTTCAAAGAATTGAAGCACTGGGCAATTTTATTTCAGAGACGTTGTCGTTACTTTATCAGACAAAAGATTATCAAAAGGAGAAGGAGCAGCTTGTTCGTGTGCTTGATGAACTTACATCTGTTTTAAGCAAAGGGGATTTAGTCACTGCCGCTGATTTAGTAGACTACGATATTAGAGAAGCCTTAGAAAGGGTTACTTTTCTGACAGGTCAAAAGTCTAGCTAAGCTTTTTGAAAAATTATAGTCAAAGCTCTTGCGAAAGAGTTGTAGAAACCAACATAATTCCCAGCTTGTCGGCTTTTCTTTTTATTTCTTCAGGGGTGACCACAAGTGTTTTTTCTTTCTCGATTGCCAGTATGTGACAGCCACTTTCTTCCATCACTTGCAAAGTTTCCAAACCTATTGTAGGTACGTCAAATCGGTCATTCTGTATTTTTCTCTCTACTTTGCAAACGACACCATTTTTTCTCTGAAGCAGGCTCCCAGCTCTTTTTATGCACTCATTCGTACCCTCCATCGCTTCAACCGCCACTACTGACCTGTCTCGAACAATAATGGTTTGTCCAATGTCTAAGCCACTAATTTCTTTTGCATAATACATACCATATCGGATATCATTCCATTCTGTTTCTGTTGGTTGCTTCTGAGAGTGAACACCTTCCGCCAAAAATAGGTTTGCCAAGAAAAGCCTCTGGGGGATAATATTTAACCCATACTTTTCAAACTCTTTAAGAACTCCAACAAAGATTGTACTATCATTCATATTCGGAAGTGGTTTGAGTATCTCGAACGTGTTACTCTCACGGAATTGATCCTTAAAAATTTCTTTTTTTTCTATTTTGCCCAAAAACAAAATATCAGAAATATTATCTTTCTTGATTTGTTCCAATATTTTAGAAAGCTCTGAGATAGAAATTTTTCTAATGAGGTTGTGAAGCTCAGGTCTAAAGGTTTTCTTCACTTCATCAATATCAAAAAAAGAATATATTTGCAAATCAACACCCCGCTCATAGGCATTATTTGCGGCAATCGGCGGTAAATGCCCAGCACCAGCAATTAAGCCTAGTTTTTTAATCATGATTTTTGGCTTGATTCTTTGATTTTAAATGAGCAATTTTTTGGATTAATAACTTATAATATTTAGAATCGTGACGATATAAGGCACGGGCTCGCTCGTAGTATTGCAGAGCAACCCCTTTTTTGCCCTCTATTTCAAAAATTTTCCCTAGGTTAAAATATATGTGGGCATACTTTGGTGCGATTTTTGCTGCAGTAATTAAATACTCTTTAGCAATCGAGATTTGTTCGATTTTGGGCTGCTTTGAGTAGAAAAATAGGTGTATCCTAGCTAGGTTTAGCAAAGCTTCTTTGCTGTTGGGATTGAGAGAGATCGTCTTTTCGAAGCTTAATATTGCTTTCTTGTAGTCTTTTTTTTTCAGGTAAAAAGCCCCTATGTTATAGTGAGCTTCATAGGCATTAGGGTTGTACCCAATAGCCTTGAGAAAATACTCTTCAGCAATGAACATTTTCCCCCGTCTCGCATACAAATTGCCCAAGTTGACCAGAGCGGGAGAATATTTTGGACGGATTGCCAAACACTTCTTGTAATACTTTTCAGCCAGGTCATCAAAACTCTTCTTTTGCATGAACCAGGCAAATTGAAAAAGAAGAGAAGGGTTTTTCGGGTCTTTTTTAAGACCAGCTGAAATATTTTTGACTGCTGTTTCATCGTCAGAGTACCTTTGGGCAAAAACAATAGAACACCAAAAGAGAAAATAAAATAAAATACAATAGAATTGAGACATAAAAACATTAAGTCATTATCCTACTGATCTTCAATCAAATATGGCTTGGTATATTCCCGGATAATCTCCAAAATAAAACGCTTCCATGCATCAGGGTCACCAAGCATGATTTCCACTTGAGGCATTCTCGGGAAGACCGACTGAGGCTTAAATTTTGTGTGAACGACCTCCAAAAAACGAATATAAGGGTCTGTTTTGGTAATCACATCGAAAAGAGCCTTTTGTTGTATGGGATTCTCTGAAGACAAATAACCAATAACCACCAATTTTGGGAAAAGACTTTTTTGAAATAGTCGATACATTTGACTAAGGCCATCGACCCGGTCAATGAATGCTTCGTAAGAACCACGACCTATGTTCATTACTTGTGTGACGAGGTCTACGGAAAAGCTCAAACCACCTTTGGAACTCATATTGGAAATCAAAACAATTCCCTCATCAGGTTGAAAAGTTTTAAATGAATGATCGCCTTTGAATGATCTTCTCAAGAGTTTAGCTTTCACAATATCGATGTCGCTTGCTTTTTGAATAAGAAGTTTTTTCTGAGCATCATAAATATTTTCCCGTGCTATTAAGTATCGTTTATTTTTCGCATTTAGATTCATTGAACGAAAAGCTTTAATTTTCTCTTCAATTTCCTCCAAAGAAGAGATACCAATTCTCAAAACATTATCACCTAGTTCCATAGCAAGGTATACTGAACCACTGATGTAAATATTAGCATAGAAGTCAAAACATTTTTAGGTGACAAGAGAGCTTTAATTATACTAAAGACCTAACATAATGAGAAGTCGACCTCATGGGAGGGTTTTTAATTTTAGTGCAGGTCCCGCTAATATACCTGTTCCTGTTCTTGAAGAAGCCCGTGACCACCTAATCAATTATAAAGGCTGTGGTTCTTCCGTAATGGAAATGAGTCACCGCTCACAAGAGTTTTTGGACATTATAGAGAATGCAGAAAACAAATTACGCAACTGTTTAGGAGTGCCCGATAATTACTCTGTTTTGTTTTTGCAGGGTGGAGCTTCCCTTCAGTTTTCTATGATTCCCTTAAACTTATCCAATAAAAATAAGACCGTCGATGTCATCCAAACAGGGAATTGGACAAAAAAAGCAACGAAAGAGATTGAGAAAATTTCTTCAGTGAATATAGTTGCTTCCAGTGAAGGGGATAATTTTTTGCGATTACCAAAAATTGAAGAATTCAACTTTTCTAATAATGCGAGCTATGTTCACATGGCTTCTAATAACACTATTTTTGGAACGCAAATGCAAAAGTTTCCGAATACAGGTAAAATCCCCCTCGTTGTTGACATGTCATCAGATATCCTATCCCGACAGATTGATGTCTCTGACTTTGGCCTTATTTTTGCTGGTGCGCAAAAAAACCTAGGTCCATCTGGTATCACTCTCGTAATTATTCGTAATGATCTTTTAGAACGCACTCCTCAAGAAATTCCCATTTTTTTACAATATGATACGCACAAGAAGGCAAAATCGTTATACAATACGCCCCCCACTTTTGGAATTTACATCCTAGGTTTGGTTGTTCAGTGGCTTCTTGATCAAGGCGGAGTTCAAGCAATCGAGAAGAAAAATCAAAAAAAAGCTTCTCTACTTTATGAGTTCATTGACAAGAGTGACCTCTACCACTGTCCGATCCCTATTGAAGATCGTTCCAATATGAATGTAGTTTTTCGCATTAAGGCAACGGATAATGAATCCCAAATCGAAAGGTTGGAAAAAAAGTTTATTGAAAAGGCACAAGCGAATTTTATCACCAATATTAAAGGACATCGTTCCGTCGGTGGTTTCAGGGCATCTATTTATAATGCCATGCCTTTGGATGGAATTAATCATTTGATTGGTTTCATGGATGGTTTTTCCAAAGAGTGGGCGTGATTGAGCCAGAAGTAATTGATATCTCGGAAGAGATGAGGATGCTCAAAAGACTTATGAAAAATAGGCAATTTAAGATCACTCCCCAAAGACTTGAGTTAGCTAGCTGGATTTTTAGAGTGCACGAACATTTTACAATTGATGATATTAGGGATAGCTTTAGAAATCAGGGACGGAGAGTTTCTACCGCAACTATTTATCGCATGATTCAAACAATGCAAGAATTGGGGCTTGTGATCAAACACGATTTTGGGAAAGGACAATTTCATTATGAGCATACGCCAGGACATAAACACCACGACCATATCATCTGTAATGATTGTGGAAAAGTGTTTGAATTCACCGACAACCAATTAGAAGACCACAAAAAAAAACTCGCTTTGGAGAATCGTTTTAAAATGACCTCGCATTCACTTCACATTTTTGGTGATTGTATGCGGGAGAAATGTTCGAAAAAACCAACTGACTGAATTTCCAATTTTATTTGAAAGGAAAGTTCAAGCGTGCTCGGGTGTACTTTTCGTTATCAGACTCAATAATAAAGTTTTTATGGCCAATCCCGTTTTCTTTAAGTAACATGAGTATCATCACAATACCAATTCCGGAACCCTCAGCATTGTCCATCTCTTCAAGATAAAAATCGACAATATTATCATATTTTTTTGCCATACTAAACTTTCGCCTAATGCGTACATCTTCTTCTTTCGTTAGTGGAGCTTGGTTTAATACCTCTATTTGCAGAGCGTGAGAATCATAATTAAAGCTGATATCTACATACAGCTTAAGCTCACGAAGTTTTGCACTATTTTCACTCAGATATTTTTCACTTAATTTCTCCTTTAATGATAACAACCCTTTCTTATAATCTATTCCATCTGTTAAATCGAGATTTAATTCTTTAAAGATAGCGCGTTTCATATTGGCCTTGGCCGCGTTAATTGCCATTTCTTTCACTATTGTGTAAATAGAATAAATTAGATCTTTTTCTGAGTATTTCTCCAAAACATTTTTCAAAATAAACTGAATTTCTTTTTCACTTTCCTCAGAGACAATATAAAGACGAATTGTAATCGATTTACCAGCATCAACAGCACCAAGAATTACATCGAAACGATCAGACATATAAAATACAACTATCCAAGGAGCATGTATAGATTATTTCTTAGACTGTCAATATTTTTTTAGGGTGAAAAAAAGGTCGTGTCATATTTAATCAAAGTTTCTATTTGCGATGAATAATTCTTGTATAGACCACTTATGATTCGTCATTTCTGTAGCCATTGCTGGGGTGATTTGAATTGGTTTTCCTCCCTCATACTCAGCTAGACTTGAATGTGGAAGGCAGAAATTGTAATAATTAGCAACAAAAGAATTATGCCCCTGCATATATTTGAATTTTTTTGAAAAACCCTGACTTTTACGCTCTATTCTATGATTGTGTTGGCGAAGAGTCAAATTATTCCTTTCTACAGCAAAGGTGTTCATCTGATGACTTACTGAAGAGTTTGCAATATATTCATCTAGTAGCTTTTGATCACCAAAGATTAGAGATTTGTCAACTTCCTTACATCTCCCTTTTTCTATTCTCTTAATTATTTGCCCATAACATAGAGATTTGGGTGATTGAAGCTTTCTAGTCATTGAGTCAAATTTACCATAAACTGAAAGAATGGCATCACTATATCCCTCATATCCATCAGAGGTAATCAAGAATTTATCTTCCCTCTTTGGCTTACTTCTTGTTTTTACCTTGGTCAGTAACTTTCTAGCATTCACTGAGGTCCTCTTGCCTGTTATATGCGCTAAAATGAGCTTTTCTACAGGCAATACTGCAGTAAAAGTCCAGATATCCCCTATTTCATCACTTAATCGCTCAGTCTCTGATAGATTGTATTGTTTTTTAAAGACAAAACCCCAATGCTCGTCTAATTGAATTTCATTGAAAGACAGGTTTTTGTATATATTTTTTTTCAACTTTTAGTGAATCTTCACCTGCTGCTTTAACCCAAGCAAGAACTGTATCCTTGCTGATACCAAAGACTCTTCCGGTAGCTCTAATGCCACAGCCCTCAACTGTGTTTTGTAATACCCGAGTAATGGTTTCTTTGCTTTTCTTGCGACGAAAAAAAATAGTGCCTTTATTCTCTGAAAAGCATCTACCACAAGCGGTGCACTTTAAATAGGCTATTTGTTTGTACTTACCAGACATATAAGCAAAGCGCACATTTCCTTCATTTACCTTATGATACTTATGGCAGTCTGTATTTTGACAGCTAAAACCACTTGTATCAAAGGTATATTTTCTTTTGTTCATAATGAGACATAACCTTAATTTAAGGGAGATAAGTCAATTCCTTTTTTAATTGGAAACTTTGATTAAATATGACACGACCGAAAAAAATTACTCTGACATATCAGAGGAGGCTGTGCGGGAACTAGGATTTTTCTTGCTTTTCTGTGTTTTTCTTTGTTTATGTCTTATTATGAAACGATTTATGAAAAGTGATAGAGATCAAGTTATGCTGTTTTCGCATACTATAGCAGACAATTTAGAAGAAAATCACGAGGTTTATGCCTTTGCTGCCTTGTTAGATAAAATTCCTATGAAACCATTTCTTTCTAAGTACTCAAAAGAAGGGGGTCGGGCTTACCATCCGGTTATAATGCTGGGATGCCTTTTTTATGGCTTTCATCGTGGATGGAGAAGCAGCAGAGAATTACAAAAAGCCTGTGAAGAGAACGACGCCATGCGTTATTTAGTTGGTGGTCATAAAGTAAAGTTTCGGTCTATTGCTGAATTCCGTGTTAATTTTGGTAAAGAAATTGGCGAAGTTTTTAATTACTCTGTATCTTTGCTATCCCACAAAAAGAAAAATATTGGTACTGATGTTAAGGTAGATGGAACTAAAATCAAAGCCAGTGCTGCTGACGATCAAACATACAAAAAGTCAGATTTAGAGGAACGTAAAAGAGCTATACAGCAAGAGATCTTAGAGTATCTACGCTCAGGTAGAGAATTAGATATTGAGGAAGATAAACTATATGGTAAAGACAACAGTGGCTATGAGCTTAATCCTGAAGAGGTAGATACGGTCATTGAGGAGTTTATTCGCTTACAAAAAGCGAGTGAAAAGGCAAAGAGAGAGTCATTAAAAACAGCAGAAGGAAAGCAAAGTGAACCAGCCGAGTTTTCTACATCTGTTGAAAAAGATTCTTCAGAAACTATAGAAGGTACACAGGATATAGAAGCTCTAAAAACAGGAGAAAAAGAAGTTGAGGTCTTTTTAGAAGATACAACTAATTCTCATGCTAACGAGCCAGAATTATTGATAAATGAAGACCAGGCTGCAGAGGATAATGATTCTGTTATGCTTAGGAAAGCTCAAAAGTATGTTACGATCAGTAAAAGTCTGGAAGAGAATCAAGAGTCTGCTTCTGATTCTAAAATAAATCTTACTGATCCAGATGCTAAATTCATGAAACGGAATGGTAAAATTTCTCAAAGCTACAACATTCAAGTTACCTCATCAGAAGGCTATATTTTGGCAGCTGACATTGCTGAAGCTAATTCAGAAAATGATTTAGAGCAATTAGCTCCTACCCTTTCTAAAGCTGAGTCAAACACAGGGACCAGTATACAGACAGCTTCTGCAGATTCGGGTTACTTTCATTCAAGTGGTTTGGAATACCTGGATTCAAAAGGGATCAATGGTTTTATACCTTCACCTGATCAGGTAGCCAAAGAAAGAAAAGGAGAAGAGGATTCAGGTTATGAAGCTCATCAGTTTAAATATGACGAGGATGATGATTCTTGGGTTTGCCCCGAGGGTAAAACCTTAGAATTTCATAATGAATCTGTGAAAGATAAAAAGAAATATACTCATTATCATGGTAAACCTCCTGACTGTGTCAGTTGCCCTGCCAGAGAACAATGTTGTACGAGCGAAGAAGAGTTACGCAGAGGTTATCGCAAATTGTCAGTAGACTCTGGTTTTGCTTTAAAACATGAAATGATCAAGAAGATGAATTCAGAAGAAGCAAAGTCTTTCTATAAAAAGCGAGGTTCTGAAATTGAACCCATTTTTGGAATTTTGAAACAAGCCAAAAAGTTCAGAGAATTCTTGCTCAGAGGCAGTAAAAAGGTTCAAATAGAGGTAAAAATCGCAGCTACAGCATTTAATTTTGGCAAAATGGTACGAGAACAACTTGCATAAACTATAAATTCCTTGACATATTTGAAAAATGAGACTGACGCAGCAAATATCTCATAAAATGCACTGAAAAATCCTAGTTCCTGCACAAGCTCAGAGGCTGTGCGAGAAATATCGTTGTTGCTATGTTATTTCTCACTGGTAGAGTTAATTTTTAAATTTATTTTTTTATGACTTTTCAAACTATCCCTTTATTGCATACTTGATTTTCAAGTGGATGATCAATCAAATGAGAACATTGAAGTTCAATCTGATCCCGAAACATTGAAGGGCGTTTTCACAAATGTAGCTAATATTGGACACGGTAAAGAGGAGTTCATTATTGACTACCTGTTTATCCAACAACAACCAATACCTTTTGGCAAGCTTGTTTCTAGGGTGATTTTAACCCCACCTCATGCCAAAAGACTTTTGCAAGCTTTGGGAGACAATGTTCAAAAATATGAAGAAAATTTTGGAGTTATTGATAATGACGAAAAAGAGAATCAAGAAAAACGAACCCTACAATAATAGATTGGCATAGAATGCTCCACTAGGGCGAATAAAGAGAGTTTCTAAATTGTTGAATCTAAACTGTGTCTGGAAAAATATTTGATAGGCTGGAAAAACTAGAAGATCAATTTCACTCTATCAGCGAACCTCCTGGAAAGTTTATTTTTTTAGGAAGTGAAAGTCACCTATGTGAAAACCTAATTAATTTCTACCATAAAGCGATTCAAAAAAGAAAAGAGACTTTCATTGAAAAGATTTCAATGAATGGTTTGGAGACCTCTCCCAGTGAATTTCACACAGAATTATTTACCATTCCTCTATTTGCGTCAACTCGAATGGTTACCGTACGACACGCAGATCTCCTATTTAAAAAAATTGAATCTGAAAAAACTACACTAAAATATTTTAAGCACAGCTTTGAGAATTGGCCCAAATCTATTTTTTGCTTTCTACAATTTGACTCCTCATCTGTTCCAAAAAAAATTACTCATCTTGAAAAATTAAGTATTACGTTTAAGGCAAGCATACCCAAAGGACATAATCTTATCCTACATTATATCAGAAAGGCAAAACAAATGGGTTGTGAAATCGACCAAAAATCACTTGAGTTACTTATATCAAAATGTTCTTGTGATTTTTATCGCATTCAACAAATGTTTGATCAACTGGCATTGCATATGATTCCTCATAACAAAGAGACTTCAGAAGATACAAAAATTACCGAAGAAATGGTCGAAGAGTTTTGCATAAATTGGGATGGAAACTTTTACTTTGAAATATTGGATCATATTGCAGAAAAAAAAATTCAGAGGTGTATTCAGAGGGTTTATCAACATAGCTTTGATGATGCCAATGAACTTTCAGGAAGTTTTACTAAATTATTCGTTGACGCTTACCGTTACCACCATTTCAAAAAACTAGGCCTAACAGATTCGGAAACATTAGAGAGACTCAACATGAAAACAGCCCATCCGTTTATGATCAAAAAAAGCCAACAACGCTACCAAAAGCTAATGCAACATTACCCAGAAACATCAATTTCTCTTGTATTCAAACATCTCAGCAGGCTAAATGAAGTCTTAAAGATAGAACCCAAAGAAAAACATCAAACTCTACTTGTTATGTTTATCGCATCACTGGAAGAATGTTGACTCACGGAAATCATTTTTTAACCGAATCCACACACGAAACTTTCCCTTCTTGTCCTCAGCCCATTCAAGTCCCACAGCTTCAATTTTCTTTTTAATTTTATATTGTTCAATATTCAATATTTTACCTTTTTTCATACTTGCTACACGTATCGGCGTTTTATCCATCAATACTTTTATGAAATTGTCGAAAAAATAGTTTGTCCCCTAAAGATAACTTTTCTAACTATGACATACAGTGACGCAGGAACAAGAAATTGCAGCAAATTTCCTATGGAAAGATTCGCAAAGAAAGGCATTGCAAGTAATCGCTGGGGCAGGTTCGGGTAAAACAACAACATTAATAGCCACAGTTATAAGATATGCTGAGTGCAATGGTGACACTAAAAATATTTGTCTAATCACGTTCACAAAAAAAGCAGCTCAGGAGATGAAAGAGCGTTTGGATAAACAGAGTATTTCTGTTGGTTTTGTAGGAACAATGCATTCACTTGCCTATCAAATAATTGCAAAAAGTAAGATTTTAAAACCCACTATAATCACAAATTCTGATAAAATTTTTCGAGAATTAATTCAAAAAAAATATCAAGAATTACGCTACATCCCAACTGAGTTTCTCTTATCCAATGAATATATCCAACATCCACAGGTGATAACCCTTATGCAAGATTACGCTCGTTACAAAGAACAACAAAATCTATATGATTTTGAAGATCTGATTTTGAAAAGTATTCAATTGTTTAACTTGAACACAATCAAAAGCCCTTATCCTATCGTTTTGGTGGATGAATTTCAAGATACATCACCATCACAATTTGAATTTATTCAAGCCATGCGTTCTGAAAAGTTATTTGTTGTTGGAGATGATTGGCAATCCATTTATAAATTTCGTGGAGCAGATATTTCGATTATGGCAAATTTTACTAAAACTATTGAAGGAGGAACTCGTCTATTTTTAACAAAAAACTTCAGAAGCCAAAAGAAAATTGTAAAACTAGGGAATCAAGTGATTCGGTTGTCAAAAAACTATATTAAAAAAAAACTAACTTCGCATTATAAGTCCACTCAGAACCCCGTATGTTTAATATTCCATGAGGAGGCTCACAGAAAAAGATCTCTTCAAGAGCACTGGAAGAAGGTCGCCTCATGGAATCAAAAAAATAAATTTTGCGTCAACCCAACAATTTTAGTAAGAACAAACGCTTATCAACGTACATTACGTAAGATTATTCCGGAAAAATTCCCGATTATAACGCTACATTCAGCTAAAGGCTTAGAGTTTCAAGATGTCATTATATGGGGCATTCAAGATAAGAGTATACCTCACCAATGGGGAGACCTAGACGAAGAAATCAGGCTTCTTTACGTAGGTATCACTCGGGCCAAATCAGGGTTACAGTTCGTAGCAGTCGAAGAAGACAAAAAAAACTCATATTTTCTGGGATTTCTAGCCTCAAGGTGCAGGGTTCTTTATCTTTAAATTAAAAGAACAGAAACGCATTTTGTCAGTAAATTCATTTTTTGATGGAATCCACACTAACAGCTAAGATCGACTCTAGCTTGTCGTACAAAAAAGGTAATGCGAACGAATTAGAGCCTCCATAAATTTTTTTTTTTAAAATTCCTATCTCAGATCCACCGACAATCACACAGGGAACAGAAATCAAAAATTGGTCACCACATTCTTTCTGAAAGTACCCAGCCAATGTATTTGCCAACTCGCCAACCAAATCTGAAAAAGCCCTCTTCAATGGTCTTTCTGGGTCTTGGTGGGTCAATCTTTTGTACACAAACTCTAAGAAAGCAGACTTGCACGTGACGTAGATACCACCCCGAAACCCACCAGAAATACCAATTAAACCAGTATAATCATAGATTTGGTTTTCCTCGGCCGAGTGCAACTCTGATATTTCGCCAAAAATAAGCTCTTTATCTAGAGAGTATGCCTTAAACAAGTTTAAGACTGCATCCTTTGCCAAATCAATGCTACCTGCCATAAACTCAAATCATTGCTCCAAAGTAGACGGAACTATGAATCCTCAACTTTTGACAAAATATCAAACACCTTTGTTAACTTTTCATCATTAAAAGGTTTCTGTATGAACCCTTTAGCTCCTGCATTCATCGCATCCAACATGTTTTCTTGTGCAATCAATGCTGAAATTACAACAATATTCACCGTATCATCAATCTGCATAATCTTTCGTATACATTCCAGACCATCCATTTCGGGCATGGTGATATCCATAGTAATGGCATCAGGGCGGTTCTTTTGGAACATTTCTATAGCCTCCACACCATTCCCAGCCTCTCCCACAATTTCAAAACCATTCCTCTCTGCAAACTGGGCGATACCCCTTCTAATAATCATTGAATCATCCACAATTAACAATTTCATTATTAAATTCCTCTTGGGACCGAAACGCCTAAACTAATCAATACCTTCGATTCAAAACCAAAGAGGTCAAAACCCACAACATGAACTCGTTCAGCAAGCTGACCTGCAACATCAGCAAGCTGACCACTTTTTAAAAATGTAGGAGAAGAAATTATAAAACCATCACCATAAAACTTTTGGAAGTAACCTGAAACTGTATTGCTCATTTCACCAACCATATCAATATAGTACTCCTGCTTTAGGTCAATCCGTGGACCCAAAACTAACTTAATAACCTCACCTAAAAATTCCTCACCGCATGAGACTAGAACAGAACCAC
Organism: Spirochaetota bacterium; assembly: GCA_965206985.1. GTDB lineage: Bacteria > Spirochaetota > Leptospiria > Turneriellales > CBDBES01 > CBDBLF01. The sequence goes on along the minus strand of CBDBLF010000002.1, from coordinate 44,800 downwards.
TCATGACACCCGACACAATTATTAAGCTTGTGTAATTGTAAAGTATAATTTCACCCCAAGATTCATAAATATTTTCAGAAAAGCAAGTCAACGAATCTTCAACATGATAACTCTCAAAAAAGTTATAAAGAGCTTCTTTAACAACGTCAACAACGTCAAAAGTACGAATTGAATCATTCATAATATAAGCTACATAAAATCAAAATATTTGTCTGGCAAATAATAAATATCAAGTGACTTCTGTTTGCCACGGACGCTACGAACATCAGTCCTCTCAAAAGGTATTTTATTCTCTACACTCTTGTAAGTTTCTGAATCAACAATCAACGTACAAGATAACTTTTTTGTCATATCTTGAAGCCTACTTGCTAAATTCACAGTATCTCCAATAACGGTATACTCCATTTTTCGATGAGAGCCAACATTCCCTGCAAAGACTTTTCCTGTCGCAATTCCAATTCCAAGACTAATATCATCTGTTAAGAAAGGAGGCTTTACTTGATTAAAAAGGCTCAAGGCTGATATTAAATTGATCGCACACCTCACCGCATTTTCAGCATCATTGCCATACGACTGTGGACAGCCAAAAGTTGCTAATATTGCATCACCGATAAATTTATTCACTGAACCCTTATTACTAAAAATCAAATCAACGATATCGGTGAAAAGTAAATCTAGGAGTTCAACGACTTGTTCTGGCTCTAATTTTTCACTAATTCCTGTAAAGTTACGAATATCTAAAAAGAGAATGGTACTTTGTCGAGAAGCTGACTTCTTTGACTCACCATTCCCAAACAAAATCTCTTGAATCACATCTTCAGAAAAGTATTTATTCAGCTCCTTTCGTTCAGTCTGCATGGTGTCTAACTTGGACTTCATTTTTATGTATTTAGCATTCCTGCGAATTCGATTTGAAATTATAAAAAAGAGATGCATCACCTCGGGCTCTTCTCCAATCAAATGGTAGTCATTTTTAGTCGGGCTTCCCAATTGAACCATTTTTTCAAACGAATCTTTAAGAAAACCATCGGAGCTTCCAACAATCACCACAACAAGCTCATCAAAAATATCCTCAAGATAGCTAAAGACCAAAGCAAATTTTGAAGAATCCAACTCAGAGCTTGGGCTAATGTCTAAAACAAGAATATCTGTCTCTGCAGTCACCTGATTCAAAATTCGTATCATAGGTGGTTCTGAAGTATTCGGCACGATGGGAGTACTGTCAATTCGGTTAATTATATTTTCTGGAAATATCAATTTATTGATAAGAAGAACCGATTTTTCAACAATAAAGTAAATCTCTGTCTCAGCAGACACAAGAGCAATCAGGGGGAAAAAAGGCTTCTGTGGAGGGGAGTTTATTTTTACTTTATCAGTTTTCATTCACTACAAGCATATCACAAATAAATGAAACACTAATTCTTTAATATGTAGGGAAAACCTAAGTGCATTTTAAAATAATTACCAACTTCCGACTCCAGGGCTATCCTCCCACCTAAATTCTCCATTTCTTTTTTAATGATATCCATACCAACGCCTCGACCTGCTGTCACATTAACAACCTCCTGCGTGGAGAAACCAGGCTCAAAAATTAACTTTCGTAGTTTTTTATCATTCCACAAAGCAATATCTTTAAACCTTGCTTCATTCATCGACATTGCTTTATTCCGCAACTTCTCAGGGTCCAACCCCTTCCCGTCATCCGACACAGTAATCGTAAAAAACTCTTTATTATTTTCATCAGATGAGAGCGATATTGTTCCATTGAGAGACTTACCTTTTTCTTTGCGTTCTTGGTATGTTTCGAGACCATGATTTATGGAGTTTCTGATAAGTTGAATTAAAATATCCTTTATCACTTTTCGATTTTCGTCGTTGAGAAGTTTTGCATCAAACTTTCCATAGTCGAACACAACACCCTTCTCCATCGCTTTGCTTAAGCGGTCAACGGTTTTTCCGACTGATTCAAGCATAAGAAGATTCGGATCAGAGTTTTGTTCAAAACCACTTTTAAAGTTTTGTAACTTAGCAATAAGTCCATTAACTTGCTTCAGAGTTTGGTCTAGCTCCCCAATCAATTGATGAATGCGACTAATGTCTCTAGAGATTATTTTATCTTTTTTCTGGATTAAAATAATTTCTTCTTCTCCGGAATGGGCGACATCAGAAATAAGCGAAAAATTTAACGAGGCTGCATTTCCTTTAATGCTATGCACAATTCGATAGATATGTGCTATATTCTCTTGATCAAAGTTCTCTGCCTTAATGACTTTTCTTAATTTAATAATATCTTGACTCGTATCAGCAATAAACATCCCCAAAGCCTGGGTGTCTATATTTAGAATAGCCACCAATTGACTCATCTGACTATCTAGTTTTTTTTGATTCTTTTCTAGACGTTGGTTGAGGAGATGCGCCTCTGTAACATCATCAACAATAACCATAATACCAACAATTTTTCCATCTATATAAATCCTTTCAAAATAAAACTCCAAATACTTTATCACACCTTCTCGAAATTTTGCCTCAACTTTTTGTAATGGATTCAAATCATATATAAAGGTGTCATGAATTGCCTTATTAAGCAGAATCATTAAATATTTATCGACCATCCTTAATTTCTCTGAGTTTAAAAAAAGCCTCATCACTTTAAAGAGATTCACACTAACAATATTTTCCGTCTCAAAAATTTTTTCGGTGATTTTTGAATACTGAGAACCAATCACGGAATGAGAATCAATACTAAAAAGCCCTGTTTTCATAGTGTCCAAAATTTTCTCATTCTCATTTTGAGCGATTTGAAGTTGGTAGGTTCTCTCTTCTACTTTCTCTTCAAGGTTTTCTGTAAGTGATTTAATTGATAAACGCATATCTTCGGTGTTCAACACCAACTGCCCAATTTCATCTTTCCTGTCGGTTTTTTGGATTACCGTATCCAAGTTTCCTTTGGCAATCTCCCGCACCTTGTTCGCAAGAAAGGCCAGAGGTTTGGCCAAACCGGAGCCAATGATATAAGCGACAAACGAACCAAAAGCGAGAATTAAAATCAGTGATATGGTTGAAATAATCCAAATTTGATTGATTTCTGCTTGCAGATATTTCGTCGTCAAAGTGATGTACATATAGCCTTGAATCTCTCCCAGTGAGTCTTCCATATTCACCACGCCGATGTCTTCTTTTTTTTCCTCCTCCAGAGCTTCGTCACCTTCTTCTGCCTCCGACGAGGACTCATTCTGAGAGGTTTCTAAACTCTCGTCGGAATCAAACGACTCCTGGTCATCAATGTCAGAACCGACATCTCCTCCATCAATATCTAGACTTTCTTCCACATCGGAAAAATTATCTTCTAAGCCAAAATCAGCATAACCTTCAAGCTCTTCTTCACCGTAGATAATTTTCAGCTTACCAAGTAAAGATTTTGAATCGTCCGAAAAAAAATTCTCAGAGCGTTTTTCAACTCTTTCCACAAAAGATGGCTCAGAAAAACGGTAGAATATGGGATACTCTGTTTCACTGGAGGTAGCCAGTACATTGTAAGATTTATCTACCACTACAATGTGAAGCAGCTCTTTATCTCGTTGAGAAATGAGCTTAATCAGAGTATTTAATGTGGTATAGCTACTCTCAAGAAGAGAATTTCTTACGATTACCGACAAGTTATTCTCCAACAAATTAAGTTTCTCTTTCAAATTGCTATCAAGCAAAGTTTCGGTTCTTCTGGTAAAAAAAGCAGAGAGCGAAATAACCCCCACCACAAAAAGAGACAAGACACTAACAATAAACTTGACCCGAATACCACGACTCCCCCACCAATTTAAAAGCTTAGACTTAATTAGATATTTCACTTCAAAAGCCACATATAAAGAAACCTTAATTCAATTCTTTTTAGGAGTAACCATCACTGCTTAGACTCATAAAAGACATCCGCTTCATATTCATAGAGCACTTCTTCTCCCAAAACTCCGTGCTCAACCAATTCCCGAGCAACTTTCATGTTTAATACAGTACGAGTGCCGATAGGGAGCATTACTCCGATTCTCTCCATTTTTTCAGAATTTTTCGTAACTCGATTAGTAAGAAGTGCCAGCTGAGAACCAAGGCTCAAGTAGTCAACAGAAACAGAAAAAAGACCCCCTGTTTTTAAAAAAACATCGGAAGAAACAAAGACAGGTTTTTTATTCTTTTTAGCAAATCCAAATAAATCTTTCACCTTACTGAAGGTCGACGAATTATAAAGCTTAAAGTCTGAAATCATCCAAATAGAGTCAAACTTCGATTTTCGGCCATGTAACTTTTCTATGATTACTTTGGCTGATTGAATTGGGATAGCTGTGAGTGTAACTCCCAAGAAGTTCGCTGAGCGTTTTGCTTCTTCAACGACTTCAGAAGAAGCTTTTGGATGATAAGGCAAAACTATCTTTTTTAAGCCGCCGTAGAGCAAGCGAAACTGAGCAAATAGGTTCTGACTCGATATTTCCATAGAAATACCCGCAACATGTTTTTTTCTTAACGACTTGAAGCGTTGATAATTGAGAACTAGCGAGAATAGAACAGGAACTTTAGACTGCAACTGTGCAAAATAAACAGCCGCTACTTCTCCCAAACAAATCACCAAAGATATCTTATTTTTTGAAAGAAAGTGATGCACTTTCTCTTTGCTGTAGCTCTTATTAATCGTAATAATGTGCAACTTATACAATTTAGCTGACAGATTTGATTGAAGCCCTAATACAACTTGATTGAATTGTCTTAAATTTGCACTTTTTACAACTCCAACACTGAACCTTTTCTGTTTCTTCCCGGAAGCCGCAAGCAAAGGAGCGACATCACATAAGCAGAGAACTTGTACAAACCAGACCACAAAAAATATTTTTTTTCTCACTTTAAATACCTTTACCTTCAATATTTTGCGGGCACACCTATCTAAACTGTGTTACTCCAAAATAGGTGAAAAACAAACGTCCTTTTTTTTTATCTTTTGCAAGAACTGACAAGACAGTTTTCATCTCTTGCAGTGCCTTGCTTCTTACCCCTGGGAAAAAAACAATTTTTGGATACTGAATCGTTGGTAAAATCTTAACGCGCTTTAACGAACTTGCCGCCCCAGGGTTTATTCGTCTAAGCATCTTTAAAGCCTTCATGGAAACAATTGCACCATCGACTTGGGAAAGAGCCAAACCCATGATTGCATCAATCTCTTTTGAGACTTTCGTGATAAACATTTTTCCTCGACCTACTGAGCGAATAAAGCGTCGCTCCACAGGGTTGATGGAACCACCACCAATTGAAACTGTCGAAATATATTTTATTTTTCTTAGAGACTTCCCTTTGGATAGCAAAGCCTTTTTAAAACCACTTCGCCTTGCCCTATAACCAGAGAATAGAGGAGTCCATCTAAACTTACTTCTATGAAAAACGTAGTAGTAAGAAGCCACAACGCCAAACTCAGGCTTTTTCACATTGGTAACTTTTTCAAAATCAATTGATTTTGCAAATATTTGCATAGAACAAGGAATACCCACCTTTCTGCAGACCTCCTCAAATATAACTTTGACAAAGCGAGCACGGCTAACCTGACTTTCGGGGTTAAATACAAACACCCTAAACGAGGCCAGCAAAGGCAAGGGAATCATAAGAAAACAAAGGGAAACGAACCTCCAATAGTGGCGTAAAGGCTTCTTTTCTCGTAACAATTGGCCATCTCTCATTTTGACAATTCCACCAGATAAGTAATATTTGTCAAATCTGTCTTAATATAAACTTTCTCATCAGGAACACCACATTCTCCGATAACACGTCTCAGGTCATCTTCTGAGCGATAAATTACATCCCAGAAGAGAATATAATGCATAACACACTCATAAAGCGAATTCTTAGAAAGCTGAGTAATGTAAATACGCCCTCCCTTTTTGAGCTTTTTATAGAGTAGACTCAAAATCAAAACAAAAACTTTATCTGTGATATAATCCATAAATCCGCCCATAGTTATAAGGTCAAACTTAACATCAAGTAAATCTTTTTTTATGAAGCGAACTAGGTTGCCAGTATAAAACTGACAATAATCACGCACTGGGCTTAACCTCTGCTTTGAGAGAGAAATGGCATCAGGGTAAGTATCGTGCAAATGTAGAGTATAATTGTTTCTGTTCCCTAAGAAAACAAGATTTTTGGAAATATGCAAACAACCGCCTACAGAAAAACAAAGAATATCAGCATGCTCACACTCATTAATTGACTGGCGCATAAGATTCACTTCATAATTAATTTTATTTCGATGTTGCTGACAAAGTGATGATTCCAATATACTTTTATCAATTTCATATCCCAAACTATCCACTTTCGATGTTTTTCTGACCTCAAGAACCTGCTCTATCGTCATATAATCACCCATATAGCCCAATGGTCTGTCTTGGCACCTTTTTATCCAACTTGAAGATCGCATTACTTCGTAAAATTCACGCAACATTTCACTTAGGTCGTTTTGATGAAAATACTGTATGAGCAGCTCAAGTTGTGAATATATATCAAAGAGCAAACCATTGAGGCGCAGGGCATACGATTTTCGTTCAGCATGACTCGGAGGTAAAGAGAAATAGGAATCGGCATCTTGGCAATAATTCACAAAATAATTGACCCTCGCCATGGTTTTATTCAGACGGTCAGTCGCAAGGGAATCAACCCCTTGGGTAGTAATACCCTGAGTTAGCCCCATGCGAACAGAAACAAAAAATTCCTCACACAAACAAAAAAAAACTGATGACGTACAAAGCAGACAATCATCTCAAAATGGAAGAATCTCGCCCCCATTTAGAAGAAAAAGAAACAGAGTAAAAACTTTTCTCAATCACAGGGAATCGCCAAAGAAAAAAAAATTAAAGGTCTAACTTAGCACGATAGGCAATATAAAAATATCGGCCAGGATAAAATGGAGTCACACCGTCAACAGATCTTGATAAATTACGAATACTTTCAGGATAGACATAACTTGCATCAGTAATATTTTGAACACCAAATTCTACGGTATGATCTTTGGTTGAACCCCACTCTTCAAGGAATGTCCATCGAATGAGAAGATTCACCAGAACATAATCAGCAACATCATTTTGAGACCCAGAAAGTTCTTCCAATGCTGCTGAACTCAAACTTCCGGAACGTTCTCCTACATATTTCACAGCTACACTGAAATGAAGCGGGCCATAAACAAATTTCTCATATTTATAATCAACCCTAAAGTTAAAGAGCCAAGGCGCCAGATAGTCAACATCCGAATTGTCTGATTTTTCTTTTCCTGTTCGATAGCTTACATTCGTAGTAAACCAAAGGTCACTCTTATAATCACCCCATAATGGATAATATTTAATATCAATCTCAACCCCATGGATTACTTGACCGTCGGTATTCCTATAAACTGGAGGCGTTGTTGTACTTCTCACAATAAAATTATCTGAATCATTATAGAAATAATTGCTTCTGAGAGAAAGACTATCTGAAAGAACGTACTCAAGGGCGACATCAACCGAATGAATGCTTTCTGGGCGTAAGTTCACGTCACCCCTAATAATGGCACTCTGGGCACGCTGTTCAAAGAAACTAGGGTTTCGTACTGCGAGACCATAAAGGGCTTTCAGAAACAAACCATGATCGCCTTCTTCATAGAGCGTAAAGTTTAATCCCCCTCGAGGAGCGTAGTTATGCTCATAATCTTTATTGTAATTATATCTAAACCCCCCTGTGAGGCTAAAGAGGTCGTAATCAGCCCTAACTTGCAAATAACCCGAGATGTCGTAGCGACTAAAGCTGTCGGTTTGGAAAGGAGCGATTAGCAAACTAAATGGAACGTCGGAGCCAGGAGTAGGAGGAGTTATCTCGCCTGTATCTCTTTGCACAATAGAGAAGGGCTCGGTGTGATTATACTCGACATAAAGCCCCACAATCCCAGAATAATGCTCATTGTATTCATAAATAGCTTCATTCTGTGAAATAATCTTATACCCTGAGAATTCACCAGTTTGTTCGGGGCGATTACTAGCGACCGAAATCGCATCCTCGCCTGTGCCTATCTCCACACGAAAGTCGTAATAATCACCAAAAACCTTATAGCTTATAGATAATTTATCGGAAAGAACATGGGTATATCCGATATTTCCACCCGCATTATAATAAAAATTGTCGTCGTTATCATTTGACCCTCGGAATGGTACCCCTCCAGTACCAAACTTTGATTTCCTCTGATAGAAAAAGAAAGCGTTCACATCTAAGTTCTTCCATACAAAACTGTTGTGGGTGCTTATAAAATTATTCGTATAATCATCTATCGATATTGGACTGGTGCTTCTCTCCGGCTCTTTTACAGTATAAACAAAGGGTTGATACCACTTGCCTGAAGTATGCGAACTTAATGACATATTTTCGCCCAACGTCTTCTGAACGGAAACCTCAGCGTATTCGGCAACTTTCACGTCACCATCACGTCTATCGTTAAAAATACCAAGCCTTTCGTGAATCGATATCTCATCCGTTTTAAAGTCTTTTTTGGTCGTAATATTAATCAAGCCCGTATAAGCGTTCGTGCCATACAAGGCAGAACCAGGCCCACGAATAATCTCAATTCGCTTGATCGCATTGAGTGGTATCTGCTCAAGACGGTAAGTGCCGTATGTTTGCTCATAAATGCGATGCCCATCAATAACAAGTAAACTCTTGTTATTGTAGTGCTCTTGCTGAACACCCCTGAAGAGAACCATTGTTTGACCATAATACGATTCAATAATTTCAACACCCGGGACAGTCGCAAAAAGATCATAAAGGTTATCGTAACCTGATTCAACAATATCTTTGTCGGTAAACACAGAAACAATAGCCGGTGTTTTCGTGGCTTTCTCTTTCTTTTTGCTTCCAACTGTAACGGTGGCATTAATCAACTCTTCAAGCTCATAAAAGCCTTGCTCTGCTCCAAGACTTTCCCTCACACCGTCTTCTCTATCTTGTGCAACTAAGGGGAACCAAAGCGCAGTGACAAAAGCCAAGAAAAAAATAAGCAACCGATAAGGAACAACCACCTTCTTCTCTAGAAAACAAACCAAAATCATAAAAGAACCTCCTAAATTTTTAACAAATCTTAATGAACTTACGAACCAGTCCGCTCCTAGGTTCACAGCCCCGATGATGTATCCAACGTGTTTTGTCAAGATTAATTTAAGGCACCAAGTTAAATTTAGGGTAACTGCGGCAATTATACTATTTTGCGCTTTAAATTTTCCATATTCATATTATACATGGTTATGGACAAGATTAATACAGATAAAAAGATACAAGCAAGTCAAATAAGCTATTTTAAGCTTATGGATAAATTCCCAACTTTAAAATGCGTTCTGGGAATTTATGAGCAGGACTATTTTGTAAAAAGGGATGGAGAATAGGATTGTACCCCCCTACGACCATTGGCATCTTTTGAAATAAATAGTCCAGTCGAAACGGTGGTAAATTTAATATTTGTTTGTCAATAGTTGTGCTTTCCTCTCGGATCAGCTGCCAGGGCGATTTATTCTCTTTGTAAGAATTTTTTCTTATTGAATTGAACATCAATAGATAGGAGCCAGCTTTGTTGAGAAAGTCTTCTCTTGAATTATACGTTTCATTCAGGTAAAGGTGATCCTCAATCAATCTATGAGTCGTTTCAACATCAGACTGCCAAGTATGCGCTCCAGCAGGGATCGTCTGGTGTGGCACACCATAACTGGCTAATACTTTTGTAAACTCCGAATCTCCTTTTTTATTCCAAGCACCAATAAACTCTGAGCCATTATCTGTTTGCCCTCTCGTATTATTTTTCTTTAAATCAACCCCTGATTTTACAAGATGATCTAAAATTACCTCCATAAACAGACAAGAGTATGCCATATTATACTCATCTGCAAAAGCTAGAAATTGTAAGCCAGAAAAAACTTCTCTGAAGGTATATTGATATTTCGGTACAATATTTTCCTGAATATAAGGCCAAAGCTCAGGAATATCGTATAAATGCTTCGTATCTACGTCAAATTGCTTAAATAAACCCCATAATTTCTTAATTTCACGCAAATTTTGCTTCGTTTTATGTTTTCTACGCTTTTTTTTCAAGAGTGCTTGCTCCCTCCACGCTCTGCGAATGGCCTTGACACTCAAGTCTAGTTGGTAAACATTCTTCAGTTCCTGAGCACCAAAGCCTCGACGTTTCTTTTTAAGAAAGCAAACATAAGCCTTTTCAAAGTCTGTGATTGCATGTGGTGAGTAGTGTGGAGCGTGGCTCTTGTCTTCCAAGCCAACGTATTTCTCTGATTCAAACCTACGAAACCACTTTTTTACTGTTTTTACAGTCGTTTTAAACATTCTGGCTGTTGGCTTGAAACCATGCTTCTTGGCATAATGAACCATTTGCATTCTGTATAACTTTTTGTCTTTACTATTTCGCATTACTGCCGAATACCTGTTTAGACAAATAACCTGAGAAGGGTGCTTCATTAGGAACCTCTGTTTTATTTGATGATTTAACGTCGGCCTTTTGATGCACCTTTTTTAGGAAAATGTCTTTCACTTGCTCTACCAGTAAACCCAAGCCTTTTGAACCAAATAACTTGATTTGAACCAATTCTGAACCAACTAATGATGGTCGTAGGGGGGTACGAGCTTGTGCAGGAACTAGGATTTTTCAGTGCATTTTATGAGATATTTGCTGCGTCAGTCTCATTTTTCAAATATGTCAAGGAATTTATAGTTTATGCAAGTTGTTCTCGTACCATTTTGCTAAAATTAAATGCTGTAGCTGCGATTTTTACCTCTATTTGAACCTTTTTACTGCCTCTGAGCAAGAATTCTCTGAACTTTTTGGCTTGTTTCAAAATTCCAAAAATGGGTTCAATTTCAGAACCTCGCTTTTTATAGAAAGACTTTGCTTCTTCTGAATTCATCTTCTTGATCATTTCATGTTTTAAAGCAAAACCAGAGTCTACTGACAATTTGCGATAACCTCTGCGTAACTCTTCTTCGCTCGTACAACATTGTTCTCTGGCAGGGCAAATGACACAGTCAGGAGGTTTACCATGATAATGAGTATATTTCTTTTTATCTTTCACAGATTCATTATGAAATTCTAAGGTTTTACCCTCGGGGCAAACCCAAGAATCATCATCCTCGTCATATTTAAACTGATGAGCTTCATAACCTGAACCCTCTTCTCCTTTTCTTTCTTTGGCTACCTGATCAGGTGAAGGTATAAAACCATTGATCCCTTTTGAATCCAGGTATTCCAAACCACTTGAATGAAAGTAACCCGAATCTGCAGAAGCTGTCCGTATACTGGTCCCTGTGTTTGACTCAGCTTTAGAAAGGGTAGGAGCTAATTGCTCTAAATCATTTTCTGAATTAGCTTCAGCAATGTCAGCTGCCAAAATATAGCCTTCTGATGAGGTAACTTGAATGTTGTAGCTTTGAGAAATTTTACCATTCCGTTTCATGAATTTAGCATCTGGATCAGTAAGATTTATTTTAGAATCAGAAGCAGACTCTTGATTCTCTTCCAGACTTTTACTGATTGTAACATACTTTTGAGCTTTCCTAAGCATAACAGAATCATTATCCTCTGCAGCCTGGTCTTCATTTATCAATAATTCTGGCTCGTTAGCATGAGAATTAGCTGTATCTTCTAAAAAGACCTCAACTTCTTTTTCTCCTGTTTTTAGAGCTTCCATATCCTGTGTACCTTCCATAGTTTCTGAAGAATCTTTTTCAACAGATGTAGAAAACTCGGCTGGTTCACTTTGCTTTCCTTCTGCTGTTTTTAATGACTCTCTCTTTGCCTTTTCACTCGCTTTTTGTAAGCGAATAAACTCCTCAATGACCGTATCTACCTCTTCAGGATTAAGCTCATAGCCACTGTTGTCTTTACCATATAGTTTATCTTCCTCAATATCTAATTCTCTACCTGAGCGTAGATACTCTAAGATCTCTTGCTGTATAGCTCTTTTACGTTCCTCTAAATCTGACTTTTTGTATGTTTGATCGTCAGCAGCACTGGCTTTGATTTTAGTTCCATCTACCTTAACATCAGTACCAATATTTTTCTTTTTGTGGGATAGCAAAGATACAGAGTAATTAAAAACTTCGCCAATTTCTTTACCAAAATTAACACGGAATTCAGGGTCGTGTCATATTTAATCAAAGTTTCTATTTGCGATGAATAATTCTTGTATAGACCACTTATGATTCGTCATTTCTGTAGCCATTGCTGGGGTGATTTGAATTGGTTTTCCTCCCTCATACTCAGCTAGACTTGAATGTGGAAGGCAGAAATTGTAATAATTAGCAACAAAAGAATTATGCCCCTGCATATATTTGAATTTTTTTGAAAAACCCTGACTTTTACGCTCTATTCTATGATTGTGTTGGCGAAGAGTCAAATTATTCCTTTCTACAGCAAAGGTGTTCATCTGATGACTTACTGAAGAGTTTGCAATATATTCATCTAGTAGCTTTTGATCACCAAAGATTAGAGATTTGTCAACTTCCTTACATCTCCCTTTTTCTATTCTCTTAATTATTTGCCCATAACATAGAGATTTGGGTGATTGAAGCTTTCTAGTCATTGAGTCAAATTTACCATAAACTGAAAGAATGGCATCACTATATCCCTCATATCCATCAGAGGTAATCAAGAATTTATCTTCCCTCTTTGGCTTACTTCTTGTTTTTACCTTGGTCAGTAACTTTCTAGCATTCACTGAGGTCCTCTTGCCTGTTATATGCGCTAAAATGAGCTTTTCTACAGGCAATACTGCAGTAAAAGTCCAGATATCCCCTATTTCATCACTTAATCGCTCAGTCTCTGATAGATTGTATTGTTTTTTAAAGACAAAACCCCAATGCTCGTCTAATTGAATTTCATTGAAAGACAGGTTTTTGTATATATTTTTTTTCAACTTTTAGTGAATCTTCACCTGCTGCTTTAACCCAAGCAAGAACTGTATCCTTGCTGATACCAAAGACTCTTCCGGTAGCTCTAATGCCACAGCCCTCAACTGTGTTTTGTAATACCCGAGTAATGGTTTCTTTGCTTTTCTTGCGACGAAAAAAAATAGTGCCTTTATTCTCTGAAAAGCATCTACCACAAGCGGTGCACTTTAAATAGGCTATTTGTTTGTACTTACCAGACATATAAGCAAAGCGCACATTTCCTTCATTTACCTTATGATACTTATGGCAGTCTGTATTTTGACAGCTAAAACCACTTGTATCAAAGGTATATTTTCTTTTGTTCATAATGAGACATAACCTTAATTTAAGGGAGATAAGTCAATTCCTTTTTTAATTGGAAACTTTGATTAAATATGACACGACCCAAAAGCAGACATAAAAAAAGATTGATAATCATCTCAAAAATAAAAAAAAGGATTGGAAAGTAACGGCAAGAGTGCTGTTACAATAACCAGAAGAAACAGTATTCCATAATGTGCGAATATGGGTAATAATATTTTTTTATACTGAAGCACACATGAAACCAACCTTAGCTCACGCATTTAAGAGTGGAGCATAAAAATTGAATGACGTTCAATTCTCTTCTTTTATATTTAATTATATTTAATGCATATCTTCTTACCTAAGACTGAACCTGATCTCTTCAACTACCTTTGAAAAAGGCTTCGAGTAAAAAGTAAGCAGTCGAAACTTCTTTGTGATATTTACATCCACTGTGAATCTTTGCTCTTCGTTACCAATCAGACCCCCAAGCAAAATTGAGGCACTAAGTTTTTTGTGCACATCAGAAGATTTTAGATTTTTCAAGGGAGTTTTACTCAAATAAACCAAAACATCTGGTGATTTAATGGGCTTATGGGGCTTTATGACAAAAATTCGTTCTTGCTTCTTGGATAGAGAACCAAAAACTTGAAAAGAAATGATGTTCTTTTGGTTGAGCTTCTTGCCACTTCTCTTTTTTTTGTTAGAAGAATCAAAAAGCAATTTGCCATGCTTGAGAAGTCGTTTTTCATCTTCCTTTGAGGTTTGAAGGGCATCTAGGCCGACCTTAAAATATAGGGAAAAACCGACAACGAAAGGCAGAAAAATAGAGAGAACAATGAAAAAGTAAGCGTGTCTACGCCTTATTTCCTGAATCATACCACCACCATACGAGCTATCATGTAATTGGTCAACTGTTTAATCAACACCAGCTAGAAAAGTAGTGACCACTCGAGAGCTTGTGCAGGAACTAGGATTTTTCTTGCTTTTCTGTGTTTTTCTTTGATTATGTCTTATTATGAAACGATTTATGAAAAGTGATAGAGATCAAGTTATGCTGTTTTCGCATACTATAGCAGACAATTTAGAAGAAAATCACGAGGTTTATGCCTTTGCTGCCTTGTTAGATAAAATTCCTATGAAACCATTTCTTTCTAAGTACTCAAAAGAAGGGGGTCGGGCTTACCATCCGGTTATAATGCTGGGATGCCTTTTTTATGGCTTTCATCGTGGATGGAGAAGCAGCAGAGAATTACAAAAAGCCTGTGAAGAGAACGACGCCATGCGTTATTTAGTTGGTGGTCATAAAGTAAAGTTTCGGTCTATTGCTGAATTCCGTGTTAATTTTGGTAAAGAAATTGGCGAAGTTTTTAATTACTCTGTATCTTTGCTATCCCAATATTGGTACTGATGTTAAGGTAGATGGAACTAAAATCAAAGCCAGTGCTGCTGACGATCAAACATACAAAAAGTCAGATTTAGAGGAATGGTTTAACCCCCTAAAACTGGACACTTTATTGTGTTAAATTTAGGAGGTAAAACTATGATTAAAAGACAAAGATACAGTAAGGAAGCAAAAGAGAGATTGGCTTTGGAGATGATTTCAGGTCAGACTAGCACGGCAGAAATATCTAAGAGAGAGATGATTTCAGTCGCAACTTTATCGAGATGGAAGCGACAGCTGGTTTCCGAAGGCTTTGAAGATAAAAATGGGGTTGAGTTAGAATTGAGAAAAAAAATTTCCTATTTAGAATCGGCCTTATCTGACTTAATGATAGAAAATCAGATTTTAAAAAAAACGGAAAAACTTCTTCAAGAATACAGGCAAAAAGAGAAATTATCAAGAATAGCCTCAGCACAGAATTTGGGATCACAAGGAGTTGCAGAGTTATGAAACTAGAAAAGTCAACTTATTATTATAAGTCGAAGGAGAAGAAAGATGATTCAACGATTCTAAAATCTATCCATGAAATTAGTGATCAATTGAACCAAGTAGGTTATATCTCGATGACGCAAATTCTAAAAGATAGAGACTTTACAATAAATAAGAAGCGAGTTTACCGAATTATGAAAGAAAATAGACTTTTATGCACTAAAAAGGTGTTTTTGAAGCCAAAAACTACCCAATCTAAGCATAATTTCAGAAAATATCCCAATTTGATTAAAAGTGTGCAAGCTGATCCCTTCAAGGTAATTGTTGGCGATATAACCTATTTTGATATTAATTCGAAAGACCACTATTTAGCTTTTGGTTTAACCCCCTAAAACTGGACACTTTATTGTGTTAAATTTAGGAGGTAAAACTATGATTAAAAGACAAAGATACAGTAAGGAAGCAAAAGAGAGATTGGCTTTGGAGATGATTTCAGGTCAGACTAGCACGGCAGAAATATCTAAGAGAGAGATGATTTCAGTCGCAACTTTATCGAGATGGAAGCGACAGCTGGTTTCCGAAGGCTTTGAAGATAAAAATGGGGTTGAGTTAGAATTGAGAAAAAAAATTTCCTATTTAGAATCGGCCTTATCTGACTTAATGATAGAAAATCAGATTTTAAAAAAAACGGAAAAACTTCTTCAAGAATACAGGCAAAAAGAGAAATTATCAAGAATAGCCTCAGCACAGAATTTGGGATCACAAGGAGTTGCAGAGTTATGAAACTAGAAAAGTCAACTTATTATTATAAGTCGAAGGAGAAGAAAGATGATTCAACGATTCTAAAATCTATCCATGAAATTAGTGATCAATTGAACCAAGTAGGTTATATCTCGATGACGCAAATTCTAAAAGATAGAGGCTTTACAATAAATAAGAAGCGAGTTTACCGAATTATGAAAGAAAATAGACTTTTATGCACTAAAAAGGTGTTTTTGAAGCCAAAAACTACCCAATCTAAGCATAATTTCAGAAAATATCCCAATTTGATTAAAAGTGTGCAAGCTGATCCCTTCAAGGTAATTGTTGGCGATATAACCTATTTTGATATTAATTCGAAAGACCACTATTTAGCTTTGCTCATGAGGCTTATGAGTCGCCGTATCGTAGGAGCGGCCATTTCTGATAAAAATAACACCCAACTGGTCATAGCAGCCTTTCTTTCGCTTAAAAGAGAAATAGGAGATTTACAAAATTACTACCATCATACTGATGCTGACGTCAGATATTGCTCAAATGAGTATATCGCTCTATTAGAAGAAAGTAGAATCAATATTTCCATGTGTCGTGGTAATGTGTATGAAAACGCTCATGCCGAATCATTGAATAAAACAATTAAATATAAAGAAATTAATTTATCAGAATATCAAAACTTTGAAGAAGCTCAAAAAAGTATCTTCAGGTTTATCCATCTTTATAATACGATGAAGCCACATTCAGCTTTAGGATGGGTGACACCTCAAAAATATGAGGAGAAATATCTAAAAGAATAAGAAAAAGACTGTCCAGTTTTAGGGGGTTAAACCAGAACGTAAAAGAGCTATACAGCAAGAGATCTTAGAGTATCTACGCTCAGGTATGGAATTAGATATTGAGGAAGATAAACTATATGGTAAAGACAACAGTGGCTATGAGCTTAATCCTGAAGAGGTAGATACGATCATTGAGGAGTTTATTCGCTTACAAAAAGCGAGTGAAAAGGCAAAGAGAGAGTCATTAAAAACAGCAGAAGGAAAGCAAAGTGAACCAGCCGAGTTTTCTACATCTGTTGAAAAAGATTCTTCAGAAACTATAGAAGGTACACAGGATATAGAAGCTCTAAAAACAGGAGAAAAAGAAGTTGAGGTCTTTTTAGAAGATACAACTAATTCTCATGCTAACGAGCCAGAATTATTGATAAATGAAGACCAGGCTGCAGAGGATAATGATTCTGTTATGCTTAGGAAAGCTCAAAAGTATGTTACGATCAGTAAAAGTCTGGAAGAGAATCAAGAGTCTGCTTCTGATTCTAAAATAAATCTTACTGATCCAGATGCTAAATTCATGAAACGGAATGGTAAAATTTCTCAAAGCTACAACATTCAAGTTACCTCATCAGAAGGCTATATTTTGGCAGCTGACATTGCTGAAGCTAATTCAGAAAATGATTTAGAGCAATTAGCTCCTACCCTTTCTAAAGCTGAGTCAAACACAGGGACCAGTATACAGACAGCTTCTGCAGATTCGGGTTACTTTCATTCAAGTGGTTTGGAA
This sequence comes from Spirochaetota bacterium, assembly GCA_965206985.1. Lineage (GTDB taxonomy): Bacteria > Spirochaetota > Leptospiria > Turneriellales > CBDBES01 > CBDBLF01. The sequence goes on along the minus strand of CBDBLF010000002.1, from coordinate 27,345 downwards.
TACCTGGATTCAAAAGGGATCAATGGTTTTATACCTTCACCTGATCAGGTAGCCAAAGAAAGAAAAGGAGAAGAGGATTCAGGTTATGAAGCTCATCAGTTTAAATATGACGAGGATGATGATTCTTGGGTTTGCCCCGAGGGTAAAACCTTAGAATTTCATAATGAATCTGTGAAAGATAAAAAGAAATATACTCATTATCATGGTAAACCTCCTGACTGTGTCATTTGCCCTGCCAGAGAACAATGTTGTACGAGCGAAGAAGAGTTACGCAGAGGTTATCGCAAATTGTCAGTAGACTCTGGTTTTGCTTTAAAACATGAAATGATCAAGAAGATGAATTCAGAAGAAGCAAAGTCTTTCTATAAAAAGCGAGGTTCTGAAATTGAACCCATTTTTGGAATTTTGAAACAAGCCAAAAAGTTCAGAGAATTCTTGCTCAGAGGCAGTAAAAAGGTTTAAATAGAGGTAAAAATCGCAGCTACAGCATTTAATTTTGGCAAAATGGTACGAGAACAACTTGCATAAACTATAAATTCCTTGACATATTTGAAAAATGAGACTGACGCAGCAAATATCTCATAAAATGCACTGAAAAATCCTAGTTCCTGCACAAGCTCACAAGCTCATTGGTTTCTATAAAATAAAACAAGCTTAGGGATGGAGAATAGGATTGTACCCCCCTACGACCATTGGCATCTTTTGAAATAAATAGTCCAGTCGAAACGGTGGTAAATTTAATATTTGTTTGTCAATAGTTGTGCTTTCCTCTCGGATCAGCTGCCAGGGCGATTTATTCTCTTTGTAAGAATTTTTTCTTATTGAATTGAACATCAATAGATAGGAGCCAGCTTTGTTGAGAAAGTCTTCTCTTGAATTATACGTTTCATTCAGGTAAAGGTGATCCTCAATCAATCTATGAGTCGTTTCAACATCAGACTGCCAAGTATGCGCTCCAGCAGGGATCGTCTGGTGTGGCACACCATAACTGGCTAATACTTTTGTAAACTCCGAATCTCCTTTTTTATTCCAAGCACCAATAAACTCTGAGCCATTATCTGTTTGCCCTCTCGTATTATTTTTCTTTAAATCAACCCCTGATTTTACAAGATGATCTAAAATTACCTCCATAAACAGACAAGAGTATGCCATATTATACTCATCTGCAAAAGCTAGAAATTGTAAGCCAGAAAAAACTTCTCTGAAGGTATATTGATATTTCGGTACAATATTTTCCTGAATATAAGGCCAAAGCTCAGGAATATCGTATAAATGCTTCGTATCTACGTCAAATTGCTTAAATAAACCCCATAATTTCTTAATTTCACGCAAATTTTGCTTCGTTTTATGTTTTCTACGCTTTTTTTTCAAGAGTGCTTGCTCCCTCCACGCTCTGCGAATGGCCTTGACACTCAAGTCTAGTTGGTAAACATTCTTCAGTTCCTGAGCACCAAAGCCTCGACGTTTCTTTTTAAGAAAGCAAACATAAGCCTTTTCAAAGTCTGTGATTGCATGTGGTGAGTAGTGTGGAGCGTGGCTCTTGTCTTCCAAGCCAACGTATTTCTCTGATTCAAACCTACGAAACCACTTTTTTACTGTTTTTACAGTCGTTTTAAACATTCTGGCTGTTGGCTTGAAACCATGCTTCTTGGCATAATGAACCATTTGCATTCTGTATAACTTTTTGTCTTTACTATTTCGCATTACTGCCGAATACCTGTTTAGACAAATAACCTGAGAAGGGTGCTTCATTAGGAACCTCTGTTTTATTTGATGATTTAACGTCGGCCTTTTGATGCACCTTTTTTAGGAAAATGTCTTTCACTTGCTCTACCAGTAAACCCAAGCCTTTTGAACCAAATAACTTGATTTGAACCAATTCTGAACCAACTAATGATGGTCGTAGGGGGGTACTATGAGGCTGTGCGGGAACTAGGATTTTTCTTGCTTTTCTGTGTTCTTCTTTGTTTATGTCTTATTATGAAACGATTTATGAAAAGTGATAGAGATCAAGTTATGCTGTTTTCGCATACTATAGCAGATAATTTAGAAGAAAATCACGAGGTTTATGCCTTTGCTGCCTTGTTAGATAAAATTCCTATGAAACCATTTCTTTCTAAGTACTCAAAAGAAGGGGGTCGGGCTTACCATCCGGTTATAATGCTGGGATGCCTTTTTTATGGCTTTCATCGTGGATGGAGAAGCAGCAGAGAATTACAAAAAGCCTGTGAAGAGAACGACGCCATGCGTTATTTAGTTGGTGGTCATAAAGTAAAGTTTCGGTCTATTGCTGAATTCCGTGTTAATTTTGGTAAAGAAATTGGCGAAGTTTTTAATTACTCTGTATCTTTGCTATCCCACAAAAAGAAAAATATTGGTACTGATGTTAAGGTAGATGGAACTAAAATCAAAGCCAGTGCTGCTGACGATCAAACATACAAAAAGTCAGATTTAGAGGAACGTAAAAGAGCTATACAGCAAGAGATCTTAGAGTATCTACGCTCAGGTAGAGAATTAGATATTGAGGAAGATAAACTATATGGTAAAGACAACAGTGGCTATGAGCTTAATCCTGAAGAGGTAGATACGATCATTGAGGAGTTTATTCGCTTACAAAAAGCGAGTGAAAAGGCAAAGAGAGAGTCATTAAAAACAGCAGAAGGAAAGCAAAGTGAACCAGCCGAGTTTTCTACATCTGTTGAAAAAGATTCTTCAGAAACTATAGAAGGTACACAGGATATAGAAGCTCTAAAAACAGGAGAAAAAGAAGTTGAGGTCTTTTTAGAAGATACAACTAATTCTCATGCTAACGAGCCAGAATTATTGATAAATGAAGACCAGGCTGCAGAAGATAATGATTCTGTTATGCTTAGGAAAGCTCAAAAGTATGTTACGATCAGTAAAAGTCTGGAAGAGAATCAAGAGTCTGCTTCTGATTCTAAAATAAATCTTACTGATCCAGATGCTAAATTCATGAAACGGAATGGTAAAATTTCTCAAAGCTACAACATTCAAGTTACCTCATCAGAAGGCTATATTTTGGCAGCTGACATTGCTGAAGCTAATTCAGAAAATGATTTAGAGCAATTAGCTCCTACCCTTTCTAAAGCTGAGTCAAACACAGGGACCAGTATACAGACAGCTTCTGCAGATTCGGGTTACTTTCATTCAAGTGGTTTGGAATACCTGGATTCAAAAGGGATCAATGGTTTTATACCTTCACCTGATCAGGTAGCCAAAGAAAGAAAAGGAGAAGAGGATTCAGGTTATGAAGCTCATCAGTTTAAATATGACGAGGATGATGATTCTTGGGTTTGCCCCGAGGGTAAAACCTTAGAATTTCATAATGAATCTGTGAAAGATAAAAAGAAATATACTCATTATCATGGTAAACCTCCTGACTGTGTCATTTGCCCTGCCAGAGAACAATGTTGTACGAGCGAAGAAGAGTTACGCAGAGGTTATCGCAAATTGTCAGTAGACTCTGGTTTTGCTTTAAAACATGAAATGATCAAGAAGATGAATTCAGAAGAAGCAAAGTCTTTCTATAAAAAGCGAGGTTCTGAAATTGAACCCATTTTTGGAATTTTGAAACAAGCCAAAAAGTTCAGAGAATTCTTGCTCAGAGGCAGTAAAAAGGTTCAAATAGAGGTAAAAATCGCAGCTACAGCATTTAATTTTGGCAAAATGGTACGAGAACAACTTGCATAAACTATAAATTCCTTGACATATTTGAAAAATGAGACTGACGCAGCAAATATCTCATAAAATGCACTGAAAAATCCTAGTTCCTGCACAAGCTCCTATCATCCTTCTCTCTCCCAAAAATAAAACAAGCTTTGACTTGACTTTTTGGATTAGAATAAAACAATGGTACAAATTTTTTGAGGGGTGTTATTTTATGATTCGTACGACGGTTGATATTTTTGAAAATTCTTTTCGTAGTTATTCTGAGCATGTTGCTATGCGCTGGAGAACAGGCAAGAACGGTTTCTCGGAGAAGACATACGGCGAGCTCGCCAAGGAAGTTGATGCAATAGGGGTTGCTTTGGTGGCCATGGGCTTGAAAGCGAAGTCTCATATTGGCTTGATTGCTGATGTTTCTCAAGGTTGGACGACATCTTCTATTTCCATTCAGATGGCTGGGTGTGTTGATGTCCCCAGGGGAACTGATTCTACGGGTAGTGAAATTGCTTTTATTTTATCCCATTCGCAATGTAGTGTTGTTTTTGTTGCTAATGTTGCAGAGGTTAATAAGATTGAGCTTTCCCTCAAAAAGAAAAATCATAAGGTATCAAAATATATTGTTATTGATAACTCTTCCAGCAAGAAAGAAGCCAAAAAATGTGTCAAGTTGTCAGAGGTCATTGCTCAAGGACAAAGTATCATCGACAAAGGAGGGAAAGAATTAAAAAAGTTGACCGATATCCGAAAAAAAGTAGGATTTTCCGACCTTTGCACTTTAATATACACATCAGGCACGACGGGTGAGCCTAAAGGGGTTCAGTTGACTCATGCTAATTTGGCAAGTCAGGTAAATGTTATGGCTCCTTCTCTTCTTTTATCCCCTTCAGACCGGTCTCTCACCTTACTACCGCCTTGGCATATATTTGGTAGAACAACCGAACTCTTTATGCTGTCTAAAGGTGCCTCGATTACGTATACCAACATTAAAACAATCAGAGACGATATGCGTGACTCCAAACCTACAGTCATGCCGGCCGTCCCTAGGATATGGGAGGGGGTCTATAATGGTCTAATAAGTAAAATCCAGAAAGACGGGAAGTTAGGTATATTTAGTTTTTTTAAGAATCTTTCGGTGACCAACTACAAGTCAAAGGCTCGCTTCACGGGAAAAGAAAAGCTCTACAAAAGAAGAAACTTGCTTATTGATCCAATATTTCGTCTTGTGGCATTTGTTACATATCTCCTAACACTCCCTGCTAGGGGCTTGGGGCATGTCCTTATTTTCAGGAAGATCATAGCTGCGACAGGTGGTTCGCTCCGTTTTTCTTTTTCGGGGGGCGGTGCGCTCCCTAGTTATGTTGATGACTTTTTTGCTGCGATTGGTTTGAAGATTCTTGAGGGATATGGTTTGACCGAAACGTCTCCCGTTATCTCTTTCCGTAGACCAGATAAAATTACTTTGGGCACCGTTGGTCCAGCGATTGATCAAACTGAACTTAAATTGCTTGATTATAGTGGTAGAGATGTAATCCGCATTCGTGGAGCCAAGGGGACCCTACATGTTCGTGGGCCTCAGGTTATGAGTGGTTATTATAAGAATCCCAAGAAAACAAAAGAAGTTTTGACTTCTGATGGATGGTTTAACACAGGCGACTTGGTTATTTTTACTTATGATAAGCAAATCACAATTGTTGGTAGATCCAAAGACACGATTGTTCTTCGTGGAGGCGAAAACGTTGAGCCAGCTCCCATTGAGGAGAAAATGAAAGAGAGTTTGTATGTTGACCATATTATGTGTGTTGGGCAAGATGAGAAGGCGGTTGGTGCTTTGATTGTGCCAAATATTGATGCGATAGTTTCTTTTGCTAAGCTCAATGGTTTGCAGCATCAAGATTTAAAAATGATTCTATCTGAACCTGAGATTATTGCTCTTTATCGTGCTGAGATAGCTAAATTTGTGTGTGTCGAGGCGGGATTTAAATCATTTGAGAAGATAACGACTTTCAGACTTTTAGAGAAACCCTTTGAAAAGGGTGATGAGCTAAACAACACTCTTAAAGTAGTGAGGCATCTTATTTTTGAAAAGTATGAAAAACTTATCAAAGAAATGTACGCGTAGAAAAATAAATTTAGAAAATTATTTCATTTCAGCAACAGAGAAGACTTAAAGAATACTAGCGATCTTGGCTTGTCAGTTCTTCTTAATATGCTACTTTCTTTTTTGTTCGGTACCCTAAATTATTTTCTTGCCACTTGAGATCGTGCACAACGGAACATCCTTCCTGTTTGAGAATCTTTATGTTGGAAAAAATGAAAGTCTACCCATTTTTTTTATCGCTATAAGCCCAAGGTTTTGAGTTTCAACTTATTTACATGACATGAAACCTTACCCATTTAAAAAAAAATGATGCGCCTCGGTTTTTATGTTTTATTTATCTTATTGTCGCAAGAGTTGCTTTATGCTTCAACGCATAGTCAATTAAAAGAGCCTCACAAGTTAGAACGCTTCAAAGAGATATCGTTAAAACTAGTTTGCCAATGTGGGTGTAATATGCTTTTGGAGAGTTGTAATCATCTAACGTGTATGGCATGGTCAATGCGATCAATCATTGACTCATTAATTTTAAACGGTTACTCGAATGAGTTTATTATGAATGGTTTCGAAAAAGGTTTTGGTAAACTCACCAATAATGCAAGAATTATGCCTATTCTGAAGAGCGAAAAATATCGTAGCTATAAAGTTAATTACAAGAACGGCTTTGGGCGATCGGTGTATAGTGAACCTAGAAACTACGGCCTCACTATGTGGTTTATTTCGCTGAGCTCTTTAGGAACTCTACTTTTTGTCATTTTATTCATATCACGTAATAAGAAAAAAATAGTTATTTACAAAAACAAGAGAAAAAATCTCTCAACGAAAGAAGAAGAATTGTGGAATCGTCTCTATCGTGGGTAAACAAGTCTCCATGGTTCTCTTTTCAAGAGATCAAAGAACTCCTTGGCGTTGTGAATGGTTGCATAAACGTCTTTATAAAGTTGGTCGTCCGCAAGAAGCTTGCCGACGGAACCTCTTCCTGAGGTAATTCGTTTTGTAATCAAGTTTAAATCTTCTGAGATCAGAGAAAGGTTTCCTAAAGTTTGGTTGATGTCTGTCTTATTTTTGCTTGATATATCAACAAGGTTTTCAGAAAGAAGATTTAATCTTTTTACGAGTATTTCTAGTTCTTTCGAAAGGCTACCAACCGACTTCCGAGTGTTCACTATTGTCAATCGAATATCTTTTCTGTTCTCAGCAGCAATTGAGTTTAGAATATTGATAAAAAGTTTTGTTTCATGGACAATCTGGGCAATGATTTGTCCTCCATTGTTACCGTCAAACCAACTTGAAAAAGAAAGTAACATTTGGTCGATTGAGGGAGGGTCAATGCCGATAACCTCATCACCTGGTTGATAGTATTCATCCTCTTCCTTGGCTTCTCCAATATGAAGGTTGACGTACTTTTGACCCATAAGACCTTGGGTAAATATAGCAAAGTAAGTTTTTTCGTTTTTGGGAATTTTGCCTCTTAGTGAATTTTTGAGATAAATGCGTGCATAAGTGTTCAAATTTTCTTGATAAATCTTTTGAACAAAACCAATATTAATTCCTCCTGCAATACGAACAGGAGCTCCTACGGAAAGGTTATTTAAAAATGAGAATTGAATGTCCATTGTGAAACCCTTAGTGCTGAGTTGCCATTTTGAAATAAAGATAATGGCTCCAATAAAAAACAAGAAACTCATAATTGTCATGAGACCAACTCTAATCGCAACAACCCTGTTCTCTTTCATCTCTTAAATGATCGCAGTCTGTCCTACTGCTTCTCCTGAAATAAATTCTTGAATCATCGGTTCTTCACTTTCAGCAAATTTCTTGGGCTCTTCCGTCATTATAAAACTTCCTTGGTGTAACATGCTCACCCGATGTGCCAATTTCATCGTCAATTTTATATCGTGTGAGACAACAATTGTTGTAACTTTCAATTTTTTATTTAAGTGGTAAATTAAATCGTCTATTGCAGAAGCTAAAATAGGGTCTACTCCCGTGGTTGGCTCGTCGTAAAGAATAATTTCTGGGTCCATGGTAATCGCACGAGCAAGAGCCACACGTTTTTGCATACCACCAGATAATTCCATAGGCATTTTGTGTTCGATATTTTCAAGGCCGACCATGCGTAATTTTTCAGTCACAATATGCTCAATCTCTTCTGGTAGTTTTGCCGTAAAACGTTTTAATGAAAAAGCAACATTCTCAAAAACTGAGATGGAGTCAAAAAGTGCTGACATCTGAAACAAAAGGGACATTTTCTTTCTCATTTGATTCAGCTCCAGCGAAGAACATGTGGACATATTTTTGGCATCAATGAATATATCACCAGAGTCAGGTTGAACAAGCCCCATTATACTTTTTAAGAGTACAGACTTTCCAGAGCCACTTTTTCCAATGATAAAAAATATTTCGCCATTATAAATGTCAAGATTGATTTTTTTTAAGACGTGATTATCACCAAAACTTTTATCAAGATTTTGAATTGATATTTTAATATCCGACATAACCTATAGGCCGAATAGTTGAAAAAGGTAGGTAATGCAATAATCAGAGATAATAATTGCCATGAAGGAATAAACAACGGCTTGTATGGTCGCTCTACCTACCCCTCCCGCACCTCCTTGAGCAGAGAAGCCTGTGAAGCAAGAGATTAGGGCAATTTCAGCACCAAAAAAAAATGTTTTGAGTACTCCCGAAATAAGGTCAGTAACTCTGAGAAGTTGTTGTGCGTTGGCATAAAATATATTAAAAGGAATCTCCAAAGTGAGATAAGACATGAGAGCTCCGCCGAATACGCCCGTAATGATGGAAATTACCGAAATAAGAGGCAGACTGATGACAGAAGCTATGAACCTAGGGACAGAGAGGTAGTGGATAGGGTTGGTTGCAAGTGTTGTTAGTGCGTCAATCTGTTCGGTAACTCGCATTGTACCGACTTCTGCTGCGATAGATGAACCAACTCTCCCAGCAAGAAGCATCGCTGTTAAAACGGGAGCGAGTTCTCTTACCATGGCCAATGAGATACCTCCGCCCATAAATGAAGATATCCCTTGAATCTTTTCCTCAAGAGGGCCACCTAGCTGTAATGCAATGACCATACCAACAAAAAATGAAGAGATAACACCAACAGGGATTGATTTTACGCCAATTTCATCAAATTGTTTGAGAAGATTTTGAAAATCAAATGGGCGTGCAAATATCCAGCGTGCTGTTTGCAATGAAAAAATAGAAAATTGACCAATCTTTTCGATACTCGAAACCAACGAATTTCCTATGTAAAGAAGAAGTTTCACATAGCCGGGTTTCTGATGTGCCTAAATTGTAAAGCTTTTATTTATGGTATGGTGATTTTTTACTTTAGCTCATTGCTAAATTGGCCGACACTCGCTACACCGGATGTGCGCTGTACTGGGAAATTAATAAATGCATAAGTCTTTAGACCCTTACCAAGAATATGAAAGTAATGCCGTAAATACAGCTGAACCGCAGAAGTTGATTCTTATGCTCTACTCAGGAGCCAGTGCTTTCTTAGAAAAAGCGATGGGCTTTATTGGAGACTACAAGAGTTATGATCAAGCGAATGAGAATATTTTAAAAGCTCAGGATATCATTACCGAATTGATGGTTTCATTAGATATGGAAAAAGGTGGTGATATTGCAAAAAATCTCTTTAGCTTATATACCTATATGAAAAAAGAATTGTTATCAGCCAATATGAATAAGGACTCTGAATCTATCCGATCTGTTTTGAAATACCTCAATAACCTAAAAGAAGCCTGGGAAAATGTAAATCTTGATTCAAGAAAGATTGATACCAAGAATGATCTTGGTGGAGAAGTGGGTAGTTTTGTGGCAAAAGGCTGACTCTGGTTTCCCAATCCGGATACTATTTTATAAACAACGCCAATTAGCCATAATTTTAGATAAGGGCTTGACTAGTTCTGAATGCATGAAATTACTGAGTGAGAATTTAAAAAAGGAATTTAATTATATAAGCTCTTGGAGTCAGGTAATTGACAGAGAGTCCACTTTTTGGTCTTATTATAAATTTATGGAAATAAAATTGTTTGTTGAGTGCTCCCAGAGAAAAAAAGAATTAGTTGACCTTATCTGCATCAATAATTGGAGCATCCAAACAGAACAATGAATGATCAGGTACAAGAGCTTATTAAGCAAGTTAAGCAACAAACTCCTGTCGAGAGTGTACGTTTTTCACAAAATGTCAATCTTCTCAAATCAATTTCACAATACCCTAAAGAACTTTCCTCGCCAAAGTGGAATCACTACATTGAGCCTGTTGAAGTCGAATTCTTCGCCACTAAGGTTGGTAAATTTATTCAGCTCGTTAAATATCTATTTATTGAACTATACGATCCAGTAATTGAAAAAAAAGAACATATTCAAGTGCATGACCATTTTAAGAAGAAAGATCGTCCCATCAGCATTATTGAGATAATGGATACGTTTCCCGAATACATGGTAACCATTCTCGAGTATTGTGGAGAACTCATAAGCTTTCACGAAAAAATTGGTATTGAAATTTTAAATGGGCTAGAAGGAAATAACGAATCAATAATTCGAGCATTATATTTAACAGAAGTTCTTCGAAAAAAAGAACCGACATTAGCTACTCTCGAAATTCTGGGTAGTTACATTCATTACAATTTAAATTGGTATATTCGTTACTTAAATCGTAGAGAAGTGTCATTTTCGCTGGAAGACGATACTATCTATTATTTAATGAATATCTATATTGTTGAAAAAGAAAATAGAAAAGAGCCAATGAGCGAGAGATTCTCCCAGCTTCGAAAAATTTATATTGAACAAGCATTTTGGGATAGAGACGGTGAAAATAAGTAATCTTTTAAAATTTGACCTGCATACCAAAGCCCCAAGCAACATCATAGAGTTGATTCAAATTTGGAATGGGAATAATCAGCAAAAATTTATATGAAAAATAATTATTTTTTAGAAAAATTTTGGAGCCGACACTTAATTGGTTTTTCATAATTCCTGAGCCAATTGTTTTTCTTTGGAAATTATCAGAAAAGACGAAGCTCGTGGTCATCTCCAAAAAAGGAATGAACGGGTACCAAACCTCCGTATTGATTCCAAGGCTAAATTCAATATTATCGTTCATAAAGTTTTTATAATAAAAAAAAGTTTTTTTATGTATGGGGTTAAGACCAAGCCCTCGATTGTAGGCCTCTTTAGCAAAAATATTCAGAACATCTTCGTTGAAGAAAGCACCAAAAAATGTTGGCTCTCCTGCACTTCTGAAAACGTAAAATAAGTTACCGTGGAATGCGATAAAAACTCTCGAAAAATTTTTGAAGAAGATAAGTCCTGTCCTCCACTCTTCGTGTCCATAGCCCTCTAGCGGGTGATTATTAAGATCAGTATAATCTGGCCCCGAACCTGTGTTGAACTCTATATAATAATTGAGTGTTATGTATTTTTGAAACCAGTCTGTGGCAATATTTAAAAAAAGCTTGATATCGCCAAAACGAGTCAGCACTTTTGATGCTCGCTTCAAATAATTTACGTGGGATAAGTTTAACCCAAACTCAACCCGACGACCGAGAGGAAAACTAATCAGTTGATCTCTTTGGAAGACCCATTCGCTTTTTGCTGCATAAAAACGTTGAAATATTTCAATATTGATTAGAGAACCCCTTAGAAGCCCAACCGTAGACAGTTCATTGAGCTGTGCTGAAAAAACTTGGCTGGATACTAACCAAAAAAAAATAAAACTATATTTAGGAGACAAAACCAAACACTCCATAGCGGTCACGGTTATCACGGGGTGGAAACGCTGGGTTTTCGTTCAGTAAATAAAAAAAATCTGCTTTAAGATGCCATTGCTGTGATACTTGTTCGTTTGGTTTTTCTACCCAATACCTGACTCTAAACATTTTTTTTTGTTCTATTTTATTCCATCTTGGTAAATCAATGCTTTGTCCAGTGGTGAGTTTGACTAAATTTAAAAAGTAAGGATAATGTAAACTTCGAGGAATTAAATAATCACCTATTTGTTCTCCCGGTATTTGAGGTGATAGTTCAACTAAATATAGTTTGCCTTGATAATACTTCCATTCACTCACAATAGGTGAACACGATATTTGGAGTATGTCTACAATTTTTTGATGCATTTCCTCAATCTCTTTTCTGAGGTGATGCACAATGGATGGAAAAGAGTGTTCAATTTCAATGAAAGGAGGGTGTGGAGCTGTGAGTTTATTGGACATAAAAATGATATGATAAGTGAAATTTTGCACAAATCCAACAACGGTAATTTCATTGCCTTGAATAAAATTCTCTAGTATCATTTGTTTTGGGTTGATGCCTTTCTCTTTCAAGAAAAGTTTATTAATTTTAGTTTTTAGATCTTTTTTATTCACAATTATAAATATATTTTTTTTAGAATGCCCACTTCTTGGTTTAAAAATAATTGGATAGTCTAGTTCACGATGAATATTATCAAGCACAATACGGGAACTCAAGCCTATGAAGTTTGGTTGCTCAAAAATAGTAAACTTTTTTTTTAGGCTTTCTAAAGATTTACGCAAAGTTAGCTTGTCTAATAAAGTCTCTGCAAGTGGAGGGGGGAGACCATGTAAATGAAGGCGTTCGGCAACCTGTGCCCAACTTGCAATTGCTGTACCATAGCTTGCTGAAAAACCACCAATAATTTCAAAAGGATCAAGATTTTCAAGGAGTTTCTGACATACACTTTCAGAATTCAGTATAGAATCTTCAATTTTAAGATCACATAATTTCATGCCTTCAGAATATATGTTTTGGTCGACACCAGCCACCTTGTAACCCAAGGTTTTGGCGGCTTGAATTAACGGCAATTGGTTTTTGCCTGTTCCACACGAAATATAGTACTTATTTTTTTTACTCATTACGACGACAATATAATGATTCCCTGGCGTGGGGAGAACTATATTTAAGTAAAATATTATGATTCGAGGAATTTATACCGGTGCTTCAGGAATGTCTGCTTTGCAATTCAAAATGGATGTTCTTGCGAACAATATTGCGAATGTCGATAAAACAGGTTTTAAAAAAGATGAAGTTCTTTACAAAAGTTTTCCCGAAATGTTGCTCCACAGATCCAATGATGATGGGGTTGGTTGGACTCCGATGGGTAGTTTTGACACAACTCCCATTGTAGGTAAGTTAGGAACAGGTCTCGAAGTCAATGAAACCTATGTGCGTCATGAACAAGGTGGGCTTAAAAACACAAACGTGGATACTGATATTGCTATCAATGGAGAAGGTTTTCTGATGGTTCAAACCAATCGTGGGGCCAAGTTAAGCAGAAATGGAACTTTTATTTTAAATAAAGATGGGTATCTTGTAACAGCAAAGGGTTTTCCTCTTCTTGGAGAAAATGGTCCTATTCAAGTCAACCGAAATAATTTTCTAATTAAGACGAACGGAGAGGTATGGATTAATAATGCGATTGGAAATGATCCTTCCCAAGTATATGGGAAAGATTTGAATCAGTGGGAAGACCCTGTCCTTTTAGACAAAATTCAAATTCGTAAAGTGGATTATCCCAGATATTTGGTCAAAGAAGGTGAATCTTTTTATCAAGATACCAGCGAATCAGGGGAACCCCGTGATCTCCACAACGATGAAACATCAGAGATTTTGCAGGGCTACTTAGAAGTATCAAACGTCAATATTGTCCGAGAGATGGTTGACATGATTGAGGTTCAAAGAGCCTATGAAATGAATGAGCGATCAATCAGAACACACGACGAAATGCTTGGCCGACTCATTAACGAAGTAGCCCGCTAAAATAACTACCGAAGGCCGGGCTCGAACCGGCACGGGGTTGCCCCCACTGGATTTTGAGTCCAACGCGTCTACCAATTCCACCACTTCGGCAAGTAGAGGTTTAACATAATAAATAAAAACTATTCAAGAGGATCCACCTCGGCATACTTCCCTTTTGCACGTGCAACAATTTTACCGATGTCGTCCTCAACTTCTGCTCTATTCTCAATTACTTTTTTATTTTTTTTGACAAAATGCCCTCTTAAGTGAAGATGCGAGTTTGTTCTGGCTGGCTGTAAGTAACGGATGGTGAGTTCTCCTGTTTCGACTTGTAATTCAAGAGAGTGGCTGATATACATCATAATTTCATCTAGCATGACAGCAAGAATACCAGGGTGAATGTATTCCGCAAAATGACCCTGAAAATGTGACGGAATGAGTATTTTGCTACTATAGGCTGTTTTAGTGTCTTCATCAAAATTGAGATTAAGTTGAAGACCAGATTCATTGTCAGGGCTTGATCCAAAACTAAGGTTTTTATGGGTTCTCAGGATATTCACACGATAGTTCTTGAATTCAAGAAATAGCTTGTCAAGCGGAATACTTTCTAATGTGTAGATCCCAGGTGTTTAGGGCAATTATGCTATTTTGCACTTTAAACTTTCCATATTCATATTATACATGGTTATGGACAAGATTAATACAGATAAAAAGATACAAGCAAGTCAAATTTGTAAAATATATAGACAAAATATATAATTAAAAACACCTGGTCACTGACGTATGGGTAAACGTTTATCATGGTGACTAAGTCCCACCCTACCACCCACTTTGCATTAAAGAGTTGTTTTTAATAAACGCGTCAAATGGACTACGTAACATTTAGCATCACCCCCTTAATCTGTATTTAGTATAATAGAGATGTTATGTCACATATTTTATGTCAAGCTATATAAGCGCGAAATAGTATAATTGCCGTGTTTAGACAGATGAAAAAATCGGTAGCAAATGATTGTTAAGACTTCTATAGTTTTGCCCACCTATAATGAGAGTGAAAACATCTCTATTCTCATGGAAAAAATTGAAGGTACACTAAGTGAATACCAAGGAAAATTTGAAATTATTGTTGTCGATGACAACTCTCCCGACAAAACCTATGCTGTGGCTTCTCAACTCGCTCGCAACAAAAACTGGGTTCGTACTATCCTGCGAATTCATGATAAGGGGCTCTCCTCAGCGATTCTCGCTGGTTTCTCTGCCGCTAAAGGAGATTACTTAATTGCCATGGATTCCGATATGCAGCACGACGAGTCAATTTTACCTCAAATGATTCAAGCGTTTGATGAAGGGTTTGATATCGTTATTGGAAGTCGAAAAGCAGATGGAGGAGGGGTCGTGCACTGGACTTGCACCCGAAAGATTATATCATGGTTTGCTGCATTACCAGTAAAGATGATTTTACCTGTCAATGTAAAAGACTCGTTGAGCGGTTATTTTGGGCTCACGCGAAATGTTTTTGAAAAAATCACTCCAATGATTAACCCACGTGGTTTTAAAATTCTAATGGAGTTCATTGTTAGATCACATGGGCTTCGCATTAAAGAAATCGGCTATCTTTTTCGGGACCGTCAATTTGGCAAGAGCAAGCTTTCGACGGGAATTATCGTTAGTTATTTGATCTCCCTCTACGAACTAACCATTGGCAAGGCTATTTCTCTGCAATTTTTGAAATATTCTTTTGTTGGTTTGCTTGGAGTTCTTGTGAACCAGTGGGGGCTTTGGTATAGCATTCAATATTTTAATTTTTCTAGTGAGTATGCTTTGGTAGTGGGTATCGAATTGAGTATCATCACGAACTTTTTTTTGAATAACCATTGGACATTTAGAGAGAAAGCATTATTAGGTTTTTCACAATTACTGAAAGGTCTTTTTAAGTTTAATTTAATTTGTCTAATGGGAGCTATTATAAATTATAGTACAGCCCTTTTCTTTGAGGTTAAGTTTGGAGTCAGTATATACTTGGGTAACTTAGTTGGCATCATCATGTCCACGGCCTGGAATTACATTGTGAATATTAAAGTCACTTGGGAAAAAGCACAAATTTTATCTTAATAGCGTAAGCACTCAGAAATTTGAACTTCTTCAAACGATGACCAGCAAGGCAAACCCACTCATCCTTCACCTCATCATACGTAAAGCTATGGCAAATAACCTCACAACCATATTTCCTGCACATCTTTGAAATATTGACTAGAAGTGTGCCCCAGTTTTACGTGAATCGTTGCTTCATCTGAAATGTAGTAACACCCATATTAGCTGTGCAAAAGTTGAAAAAGAGCTTGGCTCCCAAGCAATGTCTGTCAAAGAGTCCATCAATGATACCGTGGGCTGGTTTAAAAAAATGCACATCATGAAATCCTTATCACAACCTTTTTCTCTCGTTACTTTGTTATTTTTTTGCACTTCCGTTCTCTCTGCTGATGAAGCTCTTGATTTTGTAAACTCAAAGATCGACTATTTTGATTCTCTTAGAAAAAACTTGTCAAAAAATGATACTCCCCAGAATAGAGCAATCATTAGAAAAAAAGCAAAAGAGGCTGCTTTTAATGTTATTCATGTTGCTCAGATTACTCGGCTCTCCTTGGGTAAATATTACAAGAAAACCTCAAAGAAGAAAATTAAAAAATTCCAGTTTTTGTTTCATCAAATTATCTCGGAAAAAATTATGCGTGCCAACATTTCAGAAAAAAAAAATAAAATAAAGACAAGCGAGATGCCAATTAAGATTTTAAGCAGTGAAAAAAAACAAGATCATATTTTTAACCAAGAAGCTCATGTAGTGAAAACAAAAGTTAAAAATAAAAAAATACCCTATGACATCGATATTTATTTGTTTAGAAAGTCTGAAAAGCTCTACTTGTATGATATCCACATTGATCAAGCCTCTGTTTTGCTTGATTTTAAAAATCAGTTTGCTCGAATCATAAAAACAAAAGGCATCAAACACTTACTCAAAAAAATGAGAAAACAAGTGTCGAAGTTTAAGTGAATTAATTTTACGAAAACGTGTGATGTTATACATTACCTCAATTGAAACGACCATAATGTACAGCATAGAAGGGGTAAGAAATATTGCTGTACAAGGAGTCGACCTCTACAACTACTTCGCGAAAGATATACTTTACCACGATGTGATATAAGACAATGAGTGTTCTGCTTACTATTTTTATTTGTCTGCTTTTGCTGGCTCTCGTGTACCTAACCCTTAATTATAAGATTGCTCACTCAATTGATCAGATATTCAGACATCGCTACCAAAATCAATTAAAAACTGATATCCAAGAATTTTACCGAGAACTAGAAAATTATGCAGTGATTTTTGAAAATAGAATCCAACGATTCAAAAATTTTGTCGAGCGTCAAGAAAAGCAAATTACTAAATGGGAAAGTATACTTTCCAGCGTAAAAAGCACTAAAAAAGCAAAAGAAATTCTTAACGTCGTTGATGATATGATCAAAAATGACATTAACAACCCATTAAAAAAAGAAAGTCCAACAAAAGTAAACACAATTGATCTAAAAACCAAAAAAATATACAAAAATAAATCAATGAAAGAAATGCCCGCTGAAGAAAATTTTGCGGAGGAAATAATTTCAGATATGCCCGATAAGCTTTACACCGAATCCAAAATCCTTGCAGCAAAACCTGTAGGAGTTCACCCTGTTCAGAAAAAAGAAGAGTCCCAAGATGACAAAGTACCTCGTGTCCAACGAACCCAAACCAGGCCAGAATCTATGGTTACGACGTTTTTAGGTAAACTAGGAGGGTCGTCTCTTTCGAAAATATTGTTAAAAGACTCTGCACCTCAGTATCAAAAAAATACTTCAGAAAATTTTGATAAAAAATCTTCTCTCTCAGATAACATGAATAATGATAATCAAACAAAGGGAGATGTTACCCAAGGTTTTGAGGAAATTATTCATGATAAACTACCCCAACCTACTCCAAAAGAATATCAAAAAAAAGGCCCACAAGAAGTAAAAAAGAAATTGCTTAACGAGAAAGAAGTAATTTATCTTATTCAAGACTTGAGTGATCAGAAGAAAAAACCAATGGCTCTCCAAGTTTTAATAAAAGGTGGGTTTACAATTTCAGAGATATCCGACATATCCAAAATCTCGTATAGTGACCTTGAAACAACACGAAATATTTATGGAGTTTAGAAAGTTAAAAGAACGAATAAGCCGTATAAAATTTCTCTATTTCATAGGAGGAGGCTCTCTTCTCTGGTTACTTCCATCTCTTCTTTGGTATACACTGCATAATTCTTCTACAAAAGAATCACTAAAAAGACACCTTGGTTTTGTTCCACTAGAACCCAACGACGAAGATAAACTTTTTTTGGCCGATGGTTTCATCAGTGATCTTTTAGTTCAATGGGGCGACACTTTGGGTAACGATCAAAAAGTCGGGTCTCATTGCGATTATCTTACTTTTCTACCTCTAAAAAACAAAGATGAAGGCTTGCTATGGATTAATCACGAATACATGGACCCTCTTTTCGTTCATGGTTCACCAAAAGCCACATCACATAAAGAGATAGAACAAGAGCAAAGAGAAGTAGGAGGCAGTGTTGTCCATATCAAAAAAAACGAGAAAACCCACCAGTGGAGCTACTCTAAAAATCATAAATTAAATCGTCGTCTTGATGGGAAAACTAAAATCCCTTTGATCACAGACCGAGCAATTGAGGGTTCTCAAATTGCTGTTGGCACAGTGGGTAATTGTGCCGGCGGAATCACACCTTGGAAGACTATTTTAACCTGTGAAGAAGGACATGCAAGCTTTTATGGTGATTATATGAAAGAATATCCTTCTGGTAAAAGAAAAACAATCAGTAATTCTAAGTATGGCTGGGATCAATACTACTCATATCCCGCGGAACACTATGGCTGGGTTGTGGTGAGACTTTATTAAATCAGAGCCCACTTTCTATGGATTTTAAAGCTTCAACATTTCTCACCGGAGGTAAGTCGACGGACTTTTCATGCCCCGACAATGTAGCCTTTGACAATGCAGGCAACCTCTGGTTCACTAGTGACATAGAAGCCTCTCATAAACAAAGATATGAAACTTTTAACAATAATGGCTTATTCTATGTACCAATTTCAGGTAAATTTGGTGGCCAAGTTTTTCAGGTGGCCTCCGCACCCATTAACGCTGAAATAACAGGTCTTAGTTTTCTTCCGGATGAAGAAGGCCTACTCGCGTCGATTCAACACCCTGGAGAGGGTACTCATGACATCAATAACCCACTCAGCCGTTGGCCCAACTACGGAAACGAAATCCCACGTTCAGCAGTCGTTGTAATTTATGGCCCAGCAATGAAGCAATTACTTCGGAAAATTTAAACTGGATGTATGAATATGTCGCCTAGTCTTATTGTTTTTGATTTTGGCTCTCAATATACACAACTGATCGCCAGAAGGGTGCGTGAGTTAGGCTATTATGCGGAAATTAAGCCCTACGACCTCTCATTTGTGGAATTTAAGAAAAAACCTCATAAGGCTGTCATCTTCTCGGGTGGTCCCGCTTCTATTTATGAACCCAATGCACCCAAGCCTAGCTCCCAAGTGGTTGAATGGGTTATTAAGAATCACATCCCTTTGTTGGGAATTTGTTATGGAATGCAATTGATTGTTGATTTCTTTGGTGGTTCCGTTGAGGCATCATCCAATAGAGAATTTGGTCAGACCGAACTAACAATCACATCCAAAGAAAGCCCACTCACTATGGGCATGTCAAATAAGACGACTGTTTGGATGAGTCACGGCGACCGAGTGAAAATTTTTCCGAATGAGTTTTGTTCAACTGGGGAAACCAGAGATCGTGAAGTTGCCATCATCATCCACAGGAAGAAGCCAATATATGCTCTACAATTTCACCCTGAAGTTTATCATACCACGGAGGGTATTCAATTATTGAAAAATTTTTGTGAGCTTTCAGGAGTTTCAAAAGAATGGACAGTGCAGAAGTATTCACAAGAAATAATTCACCAACTAAAGAAAACAGTTGGCCCTCACCGAGTTTTGCTTGGAGTTTCAGGTGGTGTTGACTCGATTGTAACCGCTAAGTTACTCGCCGAAGCGATCGGAGATCAACTGACTTGCGTATATGTAGATAACGGACTTATGCGCATGGGTGAAACAAAAGAGGTATCCGACTCTTTTGAAAGGGTCGTCAACTTGCCCTTGCATGTGGTGCGTGCAGAGAGTATATTTTTGCAAAGATTAAAAAATGTGGTCGAGCCTGAAGAGAAAAGAAAAATTATAGGGCGAACATTTATTGATGAGTTCAAAAAGAAAATAGTAGAACTTGGTGAACATAAGTTTTTATCCCAAGGAACTCTTTATCCTGATGTGATTGAATCGATCTCAACAAAGGGGCCTTCTGATTTAATAAAGTCTCACCACAACCGAGTCAAAGAAGTGTTAGACCTACTGGAAGAAGGGAGAGTGCTTGAACCTTTGAAAGAACTTTTTAAAGACGAAGTGCGAAAACTGGGGCAGGAGTTAAAAATTCCTGATGATATTTTGTTCCGACATCCTTTTCCAGGACCGGGTCTATCAATTCGTATTTTAGGGGAAATCTCTTCTAAAAAATTAGATACCTTACGAAAAGTTGACCATATTTTTATCCATGAACTTAAAAAATATGGTTATTATGATGATGTGTGGCAAGCTTTTTCTGTCCTTCTGCCGGTTAAGAGCGTAGGTGTTATGGGCGACAAACGAACATACCAAAATGTCGTTGCCATTCGAGCAGTAGAGAGCCAGGATGGTATGACAGCTGACTTTGCAAAACTACCTTTTGAGTTTCTCTCTCATGTATCAACAAAGATTATTAACGAAGTTTCAGGAGTTAATCGAGTTGTCTATGATATCTCATCAAAACCTCCCTCTACCATAGAGTGGGAGTAAGAAAACTTAATTGTCAAGTCGTTCGTAAACCCGGACTGCATGATCTAAAAAATCACTGAAAACCATGTATTTTCCGTTGGGTGAGATATCTAGCCCAGTGGGCTGATTGCCTCCTTCAATACTTTCGATGATTTGATTTTTTTTAAGATCGATAACGTCGATTTTACCAAAAATATTGCCCTTCTCAAGATAACCAAGGGGTGAGTTAGGTCCACGACAAGAAACATATAAGTAGCGATGCGAAGGGTCAAATGCAATTGTATTGGGTTTTTGATGCGTAGAAATAGAAGTGACATAAATATTATTTTCTGGATCATAAACCTCAATCACTGATCGCCTCATATCAGAAACATATAGCTTTTTTGTGAAACCAGAATAAGCAATATGCCTTTTCGCTCCAGTTTTGCCCATTTTAAGAATATTTTTTTTTGAATTCAAATCTATTTTAAGTACTCTGCCCTTTCCATCAACATCAGTCTTATTTCCAAATTGAGTAACAAACATTTCATGAGAATCAGGCTTTAACCAAATTCCTCTTGGAACTCCATCCACTGGAATCATTTTGACCTCCTGATAAAGATGAGGGTTCACAACAGAAATATTTCGCCCTAACCAATTTGACGCATAAACAAGCTTTTTCTTTTTATGGTATGCTATAACCTTAACCCACGCTCCAGAAAGGTGGATGCTTCTTTTGTATTGAAAGTGCTTCATACCAAAAACATGGAGCGAGTTTTTTGACATCTGGCTTACCCAAAGTTCATTTCGACCTTCAATAACCAATGATTCGACAAAACCGCCGTAGCGAGAATACGCTTTGGGCGGTTGAATCCTTTTTTTTTCACCTGTTATAACATTTAAAATGTCAATGCCAGAATCATTAAGAAGTGGGATGGCCACTTCGTATTCATTCACAAAAGTGACACTTTTTGGTTGGCGACCCACACTATAGTATGAGCGAAATCTATGCCTACTTTCATGAGGATTTAGCACAAAGGTTTGCTTTTTTTTCCGCCATCTTTTATGCTTGCCTAATAACAATATATCTTTCTTAAGAGTTTTAAACCCACTTTTTTTGATCTCAAAAAGAAAGCCAAGTAGGCCTTTAGAAACAGGAACTTTTAGCCTCAGAAGAGCACGTGTTTTATCTCTGGATAGCCTTCTAGGTCGAGTCAAGCGATTATTAAAATAAATTTTTGCACCTCGGTATGGTTGCAGATAAAACTCCCATGAAATATACTTTACGAGGGTTTGATTTCTCGGTTTTTTGATGAGGCCAATGCGTCCGTGACAATTATATAAAGTAAGAGAGGCTATCAATATGAAGTGATATGACCTAATTGAAGTTTTCATTTTTTATCAATTTTGGATGAGTCTCTGATGATCGTGGTGATTTTTATCCCACTGAATCATACGTATCTCGAGTCTGTCAATGATTATTAAAATTATCGAACTCTGACTCAGTAAGTTTTTTGCTTTTTTCATTGACAACTAGTAACTGGACTGAATACATTCTTGCTATAGGAGGTGTTTCTGCGATATAGATTATTGTACTTGGTGGGTTCCATCTTACTCACAACAACAGTTTTTGGCAATATTTCTAAAACTTTCAGGGATTCCCTACCCTATACTAGTTCAGCTCGGTATGTGTGGAGCACATGGGATTATTTAACAAACCCCTACCTATATGCCTTAAACAAAAAAAATACTGTCTCTCTTATACTGACGGGTTTAACAGGTTTTACCGTCGCTTCCAGCTTTTTGATTAATAATCATCCGATATACCTAGGAATAGGGGCAAACAGTGATAGTTCAAAGATAACGAGAGACCCTTTGGTTGGGAACGAAACCATTAATGAAAGAAAGAGAGAGGGCATAAAGCTGAATGCTATGCTGGGGACGATTGTTTACCAAGATTATGGCTTAGGTTTCTATTTTGATTTAAAACAACTTTCTGACACAGTAGATTCTAGGAAAGTAAATTTTCTAGAAGAGTCAGTGGATCTTATACAAATCGTGACAACAACCGGTGGAAATGTATCAAGAGATGGAGTGGGACATCTTTTTTTTGGTTTGGAGTTTGGAAAATATTCAGAAGTACTCCATTCATTTTCTTATTCTGTCCATTTGGGTTATCAAGAGTACGGAGGCGTAGGAGAAGATATAAGAAAAAGTGATGGCCTAGTTCTTGGAAAAAATAATGCCCCCTTTCTGGAATTATCGGAGAATGGAACATTTACGAAGATATTTTCGAACAATCAAAATTTTGGAAGCAGAAGAAGAGAGATTCGACTGGATCTATTGACATGGTATGTTCTCAATGAATCTTCGAATGTAGGTATATACATGGAGTTATTTGGCCAACCTTCCTTGAAAGGTAAAGATAGTCGCATTAGTACAATCGTTAATCTAGGAGTAGATGATGTTAAAGAACTACTAAAAAAGCCATCACTTATCCCAAGTGTTTCTGTAACTTCTTATGGAATTGTTCTTAAACCATTTTATGATCTAGACTTTCGATATAATTTTGGCATTTTTAGAATTACGCCTAGCTTTCAAGTCGCTTATCAGGAAGAATTAGCTCAATTTGATACAGAACTCCCTGCGTTTCTTGATGGTTCTGTGAGTAATAATCAAATTACGCTTGAACTGATGTTCGCTTTTAAAGTAAATCTTTACCTAAACAAAGAACAGACTTTTTCTATATTATTTGGATGGGAGCCAAGAATCAACTTATATCACGTAGAAAAACAAGAAATTACTAACGTAAGAAAATTGGAGTTGGAAGAAGCACCACATACGTTTAAATATTCAAAATCCAGGGGTGTTCTTGATTTGAATGAAACCTATAAAGATATCTCTTTTGGTTTACAATATGTAATTGATAATAAAGTATATCTGCATATAAGTTTAACCTCTGATCGTACCTCTTCAAAGTTTAATTTAAGTCAGGTAGGCTTTGGTGCAGACTATCAATTGTGATAAGGGGTTTTGTGTGCAACCCTAACAGTCGCTAACCCCCTAATCTTTTTTACCTTACTTTTTTTTATTCTTCTAAAAATGTCGTTATGCTAGCAACATTGGAGAACGAAGGAGATTTTTTGAGATCTTCCGTCGCGTCTTCCACAGAGGACGTTACGTCAAATTCTAACTCCACATCACGAACAGAATAAAGTTCCTTATTTTTGATATAGGATTTTGTATAGGCGACCTTATTTGCCGAGCCCTTCTTTATTTTAATACCGCTCACATATTTTTTTCCATTTTTTCCGCCCGAGGCATTTGGGGCGGTAATTATTATCCTACCTTGATCATGTTTAGAAATGATAACCTTTTTAAACAAAGGAGTCGAGAGAGTGTAAATACCCACGCCAGGGATTGCAGGGTACAACCCAATAGCTGACCAAACGTACCACGCTGTTAAGCAACCCAAGTCGTCGTTGCCAGAAAGACCTTCGTCAATACTATTATTGTATAAATCAACTTGCAAGTTTCTGATAACAGCCTGCCCCTTATGAAGCTCCGTGGCCTTGTCGGTCAAGCTTATAAAATGGTAGGCAAATGGATTGAAATGCACAGGTTCATTGCCAAACCACAAATGTTTAGAACTATAACCATCATTCAATCGGGAGACATGGTCATCTAAAGCGGTGATTGCTTGTTTATATCTCTTAGTAGAAGCAGAATCATTACTTTGAATTACAATTTTATCGGGTCCCGCTGGTAATGTATCATACCACAGTTTTAGTGCATGTTCGTAACGAAGGGGGATACTTCCTCCATCCATAGGAAGCATCCATATATACTGTGGCTCAGTGCCTTCCTGAGATGTAGAATCATATCCGGAAGAGGCATCAAAGCTTCTTCGCGAACTTCGATTGAGATTAATACTATTCAAAGCAGAGGTTAGTTTTGAGTTGTACGTATTAAAGAAAGAACCTGCCTTGTTTCGATAATGATCACCTGAATTGGTTAGCCCAAGAGAATCTCTATCTAATGCAAGCAAACGAGCAAAAGCAGCCTTAGAAAAATTGGCAGCAGCTAATTCTAAATTCTTAGAAAAGTTATAAGAACCCCAGTTATTTGCATTGGGAACTGGAGTGAAGCTCCTTTCATCCGCGTTATAGTCATTTGCCCTATTTTTACTCGTCTTATTTTGGACCCCTCTCTCCATGGCGGCAATTGCCTCGTCCATGTTAAATTCATTACCACCAAAGGCGAGTATATTCGCAACAATGATAGCACCCGGTTCGCCTGCCATAACCGCTGAATCGTCGTTGGCCACTCCCCACCTCGTAAAGGAACCTCCATCACAGTTTCCTTGGTCTACACTTTTGCCACTATCGCAGTTAGCCTGCTTTGAATTATTGATCAGTGATTGAGCCATATCGCTTGCTATATGCGAGTCAATCAATGTAACGAGTTGCATCTGTGCTCGGTAGGTGTCCCAACCAGAGAACATTTGGTATTGTATTTTATTCCTAGCGAGAGCCCCACTACCTACCATTCCTGTGGTATAAATACTATCATTAAATCCTTTATAATTGTGATCAACATCACTGAAAATATCTGGATGCAACAACGCCCTATATAGACTCGTATAAAAAATTTCTTTGTTCGCTTGGGTAGCACTGTCATCTTCAATACGCACTCGCCCCAGAAGATCATTCCAGTTTGCTTGAACATCTCTTTTTTGTTCAGCGAAGTTCCAGTTGGGTATTTCTGTTTGCAAATTAAGATAGGCACCATCAAGGTTCACATAAGAAAGCCCAAACTTCATTTGAATTCTTTGACCAGAGCGACCCAAATCAAACACAAAAGGCATTTGCCATAGGTTAGAATTACTGTCAATAAGCGATGTGGCACTTGCTTCGGCAACATTGGAGGCTGTTTGTTCGAGCTCAGCAACCATATAGATTGTATAGTTCCCCCATGCGGGTGAGCAAAACCCACGATTTCGTATCGTACCTTCAATAATTGTTTTTCCATCTCTGTTACTCCTCTGCAACGAAGCAGAAATACGCACATGCCTACTGGCTGTAGTGAAAAAGAAAGTGGCTTTGTCTGCATCATTGGGTAGAATAAATTTAGCAATGCCAGACCTCTTGTTGGCAACTACCTCCGCCGTCATACCATTGGCAAAAATAGCTTTAAAATATCCGGGTTCACCAACCGTACTTGTCTCAAAATTAGTATTTTTCAGAGCTAGAACTTTCAAACTCTTAGAAAAATTTGTATCATCTAACTCTTTAAGGCTCTGGTCTCCAGGATAAACCATGAACGGGAAATCCATTGCCAAATCTCCATTGCAACCCATACCAGAGACAGCGGTGGTCGCAAAAGCCTTGATAAAACCTCTTTGATGTCGATCATTAGGGTAGTAACCCCACTTATATCTAGTATCGGATCCCAACCGATTATAGGGGTTAAAAGTACTTGCTGATTTTGCATTTACTGGTGATATCGCTACCATACCAAAGGGAGAAGAGGCACCAGGGAACATATGCGTGATATCGCTATCGCTGAAGATCCTCCCCGAAGAGGGTACTGATCTACCTGTAAAATATCTGGTATCGACAAAATCGAGATAGTTAGTAACGACAACAGGAACAACAACAGGGCTTGCCTGTACCTGTACACTCTTATTGCCTTCCACTTTGCAACCACAATCTCGGTTAGATAAGTCAATCACTGAAGAGACTGTGTAAGTGTAGGTTTGACCATTCGTAAGACCCATATCTGTGAATGTAGCTTCCGTGACTTCTGCCACACGGGTAGCAACACCATTTCTATAGATCCTATAAAGGCCAGCTTCCACAACGGCTCCCCAAGTCAAAGTGATTTGTTCGCTACTTGGGATGGCGACTAAATCCGCCGGAGCGTTGGGCTTATTAGGCAAAGGTGTCAACGAAATTTGGGAGCTTTTTTGGCTCTCTACATTGGAGGCACCTAAGGAGGAGACTTCGTAGCTGTAGGTCTGACCGTTCATAAGACCCGTATCTGTGAATGTAGCCTCCGTGACTTCTGCCACATGGGTAGTAGCACCATTTCTGTAGACCCTGTAAAGATTAGCCCCTACAACGGGACCCCAATTCAAAGTGACTCCTCTGTTGAATAACGTTCCTGTTAGATTGCTGGGGACTTCTTGGATAGGTATATTAGGGACGATTGCTACCGGCTCGCTCTTATCGCCCTCCACTTTGCAACCACAATCTTGGTCAGATAAGTCAATCACTGAAGAGACTGTGTAAGTGTAGGTTTGACCATTCACAAGACCCATATCTGTGAATGTGACCTCCATGACTTCTGCCACGGGCGTAGAATTACTGTCTCTGTAGACTCTGTAAAGACTAGCCCCTGCAACGAGATTCCAGTTCAAAGTGATTTCTTGGTCATTCGACCCGAGTCTTAAATTTTCCGGAGTATTGGGTTTCCCAGGTAAGGGGATTACTGTGGTAATTTCACTTTTCTTCCCGACGATACCCTCGGAGTTTACGGCGGATACCTGATACTGATATCTCTTCCCATCTATCATACCTCCATCGGTATAATGGGTAGCCTTAATGCCGTCCTTTAGGGGGTCAGCATCCTCAGCTAAAATAGAATTCCCGGTCCTATAAAGATTATAAGAACTAGCTCCTGCAACAACGTTCCAAGTCAAATCAGCTTGAGTGCTACCAGCTACAACTGCTTTAAATCCAGTGGGTGCTTCTAACTGACTAGAACCAACGATATCAACGGGACTAAACTCATCTTCGCTACAATGCAAGAACATGAAAAAACTCACTATCAAAACT
>CBDBLF010000001.1:0-70026 GCA_965206985.1 Spirochaetota bacterium | reverse complement strand
AGGCTCTGGCCTTGAAAGTAAGTATATCAATTTTAAGCGCACAGTTGTACAATATCCTGTTAAGTCGATAATCATACCTCAACATGTTTTTGACTCAAATAAAAAGCTATCTCGTTTTTTAAAGTCTCAGAGTTATTGTCGCTTAAGTAAGGTTAAGCATTTATATATATTTGGTCTTTGTAAATATAATTAAAAGTTTCAGATAGCTGTTTTATCATTGCTTTATGTTCCACAAAATTGACCTCTCTTGAGGTCTGACCTAGCTCTGCGATTTACGTAGAGTAATGATCACCCGCCACGTTTGGCAGGTTTTTTATCAGGATTGCAAGAATTGTTTGTTTCAAAATGAGTTTTTATAGGGTCCTTGCCATTTGAATTGACTGAATAACTCGCAATTGTTTTGTGTACTTGGACTAGGATGAGGTCGTGGCTGGCTTGGTCGCCCCAAAAAATATTCTCGAAGAAGATCTCTATGATTGAAATGTATTTCCGTTATTTTTTGATATAATTTATGAATCCTCACTATGTTCTACCCATTTCACCTTCATCACTTGCCCGTAGTCTATACGCAAACCGTTCTCTTGTATGGAGGTTGGCCAAACGTGAAGTCGTTGGTCGATATAAAGGTTCAGTAATTGGTTTAGGTTGGTCTTTTTTTCATCCGATTCTGATGCTTGGGGTTTATACTTTTGTCTTCTCTGTCGTTTTTAAAGCGCGTTGGGGTGGAGGTCAAACAACGAATAAAACGGAATTTGCCATTATCTTATTTTCGGGTTTGATTATATACAACTTCTTTTCTGAGGTAATCAACCGCTCCCCCGGTATTCTTTTGGATAACCCTAATTATGTAAAGAAGATAATCTTTCCACTGGAGATCCTTTCTGTTATTGTTATTGGATCTTCCATATTGCATTTTCTTATCAGTCTTGGAATTTTGCTGAGTGCCTTTTTTTTTCTGAATGGTTTTTTGCATTGGACACTTCTATTCATACCCATAGTGATGTTGCCTCTCATTTGTATGATACTTGGTTTTTCTTGGATGCTTGCTTCATTGGGGCTTTATTTACGCGATTTCGGGCACCTCGTAAGAATTGTGACTACCATTATGATGTTTTTGACTCCAATTTTCTACCCTTTATCAGCTCTACCACAAGGGTACCAAGCAATTGTGCTTTTGAATCCTCTGACATTTATTGTTGAACAAGCTCGAAAAGTTATTGTATGGGGAGAACTGCCAAACCTGACTGGTATCCTTCTTTACAGTTTAGTCAGTTTTATTATTATGTGCTTAGGATACGCATGGTTTCAAAAAACGCGTAAAGGTTTCGCTGATGTTGTTTAAAAAAGATTGCACCATTTCTAACTACGATAAGTCAATTTTGTATACTTCTCTTACTTTTGAGTGTGGTAGAGTCTTTTCTCTAAAAAAAATTTAAGCTTGAAAAATTATGGAGAATAGAATCTCTATTAAGATTGATAATGTAAGCAAACTTTATCAAATATATGATCGTCCTCAAGATCGTCTCAAGCAGTTTTTAATGCCTCATCTACGAAAGGCTTTTGCTCAAGCCCCTCTGAATTATTTCAAAGAATTTTGGGCACTCAAAAATATTTCTTTTGAAGTCAAAAAAGGAGAGACGGTCGGCGTTATCGGGCGTAATGGTAGTGGTAAGTCAACTCTTCTACAAATTATTTGTGGTATATTGCACCCGTCTGGAGGTAGAGTAGAGACTTACGGCCGTGTTGCGGCACTTCTTGAGCTTGGTTCTGGTTTTAATCCTGAATTTACGGGTCGAGAGAATGTTTATATGAATGCCAGTATATTAGGTCTTAGTCAGAGTGAAATTGATGCTAGGTTTGACGATATCGTTTCTTTCGCTGGGATTGGTGAATTTATCAATCAGCCAGTGAAAATGTATTCGAGTGGCATGATGCTACGTCTCGCTTTTGCGGTGCAAGCACAGATTGAACCAGATATTTTGATCGTCGACGAAGCGTTGGCCGTGGGTGATGCTAAATTTCAAGGAAAATGTTTTGAAAGATTAAAACAACTCAAAAAAAGTGGCACGAGTATATTACTTGTTACCCATTCTGGAGAGCAGATCGTCACGCACTGTGATTACGCAATTTTACTCGACCACGGAGAGCAAATAGAAAAAGGAGAGTCAAAATATGTCGTGAATCGCTACATGGATTTACTCTTTGGGCAGGGAAAGAAAAAAATAGCCGACGTATCGAATAACAACATTCAAGCGTTAGTAGGGACGAATCGAGAATTGATGTATTCATTGAGTTACGATACTGATAACTACTCAAATCGTCTAGGTTATAGTCCTCATGAATACCGGTGGGGAGACGGAAAGGGGGCAATTCTTGATTTTTATTTAGGAACAACAGAAGGTGAAGCTTATCCAACGTCAGTGAAATCAGGAGAGCATATCAAGCTAGGGGTCTGTATAAAATTTAATGAAGATATTTACTGCCCTATTCTAGGCTTTAGAATCAAAACAAAAGAAGGAATTGATATATATGGTACTAATTCAAAAATGCTCAAAATAGATAATTTCAAGTCGTTGGGTAAAAAAGGTAGGGTCATTCAAGTTGAGGCCAGTTTTATTTGTAGACTTGCACCCGGTGATTATTTTTTATCATGGGGTTTGGCTTCTCATCAAGGGGAAGATGTTATACCGCATGATCGCAGGTATGATTCTATTCATTTAGTCGTATTACCTAACGATAATTTTTTTGGTTTGGCTGACTGTAATTTCGAAATGAACGCAAAAAAGGTGGCTTAGTGAAAGAGCCCCATAAAAAAGAGGTAGTCTCGTTCTCATGAAGTCTTTCTCCGAAGAGGTAAAGTTAATTGCCGTTATTGGTATGCACAGGAGTGGGACAAGTTTGGTTGCTCGTAGTTTACAGTGTCTAGGTTATGACCTTGGTAACAGACTGATTTCTTTGGCAGCAGATAATCCAAAAGGTTATTGGGAAGACGCTGACATTCTTGACCTAGATATAGAAATGCTTAAGTTTCTTCAGAGAGATTGGGATTCTATTCTACCTGTCAGAGAAATAGAGATTGAAAAACTTTGTTCGCAGGGATATTTAGAAAAAGGAGCAAGGTTATTGCAAGAGAAGCAACAAAATTTTGCTAAATATGCCTTTAAAGATCCTAGGATGGTAAAACTGCTACCTTTTTGGAACAAGGTTTTTTCAAGTTTGCCTGTAAAACCATTTTTTTTACATGTAGTACGAAATCCTATTAATGTTTTTCAATCCCTACAAAAACGAAATGGCATGGATCTCATTCAAAGTTTATTATTGTGGTTAGAACACACTATC
Source organism: Spirochaetota bacterium (assembly GCA_965206985.1). Lineage (GTDB taxonomy): Bacteria > Spirochaetota > Leptospiria > Turneriellales > CBDBES01 > CBDBLF01. The sequence goes on along the minus strand of CBDBLF010000001.1, from coordinate 66,687 downwards.
ACAGGATTGAGGTATGCCGATTTAGAGTGTTCTGCTTTAATAAATTATGATGAACTAGTAGATTTTCCGAGGAAATCGCTTGAGAAGATTGCGACCGTTTTAAATTTAAGTATTGATAATGACGAATTTAAAACATTTGAGGCTGACATTCTTGATCAAAACTTAAGGCATAATATAGAGATTTGGAAACATTCATCGAGTAACATTTTATTCCCACTTGTAGAAGAAGTTTATTCAGTTTTGGCCAATTGTTCTTCAGATAGGTTAAAAGACCTTGCTAAGACATGTGAAGAGTGGGAAGAAAAATTTCAAAATCTGTTCAAAAAGAATACTGTTCAACGAATATTAAATGATCAACAGTATCATCAGTTTAAAATAGACCAACTTGATAGTAAAATTCAGAATTTGAATCGTGAAATTCAGAATTTGAAAGTATCATTCTCTGAAAAAGATAGAGAACTTGCATCCATTTATCAATCTAGGTCGTGGCGGGCTACTAAGCCATTACGATTTGTTGCTGGTAAGTTTAGAGGGGCTTTTAGGTCTCCTAAAAAAATCTTTGTCCATTCTTTCAGCAGTATTGTAGATCCGTTCTTTAGATTTATCTATCGGAGACCTGTCACACGAGTAATAGCAGGTAAAATTCAAACAGGTAAATTTAAAAAGATTTGCCTAATGTCACATTTTGACGTACACGATATCGTAGACCCTCACGTTATATATTATCTTTCTAAATTGCAAATCCAAAAAATCGAAGTAATATTCATTAGCTCTTGCCCTACTTTAAAAGAATTTGAAATTGAAAAGATCAAACCTTACTGTTCAACAATTATTCTTAAGAAAAATTTTGGCTTCGATTTTTCCTGTTGGCAAGAAGCCTTAAAACATGTAAAAAATATTCTGACGTATGATTCTCTAATTCTTGCGAATGATAGTGTTTATGGCCCACTTTGTGATTTAGGTATACTTTTTTCTGAAATGGAAGAGGAAAAATATGATCTCATGGGCGCACTAGAAAGTTGGGAGAGAACTCGTCATTTGCAGAGTTTTTTCTTAGTTTTTAATAAAAAAATAATTCATGACAGTTGCTTCAAAAACTTTTTTTTAAAGCATATCAAGTTATCAAGAAGCAAAGAAAACATAATCTTTACAACAGAATTAAGACTAGCCAATTATTTTAGGGAGCGGGGGTTTCATGTCGGAGCATATGTTAGCATACCTACTTTACAAAATAAACTCCAAAAATTTAAATATGAGCTGGTGTACAACGATTATACTCCTGACTTTATTTCTGCTCAGAATCCGTCTCTTTTCTTTAGTGATTTCTTAATTAAAAGACTTAATTTTCCTTTTTTAAAAGTTTCGCTTTTTCGAGATAAATTAATGGCGCCCAAAGTAGATAGAGAGTGGTTATTACAAGTATTGCTGAACAAAAAGTATGATAGAGCGCTCATTGATAATCATTTGAAGCGGATTGCTGGTACCTTGTAAGTTTAGATATAAAATGAAATTTTCTCGCACTATTTCTGTTGTTCTTCCTATTTATAACGCTGTGGAGATGACTAAAAATTGTATTGAAATTGCGATGAAAGGGATTATCGCTGTCCCGAATACTTCTCTTTGGTTAATTGATGATGCTAGTACTGATGAAAATATGCAATCTATGCTTGAAGAATATGAGTCGGCATATCCGAATCATATTGTATTCATCAAAAATGAAAAAAATCTTGGTTCGACACCAAGTTTTAACCGTGGAATGAAATGTGCTCGTAAACAAGATGATATTGTTTTTTTCAATACAGATGTCATTGTACCGTCTGATTGGCTTGAGCGTTTGATCTATGAAGCATACTCTAAGCCAGAAATTGGAACGGTTACTCCTTTATCGAATAATACAACGATTAGTGCGTTTCCTGAATTTCTTCAAAACAATGAAATCTCATTTGGCATGAGTGTTGATGAGGTGAATGCTTGCTTCAAAAAATATAGACTTGCAAACATTAAAGCTCCCTCTGGCATTGGTTTTTGTATGTATATTAAACGTGAGTGCATTAATAACATTGGTTATCTAGACGAAACAAATTTTACGAGGGGGTATGGAGAAGAAAATGATTTTTGTCAGAGAATAATAAAAGCTGGTTGGACTAATGTTATTACCCCAAATATATATGTGTACCATAAAGGGTCGGCCAGTTATGGTAAAGAAAAAGAAAAATTAGTGGAAGAGGCAACTCAAACTATTAATAAATTATATCCAAATTATTTTAATGACGTAAAACTTTTTATCCAAAAGAATCCTTTGAAAATTTCTCGCCTCAAACGTCTTGCTGATCTAATTCAGTATTCTGGAAGAAATAAAATAATACATGTATGTCATTTTCTAGGCGGAGGTACTTATCAACATGTCCAAGAACTTTATGAATTTTCTCATAACAAGAATGTAATTTCAATGATTCTCTTGCTGGTAAATTATAAACAGATTATATTTCGTTTGAATTTTAGTGAAAACTCTGATGAACTTCTTTTTACCTTACCTGGTGACTATACTTGTTTAAAGTCTCTGATCTTAAGTTTAAACATATCAGGTTTTCATATACATCATCTCCTGAATGCACATCCAATGTTTCTAGAGCTTCTAAAAGAATTAAATATTGTTTATGTTGTTACGATTCACGATTATTATTTTTTAAATAAAAATCCATTTATTGCTGATATTGATAACTCTTCGTTGGATACTCATACAAAAAATTTGTCTACTTATCCTAACTTTACTCAGAGAAAATATTTTCTTCAAAATGCTTGCATAGTAATTTTTCCATCTGTAAGTACTAAAATAATTTTTGATAATTTTATAAATTTACCAAATACAAGAGTAGCCTATCATTTGGAAAAAATTCGAGACATAAATACAAACCCAAAAAAATTTATCAAAAAAAGAAAATATATTATTGGGGTTTTAGGAGCTATTGGAGAACATAAAGGCTCTCACTTTCTTCTTGAACTCATCAACGTTTGTGTTCAAGAAATGTTACTTGTCGATTTTTTTCTAATTGGCTATTCAAGTAACTCTAAATTATTAAATGTTATTCAAAGCACTGGTTCTTATCGGACAGAAGAGTTACAATTTCTGATAAAAGAGTGCAGATGTGATATGATTTTTTTTTCTTGCGGTGCACCAGAAACCTACAGCTATACCTTGAGCTATGCTATTGAATCAGGCTTGCCGATTATAGCACCAAACTTAGGAGCATTTCCTGAACGACTATCACAAAGGAATCATGTATTATTTTATGAACATTCTTTATCGGCAACTAGCCTCGTTCCTCAGTTAAAAAATTTTATTAATGCACTCGAAAACAGCGAAAAGTGTTCGGCTCCAAAATTTAATGGTAAACTGGCTTCAAACAACTTCTATGAAAGTAGTTATTTGCAGATATTTGACGAAAAAAAATCACTTAAAGAAGAATTGATACTTCCTAATTCTTTTATTTTTTCCTCAAATTTAGCTTCAAAAAAAAATCAAAAAATAATAAATATACTCTCGGCGGCTGTGAGAGCTTGGCTCGTTCAAGTCTTACCTGCTAGGATTAAACGAGTGATTAAGGCACTTTTTTTTAATGAGTAAATTATTATCTATAGTAAACAAGCGTGGTATTTCATGTTCTAATATCCCGATTATTGGTTTTATTTTGTGCTGTGTTACTTTTTATCCTGGTTTTATGAGTCATGACAGTGTAATGCAGTACACGCAATCAAAGATACTTTTCTTTATTTTGTCAGTATGCGCACCTCCTTTAGTCGTATTACCTAACGATAATTTTTTTGGTTTGGCTGACTGTAATTTCGAAATGAATGCAAAAAAGGTGGCTTAGTGAAAGAGCCCCATAAAAAAGAGGTAGTCTCGTTCTCATGAAGTCTTTCTCCGAAGAGGTAAAGTTAATTGCCGTTATTGGTATGCACAGGAGTGGGACAAGTTTGGTTGCTCGTAGTTTACAGTGTCTAGGTTATGACCTTGGTAACAGACTGATTTCTTTGGCAGCAGATAATCCAAAAGGTTATTGGGAAGACGCTGACATTCTTGACCTAGATATAGAAATGCTTAAGTTTCTTCAGAGAGATTGGGATTCTATTCTACCTGTCAGAGAAAAAGAGATTGAAAAACTTTGTTCGCAGGGATATTTAGAAAAAGGAGCAAGGTTATTGCAAGAGAAGCAACAAAATTTTGCTAAATATGCCTTTAAAGATCCTAGGATGGTAAAACTGCTACCTTTTTGGAACAAGGTTTTTTCAAGTTTGCCTGTAAAACCATTTTTTTTACATGTAGTACGAAATCCTATTAATGTTTTTCAATCCCTACAAAAACGAAATGGCATGGATCTCATTCAAAGTTTATTATTGTGGTTAGAACACACTATCACAGGATTGAGGTATGCCGATTTAGAGTGTTCTGCTTTAATAAATTATGATGAACTAGTAGATTTTCCGAGGAAATCGCTTGAGAAGATTGCGACCGTTTTAAATTTAAGTATTGATAATGACGAATTTAAAACATTTGAGGCTGACATTCTTGATCAAAACTTAAGGCATAATATAGAGATTTGGAAACATTCATCGAGTAACATTTTATTCCCACTTGTAGAAGAAGTTTATTCAGTTTTGGCCAATTGTTCTTCAGATAGGTTAAAAGACCTTGCTAAGACATGTGAAGAGTGGGAAGAAAAATTTCAAAATCTGTTCAAAAAGAATACTGTTCAACGAATATTAAATGATCAACAGTATCATCAGTTTAAAATAGACCAACTTGATAGTAAAATTCAGAATTTGAATCGTGAAATTCAGAATTTGAAAGTATCATTCTCTGAAAAAGATAGAGAACTTGCATCCATTTATCAATCTAGGTCGTGGCGGGCTACTAAGCCATTACGATTTTTAGGCAAACTTTTTCGTGGCTGGTTTCGTTTGAGCAAACTTTTTCGTGGCCGGTTTCGAGAGGCAAAGAGACTTACTATTGTACCATATTATGTCAATCCTGAGATTGATCAAAGTAAACCACCAAAGGTATTGCCGCTGTCTACTTCTATTGCGATTCATTTACATTTGTTCCATAAAGATCAACTCGAAGATTTTCTTTTGAGACTTGTTAATTTTAATGTTTCTTTCGATATGTATATTTCCGTGAAAAATAATAGTAATACAAAATTAATACAGAACAAAGTAAAGTCTGAACTAAAGCAAGCACGCAATATAATTATTGAATGTGTACCAAATAGAGGTCGTAACTTTGGGTCTCTAATTGTTCAATTTGGCAAACGTCTTACTAAATATGACATCATCGGCCATTTTTATACGAAACAGAGTTCAGATTCCCTCAGTCTAGAAGAAATATCTGATAATGCATGGGATACTTTACTGGGTGCTCGCAACAATTCAGGTGGTCGAATTACTCACTTCATTAATTTACTCTCCAGTGAAGTAAAGATTATTTATCCTAATAAAACTAAATACTCGATTATAAACAACTTCGACTGGCAAAATAACCTTAAAATCTCTGATGAACCGCTTTTTAAGCGTTTGAAAATACCAATTAATCATTACCCAACAGTTTGTTTTCCTGTTGGCAGGATGTTTTGGGCTCAAAAAAGTTGTATGAAAAAATTTCTTCGTCTGCCTTTGCACTATGATGACTTCTCTGAAGAATCAATTGCACAAGGTGAAATTCTTACGCACGTTCTTGAGTACTTTATTCTCTTATTTTATAAAAAATATCCTCCAGGTTATTGTTATCAGGTTTGTGAGGATGATTCGATTTTTGATTATCAATATTATGAAGAACAGCAAGATTATTCAAATTTTTTATCTAATAAAGATATCAAAATTTTGGCTTATTACCTTCCACAATTTCAGACAAACCCAGATAATGATAGATGGTGGGGAAAGGGTTTTACTGATTGGACAAAAGTACGTGCTTCTCAACCACTATTTCAAGGACACTATCAGCAACACATTCCTCATCCGGATATTGGTTATTATTTTCTTGATAAACCTGATACTTTGCGAAAGCAAGCAAGTATGATGAAGAAGGCAGGTGTTTATGGTCAAATATTTTATCATTATTGGTTTTCGGGTAAGCTTATTTTAGAACAACCAGCAAAGATGTTATTAAATAACCCTGACATAGATATGCGATTTTGTTTTTGTTGGGCAAATGAAAACTGGACAAAACAGTGGGATGGAAATGAGGATAACATATTACTCAGGCAAAAGTATTCTCTCAATAATTCCTGTGTATTTATTCGTTATCTGATTCCATTTTTTCGCGATCCAAGGTACATATCTGTAGAAAATCGTCCTGTTTTATTTATATACCGGGCTTCTTCAATACCGAAAATTCAAAAACATATTGCTATTTGGAAAAAAGAATGTGATAAAGTTGGAATTTCTGAGCCATATTTAGTGTCGGTGTTAACCAGAGAAACTACGAATCCTAATGATTATGGAATGGATGCTGGCCTTGAAAGAGTTCTCTATGATTGGACAAATGGTGGTGTGCCTAACATCAAAGATAGTTTGCATCAATATAGACCAATGAGTGGCAGTGTATTATCTTATGAAAAAGTTGCACACTTTTATATGAATCAAGAGAAAGATAAAAACTTTACATACTTTCAATCTTTAATTCCCAACTGGGATAATACGCCTCGTTACGGACAAAAAGCCTTTCTTGTGCATGAAAGCACACCATACTGGTTTCAAGTGTGGCTAGAAAAAATTATACAAATGACAAAGAGAACTTTACCACGCGATCGTCGCTTTGTCGTAGTTAACGCATGGAACGAATGGGCGGAAGGTGCTCATCTTGAGCCGGATTCTCGTTTTGGTTATAGTTACCTTAACGCAATCGGGCGAGCTCTTTCAGGAGTTTCTTACTCTAGTCAATTGAACCCTTATATTAAAATTCCTTCAAACCTCAAAATTCAAATTATTTTTACTGACTTTGTTAAAGAACAATTACACTGTGATAGTGAACTCAAAAAACGATTTTATCATTGTTTAACACGCTCCACGATATTTAAAAAATGTAGAATTAGCACTAATGAAATTGAATTAATGAAAACTAGCTCTTTAAACTTGGAAAGTGTTCTGTTTCAAAATCCAGATTATATTGCGAAAATTCAAAAAATATCTTTCTTTGACGGAAAAGTAATCGATAGTCTCATTCAACTTGTTTTAAAATATCCCATATCAACAATTATCCCAAATTATTATTCGAATTCTCCATTATTTCATGTAGAATCGAGTGGTTCTGTGTCATTCAATAATCTGTACCATTCACCAATCATAGTATATTCTCCTAAAAATCTATATAATCAAAAAGGATTCAAAAATATTCGGATGCGCACTGATGCTCAATGTTTTATAAGCAATCAAAGTACAATCTTATTAAACAAATACCCAAAAGTAACAACAATCATCCGCTTTCACCGATCTGGTGACTTCACATTATTACAAAACTCTCTTTACTCATTAGCAACTATGCAAGATTGTATTGTGATTCCATTAATAGCTACCCAAGATTTAGATCAATTACAAAAGCAACACCTCCAGAACTTGCTAGATGAAATCCCTTGGCATACTAACGTAGTGCCTATAGTTGACCATTACTCGACTAGAAAAATCCATTTTAAAGATATTCGCTCAAAAATGATGAATTTATCTATTAAGAAAGTTCGAACGGATTATGCTGCATTTCTTGATTACGATGATTTATTGATGTCGCATGCTTATGCTTATTTGCTAGGTAGGCTTTTAGAATCTAAGAAAGCTATATCTGTTGCCCGAGTGTACAAAACAACTTATGATCAAAATACTCACCTGAGACTAAGCCGGGAAACTTCTTTTGAAAAAAGGGGTCGTAAATATTTAGATTTTTTTAAGAACAATTTTATCCCTTTACATAGTGTAATGTTAAATCTTCACAAGCTGGATGTGGATTCTCTTATATATCATGATGATCAAATTTATATGGAAGACTATTTCCTACTACTTCAAATTATTAATCACAAGAATACAGATTGGGAAGGTGTTCGCAGAAATTTTTATATAGGTGACTATCTTCATAAAGTGGATGAGAGTAATACCTTAGGCCTTTTAGACGAATCAAAAAAAGAAAAATTGTCTCTAAACATAGAGTATATGAAATCCAAACGAATGATTAACGAGTTGAAAGATTCTTTGAGATGAGTAAATTATTATCTATAGTAAACAAGCGTGGTATTTCATGTTCTAATATCCCGATTATTGGTTTTATTTTGTGCTGTGTTACTTTTTATCCTGGTTTTATGAGTTATGACAGTGTAGTGCAATACACGCAATCAAAGACGATGGCTTTTCACGCTCATCATCCTCCCATTATGGCTTTTCTGTGGTCAATTTTAAATATATTCTTTGATGGCCCACAAGGGATGTTATTTTTTCACCAAGCTTTATTATGGGGAGGGCTCTACTTGTGGTATTCCACTTTTCGGTATAACCGATATTCATGGTTATTTCTGATGGTAGGATTTTTGCCATGGGTAGTCAATCTATCTGGTGTATTATGGAAAGATATGGGTATGGCTTACGCCTTTCTTTGTATAATTCCAATTACTTTAAGCCTCAAACAAAAAAGTAGCCTTGGCTACTGTGTCACCTTATTTGCCGTCATTTTTTACGCCATCTCTGTGAGGGCAAATTCTATTTTCGCGATAATCCGGTCGTGTCATATTTAATCAAAGTTTCTATTTGCGATGAATAATTCTTGTATAGACCACTTATGATTCGTCATTTCTGTAGCCATTGCTGGGGTGATTTGAATTGGTTTTCCTCCCTCATACTCAGCTAGACTTGAATGTGGAAGGCAGAAATTGTAATAATTAGCAACAAAAGAATTATGCCCCTGCATATATTTGAATTTTTTTGAAAAACCCTGACTTTTACGCTCTATTCTATGATTGTGTTGGCGAAGAGTCAAATTATTCCTTTCTACAGCAAAGGTGTTCATCTGATGACTTACTGAAGAGTTTGCAATATATTCATCTAGTAGCTTTTGATCACCAAAGATTAGAGATTTGTCAACTTCCTTACATCTCCCTTTTTCTATTCTCTTAATTATTTGCCCATAACATAGAGATTTGGGTGATTGAAGCTTTCTAGTCATTGAGTCAAATTTACCATAAACTGAAAGAATGGCATCACTATATCCCTCATATCCATCAGAGGTAATCAAGAATTTATCTTCCCTCTTTGGCTTACTTCTTGTTTTTACCTTGGTCAGTAACTTTCTAGCATTCACTGAGGTCCTCTTGCCTGTTATATGCGCTAAAATGAGCTTTTCTACAGGCAATACTGCAGTAAAAGTCCAGATATCCCCTATTTCATCACTTAATCGCTCAGTCTCTGATAGATTGTATTGTTTTTTAAAGACAAAACCCCAATGCTCGTCTAATTGAATTTCATTGAAAGACAGGTTTTTGTATATATTTTTTTTCAACTTTTAGTGAATCTTCACCTGCTGCTTTAACCCAAGCAAGAACTGTATCCTTGCTGATACCAAAGACTCTTCCGGTAGCTCTAATGCCACAGCCCTCAACTGTGTTTTGTAATACCCGAGTAATGGTTTCTTTGCTTTTCTTGCGACGAAAAAAAATAGTGCCTTTATTCTCTGAAAAGCATCTACCACAAGCGGTGCACTTTAAATAGGCTATTTGTTTGTACTTACCAGACATATAAGCAAAGCGCACATTTCCTTCATTTACCTTATGATACTTATGGCAGTCTGTATTTTGACAGCTAAAACCACTTGTATCAAAGGTATATTTTCTTTTGTTCATAATGAGACATAACCTTAATTTAAGAGAGATAAGTCAATTCCTTTTTTAATTGGAAACTTTGATTAAATATGACACGACCGAGATAGTCGCAGAAAATTATCTTGACAAGCAACAATATCAGAATTAAACGACAAGACCCTTTCGCAATTTTTGAGAATCCAGTGGATTTGGATGGCACTTCCTGCTATAATAGAAACAGGAAATACCTGTCGCAATATCTTCCAAAACAAGTTTACCTGGTATGTATTAACGGCTTAATTTTATAAGCGAAATGGATATATCCCGACAACATGCTCTCAAAGTAATTTTTAGTAGATTCGTCTGTGATTTCTGTTCCTTTTTTGTTAAGCTTCCTATCTACATGAGTAAAGAAGCTTCGTAGACCAAAGATATGGGATTTTCGATATTGAAAAACCATTTCAAGCTGCTCGACTGCTCGTATACCTCCAAGAGAGCCAGAAGCAAGCCCAATAAAGCCGGCGGGTATACCCCGAAAGCTTTCTGGGAAACGCAGAACGTCGATAAAATACTTGAGTACGCCTGGAAAAGAGCCATTGTACTCAGGAACAACCGTCAAAATTCCATTGCAGTCAAGTATCGCTTTTTGCTCTTTTTTAAAAAAATCAGGAGTTTCTTTGTAGTTTTTTGGGTGATATAGCTCATTGGGTAATTTTGCCAAATCAATCAAAGTAGTTTTGATCGAATTTTGGCTCAAAAAGTCAACCACCAAACCTGCGATTAGGCTGCTTTTGGAGTCAGCCCGATCTGTCCCTGAAATAACGACAATCATTTTATAAAGGAAAACTAAAAACGCTTTCTCTATTGAGCCACACTTTGTTGAAATACTCTGGGTATCAATATCTCAAAATTGTGAATGCTACAAAAAGCCTCCTTAAAAGAGCAATATAATAACCTACCCCGCACAGCATAGTCTTTTTTGATATCTTTAATCTTCTTAAACATAAGAGGAGCTAATGAAGAAAAATATTTTTTATTTTTAGTGGAGATGATTCCTGATAGTCCCTTTTTCACTTGCACGAGATGCCCATATTGTTTAATTTTTTCCTGTATCTTTTGAGTCTTTTTATGAGCATCATCCAAGGAGTACAGCTCAATCTTATGCAAAGAACCTCTTTGTATTCCATATCCATTTGCTAAAAATAAGTTTAGTTGAATCTGCCCTTTCTGTTGTAACCACAACGGTTCAATTTGAACAATATTTGACTTCCCCAAAAATGCCTCTAGTGAGAAACACAATAAAAGAAGCAAGAGAAATTTTATAAGTGTCATATGTACATACCTTCTCATCGATCAAATGGACATTTTTAAGTAAATTTGTCAATTCTTATTCACTTTTTGAGTAGATTCTGGGAAGAGATTGAGAAAGAACTCAAACAGAGAGAAGAAGCGAATTTACAATAAACGCTCTGGTGAGGTGCTCCATCTTTGATCAAGTAAAGTATGACCGAAACATTTGAACGTTTTGCTTAATTGAGTGCTTAAAAAGTTCAAATCTAAGTTTTTAACGCTTTGGTTTAACCCCCTAAAACTGGACAGTCTTTTTCTTATTCTTTTAGATATTTCTCCTCATATTTTTGAGGTGTCACCCATCCTAAAGCTGAATGTGGCTTCATCGTATTATAAAGATGGATAAACCTGAAGATACTTTTTTGAGCTTCTTCAAAGTTTTGATATTCTGATAAATTAATTTCTTTATATTTAATTGTTTTATTCAATGATTCGGCATGAGCGTTTTCATACACATTACCACGACACATGGAAATATTGATTCTACTTTCTTCTAATAGAGCGATATACTCATTTGAGCAATATCTGACGTCAGCATCAGTATGATGGTAGTAATTTTGTAAATCTCCTATTTCTCTTTTAAGCGAAAGAAAGGCTGCTATGACCAGTTGGGTGTTATTTTTATCAGAAATGGCCGCTCCTACGATACGGCGACTCATAAGCCTCATGAGCAAAGCTAAATAGTGGTCTTTCGAATTAATATCAAAATAGGTTATATCGCCAACAATTACCTTGAAGGGATCAGCTTGCACACTTTTAATCAAATTGGGATATTTTCTGAAATTATGCTTAGATTGGGTAGTTTTTGGCTTCAAAAACACCTTTTTAGTGCATAAAAGTCTATTTTCTTTCATAATTCGGTAAACTCGCTTCTTATTTATTGTAAAGCCTCTATCTTTTAGAATTTGCGTCATCGAGATATAACCTACTTGGTTCAATTGATCACTAATTTCATGGATAGATTTTAGAATCGTTGAATCATCTTTCTTCTCCTTCGACTTATAATAATAAGTTGACTTTTCTAGTTTCATAACTCTGCAACTCCTTGTGATCCCAAATTCTGTGCTGAGGCTATTCTTGATAATTTCTCTTTTTGCCTGTATTCTTGAAGAAGTTTTTCCGTTTTTTTTAAAATCTGATTTTCTATCATTAAGTCAGATAAGGCCGATTCTAAATAGGAAATTTTTTTTCTCAATTCTAACTCAACCCCATTTTTATCTTCAAAGCCTTCGGAAACCAGCTGTCGCTTCCATCTCGATAAAGTTGCGACTGAAATCATCTCTCTCTTAGATATTTCTGCCGTGCTAGTCTGACCTGAAATCATCTCCAAAGCCAATCTCTCTTTTGCTTCCTTACTGTATCTTTGTCTTTTAATCATAGTTTTACCTCCTAAATTTAACACAATAAAGTGTCCAGTTTTCACCCTTCGGGCACAGGCGGGGGTTAAACCACTTTGTGTATCTCACAATTTGGATAAAATAATAAGATATCAAATAAAAATGGGTATTTAGCGAGTTAAAAGTGAAAAATAAGTATATATAATTTTAAAAAGTAATCATTGGATATATTCTTCGCCCAGTTCGTTTTTTTTGCCCCCGGCGGGTTTTCTCCACAAACTAGACTCTAGTTTCTTCCCAACCTCATCGAAGGTTATCAGTATCAAAATTTTTCGGTCGTGTCATATTTAATCAAAGTTTCTATTTGCGATGAATAATTCTTGTATAGACCACTTATGATTCGTCATTTCTGTAGCCATTGCTGGGGTGATTTGAATTGGTTTTCCTCCCTCATACTCAGCTAGACTTGAATGTGGAAGGCAGAAATTGTAATAATTAGCAACAAAAGAATTATGCCCCTGCATATATTTGAATTTTTTTGAAAAACCCTGACTTTTACGCTCTATTCTATGATTGTGTTGGCGAAGAGTCAAATTATTCCTTTCTACAGCAAAGGTGTTCATCTGATGACTTACTGAAGAGTTTGCAATATATTCATCTAGTAGCTTTTGATCACCAAAGATTAGAGATTTGTCAACTTCCTTACATCTCCCTTTTTCTATTCTCTTAATTATTTGCCCATAACATAGAGATTTGGGTGATTGAAGCTTTCTAGTCATTGAGTCAAATTTACCATAAACTGAAAGAATGGCATCACTATATCCCTCATATCCATCAGAGGTAATCAAGAATTTATCTTCCCTCTTTGGCTTACTTCTTGTTTTTACCTTGGTCAGTAACTTTCTAGCATTCACTGAGGTCCTCTTGCCTGTTATATGCGCTAAAATGAGCTTTTCTACAGGCAATACTGCAGTAAAAGTCCAGATATCCCCTATTTATCACTTAATCGCTCAGTCTCTGATAGATTGTATTGTTTTTTAAAGACAAAACCCCAATGCTCGTCTAATTGAATTTCATTGAAAGACAGGTTTTTGTATATATTTTTTTTCAACTTTTAGTGAATCTTCACCTGCTGCTTTAACCCAAGCAAGAACTGTATCCTTGCTGATACCAAAGACTCTTCCGGTAGCTCTAATGCCACAGCCCTCAACTGTGTTTTGTAATACCCGAGTAATGGTTTCTTTGCTTTTCTTGCGACGAAAAAAAATAGTGCCTTTATTCTCTGAAAAGCATCTACCACAAGCGGTGCACTTTAAATAGGCTATTTGTTTGTACTTACCAGACATATAAGCAAAGCGCACATTTCCTTCATTTACCTTATGATACTTATGGCAGTCTGTATTTTGACAGCTAAAACCACTTGTATCAAAGGTATATTTTCTTTTGTTCATAATGAGACATAACCTTAATTTAAGAGAGATAAGTCAATTCCTTTTTTAATTGGAAACTTTGATTAAATATGACACGACCAATTTTTAAATATAATTAATGCTTTACATATTAATAGTGTTTTTCATATCATTGGCGGTCTAGATAGACTTTCAAGCCAATGAAATTGAATTGCTTAAGAGTGAAACTCAATGAATTGAGCAAGATAAGAACTGTATTTTTTTGAAATACCAATGTTTTTTCAATACGCACAAGTAGCAGAAGATAAGGCCACAAAAATACTCCGGAAAGAACAATACACCGTTCTGGCAAGAAATATGAGATTTTATGGAGTAGAAATCGACATCATTACAAAAAAAGACGATACCTACACTTTTTTTGAAGTAAAAAGAGTGAAACAAAACCATTATAATTCTTTATTTCCAGCTATTTCTTACCAACAGCAAAGTCGCTACCAATATGCTATTACAAGTTGGTATGCAGATATTCAAAAATTTTTGACAGCACGTATGGGTTTGCTTGTCTTTGATGAAAAGATGGATCTTTTAGAATTTAACAAAAATCTTTTCAGTTAAAGGCAATTATGCTATTTTGCGCTTATATAGCTTGACATAAAATATGTGACATAACATCTCTATTATACTAAATACAGATTAAGGTGGTGATGCCAAATGTTACGTAGTCCATTTGACGCGTTTATTAAAAACAACTCTTTAATGCAAAGTGGGTGGTAGGGTGGAACTTAGTCACCATGATAAACGTTTACCCATATTCTTACGATTATTGAACCGCCATGTAAACTCTGACAAGTATAGTGGCATATGCCCAGGTGATATATGGTGGATTGGTTTAACCCCCTAAAACTGGACACTTTATTGTGTTAAATTTAGGAGGTAAAACTATGATTAAAAGACAAAGATACAGTAAGGAAGCAAAAGAGAGATTGGCTTTGGAGATGATTTCAGGTCAGACTAGCACGGCAGAAATATCTAAGAGAGAGATGATTTCAGTCGCAACTTTATCGAGATGGAAGCGACAGCTGGTTTCCGAAGGCTTTGAAGATAAAAATGGGGTTGAGTTAGAATTGAGAAAAAAAATTTCCTATTTAGAATCGGCCTTATCTGACTTAATGATAGAAAATCAGATTTTAAAAAAAACGGAAAAACTTCTTCAAGAATACAGGCAAAAAGAGAAATTATCAAGAATAGCCTCAGCACAGAATTTGGGATCACAAGGAGTTGCAGAGTTATGAAACTAGAAAAGTCAACTTATTATTATAAGTCGAAGGAGAAGAAAGATGATTCAACGATTCTAAAATCTATCCATGAAATTAGTGATCAATTGAACCAAGTAGGTTATATCTCGATGACGCAAATTCTAAAAGATAGAGGCTTTACAATAAATAAGAAGCGAGTTTACCGAATTATGAAAGAAAATAGACTTTTATGCACTAAAAAGGTGTTTTTGAAGCCAAAAACTACCCAATCTAAGCATAATTTCAGAAAATATCCCAATTTGATTAAAAGTGTGCAAGCTGATCCCTTCAAGGTAATTGTTGGCGATATAACCTATTTTGATATTAATTCGAAAGACCACTATTTAGCTTTGCTCATGAGGCTTATGAGTCGCCGTATCGTAGGAGCGGCCATTTCTGATAAAAATAACACCCAACTGGTCATAGCAGCCTTTCTTTCGCTTAAAAGAGAAATAGGAGATTTACAAAATTACTACCATCATACTGATGCTGACGTCAGATATTGCTCAAATGAGTATATCGCTCTATTAGAAGAAAGTAGAATCAATATTTCCATGTGTCGTGGTAATGTGTATGAAAACGCTCATGCCGAATCATTGAATAAAACAATTAAATATAAAGAAATTAATTTATCAGAATATCAAAACTTTGAAGAAGCTCAAAAAAGTATCTTCAGGTTTATCCATCTTTATAATACGATGAAGCCACATTCAGCTTTAGGATGGGTGACACCTCAAAAATATGAGGAGAAATATCTAAAAGAATAAGAAAAAGACTGTCCAGTTTTAGGGGGTTAAACCAATCTTAAAAATTGAAAAGCCATTGTGACATGAGTTACAAGCAAACATTTTTCTTTCATTTTTCTTATCATATACTTTATCACTACCACACTTATTACAAGTTATACCATTAGGATAACGTAATTTAATAAAGTATTCTATAAGGTCTCGCCAGTTGGGAATTTATCCATAAGCTTAAAATAGCTTATTTGACTTGCTTGTATCTTTTTATCTGGTTTAACCCCCGCCTGTGCCCGAAGGGTGAAAACTGGACACTTTATTGTGTTAAATTTAGGAGGTAAAACTATGATTAAAAGACAAAGATACAGTAAGGAAGCAAAAGAGAGATTGGCTTTGGAGATGATTTCAGGTCAGACTAGCACGGCAGAAATATCTAAGAGAGAGATGATTTCAGTCGCAACTTTATCGAGATGGAAGCGACAGCTGGTTTCCGAAGGCTTTGAAGATAAAAATGGGGTTGAGTTAGAATTGAGAAAAAAAATTTCCTATTTAGAATCGGCCTTATCTGACTTAATGATAGAAAATCAGATTTTAAAAAAAACGGAAAAACTTCTTCAAGAATACAGGCAAAAAGAGAAATTATCAAGAATAGCCTCAGCACAGAATTTGGGATCACAAGGAGTTGCAGAGTTATGAAACTAGAAAAGTCAACTTATTATTATAAGTCGAAGGAGAAGAAAGATGATTCAACGATTCTAAAATCTATCCATGAAATTAGTGATCAATTGAACCAAGTAGGTTATATCTCGATGACGCAAATTCTAAAAGATAGAGGCTTTACAATAAATAAGAAGCGAGTTTACCGAATTATGAAAGAAAATAGACTTTTATGCACTAAAAAGGTGTTTTTGAAGCCAAAAACTACCCAATCTAAGCATAATTTCAGAAAATATCCCAATTTGATTAAAAGTGTGCAAGCTGATCCCTTCAAGGTAATTGTTGGCGATATAACCTATTTTGATATTAATTCGAAAGACCACTATTTAGCTTTGCTCATGAGGCTTATGAGTCGCCGTATCGTAGGAGCGGCCATTTCTGATAAAAATAACACCCAACTGGTCATAGCAGCCTTTCTTTCGCTTAAAAGAGAAATAGGAGATTTACAAAATTACTACCATCATACTGATGCTGACGTCAGATATTGCTCAAATGAGTATATCGCTCTATTAGAAGAAAGTAGAATCAATATTTCCATGTGTCGTGGTAATGTGTATGAAAACGCTCATGCCGAATCATTGAATAAAACAATTAAATATAAAGAAATTAATTTATCAGAATATCAAAACTTTGAAGAAGCTCAAAAAAGTATCTTCAGGTTTATCCATCTTTATAATACGATGAAGCCACATTCAGCTTTAGGATGGGTGACACCTCAAAAATATGAGGAGAAATATCTAAAAGAATAAGAAAAAGACTGTCCAGTTTTAGGGGGTTAAACCAATCTGTATTAATCTTGTCCATAACCATGTATAATATGAATATGGAAAGTGCAAAGCGCAAAATAGCACAATTGCCCAGTTAAACCAGTGACTGCTAAAAAATGGATAAATGGTGTTTGCCTAAATGTTTCTAATCTTAGAGGAGAATTTAGATATATTCACAATTTAGGGAACTAGGCTTAAAACAATGGAAAAAAAATCTAGATATCATCGGCATTCAAAAATTGAAACTATGAAGTTTCTAGAGGATTTGTACACCAGAAAATCAGAATATAGAACACCAAATAGCTCGCTATACACTATATTTATGCAACATAAGTCAACTAGCGTTTAATGTTTCAGAGAAAATTAATACTTTTCTCGGTAGGTGATTCTACCACGCGTGAGGTCATAAGGAGATAGCTCAACACTAACTCGGTCTCCTGTGTTAATACGAATATAATGTTTACGCATTTTTCCAGAAATATGTCCTAAAATATCGTGCCCATTCTCAAGTGTTACGATAAATGTTGCATTTGGAAGAGCTTTTTTAATTTTCCCTTCAAGTACAATTGCCTCTTCTTTTGCCACCACTACGCTATCGGAGGTTTTCTAAATATCTTGAAAAAAGAAAAGAAAACATCAAAAAAAATCTTCATAATAATTTTTCACGAAGTCTAGTTGCTACAGTCAGAGAATATTTGAAATCCTATTATTTGTGACCGAGGTGCAGAGAATGCAAAGAGTGCTCAGTACCAGAGTCTATGCTTGTGACCCAGGCCCTTGGCAAAAAAGGGATATATTCATTTCGCTTATAAAATTATTGAGAAAAGGTTTTCCCAATAGTTAGAAATTTAAAGATTTAAACACTAAAATTGTACACGAGTATGTGTACTACTGAATGCAATGCACAGGGTTTCCTTGGGATGGAAGACATAACCTGAGTCTGTACTGTAATCGTTCAAATTTAACTCCAACTTTAGCACCTCATTCCATATTTTTAGGGAAGTAGGGATGGAGAATAGGATTGTACCCCCCTACGACCATTGGCATCTTTTGAAATAAATAGTCCAGTCGAAACGGTGGTAAATTTAATATTTGTTTGTCAATAGTTGTGCTTTCCTCTCGGATCAGCTGCCAGGGCGATTTATTCTCTTTGTAAGAATTTTTTCTTATTGAATTGAACATCAATAGATAGGAGCCAGCTTTGTTGAGAAAGTCTTCTCTTGAATTATACGTTTCATTCAGGTAAAGGTGATCCTCAATCAATCTATGAGTCGTTTCAACATCAGACTGCCAAGTATGCGCTCCAGCAGGGATCGTCTGGTGTGGCACACCATAACTGGCTAATACTTTTGTAAACTCCGAATCTCCTTTTTTATTCCAAGCACCAATAAACTCTGAGCCATTATCTGTTTGCCCTCTCGTATTATTTTTCTTTAAATCAACCCCTGATTTTACAAGATGATCTAAAATTACCTCCATAAACAGACAAGAGTATGCCATATTATACTCATCTGCAAAAGCTAGAAATTGTAAGCCAGAAAAAACTTCTCTGAAGGTATATTGATATTTCGGTACAATATTTTCCTGAATATAAGGCCAAAGCTCAGGAATATCGTATAAATGCTTCGTATCTACGTCAAATTGCTTAAATAAACCCCATAATTTCTTAATTTCACGCAAATTTTGCTTCGTTTTATGTTTTCTACGCTTTTTTTTCAAGAGTGCTTGCTCCCTCCACGCTCTGCGAATGGCCTTGACACTCAAGTCTAGTTGGTAAACATTCTTCAGTTCCTGAGCACCAAAGCCTCGACGTTTCTTTTTAAGAAAGCAAACATAAGCCTTTTCAAAGTCTGTGATTGCATGTGGTGAGTAGTGTGGAGCGTGGCTCTTGTCTTCCAAGCCAACGTATTTCTCTGATTCAAACCTACGAAACCACTTTTTTACTGTTTTTACAGTCGTTTTAAACATTCTGGCTGTTGGCTTGAAACCATGCTTCTTGGCATAATGAACCATTTGCATTCTGTATAACTTTTTGTCTTTACTATTTCGCATTACTGCCGAATACCTGTTTAGACAAATAACCTGAGAAGGGTGCTTCATTAGGAACCTCTGTTTTATTTGATGATTTAACGTCGGCCTTTTGATGCACCTTTTTTAGGAAAATGTCTTTCACTTGCTCTACCAGTAAACCCAAGCCTTTTGAACCAAATAACTTGATTTGAACCAATTCTGAACCAACTAATGATGGTCGTAGGGGGGTACTATCATCCTTCTCTCTCCCATATTTTTAGGGAAGTTTTCTTGACATGTTGGGGATTCATTGGAGTTTTACAATAGTAATGCTTGAAAGAGAAGGAAATAAAGAATTATAATGGTTTCAGTTTCTACAGCGATTGAGCTTACAAAAATTATGAAAGAGAAACTACTCACCAAAGAGGTTTGTTCAGACTTGCAAAAAATTTTGATCTTCAATAAAAAAATTTTCACTCGCAAAGAACCCATTAACTTAGGAATTACCTCTGTTTTACATGACATCCATCTTGCACAAAAAATGCCAAAACTTTGTAAAACTACAAAACTAGGCTTTAGAGAAGAGTCAAAATTTGAAAAACACCCTGCCAAAGCGTATCATTTTCTAAAAGCGAGCTTTCGTGAAATTGACTTTGATGTTAAGAGAACAGTCTATCAACATCATGAATACATTGACGGGAGCGGTTTCCCAAACGGACTTAATGTGCGTTTATTTTCTCGTTATAGTCTCATCTTGAGTTTTTCTGTTCACTATGTTATAAGAATTACTGAAAATTATTTTCATCCTTTGAAACACCCGTACATTGTACTTCAGGAAATGTTGAGTGTTTTAAGACCAAAGTTTGATAGTAACGTTCTTTTGACTTACATAAAAGTTGCCAGCTTGTACCTAATTGTTTGCTGGGTTCTTTTGAATACTGGTCAAATCGCTGTCGTTTGCAAGAGTCACCTTGAAAAGCCAAATAGACCTATTATCAACATATTACTTAATTCAAAATTTGAACCATTCATACTAAAGTTGCTTGATACTGAAGTCTCTAGTGTACAGAGAAAAGCCCCCCTACCCTTTCTGGAGGGAAGAGAAGAGGGTTCCTGAATATCTTCAACTCCTAAACCAGCAAAGTAGAAGAAAATTGAATTAATATGTTTAGCAACGAGCAACGAAGTAGTCGGAGTTTATATGTTCACCTTTATTTTGGTACCTGTATTCTAGCGATTTCTTTAATTTTTATTTTTTTTGGGGTTCCTTCTGATGCCGAACAAGGAGTTGCTCAACGAATTTTTTATTTTCACGTTCCAACTGCCTGGACTGCTTTTATTTCACTGAGTCTCTGTTTCTACTTCAGTATTCAGTATTTGAGGCGGGGCGAACTTATTCATGATATGAAGGCTCTCACGTACGCAAAAATTGGATGGTTGTTTACAACGGGTGTACTCATAACAGGGCCACTTTGGGCTAAACCAATATGGGGAGTTTATTGGAATTGGTCAGACCAGCGATTAATTACTTTTTTCATTTTATGGTTGATATTTTCAACTTACTTTCTTTTTAGAAAAAGCATACAAGACATTCATAAATCTGCTCGCTTGTCTGCAGTAATTGCAATTTTGGGCTTCTTAGACATACCACTCGTTTATTTCTCTATTAGAATATGGAATACACCTTCTCATCCAGGCCCCATTATTGGCAGTGGGGCACCTTCTATGGCGTTGGAGCCTAAGATGAGACTTGCTCTCTGGTATTCATTTCTTTGTTTCTTGGTATTCATGTTTTTGATGGCTCGACTCCAAATACGAAGCTATCAAATTCAGTATAAAATATTGAACAGAATTAAGTGAGTGCTATAGATTTGAAGTTTTTATTTTTTCGCTTTATCTTTATTCATTTGAGCTTTGGTTTCGTTTTCATTGGTTCACATCAAACGTTGTCTGAATCGGTGCCTGAGCAGATAAAAAAGGAGTTTAGGCTTTTTCTGGAGTCTGATATAGAAAAGGCGCGCTCCATGCTGTCTGAGTTTAGTTCGGCAGAACTTGAGATAATGTGGAATCACTATAAACAAAATAAAACATTACGAGAGAAGCGAACCTTATGGTTAATTGAAGAACACCATGCAAGAAAAGCAGATGAAGTGGCTACGAGTCGGCTTGTTTATCTTTTTTTGGCGGTGGTTTTTTTGTTCATCATCATGATTATATTTTTACAAACAATTATTTCTCAACAAAAAAAGATATTATCTAAATAGTGATCAAGAGTGGAAATTGGAAGCCAATTAAGCTCACATCAAATCTAATTCTTTCGCTCACTTCAAGATATCTCGCAAGCAATTTTTTTGAAAATTGAAAATAAACTAGACATCTCGTTTTGTCAACTAAATTTTGATGTGATGCAAGAATTTTCTTTTGTGGCGGTGGTTTTGTTTGTTTCTTTTGCAAGCTCCGCCGTTTTAGTACCATTTCTTATCAAGTACGCAGTAAAGAAAAAAATTTTTGATCACCCTGACGAAAGGAAAACCCATAAACAACCCGTTCCATACTTGGGTGGTGTGGCAATTTATTTTGGTTTTCTTGTGGGCGTATCGGTCGTTTATCACTATCTAGATTGGATAGAATCGGAAGACTTTTACGTTTTACTAATTGGTTCTTTGGGTATTGTTGCTCTGGGTCTATATGACGACCTCGTGGGTACAAATGCAAAGATTAAGTTTACCATTCAGACCATTGTGGCCGTGTTCGTCGTGTATTCAGGAATTTACGTACCCGAAATTACGAACCCATTTTCTGGAGAGTCCATTCAGCTACACTGGCTAGGCCCTATTCTTACGATCTTCTGGATTGTCTTTATAACCAACTCATTCAACCTCCTTGACGGACTAGACGGGCTTGCTTCGGGCATCAGTATAATAACAATTATATTCATGTTATTCTTTGCTATTTTATCGATGGATATGAATATATTAGGTCTTCTGACCTCCATCCTCGGAGGGGTTCTTGGTTTTTTCATCTTTAATGTACCACCAGCAAAGATATATATGGGAGATACGGGAAGTCTGCTCATTGGTTTTTTAATTTCGATTCTTTGTATTATGCCTTCTTCCAAAGGTCCTTATAGTATCGCTGTTTTAGTACCAACAATTCTCACAGCAATTCCTATCATTGATACCATCATGGCAATTTTTCGTCGAGCAAAAAGTGGGGTGAAGATTTTTTCGGCTGATAAAAAACATCTACACCATAGAATTTTACATCTTAGTAACTCCTATAAAAAAACATTATTGATTATATACGGAGTTAATTTTTACATATGTCTTCATGCTATCCTCGCTTATTTTCTTCCCAATCAATTTAGAATTATTTTGTTCTTCATTTTGGCTCAAGATATTCTTTTTGGAATTTACGTCCTGAGGCTCATTGAAAGAATCATGCTTAGATAGCTCAAAATTGCTTACACTTAAATTTTCTTTATGATATTAGAAAAATTACTGAAGATTCTCGCCTGCCCTACCACCCAAAAGCCACTCGTTTTGGTCTCTCAAGAGCTCCTAGAGAAAATAAATCGTAAAATTTCACAAGGTAAATGCTATACGGTCGGGGAGAAAAAAATAACAATGCCAATCCAAGCTGCCCTTTATGAACCTGATTCAGGTTTGATGTATCGAATTGAGGACGAAATTCCTGTATTGCTTTGTGAAGAGGCCGTTGATAGCAAAAATTTATGAAATTACTTGATCAAATTGATTCTCCCAAAGACCTAAAGAAAATTAATTTCCACCAGCTGCCCACACTTTGCAATGAAATTCGTAATTATTTACTGAGCACAGTCAGTCAAGTGGGTGGTCATTTAGCATCGAATCTGGGTTCGGTGGAATTCACTGTGGCTCTTCACTACGTATTTGATTCCCCAAAAGATAAACTTTGTTGGGATGTTGGCCATCAAACCTATGTCCATAAAATGCTTACTGGCAGAAAGAATGAATTAACAAGCATAAGAAATCTTTTTGGTTTATCTGGTTTCCCTAAAATAGAAGAATCTCAGCACGATCTTTATAACACAGGTCACGCGGGTACAGCGATTAGCCAAGCCTTGGGAGAGGCCATAGCTAGGGACCATAAACTAGCCACAAAAAAA
Source organism: Spirochaetota bacterium (assembly GCA_965206985.1). Classification (GTDB taxonomy): domain Bacteria; phylum Spirochaetota; class Leptospiria; order Turneriellales; family CBDBES01; genus CBDBLF01. The sequence continues at coordinate 43,088 of CBDBLF010000001.1, read as the reverse complement.
ATTAAAAAGAAATACAATATTTTAGCCATTACGGGAGATGCCTCTATTGCATCAGGAATATCATTTGAAGCGATGAATCACGCAGGGGATGTAAAATCCCCTTTTTTAATAATATTGAATGACAATGAAATGAGTATTTCACCGAACGTTGGTGCCTTGAGTTACACATTGAATAATTTGATTAGTAAAACGATCTATTTTAAACAGAGGAATCGATTTTATAATTTTTTAAAAAATGAGTTTGGGTTTCGATCTTTTTTGAGCAACTTTTTTTTTCGATTTCGGAGGTCAGTGAAGAGCTTTCTTGCAGAAAATGATTTTTTTGACGCTTTGGGGTTTCGCTATTTAGGGCCTATTGATGGCCATGATGTGATAAAACTTGTGAATATCATGAAAAACTTAAAAAATATAGAAACCCCCACGATACTCCATTTGGTCACCAAAAAAGGAAAGGGTTACCAACTTGCTGAAAATGACCCTGTTGTATATCATGGTGTTAAACCCTTTGCAAGAGAACAAGGAATTCCAAAAGATACTGTAAGCAGTTGGGGCTTCAGTGAATTTATGGGTGCTTGCCTTGTTCACCTCACAAAGAAAAATTCTGAAATTTGTGCGATCACACCTGCTATGAAAGAAGGTTCAGGCTTGGTGAAATTTGCGGAGGAATACCCTAAGAATTTTTTTGACGTAGGCATCGCTGAACAGCACTCCGCAACTTTTGCTGGCTCCCTCGCCAAAGCAGGCTTGAAGCCTTTTCTTTGTATTTATTCCACATTCTTGCAACGAGCCTATGACCAGCTTATTCAAGATATTGCTCTTATGAACCTCCCCGTCCGAATTGTCATTGATCGCGCAGGGTGTGTGGGTGGTGATGGAGAAACCCACCAAGGATTATACGACATCGCCTTCATGTCATGCATACCCAACATAAAAATTTTGAGCGCATCAAACCCTCTTGAGCTCATGAGAATATTACATTTTATGGTAAGCTATAATGAGCATCCCATTTCTGTTCGTTTTCCTAAGAAAAACTTTCCTTCAAGTATTTTTGATGAATGGAAGAAAAGTTATGAATCAAGTCCACATTGGTCTCCTTTCCAGGCTGAGGTGATTTGTAAAGGGCGTGATGCTCTGATTTTAGCAGAAGGGGCAATGGTAGATACCGCATTAAAAGCAAAAGAGATACTCTTCAATGAAGGGGTTGAACTTGAAATTGTTTCTTTAAAGTCGATCAAGCCTATAGATAGCAAAACAATTAAAAAACTTATCAAATCTCACAATATAATATTTACAATAGAAAATCATGTTTTGCAAGGCGGAGTAGGAAACATGATTAAAATTGAGTTTTCTGATCTGCTCACCAACAAGTTTTTTCATTCGTTTGCCTATCCTGAGGAACCGATACCCCATGGTTTGATCAGTGATGTTGAAAAGAACTATAAACTAGATGCACATTCTATTAGTGAATCGATTCATAAAATATTGGGAAAGCTTCCGGTTAAAATCAAAAAAAAATCAGCTTAATTTTTGCAATGACTTCATGAAGTGTGTTTTGCGCACTAAGTCAGTCTTACGCTTTTAACAAATCAACATAGCATCTCCGTAAGAGAAAAAGCGATATTTACTTTTGACAGCATGCTCATAAACTTTTTTCAAAAAAGGCATTGGAATCATACAAGAGACCAAATAGATCAAACTTGATTCGGGAAGGTGAAAGTTTGTAATTAATAAATCAGCAGTGTAAATTTCATCAGGTGGGAATAAAAAAAGATCAGTTTCTCCTGAAAGAGAATGATTAAATTGACCTTTCGTTTTTCTGTGCACTGTCTCTAATGCTCTGAGTGCCGTTGTGCCCACGACAACCAGCCTTGAATAATTTTTATTTTTCAAGGTCTTTGCAATCTCATCAGAAATTATATAAAATTCAGAATGGAGCTTCTTCTGACTGAAGTTATCTTTTTTTACTGGGGCGAAGGTTCCATAGCCTATATGAAGAGTTACTTCTCCTAATGCAATTTTTTTTTGCTTAATTTGAGTGAGGATTTTCTCGGTAAAGTGGAGAGAGGCTGTCGGCGAAGCCGCGGAACCATATTCTTTAGCAAATATACTTTGGTAATTTTCTTGGTCACTCTGCTCAGCGCACCTGCCCAAATAAGGGGGAATCGGAATATTTCCAAAGGTATTAAAATCTTCTAAGTTTAAAGTCGAAGTTTCTTCGAGTCTGAGCTGATTCTCATAAAAACGTCGAAATATAAAATTATTTTTTTTACTATTAAGTGTGACAAAGCGTTCACCATCAAGTAGTCGATTTGATTTGTTAATAATCACCTCCCACAAGTTAAGTTGATTTAAGTCTTTCCTCAAAAAAATACATTCATGTCTGGCACCTGTTTTCTCTCGTTCTAAAAAAACTCTGGCTGAAAAAACTTTTGTGTTATTTACAATTAGCAAGTCTCCCTCTCGTAGAAGAGAAGAAAGCGCATAAAACTTAAGATCTTCTAATGTTTTGTTTTCTCGATGAACAACCAATAAGCGAGAGCAATCTCTTGGAAAGACAGGGTAATCAGCAAGAAGGTCTTTGGGAATAACAAAGTCTCCCAATAAATTTTTCACCAAAAGCTTATTATGAAATGCAAATTTTACCGCATAGCGTAACTATGTTTTTTGAATTATCTCGATCAAGGCTAAAATCATTCAAAATCTTCGACATAATCAAAACTCCCCTCATTAGGGAATCTTTTTTTTTGAGTTCCTCTGCATTAGCACCCTCATCTATTCCTTCGACAGAGTTTGATATGAAAAAATCATAAGTTTGATCAATCAATGAATGATTGACAATGATAGGGCTTGCATTTGAATACTTAACTGCATTTTCGAACGCCTCTGTCATGGCAATGGAGACTTCGAGAATTTGGCGTTCACCAGCTCCACTGAAACGAAACCAGTTTTTAATTTTAGAAACAAAAAAATAAATAGGTTCATGGTTGAGAATATTTGTTAAAAAGAGAATTTGTTTTTGTCTTGGGTTATTCAAGTTAGAATTTGTCATATCAGAAAGTGAAAATTTCTCTCTTTTATTGACTTGATATTTTTTAATCAGCTTTTCTTCGACTTTTTTCTCTAACTGAGCAGTTACCTTGGCAAAATTTAAACCACGACAGTCGTGCTCATACACTTCTTCGTTGCTCACAAAATTATCTGTAAAATCATTTTGGTAGTCAGAAAATTTTTGAGGTAGAGCCATTTTTGATAAATATAAGTACATTCGACACCAAGAATGTAGAGATTCACAATCACCTTCCGGACCCTGTCGAAATATATCCTCTAAAATTTGTATGAATTTACCTCAAAAGGATGGAGTCTTACTCACCCTAAAAATTGCAAAATATATTTTTTTCTACCATAAATTTCTTATAAATGCACTTTATACCCGGCATATTGTTTATTTGGTAAACACTTTGTCTAACTAATTTTATCTAATTTAAAAATATCTTCAAGGCTAGGCAAGAACTCATTTTTAGCAACATTTCGCATAAAAAAACCAAAAGCATGCTAAAAACCGACCTAAACCGTAAAATCAAATGATTACTTTTCAAAATTATATATACTTATTTTTCATTTTTAACTCGCTAAAATACCCATTTTTATTTGAAAAAATGCGCGTGCCTGGACTCGAACCAGGGACCCCTTGCATGTCAAGCAAGCACTCTAACCACTGAGCTACACGCACGCTATAAAGTGCACAATTCATTCAGCAAACTTCGTGTAATAACTCTGAGTGCTAAAACATCTTCTGCTCCTTCAAAAATACTGAACACACGAGCATCTACAAAGTAACGAGATACAGCATACTCTTCAGCATACCCCATACCACCATGAATTTGCATGGCCTCTCGTGTGACCCATTCGGCCATTTTAGAAGAGTAAAATTTTACTAAAGAAGCCTCCATCTGGCCTTCACCTTGATCTAAAAGCCGGGCTGACTTATAAGTTGCCTGCCGAACTGCTTGGGTAATGGAAGCAATTTTAGCAATTTTAAACTTAGTAAGCCCATATTCAATAATGGCCTTGCCAAAGACCCTTCTTCCTTGAGAATAGCCTATCACTTTTTCTAACGCTGCTTGCATGAGACCAGAGGCTCTCGCCGCCGTTTGGAACCTACCGCCCGCAAAACCAGCCATTTGTAGATAAAAGCCCTGTCCAAGCCCACTCTCACCACCGACCAAATTCTCATCTTTTACCAAGTAATCTTCAAAAACAACTTCGTAGGAGTGCATGCCCCGGTAACCAATGGTTGATATTGCTCGACCCGATATCTTCCCGCCTGTCTCTTGTTTATGTTCAAAATCATGCTTATCAGTAGGTGGTTTTTCAGCTAAAAAAAGAGATAAACCCTTGTGTTTCAGGCTCATGTCGGGGTTTGTTCTGGCTAAAACCAAAATTACATCGGCACGACCCGCAAAGGTACACCAGGTTTTAACCCCATTAATGAGCCACCCTCCGTCTGCTTTTTTCGCCGCAACTTTAATTCCAGCAACATCGGAACCATAATCAGGCTCAGTCACGCCCACGGAGCAGAGTTTTTCACCCGTAGAAAAAGCGTTGAGCCAAAATTCTTTTTGCTCTTGAGTGCCTCCTTTGAGAATTGCTTTTGATACGATCTCTGGCCTTGTAATTAATGAACCAGCAACCCCCAGAGAAACACGAGAAAGCTCTTCTGTTACAACCGCAATCGAAACATGATCAGGAGCCTCCTTTGATTGAAAACCTCCGTAAGCTTCTGGAATAGAAAGACCAAAGCAACCTATTTCAGATAAACCACAAATAATTTCTTCAGGAATCGACAAATCTTTTCTGTGGATACTTTCAGCAATTGGTGAAACATGGTCTTCAGCAAAGGAGCGGAATGAGTCCAGCATCATTTTTTGCTCCTCGTTGATTCCATAATCTCCATAATTATCGTTTTCTGTTATTTGCTCGACCAGAGTTCCAGCAAAAGTATCACTGTTATATTTTTGTATAAAAGGCAACAGAAGGTTCGCTACCATAAGCTCTTGGTACTCTGCAATATCAATATTTAGCTCATTCAAATACTTAAAAAATCGGGAATAAATATCATTAAGCGAGTTAGCAATAAAAAAGAGTGATAATTTGACCTCTACAGAGTCCGGTAAATTGTTCACCTCTTTGGCATAATGAATCATCTCACGAGAGGCAAATATACATGCCTCAGCCCAAGCAAGGTCATAACAGAGAGATTGGTACTCATCAAGCTTCGATATAACAATTTTATTATGTTCAGCGGTTTTTTCTATCAGTTTTTTCTTTACTCGTTGAAGAAAAGAAGAAGCACTAGTAATTAAACTTTGTTCTTTATCATTCAAAGTCACAAAACCTCCTGAGTATTTTAAGGATAAACCCCTTTGACCCTAGATGGTAATAAATAATCAGGCTCACAGAAAAGCTTTTTTTAGAAGTTTTAGGGCCTTTGACTAAAAAAGTGTAGAACGTTAGCATGCAAGAGACCTAAATAAACTTGCCCCTTACCAGAAAATTACACAATGTGGATCTCTCTTTTTTTTATCCATCCACGACAGGTAAAATTTTAGATAAAAATTTCATTCAAGAATAAATCTTCTTCTTTCTGTGGCTTGCGGATAACCTCAAAATAACCTCGGTTGTCCATAAATATCTCAGGAACTAATGGGCGTGAATTATAATAGGAGCTCATTGAAGACGCATAAGCACCTGCTTGTGTTATTGCAAGATAATCATTCTCTTGTAAGCAATTGAGGTGCACTCCTTTTGCTAAAAAATCCCCTGTTTCGCATATAGGCCCTACGATATCATATTTTATTTTTTTAGGATTATCAATTGTGATATTGAGGGGCCGATGTTTCACGCGATAAAGAGTAGGTCTTATAAGCTCACTCATCCCTGCGTTGGTAATTGCTATTTGATACCCAGACTTTGGTTTGATATAAAGAACCTGGCATATAAGAAGACCAATAGGTGCCGATATAAATCGACCTGGCTCAAAACTAATCTGATATCGATTTACATTGTGTGTCAATAAAGCTTTCGCTAGCTCTTCTAAAGGAAACTCGTGAATATCATCATTGTGGAGTACTGCATCATAGTCAATACCAAAACCTCCACCTAAAGATAAATGATGAATCGTAAGTTCTTTATTTTTTTCAAGAAAATTACATAAAAAAGAAAGAGCATCTTGATAAGGCTTAGTCTCCATAATCTGAGAACCCAAATGAACATGAAGCCCTGTTAATTGAATGGTTGTCTCATTTTGAGAAAGAATCAGTTTAATCGCTTCGTCAATCTCTCGATAATCAATACCAAACTTCGTCTCTTGTGTTCCCGTTAAAATATATTGATGTGTTGTGGTATCAATATTAGGGTTCAGTCTCAATGCAATTTGGATAGTTTTTTGCTCATTCTGTGCAATTTCTATAATTTTTTTTAGCTCAGATAACGATTCAACATGAATACTTTTAATCTTTTTTTCTGTAGCAAGACGAATCTCTTTCGATGTTTTACCGACTCCAGCAAATACCATGCTTTGGGGGTCAAAACCAGCCTGAAGGCCTCGGTGAATCTCCCCCCCCGAGACAACATCAAGACCGACTTGCCTATGTTGACGAAGCTCCTTGAGAATACTAATATTCGACAACGACTTTACGGAGAAATACAGGGGACTATCAGGAAAAATTTGAGTAAAATAAGATACCCTCTGATGAAGAATATCTTTATGATACAAAAAAAAAGGACCCTCATAAGAATAATCTTTTTTAAGTTTACATGTCACATTATGAATGATCGATTTCAAGTTTACATCTTGCCAATGCAGAAACTGTTGCTTATATCGAAAAAACATCAAACAAATATAGTCTCTTGATCATTATATCTTCAATTTTTATTCTGGTGTTTATGTCAATTCTCGCCATAATCGTTTCTGAACTAAGCGGGAACAGCCTCAGTCAAGCTCAAAAAATGATACAAGAAGGCAAATACGAAAATGCAGTAGAGCTACTTAAAAAAAAACTAATAAAAGCTCCACAAAATATTCAAATACTTACATTGCTTGGTGATTGTCATACTGAGCTTAAAGAGTATGATATAGCCATAAGGCACTACATAAAAGTGCAAAGTTTGGACACTCTACTCACAACAAAAAAACAAATTAATCTAAATAACAGCATAGCATACCTCTACAGAGAATCAAAACAATATGAAAAATTATTTGAAACATACCTACAGATTCTACGTATAAATCCAGAAGATTTACAGGCAAATAAAGGTGTTGCCTACGGTTTGTTAGGAATGAAGCAATTTAATTTGTCAATTCCATATTTTGAAAAAATATACAACATGAAACAAAATAATGATATAAAAGACATCATTGGATATTACACCGCTTTGTCTTACGGCGACCAAACAAAAAAAGCAAAGGAAATTATCGTGGAAATTTTAGAAAAATATCCCGATAACATGCACCTTCAATTACTATTCATAGTAATTTTTCAGGAAGAAAGTTTCAGAGACGGTATTTTGTATATCCAAAAAATTTTTCATAAAACGAATGATGCAGGAGTCATGAGAGTGCTTATTAAGCTATATTCATATTTTCTTTATTCTTTAGATCCGGATCCTAAACTCATAGGTTTTATGAAACAAAACATGGAAAATAAAGATTATCCTAAAAAATTAAGAAGAGAAGCTCATTATTTTTATCTCTTTTTTTTAATTAAGTTAGGAAGATCAAGTCTGAAAGAAATGAGAGAGGAAATAAAGTACTTTGAAAAAACTTATGAAAATTACCGAAATCTTGATACATTAAAAAACACCATTGGCATAGAAAATGAAAATTTTGATGAGACTATTCCATTTGAAAACCTCTATCAAAAAGAAATGGAGTCAATCATACCAGACGATTTTTTATTTAATTTATCAGGTTTGAGAATCAATTATGTAATCAATATAGAAAAATTCTTTGACTTTTCAGACGAGTCAGCGATTCAATTAAGAGAAGAGTTTCGAAGACCCAATATACAATCTCTACTTGACCAATACTATGCACTGTCTGGGGAACTTTTTTTAAGATTTACCGAAAGAGCCACTCGGCTCATGGGCTTAAAAATCATAAACTCATTGCGAAATAGATCAGATGATCATATTTTTACCTACTCATGCAAAGAAGAAACCAGCCAAAAGACGGTTATCGCATGTTTTGCTCAATGCAAAAAAAGCGCATATTTAAGTGATATTTTTTTGGATGAACTTATAGCCAAATCCAAAGCAAACAAAGCTAGAAAGATCATTCTAGTATCAAACGGAAATCTAACAAAAGCCGCCAAAAGTATGAGCAAAATGATCCCAGAGTTTGCCGCCATCAAAGACGATGAGTTATATGATTTACTGTTAAACGGTTTACCCTCACATTAACCAGATGATTTAAGACTCACCTCCAAAACCTTACTTATTCCTGGCTCTTGCATCGTTATACCAAACAAAAATGAAGACTGTGACATTGTAATTTTATTATGAGTTATTAAAATAAACTGCGTCTTTTCTTTAAAGGTCTGTAGAAGATCCATGAGTCTGTGCACATTTTGGTCATCCAGACTTGCATCAATTTCATCTAAAACACAGATTGGCGAAGAACGCACCATGTAAACAGCAAACATGAGGGCAATCGCTGTTAAGGCTTTTTCTCCACCTGACAAAAGACGAATTTTTTTTTTATTTTTACCAGGCATCTGAACATGGATATCAATCCCACTTTGTAGAGGTCTATCTGGTTTAGTGAGAAGCAAAACAGTCTCTCCCCCATTGAAGAGAGTTGCAAATGTTTTCTGAAAGTTTTTTTTGATCAGTTCAAATGTAGACAAAAATTTCTTTTCTGATTCTACCAGAATATCTTGAATGAGTAACAAATTTTGATCTTTTGCTTTGATAATGTCTTCCAACTGTTCATCAAGGGACTCTTTCTCTTTTCTCAAATATATAACCTCTTCAACGGCTAAGTAATTGATCGTGCCCAAATTCCGTATTTCTTGCTGAGTTTTTTCCCTAGCAAACTTAACTTTTTCTTCATCAATGCGTATTGAAGAAAAATTCTTCTCTAGCTCTTCAAAGCTCATCTCATACTCATGGTAGGTATCAAGAATGATAGACTCCCTACTACCTTGTAAGGTGCCAATTCTAATCTCAAAATCACCAACTTCGCGAATGGTTCCCTCATTTTTTCTCTTAATATCAGAGACGCGAGACGATGCCTCGTCTCGAATTGAATCAATGTCATCAAGTTTTTTGCGGATCATGATTACAGATTTTTCATCGGAAGATATTTTATTGCTAAACAAAGACATTTCTTTGTGGTTTTTCTTCTGCTCGTCTATAAGTTCAACAATTCTTTTTTCTGTATTTTGATATAATTTTTTAAGATAGGCGATTTGATCTTTTTCACGTTGAATTTGCTCTTTCAAGCTCTGATTTTCTTTACTTGAGTTTTCTTTTTTCAATTTACTTATTTTCACTTCTTCGGTTAGGTGTTGTAACTCACGAGAGTTTTTTGATAGCCGTTTTCTTCTCTCAGATAATTCTTCATCTGTTTTTTTTAGCTTGTGTAGAATATCTTCAAGTTCTTTTTCAAGTAGTAAAATTGTTTCGTCTAAACCTTCTTTCAACGAAAAAACACTTTGATCGCTAAAAAAAAAGTCTTTAATATTTTTATCTAAATCAGAGAGTTCATTAATAATCTTTACCCACGATGGATACGAATATTCTGCTAAAAAGTTGCCTAATTTTTGCTTGTTCGCTTCATTGAGGTTTTCAAGGTAAGAGAATAATATTTGAACTACAGCCAAAAGTTTTTCTTTCTTTGTATCTTGTAACTGCTTATTTCTAATCCACTTGTTCTTTTCCACTCTGAGTGCACTTAATACTTCTTTGGCAAGACGACTAAGCTCTGTTCGGAGTTTTTTGAACTCCTTATTTTTTTTGCTTTGAAGTGAGCCTAATAATATTTTTTCTTTTTCTAGACCTTTAATGGCTTTTTCTTCTAGACTAACTTGTTGATCTAAACTTTGCTTTAATTTTATTTTTTCTCCAATTTCTTCTTTAAGTTCCAGATGCATTTGTTTAATTTCTGATTCTTTGATTTTCAAAGAGTTCACCATTTTTTCGATATTATTGATATCAATTTGTAAACGATCTCGATCAGATCGAAATACCTGACTCTTAATTTTTGCTTCGTCAATTGATTTCTTACACTGTTTAATTTTTTCCCGATCTGATTGCATGAGGCTCTCTTTTTGGTACGATTCTTTGAGTAGGCTTTCTTTTTCTTTTGTGTTGTTCTCTATTCTTTCAGTAAGCAGCATTTCTTTTTGACGATTCTTTTCGATATCCCCCTTTTTTTGGGCTACTTTCATTTTGAGCAAGTTTATTTTTTTATCGATGCCTCTGATGGATATATACTTAAGTTTAGTTTGCTGCTCATCAAGGAAACTCTTCATTTCTTTATGTTTCTCAACTTTCTTTGCTTGAGAGAGTCTAGTTTTAAGCTCTTCATTTGTTTTATACAAAATATCTTTGAGACGCAAAATATTCACCTCGGTCGCCTCAAGTTTTTTCATCGCTTCTTCTTGCTGTTGCTTAAAACGAGACACACCCGCTGCTTCCTCAAAAATATACCTTCGTTCTTCAGGTTTGCTCGAAAGAATCATATCAATCTTACCTTGTTCCATGAAAGAATAACACGATTTCCCAAGACCAGTATCCAATAAAATATCTTCTATTTCTTTGAGAGTGCTCCTATTTTGGTTGAGTAAAATCTGACTCTGGCCATCTCTATAATACCTCCGACAAATATGAATTTTATCAGCATCGACATTAATAACACGTTCTTTATTGTTGAGGGTAAGACTCACCTGGGCGTAATTGGATGCATTTTTATGATCGCTTCCCGAAAAAACAATATCTTCCATTTTTTCGCCCCGTAGCGACCTAAGTGACCGGTCACCCAAAGCCCACTTTAGTGCGTCCAGTATATTTGATTTGCCACATCCATTTGGCCCCACAATGGCAGTGGAATCGCTAGAAAAAGATATTGTGGTCTTCTCCGCAAAAGATTTAAAACCAAACATTTCAAGCCCTTCAAGCAACATATTAATATAATAAAACCAACATTCAGAACCGATATACTAATGTGTCAGAAGGAAGCTCAATTAAAGTCACGAGCCAGACAGCCGAATATACAATCAGTCAGAACAAAGAAAGCCAACTTTCTATTGAATGTCGCACTGCAAAGCTAAAAAATCAAATTTTTATTCCCATGATTAGTCGAAGAAATCCGGTAAAAGAGGCTGAAAGAATCATGGGTAACTTTATACTACAACAAGGCTTTCTCGCCATTGTCTTTGGAGCTGCTAGCATCTATCTGTTGAAGAAGTTACTTCAACAACAGACAGAAAAAGGGGGAGATATTCTTCTTATTGAAGTAGATATCACCCTACTTGAGGAACTCATCCGAGCCAAGCTTATACCAAGTGATCAAATATTCATTATAAGCTTTGCTAACCGACATCTTTTAGTAAACCTCATTGAAAATATCAAAATTGAAGAACTTTTGGGTTACCGTATATTCAAGAATGCAGTCAGCATCCAATTAGATCACGATTTCTATATTCAAATTGAAAGTGAAATTAAAAAGCAAATGGCCTCCCAATTTTCTGATCTTTTTACTCGACTTGAATTTGAACCAAAATGGATCATAAATAGTCTTTCTCAGCTTCCTCTCTTTAGTAGCTCATACCCCGTGGAGATGCTCTTTCAGAAAGGCACCCATATGAAAGCAATTTTAGTATCCTCTGGCCCCAGTCTTAGAAGTTGCCTACCCTTCTTAAAGAAAAATGAGCATATATTTTTTATCGCCTGTGTAGATTCAATCTACCGGGTACTCCATGACTATGGTATCAAACCGCACCTCATTATCACTCTCGATGCCCAAGCATATACAATACGCCACTTTTTGGGTTTGTCACAGGGTAAAGCGGGCAATTACCCTATTTTATACGCTGACTTGGTAGCCAATCCCCAAATTACAAGAGCATGGAAAGGAAATCTTTTTTTTGGTGTAACTGCTCAATACGCAGGGAATGTACGAAAAGTTACTCTGGGTAGTGATTATGTTGAAGAAACGATCAAGGCTAGCAATGTAAACTTTACTGGTTTTGGAGATATTCAATCAGGAGGCTCTGTCGCGACGAGTCTTTTCGACCTTTTAAGACAAATGAATTTTGATGAGATTATTTTTGTAGGACAAGATCTAGCCTATACAAACCGTGAAATACACTGCACTGGAACTCATCATACAAACAATTGGATGTCAAAAAGTTTACAACGTTTTGAAAGTTTGGAAAATATCAACCACAAAGTGATCAAAAAAAGAAGTACAAACTACCAAGGATCAATCCAAGGAAAACCCATCATTGCCGACTACATACTTTCTTTGTATCAGCAGTGGTTTGAAGACGCGGGCAGGCGTAAACTTGACGTAAAAGTCTTCAATGGAACACGCGAAGGCCTAGCAATCAAAAATATACCCAATATTTCTCTCGAAGAAATAGAAATACCTAAAATTCACCCACCGAAAATGCTATCTTATTGGTTTGAACACACAAAAAAAATTGCAAACGATGCAACGATTCAAGAGTTCCAACAAAATATTTTGAATGAAGTTTTTTCAGAACAAACCAGTCAGAGATACTCTTTCATGAAAAGCATAGGGAGGAAAAACGAAATACAAGTACAACGAAAAATCATGAATCGAACTGATGCCATTCACAGATCAGACGAAGAAATCAAAAAAAAGAAACTAGAAAATGAAAAAAAAATCTGGGAAAAAATTAGAAGAATATTTGAACTTCACTGTAAGTTAATTTAAATGAAATAAAAAATGAAATATAAAAAATTGAGAGCGAACTTCTTGCCTTTACAATATTCTAATAATTTCTAGCTTTCCATCCAGCCTGCTAATTAACAATTTTTCTTGCCCCAATCGCTCTATAAAGAGCTTGTGCGGGAACTAGGATTTTTCTTGCTTTTCTGTGTTCTTCTTTGATTATGTCTTATTATGAAACGATTTATGAAAAGTGATAGAGATCAAGTTATGCTGTTTTCGCATACTATAGCAGATAATTTAGAAGAAAATCACGAGGTTTATGCCTTTGCTGCCTTGTTAGATAAAATTCCTATGAAACCATTTCTTTCTAAGTACTCAAAAGAAGGGGGTCGGGCTTACCATCCGGTTATAATGCTGGGATGCCTTTTTTATGGCTTTCATCGTGGATGGAGAAGCAGCAGAGAATTACAAAAAGCCTGTGAAGAGAACGACGCCATGCGTTATTTAGTTGGTGGTCATAAAGTAAAGTTTCGGTCTATTGCTGAATTCCGTGTTAATTTTGGTAAAGAAATTGGCGAAGTTTTTAATTACTCTGTATCTTTGCTATCCCACAAAAAGAAAAATATTGGTACTGATGTTAAGGTAGATGGAACTAAAATCAAAGCCAGTGCTGCTGACGATCAAACATACAAAAAGTCAGATTTAGAGGAACGTAAAAGAGCTATACAGCAAGAGATCTTAGAGTATCTACGCTCAGGTAGAGAATTAGATATTGAGGAAGATAAACTATATGGTAAAGACAACAGTGGCTATGAGCTTAATCCTGAAGAGGTAGATACGATCATTGAGGAGTTTATTCGCTTACAAAAAGCGAGTGAAAAGGCAAAGAGAGAGTCATTAAAAACAGCAGAAGGAAAGCAAAGTGAACCAGCCGAGTTTTCTACATCTGTTGAAAAAGATTCTTCAGAAACTATAGAAGGTACACAGGATATAGAAGCTCTAAAAACAGGAGAAAAAGAAGTTGAGGTCTTTTTAGAAGATACAACTAATTCTCATGCTAACGAGCCAGAATTATTGATAAATGAAGACCAGGCTGCAGAAGATAATGATTCTGTTATGCTTAGGAAAGCTCAAAAGTATGTTACGATCAGTAAAAGTCTGGAAGAGAATCAAGAGTCTGCTTCTGATTCTAAAATAAATCTTACTGATCCAGATGCTAAATTCATGAAACGGAATGGTAAAATTTCTCAAAGCTACAACATTCAAGTTACCTCATCAGAAGGCTATATTTTGGCAGCTGACATTGCTGAAGCTAATTCAGAAAATGATTTAGAGCAATTAGCTCCTACCCTTTCTAAAGCTGAGTCAAACACAGGGACCAGTATACAGACAGCTTCTGCAGATTCGGGTTACTTTCATTCAAGTGGTTTGGAATACCTGGATTCAAAAGGGATCAATGGTTTTATACCTTCACCTGATCAGGTAGCCAAAGAAAGAAAAGGAGAAGAGGATTCAGGTTATGAAGCTCATCAGTTTAAATATGACGAGGATGATGATTCTTGGGTTTGCCCCGAGGGTAAAACCTTAGAATTTCATAATGAATCTGTGAAAGATAAAAAGAAATATACTCATTATCATGGTAAACCTCCTGACTGTGTCATTTGCCCTGCCAGAGAACAATGTTGTACGAGCGAAGAAGAGTTACGCAGAGGTTATCGCAAATTGTCAGTAGACTCTGGTTTTGCTTTAAAACATGAAATGATCAAGAAGATGAATTCAGAAGAAGCAAAGTCTTTCTATAAAAAGCGAGGTTCTGAAATTGAACCCATTTTTGGAATTTTGAAACAAGCCAAAAAGTTCAGAGAATTCTTGCTCAGAGGCAGTAAAAAGGTTCAAATAGAGGTAAAAATCGCAGCTACAGCATTTAATTTTGGCAAAATGGTACGAGAACAACTTGCATAAACTATAAATTCCTTGACATATTTGAAAAATGAGACTGACGCAGCAAATATCTCATAAAATGCACTGAAAAATCCTAGTTCCTGCACAAGCTCTAAAGCACCTTCTCAAAGATATCGAATGAGGAAACTGCACAGGAAGCTTCATGGCTAGAAGGCTGTTTCTGCTAGAAGGTTGTTTCTCTTTGTTTACTTCAGCATATCAACGAACGCATCAAACCTTTTCCGTCACGAAAAGAACCGCTGATTGGCTGCATTGAACACATCAAAAGCCAAAGAAAGAAAATTTTCAACAATTCTCATTCTGAATCAAGCCAAAATGAGAATTTCAAAAAGAAGTAATTTGGAAAAACTACCCTGATTTCTTTCCTAGAAGACTTTGGATATTCTCCACTAAATCTTCACCTGTTTTTTTAACTTTTGAGAAAACTTCATTTGCACTTGTTGTGGAGTTTTCTACCACCTGGGTTACATTTACCGCCGCTTCTTCAACGAAGTTTTTAATTTTTTTAGAAACATCATCATCTGCAGATTCACCCTTTTCGATCAGGTCATTTAGTTGTGTTCCAATGTCTGACATGATTTTTTGGGCATTTGACTCAACAACCTTACCAGCACCAATTCCTAAATTCACAATTTTTTTCACCAATTCATCCATAATTTACACCTCCAATGTGCAATTTACACCCCCAATGGGCATTAAACTGGTCACTTTTTTTATGCATTGCATAAAGTGTCAAGTTTTTTTAACATCAACTTTAAAAATTAAAAGTAACATTGCGCACAAAACCAAGAACGACGCCATCAAGCCCGGCAAAGAGTGATGCACATAACCATACATTAACGTTGCCACGAAAGGAACAATTGCCCTAGCAAGTGAGGTAAATGACTGCATAAGCCCCATGCTTAGTCCTTGTTGACTTCCCTCTGCATTCAAGGAAACCATAGCAGACATTGAAGGGTCCACCAATCCCAAACCTAAGACAATTCCGGCCAGACATAAACAAAAAGCCACCATATCCTCTGGAAAAGGATAAATAGCAAGGGAAATGCACGAGATCAGAAAACCCCCTTTCATAATTTTTTTCAGTGTAATTTTTTTTTGAAGCACGCGGTACAAACCGCCCTGCACAAAGGCCAAAAATAATCCCATGCAAGCAAACACAATGCCTGTATTTTTGGCATTCAAATGAAACTTTTTGAGTAAGTCCCACGCGAGAATAACCTCCAAAAAAACGAAGCTACAGGAGTTGACAAAGTTTATAATAATGAGGTTCCTCATTTTCTTTGAAACACCCCTCAGAGAAAGCTCTTTGAGTATATTCCATATAGAAAATTGTGAACGGGAGCCTTTGACCAAATCATTCAGATTAAAAGCAATCATCAAAAGGTTGACCAGTGAGAGAGATGCGCAGGCAAGCCCAACCATATAAAACGGATTAAATTCAATCATTCTGCCGCTAGTGCCATCCTGATTGATACTAATCATATCGAGCGTGCTTAGATATCCTCCTAAGAATGGGCCAATGACAAAGCCAAGCCCCAAAGTAGCCCCAAACATCCCCATGGCCTTAGCGCGATCTTTCTCTTTTGTAGCATCAGCAATATAGCTTTGGGCAACACTAATATTTCCTCCTGTCATTCCGCTAATTAGTCTTGAAGCGAGGAAGAAATAATAATCTCTACTGACTGCCCACATGAGATAACTCACAACATTACCCAAAACTGAAATAAATAATATTTTTTTTCTTCCATATCGATCAGAAAGGCTTCCTAGCAAAGGGGCACATATAAACTGAGCCAACGAATAACTTGACATCAACACCCCACTCAAAGTGGCATAATTGAGACTCAATTGAGAAAAGTCAGCAAGAGCGACCGTCATATCTCGGATTACAGGGATGATAATTCCAAACCCCACAACATCCAAAAAGACTATCATATAAATGCCAGAAAGTGGTACTTTTTTTTCAGTTTGCATATTTCAACATTTCAACGATGTACATATTAAGGAACTTTAGGCTCCAAATAACTATTTTAATTGTTTCTTATTTTGAATCGCTACTAATTTATCAAATTTATTACTAACAATACTTGTTTTAGAGAGCAAATCACTATGTAAATCAATTATTGCAGTAAAGATAATTTAACACCAAGTACTAAAATCCATTTTATAAGCTCTATTTTAAAATTCCATCTTACCCCCCCAATTTATTTTCATGCATTCTATGTGCACAATATATACACAACAGAAAGCTTAAATTCAATCAAAATCATTACCGACTATCAATTGTTGGTTTCTCCCAACTGCAAACCAATAAAATCACCCTATCTGATTAAATTCAATTAACAATGGGGTGCCTCTGACCCCCCCCCATATGATTATATTTAATCAATTTTGACATTTGTTCAGATTCTGTGCTGGCTTGTGAGGGCACATCTAAACAATGATAGATTAAGAGACTTAAATTTATGCTCTATTGGCATAAAGAGAAATAGAATAAAACAGAGATACCAGGTTCTTGGTGGAAGAGCTCAAGTTGGCTAAAGGTTGTCGATTGTGATAACCCCTTTATCATGATCATACATCTTAGCGTATTTCAAAGGAATGAGAAAATCTTTAGTTTCTCCAAAAGCCAAAGCCCTAATAAATATACTCTGATTAAATATCATGATTTCTCTGACAAAACATTGCACATCTTGTTTTTGCCTATCGTGGTCAGAATATTGAATGCGTAATAATTTTTTTGTCTTAATGTAATATTCAAAATATTTTTCTATCTGATTAAAATTTCTATTTAATTGTAATTTAAATTTATGGACTTTTCGATGGTAACGCAAAAATTCATTGAATCTTTTTTTTGAATTGAGCTGTTCGTATTTTTCTGATAGACTCAACATGAAAACCCGAGCGGTTGCTTCGGCATCAGAAAGTGCCCGGTGAGAATTGCCTGTTTCAATGTTGTATAGTTTTCTAAGATAATTCAATGAATGAGATTTTCTATCAGTAAAATAAGTCCGAGAAATAAAAAGATTATCATAATAATAGTTATGAGGAAGCTCTATTTTCTCTTTATTCATACTCAAAACAAGGAAAGATAAATCAAAGGAGGCATTATGAAAAATCACAGGATAGTCGCCAATAAAGACAAAAAGTTTTTCAAGAGCTTCGCGTAAAGAAACCCCTTCATTTTCTACCTCTTCAGCAGTAATTTTATGAATTTGTTGAGAACGTGGGTCTTGTTTCTTTTTAACTCTAATCAATTTTTGAAACCTCTTATTGACTGTTTTTAATGAAAATATAACAGCACCAATTTCTATGATTTCATATTGATAGGGGTTAATGCCTGTCGTCTCAATATCGACAGAAACCCAAAGAAGATCATCAATATAGGAGTCCACTTAAAAAAAGGACTCTTCTATTTTCATTTTTTTTTCTTTAAGCTCTAACAAAACATAATCATAGAAGGAGCGCTCTTGTTCGTCCTTTTGGGATACATAATCTAAGCCTGTTTTTTTTAGAGCAATGACCTTTTCAACCCGATCGATCAATTCCGTGTCGAAAATGGTTTTGTCAAGGTAAGATTTCACTTTTCTTTTCTTCAATGATAAAAAATTCATTAACGCTTCATATAACTTATTTATTTGTTTCAGCTTCAACATCGCATCATTATTATCATTATTATCATTATTAGCATCATCTCTATTTTTTAACTCTTCAATATGAATTTCTGGCTTCAGATAAAACAAAATCAACTGACACTCCACAGGAGAAACAAGGAGTTTAAAAGGCAAGGTCAATAGGGAATCCCACTGTTTTTTCGATATCAAAATTCTTGCTGAAAAAAGAACATCTCTTGATAGAAGTGCAATTTCATTTCTATCAATTAACTCAAAATCTATTGCTTCTCCTTCCTCGTAAAACTTACTTTCGTCTTTTTTCTTCTGACCAGGGAGTTCTAAGTTTTTATTCTCTTGATATATAATAACTCGACTCAAAGGGAAATTATATTTCAGGTTGACAATCAAATCTCTGGAAAAATTAGGTTCAAGAATAAAATACTGCACCCCTGTTTTAAGAGCGTTGGCATATGAACCAATATTTAAATCTTGGAAGAAAAAAACACTGGCAGGCAATAGATCAAAACTAAAACGGGCAGGGAGTTTGAGATGTCGGATATCCGACGAATTTGCTAACCTAAAGGGAATCAAAATCTGTCTTTTTGACACGTAGAAAAAAGCGACATCAGTCTCACTAGAAAGACTCTGATTGAATAAACTCCCAATAAATATAACCCGCTGTAAATCATGGAGAGTTGTTTTCCATTTTGACATTGAATTTAAAATGGGCTTATTATCAATATACACAGAATAGTTACCATCAATTCGATTTACTTTGAATAGAGTGCCTGCATTACTCACTTTCTGTACGTATTTCATTCTTTTTTCTTTTTTTTTCTTCTCTATGTCTACGCTATTTTTGTTTTATTGCTCATGCTGTTTACTGTTAATCTGACCATTCATCGTAATCTAAATCATACTTCTTTAGCTTGTTTTGTAACGAACCGCGAGAGATTCCGAGAAAATTAGACATTTTATGCTGAGAATTTCCAACCCGACTATGTGCATACCGAATAGCACTGACCTCAAATTTGGAGACAATCTCCCTGAGGTGCACGCCTTTATCGTTAAGTTTCTCAACTAAACGATGATTATTCACAAACTCCTTATTTGAATCAACCACTTTTTCTATACTATTACTGGGGCTAGACTCACTGACAATTTTTTTTATTTCTTGTTGCACTTGGTTCAAGTTGAGTTTAGTTTGAATAATTGTATTAAAAGCTTTATCAAGCTGTTTAGTTTCTAAAGCTTGTGCAATGTCAAAATTTGATGCCTTGACAGATATCATAAAATGTAACAGCCTGGGAATGTCGGCGGTTCTATTCGGTAGAGATGGGAGGATAACCCGGTTTAAAGTGCAAAGCTCATATATTTCTTGTGAGATGATTCGGTGGGAATATAAAACTTTGCTGTCGTACACAGAGGCAATGATAAGCTGATTTTTGTTTTCATTTTTCTCTCTAAGTAGCCATACTTGTTGCTCAGCGTCTAATAATGCGAGTTCTGGCACATAAATAAAACGGTGGAACTCACGGTTTGCTAATAATATTCGCATTTGATTGACTCCTTGAGTTAGATTATTTTTCTGCACGAGATGACCATAATGGAGAAGCAAAAAACACTGGAGAAAAGTATACTTACCACTTCCTTCTTGGCCATTAAGAAAAACAACAGAACGTTTATTCGACTCAATAATTTCTTTATTTACTAGGCTCATATCGCCCATAGGAGGATATAAAAACACCAGAAAAGATGGATATCGCTCGTCATCATATGACTCATATAGAATCAAAAGTTCAAGATTAAATTTAATCATTTTGATTTCAGCTTCATTAATTTGTATCTTCGTTTTAAAATCCCAAATAAACAAAAGTTTTTTATTCAAAAAAACAGGAACTAAATATTGAGAAGCCCCCTGGCCTTTGCTGTCATTAATTGTCGGCTCGTAAATAACATCAAATAACATGCTGTTCTGAATTTGACCCAACGATGTAATATAGTCACGCTCACGAAAAATAGTGAACATAACCCCCCACGACTCGCAGTGGTTTTCTTTGCAAAAGCAACGCAAGCAACCCCATATACCCATTTTTTGATAGTGGTCTGCCCAAATAAAGGGTCTCACGGAGACTTAAATTGATTAAGGCTAATCGGTGTCAAGTAGGATAGAAATGTCTCAAAAAAATTACATAAAGTTTATTTTGCTATTGAAATATGATTGACAGTGAGACGTCTTTAATAGGACATCTTATAGGATGTCTGAAAATATGACCTTTGCCATAGCCAACCAAAAAGGAGGCGAAGGAAAAACGACGACCGCCTTAAACCTCTCCCATGGGCTGGCAATCAACTTGTACAAAACCTTGCTCATAGATATGGACCCGCAAGCCAATAGCACAGGTGTCTTTCTTGAACCTGAAGATAAAAACCCCGACATGAGTGATATTTTTCTTAATAAACAAGATATTAACCAAACGATTCAAACTACAAAATATGACAACCTGTCGCTCCTTCCCTCCAAAATTAGTTTGGCTGAAGTTGAGTTTGGCTCTCTTAATGTAGAGGCTCCCTATATTTTGAGAGATGCTCTCAGCAAAATGGAAGAAAAATTTGACTTCGTTGTGATTGACTGCCCCCCCAGTTTATCGATTCTCACGATCAATGCTCTCGTTGCTTCTCAGCGTGCTATCATACCGTTGCAAGCAGAGAAGTTTTCAGTCGACGGTATTCGAGGGCTTCAAAACACCATTGAAAGTATCAAACGAAGAATTAATCCCGATTTGCAAATACTAGGTGCTCTGGTTACTCAACTAAAAAGCCATACGATATTAACAAAGACGATATTACCCATCATCGAAAAATACTTTCCCGTGTTTAAAAACTCTATATCGGTCGGCGTAGCTGTAGGAGAAAGTCACCTCCTTCGACAAACCGTTCTCGGGTACAACTCACAAGTAAAGCAAGCAAAAGAATACCTCTCCTTTGCTAATGAGGTGGTTGATGCCCTCAAAAACTAAAAGCCTTTCAGCTGCGATAGAAATTTTTGATCAAGAAATTGAAGGGGTGATTCGAAAAATTCCTCTCCGTAGCATCCAACCCTCAAAATCACAGCCAAGGCAAAACAAAGAAGTAAATATTGATACCCTCGCAAGGTCCCTTGACAACGATGGCCTACTCCAACCAATTCTAGTCACTGGCAACAGAGGTAGCTACACCATTATTGCAGGCGAAAGAAGATACCGTGCTGCTCTTGCTCTCAGCTGGAGTGATATCGAGTGTCGCATACTTGACAAAAGTGAGCAAGAAACGTATAAACTAGCGGTCATTGAAAATATTCAGAGAGAAAACCTTGACCCCCTAGAAGAGTCTCTGGCCTATAAAAAGCTGAAGCAGCAATTCAACTACAGCGATTCAGAGCTTTCTGGGGTCATTGGCAAATCAAGAAATTATATCTCAGAAATAATTTCCATCGCTGAAGTACCCCACCCACTTCTAGAAAAAGCGAGCAAAGAGGGCATGGCTTCTAAAAATATTTTAATTCAGCTTGCCCAAGCCTCAAAAAAAGGTCTCGGTGATGATTTTATTCATAAATTTAAATCAGGAGAAGCTTCGACGGTAAAAGCGGCAAAAAAATATCTTCGTGAAACAACAGTCCAAGACAAAAATAAACGACCTCTGAAGCCTGAACAGAAAATACCATCCTATGAATCTCCTCTAGGCAACAGAGTGCTGGGCTCAACCAGAGAAAGTGAATTATTCATCCATATTGAGAAAAATTATTCAAAAAGCACTCTCGACATTACAATCAACACTCCCCTGTTGCAGCTAGAGAAAATCTCAATTAAAATACTTGAAAAAGCCTTGCGGGATACAATGAGTGCAATCATGAATAACCAAAGGTAGGGCTAAAAATGAACACTTCGTCTATTATACAAAAAATTAAAGCTAGGGAGGTCATTGACTCCAGAGGAAACCCCACCGTAGAGGTTGATGTTATTCTTGAAAATGGAACCCTCGGCAGAGCAATGGTGCCATCGGGGGCATCTACAGGAAAACGAGAAGCTCTTGAGTTAAGAGACCACGACAAGAATCGTTTTTTAGGCAAGGGTGTCAAAAAAGCAATTAAGAACATTAATGAGTCCATTCAGCCCCATATTGTCGGTCTAGAAGTAACAAAGCAAAGAGAGATTGACCGATGTATGATTGAACTAGACGGAAGTGAAAATAAATCAGGGCTAGGTGCCAACGCTATGTTAGGAGTCTCTATAGCCGTATCCTATGCTGCAGCAGCTCACTACCACCTACCTCTCTATCAATACCTAGGAGGAGCGTTTGCCAATACATTGCCGGTGCCGATGATGAATGTTATCAACGGTGGAGCCCACGCTGACAATACACTTGATTTTCAGGAATTTATGATTATCCCTGTTGCATACGATTCTTTTCGAGAATGCCTCCGACAGGGTGCTGAAATATTTCATCATTTGAAAGCTCTTCTCAAAAAAAAGGGTCTCAATACTAGCGTGGGAGACGAAGGTGGTTTTGCTCCTAATTTAAAAGCCAATGCAGAAGCCATTGAACTCATCCTCCAAGCCTCGGAGCAAGCCGGCTATACCCCTGGGGAACAAACACTCATAGCCATGGACTGTGCGTCCTCTGAGTTCTACAAAGAAGGTGCATACCACTTGGAAAGCGAAGGATTAACGTTGAGCTCACAAGAATTGACCGAGCTTTACCAAGACTACGCAAACCAATACCCCATTATCTCCATCGAAGACGGAATGTCCGAAGACGACTGGGATGGTTGGTGTGTACTAACTGAAAAGCTGGGAGATAAACTGCAGCTCGTTGGTGACGACCTCTTTGTTACCAACAAGAAAATACTCAAAGAAGGTATCGAAAAAAAAGCAGCAAACAGCATTCTGATTAAAATTAATCAAATCGGAACTCTAACTGAAACAATAGAAACAATGCGGCTGGCCAAAAAGGAGGGCTACACATCGGTAGTATCCCATAGATCCGGAGAAACAGAAGATACCATCATCGCCGACCTAGCTGTTGCCACCAATGCAGGACAAATTAAGACTGGCTCCATCAGTCGTACTGACCGAATTGCTAAATATAATCAACTGCTTAGAATTGAAGAAGAGCTTGGAAATCAAAGTGTCTATCCAGGAAGGGACACCTTTACTGTGTGATTGAAATCAATCATGATCAGCTTTAATCATAATCACTGGCTCTTGTGGCCATTGCTCTTCTCAGCACTTCAATTTCTTATTTTTCTCTTTTTCTTCAGTTCAAAAGGCTACTTTGCACACCAAGAACTAAAAGAAAAAAAAAAATCCTGCTTGAGGAAATTCAAGATTTGAAGAACAAAAAAGAGCTAATTAGCGAAAAAAAAGAAATTATGCTCGATGACAAAAAAGCTTCCCAAAAAATTAAAGACGAGCTATTTCTTCCTCAAGATAAATCTGTTGAGATTATCAAATTTCAAGAAAATGAGGAAAAGTACAACACAGAAGTTAAAACCACTTCGCTACTCCAAGGCCAAAAACTATACATTCTTATTGCTGGCATATTACAACTTGGCCTTGTTATTTTCTTTTTTTATCGACGTTTCTACATCAACGTTTCTACCTAAATAATAAACAATGCCCTTAAAAAATCAACAACAATGAGTTCAAAAAAAGTTCAATTTTATTTTGATACCGTAAGCCCCTTTTCTTACCTTGCATGGCACACCATCCATAAACGAATCGTAGAAGTCAACAATGCAGAAATTGAATACTGCCCCGTCTTTCTTACGCGTATACTCAAAAGTCATAACATAATACCTCCAATATCAATTCCTGCCAGAAGACAATATAACAGACAAGACGTCCAAAGGTTTGCTAAAAAATATGGAATTGTTTTAAAAATGCCCCCTAAAATGCCTTTTCTTTCTCTTTACTCGCTCAAATTTTTTCTTGCCATAGAAAAAAGTATTGAACAAAAAAAATTTATGAGTCGTATCATGCAGGCAATCTGGGCAGAACAAAAAGACGGAGCAAACTCCACGGTCATTCAACAAATAGCTACTGAAATTGGTCTTGATGCCAAAAAATTGGCACGAAAGGCAATCTCTGTTGAAACAAAAAAAAAGTTAGATCAAAATAATACTGAAGCCATTCGAAAAGGAGTTTTTGGAGTTCCTTCTTTTTGTGTCGAAAAAGAGCTATTCTTTGGAAATGATCGCATCGACTTCGTAATTGAAGCCTTGCGGTCAAATTAGAGTATTTACTTGAATCGTGTCGAGTGCCATCGTTAGCAATAAAGAATCTAAGAGTTTATTAAAAAAATCTTTGTCTTTAGAGTGTGTCAAAAGTGAGGCAACCTTTTCTTTATTTATCCATTGAGCACTTGGGTTTTCAATATCTTCAGGTCTGAGTTTTTTTTGAGGAGTGTAAAATAAAAAAAAAACCATATTTTTCAGTTCAGAGATATCATCCTCTCCATTAAGACCCATTTTATACCTCGAGTAATTACCTATCTTATTAATGAGCCTTAGTCGCCTAACCCCTGATTCTTCTTTGATTTCTCTCTTTGCCGCTGAAAGTGCATCTTCTCCAAAATCGATATGACCTTTGGGCAGTGACCACGTGCTATTGACCTGTTCGACAACCAACACCTTCCCTGTTGCTTCTTGAATGACAACCCCACCTGCTGTGTACGTTTCTATTCGATTATACTGTCTCATATAGCCGTTACACAAGATTAAGTCATATGTTGCTTGTAATTAAATTTTTATGTTCAAGCCATCCACAAAGAGAGAGAGCAACGGCATCGGCAACATCATCAGGTTCAAGAACTGCCTCTAAATTCAAAAGCTTCATTATAATTTTTTGAATTTGTTGTTTATTCGCTAAACCATAACCAGTGAGCATCTTTTTCATGGAAGTAGGGGAGACTGAATAGACAGGGATATTGTATTTTGCTAGGATCAACAAAATAACTCCCCTTGCTTCCAGTAATTTCGCTCCCGTTGAAATGCTTTTACGAATAAAAACCTCCTCAAGAGTGCAACAACGGAAGCCTTGACTCTGACTCTCGAGTAAGCGAATTAGAGCCAGCTCAAGTTCTAGCAAACGCTGACCACTTGTCTTCCCTCGTTTTGTTTCAATAATACCACACGTCTCCAAATGGAGCTGCTTTGTATTTTCTGGAACTTTTATAATGCCATAGCCAAGACGAGCATAGCCAGTATCCAAGCCTAAAAAAAAATTGGACGAATTGGTAGAAGGTAAGTTCAAAGTGTCCAAACGATATCTTTGATTTCTGAAAAGTTTTCAGTAACAGATAAAAAAATAGAGTCTTTGATAATGGTTTTTTCTTCTATGTTGAGTTGATTCCATAAACCTTTATCCAAATGAATAATAAGATTCTCTTCATATATCCATATTTTTCGGATTAAATTTTTGTTTTTTATTGCCCGCTTCACTCGAATGTTATTGACCCCAATCGTCAATTCATGGATCAGCAAATTGATATTTTGAGAAAGCTTCTCTTCTATGCTAAAGATCGTTTTTTTTGAAAAATTCTGTTGATAAACTTTCTGGTTTACAGCGATCAGCCCTCGATAATCACTCTGTTGATCTTTTTTTTTGATAGAAAATGCAGGAGGATAAAACGTCATCAATTGCACTCTTTGATCAATTGGAGGAGCAGACATAAAATGAAATGGATTTAGAAAATAAGTCACGTCTATAGAAGCTAGACTAATAAAACTTATAAAATCAAGGCAAAGTATGGTGGCAACAAACCGTATGAAAAATAAACGACTACTGTAGAGCTTTCTTTGAATATTAAGAATTAGTTGAAGAGGATTTTTAAACATTAGACAAAACGTTTTTTTTGAAATTTGAACGACTCTCTAATAAACTGAACAAATAGTTTGTGCGGATTAAGAGGGGATGAATTAAACTCAGGATGAAACTGAGTTGCCACAAACCATGCATGTTGATTTCTATTTAGCTCCACTGCCTCAACCAGCAACCCATCAGGAGAGGTTCCAGAAAATTTCATCCCAGCATTTTCGAATTGCTTTTTATAACGATTGTTGAATTCAAAACGGTGCCGATGTCTCTCTGTGACTTCTTCTTTCTGGTAAGCTTCTTTCAATAGAGTGCTTTCTTTAATCTTACATATGTAATCTCCTAGCCTCATCGTGCCGCCTTTTTGGTTGACTCTCATTTGCTCTTCCATAAGCATAATCACAGGGTGAGGAGAGCTTTCATCAAACTCAAATGAGTTCGAATCTTCAAGCTTCAATACATTTCGAGAAAACTCAATCACGGCACACTGCATACCTAAACAAATACCCAAAAACGGAATATTATTCTCACGAGAGTATCTAATTGCATAAATTTTTCCTTCAACTCCTCTCTCTCCAAAACCACCAGGAACCAAAACCCCATGTGCTTCAGACAATTTTTTATCAATTTCTTTTTCTTCCATTTGATCAGGGTCTAATTTAATAAAATTGATCTTCACTTGACTAGCAATGCCCCCATGCTGAAGAGCTTCATAAAGACTTCGGTAAGCATCACTGACTGACATGTATTTACCAGCAATCGCAATATTAATCACACCAAAAGGATTTTTTAACACTTCAACAACTTTCAGCCATTCCTGGAGCAAAGGGTTCCATTCTGCATTAAACATTTGATCTTCAGTTTTCAAATTAAAATGATTCAAAATTTCTGAATCTAGACCTTCTCTTCGATAAAGAAGGGGGACCTCATAGATTGTGTGCTTGAGATCAATCGCTGATATTACTCGCTTCGCTGGTATATTGCAAAAAAGAGAGATTTTTTCTTTCATCTCCAAAGACAAAAAATCAACAGAGCGACAAATTAGAATATCAGGCTGAATACCTAATTGTAAAAGTTCTTTGACCGAATGTTGCGTTGGTTTCGTTTTGACTTCACCCGAAACATATATTTTCGGTACGAGTGTTAGATGAATGTAGAGTGTTCTTGCTTGACCAATATCAAGCCTCATTTGTCGAATTGCCTCAATAAATGGTACAGACTCAATATCGCCCACCGTACCACCAATCTCCACCAATACAAAGTCAAGAGTAGCATCTTGTCTTTCAAAGGTTAAAATCCTATTTTTAATTTCATTCGTGATATGAGGAATCACTTGTACCGTTGTGCCCAGGTATTCACCCCTTCTTTCACATTGAATCACATTATTATAAATTTGCCCCGTTGTGATTGAATTATTCCGAGTCAAGTCTGAGGATGTGAAACGCTCATAATATCCCAAGTCAAGGTCAGTTTCGGCACCATCTTTGGTTACATATACCTCTCCATGTTGGTGAGGGCTCATCGTCCCCGGGTCAACGTTAATGTATGGGTCTAATTTTTGAATGGTTATCTTATAACCACGAGCTTCTAGTAGGGTTCCTACAGAAGCAATACTCACGCCTTTACCAAGCGAGCTCGTCACGCCTCCTGTAATGAAAATATATTTAACTTTTTTCACAGGGTGAGTAATAAACTCACTTTAGTTTTTAAGAGCACGACACCTGTACCTTACTGGCTTCCATAACTCTTCTTGCTATTAAATAAAAGTTTTTACGCGCTCTCTTCTTTTCATCTAAGATGGAGTGTTTTTTAGCTTCAGCAACCTGCTGATGTATCGTGAGAATCAAGAGCGAAAAGAAAACACAAAAATAATCAACAATGTCTGAAGCTAAAGAATCTCTGAGGTCTTTAGCTTTACTTTTATACAGTTCCACTAAATCAGATAATTCCATTTTAAAGTGATTGAGTTCATTCTTCAATTCATTATCTTTTATAATGTCTATTTTCTCATCAAGAAAACTGTTGAGTATCGAATACTCACCCATCCCTTCTACAATGCCTCCAATTGCCCCTACCACTTGGAGCTGAGACGTGCCCTCATAAATAGTCGTGACACGAACATCACGATAAAGCTGAGCAATAGGGTAATCTTCAATAAAGCCTGCCCCACCAAAAACCTGGGTGGCATTATAGACGACTCGATTTGCACTTTCAGAACAAAAATACTTTGAAACTGGCGTAAACAGCTTAGTGAGCTTATCTAATTTTTTCACATCTGGATTTTTACGCACTTCTCTGTCGCTGACTCCTTGATCTAACATAAATTTTCTTTCTGATTCAAATTTATCAATTAATTCAGAAGTTTGGTATATAAGTGCCCTCATCGCATGATTCGTCGCGTTTATCTCACTCAGAAGTCTTTTAACCGCTGGTATCTTTTCGATCGTTTGAGCAAACTGCACTCTTTTTGAGGCATACTTCACTGCTTCTTTGTAGGCAGCATTGGCAATTCCCAATGATTGTACGGCCACCGCAAGCCTAGCCCCATTCATCATGCCAATCGCATATTTGACAAGGCCCTTGCCTTCTTCACCAATCAAAATGGCCTTGCTCTTATCGTATATAATTTCACAAGTGGGAGAAGCATGAAGCCCAATTTTTTTTTCGATACCACCGACTTCAATATTCTTTGACTCAACCAAGAAGAAACTCAAACCCTTTGCTCCTGAACCAGAGCTCCTCGCTAAGGTTAAAATGAGGGAAGGGCGGTCACCAACTCCACAACCATGTGTAATATAGCGCTTTGAACCGGTAATCTCGTAAACTCTCGCAGAACCCGTCTTGACAGCTTTTGTCTGAACATGGGGTAGGTCACTACCATAGTCTGCTTCAGTGAGAGCCATTGCCGATATATACTCCCCCAAAGTAATTTTTTTTAGGTATTTTTCTTTTGTATGATCATCAGCGAATCTCTCAAGCATGTCTGCTATATTGAAGCAACCTAAAGTCACACAAAAGCTAGCATCTGCCTCGGCAAGTAATTCGTTTATCATAGTTTGTGCGGTTATAGGTAAACCCAAGCCTCCGTATTCACGCCCAATACCAAAAGCAAGCAAACCAGAGCTAGCCATAATATCAATTACCTTAGTAATCTCTTTAGGAAAGTGAACCTTTCCTTTTTCAAACCTAAGCCCTTCTTTATCTAGTTTACTCGAAATAGGAGCAATTTCTTTGGTGCATAAGTCGCCATACTGTCGAAATGCTTCTGTATAAATATCAATTGCTTCTTGGGTATTACTGGGAGCAAGTGCTTGTTCTTTGTTTGCGTTCTGGTCTGCTTGGTACGCTTTCGCATCTTTAAAATCAAGCTCAAACTTGGGAATAAAGGAGTTCCAGTCTACAAGCTCTTCAATAGCAAATTTTAGGTCACAATTCGCCTCATAAAAACTTTGACTCATTAGTTCAACCCCCAAGATTAATTGTAAAGCACCCTGCTCCACAGAAATATCAGATGATTACTTGAAAAGAAAAAAATTTAACAGGTGGTATAGAGGCTGTGAGGCTGTGCGGGAACTAGGATTTTTCTTGCTTTTCTGTGTTCTTCTTTGATTATGTCTTATTATGAAACGATTTATGAAAAGTGATAGAGATCAAGTTATGCTGTTTTCGCATACTATAGCAGATAATTTAGAAGAAAATCACGAGGTTTATGCCTTTGCTGCCTTGTTAGATAAAATTCCTATGAAACCATTTCTTTCTAAGTACTCAAAAGAAGGGGGTCGGGCTTACCATCCGGTTATAATGCTGGGATGCCTTTTTTATGGCTTTCATCGTGGATGGAGAAGCAGCAGAGAATTACAAAAAGCCTGTGAAGAGAACGACGCCATGCGTTATTTAGTTGGTGGTCATAAAGTAAAGTTTCGGTCTATTGCTGAATTCCGTGTTAATTTTGGTAAAGAAATTGGCGAAGTTTTTAATTACTCTGTATCTTTGCTATCCCACAAAATGCTTTAACCCCCTAAAACTGGACAGTCTTTTTCTTATTCTTTTAGATATTTCTCCTCATATTTTTGAGGTGTCACCCATCCTAAAGCTGAATGTGGCTTCATCGTATTATAAAGATGGATAAACCTGAAGATACTTTTTTGAGCTTCTTCAAAGTTTTGATATTCTGATAAATTAATTTCTTTATATTTAATTGTTTTATTCAATGATTCGGCATGAGCGTTTTCATACACATTACCACGACACATGGAAATATTGATTCTACTTTCTTCTAATAGAGCGATATACTCATTTGAGCAATATCTGACGTCAGCATCAGTATGATGGTAGTAATTTTGTAAATCTCCTATTTCTCTTTTAAGCGAAAGAAAGGCTGCTATGACCAGTTGGGTGTTATTTTTATCAGAAATGGCCGCTCCTACGATACGGCGACTCATAAGCCTCATGAGCAAAGCTAAATAGTGGTCTTTCGAATTAATATCAAAATAGGTTATATCGCCAACAATTACCTTGAAGGGATCAGCTTGCACACTTTTAATCAAATTGGGATATTTTCTGAAATTATGCTTAGATTGGGTAGTTTTTGGCTTCAAAAACACCTTTTTAGTGCATAAAAGTCTATTTTCTTTCATAATTCGGTAAACTCGCTTCTTATTTATTGTAAAGCCTCTATCTTTTAGAATTTGCGTCATCGAGATATAACCTACTTGGTTCAATTGATCACTAATTTCATGGATAGATTTTAGAATCGTTGAATCATCTTTCTTCTCCTTCGACTTATAATAATAAGTTGACTTTTCTAGTTTCATAACTCTGCAACTCCTTGTGATCCCAAATTCTGTGCTGAGGCTATTCTTGATAATTTCTCTTTTTGCCTGTATTCTTGAAGAAGTTTTTCCGTTTTTTTTAAAATCTGATTTTCTATCATTAAGTCAGATAAGGCCGATTCTAAATAGGAAATTTTTTTTCTCAATTCTAACTCAACCCCATTTTTATCTTCAAAGCCTTCGGAAACCAGCTGTCGCTTCCATCTCGATAAAGTTGCGACTGAAATCATCTCTCTCTTAGATATTTCTGCCGTGCTAGTCTGACCTGAAATTATCTCCAAAGCCAATCTCTCTTTTGCTTCCTTACTGTATCTTTGTCTTTTAATCATAGTTTTACCTCCTAAATTTAACACAATAAAGTGTCCAGTTTTAGGGGGTTAAACCAAAAAGAAAAATATTGGTACTGATGTTAAGGTAGATGGAACTAAAATCAAAGCCAGCGCTGCTGACGATCAAACATACAAAAAGTCAGATTTAGAGGAACGTAAAAGAGCTATACAGCAAGAGATCTTAGAGTATCTACGCTCAGGTATGGAATTAGATATTGAGGAAGATAAACTATATGGTAAAGACAACAGTGGCTATGAGCTTAATCCTGAAGAGGTAGATACGATCATTGAGGAGTTTATTCGCTTACAAAAAGCGAGTGAAAAGGCAAAGAGAGAGTCATTAAAAACAGCAGAAGGAAAGCAAAGTGAACCAGCCGAGTTTTCTACATCTGTTGAAAAAGATTCTTCAGAAACTATAGAAGGTACACAGGATATAGAAGCTCTAAAAACAGGAGAAAAAGAAGTTGAGGTCTTTTTAGAAGATACAACTAATTCTCATGCTAACGAGCCAGAATTATTGATAAATGAAGACCAGGCTGCAGAAGATAATGATTCTGTTATGCTTAGGAAAGCTCAAAAGTATGTTACGATCAAAAGTATGTTACGATCAGTAAAAGTCTGGAAGAGAATCAAGAGTCTGCTTCTGATTCTAAAATAAATCTTACTGATCCAGATGCTAAATTCATGAAACGGAATGGTAAAATTTCTCAAAGCTACAACATTCAAGTTACCTCATCAGAAGGCTATATTTTGGCAGCTGACATTGCTGAAGCTAATTCAGAAAATGATTTAGAGCAATTAGCTCCTACCCTTTCTAAAGCTGAGTCAAACACAGGGACCAGTATACAGACAGCTTCTGCAGATTCGGGTTACTTTCATTCAAGTGGTTTGGAATACCTGGATTCAAAAGGGATCAATGGTTTTATACCTTCACCTGATCAGGTAGCCAAAGAAAGAAAAGGAGAAGAGGATTCAGGTTATGAAGCTCATCAGTTTAAATATGACGAGGATGATGATTCTTGGGTTTGCCCCGAGGGTAAAACCTTAGAATTTCATAATGAATCTGTGAAAGATAAAAAGAAATATACTCATTATCATGGTAAACCTCCTGACTGTGTCAGTTGCCCTGCCAGAGAACAATGTTGTACGAGCGAAGAAGAGTTACGCAGAGGTTATCGCAAATTGTCAGTAGACTCTGGTTTTGCTTTAAAACATGAAATGATCAAGAAGATGAATTCAGAAGAAGCAAAGTCTTTCTATAAAAAGCGAGGTTCTGAAATTGAACCCATTTTTGGAATTTTGAAACAAGCCAAAAAGTTCAGAGAATTCTTGCTCAGAGGCAGTAAAAAGGTTCAAATAGAGGTAAAAATCGCAGCTACAGCATTTAATTTTGGCAAAATGGTACGAGAACAACTTGCATAAACTATAAAAGGGATGGAGAATAGGATTGTACCCCCCTACGACCATTGGCATCTTTTGAAATAAATAGTCCAGTCGAAACGGTGGTAAATTTAATATTTGTTTGTCAATAGTTGTGCTTTCCTCTCGGATCAGCTGCCAGGGCGATTTATTCTCTTTGTAAGAATTTTTTCTTATTGAATTGAACATCAATAGATAGGAGCCAGCTTTGTTGAGAAAGTCTTCTCTTGAATTATACGTTTCATTCAGGTAAAGGTGATCCTCAATCAATCTATGAGTCGTTTCAACATCAGACTGCCAAGTATGCGCTCCAGCAGGGATCGTCTGGTGTGGCACACCATAACTGGCTAATACTTTTGTAAACTCCGAATCTCCTTTTTTATTCCAAGCACCAATAAACTCTGAGCCATTATCTGTTTGCCCTCTCGTATTATTTTTCTTTAAATCAACCCCTGATTTTACAAGATGATCTAAAATTACCTCCATAAACAGACAAGAGTATGCCATATTATACTCATCTGCAAAAGCTAGAAATTGTAAGCCAGAAAAAACTTCTCTGAAGGTATATTGATATTTCGGTACAATATTTTCCTGAATATAAGGCCAAAGCTCAGGAATATCGTATAAATGCTTCGTATCTACGTCAAATTGCTTAAATAAACCCCATAATTTCTTAATTTCACGCAAATTTTGCTTCGTTTTATGTTTTCTACGCTTTTTTTTCAAGAGTGCTTGCTCCCTCCACGCTCTGCGAATGGCCTTGACACTCAAGTCTAGTTGGTAAACATTCTTCAGTTCCTGAGCACCAAAGCCTCGACGTTTCTTTTTAAGAAAGCAAACATAAGCCTTTTCAAAGTCTGTGATTGCATGTGGTGAGTAGTGTGGAGCGTGGCTCTTGTCTTCCAAGCCAACGTATTTCTCTGATTCAAACCTACGAAACCACTTTTTTACTGTTTTTACAGTCGTTTTAAACATTCTGGCTGTTGGCTTGAAACCATGCTTCTTGGCATAATGAACCATTTGCATTCTGTATAACTTTTTGTCTTTACTATTTCGCATTACTGCCGAATACCTGTTTAGACAAATAACCTGAGAAGGGTGCTTCATTAGGAACCTCTGTTTTATTTGATGATTTAACGTCGGCCTTTTGATGCACCTTTTTTAGGAAAATGTCTTTCACTTGCTCTACCAGTAAACCCAAGCCTTTTGAACCAAATAACTTGATTTGAACCAATTCTGAACCAACTAATGATGGTCGTAGGGGGGTACTATCATCCTTCTCTCTCCCATTGCATAAACTATAAATTCCTTGACATATTTGAAAAATGAGACTGACGCAGCAAATATCTCATAAAATGCACTGAAAAATCCTAGTTCCTGCACAAGCTCAATGTGACTGTTATGAGATTATTTGTCGCTCGTAGAGTTGGTTTTGGAAATTAGTTTTCTCTACTGTTACCTCTACCTCTGATTCTGGTTGGTTTAACCCCCTAAAACTGGACACTTTATTGTGTTAAATTTAGGAGGTAAAACTATGATTAAAAGACAAAGATACAGTAAGGAAGCAAAAGAGAGATTGGCTTTGGAGATGATTTCAGGTCAGACTAGCACGGCAGAAATATCTAAGAGAGAGATGATTTCAGTCGCAACTTTATCGAGATGGAAGCGACAGCTGGTTTCCGAAGGCTTTGAAGATAAAAATGGGGTTGAGTTAGAATTGAGAAAAAAAATTTCCTATTTAGAATCGGCCTTATCTGACTTAATGATAGAAAATCAGATTTTAAAAAAAACGGAAAAACTTCTTCAAGAATACAGGCAAAAAGAGAAATTATCAAGAATAGCCTCAGCACAGAATTTGGGATCACAAGGAGTTGCAGAGTTATGAAACTAGAAAAGTCAACTTATTATTATAAGTCGAAGGAGAAGAAAGATGATTCAACGATTCTAAAATCTATCCATGAAATTAGTGATCAATTGAACCAAGTAGGTTATATCTCGATGACGCAAATTCTAAAAGATAGAGGCTTTACAATAAATAAGAAGCGAGTTTACCGAATTATGAAAGAAAATAGACTTTTATGCACTAAAAAGGTGTTTTTGAAGCCAAAAACTACCCAATCTAAGCATAATTTCAGAAAATATCCCAATTTGATTAAAAGTGTGCAAGCTGATCCCTTCAAGGTAATTGTTGGCGATATAACCTATTTTGATATTAATTCGAAAGACCACTATTTAGCTTTGCTCATGAGGCTTATGAGTCGCCGTATCGTAGGAGCGGCCATTTCTGATAAAAATAACACCCAACTGGTCATAGCAGCCTTTCTTTCGCTTAAAAGAGAAATAGGAGATTTACAAAATTACTACCATCATACTGATGCTGACGTCAGATATTGCTCAAATGAGTATATCGCTCTATTAGAAGAAAGTAGAATCAATATTTCCATGTGTCGTGGTAATGTGTATGAAAACGCTCATGCCGAATCATTGAATAAAACAATTAAATATAAAGAAATTAATTTATCAGAATATCAAAACTTTGAAGAAGCTCAAAAAAGTATCTTCAGGTTTATCCATCTTTATAATACGATGAAGCCACATTCAGCTTTAGGATGGGTGACACCTCAAAAATATGAGGAGAAATATCTAAAAGAATAAGAAAAAGACTGTCCAGTTTTAGGGGGTTAAACCAGGTCAATTTCTATTTTACTCGTTACTCCTTTACAGAAAGCGTATTTAAGATAACACCCAACATAGTGCGAGGTTCAAATGTGTACCCCTTCCAAACTGTAAGCGTCGTAGACGAGTTTGATCTTAGTTTCTTCCGCCTCTCTAGTCGTAATAAAATTATAATTAAAAAATTGTCGCATTATCTCGTTGATTAGATAGGTGTTCTAATTGTAGATACTGGATTATGAATTCCCAATATAGACCGAATGTGCTCATGTGTGCTTCTTTGTTTTTGCTTATTTCTTTCATCGGAGGTTTCACCCTTGGCTCAATTCTATTTTATTCTGAATCACAGGAGCAAATCAAAGAACTCAAGAAGTTCCAGCCAGTGTTGCCAACCCGCTTATATGACACCAAAGGCCAGCTAATTTCAGAGTTATTTCTACATAGGAGGGAGCTAATACGCCTTGATGAAATACCAGAGTCTGTTAAGGCTGCTTTCATTGTAATTGAAGACTCTAGGTTTTATGAGCATTTTGGTATTGATTTTATCGGAATGTTTCGAGCAATGTGGGAAAATATAAAAGCGTTCAAGATTGTTCAAGGAGGGTCGACTCTAACACAACAATTAGTGAAGAGACTCTATACCAAAGGAGAAAGAACATTCGCTCGAAAATTTTATGAAGCAATCCTTACATTACAGGTGGAAAAAGAATTTTCTAAAGATGAAATACTCGAAATGTACTTCAATCAGGTATATTTCGGGCATGGTTCTTATGGCATATCGTCTGCATCAAAATTTTATTTCGAGAAAGAAGCAAAAAAATTAAACCTAATTGAAGCCACTATTTTAGCAAGACTTCCTAAGGCTCCCCATACTTATTCTCCTTTTAAAAATCCTCATAACTCCATCAAGAAAAATAAACTTGTTTTAGAAGAAATGGCAAATCAGGGATATTTTGAGTATGAAGAGGCTCTTGATTTTCACAAAAAATACTGGAAAAAATATCAAAAAAAAATTGGGCTTACCCCTCCAACAAAGACAAGTTACGGCGAAAAAAAAGACTTGGCTCCTTACTTTACCGAATACGTGCGACAGATTTTAGAGAAAAGAATAGGTAAAGAAAAACTTTATTCAAGCGGTCTTCAGGTTTACACAACGCTTGACCTTGATTTACAGCTTGAAGGCAAACAAGTTCTAAGAGAGGCCATCGAAAAGGCTGACCCTATTGCCAGAAGATCAAATCGTCTCAACAGTAGTGGAGTAGACTCTGAGTTTTTGAATACCTATTCTATTTTGAGGTCAATACTGCCTTTGCCAACCATCGTAAAACGTTATTCAGTACGGAACGAGTTTCGTCACACTTTTAAAAGAAACTTATCCTCAGCAATGGAGTTATTAAGTTTGTCGCTACCTCTATCCAAAGTAAGTGATCAATCCTTGGAGTTTCTAGGAAGTACGGCTGAATTT
This sequence comes from Spirochaetota bacterium, assembly GCA_965206985.1. Taxonomy (GTDB): domain Bacteria; phylum Spirochaetota; class Leptospiria; order Turneriellales; family CBDBES01; genus CBDBLF01. The sequence continues at coordinate 6,016 of CBDBLF010000001.1, read as the reverse complement.
CGATCAGACTTAAAAGTACAGGGTGCTTTAATTGCTATGGAGCCAAAGACAGGGCGCATTCTTGGCATGATTGGCGGGAGAGAGTTTAAATCGTCTGATCAATTTAATCGAGCTATCTCAGCAAAACGACAGCCAGGTAGCGCGTTTAAGCCTTTCATATATGGGGCGGCTTTAGAAGATAGAGCAATTCATTCAAATATGGGTTTTATTGATTCACCAATATTTAATATTGCACCTGATGGAAGCACATGGGCACCTGTTAATTATGAGGGGCTATATCGTGGTTATGTAAACTCAACGAGAGCATTGGCTTTGTCCATGAATTTAGTATCAGTCCAAGTCTATGACCTCATTGGGCCTGAGAAAGTTATTAATTTTGCAAGTAAGGTGATGAAAATACCCGAAACTCGATTACAAGCAAATCCTTCCTTAGCTTTGGGTTCATCGGAAGTCACTCCTTTGGAGCTTTTACGAGGTTATAGTATTATTGCCAATATGGGTGAGGATTTAATTCCTCATAGTATTTCGTATGTTACGAACCAAGATGGTAATGTTCTTTATGATTTTGAAAACGAGGTGTTTGCTCTTCTCAAAGAAAAGAAACTCCAACAAGAGCTTCAAGTTATTGAGCCAGAAATTGCTTTTATACTTCATAAAATGATGCAGTCGGTTTTGAATGGTACAGCCTACCGAGGTGTTCGTTTAGAAGGTGGTTTTCATGCAAATGCGGCTGGTAAAACAGGCACGACTTCTTCATGGAATGATGCTTGGTTTGCCGGTTTCACATCTGATGTCGCAGCTGTCATGTGGATGGGGTTAGATCAAGGCTCAATGACATTGGGCAAACACCAAAGTGGTGGCTATATTGCGGCTCCAGCCTGGGGTAAATTTATGCGGAGGTTGTACTCAAAACGAGGTTACCAACCTCCAGAATTCAACTTCGCAGTGCCAAAAGGAGTATCTGTTGTTGGCATTACAAGAGGCCGTGGTAAGTTACCAAACCCTGAATGTGAAGAAGAGTTGATTGCTTCGTATGTTCCTCCTCCCATTGAAAAAGATGGCGAGACAAAACAAGTTTGGATAGAACGAAGTGATTGCAATACTAAAGTTACTAAAAATTTTCTTGATATGCTTCAAGAAGAACATAAGATAACTGACGAAGAGATTGGTAAAGAGAAACGTTTCAGGCGAGCCTATGAAAATCAAGAATGAACTCTCATGTTATAGATATTCTTTATAATCTCACGAAACCATTTCTATTTCAATTTGACCCCGAGACAATTCATGATCTCACCTCATCTTTGGCTCAAAAATTTAGTAATTTGATCCCTGTCTATAAAGTAGACCCTGCTTTATGCCAAACTATATTTGAGCAAAAAGTTACAAACCCCATTGGTCTTGCCCCGGGTTTTGATAAATACGGAACTATATTTCCAAGTTTATCACCACTTGGTTTTGGTTTCTCAGAATTAGGAAGTTTTACCATGCTCCCTCAACAAGGAAACCCAAAACCTAGAATCAAGCGTTTCCCCAATAAGAAGGCTCTACTCAATAAAATGGGTTTTAACAACCCCGGTTTAGAAATTGCTCTTACGAATATAGAAACATCGTTGAATCGCTGTAGTGGCTTTCACAAGATTGGACTCAGCTTGGGTAAAAGCAAACATACAAAGAACGAAAAGGTACTAGGTGAATATGAGTCATTAGTCGAAAAAATTAATTCATTTGTACAAAAAAAATATTTTCTTAAGGAACATTTCTTGTATCTTGCAATCAATATTTCTTCTCCAAATACACCCGGCCTGAGAGAATTACAAATCAAAAGTGGTTTATCAGAATTGATCACTACACTAAGAAAAAAATCACTCCTACCATTATTTGTAAAATTTTCGCCTGATTTTTCTTCTCTTAAAGAATTTCTTCAATCTTTGGAGACTGCTTCCTTGGCTGGTTCCCATGGGTTTATTCTTACCAACACATCAGTCAATTACAGCTTGCTGAGTGAACAGGCTTGCGTCGCCCATTCTTTTCAAGGAGGGGTCTCAGGCCTACCGATTACTGGAATATCAGAAAAATACCTCACTGAAGCCCATAATGTACTCAGAGGAGACAAGGTGCTCATTGCGAGTGGAGGTGTTATGAACGTTAAAGATGGGTGGCGAAGAATTCTTCAGGGAGCATCACTAGTTCAGGTTTACACTGGTCTTGTCTACAATGGCCCCCGTTTCGTAAGCAAGTTACAAGAATATATAAAAAAACAACTTGATAAACACGAGATATCTTCTCTGGAGGAGGTGAAGCATAATCGAGACTATTTAATGAAAGAATCACTGAAGACTCCTCTGTTTAGATCATATTAATCAGTCAGACGAAAATAAACATCAATCTCGGCTTCGTCATACCCAATGGCTACTCCATCAACAGGAGAAAAGCGAGTTGCCCGAATCATTTTTTTCGCAATAACATCAAGTTTTGAGTAGCCACTACTACTCACCACAGTCGTATTAATCACATTACCCAAACGGTCAACCTTTACAAGCAAGCGAGTCTTTCCTTGTATGCCTTTTTTACGATAATAAGACGGATATTCAACATTTGGTCGGTAAATAATTTTTCTTTTAACAGCGTGTTTCCACTGAATCTCTTCTGTGATAGTAATGGCCTTCGCAATTTCATTTCGTTCTTTTTTTTGAGTAAATTCTTCTTTTTCTAGCTCCCATTTTTTAGAGGCTTTTTTAGAGAGCTGGTATTCTGTTCCTCTTTTGTTTATTTGCTTACGACGCAATATTTGTTCTATTGATTCAACAAACTTTTGATCTTGTTGGGTTGGTGAGAAACTCTTTTGAGGAGATTCGTCCATTACTTTCTTTATTATTTTTTTGATTTGTTGGTTTTTTCCATGTTTTCCAATTGTTCTTTTAATTTTTCGTCTGTCTGTTTCTGAAATAACCCTAGAATCTTCTAAAATTTTTACTTCTAGAACATGGTCTTCCACTTTTTTTTTAGGTATAAATGTAAATAAAAGCATGAAAAAAAAGTGCAAAAATATAGAGGCAACGAAAGATTTGTAAAGAATATTGCTACGAGAAATTTTGAGTAATTGATAGCACAATAGATTAAAACAAGCTAATACCTTCATCTTATTCCTTATGTCGAAATTAAGTTTTGTAAAAATCTAAAGCCATTTTGAATCTTCTAAACCTCTGCCTCAATCTGAAAATTACGTATAACCGTAATCTCAAAAGAACAACCATATTTCCCACACAGCCTCCTTGACTCTTATCAAAGAATGAAATTTTGCTCGTGTCATATTTAATCAAAGTTTCTATTTGCGATGAATAATTCTTGTATAGACCACTTATGATTCGTCATTTCTGTAGCCATTGCTGGGGTGATTTGAATTGGTTTTCCTCCCTCATACTCAGCTAGACTTGAATGTGGAAGGCAGAAATTGTAATAATTAGCAACAAAAGAATTATGCCCCTGCATATATTTGAATTTTTTTGAAAAACCCTGACTTTTACGCTCTATTCTATGATTGTGTTGGCGAAGAGTCAAATTATTCCTTTCTACAGCAAAGGTGTTCATCTGATGACTTACTGAAGAGTTTGCAATATATTCATCTAGTAGCTTTTGATCACCAAAGATTAGAGATTTGTCAACTTCCTTACATCTCCCTTTTTCTATTCTCTTAATTATTTGCCCATAACATAGAGATTTGGGTGATTGAAGCTTTCTAGTCATTGAGTCAAATTTACCATAAACTGAAAGAATGGCATCACTATATCCCTCATATCCATCAGAGGTAATCAAGAATTTATCTTCCCTCTTTGGCTTACTTCTTGTTTTTACCTTGGTCAGTAACTTTCTAGCATTCACTGAGGTCCTCTTGCCTGTTATATGCGCTAAAATGAGCTTTTCTACAGGCAATACTGCAGTAAAAGTCCAGATATCCCCTATTTCATCACTTAATCGCTCAGTCTCTGGTAGATTGTATTGTTTTTTAAAGACAAAACCCCAATGCTCGTCTAATTGAATTTCATTGAAAGACAGGTTTTTGTATATATTTTTTTTCAACTTTTAGTGAATCTTCACCTGCTGCTTTAACCCAAGCAAGAACTGTATCCTTGCTGATACCAAAGACTCTTCCGGTAGCTCTAATGCCACAGCCCTCAACTGTGTTTTGTAATACCCGAGTAATGGTTTCTTTGCTTTTCTTGCGACGAAAAAAAATAGTGCCTTTATTCTCTGAAAAGCATCTACCACAAGCGGTGCACTTTAAATAGGCTATTTGTTTGTACTTACCAGACATATAAGCAAAGCGCACATTTCCTTCATTTACCTTATGATACTTATGGCAGTCTGTATTTTGACAGCTAAAACCACTTGTATCAAAGGTATATTTTCTTTTGTTCATAATGAGACATAACCTTAATTTAAGGGAGATAAGTCAATTCCTTTTTTAATTGGAAACTTTGATTAAATATGACACGACCAGAAAATCAGATTTTAAAAAAAACGGAAAAACTTCTTCAAGAATACAGGCAAAAAGAGAAATTATCAAGAATAGCCTCAGCACAGAATTTGGGATCACAAGGAGTTGCAGAGTTATGAAACTAGAAAAGTCAACTTATTATTATAAGTCGAAGGAGAAGAAAGATGATTCAACGATTCTAAAATCTATCCATGAAATTAGTGATCAATTGAACCAAGTAGGTTATATCTCGATGACGCAAATTCTAAAAGATAGAGGCTTTACAATAAATAAGAAGCGAGTTTACCGAATTATGAAAGAAAATAGACTTTTATGCACTAAAAAGGTGTTTTTGAAGCCAAAAACTACCCAATCTAAGCATAATTTCAGAAAATATCCCAATTTGATTAAAAGTGTGCAAGCTGATCCCTTCAAGGTAATTGTTGGCGATATAACCTATTTTGATATTAATTCGAAAGACCACTATTTAGCTTTGCTCATGAGGCTTATGAGTCGCCGTATCGTAGGAGCGGCCATTTCTGATAAAAATAACACCCAACTGGTCATAGCAGCCTTTCTTTCGCTTAAAAGAGAAATAGGAGATTTACAAAATTACTACCATCATACTGATGCTGACGTCAGATATTGCTCAAATGAGTATATCGCTCTATTAGAAGAAAGTAGAATCAATATTTCCATGTGTCGTGGTAATGTGTATGAAAACGCTCATGCCGAATCATTGAATAAAACAATTAAATATAAAGAAATTAATTTATCAGAATATCAAAACTTTGAAGAAGCTCAAAAAAGTATCTTCAGGTTTATCCATCTTTATAATACGATGAAGCCACATTCAGCTTTAGGATGGGTGACACCTCAAAAATATGAGGAGAAATATCTAAAAGAATAAGAAAAAGACTGTCCAGTTTTAGGGGGTTAAACCACCACCCAATGAATTAGGTAATGTTTTTGCAATACTTTTACCTATTATTCGACCGAATAAAGGAGCGAGAAACCCATTAAATTTGACCTGATTGACGACATTTGTGCCGCTTTCTTTTGTTTCTAACAAATGAACAAACTGCATTTTACACAGCGGAAGGTCACATTCAACAGTGAATGATTTATTTTTAGTTACTTCAATTAATGTGATTTTAGATTCGGGAGCACCTTTAGGTTTAATTTTCCCTTTCACTCCTTCTTTGAACTCCCCAGCGAGGAAGAAGATTCTACTTCTTCGTCCCATGACGACCACCCTGATACATCAGAATAAGTAAGAAATATTTTTTCTGATGATGCAGATATAAAAATTGACTCTTCGTATTGCATTTTTATGACCTTTTAGTAGTTTGTCTAAAATCATCCGTAATCAGCTAGTATTCCGACGTATGGCATAAAACCGCACTGCCCCAAAGTAAATAGCTAGAATTTATCGAACCAAATCCCCCGCGAAATCTACCTTACATCAGAATTATTCTCTGATAGGGAAAGCAATCACCCTCTAGCGCGGGCTGGCGACCAGAGGAATATTAAGACCCAAGT